>NZ_JBEZDU010000001.1:0-1128369 GCF_040648495.1 Nonomuraea sp. NPDC049129 | reverse complement strand
CTCCCGGTAGACGACCGGGTTGATAGGCCGGAGGTGGAAGCACGGTAACGTGTGGAGCTGACCGGTACTAATAGGCCGAGGACTTGACCACAAAGCATACTTGCTCGCGTCCACTATGTGATTCTGAAACAACAAACACAGGCTGGTTGGTTGGTTGTGTTTGACAGTTTCATAGGGTTACGGCGGTTATGGCGGGAAGGAAACACCCGGTTACATTCCGAACCCGGAAGTTAAGCTTCCCAGCGCCGATGGTACTGCACTCGGGAGGGTGTGGGAGAGTAGGTCACCGCCGGACAATCTTTGATGACGGGGAAGGGCTCCACGCACACGTGTGGGGCCCTTTTCCGCGTTTCAGGGGCCTCACGCGTTACGGGGTCTCGCGCGCTGCGGGGTCTCGCGCGCTGCGGGGTTTTGCGCGTTGTGCGTTGGGCTTCTTTTCGCGTTGACGCGGTGTACTGGAACGGCAGCGTCGACCGCCAACTCCAACAGCGATTCCGCGGGGGGCAGCTTCGGCTAGAAGACCGGTAGGTTCGACTGCTCCGGCCCCGGCCTACGCCAACGCCGACGCGTACGCCACAACGCCGACGCGTACGCGTACGACACGATGTCGGGGCGCTGGTCGGCTCGCGTCCCTGTCCGGATCAGGTGTGCCGTGCTGTGAACTGCGCCCGTGCTGTGAGCTGGTCGTGCTTTGAGATGCGCCGTGGTGTGAATGTGCGACTGAGAGGGCCGACCTGGTACATCCGGGTCGGCCCCTCTGCTTGTACGGCTGCCTGCACGCCTACATGTACGGCTTGTACGGCTTGTCCGCAAGCTTGCGGCAGTGGCGGCCACGCTATGGCCAGCTGCCGCCAATGTGTCCCGCCTTTTCCTTCTCCACACGTGTGGCCGCCCCTCGTGGCCTCCCCTTGTGCGGTCCCGGGGTGCCGTGCTCGGGCGACTCGGACGCGGTTTCGCGGGTGCAGGGAAATAAGGGAAATAGTGGAAGGGAGCGGCACTGGGGGTGGTGATCAAGGGCGGGGATTCGCGCATGCGCTCCTATAAGAACCAGCTTGGCGGAGCCGCGTCTGCGCTCTCACGGGATTCGGGCCCGACGGAGCCGCACGCTGAAACCGACCTGGTGGAGCCACGTGTTCGCTCACGCTGGTACCGGACTGGCGGAACCGTGTGGCCCGCACTGGTACCGCGCCGCGGAGTCGTGCCCGCTCATACCGCAACTGCTAGGCGGAGTTGTGCCCGCTCACACCGAAACCGCTCGGCGGAGTCGTGCGTACACCTCGATCTCGAAGCGCATGCGGGGATCGGACAGGCCGCACACGAGCATCGTCGCCGCCGGGCGGATCTCGCCGAAGTAGCGGCGGAGGGTCGGCCAGCACGGCTCGAAGTCCTCCCGGTCGGGCAGCAGGTAGCGGACCCGGACGACGTCGGCGAACGTACAGCCTGCGTCCGTCAGCGCGGTCCCGACGTTGCGCAGGCACTGTTCGGCCTGTTCGACCACGTCGTCGGAGATCGTCATGGTTGCATAGTCGAACCCGGTGGTCCCCGAGACGTGGACCCAGTCGCCGTCCACCACGGCTCGGGCATATCCGATCTGCTCCTCGAAGGTGGAGCCGCTGAAGATCGCGCGTCTTGCTTCTGTCATACGCCGAACCGTAGGGGAACTGCTGTGATACGTCTAAGACGTTTCAGCGAATGATGTGATATCTCTGCGCGTATGGAACGCCCTCAACTTGCGCTGCATCAGCTCTACGCGTTCGCCGTTCTGGCCGAGGAACTGCACTTCGGGCGGGCCGCCGTACGACTGGGTGTCGCGCAGCCGCCCTTGAGCCAGCAGATCAGGCGGCTGGAGGAGAGAGTGGGGCATCCGCTGTTCGAGCGAAGGGCTAGTGGGGTCGTTCTGACGTCGGCGGGGCACGAACTGCTGCCTGCCGCTCGGCGTGCGCTCGGCGAGATAGCGGACGGGCTGGAGGCGGCGCGGCGCGTCGGTGGGGGAGAGGCCGGGCGCATTCGGGTCGGGTTCGCGGCGTCGCTGGCGTTGACGATCCTGCCGGGGATGCTGCGGGCCTATCGGGATCGCTATCCCGGGGTCGAGATGGAGATCAGGGAGATGACGACGGCGCCGCAGGTGGCCGCGCTCCTTGAGCGTTCGATCGACGTCGGGCTCCTGCGGGAGCCGCCTGACGATCCGGGGCTGGCCGCCGAGGTTGTGCTCTCGGAGGAGTTCGTGGTGGTTCTGCCGGTTGGTCATGTTCTTGCCGATCGGCGGGTGGTTCCTGTCGCGGCGCTGGCGGAGGAGCCGTTCGTGCTGCTGAACCGGGACGCGGGGCCGACGGTTCACGATCGGATTGTGGGTCTGTGCCGGTCGGTGGGGTTCGAGCCGCGTATCGGTCAGTACGCGGTGGAGTGGGCGACGGTCTCCGCGCTGGTCGAGGCGGGGCTCGGGGTGTCCCTTGCCCCGGCGAGCGTGCGGCGGATCAGGCTCAAGGGGGTGGTCTATCGCCGGATCGAGCCGGACAGCGCGCGGACCACGGTGGCCATGTGCTGGCGGCGGGATGATGCGAATCCGCTGGTCGCTCGGTTTCTGGACGTGGGTAGGAAGAGCCTCCCCGACCCGCGTTAGTGCTACATGCCTTGATGCGTACATACGCCTTGAGGTATGTTGGGCGGTATGAGCGATGTGATCTGGGCGGCTCTCGTGGATCCCCATCGGCGAGCGGTGCTCGATCTGCTGCGTGAGCGTGATCGATCGGTCACGGAGCTGGTCGACGAGCTCGGTGTCACCCAGCCGACCGCGTCCAAGCATCTCCGGGTGCTCCGGGCGGCGGGGCTGGTCCGGGTGCGCAAGGACGCGCAGCGTCGCATCTACGCGATCGATCTGGAGCCGATCGCCGAGCTCGATCAGTGGCTGGCCCCGTACCGGCGGCTCTGGAACGACCGGCTCGACACCCTCGGGCGCCACCTCGATGAGATGGGCACAGGCGCAGACATAGGCAAGGAGTCATGATGGACCGCGGAACATACGTCGAGATCGACGGCCGGCCGGCCGTACGCTTCCAGCGCACGTACCCCCACCCGATCGAGCGGGTGTGGCGGGCGGTGACCGAGCCGGGCGAGCTGACTCACTGGTTCCCGCAGAACGTGACGATGGACGCGCGGGAAGGCGGGAAGATCGAGTTCTCCGGCGACCCGCATATGGACAGCATCACCGGCACCATCCTGGCCTGGGATCCGCCGCGGCGCTTCGCTTTCACGTGGGGCGGTGACGAGTTGCGGCTGGAGTTGGCGCCGGACGGTGCTGGTGGGTGTACGTTCACGCTGGTCAACGTGATCCAGGCGCAGGACGCGGCGGCGCGCAACGCGGCGGGATGGGCGGTCTGCCTGGCCGAGCTGGACAAGGTCGTGGCCGGGCAGCCGGCCGACGGGCCGCACGGCAAGAGCGCCGAGTCGTGGCGTGAGCACTACGACGCCTATGTCGCGGACGGCCTGCCGTCGGGTGCCGAGATTCCTCAATAGTGCCCTAGCCTGGCCCTTCGTCCGCCGGGAGAGCTTCCCTGTTGCACGAGTGGTCGGCCGCGCCCTCGTCGATGAGGTCCTCGTACACCCCGACCTTGTAGTTGATCAGGTCCATGCACTCGTTGAGGTTCGCCATCTGGGTGATCAGATACTCGCGGTGCCGTCTCAGCAGGGCGAGTCGTTCCGCCTCGTTCCCCGCGCCCTCCCTGACGAGCTCGGTGTAGCGGCGGATCGCCGCCAGCGGCATGTCGGAGGCGCGCAGGACCATGCACAAGGTCAGCCACTCGATGTCCTGCTCGCTGTAGACGCGGTTCCCGCCGGCCCCGCGGCGCACCGGACTGTGCAGGATGCCCTCGCGCTCGTAGAAGCGCAGCGTGTGGATGCTCAACCCGGTCCGCTCCGCGACCTGCCCAATGCTCAAAATATCCGGCATGTCGTACAGGTTAGGGCTTGATCTAGAGTCGACTCCAGATCCTAGGATGCCGGGCATGACCATGCGTTACCGCACTCTCGGCGGCACCGGCATAGAAGTAAGCGTCCACTGTCTCGGCGCGATGATGTTCGGGGCTGTCGGCAACAAGGACCACGATGAGTGTGTCCGCATCATTCATGCCGCGCTCGACCGGGGGATCAACTTCATCGACACCGCGGACATGTACTCCGCGGGTGAGTCCGAGGAGATCGTCGGCAAGGCGCTCGAGGGACGCCGCGACGAGGTCGTGCTCGCCACCAAGGTGCACTTTCCCATGGGGGAGGGCCGCAACCGGGGCGGCAATTCGCGGCGCTGGATCGTCAAGGAGGTCGAGGAGAGCCTGCGGCGTCTGCGGACCGACTGGATCGACCTCTACCAGGTGCATCGTCCCGACCACACGACCGACATCGAAGAGACGCTCTCCGCGCTGACCGACCTGGTACGCGCGGGGAAGATCCGCGCCTTCGGCTGCTCGACCTTTCCAGCCGACGAGATCGTCGAGGCGTATCACGTCGCCGAGCGCCGTGGCCTTCAGAGGTTCAGGACCGAGCAGCCGCCCTATTCGCTGCTCGCCCGGGGGATCGAGGCCTCGGTGCTGCCGGTCTGTCAGCGCCTCGGGATGGGGGTGCTGACCTGGAGCCCGCTCGCGTCCGGCTTCCTGAGTGGCAAGTACAGGAAGGGGCAGGCCGTCGATCTCACCACCGGTCGTGCCTCGCTCACGCCGGCCCGGTTCGACCCCTCGATCCCCGGGAACGTGGCCAAGTTCGACGCGGTGGAGGAGCTGGCCGAGGTCGCGGACGGTCTCGGGTGCTCGCTGCCTGAGCTTGCCGTGGCCTTCTGTGCGGCGCATCCTGGGGTCACGTCGGTGATCACTGGGCCGAGGACCATGGAGCAGCTGGAGTCGTTGCTGAAGGGGGCCTCGCTTACGCTCGACGACGCGGTTCTTGATCGGATCGACGAGATTGTGCCCCCGGGGACCAACGTCTACCACCCGGACGGCGCTTGGACCCCGGCGACGCTGTCGGACCCCGCTCGGCGTCGGCGGCCTCTGGTGGAGCGTGCGGCGGGCTGATGGGTCGCGGGACGCTGAAGGGCCGTTGCCTGGCTCGCTGGTGATCTGGGTGGGCGCAGCTTAGCTCGCGCTCACCTGGCCGGGTCGCGTTTGCCTGGCTGGTGCCGGTGACCACTGGTTCGCCGGGTGGTCCGTCACGCGACCGTCTCGAGCCCTGTGGCCGTTCGTCGTGGCTGGGGTCCCTCGGAGGAATACCCCCTTCGGGGAATGGAAGAGACGGTCCGTCGTGGTTGGGGCCCTCAGGTGGGATTCCCGCTTCCGGGGGGCGGAGGAGGACGGTCCGTCGTGGGTGGGGCCCTGGGGAGGGATTCCCCTTCCGGGGGAGCGGAAGGGGCGGTCCGTGGTGGTTGGGGTCCCTGGGTGGGATATCCCCTTCCGGGGGGTGGGCGGTCCGTCCCGGAAGGGGTCCCGTTCGGGGGCGAGCGGGTGGTTACTTCGGCAGGATCAGTAGGGCGTCGCCGACGCCGCGCTCCACCCCGTCGGACGGGCGGTTGACCAGCTTGTTGCCCACCACCATCGCGGTGGAGCCGCCACCATCCAGGTTGACCGCCTGGTTGGCGCCCAGCCAGCGCATGAACTGGGCCGCCTCGATGAAGTTGGCCCCCACCGACACGCCGGGCTGCCGGCCGTCGATGGTCGCCAGGATCAGGCTGCCGTTGCGGGTGGTGCCCAGCAGCGTGCGCGGGTGGCGGCGGAGGATCATGTTCACGGAGTCGTGGCCGTCACGCTTGGCGGTGATCTTGACGTGCCCGTTCCTGACCAGGCCGACGTTGCCGCCGATCACGCTGAGGTCGGGGGTCAGCTTGAGTGCCTTGCCCGCCCGTACGTCCACGACCTTGGTGTCGATCTTGACGGTTCCGCCTTCCGCCGCGTGCGCGTTCAGCCATTCGGCGGCGATTCCGGCGGAGCCGTGCAGGACCCGGGAGCCGGCCGGTACCTCGGCGCCCGGCGCGCGTAGTGCCACGACCTTGTCGTTGGCGTCGAGTACGGCGTCGGCGCCGTTGTCCGTGGGCGTCTTGGCGCCGTACTCCGCGGTGTAGAGGATCAGCTCGTCCGCTGCCGCGGCGCGGTTGACGCCGTTGACCACCAGTTTCTGGCCGTCCTGCGCGATCGCGGTCACGGTCGACTTGAGCTCGGTGATGCGGGCCGTACGGCCCTTGAGCACGACGGCCGAGCGGCCCGGTACGGCCTCGCTGAGCAGTCTGCCGCCGACCACCGAGATGCCGACCGGCTCGCCGCGCAGGTTCTTGGCGGTGTGGATGTTGAAGAAGCCGCCGTTCACGGCCGCGAGTGCCTTGTTGGCCTTGGCCATCGAGGAGACGGTCTCGCGGGCGGCGACGCTGGTGCCGAGCGTGGAGCTGTACGAGCCGCGGAACTTCCTGGCGTCGATCATGACCACCTTGACGTCCCAGGGCCCGGTGGTCTTCATGCCGTCGTCGCCGACGTAGTCGACCCTGACCTTCAGACCGGCGTCCTTGAGCTTCTTGGCCGTCTCGGCGGCCTTGTCCTTCTCCTCAAACTTCCAGAGGCCGACCCGCACCATGTAGACGGTCTGGGCGTCGGCGTCGGCGACCTTCGGCCGGACGACCTTCTGCAGGCTGGCCGTCTCGCCCGTGGCCTCGACCTCGGCGACCTTGGCCTCGGCCGTCTGCTGCATGCCGTAGTCGCGGCCGCTCGGCATCAGGACCGTGACGGTGAAGCCGTCGGTCGCCTTGCCCGCCTTCACGTTCCAGAGGTCGATGCCCGGCGCCACGCTGGTCATCGTCTTGGCCGGTACGGCCGGCACGCCCAGCGGGAACTTGGCCGAGGGGAACGAGACCGAAACCTGCTCGGCGGCTGCGCTGGGGACAGCCGTCGCCGTGAGGACCGTGGCTAGCGAGAAGCCGACGGCGAGGGTGCGTCGAGACATGAAAACTCCAGAGGGCGGGCAAAGGGACCGACCCATCCTGGCGAGATCATGGTGGCGGAGGCGGGGAAACACGCTAAACGGTCTGAGAGGTTACAAGATTGACATCCCTCGGGGGATTTTCCTGCGCGCACTGTGGGCGCGGCGTTACCGTGCGGTAGGCCGCGACCGAGCGGCGTACCAGTCCGAGAGGCAGCCGTGATGGGGCTGAACATCCTCCTTGTGATCATCGCGAGCGTGGTTCTGGGGTTCATCCTGGGCGCGTTCGTCACCCGTCCGCGCGGATGGGTGATGTATCCCGACGACCGGACCCGCCCCGTCGTGACGCGCGATCCTCACGAGTGACTACGAGCCGGCGCAAGCCGCACAGCTTCTGGGTTCTGTGCGGCTTGCGCCTACCCCTGCAACTACAATGGAGCGCATGACACGCATCAGCATGTGGTGGCGGCCGACAGACGGCCGCTGATCTCCGCATGCTCGGGCCGTCCTCAGGACGGGCCCGGCGCGTGGGTTCTTCTTCAGGACGGCATGACCTGAAGAAAGGAACCCATGATGGACCACGTCGTGCTCACCGGAGACCGCCCGACAGGGCCGCTCCACCTGGGCCACTACTTCGGCACGCTGGCCAACCGCGTCGCCCTGCAGGACGTCCACCCGATGTACGTGCTGGTCGCCGACTATCAGGTGATCACCGATCGGGATCTTCCCGGCGCGATCCAGCAGAACATCACCAGCTTGGTCCTCGACTATCTCGCCATCGGGCTCGACCCCGCGAAGGTGACGATCTTCCAGCACAGCGCGATCCCTGAGCTGAACCAGCTGCTGCTGCCCTTCCTCAGCCTGGTGTCCGTGGCCGAATTGAGCCGCAACCCCACCGTCAAGGACGAGATCGCGCACAGTACGCAGCAGGCGGTCAACGGCCTGATGTTCACCTACCCGGTGCATCAGGCGGCCGACATCCTGTTCTGCAAGGGCACGCTGGTGCCGGTCGGCAAGGACCAGCTGCCGCACGTCGAGGTGACACGGCTGGTGGCGCGGCGCTTCAACGAGCGCTACGGGCCCGTCTTCCCGGTGCCGGAGGCGATGATGGGCGCGCGGCCGCTGCTCAAGGGCCTCGACGGCGGCAAGATGAGCAAGAGCCGGGGCAACGCGATAGCCCTGTCCGCCACCGAGGACGAGACGGCGGCGCTGATCCGCGCGGCCCGTACCGACTCCGAGCGGCTCATCACCTTCGACGAGGCGAACCGGCCGGAGGTGGCGAACCTGCTCACCTTGGCCGGCCTCTGCCTCGGCCGCGCGCCCGAGTCCATCGCCGACGAGATCGGGAACGGCGGGGCTGCCGCGCTGAAACGGCTGGTCACGGAGGCGGTCAACGAGTTCCTGCGCCCGATGAGGAAGCGTCGCCTTGAGCACTCGGCGGCCGATGCCAGGCAGGTGCTGATGGACGGCAACGAGCGCGCCCGTGAGCGGGCGATCGTCACCCTCGGGGAGGTACGAGCGGCGATGGGCTTCTAGGCGAGGGGTTTAGCGTGGTTTTTAGCGCGGCCCTCTGGCGATGGCCAGTTCGGTGGCCGGGGATCTCAGGGGGCGGCGATGCCGCGGTCTGGTGAATCCGGCCGCCCTGAGCAGGCGGGCCACTTCCTTGTAGTCACGTATCCGGCCGCCGCCCGCCACCAGGTAGTTGAGGTGGAGCAGGTGGAGCAGGGTGCGGCTGGCCCGGCCCGGCATGAGGCTGTCACCGAACTGGTCGCCGATCGCGATCGTGCCGCCGGGGTTGAGCGCCTTGGCCAGCCGCCCCAGCAGGGTGCCCACCTCCTGGTCGTTCAGACAGTGCATGACGTTGAACAGCAGGATCACGTCGTACCCGCCGCCCAGGTCCTCGTCGAGGAACGAGCCGGCCCGCAGCGTCAGCCGGGGGTGGGCCGCCGCCGAGGCGAGGGCCTCGGGCAGGTCGATCACCGTGCCGCGCAGTCCCGGGTGCCGTCGCAGCAGCTCTACGCTGTAAAGGGCATGGCCGCCGCCCACGTCCAGCATCCGCGTGGCGCCCGCGGGGACCGGGATGGCGGCCGCGATGGCGGGAGCCTGGCGGCCGGCCACGGCGGCGGTCCACGCCTGGAACGAGCGCGACAGCTCGGGCTCGCTCTCCGTCAGCGCGTACAGCGAGGTGATGGGCGATCCGTCACGTACGGTCCGTTCGAGCTGGGGCCAGATCACGCAGGCGGTACGCTCCCAGAAGTACAGGCCCTCGACCAGGCAGGCGGGGGAGTCGGCGGTGAGCCAGACGCGCGCCGTGCGGGTCAGCCGGTAGCGGCCGCGTCTGGCGCGCAGGTAGCCGAGGCCGGCCAGCCCGCGCAGCAGCACGTCCGTCGCGTGCGGGTTCAGGCCGAGCGAGCCCGCGAGGTCGGCGGCGGTCGCGGGGCCGCCGCGCAGGGCGTCGAAGAGGCCGAGCCGCATCCCCGCGATCAGCGCGTGCAGGCCCATGACGCCGAAGTAGTCGAGCATCGGGGGCAGGATCGACAGGCGGTGCGCCGCCGCTTCCAGGGGATTACCGAATAAGGGCACATCGCGACGGTAAGCCGAAATGTTATCTGCTGTCCCGGCGGAACGACTCCAGCGCCAGCAGCGCCACGTGCAGGGACAGGCACGACTCGACGTCGTCCAGGTCGGTGTCGAGGATGCGTTCGAGGCGGCGCAGCCGGTCGTAGAAGGCGGGCCTGGACAGGTGGGCCTTCTGGGCGGCCACCGCCTTGTTGCGCCCCGCGTCCAGGTAGATGCGCAGGATGCGGGCCAGGTCGCCGCCCCGCTGCGCGTCGTGCGCCAGCAGCGGTCCGAGCTCCCGCTCGGCGAACGTCTGCAGCCTGGCGTCGTCGCGCAGCAGGTGGAGCAGCCCGCGCAGGCGCAGGTCGGGCAGCCGGTAGAAGGCCCGGCCGTCGGGCTGCCGGACGGCCACGTCGGCCACCTGCTCGGCTTCGAGGAAGCTGCGGCGTACGTCCCTGATCGACTCCACCACCGAGCCCGAGGCCAGGACGAACGCGGCGCCGGGCTTCCACAGGACGCGCAGCCGATCGGCGAGCGCCGTCAGCGCGGGCTCGGCGCCCGAGCGTGGGGGCAGGGGGAGCAGGACGCCGACGCGGTCCTGGTCGAGCGCGCCCACGAGGGCGGGCAGCCGGGCGTCGCGGCAGGCGGCGGCGGTGGCCTCGGCCAGCTCGCCGAGCTGCGCCTGCCCGTCGAGCGCCTGCTCGACGGGCTCGGTCGGCCGGATGACGACGCTGACCAGCTTGCGCCCGGTGAGCGGCACGCCCACGGCGCGGGCGCGGGCGGCGGCCTCGTCCGGATCGGCGTAGGCGTGGGTGAGGATGCCGGTGATGATCGTGCCGTGCGCCTGGCGTTCGAGGGACTCCTGGTGGCGTTCGAGCAGGCGGCCCAGGGCGAGCGTGGTGGCGGCGCGCTCGGCGAGCACCAGGTCGCGGGGCGACGGCGGGCGCTCGCAGATCAGGATCAGCCGCCCCCAGTCCTGTCCGCGCGCGCCGACCGTGGTGACCAGCCAGCCGGAGGCGGCGTCGTAGGCGGTCCGCTCGGCCGGTGCGACCGCGCGTGACCTGCTCTCCCAGCCGGCCAGCAGCGCGCCGGCGTCGCGGCCCGCGGACTCGCAGGCCAGCACCTGGTGGGCGAGGTTCTCCAGCAGGACCGGGCGGCTGGACAGCCGGGCCACCTGGACGAGCACCTCGGCGGGCGAGGCGCCCTCCACGGACAGCTCGGTGAAGACCTCGTGCAGCTGCTCGGAGGCGCGCAGCTCCTCCAGCTGGATGTCGATGATCCGCTCGTGTACGGACTCGGTGATCTGCACGAACGGCGTCTCGCGGGTCAGCACGATCAGCGGCAGCCCGTGCTCCTCCGCCGTCTTGACCACCGCGCGGGGCAGTTCGCGGACGAACCGGCGGCCCAGCTCGACGATCAGCCCGGAGGCGCCGACGGCGGACAGCTCGCCGATGTAGTCGGCGAGCTTCTCCGGGTCCTCGGGCAGCGCCACTCCCGTGGTGAGCACCAGCTCCCCGCCACGGAGCAGGTGGGCGATGTCGACGATCTCGCCGACGTGCACCCACCGCACCTTGGTGTCCAGCCGGTCGCCGCCCGCGACCACGCGCGGGTTACCGCGGCGGACGGTGTCCAGGGCGAGGACGTCGGCGATGGTGGGCAGCACGCGCCCGAGCCTAGCCGATCAGCCTGTAAGATCGGATAGGTACCCATTTACAGAGTGCCGGTCACGAGCCCAGTTCGTCCTCTCTGAACTCCTGGGCGGCCGCCCGCTCCCGCAACTCCACTCTCCGGATCTTGCCGGAGATGGTCTTGGGCAACTCACCGAACTCCAGCCTGCGCACGCGCTTGTACGGCGCCAGTTCGCGCCGCGAGTGCTCGAAGATGGAGCGGGCCGTCGCCTCGTCCGCCTCGAACCCGGGCGCCAGCGTCACGTAAGCCTTGGGTACGGCCAGCCGCACCGGATCGGGCGCGGGCACCACGGCCGCCTCCGCGACGGCCTCATGCTCCAGGAGGACGCTCTCCAGCTCGAAGGGTGAGATGCGGTAGTCGGAGGCCTTGAAGACGTCGTCGGTCCTGCCGACGTAGGTGATGTAGCCGTCTCCGTCACGGGTCGCGACGTCGCCCGTGTGGTAGTAGCCGCCCCGCATCGCCTCACTAGATCCACCGACATATCCGGACATGAGGCCGAGGGGGCGGTCGGTCAGCGGCAGGCAGATCTCGCCGTCGTCGCCCACCTCGCCGGTGATCGGGTCGAGCAGCACGACGTCGTAGCCGGGCAGCGGCCGGCCCATCGACCCCGGCTTGACCGGCTCATCGGGTACGTTGCCCACCTGGGCGGTGGTCTCGGTCTGGCCGTAGCCGTCCCTGATCGTCAGCCCCCATGCCTTGGCGACCTGGTCGATGATCTCCGGGTTGAGCGGCTCGCCCGCCGCGACGGCCGTACGCAGGGGCAGCCGCCAGGCCGCCAGGTCCTCCTGGATGAGCATCCGCCACACGGTGGGCGGCGCGCAGAATGTGGTGACCCGCTCGTCGCGCAGCACCTCCAGCAGGGCGACGGCGGAGAAGCGCTGGTAGTCGTG
Organism: Nonomuraea sp. NPDC049129; assembly: GCF_040648495.1. Classification (NCBI taxonomy): domain Bacteria; kingdom Bacillati; phylum Actinomycetota; class Actinomycetes; order Streptosporangiales; family Streptosporangiaceae; genus Nonomuraea; species Nonomuraea sp. NPDC049129. The sequence continues at coordinate 1,116,289 of NZ_JBEZDU010000001.1, read as the reverse complement.
GATCAGCACGGTGGCGCCCGCGTTCCACGGCGCGAACACGTTGCTCCACGCGTGCTTGGCCCAGCCGGGCGAGGACACGTTGAGGTGCACGTCGCCGGGCCTGAGCCCGATCCAGAACATGGTCGACAGGTGGCCCGCCGGATAGGAGGCGTGCGTGTGCTCGACCAGCTTGGGCTGCGAGGTCGTGCCCGAGGTGAAGTAGAGCAGCAGCGTGTCGCCGGCCCGGGTCGGCCCGTCGGGGGAGAAGTCCGCGGCCGCCTCGCGGGTCTCGGCGTAGGGCAGCCAGCCGTAGGCGTCGCCGACCGCGATCCTGGTGTAGCCGCCGTCGTCGAACTTGCCCGCGTCTGAGGCGTTCGCGATCACATGGGAGACGCCGCCGCGTTCGACGCGCTCGACTATGTCCTTGGCGGTCAGCAGTGTCGTGGCCGGGATGATCACCGCGCCCAGCTTCATGGCCGCCAGCAGCGACTCCCATAGCTCGGCCTGGTTGCCCAGCATGAGCAGGATCCGGTCGCCCCGTCGTACGCCCTGCTCGCGCAGCCAGTTGGCCACCTGGTTGGAGCGGGCGGACAGCTCGGCGAAGGTGTAGGTGACCTTGCCGACGATCTTCAGCGCGACCGCGTCGGGGGTCTCGGCGGCCAGGACGCCGTCGAACCAGTCGAGCGCCCAGTTGAAGTCCGTCAGCTCCGGCCAGCGGAACTCGCGGCGAGCCGTCGGATAGTCGGCTTCGAGGAGGAGGTCACGTGCGGCACGGAAATCGCTCATGTTCGGGATCCTGCTACGTCACCAGCCGCCTCTCAAGGCCGTCGAGCACCGACACGAGGCCGAAGTCGAAGCACAGCTCGCGCATCGCGCGGGGATCCTCGTAGTTGGCGGTGTTGATCGCGTCCGAGAGGTCGGGGTAGTCGGCCGCGGCCTTGGCGACGGTCTGGCGGAGCTCGTCCCCGTCGTAGTCGTAGCCCGCCATCGCGGTGTCCCAGGCGACCTCGGGGATCGTCATGCCGAACACGAAGGCGGTGAGCGTCGCGTTGGCGTAGTCGATGTCCGCTCCGGTGAATCCGGCCAGCTTGAACGTCTTGCGCGTCTGGTCGGAGATCATGAGCGCGTTGGGCCCCAGCGCCGGCAGACGGCCGATGAGGTCGGCCGACCACCGATGCCGCAGGATCACCTGGCGCATGCTGTGGGCCATGACCGAGGCGGCGTCCCGCCAGCCCACCTCCTCGGGGTCAGGCGCCATCATCTCGCCCCAGATCTCGTCGTAGACCAGCTCCAGCAGCTCGTCCTTGTTGGCCACGTACCAGTAGAGGCTGGTCGCCCCCGCGCCGAGCTTCGCCCCCAGCTTGCGCATGCTCAGCCCGGCCAGGCCCTCGTCGTCGAGCAGCTCTATGGCGGCCGCGACGATCTCTGCGCGGCTGCGACCGGGGCCGGGGCTGGCCGGCTTGCGCGGCTCGCGGAACCACACGGAGTTGTACTGCTTGCTGGTCACGCCTCCAGGATAATTCCACTCGCACACTGTACGAGGCTTGTCGTACAGTGTGCGAGTGGAATCGAACACTGTGCGAGATCCCCGTCGTTGGTGGATTCTCGGCGTCCTCTGTCTGTCACTCCTGGTCCTGGTCGTCGACAACACTGTCCTCAACCTGGCCATCCCCAAACTGATCAAGGATCTGGGCGCGAGCCCCGGCGACATCCAATGGATCATTGACGCCTACGTGCTGGCCTACGCCGGTCTGCTGTTAACCGCGGGCAGTCTGTCCGACCGGTTCGGGCGCCGGCGGTTCCTGATCATCGGCCTGCTCTTCTTCGGCGGCGCGTCGCTGCTGGCGGTGCTGTCGTCCGAGCCGTGGCAGGTGATCGGGTCGCGGGCCCTCATGGGCATCGGCGGGTCGCTGCTGATGCCCTCGACACTGTCCATCCTGATGACCGTCTTCGACGAGGAGGAGCGGCGCAAGGCCATGGCCGCGTGGAGCGCCGTCGCCATGGTGGGGGTGATCGCGGGCCCCACGCTGGGCGGCTTCCTGCTCGACCACTACTGGTGGGGCTCGGTCTTCCTGCTGAACATCCCCATCGCGCTGATCGCGGTCGTCGCCGCCGTGACACTGATGCCGGAGACCCGCAGCGCGGGCCGGAAGATCGACCCGGTGGGCGTGGTGCTGTCGATCATCGGCCTGACCTCGGCCGTCTATGTCATCATCGAGCGCGAGTGGAACCCGGTCGGCATCGCCATCGCCGTGGTCGCGCTCGGCGCGTTCGTGATCTGGGAGCGGCGGTCGGACCACCCGATGCTGCCGCTCGAACTGTTCAGGAACCGCAACTTCAGCGGGGCGTCGTTCTCGATCCTGCTGATGTCGTTCGGGGCCGGCGCCGTGATGCTGATGCTGACGCAGTATCTGCAGTTCGTGCTCGGTTACGGGCCCATGCAGGCCGGTCTGGCGCTGCTGCCGTACGCCATCGCCGCGACCGTCTTCAACGTGGTCGGCGCCGGACTGGGCAAGAAGGCCAGCAACCGGGTGCTGATCTCCACAGGGCTGGTGGTCATGTGCGGCGGTTTCGTGGTGCTCGCCACGACCACCGGCTACGTCGCGGTGCTCACCGCGCTGCTGATCATGGGCGTCGGTGGCGGCCTCGCCGGGCCCGCGGCCTACGCGTCGCTGATGGGGGCCATCCCCATGGAGCACGCGGGGGTCGGCTCCGCGCTGAACGACACCGTGCAGCAGGTCGGCATGGCCATGAGCATCGCCATCCTGGGCAGCGTGCTGGCCGGGGTGTTCACCTCGGCGATGCCCGCCGACGCGCCCGAGGCGGCCAGGGAGTCGATCGGCGGCGCCTTCAACCTGGGCATCGTGGAGCCCGCCCGCGCGGCCTTCACCGACGCGATGCACTTCGGCTCCTGGGTCGGGGCCGGGTTCTGCGTGGCGGCCGCGCTGCTCGCCCTCGCGGTGCTGCGGCCGGCCGCTCCCGCAGTCACCGCCGACACCACCCAGTCCGCCCCGGTCTAGCGGATGCGGGGCTCGCGCATGGCCTCCAGGCTGTCCAGTTTGTGTGTCCGCTCGTCGTGGCCGACCTGTCGCAGCAGGTCGGCCACCGAGTGGTAGCGGCCGTACTCGGCGGCGTAGGTGCCCGGGTCGGGGACGAAGTCCAGGCCGGGGTTGTCCGCCACGAACGTCATGTACTCGTGCTCCGCGTGGTCCTCGAACTCCGCGTTCAACCGGTAACTCCAGTCGGGCCGGACCAGGAACAGCACCCACGACACGTGGTAGTAGAAGAACGAGATCAGCCACGGCGCCGCCTTGTGCAGCAGCCAGTTCTGCTTGAGGCCGTGTCGCTGGACGAGGTCCTGCATGATCAGCAGGTGCCACTGCTCGTTGTCCTGATCGGTGCGGGCCTCCACGATGCGCTCGAAGACCCGCCTGGCCAGGCCCGAGCGGCCCGCGTGGCGGTGCACCGCCCAGTAGCCCATGCGCTCCCACGCCTGGTACGGCACGCGGGCGATGATCTCCAGCATGGCGAACTTGGTGAAAGAGCCCTGCTTGCCGTACATGAGGTCGACGGGCTTGAACATCATCTTGGCCAGCAGGCTGTACTTCATGCGCGGGGTGTCGAGCGTGTCCCGCTCGGCGCGGAGCAACTGCTCGCGGTCGAGCTTCGGCGGGCCGGGGTGCACGTCGGGCCGGTGGTCCACGGTGATGGTCATGTCCGCTCTCCCTGAGTCTTCTTCGGTGATGACTCGATGGTGGGGGAGCGGGGGGTGGCCGGTCGTCGGCCGCCGGTGGGCAATCGTGGTGCCCTCGCGGGCGTAGCGATCAAGGCGGTCGTACGCCCGCGGGCGGACGGGAGATCCCCTAGGGGATCTGCCCGGGCTTGTCGACGATGCCGGACCTCAGCTCGGCGGACGCCCAGAAGCTGCCCGCCTCGAAGGCCGGCTCCGGTGCCTTGCCCGGCATGGTGATCCACTCGTCGCGGTTCCAGATCGTGCGACGGCCGAGCAGGTGGTAGGTCGCCGGATCGAGGACGAGGTACTCCGTGGTGACCTGCTGCCCCTTCGGCTCGTAGTAGACGCCGATGCCCAGCCGGTCCTCCGCGTCGGGGACGTCCACGGCGATCTTGACGCCGGGGATCCTCGCCATGGCCCGGAAGATCGCGGCCTCGAGCTTCGGCGGCATGACGGCCTGCTGCTCCAGGTAGACCGAGAGGACCCGATACGCCCGGTCGTCGGCCGGCTCGCCGGCGCCTGGGTCCTCTTTCGGCAGGTCGCTCCAATGCCTGTCGCGCGAGACCTTCGCGAGCAGCTTGTCGGGCTCGGTCGGCAGGGCCGTCAGCCTGTCGTGGTACTTCTGCGGCGAAAGGTCGTCGTCGTCCGGGTCCGGCGGGACATCGGAGACCTTCAGCTCGCCGTCCAAGAAGTCGGCGCGGCGCTTTCCGTCGTATCTGAACCAGCTCTCTTGGGTGGTCACGCGGCCGTCGCCGGGCTGCACGACCTTGGACTTGGTGTAAACCCACTGGTCGGGGCGCGGAGTCGAGGAGGTCTTGTTCTCGACCGCCGTGGCCGCCTGCTCCAGCAGCAGGAGGCTGCCCGGGCGCATGCTGGGCGCCGGACGCGTGGGACGGCTCTCGTGGGCGGGCCCGGCGAATGTCAGCGCGACCACCAGCCCGGCCGCCAGGGTCCCGGCGAGCAGCGCGCGCCTGGCGAGGGGCCGCCACAGCCGGCGCCGCTCAGGAGGCGAGACCGTCGCGGTCGTGGCCGAGGTGAGGCGGTCGCGCAGGGCCGCGAGCCGGGCCGCGTCGGGCTCCGGCGCGTCCGCGCGTAGCCCCTGGAGCAGGTTCAGGTCATCCACGGTCGGCCTCCTCGTCGGTGATCGCGGTGGGGTCGACGCCGCCCAGCGCGGCGCGGGTGCGTTTCCTGGCCCGGTGCAGCCGGGAGCGGACGGTTCCGAGGGGGATGTCGAGCGCCCTGGCGACCTCCTCGTAGCTGAGCTGCGCCCAGGCGACCAGCAGGAGCACCTCCCGGTCGTCGGCGGAGAGCGCGGCCAGCGCCTCGGCCAGCTCCCGGTGCACGGCCGAGGCCGACACGCGGGCCTCCACCCGGTCCGTGTAACCCTCCGCCACCTCGTCGATCCCGGTCCTGGCCAGCGCCAGGTAGGACCTGACCTCCCGGCGGCGATGGTGGCCGATGAGGTTGGCGGCCATGCCGTACAGCCAGGGGCGGGCATCGGCGCGCCCGGGGTCGTAGTGTTCGCGCCGCCTGAACGCGGCCAGGAACGTCTCCGCGACGATGTCGTCGGCCAGCGAGTCCCCCAGACGGCGGGTGACGTAGCGATGTAAGGCGGGCGCGTGCCGGTCGAACAGCGCGGCGAAAGCGCCCGGATCGCTGTGGGAGCGCCGGATCACCTCGGCGTCGTCCATGCCGCTCAACACCGCGCCGCCGTCGGCCGACTCTGTTTCCACAACCACCCGGTACTCCCGTCGCCGATACTGTCAGCCCCTTTCACCCGATACCGCGATATGAGTTCTCGGGAGTTGTAAGTCCTTATGTCCTGACATATGGTCGAAGTCGGCGCAGGAATCTGCATGACACCATGTAAGGGGATTTGGTGTCGTGTGGACATGTTGGAGGTGGGTGCGACGATGACGAGCCGGGATACTCGAAGCATGTCGGAGCTTCTCGCCCGCCACCGGGCAGTGATCCCCAACTGGGTGGCACTCAACTACAACGAGCCGATCGAGATCGTCAGTGGCAAGGGCAATCGCGTCGTCGACGCCGATGGCAAGAGCTACCTCGACTTCTTCGCCGGCATCCTCACCAACATGATCGGGTACGACGTGCCCGAGGTGCGCGAGGCCGTCGAGCGTCAGCTCGCCACGGGAGTCGTCCACACCAGTACGGTCTACCTGCTGCGCGGCCAGATCGAGCTGGCGGAGAAGATCGCCAGGCTCTCCGGCATCCCCGATGCCAAGGTCTTCTTCACCAACTCCGGCACCGAGGCGAACGAGACCGCGCTGCTGCTGGCCACCTACGCGCGCAAGAGCGACCAGGTGCTCGCCATGCGGCAGAGCTACCACGGCCGCAGCTTCGGCGCGATCAGCGTCACCTCCAACCGGACGTGGAAGAACAACTCGCTCTCCCCGCTGAACGTGCACTTCCTGCACGGGGCCGACCGGCACCTGACCCAGTTCAAGGGTCTGTCGGACGCCGACTACATCGCGGCCTGCGTCGACGACCTGCGCCACGTGCTGGCCACGGCCGTCTCCAACGACGTGGCGGCGCTGATCGCCGAGCCCATCCAGGGTGTGGGCGGGTTCACGATGGCCCCCGACGGGCTGTTCGCCGCCTACAAGGAGGTCCTGGACGAGCAGGGCATCCTGTTCATCTCCGACGAGGTGCAGACGGGCTGGGGACGCACCGGCAGCGCGTTCTTCGGCATCCAGAACCACGGCGTGACGCCCGACATGATGACCTTCGCCAAGGGCCTGGGCAACGGATTCGCGGTCGGTGGCGTCGTGGCCCGCGGCGACCTGATGGACAGCCTGCCCGCCGTGGGCCTGGCCACGTTCGGCGGCAACCCGATCTCCATGGCCGCCGCCAACGCCACGCTCGACTACGTGCTCGACCACGATCTCCAGGCCAACGCCGCCAGGACCGGCAAGATCATCGCCGATGGCCTGCGCGCGGCGGCCGAGCGGCTGCCGATCATCAAGGCCGTGCGCGGCAAGGGCCTGATGTTCGCCGTCGAGCTGGAGAGCCCCGCGCAGGCCGCGCGGTTCATGGAGGAGACCAAGAAGTCGGGCCTGCTCGCGGGCAAGGGCGGCCTGTACGGCACCGCCATCCGCATGGCCCCGCCGCTCACCCTCACGGTGGACGAGGCCACCGAGGGCCTCAGCATCATCGTGCACGCACTGGAAGTCATCAACGCAGAGGCAGCGACGCAGTGAAGTTTGTCAAGCACTGGATCAACGGAGCTCTGACGGACGGCGACAGCCGTACCCAGGAGATCTTCGACCCGTCGACCGGCGAGGTCAGCGGGCACGTCGCGCTGGCCTCGGCCGCCGACGTCGACGCGGCCGTGGCCGCCGCCGTGGCGGCCTTCCCCGCCTGGCGGGACGCCTCGCTGACCAAGCGGGCGCAGGTGCTGTTCCGCTTCCGCGAACTGATGTACGCCCACCGCGACGAACTGGCCGCGCTCATCTCGGCCGAGCACGGGAAGGTGCACTCCGACGCGCTCGGCGAGGTCGCTCGCGGCCTGGAGGTCGTGGAGTTCGCCTGCGGGATCCCGCACCTGCTCAAGGGCGGCTTCTCCGAGGGCGTCTCGACCCGGGTCGACTCCTATTCGCTGCGCCAGCCGCTCGGGGTGGTGGCCGGCATCACGCCGTTCAACTTCCCGGCCATGGTGCCGATGTGGATGTACCCGATCGCGATCGCCTGCGGCAACGCGTTCGTGCTCAAGCCGTCGGAGAAGGACCCGTCCGCGTCGCTGCTCATGGCGCGGCTCTGGCAGGAGGCCGGGCTGCCCGACGGCGTCTTCAACGTCGTCCAGGGCGACAAGGTCGCCGTCGACCAGCTGCTGGAGCACCCCGACGTGCGCGGCGTCTCCTTCGTCGGCTCGACCCCCATCGCCAAGTACGTCTACGAGACCGGCACCAGCCACGGCAAGCGGGTGCAGGCGCTCGGCGGGGCCAAGAACCACATGCTCGTCCTGCCCGACGCCGACCTCGACCTGGTCGCCGACTCGGCCGTGTCGGCGGGCTTCGGCTCGGCCGGCGAGCGGTGCATGGCGATCTCCGTCGTGCTGGCCGTCGACCCGGTGGGCGACGAGCTCGTCCAGAAGATCGTCGAGCGCGTCGACAAGCTGGTGATCGGCCCCGGCTCCGACCCCAGGTCCGAGATGGGGCCGCTGGTCACCGAGGCGCACCGCGACAAGGTCGCCTCCTACCTCGACCTCGGCGTCGAGGAGGGCGCCAAGCTGGTCGTGGACGGCCGGGACACGCGTGTCGAAGGCGGCGGCAAGGCGTCGGAGACGCCCGGCTTCTGGCTCGGCCCGACCGTGCTCGACCACGTGCCGGCCGGCTCGCGGGTGCACACCGAGGAGATCTTCGGCCCGGTCCTGACGATCGTCCGCGTCGGCTCGTACGAGGAGGGCCTGCAGCTCATCAACGGCGGCGCGTACGGCAACGGCACCGCGATCTTCACCAACGACGGCGGCGCGGCCCGGCGCTTCCAGAACGAGGTCGAGGTCGGCATGATCGGCATCAACGTGCCGATCCCGGTGCCGATGGCGTTCTACAGCTTCGGCGGCTGGAAGGCGTCGCTGTTCGGTGACACGCACGTGCACGGTACCGAGGGCGTCCACTTCTACACCCGCGGCAAGGTCGTCACCTCGCGCTGGCTCGACCCGTCGCACGGCGGCGTGAACCTGGGCTTCCCCACCAACGGGTGAGCGATCTCCACCGGGGAGGGACGCGCCAGGCGTCCCTCCCCGTCGTGTGCCCGATAAACTCCAGCACACGGACGAGGGAGGAACGTGGATCGCCGCATACCTGCCATGGCGCTGGCCATGACGGCTCTGATCGCCAGCATGGGGGCGGCGGTCCCATCGCCGAAGCAGACCCCGTCCCCGACCCCCACCCCGTCGGCGAGTCCGACGCAGGGCGACGGCACGCTGCAGATCCTCACCTACCGCGGCTACGCCGAATACGGCGGCACCAGCCCCAGGGTCAACTGGGTGGGCGACTTCGAGAAGACGACCGGCTGCCGCATCGCCCGCCTCGACACCGTGCAGACCGCCGACGACATGGCGACGTACGTCGACCAGCGCTCCTACGACGTGATCTCGGCCGGCCCGGTGCTGGCCGCCTCGATGATCGAGCGCAGGCAGGCGCAGCCCATCGATCCGGCCAAGGTCACCGGTTACGACGACCTGACCAAGCGTTTTCGCGACATGACCAAGGTGTCGGGCAAGGTCTACGGCGTGCCGTACCTGTGGGGGTTCCACGAGTTCCTTTACGACTCGACCAAGGTCAAGGACGGCGGCCTCAAGCAGGTCTTCCAGTCGGACCGGGTGTCGCTCAAGGAGGGCCCGCTGACCATCGCCGACGCGGCGCTCACCGACGGCAGCGTGGACGACCCCTTCGAGCTGACCAAGAGCCAGCTGGACCGGGCGATGGCGCTGCTGAGCGAGCGCAAGGGCCGCACTTACTGGAAGAACCCGCTCGAACTGGTCAAGGGCTTCGCCACGGGCTCGCTCGACTACGCCCAGGCCACGCCGTACTACCGCCTGCTCCTGCAGAAGGCCGGCAAGCCGATCAAGGCGGTCAGCGCGCGCAAGATGACCGGCTGGCTCGACTCCTGGATGCTCGGCGCGAACATCCCCAACACCGACTGCGCCTACCGCTGGCTGAGCTGGATGGCGGCGCCGTCGGCCCAGCGTGACGCGGCCGCCTGGGTCGGTCTGGCGCCGGCCAACCCCAAGGCGTGCAAAGGGCGGGCCAAGCAGATGTGCGACGCGTACGGAGCCGACAAGCCGAAGTGGCTCGACCGGGTCGCCTTCGCCGCTCGGCCGCCAGGGGGTTGCCGGGGATCTGAGGGGGAATGCACTGATTACGCCACATGGAGCAAACAGTGGGGCACACTGGTGAATTGAGCGGGGGCTGCTTTACCCACACATGACTTTCGCCGCAGGCTCGCCCCGTCCCCCCGCTGGGCCGTGCCTGCAGAGACGCCCCGGGCCTCCCCCCGCTCCGGGGCGTCTCGCTTTTCCGGAGGACTGGCCGAGAATTCGACTGAATGACCAGTCAGTGAGTATGTTCTGGTCATGAGAATCCTTCTGGTCGGCGCCGGCGGCGTCGGCTCCGCTGTCGTGCCCATCGCCGCGCGCCGAGATTTCTTCGAACACATCGTGGTCGCCGACTCCCAACAGAGCCGGGCGGCGCGAGCCGTCGCCGGCGTGGACGATCCCCGCTTCAGCGCGATCAGCCTCGACGCCGCCGATCGGGCGGCGGTGGCGGCGGCGCTCCGGGAGCACCGGTGCGACGTGCTGTTCAACGCCGTCGATCCGCGGTTCACGATGCCGCTGTTCGAGGCGGCGCTGGCGGCCGGGGCGGACTACCTGGACATGGCGATGTCGCTGTCCAGACCGCACTCCAGCCGGCCGTACGAGATGCCGGGGGTGAAGCTGGGCGACGAGCAGTTCGCGCGCGACGAGGAGTGGCGGGCGCGGGACCGGCTCGCGCTCGTCGGGATGGGCGTGGAGCCGGGGCTGGCCGACGTGTTCGCCCGCTACGCCGCCGACCACCTGTTCGACGGCATCGACGAGATCGGCGTCAGGGACGGCTCGAACCTGGTCGTGGACGGCTACGACTTCGCGCCGACGTTCTCCATCTGGACGACGATCGAGGAGTGCCTCAATCCGCCCGTCGTCTGGGAGGACGGGCGGTGGCACACGACCGAGCCGTTCAGCGAGCCCGAGGTGTTCGACTTCCCCGAGGGCATCGGCCCCGTGGAGTGCGTGAACGTCGAGCACGAGGAGGTGCTGCTCGTGCCCCGCTGGATCCCGGCGAAGCGGGTGACGTTCAAGTACGGGCTGGGCGAGGAGTTCATCGGCGTGCTCAAGACCCTGCACAAGCTCGGGCTGGACAGCGCCGACAAGATCAGGGTGGGCGGTGCCGACGTGGCGCCGCGTGACCTGGTGGCGGCGAGCCTGCCCGACCCGGCGACCCTCGGTGACCGGATGCACGGCAAGACGTGCGCGGGCACCTGGGTGAAGGGCGCCGGCAAGGACGGCGGGCCCCGCGAGGTGTACCTCTATCACGTGGTCGACAACGCCTGGTCGATGCGCGAGTACGGCTCGCAGGCCGTCGTCTGGCAGACCGCCGTCCACCCCGTGGTCGCGCTGGAGCTGCTGGCCCGCGGTGCCTGGAAGGGCACGGGCGTGCTGGGGCCGGAGGCATTCGACGCGGTGCCGTTCCTCGACCTGCTGACCGAGTACGGCTCGCCCTGGCGGATCCGCGAGGCGGCCGCCTGACGCCGTCTCCAGCGCGCGGAAAAGGCTCTGACGCGCGGAAAGGCTCTAGCGCGTTGGGAAGGCGACCACTGTGGCCATCGGCGCCGGGATGAGCGCTTCGGCGCAGTCGCCGCAGGCCAGCACGGGAGAGTCGTCGGGGAAGCGCCCGACGCGGACGCGCGGCCTGGGCCACCTCTTGTGGCAGACCACGCAGGCTTCGCCCTCGAGCTGTGCCCGGCTCAAACCATCAGGGTCGAACGTCAACATTCTCTGTGCCGTTCCTGTCGGACCCCAGTTCATCATGCTCCCAGCAGCGGTCGGCCACTCGTATACCGGATCCGTTATAAGCCCGGGGGCGCTCCTGATCGTCTAGGGCAGCGTCAAGCCCGGGTGAATTCTCTACCCGGCTCGCACGCCTTACACCTACAAAAACGGGCATCCAGCCACAAGCTGGATGCCCGTTTCGCGCGTTTCCTACAGTTCAGCGAAAGCTTTCTCCAGGATGCCGAGACCCTCCTCAAGCAGGTGCTCGGGCATGACCAGCGGCGGCAGGAAGCGCAGCACGTTGCCGTACGTGCCCGCGGTGAGCACCAGCAGGCCCTCCGCGTGGCAGCGCCGGACGACCTCGGCGAGCGCGGCCGGGTTCGGCTCCTTCGTGCCCGGCTGGACCAGCTCGACGGCGATCATCGCCCCTCGGCCGCGCACATCGCCGATCACGTCGAAGCGCTCGCGCAGCGCGTGGAGGCGGGGGAGCATGATCTCGCCGATGCGGCGGGCCTTGGCGACCAGGTCCTCCTCGGCGATGGTCTCCAGCACGCCCAGCGCGGCCGCGCAGGCGACCGGGTTGCCGCCGTACGTGCCGCCCAGGCCGCCGGAGTGCACCTTGTCCATGATCTCCGCGCGGCCGGTGACGGCGGCGAGTGGGAGGCCGCCCGCGATGCCCTTGGCGGTGGTGATGAGGTCGGGCACGATGCCCTCGTCCTCGCAGGCGAACATCTGCCCGGTACGGGCGAAGCCGGTCTGCACCTCGTCGGCGACGAACACGATGCCGTTGTCCCGGCAGAACTCGGCGATCCTCGGCAGGAAGCCCTTGGCCGGCTCGATGAACCCGCCTTCCCCGGCGATCGGCTCGATCACCACGGCGGCGACGTTCTCGGCGCCGATCTGCTTGACGATCATGTCGATGGCCTGCGCGGCGGCCTCCTCGGCGCAGTTCTCCGGGCCCGTCGGCCAGCGGAACGGGTAGGCCAGCGGCACCCGGTACACCTCCGGCGCGAACGGGCCGAAGCCCTGCTTGTAGGGCAGGTTCTTGGCCGTCAGCGTCATGGTCAGCAGCGTGCGGCCGTGGTAGCCGTGGTCGAACACGATGATCGCCGGGCGGCCCGTGGCGTGCCTGGCGATCTTGACGGCGTTCTCGACGGCCTCGGCGCCGGTGTTCAGCAGGACCGTGCGCTTCTCGTGGTCACCGGGGGTCAGCTCGTTGAGCTTCTCGCATACCTCCACGTACGACTCGTACGGGGTGACCATGAAACAGGTGTGGGTGAAGTCGGCGACCTGCTCCTGGACCCGCTCGACCACCTTGGGCGCGGCGTTGCCGACGCTGGTCACGGCGATGCCGGAGCCGAAGTCGATCAGCGAGTTGCCGTCGGCGTCCTGGACGACGCCGCCGCCGGCGCGCGTCACGAACACCGGCAGCGCGGTGCCGATGCCCGGGGGCACGGCGGCCTGCTTACGGGCCAGCAACTCCTGCGATTTCGGGCCTGGGATCGCGGTGACGAGACGACGCTCCTGCGGAATGCTCATGCGCCCGACGCTACGCCGGGCGCCCACCTGGTCCGATGCGTCGATATGTCACACTGGAGTGCCCGTCTTTGCCGGAATGGACAACTCGTATGGCGCCTTCGCTGCGGACCGTGGTGCGACGGACAGGGCTGCGGCCGCTGGCCGGCACCTTGGACTCGGTCGTGCGCTGGGTGGCCGTCAGCGAGCTGGAGGATCCGACACCCTACCTGGAGGGCGACGAGCTCCTCCTGACCACGGGTATGCGCCTGGAAGGCGACTTTTCGCAATATGTCGCCCGCCTCGTGGCACGTGGCGTGGCCGGGCTCGCCCTCGGCGTCGGGCTCTCGCACGAAGAGGTGCCGCCCGCGCTGCTGGCGGCGGCCACGGCGGCCGGGTTGCCGCTGCTGGAGGTGCCGCGCGAGACGCCGTTCATCGCGGTCGGCAAGGCGGTCAGCGACCTGCTGGCCGCCGAGCAGTACGACGAGATCACCCGCGCCTTCGCCGCCCAGGGCCGCCTCACGCGGGCCGCCCTGCGGACCGAGGGCCCGTACGCGGTCATCGACCGGCTGGCCAAGGAGGTCGGTGGCTGGGCCGCGCTGCTGGACGAGCACGGCGAGGTACGCCACGCCACCCGCGCCGCCAAGGCCGAGGCGGCGGCCCGCGAACTGGCCCGGCTGCGCGGCGAGCACGGTGTCTGGCGGGGCGGCGGGGCCAACGGGCGGCCGCCCGCGAGCCTGGCGCTGTCCGGGCCGGACGAGCACGTCGTCCTGCAGCCGCTGGGCGGGGGGCCGAGGCCGCGCGGGTTCTTCGTGGTCGGGGCGTCCCGGGCGTTCTCGCCCGTCACGCAGACGGTCATCAACGCGGCCGGATCGCTGCTCACGCTGGCCGTCGAGCAGGGCGGCGCCCAGCGGGAGGCCGAGCGCCGGGTGCGCTCGGCCGTACTGGGGCTCCTGCTGGACGGAGGTATGGGGGAGGGGCGCGCGGGGCCGGCCTGTGTGGAGCGGGCGCGCGCGGTGCTGGCGCCGCTCGGTGGGCGGCTGCCGGAGGAACCGGTGGTCGTGCTGGCGGTGGCGGGCGACGCGCTCGACGCGGTGGAGCCGCACGCCTTCACCGCCCACGTCCCTGAAACCGCCCACGTCCCTGAAACCGCCCGCACTAACGAAGCCGCCCGCATTCCCGAAGCCGCCCGCACTAACGAAGCCGCCCGCCTCCCTGATGCCGCTCCGCTCGGGTTGCCGGTCGTGGTGCTGGTGGCCGCGGCGGAGGCCGAGAAGGTGGCCGCGCTCGCCGAGGGGACCGTCGGGATGAGCGCGCCCAGCGCGTACGGTGAGCTGCCCGGCGCGCTCGACCAGGCCCGGCGGGCGTTCGAGAGCGGCCGTGACGGCCTCGTCAGGTTCGCCGACCTCGCCGGCCAGGGCCTGCTCACCCTGCTCGACCCCGCCGCCGCCCAGGCGTTCGCGGCGGCGCTGCTCGCGCCCCTCGCCAGGTACGGCTCGCGGGCCGACCTGGTCGAGTCGCTGCGCGCCTACATCGGCAGCAACGGCCACTGGGACGCGGCGGCCCAGCGGCTCGGCATCCACCGCCACACGCTCCGCTACCGCATGAAGCGGGTCACCGAACTGCTGGGCCGGGACCTGGACGATCCCGGAGTGCGAGCCGAGCTCTGGATCGCGCTGGCGGCTACTTCTTCTGCCTGTCCACCAGGTAGCAGCAGATCGTCGCCGTCGTGACCGCCTCGTAGGTGCGGCCGTCGCGCAGGTGACCGGCCCGCTCCAGGCTGATCGCGCCCTGGGCGGCGGCCCACAGCGCGTCGGCGATCTTGCGGGGCTGGGTCGGGACGAGGTACCCGGCGGAGATGCAGTCGGCGATCACCCGGTCGAGGATGTTGAGCGCCGCGCGGGCCAATGTCCTGGCCCGCTCGCTGGGTTCGAAACCGGGGATCGCCCGCTCGAACATCAAGCTGTAGTAGCCGGGCTCGGCCAGACACGCCTGACGGTAGGCGGGGCCGAGCGCGGTGAGGTTCTCGAGGGCGTCCCGCCGCTGCGGGACCGCGTCCAGAAAGCGCCGGAAACGCTCGAATCCCTCCAGGTAGAGGGCCTCCGCCAGCCCTTCCCTGTTGCCGAACATCGTGTAGATGACCGTCGTCGTGCAGCCGGCCTCCGTGGCGATCCTGCGCATGGTCAAGCTCTCGGGGCCGTCGCTGAGCAGCAGGTTGACCGCGACGTCGAGAAGCCGGGAACGCAGCTCGTCATGGGTGGCCCGCTCACCGAGCAAGTAGGCGCCTTGGAGCCCGAGAGGCGCCGAGGAGGTCATGGGGCCACGCCTTTCTGCGTCGGGGGCCCGCCGCGCTGAGGACCCGCACACGATGACTTAGCCAGCCGGGAGAAAGTTCAAACCGCCCTGCATGGTAAACATCCCGAATTAGGTCTACTTCTGTTACATCCTGGGTAGGCAAGGGAGGTTGTACTTAACGGTGAGGTCTGGTGGGGGTCTTGTGCACGGTGGTGTACGTCCCCGATCGTGGCCTTGGCATAACGTCGAGAACATGGACGTGCGTACCTTCTGGCTCGCGGGCCGGCCAGCCACCGGCGACTCCCAGCTCACCGTGACCAATCCCCACGACGGTCGCGACGTCGGCCGCTATTCCGTGCCGACCGACGCCCAGGTCGAGGAGGCCGTCGCGGCCGCCCACGCGGTCGCCGGACAGGCCGCCGCGCTCCCCGCGCACGTACGCGCCGAGGCGCTGGCCCATGTCTCGCGCCGCATCGCGGAGCGGGCCGATGAGATCGCCCACCTGATCACCGCCGAGAACGGCAAGCCGATCTTCTGGGCTCGTGGCGAGGTCACCCGCGCGATCGCCACCTTCCGCTTCGCCGCCGAGGAGACCCGCCGCTGGTCGGGCGGTGTGCAGCGGCTCGACACCGAGCCCGCCGCCGCCGGGCGCCTGGCGTACGTCTCCCGTCTGCCGTACGGGCCGGTGCTCGCGATCACGCCGTTCAACTTCCCGCTGAACCTGGTCGCTCACAAGGTCGCGCCCGCCATCGCCGTCGGCGCGCCCATCATCGTCAAGCCGGCGCCGGCCACGCCGCTCACCTCGCTCCTGCTCGGCGAGCTCCTGGCCGAGACCGACCTGCCCGCCGGGATGTTCTCCGTGCTGCCGGTCGAGAACGAGCGCGCCTCCGTTCTGGTGGCGGATCCCAGGCTGCCGGTGGTGTCGTTCACCGGCTCCGCGCCGGTCGGCTACGCGATCGCCGACCAGATCCCGCGCAAGCACGTGACGCTCGAACTCGGCGGCAACGCCGCGGCCGTCGTGCTGAGCGACGCCGACCTCGACTGGGCGGCCCAGCGCGTCGCCTTGTTCTCCAACTACCAGGCCGGTCAGAGCTGCATCGCCGTGCAGCGGGTGATCGTCGAGCAGCCCGTCTACGACGCCTTCGTCGAGCGCCTGCTCCCGGCCGTCGGCGGGCTCGTGACCGGCGATCCGGCCGACGAGAAGACGCAGGTCGGACCGCTGGTCTCGGTCCACGCCGCCGAACGCGTCGAGCAGTGGGTCCAGGAGGCGGTCGACGGGGGCGCCCGCGTGCTCGCGGGCGGCACCCGCGAGGGCGCCACGTACGCGCCCACCGTCCTGGCCGACGTGCCCTCCGACGCCAAGGTCCTGCGCGAGGAGGTCTTCGGGCCGGTCATGGTCCTGCAGCCGGCCGCGAACATCGACGAGGCGTACGCGATGGTCAACGACTCCAGGTACGGCCTCCAGGCCGGAGTGTTCACGCGGTCGCTGGACGCGGCCTTCCGGGCCAACCGGGAGCTGGAGGTGGGTGGCGTGATCATCGGCGACGTGCCGTCGTACCGGGCCGACCAGATGCCGTACGGCGGCGTGAAGGACTCCGGCGTCGGCCGCGAGGGTCTGCACTCGGCGATGCAGGACTACACCTACGAGAAGGTCATGGTGCTGACTGGCCTGTCGCTCTAGCTACGCCCGCTGGGCCGTGTCGAACAGGGCCTTGGCGGCGTCGCCGAAGTACGGGCCGTACATGGTGCGCTGGTCGTCGCTGTACTTGAAGCTGCTCAGCGACGTGATCTCGCCGGTGCCCGTGGCGGGGTCGAAGCCGGACAGCCACGGGCCGCCGCTGGAGCCCGCCGTCATGTCGCAGCCCAGGCCCTGGTCGCGGGTCTGCTTGTAGGGGTCGCCGTGCAGGCGGCCCGCGCAGTAGACCAGGTGCTCGCCGTCGTAGGGCGGGTCGGCCGGGAAGCCGAAGCCGAACGTCTGGCCGCCGCGCGCGCCGTTGAAGGCGATCTGCTGGCCGCCGACCACGTCGGTGACGTGCTGGCTCTCCGCGGTCGTCAGGGCCACCATGCCCACGTCGTAGCTGTCGTCGGCGGAATGCGCCCACGGGCCGGTGACGAACATGCGGCGGGCGGCGTACTGGCCGTAGGGGTGGCCGCCGCCGTCGCGGTAGCCGGGCACGAATTGCCAGTTGGCCGCCCACTCGCCGGTGCCGTCCTTGACGCAGTGGCCGGCGGTGACCACGAGGTCCCTGCTCGCGCTCTTGACCGTGCTCGCCGAGCACACGAAGTCGATGCCGCTGACGGTCAGGAAGACGCGGCCGGTGGTGCGGGTGACCGCGCCGCCGGTCAGCCAGCGGGAGCCGGACGTGGTGGTCAGGGGCCGGGCCGACTGGAGGCGGGGGACGGGGATCCTGGCCTTCTCGCTCTCGCGGGTCACTTTCTCGCCGGTCAGGCCGGGTGCGGCGGCGATCCCCGTCTTCTTGGCGAGGCCGCCCAGCAGGCCGTCACGCTTGGTCACGATGCCGAGCATGTCGATCGGCAGGGCGTCGGCCATCCGGGCCGGGGTCCAGTAGTCGAGCACGCGCCGCTGCTCGGCGGGGCTGCGGGCGGCCACGTGCTCGACCACCTCCGTCCGCTTGGCCGTGTGCACGACCTGCTTGGCGACGCGATGGGCGGGGTCATGGTGCTGGGCGGGCATGGCGCCGATGAGCGCGGGGCCCATCAGCCCCGTGACGAGCGGTACGGCTGTCAGCAAGGGGATGCTCAGGCTCATGACCCCCGAGTCTGCACCACAAGATGTGTTCTTGTGACTACTTTCGGTGAACGGCTTCAGAGGGCGTTGGTGCTCTGGGCGGCTTGGTAGACGGCTTGGGCCTCTGACCCGAAATAAGGGCCGAACATCCATTTAGCGGCGAAGTTGTATTTGAAGCTGTTGACGGAGTTTTGCGTGCCGAGGCCGGTCGTTTCATTGAAATTCTGGAACCATGGACCGCCGCTCGAACCACCAGTCATGTCGCAGGTCAAACCCTGATCCTTGGACATCAGGAAATCGTCGAACGCGCGGCCGCTGCAGTAGGTCAGCTTCGAGCCGTCGTACGGGGCCGCCGCCGGGTAGCCGAAGGCGTACATCTGCTGGCGCCGCGCCTGGTTGAACGCCACGCCCTGGCCGCCCACGACGTCGGTCAGCGCCTTGCCCTGCAGCGGCGCCACCACGGCGGCGGCGACATCGAAGTCGATGTCCTCGCCGGCGTTCCACTGCGGGGTGGTCAGCAGCTTGGTGGCCGCCCAGGTGCCGTTCGGGCGGCTGCCGTTGTCGTATCCGGGGACGAACACCCAGTTGGTGTGGAAGGCGCCGCCCATCTTGACGCAGTGGCCCGCGGTGAGCACCACGCTCTTGTTGGCGCTGGTCACGGCCGAGCCGGAGCAGGAGGCGTTGCGTCCCTGGTAGGTGAAGAAGACTCGGCCGGTCGTCTTCGTGATCGCGCCGCCGCGGGTCCAGGCGGAGCCGCCGCTGTTGGCGGCCTGTGCGGCATTGCCCGGCGCGCTGGTGGGCGGGATCGTGGTGGGCTCGCCGGGGGTGCTCATGGCCAGTTTGGCCTGCTTCTTGGGCGCGGGCGCGTCGAGCGGCTGGGCCGCCTCCATCTTCTGCGGGGTCCAGTACCGCAGGACGGTCTGCTGCTCGGAGGTGGAGTCGGCGGCCGCCTTCTGGGCGGGCTTGGGTCCCGACTGGGCCTGCGCGAGCCCGGCCGGGAGCAGGGCGCCCCCGGCGGTGAGGGCGAGGATGGAAAGCAGAGCGACTCTGCGGTGCATTACGTACCTCCCAAATCCCGGATCTGAGGTTGGAAGGTAGCGGCCCCAATATCCCGATTTCTCGGGATTTGCGCATACGGATATGGGGATATTTGGGCGTTAATGTACTGGAATATCTGGAGTCACAGGCGTTGCCATATTCAGGGACGGGGGAGCCGCGTGCCGGGTCGCTTCCGGCAGCGGGGACAATGGACGGGTGCACGCAGACACCCTCCGCTCCGTCGTCGTCCTCGGCTCCACCGGCTCGGTCGGCACCCAGGCACTAGATGTCATCGGCACCGATCCGGGCAGGTTCAGGGTCGCCGGGCTCGCGGCCGGTGGCGGGAAGGTCGAGCTGCTGGCCGAGCAGGCGGCCGAGCACGGCGCCGAGGTGGTGGCCGTGGCCGATGCCGACGCCGTACCGGCGCTGAAGGAGGCGCTCGCGGCGCGCGGCGCGAGCCCGGTGGTGCTCGCCGGCCCCGAAGGGGTCGCGGAGGCGGCGGCGTGGCCGTGCGACACGGTGCTCAACGGCATCACCGGCGCGCTCGGCCTGACCTCCACGTTGGTCGCGCTGAAGGCGGGCCGGACACTCGCCCTGGCCAACAAGGAGTCACTGATCATCGGCGGGCCGCTGGTCAAGCGGCTGGCCGCGCCGGGGCAGATCCTGCCCGTCGACTCCGAGCACTCGGCCGTCCAGCAGTGCCTGTGGGCCAGTGGTCCCGACGGTCACCGGCCCGAGGCGGTCAAGCGGCTGGTCATCACCGCGAGCGGCGGGCCGTTCAGGGGGCGCAAGCGCACCGACCTGTTCGACGTCACGCCTGAAATGGCCCTCGCGCACCCCACCTGGTCCATGGGTCCCATGATCACCATCAACTCGGCCACCCTGGTCAACAAGGGGCTGGAGGTCATTGAGGCGCACCTGCTGTTCGACATCGGCTTCGACCGGATCGAGGTCGTGGTGCACCCTCAGTCGATCATCCACTCCATGGTCGAGTACATCGACGGCTCCACCATCGCCCAGGCCAGCCCGCCCGACATGCGGCTGCCCATCGCGCTCGCGCTCGGCCACCCCGAGCGGATCGCGGGCGCCGCGGCCCCCATCGACTGGACCCGGGCCCAGGAGTGGACCTTCGAGCCGCTCGACGACGATGCCTTCCCCGCCGTCGCGCTGGCCAGGCACGTCGGCACCGAGGGCGGCACCGCGCCCGCCGTCTACAACGCGGCCAACGAGGCGTGCCTGGAGGCGTTCATCGGCGGCGGCCTGCGGTTCCCGGCTATCGTCGACACGGTCGCCAAGGTCGTCGAAGAGCACCGGGTGACCCCCGCGGACTCGGTCGAGGAGGTGCTCGCCGCCGACGCCTGGGCTCGCACCCGCGCGAGCGAGCTCGTACGGGGCGCGGCCGGCGGATGAGACCTGGGACGGAGCTCACAGCCCGGCAGTCCCACGGGCTACCTACACTGGATACCGTTACCGAAACTCAAGGGTTGAAATGTCTTCTGTAGCACTCGGCATCCCCACGGTCCGTCCCAAGCCGCTCGCCCAACGCCGGCACTCCCGCCAGATCATGGTCGGCGGCGTCCCGGTCGGTGGCGACGCGCCGGTCTCCGTGCAGTCGATGACCACCACGGTGACCGCCGACATCAACGCCACCTTGCAGCAGATCGCCGAGCTGACCGCCTCGGGGTGCCAGATCGTGCGGGTGGCCGTGCCGTCGCAGGACGACGCCGACGCGCTGCCCGTCATCGCCCGCAAGTCGCAGATCCCGGTCATCGCCGACATTCACTTCCAGCCGAAGTACGTGTTCGCGGCCATCGAGGCGGGCTGCGCGGCGGTACGCGTCAACCCCGGCAACATCAAGAAATTTGATGACAAGGTGGGCGAGATCGCGCGGGCGGCGGCCGATCACGGCGTGCCGATCCGCATCGGCGTCAACGCCGGCTCGCTCGACCCCCGGTTGCTGCAGAAGTACGGCAAGGCGACCCCGGAGGCGCTGACCGAGTCGGCGCTGTGGGAGTGCTCGCTGTTCGAGGAGCACGGGTTCCGCGACATCAAGATCTCGGTCAAGCACAACGACCCCGTCGTCATGATCAACGCGTACCGGCTGCTGGCCGCCCAGTGCGACTACCCGCTGCACCTGGGCGTGACCGAGGCCGGTCCGGCCTTCCAGGGCACCATCAAGTCGGCGGTCGCGTTCGGCGCGCTGCTGGCGGAGGGCATCGGCGACACCATCCGCGTCTCGCTGTCGGCGCCGCCGGTCGAGGAGGTCAAGGTCGGCACGCAGATCCTGGAGTCGCTCGGGCTGCGGGAGCGCGGGCTGGAGATCGTCTCGTGCCCGTCGTGCGGGCGGGCGCAGGTCGACGTCTACACGCTGGCGGAGCAGGTGCAGGCGGGGCTCGAGGGGCTGAAGGTGCCGCTGCGGGTGGCCGTGATGGGCTGTGTCGTCAACGGGCCGGGGGAGGCCCGCGAGGCCGACCTGGGCGTGGCCTCGGGCAACGGCAAGGGGCAGATCTTCGTCAAGGGCGAGGTCGTCAAGACGGTCCCGGAGTCGCAGATCGTCGAGACCCTGATCGACGAGGCCCTGCGCATCGCCGACTCGATGGGCATCGCGCTCGACGGCGAGCCTGAGGTTGTCGTCGGCTGATTTAAAACTCATATTTTTTTACGGCTCAGCCCGGTCGGCCCCAGACGCCGACCGGGCTGAGCTCTGTCCAGGGGCACGCTCCTCCGGTGAAGGTGGCGCGCCGCCGTGACGTGCGCACTCTTGGCCAGTGGCGGGGCAAACCGGGCACCCCGGCCGCCCGGGAGTGGATTACGGCGGGCAATTGGGCGATTACAGAATGGTAAGCGTTCTTCCATACCCAGCGTCATGACTCGGTTACTCAGAGACCATCGGTCTGCCAATCGAATGGGAGGCCGTGTGAAGCGGGTCGTAAGAGTGATCGTCGGGATGGCGATGCTGGTGCCGGTGGTCGGGGGAGCGAGCAGCGCCGTGGCCGCCGGGCGCGCCGTGAGTTCGGGACTGGACTGGGGGGCCTGTCCAGTGGCGTCGTCATCATCGAAGACGGAGACGGACGAGGCCGATTCTGGGACGGTCATCAGACGGTCCGCGCCTCGGGTGAGCGGGGTCGAGTGCGCCTCCGTGCGGGTGCCGCTCGACTACAACGAGCCGACAGGGCAGTCGATCACGCTGGCGCTCAACCGGATCAAGGCCAAAGTGTCGCGCGACGGCGGCGACTATCTGGGCCCGCTGCTGGTCAACCCCGGCGGGCCGGGCGCCTCGGGCCGGTCGCTGGCCGAGTACGTGTCGGCGACGCTCTCGCAGAAGGCCGCCGACCGTTACGACATCATCGGCTTCGACCCGCGCGGCGTGGGCAACAGCGAGCCCGCCATGCACTGCGTCGACCCCGCCGTCTACTACGCCCCGCCCAGGCCCGACGCGGTGCCGCGCGATGAGGCAGACGAGAAGGTGCTGCTCGGCAGGGCCAGCGAATACGCCAGCCGATGCGGCGACCTGTACGCCTGGCTGCTGCCCCACCTCACCACTGAGAACACCGCCCGCGACATGGACAGCATCCGCGCGGCCCTCGGCGAGTCGCAGATCAGCTTCCTCGGCTATTCCTACGGCACCTACATCGGCGCCGTCTACGCCACGCTCTTCCCCGACCGGGTCAAGCACCTCGTCCTGGACAGCACGGTCGACCCGGACGGCGTCTGGTACAAGGCCAACCTGGCCCAGGACCGCGCCTTCGAGCGCAGGCACCGCGCCTTCCTGGCCTGGACCGCCAAGAACAACGCCGTCTACAAGCTCGGCGGCTCGCTGACCCAGACCTCGTTCGCCTGGTACGCGATGCGCTCCAGGCTGCACGACCGCCCGGCCGCCGGGGTGGTCGGCCCGAGCGAGCTCGACGACACGTTCACCGTGGCCGGCTACAGCGACCGGATCTGGCCCGACCTGGCCGCCGCCTGGTCCAGGTACGTGCGGCAGGGCGACGGGAAGGCCCTGGTCGACGTCTACAACAAGTACGGCAAGCCGGACGCCGACGAGGAGAACGGCTACGCCATCTACCTGAGCGTGCAGTGCCGCGACGCCCAGTGGCCCAGGTCCTGGGACAAGTGGCGGACGGACATGACCCGGGTGTACCGGCAGGCGCCGTTCCTCACCTGGTCCAACGCCTGGTACAACGCCCCGTGCGCGTTCTGGTCCGTGCCGGGCGGCACTCCGGTCAAGATCAACGCGTCCAAGCGGCTGCCTCCGATCCTGATGATCCAGTCGAAGGACGACGCCGCGACTCCGTACCAAGGCGCCCTGAACATGCGCAAACTGTTCCCGAGCGCCCGCATGGTCGTCGACGCGGGCGGCAACCACGGGTCTTCGCTGTCGGGGAACCAGTGTGTGGACCGCCACCTGATCGCGTACCTGGTCGACGGCACGGTGCCGCGGCACACCGCCAACTGTGACAAACTGCCGGCGCCCAAGCCCACGGCCCATATGGCGGCCGTTAGTCCTCTTGGTCACGAAAGGCGCACCGAGCTCCTCACCAGATGAGCTATTCGGTGGTCGTTCGCGTAGTCTGACCATGTGATGCTGCGTACATCGGCGTCGCGTGTGCTCGATGACAGCGACCGGGACGAAGCCCTTGCCTTGCTCGACTTCGATCCGGTCGCCAACGTCTTCGTCTCCTCCCGGGTGCGGACCGTCGGACTCAATCCGGCGCGGCTGGGCGGGCAGATGTGGGGGTTCGGGCCGCGCGGCGGGCTTGTCTCGCTCTGCTACGCGGGGGCAAACATGGTGCCGGTCAACGCCGGTCCCGAAGCCGTGCACGCCTTCGCCGACCGCGCCCGCAAGCAGGGCCGCCGCTGCTCGTCCATCGTGGGTCCCGCCGACGCGGTCTCGCTGCTGTGGGAGCGCCTGGAGCCGTACTGGGGCCGGGCCCGCACGATCCGCTGGGCACAGCCGGTCATGGCCACCTCGCGCAGGTCGCCCGTGCCCGCCGACCCGCTGGTCCGGCGGGTCCGCCCGGACCAGTTCGAGACCCTGCTGCCGGCCTGCGTCTCGATGTTCACCGAGGAAGTGGGTGTCTCGCCCAACCTCGGCGACGGCGGCGCCCTCTACCGGACCAGGGTTGCCGAGCTGATCCGCATCGGCAGGTCCTACGCGCGCATCGACGACGGCCGCGTGGTGTTCAAGGCCGAGGTCGGCGCGGTCACTCCCCATGCCTGCCAGATCCAAGGGGTGTGGGTCGACCCCGCGTTGCGCGGCCAGGGACACGCGGTGGCCGGGATGGCCGCGGTCGTGGACGCCGCCCTGGACTGCTTCGCCCCTGTGGTCTCGCTGTACGTCAACGACTTCAACCACTCGGCCCGGGCGGTCTACCGGAAGGTGGGCTTCCACGAGGTCGACACGTTCATGTCTGTCCTGTTCTAGCCATGATCTTGGTGATGGGGATCTGGGAGTCGCTGGTCAAGGTGTGACCGCGGGTGACGGTGACTCGGTCAGTGCAATGGCGCGTTCGCCCTTGCCGCCGCGGGACTCGGCGGCGGGCTCGACCTGTGCCCGCACCTGGTCCGCCGTGACCTCGGCGCGCATGTGGCCAACCAGCTCGCCCCGCCGTCTGGTAGTCCCCGCCCGCCCGGCCGGGCGGGGAGCACGTTCGTGTGGTGCGGGTTGGGGCTGCTATCCGCCGATGTGCGGTGCGCGTGCGGCGGCGGAGCCGTCCCGGATCACCTCGCCGGTGAGGTTGCCGTTGGCTCCCGAGCCCAGGAAGACGATGAGGTTGGCCACGTCGTCGGAGTGGGAGAGCCTGCGGGTGGGGGTGGCGGCGGCGAGGGCGTCGGTGACGAAAGCCGGGATGTCGGGGCGGCTGTCGGTCAGGGTGAAGCCCGGTGCCACGACGTTGACCAGGATCCCGTCCGGG
This sequence comes from Nonomuraea sp. NPDC049129, assembly GCF_040648495.1. Lineage (NCBI taxonomy): Bacteria > Bacillati > Actinomycetota > Actinomycetes > Streptosporangiales > Streptosporangiaceae > Nonomuraea > Nonomuraea sp. NPDC049129. The sequence goes on along the minus strand of NZ_JBEZDU010000001.1, from coordinate 1,091,519 downwards.
CCGCCGTTCCAGGCCAGGCTACGGGCGAGCCCGTACAGGCCCGATTTGGCGGTGCCGTAGGGGCCCGGGCCGGGCAGGCCCTCCTCGGCGACGCTCGAGGAGATCAGCACGATACGGCCCCAGCCCTTGGCGCGCATGCTGGACAGGACCGCGCGGACCGTGGCCGCGGTTCCGATCAGGTTGGCGCCGATCATCGCGTCCCACTCCTGCAGCGGGACGTCCTCGAAGCGGAGGCTGGGGTCGGGCGGGCCGTCGCCGCCCCAGCGCACGGCATTGGCGATGAGGACGTCGATACCTCCCCAGCGCTCTATGACGCTCGCGACAGCTTGGTCGATGGTGGGCAGGTCTTCGAGGTCGAGTCGGACGACGTGCGCCTGCCCGCCGGAGGACTCCACGTCAGCGGCCACCTTCTCGGCGCTGTCGGGGTTGTTGCGGTAGGTGATCGCCACCCGGGCGCCTTCGCGCCCGAAGGCGCGGGCGGTCGCGGCTCCGATGCCGGTCGACGCGCCGGTGATCAGGACCACGCGGCCGTTGAGATCTGTGTTCATGATGCGATTTCCTCTCGAGTCAGGTTGCGGACGGGATCTCGGCGCGGGCTCGGGTCGCCAGGGCGTGCACCGCGTCGAGCGCCGCGGCATGGGAGGCCTCGTGCTGGTCGCGGAACTGGGCGAGGAAGGGCATGACCGTGGCATGCGTGAGCTCGGCATGGACGAACTCCACGTCGTCCAGCCCGAGCACGGAGAAGTAGGCGCGCAGGTAGGGCTCCTGGAAGTCGAACTGCTCGCGGGGCATGCCCGGGCCGTAGCTCCCGCCGCGCGCGCTCAGCACCACGGCCGACTTGCCCTTGAGCGGCAGCCAGGGCAGGGTCACGCGGTCGATCCACGCCTTGAGCGCGGCGGGCACCGTGAAGTTGTACATCGGCACGCCCAGGAGCAGGACGTCGGCCGCGAGGAGCTGTTCCACCAGCGGACGGGTGGCCGCCCAGCTCCTGGCCAGTTCGGGGGCGGTCGCGGCCACCTTGTCCATGGCCTCGATGTCGCGTACCCCGTTCACGGATGACTGGGTGGCGAGGTGGACCCGGTTCTCGTCGATGGGTGGCACCGGGTCCGCCACGAGGTCGCGGTAGGTGTAGATGCCGTCGGGATGGGTGGCCCGCCAGCCGGTCACGAAGGTCCTGCCGAGCCTGCGCGAGAACGAGTCGCTGCGTCCGCTGGCGTCCAGATGCAGGAGATGCGTCACAAGATTGCCTCACATTCAAGATGGTCTGGAATCGCAATCAATATAGAGCAAGATAGTTGCAAGTCAAGAACATATGAGTTTGGTATCATGCTGGGCATGGCCAACGCTCCCGCCCCGGAAGGCTCGCCCGGCAGCTGGTTGCACCAGGACCTGCACTGGCTGTTCGCGCGGCTCAAGCAGGGTCTGGCCACAGCCGAGAGCGCGGCCGTACGTGAGCACGGCATGACCCTGTGGGGCTACACGGTCTTGATGGCCATCGTTGAAGCCCCTGCCAGCTCCCAGCTCGCTCTCGCCCAGGCCGTATCGGTCGACAAGAGCAAGCTGGTCCTCATCCTCGACGAACTGGAAAGCGCTGGCCTGGTGCGCCGCCGACCGGACCCCGCCGACCGCAGGGCCCGCATCATCGAGGTCACCACCGAAGGCAGCCACGCCCTCAAAGCCGCCCGCGCCGACATAGAGGCGATCGAGGACCGGCTCTTGGCCGACCTCGCCCCCTCGACGCGGAACTCTCTGCAGAGCGCGCTACAACATCTCGTCGGCGAGCCCATCGCGAGGGTCGAGGACGGACGGCCACACGAAACCGCCTGCGCCCCCGACCCAGCCTGACCGTGGCCGGAGCCCATTCTCGACGCCGCACTCCCGAAAGCCGGTGAGGCACGGATATCGGTCCGGTGTACCTTGCTGGTGCGGCCGTCTGGGGTCAGGGCTGTCTGGGGTCAGGGCCGTCTGGGGTCAGAGCCGTCTGGGGTCAGAGCCGTCTGGGGTCAGGGCCGAACCAGTTTGTCGAAGAGTCTGGCCAGCTCGGTGTCCGGGTCGGCGGTGAGACCGGCGTGGACCGGCCCGGTCTGCACGATCGTGCTGCGCGGTGCCGTCAGCCAGCGGAACCTGCCGCCGAGCGACTCCTTGGCCAGCGGTCCGGCCTCCTCCCCGCAGGCCAGCTCGTAGGCACTGAGCGCCTGTCGTACACCGTCGATGTCCACCGCCGGGTCGAGGGCGCGCAGCCGGGTCGCGTCGAGATCGACCCGCGCGCAGAGGTAGGAGCGCGGCTGGCAGTAGAGCAGCACGCCCGCGTTGATCAGCTCGCCGCGCTCGACGCGCGGCATCACGCGGATCACCGCGTACTCGTAGACGTCCCTGCTCATCGGTCGCCTCCCCGCCAGAACTCGCCGACGGAGGCCGGGCCCGTGGGTTCGCCGACCGGGGTGGCGGGCGGTCTCAGCCACTCGTACGGTGCCCGCGCGCGCTGGAGCAGGTGGTCGACATAGGCGTCGCGGACGGCCTGCGCCGAGTCGAAGCCGGGTTCGTCGTCGAGCCATTCGTCGGGCACCAGCGCGGTGACGGTTTCCAGGAGCTCGGGAGTGATCTTCGCGGACAGCTCGGCCGCTGCGGCCTCAAGGTGAGTCGCGAACGGCGCCAGCACATGGTCTCCCACGTCGAACGGCCGTCGCGGGTCGGCGGTCCGCCAGTTGTGGTGGAACCAGAGCGCAGCGCCATGGTCGATCAGCCAGATGTCGCGGTGCCAGACGAGCAGGTTGGGGTTGCGCCAGCTGCGGTCGACGTTGTGGATCAGGCCGTCGAACCAGACCACCCGCGAGGCGAACATCCGGTCGGGCGTCCACGTCAGCGGCTCGAACCCGAGGGAGCCGGGCAGGAAGTCGATCGCCAGGTTGAGGCCGGTGCTCGCCTTGAGCAGGTCCTGCACCTCCTCGTCGGGCTCCCGGATGGCGATCTGCGGGTCGAGGTCGATCAGCTTGATCTCGGGAGTACGGAGTCCGAGCCGCCTGGCCAGCTCGCCCGAGATGATCTCCGCCACGAGCACGCGGCGGCCCTGGCCCGCTCCCCGGAACTTCACCACGTAGGTGCCGAGATCATCCGCCTCGACCACGCCCGGCAACGATCCGCCCTCGCGCAACGGCGTCACGTAACGGGTCGCCGCGATCTTATCCAGCACGACACGAGGCTATCGCCCGATCAGAGCACTTCCGCCTCCCGCCGTCACACGCGCCGGATGGTGCGGCGGATCAGGAGCGGGCCCGGATGGCGAACAGGATGATGCGGCGGATCAGGCCGCTGCCGAGGCGGATGACGATCCAGTAGCGGAGGAATGCGCGGCGGGCGTCGGGGCTGGTGGCGAGCACCCTGGTCTCGGTGACCAGGCGGATGCGCCCCGGCCCCGCGTCGTCCAGCAGAAAGCTGAACGTCCCTTTGGCGTAACCGGGCCGGTCGAAGGCGCGAAAGTCGTCCTCGTCGCCGATCGCCGGGGCGTGCTCGGCGCGGCCCAGACGCCACCACTGCCCGATCGTTCCCAGGACGATCTCCCGCATCGGGTCCACGGCCAGCAGCGTGAAGGGGGGCGCTTCCTGCTTCGGCCGGTCACCGGAGGAGCGGGAGAACAGGCGCCGGATGGCGAACAACGGCTTGGCCAGGCGGATGTCCCGCGAGTCCAGGTGGATGAGTGCCTGCCAGACGCGGTCACGGGAGGCGTTGATCACGATCGAGTGCAGTTCCGCCGCGTCCGGGCGGGGGATGAAGTCGTCTACCAGCGTCGGCATGGGGGGCTCCTCGTGCACGGGGCCTGCTCGCGGCCTCCATACGGTTGCGTATGGAGGTGACTATACGCCGCCGTATGGCAGGCTGTCGGAGCGGGACGGTGTCCGTCGGCGGGGTGCGGTCGAGCGAGGGGAGGTGTGGGGTGGCTGAGCGAGGGAAACGTGCGGTGGCGGAGCGGTTGGGGCCCGACGACTGGGCGAGGGCCGCGCTGGCGGCGCTCGCGGAGGGTGGCCTGGGCGCTGTCGCGGTGGAGCCCGTCGCGGTACGGCTCGGCGTCTCGAAGGGCAGCTTCTACTGGCACTTCGCCAACCGCCGGGCACTGGTCGAGGCCGCCCTGGCGCACTGGGAGGCCGGGACCGAGCGGGTCATCGCCCGGCTGGAGTCGCTCGACGAGCCCGTGGCGCGCATGCGGACCCTGCTGGACCTGGCCTTCGGTGACGCGGAGAACGCGGCGATCTCGTTCCGGCTGATCAGCGAGGTGGACGATCCGCTGGTCGGCGAGGTGGTGCGGCGGGTGAGCCGACGCCGCCTGGACTTCATGCAGGACGTACTGCGGGAGCTCGGCCAGCCGGAGGAGGAGGCGCGCAGGCGGGTGCTGGCGGCTTACAGCGGTTACCTCGGGCTGGCCGCCCTCGTGCGCATCGGGGCGGTCGACGAGGTGCCGGGGTCCCTGGTCGACCTGGCCATGGCCGAGCTGGGCCTGCCCCCGGCCGCCCCCTCATGACGGCCCAGCGAAGTTAGTGGGGGTCGGGCCGGCACAGCGCTCCACTTGGCCATTCGGAGACACGGCCATCTCGGCCGACCCACGGCTGGGTCAGCCCGGCTTGACCGCCAGCGTCGCAAAATAGTGAGCGGACTGCTCCCGGCCGACCCTGTGGCTGTTCCCAGGGCGGATGCGACCAGGTGGAAGCCGCCATGGTCATGACGTTGGTGATCGGCCGACGAGATCGTCTTGGTTGTCGGCGGCCCACTGTGCGAGGTGCGCGAGGGGCCCATTGGTGAATGATTCCCCCAGCGTGGAGAGCCGGTAGACCGCGCCTGTGTGCATCGACGCTTGATCGGCGCTGCTGCCTCTCACGACGAGCCCGCGTGCCAGGAGACGATCTAGCGCCTGAGTCAGCACCTTGTCGCTGACTCCCGCGATCCTCGTGAGCAGGTCCTTGCGTCGCGTTGGCCCCAGGCGCAGCGCCGAGAGCACGACAGGATCCCAAGCGTGGCTGATAAGTTCGGCCGCCGCGCGCACCTGGCAGTCGGAGATGAATGTCTGGCAGGACCCCTTGAGCACGAAACCCAGTATCGCCTCGTTCTCCTACCAAATGGTAGGAGCTCCATTCGTAGCGTCCCAAGAGCACAGCTTCGAGACAGAGGAGATCGCTGTGAACATAGGAATCTTGGGGACCGGAAACCTGGCCGTGACGCTTGGCCGGGCCTGGGCTCCGGCCGGTCACTCGCTGCTGGTGACAGGGCGCAACTCCCTGCACGCCAAGGCGGCCGCCGACCAGATCGGTCCTCCGGCGAAGGCTGTCGATCCCACGGACCTCGCAACCCGGGTCGACGCGCTCGTGGTTGCGGTCCCATGGGAAGGGCTGGAGGCGGCGCTATCTCTCGTCGGCGCCCCCGAGGGGTCACTGGCCGGCAAGGCCGTAATCGACTGCACCAACCCCGTCGACTACACAACCTGTGAGCTGAAGCCGACATCCGGCTCGGCAGCGGCGCTCGTGGCGCACACCGCTCCCGGGACGCACGTGGTGAAAGCGCTCCACCTGTTCGCGGGAGCCTCGTGGCCGTACGTGGGTCCGCAGGAGTCAGCACCGGTCGTGGCGATCTGCGGCGACGACTCGGGTGCTCTCGATCGCGCTGCGGCGCTTATCCAAGATCTTGGTGCCCGGCCCGCGGTGGTCGGTGGACTCAACTGCGCCCGGCAGTTGGAGGAGGCCGCCGGATTCGTCATGAGGGTCGTCGCGGCGGGTCACAACCCGAGGCTCGCCGTTCCCGATGTGGATCCGGCACTCCTTCGAGCAGCACAGACGACGGTCGGCTAAGCCGGCAGACCACCGGAGAGGGTCGTGACCTCGACTTCGCGGCCCTCTCGTTCACCCCTGATGCCCCCACCGCGACTCACCCGTTTCGGAGATCTCCAGCAGGCCGGGCCTTGCGTTCACAGACAGCCGGCCGCGGCAGGGGTCACATCTTCGCGATGACCTCCTCCGCGAAGCGTTCCATGGTGGCGATCTTGAGCTCCAGGGTGCCCTCGCCGTACCGCTGCTTCTCCTCAGGGGTGGCCAGCCACCACGGGGCGGCCATCGTCCCGGTGACGCCCTTGGCGGCGAAGTGCCGGTACGTGTCGGCGTCCGGCAGCACCGCCAGCGGGGCGATGATCTCGAACGGCCCGGTCCTGCCGTTCTCGTCCAGCAACCGTCGTAAGGAGTCGAGCACGGTGTCGAGCTGCTCCTCCGTGTAGATGCGGTTGCCGATCCAGCCGTCGCCCAGCTTGGCCGCCCGGCGCAGCGCCGCCTCGCTGTCGCCGCCCACCATGACCGGGATCGGCTCGGCGGGGGTAGGTGAGATGGACAGCTCGGGCAGGCCGTCGATCGTGACGGTACCGCCGGTCCAGAGGTCCCGGAGCACCGGGATCATCTCGTTGAGCCGCCGTCCACGCGTGTGGAAGTCCTGGCCGGTGGCGGCGAACTCCTCCGCGCACCACCCGACGCCCACCCCGAACGTGACGCGGTCCCGTGACAGCACCGCCGCCGTGGACACCTGCTTGGCCACGGTGAACAGGTCGCGCGCCGGGGCGATGTAGACGTTGGGGGCGAAGCGCAGCGTGGTGGTCACCGCGGACATCGCGCCGATCGTCACCCACACGTCCGGCCAGTGTGTCTCGGCGGTCCAGCGCGGCCGGCCGGACTTGGAATAGGGGTACGGTGTCGCGAAGTCGGCGTAGAAGAGGTGGTCCGACAGGGTGAGCGTGTCGAATCCACACCTTTCAGCCGTCCTGGCCAGCTCCAGGAACTGGTCGGTGTCCGCGAACGAGGCTCCCAGCCAGAATCTCACTGGAACTCCGGAATGACCTTGGTGGCGAACATCTCCAGGTTCCGCTTGACCGTGTCGAGCGGCAGCACGCCCTGCTGTCCCTGCATGTAGAGGCCGAACCATTCCAGGTCGGGCATCCGGTCGAGCATCCGCTGGATGCCGCGCTTGACGTCGTCGGGGGTGCCGAACAGCGCCATCTCGACGTCGTTCATGCGCTTGGCGTCGCCCTTCTCGGGGGAGATGGGCTTGTGCTTCTCGTCCTCCTTCTTCCGCAGCACCTCCAGGTAGCCGAACGGGCCGAAGAAGGCGGCGAAGTCCTTGGGGATGCTCCGGCCGAAGGTGTTGATCGCCTCCTCGGTCGTGTCCGCGATACCGACGATCTTGAGGATGCCGGTGTGCTCGCCCAGCTTGTAGTCACGGCCCTGCCGGGCGGACTCCTCCTGGTAGAGCTTGGCCTTGGCGGCGTGGTCGTCGGGGTTCGGGGTGAACATCCACGGCAGGATGTTCTCCTGCGCGGCCCTGATGACCGAGCGGTCGGAGATCGTGAACGGCTGCCACAGCTCGGGATGCGGGTTCTGGTACGGCCGCGGGCAGACCGAGACGGCCTGCACCTTGTCGTCGTCCGAGATCTCACCCGGGGCGCCGAACGTCTTGGTCCACTCCAAGGCGGGCCAGCCCTCGATGCCGTCGAACGGATAGGGCACCTCGTAGTCAAGTACGTCGGACTTGTAGCGGATTGTCTCCTGGGTCCACGCCATCTTCATGATCTTCAGCACCTCGCCGAAGACGTCGAAGTTCCGCGTGTCGGAGGCCGAGCCGTCGGAGCGGGCGGCCGCCGCGTGCCAGCGCTGGCCCAGTACGTTCATCCACCGGTTCTGGTAGCCCCTGGCCACGCCCAGCCGGAGCCGTCCCTTGCAGAACTGGTCGAGCAGCGCCACGTCCTCCGCCGCCCGGATGGGGTCCCAGGCCGGCAGCACCATGCCGAGCGGGGCGAGCAGGATGCGTTCGGTCCTGGCCGCGAGGTCGGTGAGGAACATCAGGGGGTTGACCGAGAACTCCATGCCTTCCGAGTGGAAGTGGTGCTCGGTCATCATCAGCGCGTCGAAGCCGATCTGGTCAGCGTGGACGGCTATCTCCCGTACCTCGTGCAGCAGCTTCTGGTACGACTCCGTGTCACGTCCGATGGGCCGCTTGGCCTTGGCGTTCTCCTCGGCCGCGTATCCGGAGCCCGGAATCTGGGGATTCAGGAAGATGGAAAACTTCACCGGGAGACCTCTTTCCGCGGGGCGCTTCTCTGACCGGCAAGCTACTCTAGAAATCTTAGCCGAGCAATCGCTTGGTTGACGTCAAGGAGAGACGTATGCGGCTTGGTGTCACCATGTTCACCACGGATCTGGGCATGCCGGTCGTGGATCTGGCCAAGGCTGCCGAGGAACGCGGGTTCCACTCGCTCTACGTACCGGAGCACACCCATATCCCCATCTCGCGGCGCACACCGCACCCGATGGGGATGGACGAACTGCCCGACGAGTACAAGCGGGTGCTGGACCCGCTCGTCGCGCTGTCGTTCGCCGCCGCCGTCACCGAGCGGCTGGTCGTCGGCACCGGCATCCTGCTCGCCGCCCAGCGCGACCCCATCGTGACCGCCAAGGCGATCGCCACCCTCGACCAGCTCTCCGGCGGGCGCGTGGTGGTCGGCGTCGGCTTCGGCTGGAACGTGGAGGAGATCGAGAACCACGGCGTGCCGTACGACCAGCGGCGCGAGGTCGCGCGGGCCAACGTCCTGGCGATGCGGAAGCTGTGGCGGGACGAGGTGGCCGAGTTCGAGGGGTTCGAGCCGTCGTGGTCGTGGCCCAAGCCGATCTCCGAGCCGCCCGTCTACATCGGCGGCGCGGCGGGCCCGAAGCTGTTCGCGCACGTCGCCGAGTGGGCCGACGGCTGGATCCCGATCGGCGGCAAGGGGATCAAGGCCGCGCTGCCCGCCCTGCGCGAAGCCTGCGACAAGGCCGGGCGGCCGATGGCCAAGGTCATCCCCTTCGGGACGTTGCCGACCAGGGAGAAGCTCGACTACTACGCCGAACTGGGCATCGAGGAGTCGGTGGCCAGCCTGCCCAGCGGATCGGCCGACGAGATCCTGCCGCTGCTCGACCAGTACGCCCGGCTCATCTGAATCGCGGCGCGGAAACCCGATCCTTCAGGGGCGGGAGGAAGCGCCAGGAGGTCACCAGGCACGTCACCCCGGGGTTGCGGTCAGGGAGAGGTCGTCCACGGTCACCATGACGGGGGTGTCGGTGGCCGTACGGGACAAGTAGGTCAGGACGCCGGCCCCACCCGGGACCTGGAGCCCGGAGGTCGCGTCCGTGACGGAGAGCAGCCAGTCCGGCTCGGGCGCGCCGATGGCCCAGACCTTGCCGCGGATCGTGGTCGGCGACGTGCCGGTGACCTGGACGCGTACCCGCATCGCGATGCCCGCGCCCGCGGTCAGCCCGGGGACCCGCAGCGGCTGTGCGAGGTCGATCTCACTGCGGCCCGCCTCGGAGCGGATCAGCTGGAACAGGACCTTGCCGGTGGGCCGCAGGCTCACGTGCGCCCGGTACCCCCCGACTGTCGGGATCCTGCGTCCCACGGCGGACACGTAGATCCCGCCGCCGGTGGGGGGCTTGTCGCAGGCGAAGGTGAAGCCGAGGTCGGTTCTGGTCTCCTTCACTCCGTCCAGGTACGCGCTGGAGCCGGCTCCGGGGGGCATCGTGATCCGGCCCTTCTTGCCGTCCACCGAGTAGCCGCTCGCCGGAACGCCGACCGACCAGTGACGCTCCCCGTCGTCCGTCGTACCGAATCCGGTGCTGACCGTGCGCCCGAACGTGTCGGACACCCGCAGCCCCCCGCCCGGGACCGCCGACACACCCGGACTCGCCGACCCGCTGGGCGAGACCTCCCGTGAGCCCGACGGTGCGGCCGATGAGGGCTCGGCGGAGGTGGGGGCGGAAGCGTCGGGATGTGAGGCGGCCGAGGAGCGCGGCTCACCGGTACCTGAAGACGCCTGAGACCCCGTCCCGCCGACCGGCCGCAACCAGGCGAGCGCCCCCACCACGACCACGACAAGCGCCGCCGCCACGGCGAGCGCGGCACGGCGGCCCCGCCCAGTGGTCCACCCCATGAGCACCGGAGCCCGCGAGGAGGGCGGGGCCGCCGGCTCCCCGGTCGGTCCCGCGGTGCCCTCACGGCCAGCCGGTCCCGTGGTGCCCCCACGACCGGTGGGTTCCGCGGTGCCCCCACGACCGGCCGCCCCGGCAAGATCCCGACCGCCGGTCGCGGCCGACGTTCCCCGATCGTCGGCCGGTTCGGCGGCGAGGCGGCTGCCCAGGCTGGTGAGCTCCACGATCGACCGGCCGCGGCCACCGGAGACCGGGTCGATCAGGTGGGACAGCAGCTCGCCCGCCGCCGGCCGGTGCGAAGGGTCCTTCTCCAAGGCGGCGGCGATCGAGTCGCGCAACGGCGGCGGGACCGCTGACAGATCCGGTTCGTGGGTGACGATGCGGTTCAGCACGTCCGCGATGCTCGCGGCGGCGAACGGGGAGGTGCCGGTGGCGGCGAAGACCATGGTGCCTGCCCAGGCGAAGACGTCCGAGGCGGGTGCGGCGGGGGCGCCGCTCAGTTGTTCGGGCGCGAGGTAGGCAGGGGTACCGATGAGTCCGCTGGTCATGGTCGTGACACCGTCCGCTCGGGCGATGCCGAAGTCGACCACCCGGGGACCGTCCGGGCCGAGCAGCACGTTGCTCGGTTTGAAGTCGCGGTGCACGACGTCGGCCGCGTGGATGGCGGCCAGGGCCGTCGTGGTGCCGACGGCCAGCCGTTCCAGCTCGCCGCCGTGCAGGGGGCCGTGCTCGTGCACCCGTTCCGCCAGCGTCGGCCCGTCCACGAACTCGCTCACCACGTACGGCCGCGGCCCGTCCGGCACGGCCGTGAGCACGCGTGCGGTGCAGAAAGGCGCCACGCTCTCCACCGCGGCCAGCTCGCGGGCCAGACGGGCGCGGGCCTCGGCGTCGGCCCTGATCAGCACCTTCACCGCCACCCGCTGCCCAACTGGATCGCGGGCCAGGTAGACGATCCCCTGGCCGCCCTCACCGAGCCGGCCCAGCAGCTCGAAATCACCCAGACGTGGAGGATCCTCAGGGGCCAGAGGGGCAAGCATGCTCCATACGGTACTGATCCGCTCGACCAAGTGTGAGACGTCTGGTGCGGGTGATGTTGAGGCGGTGTTGAGCCGCCGGAGCAAGCCGTCACATCAGGGCGTCACACCAGTTCTTCGCACCAGGGCGGCGAGTAGGTCCAGCGCGGTCGCCCTGCCGGCTTCGTCGGCGATGCCGTCGAAGATCTTGAACGCGTCCTCGGCCAGCTTGCGCGCCGCGTCGCGGTCGCCCTCAGCCCGGTTGACCCGGGCCAGCGCCAGCAGCGCGTGCGCGTCCAGCAGCCGGTCGCCGAGCCGTACGGCGATGGACCTGGCCCGCTGCGCGCAGTCCCTGGCGTCGGGCACCCGCCGCTGCGCCAGCCGTGCCGCGGCCAGCTCCAGCAGGGTATCGGCGTGCCGGTGCCGGTCGCCCAGAGCATCGAAGAAGCCCGCGGCGGCGGCGAGCCGGTCGGCTGCCTCGTCGGGGCGATCGGCCCGCCGCAGCACCGCGCCAAGCGCCTGCTGCGCCTCGGCGCCGGCCCTCCCACCGCTGAAGGCGTGCAGAGAGGAGGTCAGCTGGCGTTCTGCCTCGTCCAGACGGCCCTGTTCCAGGTACACCTGGCCGATCCTGCGCCGGATCTGCGCGGCCTCCTTGCCGCTGGACGTACCGAGGCTCGTGAACGCCCCGAGCGCCTGGGTGAGCAGATCCAGCGCCTCTGGCCACCGGCCCTCGGCCCGGCACAGGTCGCCCTGGTCGCGCAAGAGCAGGGCCTCGGCGCGAGCGTCACCCGTGCGCCGCGCCGCCGCGAGGCCGGTCTCGGTGACCGGTCGCCAGTCGTCCAGGAAGCGCCGCCGTTCCAAGAACGGGCCCAGCAGATGCGCGAGCCGCCATGCGCCCTCGTCGAGCCCGGCCCCGTACAGGTCCTCGACCAGGGCGACGAGGAACGCGCGCTCGGCGACGAGCCACTCGACCGATTCCTTGATGTCCCTGGTCACGAAGCTGCGCATGGTCGGCTCACCGGAGACCAGCGGGAACCGGGACGCCTGCGCCCGGGCGATCACCACGGCCTGGAGCCGCGCGAGCGCGTCCCGTACCGCATGCACGCCCTCCTCCTCCACCAGCCGCTCGCGGGCGTAGAGCCGGGTAAGGTCGTGCATGCGGTAGCGGACCTGGCCCGCCACGTCCACGGTGTGCGCCTCCAGAAGGCCGGCGTCCACGAGCGTGTCGGCCTGGTCGCCGAAGACCTGGGCGGCCCAGTCGCCGACGTCGGGGGCCGACAGCGCGCCCAGCAGCCGCAGCATGCGGCGCGCCGGCGTGGGCAGACCCTCGTAGCCGACCGCGTACACGCTGCGGACCGTCTGGTCGCCCGAGTGAAGGCGGTCCAGTCGCTCGCACTCGTCCTCCAGCAGGCCCGCGAGGTAGCCAGGAGTCCAGCCTGGTCTGGTGGCCAGGCGGGAGCCGGCGATGCGCAGCGCGATGGGCAGCCCGCCGCAGAACCGCATCAGCTCCCGCACCCCGCCGTCGTCCGCCCGTTCCTCGCCGATGAGCTTGACGAGCAGCTCACGGGCCTCGTCGTCGTCCAGGATGCCCAGCGGTAGCCGTACGGCGCCGGTCAGCCCGCCGAGCGCCGACCGGCTGGTGATCACGGTGGGGCATGAGGTGAGCAGCGGCCGTACCTGGGACTCGTCGGCGGCGTCGTCCAGCACGACGAGCATGCGGCGGTTGGCGGTGTACGTGCGCAGCAGCCGCTGCCGCTGGCCCTCCGATGCCGGTACCGCCTGGGCCGGGCAGCCGAGCCAGCGCAGGAAGTCCTCCAGGATCGCGCCGGGCCGGGTGGACTCGCGCAGGTCCGCGTACAGGATCCCGTCGGGGAAGCGCTCTCTGTGCCGCCAGGCGGCGCGTACGGCGAGCGCCGACTTGCCCACCCCGGCCGGGCCGTGCACGACCACCAGGCCGGAGAACACCTGGTCGAGCAGGTTGGCGCGGCCGGTGAAGTGGGCGACGTCCCGCGGCAACAGCACCGGCGGGCCCGCGGAGACGTGCAGCATGACGTCGTCGTGCAGCATGCGGTGATAGAGCAGCTGCAGCTCGGCGTCGGGCTCGATGGCGTGCCCGCTGTCGAGCTCGTCGCGCAGCGCCGTGTACGCGGCCAGCGCCTCCACGCGCCGCCCGCTGCGATAGAGCGCCAGCATGAACTGGCCGCGGAAACCCTGCCAGAGCGGGTGCTGCGCGACCAGCCTCCGCACCTCGGACAGCAGCTCGCGGTGCCGGCCCGCGTCCAGGTCGAGCTCGATCCGGCGCTCCAGGGCGAGCAGGCGAAGCTCTTCGAGCTCCTCGCGCAGCCGCCCGGTCTCGGCCCAGCGCCTCGCGTCAGGATCCACGTCCGCCAGAACCGGCCCGCGCCACAGGCCCAGCGCCTCTCGCAGCTTCCGGTAGTCACGCCCGGCCAGCCCCTCCTGTATGAGCCGGCGGAAGCGACCGACGTCGAGCTGATCGTCGTTGATGGCCAGCGTGTATGTGCCGGACACGGTGGTGATGACGTCCTTGCCGATCAGCTGCCGGAGCTGGCCGATGTAGCCGCGGATCAGCGAGTCTGACCGGTCGCCCTCCTCCAGCGGCCACAGCAGCTTTCGCAGTCGCTCGACGGTGAGCGGGCGGCGGGCGTTGAGCACGAACATCGCCAGCAGGTCACGGTGCTTCGGAGCAGTAGGGGTGCGATCCTCGGCGCCGTCGCGTACCGACAATGCCCCCATAATCCGAAATTCCATGACAAATCCCCGGGTACGGCGGACAGGACGTGGCGTCAAAGCCTCCACGATCCCACAGCTCCACCGCACCTCGCGCCCGGGATTCGTCGGGCGAACCACCGGCTTCAGCCGGTGGCAGTTGATCGGAGACTGCCGTAATCTCAGGGGCTCCCAAACAAGGTCGAGGCGATGCGGCGGGCACGGGTGTGGCAGGTGGCCGTGGCCGGTGCCGGGCTGGTCATGGGGGTGGCCGGGTTCGTGCTCTGGCTGCGGGGGGCGCAGAGCCCAGGGCTGGTGGGAGAGTGGACCGGGTCGGCCGGCACGGCGTCAGTCCGCGCGGGGACGGCCGGGACGGGGCCGGTCTTCCCGGTGGCGATGGAGCTGGCGGACGATGGCTCGGCCCTGCGATGGGGTGTGGGGCTGCGTTGTTCGGGGCGGTTGAGTCCGATCAGGGGCCGGCTCGTGTTCACGCTCGATCGGGTCAAGGGCGAAGGGTGTGTTCCGGGGACGCTGCGGGTGTTCCCGACGCCGGAGCCCGACCAGGTGGTCATCAAGATGACACGTCAGGGTGACACGGACATTACCTATTCAGGCACGCTCTCACGACATTCTTGACCGGCTGTGTCACGGTCAGGCGGCATTGCGTCGATCACCGTTGACTGTCCGGCGTCCGTTGCCTTCAGTTGGATGCAGAGTGGATGCAGAAGGTGGGTGGCGGCGAGGGGAGGCAACCCCGTGCCAACGGCACAGCCACTCAGAACGGGGGATCCGCGGCGGCTCGGCGCCTACGAGCTGTCCGGGCGTCTGGGCGAGGGCGGCCAGGGCGTGGTGTACCTCGGGACGAGGGCCGAGGACGTCTACGCGGTCAAGCTGCTGCACGGGCCCGTGGGGGACGAGAAGGTGGCGTTCCTGCGGGAGGTGGAGCTGGCCAAGCACGTGGCGCGGTTCTGCACGGCCCAGGTGATGGACGCCGGGTTCGACGATGGCCGGCCGTACATCGTGAGCGAGTACGTGGACGGGCCGTCGCTGCAGCGTGAGGTCGCGCTCACCGGGCCACGCCGTGGCGCGGCGCTCGAACGGCTCGCCGTGGGCACGGTCACCGCGCTGGCGGCGATCCACCGGGCGGGCATCGTGCACCGCGACTTCAAGCCGCAGAACGTGCTGCTCGGCCCGGACGGGCCACGGGTGATCGACTTCGGGCTGGCCAGGGCGCTGGACGCGGCGGCCACGGTGAGCGGGCGGGGAGTGGGCACGCCCGCGTACATGGCGCCGGAGCAGATCACCGCGTCGGCGCTCACGGGAGCGGCGGACGTGTTCTCGTGGGCCGCCACGATGTGCTTCGCGGCCAACGCGTCGGCGCCGTTCGGGCAGGACTCGGTGGCGCCGGTGCTGCACCGCATCCTGACCGCGCCGCCGGAGCTCGGACGGCTGGACGGGTCGTTGCGGGAGCTGGTGGTGGCGTGCCTGGACAAGGACGCCAAGAACCGGCCGACCAGCCGGGAATTGCTGCTGGCGCTGCTGGGTGACGCCGGCTCCGCGCCGCCGGAGGTGCTGCGCTCGCCGCCGTCGCACATTCTGCGGGTGACGCCCGCCCCGTCGGTGGCGAACGGGGTGCCTGACCGGCTGCCGCCGCCCTACCCGATGGCCGAACCGGAGGCGACGGGGGCTGCCGGTGGTTACCGGTGGCCGGGCGCCTCTGCGGAAGGTGTCGCGCCGGAGGGCGTCGCGTCCTGGTCGCCGACGGTCCCGCGGCAGGGCGCCGGGGAACCGGACGCCCAGCCGAACGGTGCCGGGGAACCGGACGTCCGGCCGCACGGTGCCGGGGAGTCGGACGTCGGGCGGAATGGCGTCGGGGAGTCGGACGCCCGGCGGAATGGTGCCGGGGAAGCCGGTCCGCCCCACGACGGCGCCATCTCTCCCGATGACGGCGCCGTCTCTTCCGGTGGCGGTCCCGTGGGGCTGTCGGGTGAGCGGCGGAAGGGTACCCGTCAGGCGGTGGGCCGGGCGGCGCTCGCGGTCACCGCCGCGCTCCTGGTGAGTGGCGCCGTGCTGGTCAGCGTGCTGGTGCCGACGTTCAGGGACGAGAAGGAGGCCCGTCCGCAGGCAGCGGCCGTCCAGCCGTCGGTCGTGACGACCGAGCCGCCCGCGACCACGTCCCCGCCCACCCGGGCGGCGACCAAGCGGGGAGAGCAGGCGGGGGAGAGCCATGTGCCCTCCACCCAGGGACCGTCCGTCGGCGTCGCCGGGGTGCGGGTCCCGGTGGTGGCCGGGATGGGGCGGTCGGCGGCGGTCGCGGCGATCAAGCGGGCCGGGTTCGTGGTGGGGGAGGTCACGCAGGTCGACTCGCGGCGGAAGATCGGCCAGGTGCTGGGCAGCAGTCCCAGCGGTGGGGCCACGGTGGCGCGGGGGAGCACGGTCTCGCTTCAGGTCTCGGCGGGGCTGGCGGTGCCGGCGGTCGTCGGGGTGGAGCGCGAGCAGGCTGAGGCGGCGCTGGCCAATGCCGGGCTGGTGGTGGGCGGGACGAAGAGCACCTGCTCCGATCGGCCGGATGGGCAGGTGCTGTCCAGCGAGCCAGGAGCGGGGACGCGGGTCTCGGGCGGTACGAAGGTGACGCTGGTCGTCGCCCGCAACGGAGCGACGGTGCCGTCCGTCGTCGGGCAGTCCAAGGCGGCGGCTCGGGCGGCGTTGCGGGGGGCCGGGTTCGCCGTGAGCTTCAAGACGCAGGTGGTCACGGACGACGCTCAGGTGGACGTGGCACTCTCGCAGAGCGTCGCGGCCGGGAGCTGCGCCAAGGCGGGGGCCGCCGTGGTCGTGACCGTCGGCGTCGAAGGCCAGGGCGGTCCCGATCCGACCGAGCCCACGCCGACGGTCACCGTGGAGACCCCGCCGCCGGACTGACGGCCCCGGGTGTGACTACCGCGATCTCGCCCCGCAGGCGGGATCGCTCGGCCGCCCAGGCGATGAGATGGCTGTGCAGGCTCTCGCCTGGTGAGGAGAGGATCTGGGCGCGGTCGCGGGTGCGTACCGCCGCCAGGAACGCCTCCACCAGCGCCTCGTCACCGCCGCCGTGCCCACCGCCGGCGGTGCCGTCGCCCGTGGGGCGGGTGTCGACGGTGTCGGTGCCGCCGGTGAGGAAGTCGGTGACGGTGAGGCGGTCGCCGTCGCCCTCGATCGAGCCGCGGGTGCCGAAGATCCGGGTCTGCCGGTGCGCGGCCGGGGTGAAGGCGGTCATGGTGAACGCGACGGTGACGCCGCCCTCGAACTCCAGGTTCACCACCTGGTGGTCGACCACGTCGTTGTCGCAGGCGTACACGCACCTGCCGTAGGGGCCGGTCCTGAGCGCTTCGAGGACGCCGCGCTCGGAGACGTCGTCGGTGACCACGTTCAGCGGCCAGGCATCCTTGCCCGCCAGCGGCAGGTAGATGCGCTTGGCCGAGTAGGGGCAGGTGTCCTCGACGGCGCAGTCGAGGCAGCGGTCGGCCGCTCCCTCGGGCCGGTGCTCCGGCCGGAAGTGCTGGAGACCGCCGAACGACGACACCTTGGTGACCTGCCTGCCCGTGAGGTGTACGAGCCAGTCGAGGTCGTGGCAGGACTTGGCGAGCAGCATGAACGTCGACTCATCGGACCTGCGCCAGTTGCCGCGTACGTACGAGTGCGCCTGATGCCACCACCCGACCGGCTCCAGGTGCTGGATGCTGACGATCTCGCCGATCCGGCCGGCGTCGAGCAGCGCCTTCAGCGCGCGGGTGTACGGCGTGTAGCGCAGTACGTGGCAGACCGCGAAGATCGCGTCGGAACGCTCGGCGGCGGCCACGATCGCCCGGCAGTCCTCCTCGGAGACGGCCATCGGCTTCTCCAGCAGGATGTCGTAGCCCAGCTCGGCGAACCGCACCGCGGGCTCGACATGATCGGCGTCCTGCGTCGCGATGATCACGGCGTCCGCCTGCCGGGGGAGCGCCGCCAGCTCGCGCCAGTCCGCGTACGGCGTCGCGCCGGGGTGCCTGGCCCGGCGGCTCTCGACCGGATCGGCCACCGCGACCACCCGCGCCCCGCCGGACTCGACGGCATGGCGAGCGTAGGAGGTGCCCCGAGAACCCGCGCCGACGATGGCGAGAGTCACCATGTACGCCTCCACTTATGTAATCAGTTACCGTATGTCGGCCGATGCTAGGATCCGCGGAATTGGTCGTCAATAGGGAAGTTATGAGAGAGGGTCACGAAAGTTGACCGAGCTCCGGCCGGGAGACGCTTCGCTGTTGCGCAAGGTCAACACCCAGGCGACGCTCAGCGCCCTGCGGCGCGAGGGCGTGTCCACGCTGACCCGGCTCGGCCGGATCACCGGGCTGTCCAGGCAGACCGTCGAGACGGTGCTCGAGGAGCTGAAGGATCGGGGCTGGGTCAGGGAGGTGCCGCCCGACGAGGGGGTCATGGGACGGCCCGCCCGCCGGTTCGAGTTCCGGGCGGACGCCGGCTATGTGGTGGGCGTCGACGTGGGCGGCGAGCGGATCGTCGTCTCGGTGGCCGACCTCAACGGCGAGGTCGTCGCCTGTGAGCGGGCCGCCGTCTCCGAGGAGGCCGCCGCGCCCGAGCGGCTGGCGGCGGCCCGCCGCGCCGCGCTGGCCTGCGTCGACGGCGCGGGCGTCTCGCGGGCGCGGGTGCTGGCCGTGTCGGTGGGCACATCGGGCATCGTCGACCGCTCGGGGCGAGTGTCGCTGTCGATCACGCTGCCGGGGTGGACGGGCGTGGACCTGGCGGGAGTGGCCGGGCGGTGGTTCGGTTGCCCGGCGCTGGCCGCCAACGACGCGAACCTGGCGGCGCTCGCCGAGCACTGGCGGGGCAGCGCCCAGCACGCCTCCGACGTCGTCTACATCCTCGTCGGCCACCGGCCGGGCGCGGGCATCCTCATCGGCGGGCGCCTGCATCGGGGTCGGTCGGGCGCCGCGGGGGAGATCGGCACGCTGCGCCAGGTCGGCTGGGAGGACGCCGCGGCGGAGCTGGCCAAGGAGGGCGGCGCGGCGGAGGTGTTCGCGGCGGCGGGGGCGGGTGACGTGCTCGCGGCGCGCCGGGTGGACCGCTACGCCGAGAACCTGGCGATCGGCGCCGCGGCGCTCGTGCTGGCAGTGGATCCCGATCTGCTGGTGATCGGCGGCGGCTACTCGCGGGCGGGCGACGTGCTGCTCGGCCCGCTCCGCCGCCACCTGGCCGAGCTCTGCCTGAGCGCGCCGGAGGTGGTCGCCTCGACGTTCGGCGACGAGTCCGTCGCTCTTGGCGGGGTACGGCTGGCGCTCGATCACGTCGAACGCGAGGTGCTGGGCCTCTAGCCGGTGACCCGCCGCTGATCATCGAACGAGGCATCATGAAATAGCGGGATAACGGCCGACACAGGAGAGAGCCCTTGAGAAATGGATCGCTGGCCCTGCTGAACCAGTGCCTGGACCGCGTCAGTGCCGATCAGGACGTCTCCCGCACCCTTGATCCGGCGCTGCTCGAACACGCCCGCCGCCTATTCGCGGCCCACGATGACGGACAGCCCGACATCGCGGTTCTCTCAACGGTGGGCTGGTTCCACTGGTTCCGGCTTATCGCGCTCGACGGGAAGAGCCCGGATGAGAAGGAAATGGCGGTCAAGGCGTTCGCCCGCTGTCAGATCTATGACGACACCCCCTTGCCGCAGATGATCGTTCCTCATGTGCTCGACGAGGCCTTGGATCTGGCCACCGACCTTTTGCACCGGGCAGCGACCTCCGACGAGCCGCTCCTCGCCGACCAGGCCGTGGACGCGTGGCGACGCATCGAGGCCGTCATGCCCGCCGACAACCCCAACCGGGCTGCGGCACTGAACAACCTCAGGGTCGCGCTGTTGCTGCGGTTCGGGGACACGCTGGAACTGGCGGATCTGGAGGAGGCGGTCGCCGCCGGAAGGCAGGCGGTGCAGGCCGCCACCGCCGACGACCCCGACCGGGTCACGTACCTGATCTACCTCAGTGACACGCTGCAGATGTGGTCCCGGCAGGCCGGGGAACCCGCGCACGCGGAGGAAGCGATCGCCGTCAGGGAGCAGGCGGCGCAGGCCGCCGAGGATGCGGGAGAAAGCGAGTGACGGGCCGCTAAATGGCCAGGGCGGTGCGGACCAGCAGGTCGCGTACCGTCTCCTCGGGCAGGTCCATCGTCTGCACGACGCCCCACTGCAGGGCGCCGATCACGGCCCAGCCACGGATCCTGGCAGCGGCGTCGGGGTCAGGACCGGCGAGCCGGGCGAAGATCTCGTCCCTGAACGGCCTGATGGCCTCGCCCCGCGAGCCCGGCAACGCGTCGTCGGCGCCGACGATGTCCTCCATCAGCAGGCGGATCACCGTGCGGTGCCGTACCACGAAGGTCGCCAGTGCCTCGACGAATGCCTGCCTGTCGCCCGCGAAGTCGGTGTCCAGCAGGACCAGGACGTCGTCGCCGGCGGGCGCGGTGAGCTCGGCGGCCAGCCGGTCCTTGGGATGGAAGTGGTAGGCCACGGCCGTCTTGGTCAGGCCCACGGCGGCGGCGATGTCGGCCAGCGAGGTGGCCGCGTAGCCATGGGTCGCGAACAGCTCCCTGGCGGCGGCCAGAATCCGGGAACGCGTGTCGTCGGGTGTGTTCATCATCTCATTTCCCCGTGATCTACAGCCTTCCGGATATTTCGTGTTTAACGTAGCTCTGTACGACCGTACAGGACGGCCGTCGAGTTGGGGGATCTGGCGATGACGCGCTTTCTTGGACGACTGGGTGGCTGGTGCGCGCGGCACGGGCGGATCGTGCTGGCGTTATGGGTGATCGCGGCGGTCGGACTGATGGGCGGCAGCCTGGCGCTGGGCCGCCCGGTGAGCAGCGACGTGACGATCCCCGGCACCGACGCGCAGCGGGCACATGACCTGATGCTCACGGGCTTCGGCCCCGGCTTCGCGCCGGGCGGGACCGTGCAGCTCGTCCTCTACTCGGACAAGGGCACGCTCATCGACCAGCCCAGGAAGCGGGCCGTGGAGCAGGCCGCGGACCGCATCCGCACGATGCCGCACGTGGTGGCGGTCGACACGCCGGGCCGGAGCGGCGGCCTCGCCCCGAACCTGCGCATCGGCCTCATCACCGTACGCATGGAGGGGCACGACAACACCAAGCTCGCCGAGACCACACAGGCGCTGTCGAAGGCCGCGGACCCGGCTCGGGCCGCCGGGCTGGAGGTCGTACCCGCCGACGCCTCGACCCCGGCCGACAAGGAGATCAAGACCGGGCCCAGCGAGATCATCGGCGTGGTGTGCGCGCTGCTGGTGCTGGTGTTCGCGTTCGGGACGCTGACGGCGGCGCTGGTGCCGATCTTCACCGCGCTGGTCAGCGTCACCGCGGGACTGGGCGTGATCGGCCTGCTCGGGTACGTCGTGGACGTGCCGAAGCAGGCGGGCATCATGGCCACGATGATCGGGCTGGGCGTGGGCATCGACTACGCGCTGTTCCTGCTGTCGCGGCATCGCCGGCTGCTGGAGACCGGCGTGGGCGTGGCGGAGTCGGTCCGGCGTACCGTGGCGAGCTCGGGCGGCGCGGTCGTGTTCGCGGGCGGCACGGTGATCATCGCGCTGAGCGCGCTGATGTTCGGCGGCTTCCCGCTGCTCAGCACGCTCGGGTGGATCACCGGTGTCTCCGTGGTGAGCGCCGTGCTCACCTCCGTCACGCTGGTGCCCGCCCTGCTGGGACTGCTCGGGCATCGCGTCAACTCGCTGCGGATCCCGTTCCTCGGCAGGAAGCGGGCCGAAGGGTCCGGGTGGGCCGGTCTGGGGTCGTGGGTGGCGCGGCGGCCGTGGCGGGCGCTGCTGTCGAGCGTGCTCGTGCTGGGCGCCCTCGCCGCGCCCGCCCTGGCGCTCAAGCTCGGACCTCTCGACGCGGGGTACGGCGCGCAGGGGTCGGACTCGCGGCGCGCGTACGAGCTCATGGCCACCGGGTTCGGCCCCGGCGGCAACGGCCCGCTGATCGTCATCGCCACGCTGCCCGGCAAGGTCGCGCAGGCCACCGATCCCGTCGTGGACCGGATCTCACGGGAGATCGACGCGGTGGACGGCGTCGCGCACGTGGCCCCGGCCAAGGTGAACACATCCGGCCGCTCGGTGATGATCCAGGCCATCCCCGACTACTCGCCGAGCGACACCCGCTCCGCCCAGGTGGTGCGGGACGTCCGGGCCATCTCCGTGCCCGGCGTCGAGCTGCACGTGGGTGGGAAGGTGGCCGCCATGGTGGACGCGGGCGACCTCATGGCCGAGCGGACGCCGCTGGTCATCGGTGTGGTCGTGCTGTTCAGCGCGCTGTTGCTGCTGCTGGCCTTCCGCGCGCCGGTGGTCGCGATCAAGGCGGCTCTGATGAACCTGGTCTCCCTGGGGGCCGCCTTCGGCGCGCTGGCGCTGGTCTTCTCCTTCGGCCTGGGGAGCGGGCTGGTCGGCATGGACGCGCCGTCCAACGCTTCGTACCTCCAGACGATCTTCTTCAGTGTGCCGATCGAGAGCTATGTGCCGTTGATGCTGTTCGCGGTGCTGTTCGGGCTCTCGATGGACTATGAGGTCTTTCTGTTGACGTCTGTACGGCAGGCGTACCTCAAGCATGGTGACAACAGTCGCGCGGTCGCCGAAGGGCTGGGTGCGACGGGACGGGTGATCACGTCGGCGGCGCTCATCATGGTGGCGGTGTTCGTCGCGTTCATCGCCTATCCGGATCCGATGGTCAAGACGTTCGGCGTGGGGCTGGCGGTGGCCGTCGCG
Organism: Nonomuraea sp. NPDC049129; assembly: GCF_040648495.1. Lineage (NCBI taxonomy): Bacteria > Bacillati > Actinomycetota > Actinomycetes > Streptosporangiales > Streptosporangiaceae > Nonomuraea > Nonomuraea sp. NPDC049129. Next base: position 1,069,013 of record NZ_JBEZDU010000001.1, on the reverse strand, counting down.
GTGGACGCCACGATCATCCGGGGTTTCCTCGTCCCGGCCACCATGGTGCTGCTCGGGCGGCTGAACTGGTGGTGTCCGCGGTGGCTGGACCGTCTTCTGCCGAACCTGTCGGTCGAGGGGCATGAGGAAGAGGCTGCCGCCGAGGCGCCGACCAAGGATCTCGTCACCGCTGGTTAACGGATCCACAGGCAGAAGGGGTGGCCGGCTGGGTCGAGGTAGACGCGGACGTCCTCCTGTGGCTGGTAGTCGGCCAAGGTCGCGCCTGCCGCCAACGCGTGGGCGCCGGCCTCGTCGAGGTCGTCCACCTCGAGGTCGAGGTGCATCATCATCTGCTGGTCGCCGGGGCCGGCCGGCCAGACGGGTGGCACGTGCGCCTCGTCGGTGCTGAACGACAGCCCGGCGCCGCCGCCATGCGGGGGGCGAAGGGTCACCCAGCCGGGTTCCTCCTCTCCGATGCGCCAGCCGAGGAGGCGCTGGTAGAAGAGCGCCAGGGCCTTGGCGTCCCTGGACTCCAGGACGGTGGCCGAGAGCGTGAAGTGCGGCGTCACGGGACCATGTACTGGTCGTGGCGCAGGTACAGGTCCGTCCACTCCTCGTCGGTGAGCTGCTTGCCGGTGCTGACGATGTCGGCCAGCTCCTCGAAGTACGCCTCGCGCGGCGCCCCCGGCGTGAACAGGATCAGCATCGAGACGGGCGCGCCGGACTCGTTGCGGAAGCCGTGCACGCCGCCCTCCGGCACATGCAGGAAGTCGCCGGTGTTGCCCTCCGCCCATTCCTTGCCGTTGTAGAGCTTGACGGTGCCGGACAGGACGTAGAACGACTCGGTGATCGTCCGGTGGAAGTGCGGACTGGCGCCACCGGGGCGCGGGCCCATCTCCCAGCGGTACAGGCCGAAGGCGCCGTTGGTCGTCGCGCCGGTGCCCAGGTAGTGGACGTCGGTGCCCCGGGGGTCGGCACCGGGGGCGTACATGCGGAGGTCCGGTGGCGTGTCGGCCGAGCGCAGGACTCCGCTCGCCTCACCGGTGTCGGCCAGGTATCGCGCGTCAGGGTATGACATGTCGTGACTCCTCGCTGTTCCTTATGGAATGCGAGGTTAGAAGACGACCACCGTTCTGGCCACCGCGCCCCGCCGTACCTGCTCGACGGCCTCGTTGATCTGCTCCAACGCCACCCGCTCGGTGATCAGCCCGTTGAGGTCGAGCCGGCCGCGCAGGAACTGACCGGCCAGCATCGGCAGGTCCCGGTGCGGGGCGGCGTCGCCGCCCTGGGTGCCCATCAGGCGGCGCGAGGAGAACAGCAGAGCCGGGTCGATCTCGACGGGCTGACCGGCGGGCGGGCTGCCGACCATGACCGTGGTGCCGCCCGGCGCGGTCGCCGCGAACGCGCTCGCCAGCACGCCGGGGACTCCGGTGACGTCGAAGGCGTAGTCGACGCCACCTCTGACCAGCTCGCCGACCTGGGCCGGGAGGTCGCCGGGCACCAGGGTGTGGGTGGCGCCGAACCGCTCGGCCAGCTTGAGCTTCTGGTCGGCCACGTCGGCGGCGACGATCGTGGTCGCGCCGGCCAGCACCGCGCCCTGGATGACGTTGAGCCCGACGCCGCCGCAGCCCACCACGAGGACGCTGGAGCCGGGCGCGACCTGGGCGACGTTCATGACGGCGCCGACGCCCGTGACCACGCCACAGGCCAGCAGGCACATGGCGTCGAAGGGCGCGTCCTTGGGGATCTTCACGCAGGTGGCCTCGCGGACCACGGCGTACTCGGCGAACGAGCCGATGCCGATGAACCGCCGGGTCTCCTGGCCGTCGAGGGTGATCCGCGGCTCGCCACCCATGATCGCGGTCATCCTGGCCGGGCCGGAGCACAGGGGGAAGCGGCCGGCGCCGCAGTTGCGGCACTTGCCGCAGGGCCCGCTCATGGAGATGATCACGTGGTCGCCCGGCTTGACGGCCGTTACGCCGGTGCCGACGCTCTCGACGACGCCGGCGCTCTCGTGACCGAGGACGAACGGCAGCTTGTGGACGACCGGGCTCTTGCCGTCGATGGCCTTGAGGTCGGAGCCGCAGACGCCGGACGCCTTGATCTGTACGCGTACCTCTCCGGGGCCGGGGTCGGCGATCTCCACCTCGTGGATCTCCATGGGCTGGTGGAAATCGGTCAGTACGGCCGCGCGCATCAGCATGTGCCTCACGCTAGCCGGGCGGTTGATTGTGAGCAAGCGATTGCTCGGCACCGTTGACACCCCTCGCGGGCAAATTTACGCTGACCAAAAACCAAGCGAGCGCTAGGCCAAAGCGGCTGCGCGCCTTGCCGTACAAAGGTGAGAACGATGGTGCGACGACATCAACGGCGGGCCGCGGCGGTGATGCTGGCGGTAGCGCTGCTGGCAGGGTGCGCGGCCCAGCAGAAGAGCGCCGGCGGTGGCACGGCGGGCGTGACCGACACGAGCGTGAAGGTCGGCGGGGTGCTCACCAAGACCAGCGCCAGCGGTTACTCCACCAAGGACGCCGAGATCGGGGCGAAGGCCAGGTTCGAACGGGCCAACGCCGAAGGCGGCGTCAACGGGCGGAAGATCGAGTTCGTCGGCGCGGAGGACGACGGGCAGGACGCGGCCAAGGGCGACGCCGCGGCCAAGAAGCTCGTGCAGAAGGACCAGGTGTTCGCGCTGGTGCCGGTGCACGCGCCCAACTTCGGCGGGGCCGCCTTCCTGGAGCAGCAGGGCGTGCCGTGGTTCGGCTGGGCGACCGGGCCGCAGTGGTGCGGCACGAAGACCGGGTTCGGCTACAGCGGCTGCCTGGCGCCCAAGAAGGGCGCGGGCTCGCAGACCTGGTGGGGCAGCCAGATGGCCGACCTGCTCGGCGGTGCGAGCGGCAAGACCGTGTACGTGCAGACCACCGACTCCAGCGGCAGCAAGTACGGCGGCACCACGATCTCGCAGTCGTTCCAGGCGGCGGGGTTCAAGCTGGTCGGGCTCAACTCCGGGCTGCCCGCCGCGGCGCCGCCGCCCGACTGGCTGCCGTACGTCAACAAGATCATGACGTCCAACGGCGGCAAGGCGCCCGACGTCCTGGTGTCGATCATCGCCGGCACCAAGTTCAACGTGGGCCTCTACTCGGCGCTGAAACGGGCCGGCTACAAGGGCGTGCTGACCGACGCCACCAGCTACGACCCGGCCATCCTGAAGGACCCGGCCAGCGCGCAGGCGCTGGAGGGCGTGGTGGCCGCGCCGATGTTCGAGCCGTTCGAGTCGACCGCGCCGGAGATCGCCGCGTTCAAGGCCGACGTCGAGAAGGTGTCGCCCGGCGCCACGCTGACCCAGCACATGGCCATCGGCTACTGGGCGGCCGACATCTTCCTCGACATGCTGAAAAAGACCGGCAAGGACCTGACCAGGGAGAAGTTCTTGGCCATCGGCAACGGCTCGTACACCTACGAGAACGCCGGCTTCGGCCGGGTCCAGTACCCCAAGGACCACAATGAGCCGAACGGCTGTGGCGCCCTGGTCAAGCTGGAGGGCGGCGCCTTCCAGGTGGCCAAGAGCATGAAGTGCTTCGACAACGTGCCGCTCAAATGATCCTTGGCTACCTGCTCAGCGGCCTGGTCACCGGGGCGATCTTCGCCGTCATGGGGTCCGGCCTGACGCTGTCGTACGCGGCGACCGGGGTGTTCAACTTCGCCCACGGCGCCGTCGGATTCCTGGCCGCGCTGGTGTTCTACCAGCTCAACCTGGCCGCGGGACTGCCCGCCTGGCTCGCCGGACTGCTGGCCGCCGGGGTGTTCGCGCCCGCGCTGGGCTACCTGCTGCACCTGGCCATGTTCAGGGGGCTGGCCCAGGCGGGGGAGACCGCGCAGATCGTCGGCACGATCGGCCTGACGATCGCGCTGCCCGCGCTCGGCCTGCTCGTCGTGGACCTGCTCGGGCTGCCGAGCGTCGACGGCACGACGCTGCCGCGCGGACTCGGGCCGCATCCGGCGCTCGGCTTCGAGGTGCTCGGCGCGCGGCTCGACACCGACCAGCTCATCACGTTCTGCTTCTCGGCGGTGGCCGCGCTCGGGCTGTGGGCGTTCATGCGGCACACGCCGTACGGGCTGCGCATGCGCGCCTCCGTCGACCGGCGGCGGCTGGCCACGCTGCGCGGCATCGACGTGGACGGCACCTCGGCCCTGGCCTGGATGCTCGGGTCGGGGCTGGCAGGGCTCGCCGGGGTGCTGGCCGTACCGGTTCTCGGGCTGGACGCCACCGCCTACACCGTGCTGCTGTTCGCCTCGGCGACGGCCGCGGTGTTCGGGCGGCTGCGGTCCATCCCGTGGACGTTCGCCGCCGGGCTGGCGCTCGGCGTGGTGCAGAACCTGGTCGCCGGATACACCGACTTCCTCCAGGAGATCACCGGGCTGCGGACGGCGGTGCCGGTCATCCTGCTGTTCGCCGGGCTGGTGCTGCTGAACCGGTCGCGCGAACGGGTGGCCGGGAGCGCGGCCGAGGACGCGCCGCCGCCCGACCACCTGGCGGGCGTGCCGCTGTGGCGACGGCGGCTGCCGTGGGTGGCCGGGCTGGCGGCGCTGCTCGGCTTCACCTTCGCCGGTTCCGAGTATTACGTGGGCCTGGCCGCCCAGGGCCTCGTGCTGGCGCTGATCTTCTGCTCGTTCGTGGTGGTGACCGGGATCGGCGGCATGGTGAACCTGGCCCAGGCCGCCTTCGCCTCCATGGCGGCACTGACCTGCGGGTGGGCGTTCTCGGCCGGGTGGCCGCTGTTCGCGGCGATCGTGGTCGGGGTACTGGCGGCCGGCGCGGTGGGCATGCTGGTGGCGCTGCCCGCGCTCCGGCTCGGCGGGCGGGTCCTCACGCTGGCCACGCTGGCGCTGGCCCTGCTGGCCGACCAGGTGCTGTTCCAGGTGGACGCGTTCAGCAACGGGACGATCGGCTGGGCGCTGCCGGCGCTCGGCTTCGGGTTCGCCGACACCTCGGATCCACGCGTGCGGGTGGTGCTGCTGCTCGCGCTGATCGGGCTGGTCGGGCTGCTGGTGCGCAACCTCGAACGATCGGCGTCCGGGCGGGCGATCCTGGCGGTCCGCTCGGCTCCGGCGGCGGCGACCACCTCGGGGCTGTCGGGGCCGCGGGCCAAGATCGTGCTGTTCGCGCTGGCCTCGGCCATCGCGGGGCTGGGCGGCGTGCTGTTCGCCGTGTCCAAGGGGTCCATCACCGCCACCGACCTGCCGGCCTTCTCCGGGTTCGTCTGGCTGGCCGTGGTGGTGCTGCAGGGGGTACGGCGGATCGGCGGGGCCGTGCTGGGCGGGCTGGTGGCCGTGGCGGTGCCCGAGCTGCTGGCCACGTGGGGGGTGTCGGCGCAGGTGGGGGCCATTCTGTTCGGGGCCGGGGGGATGATCCTGGCCAAGCATCCGGACGGGGTGCTGGCCCAGCTCGCCGAGTCCCGTCACCGGCGGCGTCAGGCGCGGGCCACATCCGCCACCGCACTACCCGTGTCCGTCTCTCCGCGCGTGTCTGCCGCGCCGGTCTCTCCGGCCGCGTCCGTCGCCCCGAGCGCGTCCGCCGTGTCCGCCGCGCCCGGCGCCCCGAACGCGTCCGCCGCGCCCGTCCCGGAGGCGCTGTTCCGGCTCGACGGGGTGGTGGCGGGGTACGCCGACTGCACGGTCCTGCGGGGCGTGGATCTCGACGTGCGGCCCGGTGAGGTGGTGGCGCTGCTGGGCGCCAACGGCGCGGGCAAGTCGACCACCTGCGCCGTGGCGGCCGGCGATCGGCCGGTGTCCGCCGGACGGGTGCTGCTCGACGGCGTCGACGTCACCGCCTGGCCGGCCCACCGCCGGGCCCGGGCGGGCGTGCTGCTGGCTCCCGAGGGACGAGGGGTGTTCCCCGGACTCACCGTGGAGGAGAACCTGCGTACCTGGCTGGCCGAGCCCGACGCCGTCTACGAGCGGATGCCCCAGCTCGCGGCCCGTCGTACGGTGCTCGCCGGCGCGCTGTCCGGCGGCGAGCAGCAGTTGCTCACTCTCGCCCCCGCGCTGGCTCGGCCGCCCAGGGTGCTGATCGCCGACGAGCCGTCACTGGGCCTGGCGCCGCTGGTCGTACGGCAGGTGTTCGAGGTGTTCGCCGAGCTGCGTGAGCGCGGGGTGGCGCTGCTGCTGGTCGAGGAGAAGGCCACCGAGGCGCTGGCGATCGCCGACCGGGTCGCTTTCATGCGGCTCGGCCACGTCTTGTGGGCCGGGCCGCGCGCCGAGGTGGACGGCGACCGCCTGACCTCCGCCTACCTGGGGGTGACGTGATGTCCGTTTACTTGGGGGTGACGTGATGTCGCCCGCGCGTACCGATTACCTGGGGGTGAGGTGATGTCCGTCGTGCGGGACGCCGAGCGTGCCGACGTGATGCTGGCCGTGCGGGACGTGTCGGTGGCGTTCGGCGGGGTCACGGCGCTGGACGCGGTGACGTTCGAGGTGCCCGCGGGGCAGGTCTGCGGGGTGATCGGGCCGAACGGGGCGGGCAAGACGACGCTGTTCGACGTGGTCTCGGGGCTGCGCCGGCCGAGCGGCGGCCGGGTGCGCGTGGCGGGCGCCGACGTGACCATGATGCCGTCGGTCAGGAGGGCTCGCGCGGGCGTTCGCCGTACCTTCCAGCGGACGCAGGTCTTCGGGCGGCTCACCGTGGCCGACAACATGCTGGCGGCGCTCGACTGGCACGGCGGCGGGGGCGGCCTGCTGGCCGACCTGACCGGCCTGCCCGCGCGGCGCCGGCTCGAACGCGAGCGGCGGGCGCGCGTGGCCGAGGTGCTGGAGCTGTGCGGGCTGGCCGCGCTGCGCGACGCCTACGCCGCCGCGCTGCCCGTCGGCCAGCGCAGGCTGGTTGAGCTGGCCCGCGCCATCGCCGACCGGCCGCGCCTGCTGCTGCTCGACGAGCCCACCTCGGGACTGGACGCGGACCAGACGGTACGGCTGCGCGCGGTCGTCGCCGCCCTGGACACCACGGTGCTGCTGGTCGAGCACGACATGGGCTTCGTCATGGACACCTGTGACCGGCTCGTCGTCCTGGACCTCGGCCGGGTCATCGCCACCGGCACCCCGGCGCGAGTACGCGACGACCCCGTGGTGCGGGCCGCCTACCTGGGCTGAAGGCATAACGCCGGTGCGGCGTCACCCGCACCGGCCGCCCTCTACTCGTCGTCCTGCTCGGCCTGCCGGTTGAGCTTCTCGGCGACGAACGTGCCCCGACCATGGACGACCACCAGCAGGCTGCGCTCCGCCAGTTCCTTCACAGCGCGACGGACCGTAACCCGCGCGACGCGGTACTGAGCCTCCGCCATCTCCCGCTCATTCGGCAGTTTGGCGCCTGGAGCGAGATGGCCCGACGTGATGTCGGCCTCGATGTCATCGGCGACCTGCTGCCAGACGAGTTTCGGCCCGTGGTGACGGATTCGGTCGCTTCGGTCTTCCAACGCCATGATCAGACGTTATTGGAGCTGTGACCTGCCCGAACGAATGACTACCTCCCAAGAGGTCTTAAGAGGTCCTATAGTGAGGGCAAGGTCATGCCGTCATCGGCTTGACATGAGTCGGGCCCGACCATCGGCGCGCGAACGCCGGGACGGGCCCTAGACGGACGCTGGAGGTCCGACTTATGGCACAGCCTACGGCCATACCCGCCCCACCGTACGTCGTCGCCTACGAGGTCGAAACCGTCGCGCTCAACCTTGCCGTCATCCACGACGTCTGGGCGCTGAGCGGGCGTCGGCTGTCATACGCCGACCCGGCGGCGAGTGACTGGGTTATGGGCGTGCTGTGGGCTCGGCAGAAGTGCGATCGGCGCGGGAAGGTCAACTACGAGGAGATGCACACGCTCCGGCAGCGGGAGTGCATGCTGTACCGGCTCTGCCAGGTGTGCGAGGGTCCTGCGATAAATCCGGGCACCGGGCGTCTGTCCTGGGTGTTCCACGAGGAGGTACCCGCCGCGTCCGGTCGGCTCAGCAAGCCGCCGACGTGCCTGCGGTGCATCCCGAAGGCGCGGATCACGTGCCCGTATCTCCAGTGCGAAGCCCACGTCTACACCTCGCCCGACTATGAACCGTGGGGCGTGAAGGGAACCGTCTTCTCCGCCTCCGGCTGGCCGACTCTCCAGGACGTTCCACTGACCGATCTCTGCACGCTGGAATTCACGCTTGCCAGGGCTCTGATCGTGCACGTATCGAACCTGCTGCCCGAGCGGGTCCCATAGACCGCCCGGCCCTTGCTCGACGGCAAGAGCCGGGTCTTCATGCCCCCTGCGAGCCCGCCCTACGTCACTGCGACGGTCTCGCCGGGGTTGCGGGGTCTCCGTCCGGATCTAGAGGGACGGTGGCGGAGACCCCTTTCTCACAACCCCTCTTTGGAGCTTCGAATGGACCTGCAGAGCTGTCCGCCTTCGGCCTATTCGTCGGCGTCGGCGCCGTGATCATCGTGTGCGGCCTGCTCGGCTGGGACTGGCTGAGCTGGGTGTGGGGGCGGGCCACCAGACGCTGATCACGCGCGTGCTTTTCGCCCAGGGCGAGACCCCCAAGGCAATCGCGGTCGGCCGGGTCTCTCCGCCAAGGTCAAGGCTCCAGCGTGATTCCCTCCCGGCGGAGGTCTTCGATGATCCCGTCCACCAGTCGGGTGCTGACCGTGTGGTCCAGCCGCCCGTTCTCGCGCAGCTCCCGTACGGCCGGCACCGGGTCAGGGTCGGCGAACAGGCGCTCGTCCGCGTAGTCGACCGGCCGGCCGGTGGGGTCGATCGTCCACCAGGAGGCTTCCAGCGCGATGCCGTTGGGGTCGCTGAAGTAGATCGACCGCAGGAAGCCGTGGTCGATCACGTCGGTGACCTCGCAGGCGTGCGCCTTGAGCCGGTCACGCAGCCTGACCAGGGCGTCCTCATCGGGCAGGTGCAGCGACAGGTGGTCGAACTGGGCGGCCTTGGCGTAGGGGACGCCGGCGGGCTTGGCGAAGCTGTCGAGCTCCTGCCCGGTGTATTCGAAGAAGGCGACGGTGTTACCCGGCGCCACCTCGAAGAAGTAGTGCTTGAAGGCGGGGATCGCCAGCGTGGTGACGAGGCGGGCGTCGAGCACGCCGTGCCAGAAGCGCACAGTGGCGTCCATGTCCGCAGTGACCAGGGCGAGGTGGTGCACACCACGCCAATGCACCGTTTCGGGGTTTTCAGCCATACGTTGACCGTACGCCTTTCAACTACCGCTGGCTATGAGGCCTCGTGTCAGTAAGCCGGGGCTGATTTGAGTGCCGCCAGCAGATGCGCGTGCACCCTGGCGACGGCGGCTCTGGCCAGCCCGCCCGAGCGGACCGCGAGGTAGCCGGTGTTGATCGGCGCCAACTCCGGCTCCGCGAGCGTGACCAGCCGGCCCGCCGCCAGGTCGGCCCGGCACAGGTACGCGGGCAGGACGGAGACGCCCATCCCGGCCCGCACCGCGTTCAGCACGCCCCGCAGGTCTGGGATCACCACCTGCGCGGCCATCGACGGCCGCTTGCCGAAGACCGTCCGCCAGTAGCGGCGCACGATGGGCAGGTCCTCGGCGTAGGCGATCAGCGGCCTGGTCCCGCAATCCTCCTGCGCGGCCAGTTCGGGACTGGCCACCAGCAGGAACTCCTCGTCGTACGCGGGCTCCGCCTGGACGCCCCGGACGCGCGGCCGGATCGTGGACACCACCAGGTCGAGCCGTCCGGCCGCCAGATCGGCGAGCAGGCCGTCGGACAGCCCGAACGTGGTGCGCAGCCGCAACCCGTCGCGCACCAGCGGCGCGAGTAGCGGGATCACCACCTCCGAGAGGAACTCGGCAGGGCCTCCCAGATGGACCGCCCCGCTGGACGGCAGCTCGCTGTCCACGACCGCGTCCAGCGCGTCCAGCGAGGCGGCCACCCGGCGGGCCAGCTCGTCGGCGGCGGCCGTGGGCGCGACGCCGCGCGGCAGCCGGTCGAACAGCGGCCGGTCCAGCGCCGTCTCCAGCGCCTTGATCTGCGCGGTCACCGCAGGCTGCGACAGCCCGAGGGTCTGCGCGGCGGCCGTGATGGAGCCGGTCCTGTGGACCGTGAGGAAGGTTCTGAGCAGGTCGAGCGAGAGGGACATATCAGCATTCTGATGGATGGGAGAGGGTAAGGCTATCTGCGGCTGATGGCGCTTCGAGGAGCGGGTGGTCGTGGACGGCCGCCTGGCCGCCGGGCAGAACCAGGCCAGCGCGGCTCCGCCGGCCGAACGGGTCGTGGAGCTGCTGAGCCGACCGGTTGGCGGGCAGAGGAGGGGGAAACGCCGCCGCTTGGCGGTTGTCCCCCTGTCGCCGCCCTTCCATCATCGAGACGTACGGTGAGATCTCGTGGAGGGAAGCTACATGGCACTTCATCCCAATCTCGACCCGGAGCTGAGGGCGGCGCTCGACCAGTTGGTCATGCCGTCGACGGATCTCAGCGACCCGGCGCTCGATCTCAGCGGGCACCGGGCGCAGATCAACGCCATGCTCGCGGCCGCCCCCAGACCGGACACCGAGGTCGTCATCGAGGACCGGTACGTGCCGGGGCCCGAAGGCGCGCCCGACATACGGCTGCGGATCTACCGGAAGCCGGGGACGGACACCGGCCGGCCCGGCCTGTACTGGATCCACGGCGGCGGCATGATCGTCGGCACGCCGGACATGGACGACCTCATGATGATCGGGTTCGCCGAGCAGCTCGGCGTCGTGATCGTCTCCGTGGACTACCGGCTCGCGCCCGACAACCCGCATCCGGCGCCGGTCGAGGACTGCTACGCCGGACTGGTGTGGACCGCCAAGAACACCGGCGACCTCGGCATCGACCCGGCCCGGCTGGCTGTGGGCGGGGCGAGCGCGGGTGGCGGGCTCGCCGGGGCCACCGTGTTGCTGGCCCGCGACCGGGGCGGCCCTGACATCTCGTTCCAGCTGCTGGTCTGCCCGATGCTCGACGACCGCAACATCACGCCGTCCAGCCACGAGTTCGCCGAGGCGGTGGTCTGGAACCGGGCCGCGAACCTGTTCGGATGGAAGGCCCTGCTCGGTGACAAGGCGGGGACCGAGGATGTCTCTCCCTATGCCGCGCCGGCACGGGCCACGGACCTGTCCGGGCTGCCGCCGACGTTCGTGGACGTGGGCGAGCTGGAGGTGTTCAGGGACGAGTGCATCGACTATGTGCAGCGGTTGGTCCAGGCCGGGGTTTCGACGGAGTTCCACCTCTACCCGGGTGCCTTCCATGGGTCTGACGGACTGATCCCGGACACGGAGTTGAGCAGGCGGGCGCGGGCGGCTCGGCTGGCGGCGCTCCAGCGGGCGTACCGGCAGGACGGCTCGCAGGGTGGCTGATCGCGGCGTGGCGTTCCGTTAGGACGGCTCGCGGCGCGGCTGAGCGCTGGGCGGTTACGGAGTCGAGGTCGGGCGTCGGTGGAGTTTCAGGTCGGGGGGCAGGCCGTGGCGGGCACGGTAGTCCGCCGCGCCGATCTGGTGCTTGGCCACGGCGTGCGCGGCCAGGCCGCGGGTCCACGTACCGCACTCCAGGCACACGAGCTGGCCGTCTCGTTCGGGTTGCCGGCCGTACGGCACCGCGGCCAGCTCGGCCGCCGACAGCGGTGGATGGGGGCGCGGCGTCCGGGGCACGAAGCCGACCGGCCGCGCCCCCCTCGGTGGGGTGAAGCCGTGCCGGTGGCGCAGCTCACGGGTCTTGCGCTGGGTGACGCCCAGCAGTTCGGCCAGGTCGGTGCCGTTCCAGTCGGCGGTGGCGGTGAGCAGGTCGGTGAGCGAGGCGTACCCGAGCTCACGGGCCCGTGTCTCATGCGGGTCGATTCCGTGCCGGGCCAGGTAGTCGGCCATCTTGACGCCGTGCATCACCGACACGTGCTGGACCAGGGTCTTGAACCAGCGCCCGCACTCCAGGCACAGCAGGTGACCGTTGCGGGTGGGCTGCGTGCCGTGCGGCACGGCCGCGAGCTCGTCGGCCGGGATCGCCGGGAGCAGCGCCGGATTTTTCACGACATAGTCCTTGGCCCAGCGGCCGGGCGCCTCGAATCCCAGCCGCCGTCGCAGCTTGTAGACCCGGCCCTTCGAGATGCCCAGCATGGAGGCGATCTCCTGGTTGGTCAGCTCCGGGTGGCGGGTGAAGAGCTGCTCGATGCTGACGTACCCCGCTGCCCGGCACCGCTCGGCGACCTCGGCCGCGAGCTTGGCCTTGCGCGCCGCGGTCCCCAGATGGCCGTACTTGACCACGGTTCCGCCGGTGCGCCGCGCGGCCCGTACGCCCGCGCGGCTCAAAGAGTCCCGCCCGGCCGCCTTCGACAGCTCGGCCAGCTCTTCCCGGGAGCGTTTGGGGCGCAGCTGGGCCCGGAACTCCGGGTCGGTGTCCCACTTGGCGCGCTGCGCCTGCCTGCGGACCGCCTTGACCGGGGTGGAGTGCAGGCCGAAGCCGCGCGGCAGCTCATGGACGCGCCGGTAGTCATCGGCTGACATGTCGTGTTTCGCCACGACATGCTGGCCGAGCTGCTTGAACCACAGGCCGCATTCCAGGCAGAGGAGCTTGCCTTCGGACTCCGGTTGCACGCCCGGTGGGACGTCGGTGGGCTTGCCGGGCGGGATCCAGTGTCCTGGCCGGCCGTTCTGGTTCTTGGTCACCCGGTCCCACTCCTGAAGATCATCCTGTTTCGTCGTTGGCGCGCAGCCGTACAAGAGCCAGGGCCAGGTGGGCGCGGAGGCGCCCGGCGGAGTCGGCGAGGGAGAAGCCCAGGGCCGACTCCGCCCGTGCGATCCGTACGGCCATCGAGCTGTGGTGCAGGTGCAGGACGGTGGCGGCCCGGCGTACCGAGCCCTCGGCGCAGAGCGCCCGCACGGCCGTGCGGCCCTCGTCGCCGAGCCGCTCCATCGACCGCACGTCGGCCAGCTCGGCGATCGCCGCGTCCGGCACGTCGGCGTAGAGGGCCAGCGCGCCCAGCTCGGTCCAGCGCACCACGCGGTCCTGCGGACCGGTGAAGCGCAGCGCTGTACGCGCGCCCGCCCATGACTCGGCCACCCGCGAACCGGGCAGCTCGGGACCGATGCCGACCCGGGCCGAGTCGGGCAGGCGTGGCAGCGCGGAGGCCACCAGCACCGCCTCCGTGTCGCCGATCCGGGCCGCGCGTACGTGGTGCCCCATCGTGCGCAGGCCGGGCACCAGGGCGAAGCCCTCGTCCGCGGGGACCGCGATGGCCAGCGCCTGCAGCGGCGTCGCGGGATCGAACCCCAGCAGCCGCAGCGCCCGCGCCCGCTCGGCCTCGCCGGTCTCCGCCGACAGCGCCAGCTCCACCAGCGCCGGGTCCCTGCCCTCCCGGGCCAGCGCGACGGCGCGTTCCAGCGTGACCTCCGCCGCGGCCGCGAACCGTTCGAGGACGATCTCGTCCAGCCCGTGCGGGGTGCCCTCGCGCTCCATCCAGACCGTGCCGAGACCGGCGGCCAGTTCCCTGACCGTGCCGGGCTGGTCAATGTGGTCGATGTGGTCGACCTGACCGCCGGGGTGCCTGCGGGTGGCCCTGCCGGTGGCGGCGTCGAGCAGGCCCACGGGGCACTGGGTCAGGTGGGCGGTCGCCGAGAGCAGCACCGGGACGCTCACGTGGTCGCGTACCAGCGAGTCGAAATAGGCGATGACGCGCACGGCGCTCTCCGCGTCGGTGTCCAGAGTCGACAGGCGGAGCAGCAGTCCTTGCACCGCTTCAGCGTATGTCCGAACACCGCTATCTGGCGACGCGACCAAGCGTGCGCTAGGTTGGTCTTCGTGGATCTCGACTTCTCCGCGGCCGAGCAGGAATTCCGTGCCGAGGTTCGCGACTGGCTGGCCCGGCACGTACCCGATGGGCTGCCGTCGATGGACACTCCCGAGGGTTTCGAGGCGCATCGCGCGTGGGAGGCGCTGCTCGCCTCCGCCCGGCTGTCCGCCGTCTCCTGGCCGGAGGAGTACGGCGGGCGGAACGCCTCTCTCATCGAGTGGCTGATCTTCGAGGAGGAGTACTGGGCCGCGGGCGCCCCCGGCCGGGTCACCCAGAACGGGATCTTCCTGCTGGCCCCGACCCTGATGGCGTACGGCACGGAGGAACAGCGACTGCGCTGGCTCCCCGGGATGGCTCGCGCCGACGAGGTCTGGGCACAGGCGTGGTCCGAGCCGGAGGCGGGCAGCGACCTGGCCGCGCTGAAATCCCGGGCGACTCGGGTGGAGGGTGGTTGGCGGCTGTACGGGCAGAAGACGTGGAGCTCCCGCGCCGCCTACGCCTCGCATGGGTTCGGCCTCTTTCGTACCTCGGAGGAGGGTCGGCATCGGGGGCTGACGTACTTCCTGTTCCCGCTCGATGCCGAAGAGGTGACGGTCCGGCCGATCGCGCAGCTCGACGGGCTGCCGGGGTTCGCCGAGCTGTTCTTCGACGGGGTCTTCGTGCCTGACTCGATGGTGCTCGGCGCGCCAGGCGAGGGCTGGCGGATCGCGATGGCCACCACGTCGTCCGAACGCGGTCTGGCCCTGCGCAGCCCCGGCCGCTTCCTGGCCACCGCCGACCGGCTCGTCCACCTGGCCCGCGACGCGGGTCCAGAACTCGCCGACCGGGCGGTCCGTTGCTGGACCGATGCCGAGGCGTACCGCCTGCACACCTTCACCACCGCCCGCAGGCTCATGTCGGGCGCCGAGATCGGGTCCGCCTCCAGCATGGGCAAGGTCTTCTGGTCCGAGCTGGACCTGCGGATGCACACCCTGGCCATGGAACTGCTCGGCGAGCGGGCGGGGGAGACGCCGTGGCTCGACGGGTTCCTGTTCGCGCTGGCGGGGCCCATCTACGCGGGCACGAACGAGATCCAGCGCAACATCATCGCCGAACGAGTCCTGGGGCTGCCCCGATGAACTCCAGCCCGACGCACTCTGGCTCCACGAACTCTGATCGACGAACGGCGGCTCCATGAACTTCGCCTTCACCGATGAGCAACGGGCCCTGGGAGCGACCGTACGGGATGTGCTGCGCGCCCACTGCCCACCCGCCGCGCTGCGCTCCGAACGCCGCCCGGCCTGGGAGCAGCTGGCCGAAATCGGGTTCTTCGGGCTGCTCCTGCCGCCGGACGCCGACGGGCTCGGGCTCAGGCTGGTGGACGCGCTGCCCGCGCTGGAGGAGACCGGTCGGGCCTGCCTGCCGGGACCGGTCGTGGAGACCGCCGTGGCGGCGCCGTACCTGCTGGAGGACATTCCCAAGCTCGCTTCCGGATCGGTCTGCGTGAGTGTGCTGCTGCCCGGCCAGGCGTACGCCCCTGACGCCGACCTGGCCGACCTGCTCGTGGTCGCGCGCGCCGACGGCCTGCACCTGGTCACCAAGGAGTCCGCACGGCTGACGCCCCGGCCCGGCGCCGACCCGTGCCGGAGGCTGTTCGACGTCGCCTTCGACGACTCCGTACTGCTGGACCGCTCGTACGTCCCCGCCCTGCGCCGGGCCACCGTGGCGACGGCGGCGCAGCTCATCGGGGTGGGCAGGCAACTGCTGACGGCCGCCGTGGCGCATGCCCAGGTCAGGACCCAGTTCGGGGCGGCCATCGGGTCGTTCCAGGCGGTCAAGCACCAGTTGTCCGACGTGGCCATCGCACTGGACTTCGCCGCCCCCCTCGTGCACCGCGCGGCGCTGTCGGTGGACGAGCCGGTGCTCTCGGCGGACCGGCAGGCGGACGCACCGTTGGCGGCGCGGCCGGGACGCGAGGCTGACCGTCCGGTGCCGAGCGTGGACCGGGACGTCAGTGCCGCCAAGGCCGCAGCCGGTGAGGCGGCCGCGCTGGCGGCCCGGGTGGCGCTGCAGGTGCACGGCGCGATCGGCTACACCGACGAGCTGGACCTGCGGTTCTGGCTGGCGCGGGCGTGGTCGCTGTCGGCCGCGTACGGGGGCTCCGCCGTACACCGGGCCCGTGTGCGGGAGTCGGTGATCGGCGGCGATCTGAGGCGGTACCCGTGAGGTACGGCGTCCCGCTCGGCCTCATCCACCCGGCCGCCTGGAAGGACGTGGCGGTGGCCGCCGACGAGCTGGGCTTCGAGTCCGTGTGGCTGCCCGAGCACCTCGTCTTCAGCACCGACCTGTCACTGGCCCTCTACCCGGGCACCTCGGAGCCGGGCATCAAGCCGGGCACGCCGCTGTTCGACGCGCCCGCGTACCTGTGCTGGCTGGCCGCGCTGACCTCCCGGATCAGGCTCGGCACGGCCGTACACCTCTTCGCGCTGCGCCACCCGTTCGTGGCGGCCCGCGCCTTCGCCACGCTCGACGTGGTGTCGTCGGGGCGGGCGATCTGCGGGGTGGGGGCAGGCTGGTACCAGGGGGAGTGGGATGCGGCCGGGATTCCGTTCGCCTCGCGCGGGGCCCGGCTGGACGAGGCGATCGAGGTGGCCAGGCGGCTGTGGAGTGAGCCAGTGGTCACGCATTCGGGGCGGTTCTACTCCTTTCCCGAGGTGGCGTTCGAGCCCAAGCCCGTACAGCACCGGCTGCCGATCCTGTGCGGCGGCGAGTCGCCGGCCGCCCTGCGCCGGGCGGCGACACTGTGTGACGGCTGGATCAGCATGCCGCACACGCTGGAGTCGATCAGGCCGCAGCTGTCCCGGCTGGCGGCGCTGCGGGGGGAGCGGCGTTGCTCGGTGACGGCGCATGCGTATTCGCTGGCGTCGCCGGAGGAGGTGGCGGACTGGGCGGAGCTGGGGGTGGACCGGCTGATCGTCCGTCCGTGGAAACGCAGCCGCGACGCCGTCTCCAGCCTGGCCACGTTCGCGAGCGAGTACGGCGTCACGTCGCGTTAGCCGTGCTCGTCTCAGGGCGTAAGGAACCGACCATGTCGCGTGGCGTCTAACCGAACATGATCGCCATGAATCCACGAGTGCGGGCGGCCACGGCGCTGATGTGGTCGATACTCCCGTTCGGAGCCATCGTCACGGCCCTGAACATCGCCGTCTGCGCCAGCGTGGAAGCGGTCGCCAGAAAGGCCCTGGCCCAGAGCCGGGACTACCTCGACTACGGCATGACCCACTTCGACACCGTCGCGTGGGGCAGAACGCAAGGGATCGCGGTCTTCTTTGTCCTGGCCGCGCTCGCCATCGGGGCTATCGCCTGGCTGATTCGGCGACAGCGGCGATTCAACCTCGTTGCTCTGCTCGTGGGGCCGTTGAGCCTGACCTATGTGTTCTGGGTGTGGAACATCCACATGAGCAACCCCGTTGCCGACGACGTCCTGTGGAAGATCCAGGAACTCGCCCCCGCCCTTCCCCTCACCAGCGACACGTTGCTCCCCGGCTGGTACCAGCCCACCCTGACCGTGACACTCCTGGCGGCGGCCGCCGCCCAGCTGTCGGCTCTGGCGCTGCTGATCTGGTCGCGGGCGCTGAGACGGATTCCGGCGGAGGGCGGTCTGTGGCGCGGCAAGGTTCTGGCGCTCATCGGGCCCGCGTGCGCGGCGGCGTATGCGGCGATCAACTTCGCCGGCATTTGGCTGGCCGACCTGTCAGTAGGGCCAGGTGATGGCACCGACTCGACGATCGCGGCCGCGTGGATATGGACCTCGGGGATAGCGCTCGTGTTCGGTGTCCTCGGCACGGTCCTGGCCGCCATCGACCTCTCGCTCCTGCGCGGCCGGGCCAAGGCATACAAAACGCTGCTTTCGCTATCCGTCGCGCTGACTTTGCTCTACTGCCTGATCCTCCTGCTGGCCTGGCAGTACGACCTGTCGGAACCGATGGACGAAACAACCGGCTTCACTGACTACCGGCCCTGGTGGCGTACCCCAGGGGTGATCACGGTCGCGGTGGTGGCCGCGATGGCCCAGCTCGACGTCCTACGGCTCATCGTCAGATCACGGATCACCGGAAAGAGCCTTCACTGACGCCAGGCAACGAGCGGATTTAGGATCACGCCGTATGGCACCGCAGCGTGAACGCGCCGTACCAGGCGACGCACTATGACAAGGTCGGTCGAAGGTTGCCGCGCCTGATCGTGGCGACGGAGCTGGGCAGCCGTTACTCACCCGCAGGTGCGTAACGGGCCTAT
Source organism: Nonomuraea sp. NPDC049129 (assembly GCF_040648495.1). Taxonomy (NCBI): domain Bacteria; kingdom Bacillati; phylum Actinomycetota; class Actinomycetes; order Streptosporangiales; family Streptosporangiaceae; genus Nonomuraea; species Nonomuraea sp. NPDC049129. The sequence continues at coordinate 1,050,982 of NZ_JBEZDU010000001.1, read as the reverse complement.
CAGAAGCATTTCTGCTGTTGTAGCCAAGCACGCCAACGCACCCGATTGGATGAGACAACCATGACCGGCGAGATCCACAACGCAGGTGATGAAACCCAGGCATACGGCAACGCCACTCCTCAGGGCGAAGGAGGCCTGACAGTCTCAAATGAGGCGATGCTCGCCTACGGCTACGACCTAGGCGGCACTGGTGAATGGAAGGTTCGTGAGGCTTTCGAGGACGAAGACGGCTGGCTGATCCTCGATTGGTTCGGTCCCGAAGACGAGGAGAATGGCCACTTTGCCGAAGCCGCCATGGAGCAAATGCTGACCATGGTCGGGTTCACCGAGACGTGGGATACAGAAGCATATTGGGATCGCGCGCATGAGGCGCCAAAGCGTCTCAGTGTGGAAATCGTGCCCCACGGATCTAACGATGAACCGATGTACGTCCTCGCGACCCAGGTAATCCCAGCCCACCAAGACGGCCTCAAGGACGTTGCTGGTCTGCTGGCGGTTGAGCCATGGTGGGATGAAAGGTTGCGAACGGTGCTGTCTGGGCTCGGGCTGACGCCTACACAGCGGGAGGCGCGCTGGTTGCGTGTTCAACGTAGACACGTTTCGTAACTACTCCGCTTTCACTTCCTGGCCAACGCTGCCGTCAGTTGGCTCGCCACTTCCGGATGGGGGTCCTGGGGCTTCGGCTCGTGCTGCGTCCCCACAGTTAGCTCAGCCAGTCCCAGCCGAGCATGCCGCTCACGATGATCACGACATGCGGGCACGCGTCCAGCGCCTCGGGGATGCACCGCATGCATGTCGGTGGCTTGCTGAGGCGGCCGGTCGTGGCGTGCGTCTTCTCGTGGAAAACCCAGGACAGGCGCCCTGTGCCGGGGTCCAGCGCGGGACCTTCGCACACCTGGCATAGCCGGTGCAGCATGCATGCCCGCTGCCGGAGTGTGTGCATCTCCTGGTAGTTGACCTTTCCACGCCGATCGCACTTCTGCCGGGCCCACAGTACGGACAGGTTCCAATCGTCTGCCCTGGGGTCGCTGTAGGACAGCCGCCGCCCGCTCAGCGCCCACACGTCGTGGATGACGGCCAGGTCGAGCGCGACGGTCTCGACCTCGTAGGCGACGACGTACGGCACCCGGGCGGCAACCGTGGTCATACCGCCTCCCACGCGTCGGCCGGCGTTGCCCGTCGGCAGACCTGCTCGTGTTGTCAACGCCGGATCTGCCGGGCGGTCGCGTGGGGATGCGGACCCGTGACTGTCCATGCCCAGGACGCTACGACTTCGGAGTACGCACTCTGAAGCATTGTGCTCCAAGATGCTTCGCTATTCAGAAGGTGGGGCGCGGCGCGCAGCTTGGTGCATCAGCCTTCACTGGTGAGGCTCCAGCCCGTCGGCAACGTTCTCGATCAGGGCGCGGGCTTCCCGGCCGTAGATCGCCACGTCGGCCAGGCGGGCGAAGGTGCGCAGATACGTGCCGACTTCAGGGGCCTGGGTGATAGTGAGCGCCGCGGTGATGGTCTCGACCGACACCCACCGATCATCGAAGATCCAAAACCCGTGCACGGGGGCGACCGGGAAGGCCGCTGTGAAGGGAATAACGCCGAATCGCACAGTGCGCAGCGTGGACGCAACGGCCAGTTTGTCGAGTTGGCCGGCCAAGACCTCGGGTGGGCACAGCTGCAGCCGAAGCACGGATTCGGTGATGACGAAGTGGAAGCGGCGGCCTGGCGCGTAGAGGATCTGCTGGCGCGCCATCCTGGCGGCGACCGACTCATCAAGGTCATCGTGGGCACCGTCGGAGGTGATCGCCTCCTGGAGGCGGTAACGGGCGTACTCGGGTGTCTGGAGCAGGCCAGGTACGAAGCAGGACTCGAAATTGCGGACGATGGCGGCTTCTGCCTCGGCTTCGGCGAATGTCTGCTGTTGGGCTGCCATGCCACGCCGGAACATGCGGCGGAACTCGACGTACTGGCCTTCAAGGGAGCGCAGCGCGGCGATCAGCTCGGGAGTCTGCTCGGGGACGTGGCAGGTCGCCGCCCACGCCTCCAGGTCGGCGTCCGAGGGCGTCTGCTTTCCCCCCTCGATCTTGTAGATCTTCGTGCGGTGCCAGCCGTGAGCCTCGGCGAGCTGCCGGCCGGTCAGGCGAGCGTCTCGCCGCAGCTCACGTAGGCGGATGCCGAGCGCTTCACAGGCCCTCTCGTAGGTGGACATTCTGCTTGGTGTACTCCTGCCACGGGATGGCGTACTGCTGGGCCACGTCCCGGTAGTAGCAGTGCTTCACGACTACAGCGGGATCGGTGACAAGGTCGGCGCCCAGGAGAACGTCATCGTTCCCGAATCTCAGGATGAGCAGCGTAGTGGAGTCGATCAACCAGAAGTCGTGGTCCGGCAAGTCGAGCCGAGCCGCCCGCGGACGAGACAGATATCGGATGTCCTCGCCCGCTTGGATGTTGAAGCGGGCGAGGGCCAGGCCGAAGCGGGTGTAGTCCGAGTGCGGCTCCGATACGACGCGAACCCGCTCCATGCGCTCGCCGGCCGAGAGCCGGGGTGCCAGTTCGGCGATCCAGTCGTCCATGTAGGACTCATCGATCTCTCCGCTGTCGAGGAAGCGATGGATGATGGGTTCCTCTTCGGGCTCGCTGTAGTTCTCGCGGGTTTCGAGCCGGAACGCGGTGTGCTGGAAGGCGTGCAGGGTCTCGACCCACTCGGATCGCGTCAGGAACCTTCCGCTCACTCCCGCGGTCCTCGCGCGAGCTTCAGGACCTCCGGCGGGACCTCGACATAGAATTCGTCGTCGCGTACGTCGACGAGGTCCGCTATCGCTTCTGGATCATTCAGGAGCTTGCCCTGGACGACGTAGGTGCCACGGTCGGTCTCGTAGAGAGCCGGGCAGCCGGTCTTACCGCTGGACGTGCCGAGGAGTCTGAGCCTTACGATCGCGCCTCTCGGGAGAATCGAATCCGAATGCACTTGATGCTCAATGATGCGGAGAAGCGCGTCAAGGTGCGCGTGAGGTAGGTGGGTATAACCCCCTGGTTCCCATCCGGGCACACCGGGTTCATCGACATCAGGAGCGTCCGCGCGGTGGCGGCCTCTTTGGGAGTCTGGCTTGCGGGGCCAATTGCGGGCGGCGGCGGCAGGAGTTCCGCCGCCGCTCGCTCGGTCAGTCGCAGCGGACCGTCGACACGGAATATGTTCCGTTCGCACCGGTCACCGTGACGGTCGTGGTGTAGCAGGCAACCTCGCTGGCGAGGCTCTTGAGCTTCATCCAGAAGTCGGAATCACTGTTCCCGCCCCACGGAATGGCTTCGACGCCTCCGGGATATGAGGTCCAGCCGCCGCCACCCCCGTTGGGGACAGGGACATAGCGCGGCATGTCCCTTGGGTCGCACACCGCGCCCTGAGACATCAGCCTCATGCCCTTCTTGGCGCGGTTGCCGACCTGCTTCGCCCATTTCGAGTTCTGCATTTGTATCGAGGCGGCGAGGAAGTTGCCGGACTTCACGGCATTGATCACTCCCGTGAACTGCCCGAAGCGTGTGGGGCCGAGATTGTACATCATGTCGATCAGTACGACCTGCCTGGCCGACGACAGTGCGTTGAAGTTGTCGATCACCCGGCCGACGTTCGCGACGGCGGCCCGGTAGTCGCCCTTGAACAGGGTGATGATCTGCAGCGGGGTCAGGTCCTGGGTTCCGGCACGCACCGCGGCGTAGTTGGCGCCGACGGCCGTCAGCAGGGCTTGCGCGTCGGAGCGGTCGAGGTTGAAGCCCACACCCACCGTGGGGTGCGGGGGGACGGCGCTGTCCATGTAGACATGCGTGTCTCCGTACAGTCCGTTTCGGCTCTCGTTCTCCGCTACGTACGCCTCCATCTGCTCGGGCGTCAGCTGCGGCTCCTGGCTCGGATCCTGGTCGGGATCGTCCGGGATGCCGCCGGGGCCGCTGCCGCCGGGGCCGCCACCGGTGCTGGTGGAGCAGGGACCATCGGCGAAGGCGGGGGCCGCGGCGACCGTGATCGTGGTGAGGGTGGAGAGGAGGAGGGAGGTGGTGGCGAGTACGGTCGCGAGGAGTTTTCGGCGCGGAACTCTGCGAGGGGTCATGAGACCTCCTGGTCCGGGCGGGGGGTGACCAGCTCATGATCACAGCGCGGTGGAGTTCGTGAATATCCCAGAAGTCTGGGATATTCCGGGCGTCCGGTTAGGCTGCCGCCGTGATCTCGCGCAGGGCAGTGGAGCGCCAGGTGATCTCCGATCTACGGGACCTGGCCGGGGCGGAATTGACCGCGGCGCAGGTGTTCCGGCAGGCCGATCCGGTGCTGCGGGACGCGCTCGGATTCGACGCCGTGTGCTGGCATACGACCGATCCCGCGACGGGCCTGGTCAACTCGGTGCTCACCGAGGACCTGAGGCTGGACGATTTCCACCAGGCGGTACAGCTGGAGATCTGGGGCGATGACACCGCGCGGTTTCCCGAGATCCGGCTCAGCGGCCGTGGCGCCGACACCCTCAGCCGCGCCACCGGCGGGGTCCTGCGGCGCAGCCTGCGCTTCCGGGAGCAGATCGGGCCGGCGGGCTTCGGCGACGAGCTCCGCGCCGTGTTCGACGCCGGAGGCGGGATGTGGGGCTGCGCGGCGTTCATGCGCGCTCCTGACCGGGGTCCGTACCGGCCCGGTGAGCTGGCGCTGGCCCAGCGCGCGGCCCGGTACCTGGGTGTCGCCCTGCAGCGCGGCCAGCTGCTGCGGTCGCCTGCTCCGCCGGCGCCGATGCCGCCCGCCGTGGTGCTGCTCGGGCCGGACAATCACCTGGTCAGCGCCGATGAGCGGGCCGAGCGGTTGCTGGGCGAGTTCACCGATGACTCGGCCTCGATCTTCACCGTGCCGACGTCGTTCGTCATGGTGGCCGAGCAGGCCAGGGGAGCGGTGGCGGGCGGCCGTACTCCTCCTCCGCTTCGGGTACGTGGCCGCGACGGCACCTGGTTCGTGCTGCACGCCTCACTGATGGGCGGCAAGGCGGATGGTGCCTCGGCGGTGGTGATCGCGCCGGCCTCGGCCGCCGACATCATGCCGGTGGTGTTCGCCTCGTACGGACTCACCCCCCGCGAGCGTGAGGTCGCCGTGCGCGTCGTCCAGGGCCGAGCTACCGAGGACATCGCGCAGGCGCTGTGCACCACGGCCCTGACCGTGCAGGACCATCTCAAATCGATCTTCACCAAGGCGGGTGTCCGTAGCCGGCGCGAGTTCGTCGCTCAGCTTCTCACGGCCCATCCCCCGGAAGTGTGGACCTGACGGGCATTTCCGGGGGCCGTCAGGCGCGGTGGCGGCCCCTGCGGGAGCCCGGCTTGCGGGGTGCCGGCGCCTCGACGATGGTGCCGCCTTGCGTGTGTGCGGCCGTCTGCAGCCGGTCGTCCCCGGTACGCCTGGCCGCCCAAAGGAGGTCGTTCGCCGCGCGCTCGTCGTCGCCTCCCACAGCCAGGGAGGTGGGTGCCAAGCTCTCGTGGCTTCGGTGGCGGCGGCCATGGAGGGTGGGGTCGAAAGGCTCGGTGCCGAACAGCTCGAGATGAGATGGGGCGGCCAGCGGAGAGCGGTGGCGGCGGCCGTGGGGTGAGGAGTCCTGGGTGAACCCCTCGGTGGGATGAGGGGCGGGGGAGCGGTGGCGTCGGCCGCGCAGCGGGCCCTCGGACGTGAAGGGAGCCGGTTCCTCGATCGGGTGCCCGCTGCGGCGGCGACGGCCGTAGTAGCCGCCCGTCTGAGAGCCGTGCGTCTCGCCCGGGGCGGGCCAGGGCTCGGTCGCCCTCGTGTACGGCGTGCGCCCGCCGGGGTGCTGCGACGCGGCACTGACGCGTCGTGCGGTGGCGCTGGAACGAGCCCCGGAGCGGGTCCCGAGATGGTGTGGGGTGGCGGCACGGCGGGTGGAAGGGGTGAAAGCGTCGAACGCCGGCGTCGTCTCCCGAACAGGGGAGAAGGCGTCGAATGCCGTCGTCGCCTCTGGGATGGGGACCGAGGCGAGGGACAACAACGCGGCGATCGGCTCGGTCGGCTCCAGGTGGACCGCTGCCGGCACCGAAAGCTCGGCCGGGACGGTCGATCCCACCAGCTCCAGGCGGGTCGTCGCTGGGATGGTGACGTCGGTGGACGGCGTGGTGAGGCTGGCGCCCACCAGCGCGTCCGTGGACGTACCGGCGCCTACCAGCACAGGGGCCGCGTCGGTGCGGGGCTTGCGGCGGTGGCGGTGGCGGGTGGCCGGGCCCGTGGAGCGTGCGGCCGGGGCGGCGACAGCGGCCGCGCGGACCGGGCGTACGCGCAGCTGCCGGGTCTTGGCGACGGCGAGGACCGCGAGGGCGGCCACCAGCGCGGAGCCGATCAGCGCGGGAGACGAGAGAGTGGGCACCGGTGCGCTGGACGACGCGTCGACGATGGTGGGAAGGGGCGCGGGGTTGCTGGTGACCGCGTTGGTGTCGGCGGTGGCCGGCTTGGCGTGCTTGCCCTTCTTGGGCGCCTGCTCGGCGGCCTTCGTGGTGGCCGCGGGCGATGACTTGCGGGTGGCCGTGGGCGCCGGGGAGGCGGCCTGCTGGGGAGTGTCCGCGCCCGTGGCCTGCTTGGGGCGGGCGACCAGCGGGGCACCTCCCTGGCCGATGCGGGGGATCATGTCGACGAGCGGGGTGCCGTCGGGGAGCTGGAGCTTGCCCACGTCGGTCGCGGAGGTGGACGTCTGCTCGGTCGCCCGGTGCTGCGCGTCCCACTCGCCCTCGACCTGGTTCTTGGCGGCCTCGTTCTCCAGGCGGGTCTTGATCTTCTCCGGGTAGCCGTAGCCGACGACCTTGCTGGTGTCACGTTCCTTGCGCTTGGCGACGCCGCCGTCGATGTTGCCCTCGATCGTGAAGATCTTGTCGCCCTCGACCTTGGTCACCAGGCCGACGTGGTCGATGGCGTCGATGTCGTTCGAGCCGCTCCAGTCGTAGAAGACCAAGGCGCCGGGCTTGGGCTTGTGGCCCCAGGCACCCTGCTCCTTGAACCACTCAGCGTGCTGCACGGTCCACGCGAACTGGCCGATCCAGTCCTGGTAGCCGAGCTTGTGAGCGGCCCACGACAGGTACATGTCACACCAAGGGGCGGAGGTGTAGTCGGCGTCGAACTCGACGTTCTTGCCGTACCAGTGGCCGAACTTGGTGTACTCGTCGGCCTTCTCGGAGTAGCCGAGCTGGCTCTCGAGCAGGTCGATGTACTTCTTCATCTCAGGCGTCATTGACGTGCGAGGGAACCTTCCGGGCAAGACCGGGTTTACCCACACAGCCCTGGGTAGAGGGACAGATGTGGCAAAACCGGCGGCCTGTCGTCTTCCGTGCTGAAGGAGGCTACCGTGACGTAAGGGCAGGTCAGGTACGGGCCAACGGAGCTCCAAGAGGTCATGCGACCCTAAACCGCAGGTCAAAAGCTTGCCAGAAATGTCCCAAAGAAGACTGGTTGATAGTAAAAGATCTACCTTTGGGTGTCTAGAACGTGTTTTGGTAGAACCTGTTCTAAGATGCGGCCATGACGATCGACGTCGCCGCCGGCGAGTCCCGCACCGCCGCCCTGTGCGCCCTGGCGCAGCAGACCAGAGAACTGATGGACGCGGTGATAGGCACTGGCGTTGAGGAAGACGAGTTGGTGGCCGTGGCCGCCGAGCTCACCGCCCTGACCGAACGGCTCGAAGCGACCGTCCGCGAGTCTCCGCGGCCCTACGACATCGCGCCGGACGGCACCGTACGCCACCTGGGCAACGCCGCCATCGGCGCCGCGAACCCGTTCGCCGTGCCGCTGGTCGTGGAGCGGCTGGCGAGTGGCGGGGTACGGGCGGAGGTGTCGTTCCGGCCGCTGCACGAGGGGCCGCCCGGCGCCGTGCACGGCGGGATCACTGCGATGGCCCTCGACCACCTGCTGGGGCAGGCGGTGGCCGTCGCCGGGCTGGCGGGCATGACGGGCACGCTGACCATCCGCTACCGGGCGCCCGTGCCGTACGACCGGCCGGTGGTCGTGACGGCGGAGCACACGCGTACGGAAGGGCGCAAGGCGTGGGCGGACGCCCGCGTGGCGCTGCCGGACGGCACGCTGCTGGCCGAGGCGACAGGCATCTTCATCACCCCGACCGCCTGGCTGAACGGCCCCCCGATACCGACGGCCCCCGACAGCGCTGGTCAGTAGCCCGCACCGGTCAGCAGGCCGCCGTCCACCGTGAACTCGCTGCCCGTGCAGTAGCTGGACCGGTCCGAGGCCAGGAACGCCACCACGTGCGACACCTCCACCGGCTTGGCGAAGCGCTTGATGACCATGCTGCGGAGGAACGCGTCCGCGTCCACCTCGCTCATGATCTCGGGATCCATGGCCATCGAGGTGTTGATCGCCCCGGGGTGTACCGAGTTGACGCGGATCTTGTAGCGGGCCAGCTCGCGGGCGGCCGACTTGGTGACGCCCCTGATGGCGAACTTCGAGGCCGCGTACGCCGACAACCCCTCGGCGCCGACGAAGCCCTCGATCGAGGAGATGTTCACGATCGAGCCGCGCCCGGCGGCCCGCATCGGCGTGATGGCGGACTTGACGCCGAGCCAGGTGCCCCTGAGGTTCACGTTGATCACGCGGTCGAACTCTTCGATCGTCATATCGCTGATACGCCGAAATTTCAGGATCCCGGCGTTGTTGACCAGGATGTCTAACCTGTCGTGCAGATCCGTCACGGTCGCGATCGCGCGGTCCCAGTCCTCTGGGGCGGTGACGTCGTGATGGACGAAGGTCGCGCCCGTCTCCTCAGCCAGCGCCTTGCCCTCTTCATCCAGTACGTCACCGAACACCACGCGCGCCCCCTCCGCCAGGAACAGCCGCACATGCGCCTCGCCCATGCCGCGCGCCCCGCCGGTGATCAGTGCCACCTTGCCGTCAAGCAGTCCCATTGCGACCTCCCGCCGCGACGGCCACCGCGGCCGCCTCCATAGTTCGGTAGACGGGGATCCCGGCCGCCGCCACGATCGCCCTGACCTCGTCCTCGACACCGGCAGGCGCGCACTCGCCGTTCCTGGTGACCAGGGTGACCCTGGTCCCCGGGAGGGCGTCCTGCGCGGCCGCCAGCGCCCGCGCGTACTCGAACAGCGGCTCGGCCCGCGTCCCATAGGTGAAGAAGCTCTGTACGTTCACGTGCGCCACCACATCCGGGTACGACCGGTGCCGCACGATCGCCTCGACGGCCCGCTGGACCAGGTCCGGCCCGCTCCGAGGGCCGACGGGCACCTCCAGCGGGTTGGCCAGCGAGGACCCGGCCCCCAGCCCCAGCCCGCGCAACTCCCCGAGCGCCGAGTCCGGCAGCGGCCCGAGCGACACCCCGGCCCGGTCGAAGGCGTCGGCGGCCAGCACACTCGCCCCACCACTCGGCCCGATCACCAGCGCTCCACCACGCGACTCCCCGCTCCGAGAGTCCGGATCTGCCATCCGGGCGCCGTGTGCCTGGAAGAAGGCGAGGACGCCGATCAGGTCGTCCTGGGAGGTCACCAGCGTCGCCCCGGTCTGGTCAGCGAGCGCCTGCCAGATCCGCCCATCGCTCACCAGCCCGCCGGTGTGCGAGGCCGCGGCCCGCTGCCCCTGCGCGCTGCGCCCACCGACCAGCAGCACCACGGGCACCGGAGCGGCAGCCAGCGCCTCGTACAGCGCCCGTCCGTCACGCGGGTCCTCCAGATAGAGCCCGACGGCCCGCGTCTCGGCGTCGGCCGACAGCCAGCGGAGCAGTTCGGCCGGAGTGACGTCGGCCGCGTTCCCCACGGTGACCACCCGGCTGAAGGCCAGCCCACGACGCTCGCCGACCTTGATCACCTCCCCGGCCAGCCCGCCGCTCTGCGAGATCAGCGCGACCGTCCCCGCCGGGCCGATCCCCCCGCCGACGAACGTCTGCCGCCCGCGCGGGCAGTACACGCCCATGCAGTTGGGGCCGAGCAGCCGCGTCCCCGCCGCCCGCGCCGCCGCGACGAGCTCCCGCTCCAGTTCCGGCCGTCCCGCCTCGCCGAAGCCGCCGCTCATGACCTGCACGTACGGCACGCCGGACGCCTCACGTACGACCTGGGCACACCGCTCCGCGGGCACCGCCACCAGCGCGTAGTCCACGTCCGCCGCGGCCAGGGACGGCACGGCGGGCACGCCGCCCACCTCCCGCGCTTCGGGGTGCACCGCGACCAGGGGGATGCCGGCGGCCTTGTAGAACTCGAGGAACATGTTCCCGAAGTTCGGCCGCGTGGTGGAGGCCCCGACCACGGCCACCGCCCTGGGCTCGAAGAGCGGCCCGAAGTCCGCGGGCTCGGAGCGCGGTCCGACGTCCGTGGGTTCGGAGTGCGCCCCAAGGCCCGCGGGCTCGCCGAGCACGTCGTCCTGATCGCCGTTCGAGGCGTGACCCGCCGGGAGATACCGCGCGTCCACCGCCACAACGCCCGATTCGGTAGCGATCACCGGATTGATCTCGAACTCGCCCAGTTCCAGCCGCTCCCACAGCCCGCCAGACCCGCCGACCGTCATGAGCAGCTTCACCACCGCGTCCACGTCCACCCCTGGACGCCCGCGCAACCCGTACAGCACCGGAGACCCGCGCAGCGAGCCCAGCATCCGCCGCGCGTCCCCCTCCGAGATCGGGCAGAGGCCCAGCGCCGTGTCCCGCAGCGTCTCGGTCCACACCCCGCCCAGCCCGGCGAGCAGCACGGGCCCGAAGCCCGGATCGTGGACCAGCCCGACGATCAGCTCAACCCCGCCGGCCGCCTGCTCTTCGACCAGAAACCCCTCGGCCGCCACACCCGAGGCCAGCATCCTGGCGGCTTCGATCGGGACGTCGGCCCGGCTCAGCCCGAGCACCACGGCCCCGGCGTCGGACTTGTGCACGATCTCGGGCCCGTACGCCTTCAGCACCAGCGGCTCGCGCAACTCCGCGACCGGGGCGAAGTCCATGTCGCGCACCACCACGCCTCGCGGCACCGGTACCCCGGCCGCGCGCAGCAGTTCCTTGGCCTCGTGTTCCGCGACCACGGCTCAGGTCTCCAGCAGGTGGCCGTGCCGCTCTCTGATCTCTCTGCGTAAGAGCTTGCCGGGCCCGCCGGAGGCGTCCTCGAAGTGCGGCAGCGCGTCGGCCACCAGGATGTGGTCCGGCCGCTGGTGCGGCGCCAGGATGTCGTCCAGGGCCCGCGCGAGCTTGGCCGCGTCGAGCGAGTGCCCGGAACGCGCCACCACGGCCAGCAGGATCCGCTGCTCGGCCGCGTCCTGCCCGTCGACGTGCGCGGGCACCCCGACCGCCCCGGCCTCCGCCACGCCGTCGAGCGCGGCGGCGGCCTCCTCGACCGCGACCGGCTGGGTCCAGACGCCGCCTTTGAGAATCGCGTCCTCGCGCCGCCCGAGCACGCGCAGCACCCCGTCGGGGGAGACGGAGCCGAGGTCGCCGCCGACGTACCACTCGCCGCGCAGCACCTCCGCCGTCTTGTCCGGCAGACCGTCGTAGCCGGACATCCGGTGCGGCCCGGACAGGTTGATCTCGCCGACCTCGTCCACCACGCGGCGCCCCGACGGATCGGTCACCCGGACGGCGTTGCCGGTGCGCGCCCGGCCGGACGAGCCGAGCGGCGTGGAGCCGTCGTCCACCCGGCCCATGCAGGTGTAGGGGGCCTCGGTCTGGCCGTAGTAGGAGTAGACGCCCGCGTCGGGCAGCCGGTCCTTGATCCGGCCGAGCATGGTGGCCGTCAGCGGCTCGCCGCCCAGCATGATCACCCGGATGGACGACAGGTCCACCGCCTCGTGCTCCGACGAGCCCAGCAGCGCCGCGTAGAACGACGGGATCTGCGACACGTGCGTGACCCGCTCGCGCGGCACGACGCGCAGGAAGTTCGCCGGGCCCCAGTCCTGCTCCAGCACCAGCCGCATCCCGGCGTACAGGGCGGGCCCGACGATGGCCGGGAAGCCGATGCCCCAGATGATCGCGCCCGTGCCGAACACCGCGTCGGGCCCGCGCGGCACGTCGAGCCAGATCTGCGCGGTCGCCAGCGACGAGGCGTGCGTGTGGACGACGGGCTTGGGCAGCCCGGTCGTCCCCGAGGTGTAGTAGAGCGCGAGCGGATCGTCGTGGAAGCCGCCGAGCGGCGGCTCCTCCTCCGAGCCGTCCGAGAGATCGGACGCGTTGATCCAGGTGGTGATGGCGGGCAGCGACGACCTGATCTCCGCGACCACCCCCTCCACGGTCGAGTCGTACACGAACGCCGTGCACCCCGACTGCTCCACCACCGCGCGCAGCGTGTCGACCGGCCAGTACGGATTCAGCGCCGCCGTCACCGCGCCGATCTTGGCCTGCGCCAGGTACACCTCAGCCACGTGCAGCGTCTCGTTCAGCAGCGCGGCCACCCGCCGTCCCGGGCTGATGCCCGCCGCGAGCAGCGCGTGCGCGCGCCGGTTGACGGTCCTGTTCAGCTCGTCATAGGTGAAGCTCCGCTCGCCGCAGTAGGTGAGCGCCACCTGGTCGGGGGTGCTCATCGCCGCGGCGGTCAGGATCGCGTGGCCATAGTTGCCGTACGGTGATCGCGCCATCGGGGGTGCCTCCGTCGTCAGAGAGGTTTCAGAGGGGTGAGTAGAGGACGAAGACGTTTCCTGAGGGATCGCGCAGCACGGCCCGCGTCTCGTGCGGCCCGTCCTCGGGCTCACGCACCACTTCGGCGCCGCGCGCCACCAGATCGGGTACGGCCTGCCGTACGCTGTCCACCTTGAACGACGGCGCGGCCGAGGCGGTGACATGCTCGGCGGGTCCGGCCAGCGCCACGGTGACGCCACCGCCGTTCAGCGCGGCGAACCTGTCACCGTCACGGAACTTCACCGGCAGCCCGTAGAAGGCGATCGCCTCGTCCAGGTCGGCCACGGGTATGAGCACGTTGCCAACGATCACGCCGGCCTCCAATGCGGTAGGTCGTCCACGAACGTCACCCGCACCGGCATCCCGATGCGGACCTCCTCCGGTGCGCACTCCACGACCTGACCGAACACGCGCGCGCCTTCTGGCAGGTCGACCCAGGCCAGCACGTACGGCTCGCGGCCCCGGTAGCCGGGCGCGAACGAGCGGTGCACCACGGTGTACGTGTGCACCACGCCCGCGCCGGAGACCGGCTCGAAGACGAGGTCGCCACCGCACCGGGGACAGTCGGCCTCGGGGAGGTGGACCCGCCGATCGCAGGCCGTACAGCGCTGAACGACCAGCTCGCCGCGCCTGCAGGCGGCCCAGTAGGCGGAGGTGTCACAGGTCATCGCTTGCCAAGCTAGCGCACGCTTGGTTGCTCGACAACCCTAGTCGGCGGGTTCCTCGGCGAGCGAGGCAACGGGCTCCTCCGAGGTCAGCGAAGCCGAGTCGGGGGCCACCGAATCAGCGCTCGGCCCGGCGAAGGCCGGTGCGTCGGAGGAGCGAGACGAGGGGAGGGGCGGCGCGTCGGAGGAGTCCGGCGAGGCGAAGGCCGGTACGTCAGAGGTGCGTGGCGGGCCGGAGCTGTGCGGCGGGTCGGAGGGCAGCGCGAAGGGCGGCTGGGACGGCGTCGGAGTGGCGTGCTCCTGGGTCGGAGTGGCCGACGTCGAGGGCGAGGGGCTGGGCGCCGGGCAGGGCGGCCCGTCCACGGTCACCTCACTGACCTGCGGGCCGTTGGCCGCCGCCGGCTCGGTCGATATCAGGAGCCCGAAGTGCGCCTGCTTCCCGCACCCGACGACGCCCAGGTCACGGGCCACGGGGTCGGTGTAGGTGGTCCGGCCGGTGAGCATGCGGGTCTCCTGATGTACCGTGCGGGCCTGGCCGTCGCCGTCGCGCCGCGTGTACGTGATGCGCAGCCGCACCGGTCCCCGCCCGTCAGCGGCCACGCGCACCGCGCCCGCCGAGCCGGTCCACTGGACGATGTCGGCCGACCGCACGGCCGGACTGGGCAGCGCCCGGGAGGGCTGGCGGGACACGGTGGGAGGGGGCGGCGTGGGGGCGGTGGCCGACGGTACGGGAACGGCCGTCGACGTCCTGGCCGTGGGACGGCTGGTCTCCGAGGTCCGGCGGACCGGGGTCTTGTCGTCGACGGGGGTGGGATCCAGCTGCTCGGACGTCTTCGGCTGCGGCATGAGTACGGTCCCCGCCGGGCCGGGGGCCAGCCGCCCGTCCGAGAGCACCACCGCGATCAGCACGGCGACGGCCGTCGCGCCCGCGATCCACAGGTGCGGCGGCAGCTTGGGCACGGTGATCCGCCGCCCGCGGACCGCCCCCAGGGTGGCGGTCGGCGTGTCGGTCTTGGCCAGGGGGAAGCGGAGCGCGAGCAGCGTGGCCAGCTCGCCGAGGTGGCGGCGCCCGCGTTTCTCCCAGTCGGGGCCGTAGCCGGCGACCGCGTCCTCCTCCAGCTCCGCCGCGAACTGCCGGGCCGAGGCGTACCTGACCGCCGGGTCCTTGGCCAGCCCGCGCCGGAGCAGGTCGCGCAGCGAGTCGGGGGCGACCTCCAGCGGCACCGGCTCGACCAGGTGCTTGTCCCGCAGCGACGCGACGTCCTCAGCCTTGTACGGCGGGCGTCCCCTGACGGCCTCGAACAGCAGGCACGCCGCCGCGTAGAGGTCAGCGGGCGGCCCCGCGTCCCCCTGCGTCCACAGCTCGGGCGACATGTACGGGGGGCTGCCCGCCGGCACGCCTGGCTCCTCGGCGTGCACCACCACCCCGAAGTCGCTCAGCTTGCTCGTGCCGTCGGCCTGGACCAGTACGTTCTCCGGTTTGACGTCCCGGTGGGCCACGCCCTTGTCGTGGGCGGCGGCCAGGGCCAGGAGCGTGCTCTTCAGCACCGCCAGCGCCGCCTCCGGGCTGGTCCTGCCGTGCTCGGCCAGGATCGTCCGCAGCGACACCCCGTCGACCAGCTCCATGACCACCGCGGCCCTGGTCGGGGTCTCCACGAACTCGTAGAGCTGGACCACGTTCGGGTCGTCGAGCTCGACGAGTGAGGGGGTGTCCACCCGGAAGCGGTCCATGAACTCGGTGTCCCGGCGCAGGGTCGCGTTCAGGTATTTGATCGCGACGTAGGCTCCGGTGGCCTGGTAGGTGGCGAGGAACACGCGGCCCGTGTGCCCCGCGCCGAGCTGGCGTACTTCTCGGTAACCAGGGACCAAGGCGAACCCCCATAGCGCAGCCGTCTCTCGTTCGACGGTCTCATCCGGGGTTCCGGTTGTCACGACTCCAGATATTTCGCCAGATGTCAGGGGATTATGGCCCCGAGGCCCGGGTGATATGTTCGAAGCCAAGCAAGCGCTCGGCTAAGTGGAGGCTTCGCATGGATCGTACGGCCGTGCTGGTCATGGAGATGCAGCGGGGCGTCGTCGGCGATCTAACGAAATTTCCGGACCTGGTGGTCGCGTGTCAGCAGCGTGGCGTCGTGCGCAACGCCGTCTCCGTGCTCCAGGCGGCCAGGGCGGCCGGCCTCCCGGTGATCCACTGCACCGCGGCCTTCCGCGCCGACCGGGCCGGCTCCCACACCCACAACAGCCCGTTCATCACCGCCCTGCTGAAGGACCCCGGCCACATGCTGGAGGGCACGCCCGCCGTGGAGGTGCTGCCCGAACTGCTGGCCGACACGGACCTGGAGAGTCGGCGCCACCACGGGTTCTCCCCGTTCACCGGGACCTCGCTCGACATGACGCTGCGCTCGCTGGACGTCGCGCACGTGGTGGCCGTCGGGCTCTCGCTCAACCTGGGCATCCCCGGCCTGGCCCTGGAGGCGGTGAACCTCGGCTACCGGGTCACCGTGGTGACCGACGCCGTCGCGGGCGTACCGGACGGGTATGCGCTGGCCGTACTGAAACACACGATCCCCCTCCTGGCCGCCCGCACCACCGCGGCCGAGCTGGTCGACGAGTGGAAGGCGGGCGGCGAGCGGTGATGGAGGGAATGCGGCTCGACGGGCGCGCGGCCGTCGTGACCGGGGGAGCGGGCGCGATCGGCGCGGCAATCGCCGCGGATCTCGCCGCACTGGGCGCCCGGGTGGTGGTCGCGGACGTGGACCTGCCGGGCGCCGAGAAAGCGGCCGCGAGGCTGCCGGGGGCCACTGCCCTGGCAGTTGATCTCGCCTCACCCCCCTCCATCGAGCGGTTCTGTGGCGCGGCCGGGTCGGTCGACATCCTCGTGCACAACGCCGGGGTGTCGATCGTCGAGCCGTTCACCGCCAGTGACCCGGCGAACTGGGATCTCATGTGGCAGGTCAACCTGCGCGGCCCGATGCTGCTGACCAAGCTGATGCTGCCGGGCATGATCGAGCGCGGGTGGGGGCGGCTGGTGTTCATCTCGTCGGACGGCGCCAGGGCGGGCTCCGGCGGCGAGGGCGCCTACGCGGCCACCAAGGCGGGGCTGTTCGGCCTGGCCAAGACGCTCGCCCGCGAGGCGGCCAGGGCGCACGTCACCGCCAACGTGGTCTGCCCGGGACCCACCGACACCCCGATGCTCCGGCGCGTCTCGGCGGCAGAGCCCGGACTGGTCGACAAGATCGTCAGGACCGTCCCGCTGCGCCGCCTCGGCACGCCCGCCGACGTGGCGGGTTTGGTCGCCTACCTGTGTACGGAACGCGCCGCCTACATCACCGGCCAGACGCTGTCGGTCAGCGGCGGCGTGACGATGCAGTGACGACGCGACGCATGACGCGAAGCACGACCCCGATGAGGCCGACGCGATCACAGGGATCGGTAGACGGCCTCCATGAGGCGGATCGCCCGCTGGTTGCCGGCGAAGACGTCGGCCATCTTGTTCATGACATATCCGGCGGCCACTCCGTACTTGGGGTCGGCCAGGCCGATGGACCCGCCCACGCCGGTGTGCCCGAACGCGGTCACCGACGGCACGAAGAACGACATGGCGGGCCGCATGAAGCCGAGCCCGAACGCGCTCTCCAGCAGCAGGACCTGGTCGGGCCCCGACGCCCGGGGGCGGATGGCGTCCGTCAGTGTCTCCGGCCGCAGCAGGTCGCCGCCGAGCAGCGAGCGGTAGAACGCCGCCAGGGACCTGGCCGTCGTGACGAGGCCCACGGCGGGCCACCCGGCGCGCAGCATCACGGGGTTGTTGGCCCCGCCCTGAAGGTCCTGGATGCGCGGGTTGCCCATGGTGCGGTTCATCAGGCTGTTCGGGTCTGTGGCGGCCAGGGCGATCGCGGCGATCGGATCCTTCGGCGGCCCGATGGGCGCGCGGGGCAGGACACCGGGGGCGCGGCGGGCCGGCCCGCTTCCGGCCCCGGCCGAGGGCATGCTCCCGCTCCCGGTTCCGCTCCCGCTCTCACCCCCGGCCGTGGGCAGGCTCCGGCCGCTCTCGCTGCCGGGCGGCGGCTCCGCGGTCAGCCGGGCGGCCCTGGCGATCACGTCGTCGGGCGCCCCCACCCACAGGTCGAGACCGAGCGGTCCGGAGATCTCCGCCGACACCAGCTCGCCCACCGACTTGCCCGTCACCCGGCGTACGACCTCGCCCACGAGGAACCCGTACGTCAGAGCGTGATACCCGTGCGCCGACCCGGGCCGCCAGATCGGCCGCTGCCCGGCCAGGCGCGCCGCGATGGCGGGCTGGTCCTCGAACTCCGCCACCGGCACTCGCTCGTCCAGCGCGGGCAGCCCCGCCTGGTGACTGAGCAGGTGCTCGACGGTGACGCGCTGCTTGGCCCGCACCCCGAACTCCGGCCAGACCTCCGCCACCGGCGCGGTCACGTCCACCAGCCCCCGCTCGGCCAGCTGGAGCAGCACGGTCGCGGCGATCGCCTTGGTGCACGAGTAGGCGAAGACGGGGGTGTCCGCCTCCCACGGCCGTTCCGTGCGGCGGTCGGCCACGCCGTCCCACAGGTCCACGACCAGTTCGCCGTCGAGGTAGACGGCGAACGCGGCCCCCAGTTCGAGGCCGTCGGCGAAATGGCGTTCGAAGACCTCGCGCACGCTGGAGAACCGGGGATCGCAGTGCATCAAGACCTCCGACAGGAAGGGAGCACGTACTTGGCTGCCGAGCCTAACAATTGGGGACGTTTCGGCCCAGAGGATCAGCGGGGCACGCTCAATCTGCTCACTGGCAACTTGGTACTGGCCGGATTGGCCACCGCGCGGACCGGCCAAGTTCTCAGCCTGTCCATGCCGATCAGGGGCGCCACCTCCTCGCCCGCGCCCGGCACCGTGCCCCATCTGAAGGGGCGCCCGCTGCCGCAGCACTTCATGTCGGTCGACGGCGGTGACTACGCGGCCGGCGCCCGGCCGGTGGGCGCGGGGCTGCGGATGGCCGATGACGCGCTGATCGTCACCCACCACGGCACGACCACGCACATGGACGCGCTCTGCCACATGTGGTCGGGCGACGAGCTCTACAACGGCCACCCCGCCGCGCGCGTACGCTCCTACGGCGCCACCCGATGCGGCATCGAGCAGGTGGGCGGGGTCGTCGCGAGGGGCGTCCTGTTCGACGTACCCCGCCACCTCGGGCTCGACCACCTGCCCGCCGACTTCCGTATCCCGCCGGAACTGCTGGCGGAGATCGCCGTGCCGCGCGCGGGTGACGTCGCGGTGATCCGTACCGGCTGGCCCGCCGTGTGGGAGCGCTCGCGCGAGGAGTACTGGTCGGGACAGCCGGGACTGTCGGCCGAGGCGGGGCGCTGGCTGGCCGAGCGGGACGTCTCGGTGGTGGCCGCCGACAACGCCGCGATCGGCGGCCTGAACGCCCACCAGCTCGCCGACGAGCCGCTCGACGACGATCTCCACCTCATCCTGCTCCACCGCCACGGCATCCACCTGATCGAGCTGCTCTGGCTGGAGGAGCTGAGCGCGGCCGGCCGTACGGAGTTCGTGTTCGTCGCGGCCCCGCTCAGAATCGAGGGCGGGACCGGGAGCCCGCTCAACCCACTGGCGATCCTCTGAGCCCGCTCAGTCCGCAAGCCATCCTCTGAGCCCGGTCACCACGTGACAGGCAGGGACTCGACGCCGTAGACCGCCGCGCGCTCCTTCAGCGGCACCTCGGAGGCGGGCACGGCCAGCCGCAGGCCGGGGAAGCGTTCGAAGAGCCTGCGGTAGCCGATCCGCATCTCGATCCTGGCCAGCTGCTGCCCCAGGCACTGGTGCACGCCGTGCCCGAAGGCCAGGTGCCGCCGCGCCTCGGCCCGGTCGAGCCGCAGCTCGGCCGGATCGGTGAACAGGCTCGGGTCCCGGTTTATCGCCGGCAGCGACAGCGCGACCGTCTCGCCCTTCCTGACCAGCTCGCCCGCCACCTCCACGTCCTCCAGCGCGACCCGGCTCGGCGCGCCCACGTGCAGGATCGACAGCCAGCGCATCAGCTCCTCGACCGCACCCTCGACCGCGCCCCCGCCTCCGACCGTGTCCGTGCTCTCGCCGCTGAACAGGGCCCGCTGCTCCGGGTGCTCCAGCAGCGCGAAGACGCCCAAGGCCAGCATGTTCGCGGTGGTCTCGTGGCCGGCGACGAGCAGGAGGAGCGCGAGGTTCGCCAGCTCCTCGTCGCCGAGGTCGCCGATCAGGCCGCTGATCAGGTCGTCGCCGGGCTCGGCGCGCTTGCGTCGTACCAGCTCGCCCAGATAGCCGGCGAGCTCCGCCAGATCCACCGCGCCCTCCTCGTCAAGGGCGACGAACCGCGCGGTGTGCTCCTGGAAGAAGTCGTGATCCTCGTACGGCACGCCGAGCAGCTCGCAGATGACCAGCGACGGGATCGGCAGCGCGTACGCCCGCACCAGGTCCACGGGCGGCCCCGCGGCGGCCATCGCGTCGAGGTGCTCGGCGGCGACCTGCTCGATCCGCGGTTCGAGCAGCCGCATCCTGCGGACCGTGAACTGGCCGGTGAGCAGGCGGCGGTAGTGGGTGTGCTCAGGCGGGTCGGTCGCCGCGAACATGCCGGGCGCGGCGGGGCGGCCCTGGCCGAACTGTGGCGTCGCGCGTACGGGGCTGTGCTTGAGCTCCTGGCGGGCGCTGAATCGAGGGTCGCTCAGCACGGTCCGCCCGGCCTCGTAGCCCGTCGCGAGCCAGCCCGCGTGCCCATCCGGATAGTCCAGACGCGACATCGGCGGCAGCTTTTCCAGCGCGGGAGGTGGGTCGAAGGGGCAGCCGGGCGTTCTCTCCATGGGGATTCGCATATTTTGAGAGTAGACTCCGATTTGAGAGTTGTATAGCAGATTTTGGGATCTTGTGAGTGGACGGGCCTGTGCCGCAACCCCGACAATCGGAGACATGAGCGATCGACCGGCCCAGGGACTGCGCGAGCGGAAGAAGGCCAAGACGCGGGCGCTGATCCAGAAGGAGGCGCTGCGGCTGTTC
This sequence comes from Nonomuraea sp. NPDC049129, assembly GCF_040648495.1. NCBI lineage: Bacteria > Bacillati > Actinomycetota > Actinomycetes > Streptosporangiales > Streptosporangiaceae > Nonomuraea > Nonomuraea sp. NPDC049129. The sequence goes on along the minus strand of NZ_JBEZDU010000001.1, from coordinate 1,030,689 downwards.
CGCGAGCAGGGTTACACCGAGACCACGGTCGAGCAGATCGCCGAGGCGGCGGAGGTCGCGCCCAGCACGGTGTTCCGCTATTTCGCCTCGAAGGAGGAGCTGGTATTCGTCGACCACTTCCCGGCCTTCGCCGAGGCCCTGAACGCCGCTCCGGCCGATCTGCACCCGATACGCGCGGTCCGCGTCGCCCTGCGGGAGGTGACGGCGGCCCAGACGCCCGAGGAGCTCGCCGAAGGGGTGGAGCGGGAGAAGCTCATGTTCTCGGTGCCCGAGCTGTGGGCGGCGAGTCTGACCAACGTCTCCGGGACGCTCAGGTCCATGCAGGAGATCCTGGCCAGGCGGGCGGGGCGGGACGTGTCCGATCCGGAGATCCGCAACATCACGGGGGCCATCACGGGTGTGATGTTCGCGGTCTGGTTCGACTGGGTGAAGGACCCCGAGGTGGACGGGCCCGCCGAGATCGACAAGGCCCTCGCCCATCTGGAGGAGGGCCTGCGCCTGTGAACCGTCTGGTGCGAGCCTTCCTAGACCGGTGAACCGTCAGGCGCGGGCTCGCCTGTGCCGGTGAGCCATCCAGGCGCGAGCCCTCCTGCGCCGGTGAACCGTCAGGCGCCCGGATAGTTGCCGCCGCCGTGAGCGGCGTCCAGGGCGTCGTAGTCCGGGGTGAAGCCGCGCTTGGGGATCGCGTCGACGAACGCCACCTCGCGCGGCTTCTTGTAGGAGGCGAGAGCGCTCTTGACGTGCTCGATGAGGTCGTCGGCCGTGGCCGCGGCACCCTCCTTGAGCGCCACCACCGCCTTGACCGCCTGGTGCCAGGTGGCGTCGGGCACGCCGATCACGGCGGCGTCGGCGACGGCCGGGTGGGCTTTGAGCGCGCGTTCGACCTCGGCCGGGTAGACGTTCTCGGCGCCGGACTTGATCATGCGCAGCCGGGGGCCGATGAAGGTGATCGTGCCGTCGGGCTCGCGACGGCCGAGGTCGCCGGTGTGATGCCAGCCGTACGCCGACTTTGCTGCATTTAAGTCTGGACGGGCGAAATATCCGGAAAAGAGGGTCTTGCCGCGGGCGCAGATCTCGCCCACCTCACCCGCCGGCAACTCGGTCCCGTCGGGGGCCAGGATGCGGACCTGGACCAGTGGCGACGGCCGACCGGCGAACCCGGCGGCGCCCGGCGCCAGGCCCAGGAAGGTGAGCATGCCGCCGACCTCCGTCTGCCCGTACCCGCCCATCTTGGACCGGCACCAGGGGGAGTCGTCCACGGTGATCATCGCGTCCCACTCCGCGGAGTGCGAGACGAACCTCAGGGACGACAGGTCGTACTTGCCGCCGGTGTTCGCCTTCGTCACGGCGTCGATCATCGGGCCGAACAGGAACGCCTGCGTGACCCGCTCGGCGTCGATCAGGCGGCACACCTCCTCGGCGTCGAAGGCGGGGGTGAAGACGTTCGTGCCGCCGATCTGGAGGGTGGCCAGGCAGAACATCATCGTGCCGACGTGGAAGAGCGGCCCGTTGTTGAGGAAGGTGAAGCCGGGCTCCATCTGGCGCACCACGAGCAGGGACGCGCCGTGGGCCAGCAGGGCCGCGCTGCTGAGGAGCGCCGCGTTGGGACGGCCGTCGAAGGCGGCGGTATAGAGCGCCAGCACCGGCTCGCTGTCCTCGACGGGCGGCAAGTCCCTGGCGGTGCCGCTCTCGACCAGCCGCTCGTAGCCGGCCCCGGCCTCCACCCAGAGCGCCGTGCCCTCGCTCAGGGCCATGGTGGCGTCGGACGGCTCCCGTACGACCACCCGCGGCGTCAGGTCCTCGACCACGAAGCGCAGCTCGTCCGCCGACTGCCGCCAGTTGGCCGGGCAGAAGATCGCCCCCAGCCGTGAGCACGCCAACAGCAGCTCCAGCACCGCGTGCGAGTTCTGGCCGAGCCAGAGCACGCGTTCGCCGGCCGTCACGCCCGCCCCGGCGAGGGCGTCGGCGAGGCGGCCGACCCGATCGTCCAGCTCGGGGTAGGTGAGCCGCACCTCCCCGTCCACCACCGCCGTCACCTGGGGGCGGCTGCGCGCGTGCTCGGCGAGTACGTCGGACAGCGACAGGCTGTGGATCATCGCAGCTCCTGGGAACGTCAGTGGAACGCGGGCATGACCTCGGCGGCGAAGAACCGCATGACCTTCTTCATCTCCTCCAGCGGCATCGGCCGGGTGCTGCCGAAGTCGCACAGGAGGTTGGCGAACCCGGCGTCGCGCAGCAGCGAGATCTGGTCGATGACCCGCGCCGGATCGCCGATCACCTCCAGCTGCTCCCAGCGGAAGTCGGCCGACACGGAGCCGCCCTTGAGGTAGCGGTCCTGGTAGTACTCGAAGCCCTGCGCGGCCTTGCCCGTCTTCGGGTCGATCGGCGCGCTGCGCTCGTTGAAGATCCGCGACCGGTCGAACGACGCCTCGAACCTGGCCTGGTCCTCGCGGGCCTGTTCGACCGTCGGCGCCACGTAGACGCTGCGCGCCACCACCAGCTCGCTCCCGTTCGCGTGCCCCGCCTGGGCGGCCGTCTCCTGCCAGGTCTCGGCCGCCTTGACGACCTTGCGGAACGTCGCCGCCGGGTCGGCCAGGATGGGCAGCCCGCGCTCGCCGTACATGGTGACGGTCTCGGGGGAGACGGCGGCCACGTGGATCGGCGGGTGCGGCGCCTGGAAGGGACGCGGCGTCAGGGACACCTCGGCGCCGGTCTTGTAGAACTTGCCCTCGTGCTGGAACGTCTCCTGGGTCCACAGTCCCAGGATCACCTCCAGCGCCTCGTTGAACCGGTCACGGGCCTCGGCCAGGTCGATCCCGAAGCCCTCGAACTCGAAGCTCTGGTAGCCGCGCCCGATCCCGAGATCCAGCCGGCCGCCCGACAGCACGTCCACCAGCGCGGCCTCCTCGGCCACGTGGATCGGGTTGTGCAGGGGCAGCACCACGATGCCCGTGCCGAGGCGGATGCGCGAGGTGCGGGCGGCCGCGTGGGCGAGCATGGTGAACAGGTTCGGCGCGACCCCGTAGTCGCGGAAGTGGTGCTCGGCCAGCCGTACCCCGTCGAACCCCAGTTCCTCGGCCAGCTCGATGAGCTCCAGGTGGTAGTCGTAGACGTCCTTGAAGCTCTGCCCGTCGAACCGGTGGAAGAGGTGGAAGGTCGAGAACTTCATGCGGCGGCCCCTCAGTGATAAACCAAGCGCTCGCTTGGGAGAGTACCACGGGCCCCGTTTCCTAGGCGAGGGCGGTGAGCAGCCCCATCGTCAGGGCGGTGCGCTCGGGAATGTGCTCGATCAGCACGTGCTCGTGCCGCGCGTGCGCGCCGGCGCCGACCGCGCCCATGCCGTCGAGCACCGGGCGGCCCAGCGCGGAGACGAAGTTGCCGTCACTGGCCCCGCCGACCGCCGCCTCCTCCAGCTCCCAGCCGAACCCGGCCGCGACCGCCCGCGCCTCCTTGAACAGCCGTCGCGACGGCGGGTTGGGCGTCATGGGCGGCCGGTTCCAGTCACCGGTGACCGTGACCGTCACGCGCGGGTCGGAGGCGCGCAGGCCGGCGAACACCTCGTTCATGCGCTCCATCTCCGACGCCCGCGCGACCCGGACGTCGATGCCGCAGGTGGCGCGGCCCGCCGCGACGTTGCACCCGGTGCCGCCGCTGATCAGCCCGACGTTCAGGGTGGTCCCGAGCTCCCGCGCGTCGGATCCGGCGAGGCGGGTGACGAGCTCGGCCAGCGCGTGGATGGCGCTCGCGCCCGAGTCGGGGTCGAGCCCGGCATGCGCCTCGACGCCCTTGACCGCCACCTCGAACTTCCCGACGCCCTTGCGGGCCGTCTTGAGCAGGCCGTCCAGCGACGCCTCGAAGACCAGGCTGGCCAGCGCGTCCGCACTGGCGGCCTCGATGTGCCGCCGGGAGAACAGGCTGCCGATCTCCTCGTCGCCGTTGAACAGGTAGGTCAGGCTCGGGTGCGGAAGACCGAGCTCGCGCAGGCCCCTGAGCGCCCAGACCGACTGCACGAGCCCGGTCTTCATGTCGAACACGCCCGGCCCGGTGATCCTTCCGTCCGCCATGGTGAACGGCCAGTCCGCGAGCGTCCCCGTCGGCCAGACGGTGTCGTAGTGGGCGAGCATGAGCACGGTGCCGGGGGCGGTGCCCCGATAGGTCAGCTCCAGGACGTCGCCGTACTGGCCGCCGTCGTGGACGACCGCCTGGTCCGGCACGCCGAGCCGCTCCTCCACCAGGGCGCGGACGGCGCTCAGCCCTCGGGTGAGCATGGCCTTGTCGTAGCTGTGGGTCTCCAGCTCGACGACCGTCCTGAGGTCGTCGAGCATCGCGGGCAGGACTTGGCTGGTCCAGCGTGTGATGGGCACATGAATCCCTTTTCCAGGAGACATGACCCTGACACGAGACGCGAATGTGACAGTTCCCACGCCTTTGGTGCCAAGCCTGTGGCACCTTGTGCGGTTTCCTTACGCGGCCGGAGACGTGGCGGCCGAGGCCTCGCGCAGCGGCAGCCGTACCTCGAACCACGTGTCGCCGGGCGTCGACCGCGCCTTGAGCTCGCCGCCGTGCCGGCCGGCCACGATCCGGTACGAGATGTCCAGCCCGAGACCGGTGCCCTGGCCGACGGTCTTCGTGGTGAAGAACGGCTCGAAGATCCGGTCCTTGATCGCGTCCGGTACACCGGGGCCGGTGTCGCCGATCTCGATGATCGCCTCGTCCTCGTCGTGCGCGGTACGGATGGTCAGCGTGCCCTCCCCGTCCATCGCGTCGAGCGCGTTGTGAATGAGGTTCGTCCACACCTGGTTGAGCTCGCCGGCGTAGGCGGGTATGGGCGGCAGCGTCCGATCGTAATCGGTGACCACGGTGATGCCGGGCGGGATCTTGCCGCGGAAGATGGCGATCGTACTGTCGAGCAGGTCGTGCACGTCGCAGACCTGGAACGGCGCGCGGTCCATCTGGGAGTACTGCTTGGCCGAGGCGATCAGCGAGGTGATCCGCTCGGTCGCCTCGGTCACCTCACCGAGCATCTGCGAGATCTCGACCGCCTCGGCCAGCCAGTGCACCGCGGCGCCCGCGTGCTCCTGGCCCACCTTCTTGTGCACCTTCTCCAGGTGCGCGCGGCTGAATCCGGCGTTGACCAGCGCCGGGGCCAGCTCCCACGCGTCCTCCACGCCGAGCTCCTCCAGCGCCTCGCCCAGGTCGTCCTCCGCGTCGGAGATCTCCATCGGCGAGCGCGGCGGCAGGTTGCCGACGGCGGCGGTGCACTGCTCCTGCATGTCGATCAGGGCCCGCAGCCGCTCCGGCGGGATGCCGTCCTCGGCGAGCTGGGCCAGCTGCACGCGGGAGGTCCTGATGAGCGTGCGCAGCTCGCTCACCGCCCGTACGGCCGCCGCCGCCGGGTTGTTCAGCTCGTGGGTGAGCCCGGCGGTGATCGTGCCGAGCGCGGTCAGCCGCTGGCGCCGGTCGATGACCTCCCGCTGCATGCGACCGCCCGACATCATGCCGTCGAGCAGGTGCATCGCCATCGGGAACCACTCGGCCACGATGTGCGCGAACTTCCTGGCCGGCAGCAGGAACATCCGGGAGGGCGCCGTGGCCCGCAGGCTGTGCTGGTAGCGCTCCGGGGCCCGGGCGCCGAGGTAGGCGCTGGTGGCCCCGCCGTAGACACCCGGCTGGGAGCTGCGCGGCATGGCGACCGTCCCGGCCGTGACGGTCTCCTGGATCATCTGGATCTCGCCCTCGACCAGCACGGCGAAGCACTCCGCCGGGTCGCCCTGCTGGATGATGATCTCGTCCTGGGCGTAGTTGCGCATCTGGCCGCTGAGAGCCAGCTTGGTGAGCTGGTGGTCCGTCAGGCGCTCGAACAGGAAGAGCTTGCGGAGTTCGTCGATGTCGATCGTCATTGCTTCTCCAGGTAACGATGCACGAGCGCGACTGCCATCGCGCCTTCACCGACGGCGGAGGCCACCCGCTTGATCGACTCGGCCCGAACGTCACCCGCCGCGAGCACTCCCGGCACGTTCGTCTCCAGGAAGTACGGCTCGCGTCTGAGCGTCCAGTTGCGTGGCCGCTTGCCGCCCTGCACCAGGTCCGGCCCGGTCAGCACGAACCCCTTGTCGTCGCGTTCGATCGTCTCGCCGAGCCAGGAGGTGAAGGGCTCGGCGCCGATGAACGCGAACAGCCACTGCGTCTCGGCCACCCACTCCTCGCCCTTGGTCGAGAGCGTGAGGCTCTCCAGGTGCCCGTCACCGGCGGCGCTGGTGATCTGCGTCTGGAAGTGCACCTCGATGTTCGGGAGCGCGTTGATCTGCTCGATGAGGTAGTGCGACATGGACTTCTCCAAACCGTCACCTCTCACCAACAAATGAACCTTGCTCGCAAATCCCGCCAGGTAGACCGCCGCCTGACCGGCCGAGTTGGCCGCGCCGACGATGTAGACCTCGCTGTCCTTGCAGGAGGGCGCCTCGGTCAGTGCCGCGCCGTAGAAGACGCCCCGGCCGACGAAGTCGTCCAGGCCGGGCGCCTCCAGACGGCGATAGGTGACGCCGGTCGCCAGGATCACCGCGTGCGCGGCGATCTCACCGCCCCCCTTGAACCCGACCACCCTGGCCTGGCCGCGCGGCTCCAGATGGCTGACCTTCTGCGCGCTCAGCAGCTCGGCCCCGAACTTCAGCGCCTGCCTGCGCGCCCGGTCGGTCAGCTGCTGGCCGGAGACACCGTCGGGGAAGCCCAGGTAGTTCTCGATCCTGGAGCTCTGACCCGCCTGCCCGCCGGAGGCGTGCGCCTCGATGAGCACGGTGTTGAGCCCCTCGGAGGCGCCGTAGACCGCCGCGCCCAGCCCGGCCGGGCCGCCGCCGATCACGATCAGGTCGTAGAAGTCGGTCGCCGGCGTGGTCGACAGGCCCACGGCCGAGGCGAGCGACGCCTGGTCGGGCGACTGCATCGACACGCCGTCGGCGGTGACCACCAGCGGCAGCCGGCAGTCCGCGCCGACCGCCGCGACGAGCTCCGCGCCCTCCGGGTCCTCGGCCAGCAGCCACTGGTACGGCACGTGGCTGCGGGCCAGGAACTCCCGCACCTTGTACGACGGCGCCGACCACCGGTCGCCCACCACGCGCAGCTCGGCCACCTCAATGCGCTCGGTACGGTGCCAGGCGTCCAGCTGGCCGTCGATCACCGGATAGAACTTCTCCTCCGGCGGATCCCACGGCTTGAGCAGATAGTGGTCGAGGTCGACCACGTTGATCGCCTGGATCGCGGCGTCGGTGTCCGCGTAGGCGGTCAGCAGCACCCGGCGCGCGTACGGATACATGTCCATCGCCGCCTCAAGGAACTGCACCCCGTTCATCTGCGGCATCCGGTAGTCCGCCAAGATCGCGGCCACGTCGTCGCCGCGCAGCCGCATCTCCTTCACCGCCTCCATGCCCTGGTCGGCGGCCTCCGCCCGGACGATTCTGTACTGCTGGCCGTAGCGGCGCCTCAGGTCGCGCGCGACCGCCCGTGATACGCCCGGGTCGTCGTCCACCGTCACGATGACCGGCTTGTCCATGGCCCTACCTTCCCCACGTATGTCCCTTAAGGAAGGATGTCATGTTCTGCCAAGTCAGTGAGCGCTCACTACTAAGATGCGCCCATGAACACGCGCGATCGCATCATCGATGCCGCCGAGCAGGCCATTCACGAATTCGGCATGGCCGGGGCGACCACGAAACGCATCGCGTCGCAGGCGGGCTGCTCCGAGGCGCTGCTCTACAAGCACTTTCCGGGCAAGGAGGCGCTGATCCTGGCGGTGCTGCTCGAACGGCTGCCCGCGCTCGCCCCCGCGCTGGCCACGCTGCGCGAGCGCGTCGGGCAGGGCGACCTGGCGGCCCACCTCACCGAGTTCGCGCTGGCGGCCCTCGACTTCTACGGCCGGGCGGCCGCCATCGGCTCAGGAATGATGTCCGATCCGTCGCTGCTGGCCGGGTTCAGGCGCATGCTCGCCACGACGGGCACCGGCCCGCACCTGCCGATCGAGGTGCTCGCCGAGATCCTGCGGGCCGAGCAGGAGGGCGGCAGGCTGGACAGCGCGATGGACGCCGGCGCCGCCGCCTCGCTGCTGATGGGTGCCTGCTTCCACCGCGCCCACCTGGCCTTCTTCGCCGACCCGCGGCAGCCGGCCGACGCGTGGGCCGCAGCGATCGTCGCGACCCTGATCAGGCGATGACGCGCCTCTCGTCCCCGTGGACCAGCGTCGCGGTCAGGCGATGACGCGGCTCTCCCCGCCGTCGACCAGCATCGAGATCCCGTTCACGAACGAGGCCCGCTCGCTGGCCAGGAACGCCACCACGTCCCCCACCTCCTCGGGACGTCCGACGCGCCCCACCGGCACCCCGCCGCCCCGCGCGGCCAGGCCCTCGTCGCCGCCCGCCAGCTCCCGCAGCCGCTCGGTGTCGATCGGGCCGGGCAGCACGTTGTTGACCAGGACCCCGTCGCCGCCGACCTCGCGGGCCAGCGTGCGCACGATCCCGGCCACGGCGGAGCGGGTCGCGTTCGACAGGGCCAGGCCGTCGATCGCCTGGCGCACCGACCCACTGGTGATCGTGATGATGCGGCCCCAGCCGCGGGCGCGCATCTCCGGCAGCACGGCGTACATCAGGCGTACCGTGCCGAGCAGGTTGCGCTGCACCGCGACGTCCCAGTCGCCCAGGCCGGCGTCGACGAACCGGCCCGGGGGCGGTCCGCCCGCGTTGGCCACCAGGATGTCCACGGGGCCGAGCACGTCACGCGTCTCGGCGACCACCCGCACCGCGGCGTCGTGGTCCTCCACGTCCGCGAGCACGGCGTGCACCACGCCGCCGAACTCCTGCAGCTCGACCACCGCGTCGGCCAGCCGTTCCGGATTGCGCGCGCTGACGCAGACGGCACAGCCCTCTCGCGCCAGGCTCTTGGCCGCGGCGAGACCGATGCCCGCGCTGCCTCCGGTGACCAGTGCGACCTTGCCCTTGATGCCCAGATCCATGAAGGTGACTATAGGTCGTCAAGCACTCCGTATCCGTGAGAGCTTGTCCGGGTTGAGCAGACCGCACAGGCAGGATCGCGCGGGGCTTCCTGATCTCGGCGTGCTCCGTGGCCTGCCAGCCGGGCCGCGGGTAGAAATGCCGCGACAAGCATGATGAGGTTGGGACGTGGCGAGAAATCTGATTCTTTCGGGAGGCCTGTTCCATGACTTCGAGGCCACGTCGGCGGCGCTCGCCGAAGTACTCGCCGGGGTGGGAATCGAATCCGACATCACCGAGGACATCGCGGGCGCGCTGAGCGAGCCGTCGGAGGTCCAGCTCATCACCGTCAACGCGCTGCGCTGGCAGATGGGCCTCGACCGCTTCGCCGACCTGCGTGACGAGTGGCGCTTCGAACTGCCCGCCGAGGCCCGCACCACCCTGCTCGACCACCTCGACCGGGGTGGCGGCCTGCTGTGCATGCACTCGGCGTCCATCTGCTTCGACGACTGGCAGGGGTGGCCGCGCGTGCTGGGCGGCTGCTGGACCTGGCCCAAGTCCCACCACCCGCCGCTGGGCTGGACCGGGGTACGCGTGCACGGCGGCCACCCGATCGTCGAGGGGCTGCGCGACTTCGACCTGGTGGACGAGGTCTACAGCGACCTCGACGTGCTGCCGGACGTGGAGCCGCTCGCGTCGTCGGCCGGCGGGCAGCCCCTGGTGTGGGCGCGGCCGGTGCGGCGGGGACGGGTCGTGTACGACGCGCTGGGGCACGACGTCAGGTCCTACGAGAACGAGATCCACCGCACGCTGCTGCAACGGGCCGCCCTGTGGCTGCTGAAACGCCCGGTGGCCGTGACCGACTGAGGAGCGCTTACGCGCCGGCCACGAAGCAGCGGATGGCCTTGGCCAGTTCGTCCGGGACGTCCTCGGCCAGGTGGTGGCCGCTGTCCAGGGCGTGCCCGCGCACGTCGGACGCCCACTCGCGCCAGACCGCCAGCGGGTCGCCGTACAGATCCTCCATGTCATCCCTTGTCGCCCAGAGGAAGAGCATCGGGCACGCGACGCGCCGCCCAGCGGCCCGGTCCGCGTCGTCGGCCGCCCGGTCGACGCCCAGGCCCGCCCGGTAGTCCTCGCACATCGCGTGTACGGTCTCGGGGTCGTGGATCGCCCGGCGGAAGTCCTCGTACGCCTCGGCGCCCATCTGCTCGGGCCCCGTGCCGTACCAGGCATCCGGGTCGGCGTTGATCACGCGTTCCGCCGGTTTGGCGGTCTGGCCGAGGAAGAACCAGTGCCACCACCTGGCGGCGAAGCCGGCGTCGCAACGGGCGAGGGCCGCACCGATGGGCACGCTGTCGAGCACGACGAGATGCGTGACCGCGTCGGCATGGTCGAACGCCAGCCGCTGGGCCACGTACGCCCCGCGGTCGTGACCGACGACGGCGAACCGCTCGTGGCCGAGCGAGCGCATCAGCGCGACCATGTCCCCGGCCATCGCGCGCTTGGAGTACGGCTCGTGATCGGCGGTCGTCGGCGGCTTGGACGAGCGCCCGTACCCCCTGAGATCGGGGCAGACCACGGTGTGGTCGGGGGCGAGCAGCGGGGCCACCCGGTGCCAGGTGGCGTGGGTACGTGGATGGCCGTGCAGCAGCAGGACGGGCGGGCCGGAGCCGCCGTGCCGGACGAACAGCTCGGCCTGGCCCACGTCGATCCGGTCGGTCACGAAGTCGTCGAACATTCGCCCGCGTCTACCCCGGCTGACCGCTTCCATCCACGCGCCCGCTCAGGTCTTCCGGAACGCTCAGGTCTTCCGGAAGATCGTCGCGCCCGCTCGGGCTTTCCTGAACGCCGCCGACCCGGCGCGCCGACTCCGACTCGTGGGCCAGGCGGCGCAGGGCGTCGAAGGCCCTCCCGTACAGGACCGTGCCCAGCACCAGCGCCTCGACGGCGGCCTCGCGCGGCCCGTCGAACGGCACCGTGTCCATCTCCACCTCGGCCACGAGTCGCTGAGCCGTCTGGGCATAAACCGTCAGGTCGGTCGACAGGCCCAGCTGGCCCAGCCTGACGACGGTCTGGGTGAGTTCGTCCCGCGTCGGGGCGGTGGGGGCGACGTCCCAGCCCAGCTCCCTGATGAGCAGGTCGACCTGGCCGCGCGCCGCGTCCCACTCCTCGCCGGGCTCCGGTTCGATGGTGGGGCCCAGGGCGTACTGGGCGGTGCCGAGCATGTGGTGCACCGAGAGCGACTCGTCGTCCACCGCCTCGATGACCTGTTTGATGGCGGCGACGGGCAGCCGGCCCACTTCGAGCAGCGCCCTGATCAGGCGGAGTCTGCGCAGGTGGGAGTCGTCGTAGTCGGCTCTGGTGGCCGCGAGTTGCCGGCCCTGGTGCAGCAGGCCCTCACGGAGGTAGTACTTGATCGTCGCGATCGCCACACCGGACTCGACACTCAGCTCCGAAACGCGCATCGCTAGATAATAGCGCTATCCAGAGCGCGCGAGATGCCGGGCCGCGTGCACGAGATCGTCCACGTCGGCCTGCCGGTTCCAGAGGAACACCACCTCGAGCGGCGGAATCTCCTCGGCGACGGGGATGAAGGTGAGGCGTTCCGGCACCGGCAGGCCGCCGCGTACGCAGAGCGTGTAGCCGGCGCCGGACTCGACCATGGCGACGGCGGCGTCATGAGTGGGCGCCCCGGGGCCGAGCCGGGGATGCAGGCCGAGCCGGACGAACCCTTCGAGGAACCGGCGCGCACCCGCCACCGCGTCGGACTCCGGCATGACGAGCGGCTCCGTCGCCAGATCGGCCAGCCGCAGCCGCTCGACCGAGGCCAGCCGGTGATCGCGGGGGAGCAGGGCGAGCACCTGAGCCCGCTGGACGAGCATCCGGGCCACGCCACGGGGCAGCGAGCCGGGGGCGTAGCCGAGCCCGGCCTGAAGGGTTCCGTCCATGAGGGAGATGATCTGCTCGGCCGTGCACATGGGCGCGACCCGCAGCCGCGACTCCTGAACCTGCGACAGGAGCCGGGCCACCACGTCCCCCAGCCCGTCGGCGACCCCCAGGCGGACCGTCTGCCCCTTGCCCCGAGCGGCCGCCACGGCCCGTTCGAAGGCGTCGACCGCCACCGTGGCCTGGGCCAGGAACACCTCACCCGCCTCGGTGAGTCGCACCCCGCTGGACGAGCGCGTGAACAGCTCGACGCCGATCTCCTTCTCCAGCGCCCTGAGCTGCTCGGAAAGGGTGGGCTGGGCGATGTGGAGCACGGTGGAGGCACGGCGCAGGCTGCCCGCACGGGCGATGGTGATCGCATAGCGTACGTGGCGTAGATCCATCGCTCACCTCGGGGTGATGGGGATGGGCTATCGTCGCACCTCCGTATTACAGAACGGACTACCCGCTGTGAAGGTTGCCGTGGGGTGACTGTTTCCGCCGCCGGCCGGTCAGTGCCTCTCGCGGTCGACTCGGAGGAGAGACATGCCGAGCAAGCGCTTGTGCGGAAACCGCCGCCGCGTTAGCGTGACGGGCGAGCACCACATGCGTCACCCGCCGGGGTGGATCGCGCCCCGCCCCGGCGAGTGACCCGACGCCCGTCAGCCGGGCAGCCTTCAGCGAGGCAGCCTTCAGCGGGGCAGGAGGTGGGCATGCAGCCCTTCGCCGGCCGGGCGGCCGTGGCCGGTGTCGGCATGACCGCGCTGACGCGCGAGTCCGGCCGCACCGAGCTGGACCTGGCGGTCGAGGCCTGCCGTACGGCGTGCGCCGACGCGGGCATCGCGCCCACGGAGGTGGACGCGGTCCTGAGCTACCACATGAACGACTCGGCCCCCGTCACCCAGGTCGCCCGCGCGCTGCGCATCGACCGGCTGGGCTGGCACAACGACATAGCCGGAGGCGGCACCCAGGCCGCCTCGATCCTGGGCGACGCGGCCATGCTCATACACGCCGGTTTAGCGCGAAATATCCTGATCTATCGGGCGCTTAACGGGCGCTCCGGCAAGCGCATGAACACCGTCTCCACCGGTCCCCAGGAGCGGTTCACCTACGGCATGGCCGGCCCGATCCCGCTCTTCGCCCTGGCCGCGACCCGCTACCTGCACGACACCGGCCTCGGCCCCGAGCACCTGCACGCCGTCGTCGCCCAGTCCAGGGACAACGCCAAGACCAACCCCCGTGCCCTGCGCCGGGAGCCGCTGTCGTTCGAGGAGTACCTGGCCAGACCGTACGTCTGCACGCCACTCCGTACCGTCGACTGCTGCCAGGAGACCGACGGCGCGTGCGCGCTGCTGGTCAGCGGCGTGCTCGGCGGCCCGCGCATCCAGGCCGTCGTGCGCGGCGGCGGCCCCGGCTGCTCATCGATGGACCGCGCGCCGGACGTGAGCGCCGTCTTCTCCGAGTACGTGGCCCCCATGCTGTGGGAGGCGTCGGGCATGCGGCCGTCGGACGTGGACGCGGCACTCCCGTACGACGCGTACTCCTGGCTGGTCCCGCGGCAACTGGCGGACTTCGGCCTGGTCCGTCGCGAAGACCTGGGCCCGTACCTGCTGGAGCGACGCCACGCCTGGATCAACCCGCACGGCGGCCTGCTGTCGGAGGGCTATGTGCACGGCCTGAACAACGTGGCCCAGGCGGTCCGGGAAGTGCGTGGCGGTCGTGAGGTGGCGCTGGCGACGGGCTTCGGCGGCAGTTACGGAAGCGCGGCGCTGCTGGTGGGGTAGCAGGTCAAGAACCGGCCGTGAACGCCGCGTGCGAGGCCCGCCGGTCGGCCTCCGGCAGCAGGTCGCGCGCCGCCAGCCAGGCCGCCGCCCCCGCCGCGTCCCGCGCCGTGGTCACGGTCTCACCGGCCAGCAGCTCGCGTACGGCCTGCCGTACCGGACCGTCGCTCGTCAGCACGCTCCCGGCCAGGACCACCGGCCCCGACCGGTGCACCCGCCGCACCGTGGCGGCCAGGTGCGCGGCGGCCTGGCGGGCGATGCCGAGCGCGAGCGGGTCGCCCGCTTCGGCGGCCTGGCTGACCAGCGCCGACAGGGCGGCCAGGCGCATGTGGTCGGCCTGCGCCAGCCGGACGATCCGATCGGCCACCTTGCGCGGCGTGGGGCCGTGCTCGGCCCCGAGGAAGTGCTCGACGACCAGCTCGACCAGCGGGCCCGCCGAGGAGCCGCGATCCAGCTCGGCGACGACGGCCTTGGCGCCCGCGCGCCCGATCCAGAAGCCCGACCCCGCGTCGCCCAGCAGCCAGCCCAGCCCGTCGGCGATCACGTCCAGCTCGTAGCCGGTGATCCGGGCCGCCACCGCCCCCGTCCCCGAGAGCAGCAGCGAGCCGTCCGGCTCGGGCGACCCCGCGACGTACGCGATCACCGTGTCGCCCATGAGCCGCGGCCCCGAGGCGATGCCGTGCCCCGCCCACACCTTGGCCAGCGCCGGCTCCATCTCGTCGACGAACCCCGAGATCCCGGCCAGCGAGGCGACGACCGACGAGGCGTCCAGCCCGGCCAGAGCCCCGCTGAGCGCGGTCTCGATCGCCGCCACCGCGTTCGCCAGGCCGTGGGCGCTCGGATTGCCCGCGCCCGCCCTGGCGTATCCGACACGGGTGCCGTCGAGCGAGTGCACGGCGACACGGGTGGAGGTGGCGCCAGCATCCACCCCAATGGTGAGCGAAATGGTCACGGTCCGATTGTGGGACTTGACTCCGCGGAGAAGCAAGAATAATTTTCGGCGGAAGACCGGGTATCCGGAAGGAATATTCGTGACTTCAGGGGCCCTCGGGCGTGTGGAAACAGAACTCCCCGGTTTGCCGGAGGCGTTGCGCAGAGTCGGCGAGGTGATCCTCGGTGATCCGGCCGAGGCGGCCCGGTCGACCATCATCGCGCTGGCCGAGCGCGCGGGCAGCTCGCCCGCGACCGTGACCAGGTTCTGCCGGGCCTTCGGCTTCTCCGGTTACGCCGAGCTGCGCGTGGCGCTGGCCACCGAGACCGGCCGGGCCGCGCAGGCGGGCTGGGGCGCGGGCGTGGGGCACGAGATCGGGCCTGACGACCCGCTCGACTCGGCGATCGAGGTGATGGCCGCGGCTGACGCCCGGCTCATCCAGGACACCGCCGCCCAGCTCGACTCGGAGATCGTCGCCCAGGTGGCCGACGCCATCGTCGCCGCGCGGCGGGTCCTGCTCGTCGGCGTCTCCACCAGCGGGAACGTCGCCACCATGTTCGAGGGCCGGCTGCGCCGCATCGGCATCCCGGGCTGGAGCGCGGGCGACGCGCACGTCGCGCTGTCGGACGCCGCGCTGCTCGGCGCGGGCGACGTCGCGATCGGCATCAGCCATCGGGGCCGGACCCGCGAGGTCATGGAGGCCCTGGCCGAGGCCGGCAGTCACGAGGCCACCACGGTCGCGGTCACCTCGTTCGCCCGCTCGCCGCTCGCCGAGCTGGCCGACCTGGTGCTCACCACCGCCAGCAGGGAGACCACCTTCCGGCTCGGCGGGCTGGCGGCCGTCCACTCGCAGCTGTTCGTGCTCGACGCCGTCTACGTGGCGGTGGCCCAGCGCACTTACGAGCGCACCAACCAGGCGTTCGGGCTCACGATCAGCGCCGTGGAGAGCCATCGGGTGGAGAGAGGCTGAATGACGTTCGCAACGAAGGCCCTGGAGCTGGCACACCAGGTCGTGGAGACACAGGCGGAGCCGGTACGCCGCGCCGCCGCGCTGCTCGTCGCGTCGCTGCGGGCGGGGGGCGTGGTCAACGCGTTCGGATCCGGACATTCCGAGTCGATCGCGATGGAGATCGCCGGACGGGCCGGGGGACTGGTCCCCAGCAACCGGCTCACCCCGCGTGACCTCGTCCTGTACGGCGGCCAGCCGCCGAGCGTGCTCACTCCCGAGCTCGAACGCGATCCGGAGATCGCCCACCGGATCTACGAACTGGCGCCCGTCGCGCCGCAGGACGTGTTCGTGCTGATCTCCAGCTCGGGCATCAACGGAGCCGTGGTCGAGCTGGCCACGATCGTCAAGGACCGCGGCCATCCCCTGATCGCGCTGACCTCGGTCCAGCACAGCAGCCAGATGACCTCGCGCCACCCGTCGGGCCGCAAGCTGCTCGACCTGGCCGACGTCGTGCTGGACAACGGCGCGCCGTACGGGGACGCGATCCTCGAACTGCCGGGCGGCGGCGGTTACGGCGCGATCTCGACCGTCACCTCGGCGTTGCTCGCGCAGATGGTGGTCACCGAGGCGGTGGCCGAGCTCGTGGCGCTCGGCGAGACGCCGCCCATCTACCTGTCGGTCAACGTGGCCGGTGGCGACGAGCACAACAAGGCCCTGGAGAGCCGCTACGCAGGGCGGATCCGACGTGGAGCATGACTAGTCAGGAGTAGAAATATGCCGGACACCCCCCGTTTCACCAGGCGCGAGCTTCTCCGGAGCGCCGCGCTGGTCCCCGTGGCGGGCGCGCTCGCCGCGTGCGCGACCCCGGCCGCGAAGCCGTCGGCCTCGTCGTCGGCCGCCCCGGTCGCGACCAGCGCGGCCAACCCCTTCGGGGTCTCGGACAGCAAGCCGCTTGAGGTGTGGATCTTCGACGGCGGTTTCGGCCAGGACTACGCCAAGAACATCCACCAGCCGCTGTTCAAGTCGAAGTATCCGAAGGTGGAGATCAAGCACAACGCCACCAAGGAGATCACCAAGGTCCTCCAGCCGAGGTTCGCCGGCGGCAACCCGCCCGACGTGATCGACAACTCGGGTGCCAACGCCATGGACTTCGGCGCGCTCGCCCAGGACGGCCAGCTCCAGGACCTCACCCCGCTGCTCGACGCGCCTTCGTGGGACGACCCGAGCATCAAGGTCAGGGACACCATCGACCCGGCCGTCATCGACATCGGCACCATGGACGGCACGTTCAGCGTGCTCGGCTACGTCAACTACATCTTCGGCATCTGGTATTCGCAGAAGGCGTTCAAGGACAACGGCTGGGCGCCCCCCAAGACGTGGGACGAGTTCCTCAAGCTCAACGAAACGATCAAAAAGTCCGGCAAGATGGCCCCCTTCACCTACGCCGGAAAATTCCCGCAATATCTGTACGAAGTGCTGCTCACCATGGCCGCGAAGATCGGCGGCCCCGAGGTCCTCGTCAACATCGACAACCTCGAGGACGGCGCCTGGACCACGGAGGCCATGAAGACCTCCGCCACGGCCTGGGCCGAGATCGGCGCCAAGTACCTCCTGGAGGGCACCGCCGGCCTCGACCACGTGCAGACCCAGACCGCCCAGAACAAGTACAAGGTGGCCATGCTGCCCTCCGGCTCCTGGCTGGAGAACGAGCAGAAGACCACCACTCCGGCCGACTTCGAGTACGGCATGTTCCCCGTCCCCGACTTCACCAGCTCCGACAAGATGCCCTACGGCACGCTGCACAGCCAGCCGAGCGAGAACTTCATCGTCCCCGCCAAGGGCGCCAACCCGCAGGGCGGCATGGAGTACCTGCGGGCCATGCTGTCGAAGAAGGCGGCCGGCGAGTTCAGCGAGATGGTCAAGACCGTCTCGACGGTCAAGGGCGCGGGTGAGGGCCGCCAGTTGTCCCCGGGCGCCGCGAGCGCGACCAAGGCCTACACCGAGGCCGGCGCGAACATCGTCTACTACCGCTGGCAGACGTGGTACCTCCAGCTCAAGGACGAGGCCGTCGCCGCCACCGGTGAGCTCATGACCGGCGGCCTCACGCCGGACAAGTATCTGGAGCGCATCCAGAAGAAGTCCGACGAGATCAAGAAGGACTCCTCGATCAAGAAGTACAAGCGCTGATGTTGTTCAACAGGTATCGCCGAGGGCTGTTCATCACCGCGTTCCTGGCAGCCCCGGTGACCCTTTACCTGATCTATGTGATCTCTCCATACATCCAGGCGTTCTACATCTCGATGACGGACTGGCGCGGCGTCTCGGCCACGCCGGCCTTCATCGGGCTGGAGAACTTCCGCCGGCTCCTCGAAGACGGGACGTTCTGGAAAGCGGTCACGCACAACGCCGGGCTGCTCGTCCTGCTGCCCCTGATCACGATCATCATCGCCCTGTTCTTCTCCTTCCTCCTCAACGTGGGCGGCGGCGGGCGGGCCGTGGGCGGGATCAGGGGCTCCAAGTTCTACCGCGTGGTGTTCTTCTTCCCGCAGGTGCTGGCCGTCGCGGTGGTGGCGGTGCTGTTCCAGCAGGTGTTCCGGCCGGACGGCAGCGGGATGCTGAACGCGCCGCTGATGGCGCTGGGCGGCAAGCCGATCGGCTTCCTGTCGGACCCGGGTGTCGCGTTCTGGTCGGTGCTCGGTGTCATGGTCTGGCAGGCGGTCGGGTTCTACGTGGTGCTCTTCTCCGCCGGACTCGCCTCCATCCCGAAGGACATGTTCGAGGCGGCGCAGATCGACGGCGCCGGGCGGCTGAGCCTGTTCTTCCGCATCACCCTGCCGCTGCTCTGGGACACCATCCAGGTGGCCTGGGTCTACCTCGGCATCATCGCCCTCGACGTGTTCGCGATCGTGTGGGTGATGACCGACCAGCACGGCGGGCCCGACTGGTCGACCACGGTCATGGCGGCCGAGGTCTACCGCAACGCCTTCCAATACTTCCGCTTCGGATACGCCTCGGCCCTGGGCGTCGTGATGTTCTTCTTCACCGTCGGGTTCGCGATCCTTTCGCTGCGTCTGACGCGGCGCGAACGAATCGAGTACTGATGACGACGACCTCGTGGACGGTGGCGAACTCCCGCAAGCTGGCCCGCCAGGAGAGCCGGAAACGGCTCGGGCCGATGGCGATCCTGTCGCACGTCGCGCTGCTGCTGTGGACCGTGCTCACGGTGGTGCCGATCCTGTGGACGTTCCTGGCGTCGGTCAAGAGCGAGGACGAGATCTTCGGCGACGCCTGGTCCCTGCCGGCCAGCCTGCGCTGGGACAACTTCGCCAGGGCCTGGGAGCAGGCGCACATCGGCCAGTACATGCTCAACAGCGTCATCGTGGTCGCCTTCAGCGTGTTCGGCACGATGCTGGTCGGCTCGATGGCCGCGTACGTGCTGTCGCGCTACCCCTTCCGCGGTAACCGGGCCGTCTACCTGCTGTTCGTGTCGGGCCTGGCCTTCCCGGTCTACCTGGCGCTGTCGCCGCTGTTCTTCGTCGTGCAGAACATGGGCAACGTCCCGCTGATCGGCCCGTTCATCGGCCTGAACACCCACGCCGGCCTCGTGCTGGTCTACATCGCCTACTCGATGCCGTTCACGGTGTTCTTCCTGTCGGCCTTCTTCCGTACGCTGCCCACGGCCGTGGCGGAGGCGGCCATGGTCGACGGCGCCTCGCACACCCGGGTGTTCTTCCAGATCATGCTGCCCATGGCCAGACCGGGCCTGGTCAGCATCACGATCTTCAACATCCTCGGTCAGTGGAACCAGTACCAGCTGCCGCTGGTGCTGCTGCAGGAGCGCGACAAGTGGGTGCTCACCCAGGGCATCGCCGACATCTCGACGGCCGCGGGCTATGACCAGGACTGGTCGGCCCTGTTCGCCGCCCTGACGCTGGCCATCCTGCCCATGCTGGTCGTCTACACGGTCTTCCAGCGCCAGATCCAGTCGGGGCTGACCGCGGGGGCGCTCAAGTAATTATCCTCTCGCGCACCCGACCCGCCGGGCCTAGGCTGCTGGTGTGATCGGCGACATCCGCGCGTTGCTGGCCCGCCACCTCCCCGACGTCGAGGTGCGCTCTCTGACCGAGTCCGGGCAGGGCCTGGACCACGAGGTCTACGAGGTCAACGGTGAGTTGATCGTCCGGGGCGGCAAGGCCACCGATCCGGTGGCCACCCGCCGTGAGGTCGAGCTGCTGGCCGCGGTCCGCGAGCTGGCCACCGTGGCGGTGCCCGAGGTGGTCTTCGCCGACTACGAGCAGGGCGTGATCGCCTACCGCAAGCTGCCGGGCGAGCCGCTCAACCAGCACCCGGTGCCGGACCCCGCGGCGCTGGCCGCCCCGCTCGGCCGCCTGCTGAGCGCCCTGCACAGTGCCCCTGCCGATGACCTGCGCGCGCTGGCGCCGCCCGACCTCTACCCGGCGCCCACCCTGCTGGTGGACGCCGGGCTCGACTACCGCGACGTCGAGGGGCACGTGCCGGCGGAGCGGCGCCCGCTGGTGGAGCGGTTCTTACGCGACACACCGCCCGACGAGCCGCGTGACCTGCGCTTCTGCCACAACGACCTGGGCAGCGAGCACCTCCTGGCCGACGCCGCGACCAGCACGCTGACGGGCGTCATCGACTGGACCGACGCCGCCCTCACCGACCCGGCGCACGACTTCGCGCTCATCTACCGCGACCTGGGCCCCGAGGTCTTCGAGCGGACCCTGGCGCACTACGACCGCGACTTCGACGAGCGCGACCGGGCCAGGGTCGTCTTCTACGCCAGGTGCGCGCTCATCGAGGACCTCGCCTACGGCCTGAGCACCGGCCCACGCCACTACGCCGACGCCGCCCTGGCCCACCTTGAGTGGACCTTCAGCTGATCACCTAGCGCTGAGCTCGTCGCGCAGCCGCTCGGTCGCGCCGACCACGTTCGCCAGCGCCGCCTCCACCTGCTCATAGGTACGGGTCTTCAGCCCGCAGTCCGGATTCACCCAGACCCGCTCGGCGGGCAGCACCTTCAGCGTCTCCCGCAACAACTCCTCAACCTCGGCCTGGCTCGGCACTCTAGGCGAGTGGATGTCGTAGACGCCCGGCCCGAGCCCCCGCCCGAAGGAGCCCACGGCCCCCAGGATCCGGGCCCCGGAGCGGGCCGACTCGATCGTGGTGACGTCGGCGTCCAGGCCGTCGATCGCCGCGAGGATCTGGTCGGCGTCCGAATAACACAGGTGCGTGTGGATCTGAATGCGGTCGCTGGCCCCCGAGGTGGCCCGCCGGTACGCGGCCACGGCCCACTCCAGGTAGTCGGCCTGCGAGGCCCGCCTGAGGGGCAGCAGCTCGCGCAGCGCCGGCTCGTCCACCTGGATGATCGATACACCCGCCGCCTCCAGGTCGCGTACCTCGTCCCGGACCGCGTCGGCCACCTGGAACACCACGTCGCGCAGCGGCAGGTCGTCGCGGACGAACGACCAGGCGACGATCGTGACGGGCCCGGTGAGCATGCCCTTGACCGGCTTGTCCGTCAGCGACTGCGCGTGGCGCGCCCACCGTACGGTGATCGGCGCGGCCCGCCCGACGTCGCCGTGCAGGATCGGCGGCCTGGTGCACCGGGAGCCGTAGGACTGGACCCAGCCGTTGGCGGTCACCGCGAAGCCGTCGAGGTGCTCGGCGAAGTACTGGACCATGTCGTTGCGCTCCGGCTCGCCGTGCACGAGGACGTCGAGGCCGAGCCGTTCCTGCAGCCGGATGACCCGCTCGATCTCCGCCTCGACCCGCCGCTCGTAGTCGGCCTCCGGCAGCGTGCCCGCCACCACGGCCGCGCGGGCCGCGCGCAGCTCGCCGGTCTGCGGGAACGACCCGATCGTGGTGCTCGGCAGCACCGGCAGCCGCAGGTGCGCGGCCTGGGCCGCGGCGCGCTCCGCGTACGGTCCGCGCCCCTCGAACACGATCGGGTCCGCCAGCGCCACCGACGCGGCCGGCGCCTCGGCGCCCCGGAAGTCGGTGCGCGCCAGTTCGACCACCTCCGCCACCTTCTGCTCGGCGAAGGCCAGCCGCGCCCGCAGCGCCGGGTCGAGCCCTTCTTCCCCCGCCACGTCGTAGGGCACGTGCAGGAGCGAGCACGAGGTGCTGACCACCACGTCCGCCGCGTGCTCCCGCACCGCCCGCAGCAGGCTCAGGGCCCGCCCAGGAGCGGTACGCCACACGTCCCGCCCGGACACCACACCCGCCACCACGGTCTTGCCCGCCAGCGCCGACAGCCGGTCCAGGCCGCCGCGCACCAGGTCCACCCCGATCGCCTCCACCGGCGTCGCGGCCAGGACGGGCAGCGCCTCGCCCAGATCACCGAAGTAGGAGGCGACGAACAGCCCGGGACGCGAAGGCGCGGCCCCCAGCCGCTCGTAGGCGGCCGTGACGGCGGCCAGTTCCTCGGGCGTCCGGTCGGCCACCAGCGCGGGCTCGTCGAGCTGCACCCACTCCACGCCCTCGGCCGCCAGGATCGCCAGCAGCTCCTCGTAGCAGCCCAGCACCTCGTCCAGCCGCTCCAGCGCCCCGGCCAGCAGCAGGAACGTCACCGGCCCCACCACCACGGGCCGGGTCTCGAAGCCCAGCTCCCGTGCCTGCCGCAGCTCGGCGAGCGGCTTGGCCGGGTCGAGCTTGAACACGGTCTCGGCGTCGATCTCCGGGACGATGTAGTGGTAGTTCGTGTCGAACCACTTCGTCATCCGCAGCGGCGCCAGCCCGGCGGTGCCTCTGGCCATCGCGAAGTAGGGATCCTCCGCTTCGAGGTAGCGCCGTGGCACCGCGCCGAGCAGCACGGCCGTGTCGAGCACCTGGTCATAGAGGGAGAAGGTGTTGGACGGCAGTCCGGCCAGGCCCAGCTCGTCGAGCCGCCGCCAGGTCCGTTCCCGGATCTCGGCGCCTGTCTCCTCCAGCTCCGCCCGGGTCGAGCGGCCGTCCCAGTAGGACTCCAGGGCCCGCTTCAGCTCCCTTCGCGGGCCGATCCTCGGATATCCGAGCACGGTGGACCGGGGAAATGACGACATTGACTTGCTCCCTGCGTTGACTTGATCGAACGCGGAGAATTCACCACAGCGGCCCCGTCTGATGCATCCTGTATTCGTGCTGCTTATGCTCAAGGAGGTCCAGTGCTTCGCCCGCGTAGCGGCCCGGCTCAGCTTCTCGATCGCCGCCGCCGACCTGGGAATGTCCCAGCCCGCCATGAGCCAGGCCATCACCAGGCTGGAGCGCGCGGCCGGGACCAGGTTGTTCGACCGGTCCGCCCGCGCGGTGCGGCTGACCGCCGAGGGCAGGGCGCTGCTTCCGCACGCCGACGAGCTGCTGACCGCCGCTGCCGCGTTCGCGGCCGAAGCCGCCCGGCTGGCCCGGCCGACCATTCATCTTGCTTATCCACCGCTTGTCGGCGCGCTGGCCGCCCGGGTAGCCCGCCGGTTGGCGGCCCGCACCCCGGCCATCGGCGTGGAGCTCACGGTCGCCGGTCGTGGGGCGGCCGCCGACGCGCTGGAGCGGGGTGAGGTGTCGGCGGCGATCCTGGCCACCCCCGCGCCCGCGCGGTTCGTCACCGCCGCCAGGTTCCACGTCTCGGTGGACCAGCTCGCGGTGCCGCTGGGGCACGCGCTGGCGCCGAGGGCCAAGGTCGGCGCCGGGGACCTGGCCGGGCAGGTGCTGCTGACCCCCGGCAGCCGGGCGTGGGCCGGGCTGCCGGGGCGCTCGCGCATGGTGGCCGACGACGACTTCGCCGCCGCGCTCGACCTGGTCGCGGCGGGTGCCGGGGTGCTGCCGATCCCGCAGCTGCTGGCCAGGACCATCCGCCGCGACGACCTGAGGTTCGTCCCGCTCGACGCGGGCGAGCTGCGCATCACGTACGCGCTGGCCTGGGCCAGGGAGCGGGTCACGCCCGAGCTGATGGCCCTGGTGCAGGCCGTACAGGATGCCTTGTGGACTAGGTAGCCGGTAAGTTGCGCAGGGCCTCGCGGCGGCTCAGACCGGAGATGCCCTTGGCGCGTACATAGCGGATGACCTCGGCCGGGTTGGTCTTGGCGTACTCGCGCAGCGCCCAGCCGATCGCCTTGCGGGCGAAGAAGTCGTTGTCCGACAGGCTCGGCTCGATGCAGGCGTAGAGCAGGGCCGTGTCGGTGCGGGCCTTGAACCGGTTCTGGCTCAGGATCGCGGTGCGGCGCTTCCACAGATCGCCGTCGCGCGCCCAGTCCAGCATGAGCGGGCGCATCGAGTCGGGGAAGGCGGTCAGCAGGCCGCCGATCCGGTGCGTGGCCAGCTCGTCGACCAGGTCCCACCAGGCCCCGCTGACGATCATCTCCTCGTACATCGGCACCGTGTAGAGGGTCTGGAACTCCCGGTAGTGGTGATAGCCGGTCAGGTCGATCGCCGCGTAGCGCTCCTCGCGGTATTCGGCCTCGCGCCACAGGCCGAGCACCGCCCGGCGCCACTCCGGCGCCGTGCCGATGCGGTGGGCCGAGAAGACCCGCCGCAGCACGGCCCGCCTCCGCACCGCCTGGACACCGAGGAAGGGCATGTCGGACTTCATGTACGCGCGCATCGTGGCGGCCTTCTCGGGCTCCGCCGCCTCCCGCAGTGCCTGACGCACCGCCTTACCAAGCGTCATGCCTGCTGGCTGGTCCGCTCACCCGTGGCCAGGCCGTCGAAGAGCACGGTGATGTAGTGCTCGGCCAGACCCGTCGTGTTGAGCCGCCCGCCGGGACGGAACCAGCGCACCGCCACCCAGATCGTGTCGCGGATCATCCGGTAGGTGAGCTTCGGGTCCACGTCGGCGCGGAACTGCCCGGCCGCCTGGCCCGCCTTGATCTGCGCGACCCAGATCTGCTCGACCTCGTCCTCGGCCTTGACCAGGTAGTTGAACCGCTCGAACTGCCGCAGATAGTTCCAGTCGTTCTGCATTACGGTGATCGCGGCCCGGTGCGGCTCCAGCGTGCCGAAGCCGATGCGGACCATTTCCGACAGGATCGTGCGCGGGTCGGAGCCCGAGGCGATCGCCGTGCGGTAGCGGGCGACCAGGTCGTCGAGGAAGGTGGAGAGCACCTCGTCGACGATGGTCTCCTTGGAATCGAAATGGTGATAGAGACTTCCCGAGAGGATGCCCGCCTCGTCGGCGATCTCGCGTACGGTCGTGGCCTGGAAGCCCTTGCGGGCGAAGAGCTCCGCGGCGAGCTTGACGAGGTGGTCACGGCGCTCCGACGCCGGCCCGGACGAGGTCGCGCGCTGGCGCTTCGCCGGGGCGGCCGCGCTCTGCCCGGAGTTCTTTCGCGTTGTCACGCCTCCCATTATGAGCCCTCAGACAATCGCTTGTTCACCGAACCCGCCCAGCTCACCCGGCATTCCGCGCGCGACCAAGCGCTTGCTACGATGCGGGAGTGAACGAGGCATACATCGTCGGCGCGGTCAGGACCCCGGTCGGGCGCAGGAACGGCGGCCTCGCCGGCGCCCACCCCGCCGACCTCGGCGCGCACGTACTCCAAGAGCTGATGACCCGCACGGGCGCCGATCCGGCGGCCGTGGAGGACGTGGTGTTCGGCTGCGTGGACACCATCGGACCGCAGGCCGGCGACATCGCCCGCACCTGCTGGCTGGCCGCGGGGCTGCCGGAGGAGGTGCCCGGCGTCACGGTCGACCGCCAGTGCGGCTCCTCGCAGCAGGCACTGCACTTCGCCGCCCAGGCCGTGCTCTCGGGCACCAGCGACCTCGTGGTGGCCGGCGGCGTACAGAACATGAGCATGATCCCCATCTCCTCGGCGATGCTCGCCGGCCGCCCCCTCGGCCACGACACCCCCTTCGGCGGCTCCAAGGGCTGGCTCTCCCGGTACGGCACGCAGGAGGTCTCCCAGTTCACCGGAGCCGAACAGATCGCCGCCAAGTGGGACATCTCCCGAGAGGACATGGAGGCGTTCGCCTACGAGTCGCACCGCCGGGCCATCGCCGCCATCGACACCGGCCGCTTCGCGGACCAGATCACCCCCTACGAGGGCGTCACCGCCGACGAGGGTCCGCGCCGCGACACCACTCCCGCCAAGATGGCCGGGCTCCAGCCCCTGGTCGAGGACGGGCGCCTCACCGCCGCCCTGGCCTCGCAGATCTCCGACGGCGCCGCCGCCCTGCTCATCGCGTCGCCGCGGGCCGTACAGGAGCACGGACTGCGCACGCGCGCCCGCGTGCACCACCTGTCGGTGCGCGGCGGCGACCCCATCATGATGCTCGCGGCGCCGATCCAGGCCACGGAGCACGCGCTGCGCAAGGCCGGGATGACGATCGGCGACATCGACGCCGTGGAGATCAACGAGGCGTTCGCCTCGGTCGTGCTCGCCTGGCTGAAGGAGAGCGGCGCCGACCCCGCCAGGGTCAACCCGAACGGCGGCGCGATCGCGCTCGGCCACCCGCTCGGCGCGACCGGCGCGGTCCTGGCCGTGAAGCTGCTGCACGAGCTGGAGCGGACCGGCGGCCGGTACGGCCTGCAGACGATGTGCGAAGGAGGCGGCCAGGCGAACGTCACCATCATCGAACGCCTATGACGTCCGGCGATGCCACTAGCAAATAGGAAACTTTCCTATTAGATTGCGGGTCATGCTCAAGAGCGGTGACCTGCTGTGCCTTGCCGATGCCGTAATCCTGCCCGGGTTCGGGGGAACGACCCCGCCCGACTGGCTCCGCCGCCGTCTGGGGGAGGGGCTGGCCGGGGTGGTGCTGTTCACCCGCAACATCACGGGAGCGGCCCAGGTGGCCGAACTGACCGCCGCCCTGCGCGCGGAGAACCCCGCCGTCATGATCGGCATCGACGAGGAGTCGGGCGAGGTGACCCGGCTGGAGGTCGCCACCGGCAGCAGCCGTCCCGGCGGCTTCGCGCTCGGCGTCGTGGACGACGTGACGCTGACCGAGGCCGTGGCCAGGAACCTCGGGGCGGACCTGGCGGCCGCGGGCATCACGATCGACTTCGCCCCCTCGGCCGACGTGAACTCCAACCCCGACAACCCGGTCATCGGCCTGCGCTCCTTCGGCGCCGACGCCGCGCTGGTCTCCCGGCACACCAGGGCGTTCGTCCGCGGCCTGCAGTCCGCCGGGGTGGCCGCCTGCGCCAAGCACTTCCCCGGCCACGGTGACACCTCGATCGACTCCCACCACGGCGTGCCCGTGGTCGCCACCGACGGGATCGAGGACGCGCTCGGCCCCTTCCGCGCCGCGATCCAGGAAGGCGTCAAGGCCGTCATGACCGGTCACCTGCTGGTGCCCGCGTACGACGCCGTCCTGCCCGCCACGCTCAGCCCCAAGGTGCTCACCGGGTTGCTCCGCGAGGAGCTGGGCTTCGACGGCCTGATCATCACCGACGGCATCGAGATGGCCGCCGTCTCCGGGCCGTACGGGATCGGCGGCGCCGCCGCCCGCGCCATCGCCGCCGGGGCCGACGCCATCTGCGTCGGCGGCGAGCACTCAGGCGAGGCGACCGCCGTCGAGGTGCGCGACGCGATAGCCGAAGCCGTGCGCGACGGCCTGCTGCCGGAGGAGCGCCTGGCCGACGCCGCGCGCCGGGTCGGCGAGCTGGCCGCCTGGACCGCCGCCTCGGGCATCCCGGATCCCGAGGACGGCTACCTCGGCCTGGTCGCGGCCCGCCGCGCGCTCCGGATCACCCGCCGCACGAGCGACCCCGTCCTGCCGCTCACCTCCGCGGCGCACGTGGTGGAGTTGGCCCCCGAGATGAACCTGGCCATCGACAAGAACACGCCGTGGGGCGTCGGCGAGCCCCTGGGCAGGCTGCTGCCCGGCACCACCGTGACCCGGCTCGCGGCCGGTGAGGCGACCGGGGCCGTGCTGGAACGGCTCATCGCCGCCGCGGCCGGGCACCCCCTCGTCGTCGTGGTCCGCGACGCGCACCGCCACCCCTGGCAGAGCGAGGCACTGCGGCACCTGCTCAGCGCCCGCCCCGACGCCGTGGTGGTCGAGATGGGCCTGCCCGCCAGGTCCGACCTGGGTGCCGTGCACATCGCCACGTACGGCTCGGCCAGGGTCTGCGGCCAGGCCGCCGCCGAACTGATCACCGGTACCCTTTGACACCGTGAACTTCGACGGCGAGGACCTCTCCCAGACCACGCTCACCGACCGGCTCGCGCCGGACGAGACCCACGTCTTCCGCGACTGCGACCTGACCGAGGCCGACCTCCGGCGGGCCCCGCTGGCCGGCGCCCGCTTCGAGTCGTGTGTGCTCGAACAGACCGACTTCCGGCGGGCCGACCTCGACGGCGCGGTGTTCACGGGCGGCGGCGGGATGCGGATCAGGTTCAACGACGCCGAGCTCATCGACGTGACGTTCACCGACGTCGACCTGTCCTCCGCCCAGTTCGGCGGGGCGCTGGTGACGGACGTGACCTTCACCGGGTGCCGCATGATCGGCGCGTCGCTCACCGCGGCGCGCGGCACCGGCTTCAAGGTCTCCCGGTCCAACCTGACCATGGCCAACCTCGGCGGCTGCTCGCTGCGCGGGGAGCTCATCGAGGGCGTCCGCTTCGACGACGCCGACCTGTCGGGCTGCGACTTCACCGAGGCGACGTTCAGCGACTGCCGGTTGCGCGGCACCAAGCTGCTCAAGACCGTTTTCACCAAGGCCGACCTGCGCGGCGCCGACCTGGGCGAGCCCGACGACACCAAGCTGCGGGCCTTCCAGGGGGCGACGATCAACCCCGCCCAGGCGGCGGCCATCCTGGCCGCCCGCGGCATCACGGTGCTCTGAACCGCTCCATCACTGTCTCCGCCTCGGACATGACTCGCTCGATCAGCTCCCGGCAGGACGGCAGGTCGTCGAGCACCCCGACCACCTGCCCGGAGGCCATCACCCCCAGGTCGGCCCGCCCCTCGACCATCGCGGCCCGCAGCAGCACCGGCGTGTTGGCCGCCTGCAGCACCTGCGCCCAGGTCAGCTCGCGGCCGTGCCGCATCCGGCGCCCCTCGCGGATCATCTGGGCCCACGTCAGCCCCGACAGCCGCTTGAACCTGGCGCCGTTGACCACGGCCCTGAGCAGCCGGGAGCGCTCCAGCGACTCCACGAACGGCGTCCTGAGCACCCGATGCGGCACGCCGTCGACCCGGGTGGTGACCAGCGTGTCGGCCGCCGCCAGGTAGACCTTCTTCACCTCGTCCGGCACCGACGAGTCGCTCGTCAGCAGGAACCGGGTGCCCATCGCGATGCCGCACGCCCCGTACGCCAGCGCCGCCACCAGCCCGCGCCCGTCGAAGAAGCCGCCCGCCGCGATCACCGGGATGTCCACCGCGTCCACCACCTGGGGGAGCAGCAGCGTCGTCGCGACCGGCCCGGTGTGGCCGCCGCCCTCGCCGCCCTGCACGATCACCGCGTCCACGCCCCAGGCGGCCACCTTCTCGGCGTGCCGCCGCGCGCCCACGGACGGGATCGTCACCACGCCCGCGCCCTTCAGCCGCTCGATCAGCTCCCGCCGCGGGGCCAGCGCGAACGACGCCACGCGCACGCCCTCCCGGATCATCACCTCCACCCGTTCGGCCGCGTCGTCGGCGTCGGAGCGGATGTTCACCCCGAACGGGGCGTCCGTCCGCTCCCGCACACCGTTGATCGCCTCGGTCATCTCGCCGACGGACATCGTGGCGGCCGCGATGATCCCGAGCCCGCCCGCCTCCGAGGTGGCCGCGGCGAGCCGCGCGCCCGCGACGTAACCCATCCCGGTCTGCACGATCGGATACCGGCACCCCACGAGGTCGGTCAGCGCGGTCTTCACGCCGCCCCCTTCAGGCGGTCGCACGCTTTCCTCATGCGGCCACCTCGCGCTCGCGGGACCCGCGCGGGTCGAGCACCTCCTTCAGCAGCCTGCTCTCCTCGGCGGTCGGCTCCCGGGTCTCGGGTACGTCCTCAGGGACCGTCAACTCGAACCCCGTCGCCGCGACCACCTCCGCGACACTCACCCCCGGATGCACCGAGGCCAGCCGCATCGACCCGTCCGGCGTGCGGAAGTCGAGCACGGCCAGGTTCGTCACCACCCGCCGCAGGTCGAAGGCACCCTTGTCGGTCCCGAGACCGCTGACCACGTCCACTCGCGGCACGAACACCTTGGGGGAGTGCCGGGGGATCCAGTAGCTCGTCGGGCCGCAGCGCGTGTTGCCCGGCGCGCCGCGTACGCCGAGGAGCTGCGCCTTGGGCCGCGCCCAGTCGCCGATGCAGGAGATGTTCGTGTTGCCGAAGCGGTCGATCTGGCTCGCGCCGAGCATCACGTGCCGCCGGCCGTTCAGCACCAGCCACAGGTGATCGCGGAACGGCAGCCAGCCCTCCACCACCTCGGGCCGCTCACCCAGCGCCGGCACGTCGCCCGTCAGCAGGCAGACACCGTCATGCGTGAGCAGGTCGGGCTCGAACGTCAGCCTGGCCAGCCGGGCCGCCAGCACGGTGATCGCCCCGCCGATCCCGGCCGCGAGGATCTCCCCATCGCCTCTGAACGCCTCCGCGCAGGCGACCACGCACACATCAGCCCTGCTCACGGAACTCCTCCCATGGCGTGTCCACGTAGCGCCGCTGCTCCTGCTCGTCGCGGCCGTAGTCGGGCTCGCACGCGGTGAACCCCGCGCCACCCGGCGTCTCGACCACGCCGCTCACCATCGACCGGCTGATCAGCAGCGACTGCACCGGCCCCTCCTTCAGCAGGTCGGCGGTGTCCACCAGTCGCTCGCACGACACGAAGCACCGGGCCGCCGCCTTGGCGTAGAGGTCGTCGAAGTACGGATCGGGGCCCAGGTACTGCGCGTTGCCGCGCCGGTCCGCCCGGTTGAGGTGCACCAGCGCGACGTCCATGGTCAGCGCGGGCACGGCGACCAGCTCCTCCCCGTCCTCGTACGGCGAGCGGACGGTGCGCAGATCGGGGTTGACCCGCATGACGTCGGAGCCGAGACCGGCCCGCGTGGGCAGGAACGGCAGCCGGTGCGCCGCCGCCAGCAACCCGAACATGAACATGCCCTCGTCATACTCGGTGAACTCGACCGTGCCGCCCTGCCTGGCCCGCCTGAAGTGCGGTTCGAGCGGGATGGAGTCCAGCGTCACGAACGGGGCCACCACCCTGCGCACCTTCCCGGCGGCGCAGAGCATGCCGACGTCCGGGCCGCCGTAGGAGATGAGGGTGAGATCCCGGACGTTCGACCGCAGCAGGCCGGCGACCAGCGCCATCGGCTTGCGGCGCGATCCCCAGCCGCCGATGCCGACCGTCATGCCGCTCTCGACCTGGGCCGCGACCTCCTCGACAGACATGACCTTGCTCACGAGCCCTCCACGAAGCGGTCCCGGTGCCTGTCGCCCGCGCCCATCAGGTTCAGCTCGAACGTGAAGCCCTGCTCGAAGCGGTAGGAGCGCTTCACGTCCACCGGGTCGATGCCGTTGAGCGACTCCTTGGCGCGGCGGATGACGTACGGGTCCTTGTCCGCGATCTGGCCCGCCACCTCCAGCGCCGCGTCCCGCAGCTTGTCCCGCGGCACCACCTCCAGCACCGAGCCGAACGCGTGCAGCTCGGCCGCCGTCACGTTCCGGCACGTGTAGACCATGGCGCGCATGAGGTGCTGCGGCACCAGCCGGGACAGGTGGGTGGCGGCGCCGAGCGCGCCCCTGTCCACCTCGGGCAGGCCGAAGTAGGCGTCCTCGCTGGCCAGCACGATGTCCGCGTTGCCCACCAGGCCCACGCCGCCGCCGACGCAGAAGCCGTGCACGGCGACGATCACGGGCACCGGGCAGTCGTACACGGCCGCGAACGCCGCGAAGCACCCCCTGTTCGCGTTTATCAGGGCGGTGTGGCCCTCGGTGGCCTGCATCTCCTTGATGTCCACGCCGGCGTTGAAGCCCCGGCCCTCGGCTCGTAGTACGACGACCCTGGTCTGTTCGTCCTGCCCGGCGGCCGTCACGGCGCCGGCCAGCTCGTGCCAGGCTCGCGCCGGCAGCGCGTTCACCGGTGGGACGTCGACGACGACCTCGGCGATCGGGCCGTCCCGCAGCGTGATTCCCATCCCGCTCCCTGGTTGCACCTAACGCTTGCTTGGTACGGTAGCACCCGTGACGGTGACTTACGACTACACGGGCAAGGTCGTCCTGGTGACCGGCGGGACTCGGGGGATCGGCGCGGGCGTCGCCACCGCCTTCGCGACGGCCGGCGCCGAAGTGATCGTCTGCGCCCGCCACGACCCGCCACCTGTGCCCGTGGGCACGCCCTCGCTGGGGCCTTCGGCCGTGGATGCGGCGCCGGTCGAAGGGGTGCGGTTCGTGCGGGCCGATGTGCGGGACGCCGACGACCTCGAGCGGCTGTTCTCCGGGCTCGACCGCCTGGACGTGGTGGTCAACAACGCGGGCGGCTCGCCGTACGCACCGCTGGAGGGCACCTCTCCACGCCTGCACGCGCGTGTCGTCGAGCTCAATCTGATCGCCCCGATGCTCGTCGCGCAGCGCGCCTACCCGCTGCTCGCCGCCTCGGGCGGCTCCGTCGTGATGATCGGCAGCTCCAGTGGCGTGCGGCCCTCGCCGGGCACCTCGGCGTACGGCGCGGCCAAGGCGGGGCTGCATCACCTGGCGAACTGCCTGGCCGCCGAATGGGCTCCTGACGTACGCGTCAACACGGTCGTCGTCGGACTGGCCGCCACGGAGGACTCCGCCGACCACTACGGCGGTAAGGACGTGGGGACCGCCATCCCGGCCGGGCGGATGGCGACGCCCGCCGACGTGGCCTCGGTCTGCCTGTGGCTGGCCGCGCCCGGTTATGTGACAGGGGCGCAGGTACACGTGCACGGAGGCGGCGAGATTCCCGCCTGGCAAAACCTGGCTTCAAGCGACATTTCCTGATATCTCTGCCTGATCTTCCTGGGAGGTCCGTGTGGGAATCTGTGACGGCCGCGTCGTGATCGTGACCGGAGCCGGGCGGGGCATCGGGAGGGAGCACGCGCTGGAGTTCGCCAGGCAGGGCGCCCGCGTCGTGGTCAACGACCTGGGCACCGGCCTCGGCGGCGACGGCAGCTCCGGCGGGCCCGCGCTGGCCGTGGCCGAGGAGATCCGCGCGCTCGGCGGTCAGGCGGTGGCCAGCAGCGACGACGTGGCCGACTGGAACGGCGCGGCCCGGCTGGTGAAGACCGCCGTCACCGCGTACGACGGGCTCGACGTGCTGGTGAACAACGCCGGATTCGTCCGCGACCGCATGCTGGTCTCCATGGGCGAAGACGACTGGGACGAGGTCATCCGAGTCCACCTCAAGGGCCACTTCCTGACGATGCGGCACGCCGCCGCGTACTGGCGCGAACGAGCCAAGTCCGGCGCACCCGCGGCCGCCCGCGTGATCAACACCTCGTCGGGCGCGGGCCTGCTCGGCAGCGTCGGCCAGTCCAACTACTCCGCCGCCAAGGCCGGGATCGTCGCACTGACCCAGGTGGCCGCCGCCGAACTGGGCCGGTACGGCGTGACGGTGAACGCCATCGCCCCCGCCGCCCGCACCCGCATGACCGAGGAGGTCTTCGCCGAGACCATGGCCGCGCCCGATTCCGGCTTCGACACCATGCACCCGGCGAACGTGTCACCGCTCGTCGTCTGGCTCGGCTCGGCGGCATCGGAGGCGGTGACGGGCCGGGTGTTCGAGGTGGAGGGCGGCGTGATCTCCCTGGCCACGGGCTGGACCCACGGCCCATGCGCGGACCGCGGCGCCCGCTGGTCCCCCGGGGAGGTGGGCGACGCAGTCGCGAAACTCCTCAAAGACGCCCCCGACCCACTGCCCGCCTACGGCGCAGGCCCGCCTCCGTCGTGAGGCCCGTCCATGGTCCGAGGCGGGCTCTGGAAGCGGCTACGGCGTCTTGAGCAGGTAGGCGCCCTCGGACAGTCGGGTGCGGATCTCGGCGGCCGTCTGCTCGGCGGTCAGGCCGCTGGAGTCGAAGGCGTGCGGCTCCAGCTCACCCAGGTCGACGAACTGCTGGTACATCTGCAGCACCGGCTCCGGATCCGTGAGCGCGTCAAGCCCTCGCCCCGTCGCCCTGACCAGGGTCGTCTCCCGGTCGGGCCGGAGCACCACATAGTGCAGCGGAGCGCGCCGTACCTTGGCGAAGGCGCCGACGAACCACGGCCCGACGACGCCATCCACCATCACGTGATAGCCGCCGTCGGCGTACCCGAACGCCGCGTTCGCCAGCACGCTCATGACGGTCTCGTTCTGATGGCGAGATTCCGCCAGGTACGGCGCGATGGCCCCTCGCCGGATGAACGCCCAGAAGTCATCCGTATGCAGATGCACGCTAGGCGTGACGGCATCGGCCAGCAGTCGGGCCACGGTCGACTTCCCCGCCCCCGGCGGCCCGGACACTATCACTACCTCCATGCCCACCATTGTCCGCGCGTTGACCCAACACCCGGACCAACCCGTGGGGCCCGGAGCCTCAGCGAAGCGCTGATCGAGCCGTGGGAACCAGGCGGAGACGCTGCGGGGGAGAGGTCAACCGGGACTCCAGTCCGGGCAGCGCCACCTCACGCTCGTCCGAAGGCCGATCGAACCGGGCGAACCACACGAACACCTGCTCGCCTGTACGTACGGGCAGGGCGGGAAAGGTGTTCTCGGCGGCCTCGGTCTCGAAGCACGCCACCGGCGGCACCCCGGCTTCCCTGAGCACGGGTACGGCCTCCCGAGCGAAGAACTCGGCGAACCCGTCGTCGACGTGGTAGATCATCGCGACGTACAGCGACTCGGGCAGAACGGTGGCGCCGACAGGCGGCCGGGCCGTACCGGAAAAGGGATCGAAAGAGGAACTGGAAGAGGACTGGAGAGTGGGGCCAGGACCGGACTCGGAGGAGAGGTCGGGAGCGGATCCGCTCGGGAGGTCGGGAGCGGACCCGGTCGGGAGGTCGGGAGTGGATCCGCGCGGGAGGCCGGGAGTGGACCCGCTCAGGAGACCGGAAGTAGTAGTCCCGCGCGAGAGGTCGGAGTGGCGGGGAGCGGACCCGTGCGGCACGTCGGCGGAGGGAACGGGCACTGGGCGCAGCAGCAGTACGTTGTCGGAGTCGATCATCGTCGCGTTGGCCGCGTCCCGGTTGGCCTTCCAGATCGGGCCGCCGTAGAAGGCCGTGAGAGCCGCCCGCCGAGCCTCCATATCCGGAAATTTCCGCATCCACGGGTACATATTTGGCTCGTCCAGGTCCCGGAAGTGGCCGACCACCCCGATCCCGGCCGCCTCCTGCCCTTCGATGAACTCACGCTCGAATAACTCGATCAGTGTGTCCCGCTGGCCGGGATGCAGCGTGTAGTTTCGCAACTCGTAAATCATGCGCGGATGCTATGAGCCGACCACTGACACCGCCTGTCAGCGATGCGGTCCTAGAAGAATGTTCTGATCGCTAAGAGTAACACGATCACTACGCTTGGTTATATGATCGCTTTGGCTTTGATCCTCAAAGGTCAAAGAAGGTCAACGGGGATGGCGGTGTGCTCTTGGGCCGGTGCTGTCTCATGCGAGACGCCCACCGGCGAAGGAGCTGAAGTGATCGAGAAGCTGTGTGTCACCGGTGCCGTCGTGGCAGCGTCCGCCGGCGCCATCCTGCTGGCCACACCCGCTCACGCTGACACCTGGACCGACGCCTGGAGCGGCAACACCTACTCCTCCCAGTCCGGAAACAGTCTCGCCGACATCGCAGCGGTCAACGAGGGTGCCGGTCGGTCGACCAACGTCAACAACATCAACGGCATAGCCGCCACCGCTACCAACGGCAGCACCACGGTGACCTACATCTTCTACTGACCCCGATCCCCCTTCCTCGCACCCCGGGCCGCCGTCCGGCGGGGTCCGAAGGCCATGAGAAATCCCCTGGAAGGACATCGACATGATCAAGAAGCTTGGCATCACGGCCATCGTCGCCATCGCCGCGGGCACGGCCCTGCTGGCCGCTCCGGCCCATGCCGACACCGACACCAGCAACAGCAGCTCCAGCACCAACTCCGCGTCCGCGCAGTCGGGCAACACCTTCGGCAACGTCCAGGCCAGCAACAGAGGCGCCGGCTCCAGCACCAACGTCAACAACATCAATGGCAACGCCGCCACGGCCACGCACCGTAGTGGCGTGGGTGTGAGCACCACTTCCAACTAGTGCGGTGACCACCATGGTTCCTCGGATGGTCCGTCTCGCGACCGTCTCGATCCATGTGACGGTCTGTCGTGGCTGGGGCCCTGGCGGAGGAATCCCGCTTCGGGGGAAGGCGAAGAAGATGGTCCATCGTGGCAGCGGTCGCACTCCCCATGGTCCAGCCCTACCTCGACGTGGTCGAGTCGGAGGGCGAGACCTGGTTGCTGCACTTCAATCGCCGGTTCAGCCATGCCGTCCGGCGCACCCCCATGCTGTCTCCGGGAAAGACGGGCGCGGACCAGGCTCGGGCCGAACCGCGCACACCGGCCCCGGACCAGGTCGAACTCGCTGAGAAGGTGCTTGCCGCCATCCCCCAGGCCCTTCTGTACGCCAGGATCGACCTGGTCCGGCTCCCCGACGGCACCCCGGTGGTGATCGAGATCGAGCTCACCGAGCCGTACCTGTGCCTGCGCTACGAGCCCCGCGCGGCGGCGAATCTCGCCACTGCGCTCCGCGAGCGCCTCTGAGATCCGCCCGCCCGGCAGGATTCGCGCCCGGCAGGATTCGCGCCCGGCAGGATCGGGATTAGCAGGAGATGCCGCCGTCGACCGGAATGACCGTGCCCGTGAGGTAGGCCCCGGCACGTGAGGACAGGTAGATCGCCGCCCCGGCCATGTCGTCGGGGTGGCCGATCCGGCCCATCGGCACACTCGCCGCGATGCTCTCC
The DNA here is from genome assembly GCF_040648495.1 of Nonomuraea sp. NPDC049129. Lineage (NCBI taxonomy): Bacteria > Bacillati > Actinomycetota > Actinomycetes > Streptosporangiales > Streptosporangiaceae > Nonomuraea > Nonomuraea sp. NPDC049129. Next base: position 994,267 of record NZ_JBEZDU010000001.1, on the reverse strand, counting down.
CGAATGGCCGGATCATCCAGGGCGAACGCCATCATCTTCGAGTCGAACGGCCCCGGCGCGATGGCGTTCACGGTGATGTGCTCAGGCGCCAGCTGCCTGGCCAGGTGCCGGGTCAGCATGTGCACACCGGACTTCGACGCGGAGTAGGCGAAGTTCTCCACGGACGGCACCCGGATCCCGTCGATGGACCCGATGTTGATCACCCGTGCCGGATCCTCCGCGCTGGCCGCCGCCCGCAGCTGCGGCAGGAAGCGCTGGGTCAGGAAGAAGACCCCTTTGACGTTGATGTTCCAGAGTTTGTCGAAGGCGTGCTCCGGATAGTCCTCCAGCGGCGCGCCCCACGCCGCGCCCGCGTTGTTCACCAGCACGTCCAGCGGCCCGTCCACCGCTTCCACCAGCGCGCCCACCCCCTCGGGTGTGGACAGATCGGCCGGCACGGCCACGCAGCCCAGCTCCTTGGCGGTCTGCTCCACTTCGGCGACCTTGCGCGCGGAGATGTACACGGTCGCCCCGGCCTCGACGAACCCGGTCGCGATCATGCGTCCGATGCCACGGGATCCGCCAGTGACGACGACGGTCTTGCCTTCCACCGAGAACAGCGTCATGTTCCGGAAGCATGCCATACCGACTGGTCGGTAGCCAGCCGGCTGGCCTTGCTGGTCCGCCCTGAAGGCGCGGGCCAGCTGGCATCGCAAGCCAGCCTCCGAAGGCGCGGCGCTCAGCCGGAGTCCTTCACCCACATCCCCAGCAGGCCGCGGAAGTGCTCCACGAAGCGGTCCCGCTCATGCGCGGGATACGTGGCCGTCACCGTGTCGACCAGCAGCCGGTCGAAGTCCGGCCCGGCCACCCAGTCCAGGACGATCTCGTCGAGGTGGCGCAGCCGACTGTCGCAGAAGTCCTGGTAACGGTCGGTCTCGAAGTAGGCGTCGGCCAGCTGCCGATAGGCCGCCAGCCGCTCCTCGTACGACCCGGTCACCGCGAAGTACTCCCGCGTGTCCAGATCGAGCCGCGGCCGCCGCCCGGTGCCCACGCAGAACACGCTCCACCGGACCAGCGCCTTGATCGCCCAGGGGAAGTAGTAGTGCAGGCTCGTCAGCGCCACGTCCGGGCAGGCGTTGGCGTAGTCGATCGGGTGCACATCCGCACCCTTGACCAGGGTTTCGCAGGAGTTGAACTCCCACCGGAAAAACGCGTTCACCAGCCGACCGATCGTGACCACCTCGTCGCCCACGCTCGGGGCAAGGAACTCGTGGTCCACGACGTACCGGGCGTGCATCGGCTCCTCGGGCCGGAACCGCATCACCATCGTCTCCGCCCCGATCGACAGCGAACGGGCGAACGCGTCGTAGCCCTCGACCGCCTTCTGCAGATGCATGAGCATCTCGCCGCTCTGGTCGTAGGCCCGATGGAGCTCGTCGGGGTCCCGTACCAGCGACACCCCGCGCCACGCGCCGCCGTCGTACGGCTTCATGAACAGCGGATACCCGATCCCCTCCGCGACCGCGTCAAGGTCGAACGGCTGGTTGTAGCGGGAGGCCGTGTAGGCGTATTTGGTGTTGTCGGGCGGGTTCTTGTATGGCACGAGCACGGTCTTCGGGACCTTCAGCCCGAGGCGCATCATGGCGCAGTAGGCGGCGTGTTTCTCCATCGACTGGAAGGTGAACGGGCTGTTCAGCAGATAGACGTCGTCCATCATGGCGACCTTCTTGAGCCACTCGCGTGGGTGGTAGTACCAGTACGCCAGCCGGTCGATCACCAGATCGTGCCGGGGCCGGTCGCGCAGGTCGAACGGCTCGATCGTGATGCGCTCCACGTCGAACTCGCCGACCCCCTTGACCGGCCCCAACCGCCTCAGCACCGTCTCGAACGCCGACGGCCAGTCCTCTTCCGTCCCCAGCAGCAACCCCACCAGACGCCTCACGATGCTCCCTCCATGTCCCTGCCCACGTCTCAGCCCACGTCTCAGCCCACGTCTGCTCGAACCACGTCCGAACGACCGGGCCATGCGCTCAGGACCGTGCCGGGAGAGTCGGCGGCCACACCCACGGGGCGAGGCGGATACACCCGCCCGGGCGAGGCGCCCACACCCGCACCAGGGCGAGGTGGCCACACCCGCACCAGAACGAGGTGGCCACACCCGAACGGGCCGGGGCGGTCACACCCCCGGAAGGCGGCCGTTGCGGAAGAGGTCGACGAACCGTTGGTGGTCTTCCCGGGCCTGTGCCCCATAACGGTGCGCAAAATCCACCAACATCCCGATAAATCCGGGCCTGTCGCCGTTGACCACGGCCATGATGGACTCCTCCGTCGAGAAGTTCACCAGGTCGTGGCTGGACTCGTCGTCCGCCACCGAGTGCATGCGCGCCACCGCCCGCCCCAGATCCCGCATGATCGACCGCAGCTCCGCCGGCTCATTGACGTCGTCCCAGTCCAGGTCGGCGGAGTAGGGCGAGACCTCCGCCACCAACTGCCCCACGCCGTTCAGCGTCGTGTAGCCCAGCCACGGATCGGCGTACGCCTGCAGCGCCCGCTGCGACTCCGCGGTCCGATGGCCCTGGTGGCGGAAGTAACGGGCGACCTTCTCGTCAGGGACGTGCCGGGCCACCGCCGGCACCTGCGCCTGCTTCATGTAGAGGATGACGTCGTTCTCCAGCGCCTGCGACCGCCCCTCCAGCAGCAGGTTGTACGACGGCAGCCCCGCCGACCCGATCCCCACGCCCTTGCGCAGCGCCACGTCCTTGATCACGTGCTCGACCGGGTTCGACTGCGTGGGCAGCGTCGTCAGGTAGTCCGCGAAGGCGGCCGTCACGGAGTCACGGGTCGCCGCGTCGACGGGCTCGCGCCCGTCCATGATCGCGAACCGCCGGTCGTAGTCGTCGATCAAGGTCTCGACGTCCAGCATCGCCACGCGCGTGCTCAGCCTGGCCGTCTGGAGCACCCGGTGCAGCACGCCGGTGGTGGTGTCGAGGGTGAGTGACCCGATGGCGTCGTCCCCGCCGCGCGCGATGCCGCCCAGCTCGGCCAGGTACGCGCCGGCGAAGTCGCTCACGAGCCCGCTGATCGCCTCGTCCGACAGGGCCTTGGCGTACCCGATCAGCGCCACGCTGGCGGCGAACCGCTTGAGGTCCCAGACGTACGGTCCCACGTACGCCTCGTCGAAGTCGTTGACGTTGAAGACCAGCACGCCCGAGGCGTTCATGTAGGTGCCGAAGTTCTCGGCGTGCAGGTCGCCGTGGATCCACACCCGGCTGGTCGGTTCGTCAAGGTATGAGGAGTCCGCGAACCCTTCGGTGAGGTCCGCGTAGAACAGGCAGGCGCTGCCCCGGTAGAACGCAAAAGGGGAGGCCGCCATTTTCCGAAATTTCCGCCTGAATGCCGCAGGGTCTCGCTTGATCGACTCGCCGAACTCCGTCATGAGGACATCTAGCAGGTGGGAAGCGCGTGTGCCCATGTCTCGGACCTTAAGTCGTCCCAGCTCGCGCGCCTACCCTGGTCTTTCCCTGTCAGGGTGGCCGGCCGATGATCGATAGGCTGCGGCCGGTGGGAGACATCTACGAGCTCGTGCTGACCATGGACCTTCGCGCCGACCTCGGCGACGACGAGCTCGCCGAGCTGCGGTGGCATGTGGGGCAAGGGCCGCGACCTGAGCGGCTGCCGATCGGCACCGGCGACTACCAGGAGACCTATCCACTCGGTGACCCCGACGACCCCGACTGCGAGTGGGAGACCGTCGATCCGGAGCCCGTGTTCGCGCGGCGCGGCCCCGCCCTGCGCGTGGGCGGCGCGCTCGTCGCGGACCTGGTCGAGCGGGAGGAGGCGGAGGGCTGGGCGCTGACGGTACGCCAAGAACTCCACCCCGACGAGTTCTACCAGGTCCGGGCACTGCTGGAGTGGCTCGGCCCGCGCTCGGTCAACGCGCGGGCCGCCGGGATCGAGTTCTTCGTCGGCTACATCCGCTTCAGCACCAGCGTTCAGATCACCCCGCTCATTCTGCTGAACGGACGCATCGGCCTGCCGGAGGACATCGAATCGCACACCCCCCACTGGGAGGAGACCTGACCCTAGACCACAGCCCGCCCCTGTCGTACGGACGGCAAACCGCGGAAGCCCGCCACCGCGAGGACCGTCACCATGACGACCAGCGCCACGCACTGGCTCACGCTGGACACCCACAGCGCTCCCGGTCCTAAGCTCAGGTAGCTGTTGTCCATCACCGACAGTCGCGACGGCAGCAGCAATGCCCCGAGGATCGCCAGGGCGAGCGGCACGTACGCGGGCAGGTCGCGCGCGAGGCAGACGATCCCGGCCACCAAGAGCACCGCCGTGGCCAGACCCATCAGGTCCACCCACGGCCACAACAGCGGCACCTTCCCCAACGGCGTCAGCAGAGCAAGGACGACGGCCCGCAACAGCAGCCCGGCGGCCAGCGGTAGGACCGTCAGCCGCCACGCTCGCCGCACCGGCGCGACGCCGTCGTGGAAGCCGATGAGCAGGGCCGCCAGCGGGACCACGACGTTCAGTGCCGGTGGCACCGCGTCCAGAGGCACGAACTGGCTGGCCAAGTTCTGCCAGACGGCGAGCTCGGCCAGGGCTGCCGCGCCGGCCGCGAGCGCCACCGGCTTGGCCGTCCGGACGTGACCGCGCATCAGCAGGACGAACGCCGGCACCCAGAGGGCCGCCGCGAGTACACCGAGTGGCCGCGTCATCGAGTCGGGCGTCATGAAAGCGAGGGAGGCGAGGGTGAAGATGCCGGCCGCCGCGTGGAAGGCGAGCCCCAGTGTCGCCACCAGCCTGACAGCCGCGCCCCAGGCGACGAACCGGGGTGTCGCGCCCGCTCCGCCGACCCGTACGCGCATCGAGAGGGCGAGCACGCTGGCGATCTCGCCCCAGCGCGGGTAGGGGTTCTCCTCATCCGGCGCGTCGCCGGAGAACTCCATGAACGCGGTCACCATCTCCTCCTCCCGCTCGGCCCGGTAGGAGCGGGGGAGCAGTCGCAGGACGGTGCGGTAGCGCCGTTCGAGTAACTCGTTCACCAGGCACCTCCGGCGAGCGCGGTGGCCGTTCCGGGGAGCAGGCGGGCGTTCCGGTCCCGGAGGCGGGTGGTCGCCGCGCGGGCGTTGTCCGCCAGCCGGGCCGCTTCCTCCTCCAGGGCCCCCGCCCCCGAGTCGGTCAGCCGGTAGTAGCGGCGTAGCCGCCCCTGTGCCACTTCCTCCCGGTCGAGCGCCACCAGCCCCTCCCCGGCCAGCCGGTCCAGCACGCCGTAGAGGGAGCCGATCTTGAGCTGCACCCGCCCCCCGGACAGCCGATCGACCTCCTGGACGATGCCGTAGCCGTGCCGCGGCTCGTCCACCAGCGCGGTGAGCGCCAGGAACATGGGCTCCGTTATATTCACTCACCCACCATATCCTGTTGCTCAGGATATAGTCACGGGTGTTGAGAGGAGACGGAGACGACCTCGCCCGTCATGTACGAGGAGTAGTCGCTGGCCAGGAAGACGATCACGTTCGCCACCTCCCAGGGCTCCGCCGAACGCCCGAACGCCTCGGCGGCCGCCAGCTCCGCCAGCAGCTCCTCGCTGGTCACCTTCGCCAGGAACGGGTGGACGGCCAGCGAAGGCGCCACCGCGTTCACCCGGACGCCGTGCTCGGCGGCCTCCAGGGCGACGCACCTGGTCAGCGCCATCACCCCGGCCTTGGCCGCCGCATAGTGCGACTGCCCCCGCTGCGCCCGCCAGCCGATCACCGAGGCGTTGTTCACGATCACCCCGGAGCCCTGGGCGATCATCTGCTTCAGCGCGGCCCTGGTGCAGCGCATGGTGCCGTTCAGGGTGACGTCGATGACGGTGTGCCACTGCTCGTCGGTCATCTCGGCCAGTGACGCCGTACCACCGAGCCCGGCGTTGTTGACCACCACGTCCAGCCGCCCGTGCGCCTCCACCACCGCGTCGAACAGTGCCAGCACCTGGGCCTCCGACGTCACGTCGCACGGCACCGCCAGCGGTTTGACGCCGGTGAGCTCGGTCAGCGAGTCGGCGGCGGCGGACAGGCGGCGCTCGTGCCGGTCGGAGACGACGATCGTGGCCCCCTCCTCGGCGCAGCGCTTGGCCGTCGCGTAGCCGATCCCGGCCCCCGCCGCGGCCGTGACCAGCGTGACCTTGCCGTCGAGCAGCCCGTGCGCTCTGGGGTACGGCGGTGCCATAGTGCTCCGATCAGAGAGGTCCGTCAGCGGGGGAGTCCCAGGGTGCGCTCGGCGATGATGTTCCGCTGGATTTCGCTGGAACCGGCATAGATCGTGTCCGCCCGGCTGAAGAGATACAGCCGCTGGAGGTCGTTGAGCTCGCCGTCGCGGGCGACAAGTCCGGACTTGAGCTGTACGGCCTGGGCCAGCTCGCCCAGCCGGCGATGCCACTCCGACCAGTACAGTTTGGCGATCGACGCCACCGGCCCCGGATCGGCCCGCAGCGCGTTGAGCCGCATGATCTCCAGCTCCAGCCACGACCGCACCAGCCGGTCACGCAGCACCGGGTCGTAAGCCGCGCCCGTTCGCTCGGCGACCTCGATCACCCGGGCCAGCTCCCGCCGGAACCCGATCTGCTGCCCCAGCGTGGAGACGCCGCGCTCGTAGCCGAGCGTGGCCATCGCGACGCGCCACCCGTCGCCGGGCGCGCCGAGCACGTTTTCGGCCGCGGTCCTGGCCCCGTCGAAGAACACCTCGTTGAACTCGGACGTCCCGGTCAGCTGCACGATCGGCCGTACCGCGACGCCGGGCTGGTCCATGGGCACGAGCAGGTACGACAGCCCACGGTGGCGCTGGGAGCCCGCTTCCGTACGGCAGAGCACGAAGCACCAGTCGGACACGTGGGCCAGTGACGTCCACACCTTCTGCCCGGTGATGACCCATTCGTCGCCCGCCAGGTGCGCCTTTGTCTGGACGTTGGCCAGATCGGAGCCCGCCTCCGGCTCGGAGTAGCCCTGACACCACAGCTCGTCGCCCCGCTGGATCGGGGGCAGGAAACGGGCCTTCTGCGCCTCGGTGCCGAACTCCAGGATCGTCGGCCCGATCAGTCCCTCGCCGATGTGGCCCACGCGGGCGGGGGCGTCCGCGAGGGCGTACTCCTCGTGGAAGGCGACCTGGTCGGCGAGCGAGGCGTCGCGTCCGCCGTATTCGACGGGCCAGCCCAGGCAGGTCCAGCCCGCCTTGCCGAGATGGCGCTCCCAGGCCAGCCGGACCTCGTGACCTTCGTGCTCGCGCCCGGGGCCGCCCAGGCCGCGGGCGTGCGCGAAGTCTCCGGTGAGGTTCGCGGCCAGCCAGGCGCGCGCCTCCTCACGCAGGCTCAACGCGAGCTCCGTCACTGGGGCTCAACGAAGCCGCCGTAACCGCCGCGGAAGAACAGCAGCGGGCCACCGTCCGCGTGCGTGTCGAGCTGGAGCACGCGGGCCACCACGATCACGTGGTCGCCCGCCATGTGCTCGGCCTCGACCGCGCAGTCGATCCAGGCCAGGGTCCCTTCGAGCACCGGGTTGCCGCCGGGCGAGCCGGTCCACCGCAGCCCGGCGAACTTGTCGCCGCCCCGGCTCGCGAGCTGGACGCAGACGTGCTGCTGGTGCTCGGCGAGCACGTTCACGGTGATGACCTTGGCGCCGCGCACCTTGGGCCAGCTCGTGCTCGTGTGCGCCACGCAGAACGCCACCAGCGGCGGGTCCAGCGACACCGAGGTGAAGGAGTTGGCCGCCAGGCCGCATGGCTCGCTGCTGGCCGGGTCGAGGGCGGTGATCGCCACCACGCCGGTGGCGAACCTGCCCAGCACCGACCTGAACCTCCGGCTGTCGAGCTGGCCGTTGCCGCTCGCGTGGGACTGGCCGTTCGGCATCGAGGCTCCGTTGAGAGTCCTGCGCTGGTACGGCACCGGGGGGCCGCCACAGCCGTCCGGCGTGATCAGCCGGGCAGCGTGTGTGCTCATGGTCTCCTCCTCCTCGCCGTCTGCATCGTATCTTACCAAGCGCTTGCTTGGACGGTAGGCGTGCGACGGAAAAGGTGTCAAGCGAAATGCCGGGGCGTACCCCCCGGTTGACATATGTGGACGGTCCGATCTAGCGTTTCAGGATGGCCAAGCGCTTGCTTGAGTTCCGGGACCGTACGGCTGTGGTGGGCGTCGGGTACACGCCCTTCACCAAGGACTCGGGGGTCAGCACACTCACCTTGGCCTGTCGCGCCATCCTGGCCGCCCTCGACGACGCCGGCCTCGGCCCCGGCGACGTCGAGGGCATAGCGACTCATCGCGTGGGCGACTCGGCGGCCCCGTCCCTGGTGGGCCCCGCGCTCGGTCTGGCAGACCCGACCTGGTACCTCGACCAGTTCGGCGGCGGCAGTGTCTCGCACGCGGTCGTGGCCCAGGCGGCGCTGGCCGTGGCGGCCGGCGTGGCGGAGACCGTCGTCTGCTACCGCGCGATCAACGCCCGGTCGGAGTTCCGCATGGGCGGCACCGGCCGTGGCCTTCCGGTGAGTCCCGAGGTGCAGTATCAAGCGCCCTATGGCTATTTCGCGCCGCCCCAGCAGTACGCGATGTACGCCCGCGCCCACATGCAGAAATATGGTACGAAGGCGGAGCATTTCGGGCAGCTGGCCGTCACCCAGCGGGCGAACGCCGTCAAGAACCCCCGCGCCCTCATGCGTACGCCCATCACTCTCGACGACTACCTGGACAGCAGGTGGATCGCCGAGCCGTTCCGCCTGCTCGACTGCTGCCTGGAGACCGACGGCGCCTGCGCCCTGGTCATCACCACCGCCGAGCGTGCCCGCTCCCTGCGCCACCCGCCGGTGCTGATCTCCGGCGCGGCCTGGGGCGGTGGCGACTCGCACCTGTCCGGCGGCCGGGCCGACCCCACCACCACGGCCGCCGCCGCGCTGTCCCCGCGCCTGTACGCCCAGGCCGGAATCGGCCCGGCCGACATCGACGTGGCGCAGCTGTACGACTGCTTCACCTACTCGGTGATCGTCCAGCTGGAGGACTACGGCTTCTGCGCCAAGGGTGAGGGCGGCCCGTACGTCGCCTCGGGCGCCACGGCCCTCGACGGAGCCCTCCCGGTCAACACGCACGGCGGCTTCCTGTCGGAGGGCTACGTCCACGGCGTCAACCACATAGCGGAGGCCGTCTCCCAGCTACGCGGGGACGCCGGTGACCGGCAGGTCGCGGGCGCCGAAGTGGCCCTGTCCACCGCCCAGCCCGGCTACATCCTCCCCGCCACTTCGGCTCTCCTGCTCAGAAGGGGCTGACCACCCATGCGTGACCTCAGAAAGGGGCTGATCCATGCCCGACCGGTACGGCAGGCCGCCCCAGGGCGTGCGGCCGACGCCTGATCGCGACTCCAGGGACTGGTGGGCCCGGCTGGGCGGCCACGAGTTCGCGGTCCAGCGCTGCGACACCTGCCACACGGCCCGCTTCCCGCCCAGGGCCTTCTGCCCGGCCTGCCGTACCGAGGACTGGCACTGGGAGGCCGTCGAGCCGGCCGGCACGGTGGAGAGCTGGATCGTCAACCGCCGGCCGTTCATGCCCGGAGCGAGCGAGCCGTACGTCGTGGTGCTGGTTCGGCTCGCCGCCGTGCCCGGCTGCCTGATCCACGGCGGGTGGGACGGCGAGCGCGAGCCCGAGTACGGTCAGGCGGTCGAAGGCGTGTACGAGGACATGGGCGATGACCTGGCACTGCTCAATTGGCGGCCGACTGAGTGGCACGCATCCCCGTGAAATCCTTCGCGGCGGCACCAAGTCGGGAACGATAGGTACCAATGGGCCTGAAGGCCAATCCCGGTCCGGCCGCCTCATCCCTGCGGCCGGCCACGCCCGCCGGACGCCTGTCCCTTGGGCGGGGTTCGACCGGGGACGGTCTACGGCGCGGGTATGACTTGGCACGAAAAATGGTGGTAAAAGGCGCGAAGTGCCGTAAATCATGAGAAAAAGGAGGAACGCGCGCCCTGGCGGGCGTGGGGGACCCGCCAGGACGCGCTTCCTGCCCCGTGTGCGGCGACGCCAGGACTCCGGCGAGGGATGGAGTCCTAGGTCGAGTGTTCGCACACGGAGTTCATGGGGGAGCGACCCTCTTGCGAGGACTCCGGATGTCGGTAGTGGTCTGCGATGCGTTGGGCCGCACCGAGGGGGTCATCGATGGGATGTGAGACGGTGGCACCCTCCTCATTCCAGATGAAGGAACCGTCTTTGCTCCACACAGTTACCTCGGTCAACACGGATAAAACGGACATGCCACTGCCGTTGCTCTGGTAGGTGTTGCTGAGTCCCTGGCGAGGCAACGCGTAACGCAGTAAACGTGTTGCTTCACAAGGGTCTTGCCAGGGCAGGTATGGCGTACCCGCGTGGACCGGTAACACCGGGCCCTCACCCCCTCACCGGCCTTTCGATGGATTTGTACCAACGATTGGATGATGCGGCTGTCAATGGCCATCGGTCAAGGGGTTGTGGCCTGTTAGAACCAGATCGTCTAAATTGTTGGAACAAAAGGGGTGAAAGTGGCAAGGTCGGTCCTGTACCAGCTGGTGGCCTCAGAGCTGAGGAGAGCCATCTACTCCGGTGTACTCGGCCCCGGGGCGCAGCTGCCGACCGAGGCGCAGCTCATGGAAGACCATGGGGTGAGCCGCAACACCGTCCGACTCGCCCTAGGGGAGCTGGTCAACGAAGGGTTGGTCACGCGAACCCCACGGCGTGGCACGGTCGTCCGGGACCGCCGGCCGCTGCTGATCTACCCGCAGCGAGAGCTGGAGCCACAACCATCCGGCGAGCTGCGAGAGGCGTTCGCCTTCGCCGTGACGCAGGAAGGTCGTGCCCCCAGCCAGTACATAGAGGTCTTGACCGTCTCACCGGTCGAGGAGATCGCCAGCCGACTCGAGCTGGCCGAAGGCGAACTGGCCGTCGTACGACGGCGTCTGCGGTTCGTCGACGGGCAGCCGTACAACACCAACGATTCCTATTTTCCACGTGACCTGGTGGCCAGCACGGAGATCGCCCGGCCGGGCGACATTCCGCGGGGGGCGAACCGGGTCCTGGAAGAGCTCGGTCACGAGCAGGTGCGGGTGGTGGATGACATCTGGGCGCGGATGCCCAACCAGGAAGAGGTCGAGCGTCTCCAGTTGGAGCTCGGCACCCCGGTCGTGGTCTACGTCCGCGTTGGTTACGACAACGGCGACATGCCAGTGCGTGTCGCGGTGTCGGTGCTCCCCGCCGACAAGCACTTGATCAGATACGAGCTCGATCGCCGCTGAGCGAGCTCGGTTGGGGGTGATCCCACCGGCCGCCTAAGACGAGCCTCCCGCCTCGCTGGGCAGAGGGAGTCCTGCGCACTCCCTTCATGCGCGATTTATCGATAGATGTCGCCTCAAACCCCCCATGCGACCCAGCGCGCGCTCCAACCATTACGTTCTGTGGCTGCATGGACACCCGATGTAATGAAGGGCTGAACCGTGCTTTCCAACACCCTGCTCCACCCGCTCGCTCTCCGCCGGGCCGACGCCTCCGATCTCCCGGGCGTTCTGACCCTGCTCGCCGACACGGCCGAATGGCTGTACTCCCAGGGCGTGCGGCAGTGGCCGCGCGGCGGCTTCGGGCCCGAGCGGATCGAGCCTCTCATCGCCGAGCGGGTGCTCTACCTCGTGGACGACGAGCTCCGGTACCTCGAACTGGATGACGAGGCCCCGCCCGTCGCCACGATCGCTCTCGACGATCACGCCGACCCGGAGTTCTGGCGCCGGTCCGACGACCCGGGCGCCGCCATGTACGTGCACAAGCTCGCCGTCGCCCGGCCCTGGGCGGGCTTCGGCCTCGGAGACGCCCTGCTGGACTGGGCGGGCTCCGCGGCGCACGCCTCCGGGCTGAGCAAGCTCCGGCTCGACTGCGCCAAGAACAACCCGCGGCTGCAGGAGTACTACCGGCGCCGCGGCTTCCGGCACGTGCGGACGGTCGATCTGCCGCACCGCTCCTCGGGCGCCCTGTTCGAGCGGCCCGCGGAGGAGGCCGCCACGACGGCCTTCCGCGACCTCACCGTCGCCGAGCTGATCGGCGTCTGACGCCCTGACCGGCCCCGGCCGGTACGGCCGTGCCCTGCTCCCCGGCGGGGCACGGCCCGCAGTCGCGTTCCCGCCCAGGTGACCTGGCGCTTTCCGGCACAAAGGGACACAGCACCATATAACCTCTCCAGCATGACCGGATCCCTCCTTGAGGTGATCGCGCTGAACGTGCGCGACGCCGTCGCCGCGGAGCAGGGCGGAGCCGACCGTCTGGAGGTCGTCGCCGACATGGGTGCCGACGGGCTCACCCCCGCTCCGGAGACGGTCGCCGCGATCGCCGCGGAGTGCCCGCTGCCCCAGATGGTGATGCTGCGCTGCGCCGCGAACTTCACCGCCGACCCCGAGGTGCTCGACCGGCTCCGTCTCGACGTCAAGGCGCTGGCCCAGGCGGGCGCCGCGGGGTTCGTGTTCGGCTTCCTCGACGAGGCGGGCGTCGTGGACCTGGCGGCCACCGAGGCGCTGATCCACGCCGTGTCACCGCTGCCGTGGACCTTCCACCGGGCCGTCGACCACGCGGCGGACGTACAGGCGTCGTGGCGGGCGGTGCGGCTGCTGCCCAACCTGGCCACGGTGCTCACGGCGGGCTCGCCCGCCGGCGTGCGGTACGGGCTGCCGATGCTCAAGAGCCGGGCCGACGCGGGCGACGGCTCGATCATCCTGGCGGGCGGCGGGCTCAAACCGGCCTATGTGCCGTCGCTGCTGGACTATGGCATCCGGGCGTTCCACGTGGGCTCGGCCGTACGGGAGAGCTGGTCGCTGCCGGTTGACCAGCGGCGCGTCCGTCAGTGGCGCAGCCTGGTCGACCGCGACTGACCCAAGGGCCACCAAGCGGCCTGAGTCCGAGCGGCTTCAGTCCGGGAGGGCGAGCGCCGCGTCGGCGCGGCGGAGTGCGGCTACCAGGGTCTTGATCGTCGCGGGCTCGTCCATGACGCCGCCCCCGGCCGCGCGCCGCTCCTCCCAGGACCGCACCCGATCCCGGTAGGAGTCGTAGCGCGCCAGATGGAAGGCATAGACCGTGGCGAACCGGCTCACCAGGTGTGAGGGGTGCATGTCCCAGCCCTGGTAGAAGCCGTGTCCCAGCGAGTGCCGGACGAGCTCGGCGTGCCGCCGCCACAGCGCGTGCACGTCCGCGGCCGACCCGGAGGCGGGAGAGGCGGCCAGCGAGCCGTCGGAGAGCTCGACCCCCGTGCCCGCGAACGCCGTCTGCATCACGTGCCGGGCGTGGTCACAGGCCGGATGGTCGAGCCGCTGCTCGTGCGGCGGCAGCCCGAGAGCGGCCGTGTAGTCGAATACCCCGAAGTGCGCGGCCGCCAGCCGCCCCCCGAACGACTCGGCCAGTTCGCCGCGCAGGAACAGCACGGTCTGCGGCGCCTCGACCTGGATCTCGAACCTCAGCCGGACGTCCAGCTCCCGTTCGAGCCGCTCCAGAAAGGCGCAGAACTGGCCCAAATACGACTCCATCAGCACCTTCGGAAAGGTGACCACGAACCCCGGCGGCAACTCGCCCACCCGTTCGACGACCCCGGTGACGAACCCGTCGAGCGTCCGCACCGACCGCCCGGGATCCCCGTCGGCGAACGACTTGACCCGCAGCCCCCACCGGCGCGGCAGCGCTCCGGCCGCGTGCATCACGGCCACGGCCACGACGGCCTGCTCGACGTGGCCGTCCTCGTCGCCGGGCCGCCCGCCGTAGCCGTCCTCGAAGTCGATCCGCAGGTCCTCGACCGGCTCGCGGGCGAGCTTGCGCAGCACCCTTTCGTGTACGTCCCGCGCCGGCGCGTCAGGCAGCCCGAACACGTCGGCCAGTTCGGCCGGGCCGCTCAGATGCTCCTTGACCAGGTCGAGCGCCTGCGCGCCCCACCCCGCGACCGTGCTCGGCGACACCCGGTCGGCCGGGACATAGACGGTGTGCACGGGCTGCCAACCGGGCTCGGCGGCCGGATAGCGGGCCCGCTGGATCCGGTGGGCCTCCGCGAAGCCTGGCAGAGACTGGTCCGTCACGGTGACACGCATGCCGTCAGGGCCGGCAGGCCCGCAGCATGGCCTCCAGGCCGGCGAGCTTGACCCGTTCGCCGCGGCCCAGCGACTTGGCCAGAGCGCCTTCGGCCGCCTCGATGGCCAGCCACTCGTCGTACGTCACCGGCCTTACGCCTCTTTCGTGCAGCAGCGCGTCGATGGGCGCCGACCGTAGCCGATCGTGGCCGGCCAGGTCGGACAGCAGGGTGCGGACGGTCTCCGCCGCGTCCGACTTGTTGGTGCCGATCACGCCGGTGGGACCGCGCTTGAGCCAGCCCGCCACGTACTCGCGCTCGCGGATCCGGCCGGCCTCGTTGGGCACGGTCATCGACCGCTCGTCGAACGGCACCCCGGGAAGGGGGACGCTCTGGTATCCGACCGAGCGCAGCACCATGCCGACCGGGATCGTCTCGAACTCGCCCGTCCCGACCACGCGGCCCTCCTCGGACAGCCGGGTGCGCTCGAGCCTGAGCCCCTCCACCCGGTCGGTGCCGAGGATCTCCACCGGGCGCAGCCAGAAGCGCACATCGAGGCGGCGCGGGCGGCCGACGGGATCGCGGCCCGCCCACGACTGAAGGACATCGATGTTGCCGCGGATCTGCCGGGGGAAGTCGCCGCCCAGCACCACGGCCTCGTCCTCGCGTACGCAGACGTCGGCGTTCGCCAGCTCGCCGAGCTCCCGCAGCTCCTTCAGCGTGAACTTGGCGTGCTCGGGACCCCGGCGGCCGATCATGTGGATCGCCTTGACCTGGCTTTCCCCGAGTCGTTCGAGCACGTCGTGCGGTACGTCCGTGGAGCTGAGCTCCTCGGCGGTCTTGGCCAGGACGCGGACCACGTCGACGGCCACGTTCCCGACACCGATGACCGCGACCTCGGGGCTGTCGAGGGTGAACATGGAGGCGGAGACGTCGGGGTGGCCGCAGTACCAGTTGACGAAGTCGGTGGCGGCCACGCTGCCCGGCAGGTCCTCGCCCGGGATGCCGAGCTTCCTGTCGACCATCGCGCCCGTGGCGTAGACGACCGCGTCATAGCTGGCCAGCAGGTCCTCGACCGACAGATGCTCGCCGAGCGTGACGCCGCCGAGGAAGCGGACCTCGGGGAGTTCGAGCACCCGGCGCAGGTAGTTGGCGATCGACTTGATCGACGTGTGGTCGGGCGCGACGCCGTATCGGACGAGCCCGTAGGGAGTGGGCAACCGCTCGATGACGTCGACCTGGACGTCCTCCTGCGCCTGTTTGACCAGGGCCTCGGCCGTGTAGATACCGGCAGGGCCCGACCCGATGACCGCCACGCGCAACGTCACGCTGCCTCCTCTATGTGGGCGATTCTGTTACACGGGGCATGCGTCCCACCAGTGCAACCCGGCACTGTGATCGATGTATCCCCGATCGCCGGTACGAATGAACCCATCTTTCGCGAATGGGGCGGCAGCGCCTTCAGGAGGCGGACGCGCGGGCGCGGAGGGCCATCTTGTCGATCTTGCCGTTGGCGTTGGCCGGCAGAGCTTCGACCACGATGACCCGCTTCGGCACCTTGTAGTTGGACATATTGTCCTTCGCCCAGGTGAGCAGCGTGCCCGGATCGACCGTCATCCCCGCTCTGGGCACCACGTACGCCCAGCCGGCCTCGCCGGAGACCGGATCGGGCACGCCGATCACGGCCGCCTGCGCCAGCGAGCCCTCACGTAACAGCAGCGACTCCACCTCGGCGGGCGAGACGTTGAAGCCGTTGACGATGTAGAGCTCCTTCTTGCGATCGACGATGGCCAGATTGCCCGCCGGGTCGAGCACGCCGATGTCGCCCGTGTGCAGCCAGCCGTCCCGATCGACCACCTCGGCGGTCTTGCCGGGTTCGTCCCAGTAGCCGCGCATGACCCCGTACCCGCGCTGCAGAATCTCCCCGCGTTCCCCGGCGGCCACCTCCTTGCCGTCGTCGTCGACGATCCGCACCTCGATGCCCGGCACCGCCCGGCCGGTCGTCGCGGCGATGACCTCGATCGGGTCGCCGGCCCTGGTCATGGAGACGACCGTGCCCTCCATCAGGCCGTACGCGTTGATCATCCGCTCCAGCCCCACCCGTTCGACCAGGCGGGTGATCAGCGCGGCGGGCACGGCGGCGGCCCCGCAGATGGCCACGCGCAGCGACGAGACGTCCCAGTCGGCGCGGTCCAGCTCGTCCAGCAGCCGGTGGAACAGCGTGGGCGGGCCCGCCAGGATGCTCACCCGGCCGGCCGAGATCAGGGACATCAGGGCGTCGGGGGTGAAGACCCTGATCGGCATCATGGTCGCCCGGCGGAGCACACAGGCGATCATCCCGGCGTTGAGGCCGAAGCCGTGGCTGAACGGGGCGATCACCGGGTAGCGGTCGTGTTCGTCCAGGGTGACGATCTCGGACCAGTCCCAGTAGCCGCGCAGGACCTGGGCGTGGTCCAGCATCACGCCCTTGGGGGTGCCGGTGGTGCCGGAGGTGGACATGATCTCGCACAGATCGTCAGGCCGTACGGCCAGCGCCCGCTCCTCAACGCCCTCCATCTCGACGCCCGACGGCTCCACGAGGAGACGGGGGCTGAGGATGTGGCGCGGGGCGGCGCCGGGCGGCAGGAGATCGGCGAGCACCACACCGGGCGGGCCCTCGCCCGTGACCAGCACCTCGGCGCCGGTCTTCTCGATCATCGCCGCCGCCTCCAGGCCCTTGGCGCGCGAGGAGAGCGGCACGATCACCGCACCGGCGTCCCAGACGCCGAAGGCGTGCGTGACCCAGTACGGGTCGTTCACGCCCCACAGGGCCACCCGGTCGCCCGGCCGGACGCCGAGCTCGATCAGCTCGTGCGCCACGCGAGCGGCTCCGGCGCGGAGCTCCGCCATGGTGACGCGCGTGTCGCCGTCGACGATCACCACCGCGTCCGGATGGCGGTCCGCCTGGTCACGGAGCATGCGGGGGAGCGTTCCCCAGTCCGGCATCGGTCCCATCGGTTCGCGCCTCCTGCTCCACAGGCCGAGCGCCCGGCTGTTGTACAGACCTCGGCTACACGATGAGCGCCCGGTCGCGGCCCAGGTGGTGGCCGCGCAGGTCGGTCAGCACGCCGGGGCTCGGCGTCTCGGCGATCTCCGGCGCGATCTCCACGCCGAGCGAGATCGGGGTGAGCCCCTGGATCGCCTGCTGGATCCGGTTGCGCCACATCGGGTTGCGCACAAGGCTCTCCCTCCCGAACGTGACGGTGAGCACCGCCGCGTCGAGCGTGCCCTGCCTGCTGATCGCCAGCTCCCACCTGGACACGCCGTCGATCTTGGCCAGGGCCTTGTCGATCCGCGGCAGCGACAGCCACACGCCCCGCACCAGCACGTGCTCGCCGACCGTGTGGACGGGAGCGGGCAGTCCGGGATCGGCCGCGGCCGAGTCGGTACGCACCACCTGGCCCGTACGCAGGACGGCGTCGCCGAGCGACGAGTGGCCGTGGGGCGTGATCACCAGCTCGGCCACCCCTGACGGCTCCGACGGCCGCAGCACGTCCTTGGTCAGCGAGGCCAGATGCAGCAGGCCGTCCGTCAGCGGGGTGAGCGGGGCGCCCTCCGCCGCCCGCCAGGCCAGGGCGCCACCGCCGAACGGGTCGGCGTACACCTCGGTCACGTGGGCGTCGAACTCGCCCGCCAGGTGGCTGAGTGTCCGCTTCGAGGCGATCTCCCCGGTCAGGACGATGTGCCGCAGCCCCAGGTCAAGGGGGTCCAGCAGGAACTCCAGGTGCAGCCTGGCCAGCAGATCCATCGCGCCCGTGGGGGTGGCGACCAGCGTGGTGGCGCCCAGGGTGGACAGCGTGTGGATCAACCGCATGCGGCCTCGCGGGCCCACCGAGGCGGCCGCCGACGCCACGTCCGCCGCGGCGGCGGCCCAGAGCGCGCCCGCCGGTTCGGCCAGCGCGACCACGACCCGGTCGCGGTCGCCCACTCCGGCCGCCCGCAGCGCCGCCCCGGTCAGCTCCTGCGCCGCCGCGCGGTCGCCGGGCGCCAGCGGGAAGGCGCTGGAGGCGTCGGGGGCGACCTGCAGCAGCCCTGTGGCGGACCGCGCGCCCGTACGGAGGTCGTCCCGCGTCAGCCACCGCGCGCCGGCGGCCTCCGCCGACGCGTCCCGGTCGCCGGAGCCGCTCAAGGGGCCAGGGGCCGGGCTGGTCACTTGGTCACCTCGGTCATGAACAGCTTCATCGCCTCGCAGACCCGTTCGTGCGCCAGCCCGCCCACCTGCGCCTGGATGATCAGATCCGTCGCCCCGGCCTCCGCGATCCTGGCCAGCGCCTTGCGCGAACCCGCCACGTCGTCCACCACGACCATCAGGTGCTCCCGCAGCGTCGCCATCGCCTCATCCGGCGGCATCCCGGCCGCGAGCTGGCCGAGGACGCGATGGGTGGCGTGCCGGGCGTCGTAGTAGTCCGGCGGGGTGACGAGGTTGACCTGCCGGCGGATGTACCAGAGGACGGCGTCGGCGGCCGTCTCGTTGGCCTGGTCGCGGGTGGGCGCGACGAACCAGGGGATCATCAGCGCGACCCGGCGGGAGTCGGGGTCGAACCCGGCGGCGGCCAGACGCTCGCGGTATTGGGCGATGTCGTCCGCCACGTCGTCGATGCCCTTGACCATGGTCATGCCGAGCAGGTTGTAGCCGTGGTCGGCCGCCGCCAGATAGCCCTCCAGCGACGTCGAGGCCACCCAGACCGGCGGATGCGGCTGT
Source organism: Nonomuraea sp. NPDC049129 (assembly GCF_040648495.1). Taxonomy (NCBI): domain Bacteria; kingdom Bacillati; phylum Actinomycetota; class Actinomycetes; order Streptosporangiales; family Streptosporangiaceae; genus Nonomuraea; species Nonomuraea sp. NPDC049129. The sequence continues at coordinate 975,466 of NZ_JBEZDU010000001.1, read as the reverse complement.
TGCACGGGACGCGGGTAGACCGCCACGTCCGGGATCTCGAAGAACTCGTTCGATCGGCTGACCGGCTCCCCGTCGGCCCGCCAGATGGCCAGTGTCGCGTCCAGCGAGTCCTCCCAGATCTGCCGGGACTTCTCGAAGGGCCGCTGGAAGGCCTGGTACTCCAGGGGCGAGGCCCCCCGCCCGGTGCCGAACTCCACCCGGCCGCCGCTCAGCACGTCGAGGGTGGCCACGCGCTCCGCGGTGCGGATCGGCGACTGGAACGGCAGCAGCACCACGCCCAGCCCGAGATGGATCCGCTCGGTCCGCTGGGAGATCGCGGCCAGCACGAGATCGGGCGCGGAGGAGTGGGAGAACCCCCGCGTGAAGTGGTGCTCGACGAACCAGGCAGTGTCGAAACCGAGCCGATCACCGAGCACGACCTGGTCGATCACGTTCTGGAACGCCTGTTGCTCGACCTCGCGGGAGCGCCCGCGCACCTCCAGCTCGTAGCCCAGGCTGATCCGTAGGGACGTCATCGCGCCTCCGGCGAAAGTAGTAAACCAAGCGCTCGCTTGGTAGAGACTATCAGCACCAAAGACTTGCGGGAAGGGCGCGTTCGCGATCAGAGTGATGCACGTGAGGCGAAAGCACGCGCTAAGGCGGCCGAAAGATGGCACGCTCCCCGATATGGGGGCCGATGATCTCTCCCTCACGAGCGGGCGCGGTTACGAGGCGTTCGGCCGGGTGATGGCCGCTCTCGCCACGGAGGCCGAGTTCATCGAGTCCTGCCGGGATCTGACCTGGTGGCGGGGCGCCGACCACAGCTGGCACATCGAGTGGCGCGACGGCCCGTACGCCTCAGAGGTGGCGGCGCTGCTGGCCGAGCAGGTGCGCGCTCCCGCGTACGAGGACGAGCTCGGCGCGCCCGCCGGGCCGGCCGACAGCCGGTCGGCGGTGCTCGACGTGATGGGCGTCCGCTTCGAGTTGCGGGCCATCGATCCGCTGGGCCGCGAGCGCGTACGCGACAAGCCGGGCTTCTGGCGGCTGGCCGAGGCGCTCGACACCACCCGCGCCACGAACGCCCCGCGCCCCTGGGAAACGCTACTGGGCGGCTAGCCCGGCCTGAAAGACGTGCGCGCCCAGGCGCTCGCGGTGCGCCTGCGGCGGGCCGAAGAGTTGGGCGTCGGAGGTGGCCCGCTTGAGGTAGCGATGGGCCGGATGCTCCCAGGTCACGCCGATCCCGCCGTGGACCTGGATGTTCTCGCCCGCCGCCGTGAGATACGCCTCAGTGCAGTAGGACCCGGCGATCGCCGCGAGGGACTCCGACCCGGCCGCCGCCAGCGCCGCCGATCTGGCCGACTCCACGAGCAGCAGCAGGTCGGCCAGCTTGTGCTTGATCGCCTGGAAGGAGCCGATCGGCCTGCCGAACTGATGGCGCAGTTTGGCGTGCTCCGTGGCCATCTCCAGGCAGCGCTCGGCCCCGCCCACCTGCTCGGCCGCCAGCGCCGCGATGCCGAGGTTGCGCACCCGGCTCCACGTCGCGCCGTCGCCGGCCGGCCGCGCCGGGGCGTGGTCGAAGGACAACTCGGCCAGGGGCCGGCTCTCGTCCATGGTCGGGTACGCCACGCGCCGCGTCGGCACCGCCTCGACCAGGAGCCCGTCGGCGTAGGCGAGCACCACGTCGCCCTCCAGCGCGTACGGGACGACGCCCGTGAGCAGGCCGTCCCGGAGGGTCAGGTCGCCGTCGCCGGGAAGGACGACGGTCGCCGTCACCGAGCCGTCGGCCAGCGCGGGCAGCAGCCGGCCCATCGCCGCCTCGTCGCCGCCCGCCTTGAGCGCCTCGACGGCCAGGACGGCGCTCTGCAGGAAGGGGTATGGGGACAGGGTCCTGCCCAGCTCTCCCGCCACCACCGCGATCTCGGCCGGGCCGCAGCCCGCTCCGCCGTACTCCTCTGGGACGGCGAGTCCTGCGGTGCCCAGCTCGCGGGCGAACGCCGCCCAGGGCGCGGCGGGGCGGTCGGCGAGATAGGCGCGGACGACGGAGCGCAGCTCGTCTGTGACGGTCACCGAGCCAGTTTAACCAAGCGATTGCTTCGTTGCATTCGGTTGGCCGAAATTTGCCTTTTCTGGACGGCCACATAATCTGGTTGTGGTATTGCGACAAGTTGCGAAGGGAGGGTTGACCAGGCAATGGACGTAAAAGAGAGCACGATCGACTACGCGGAGTTCGCCGCGTACGACCGTGACCAGCGCTGCATCGAACGCCATGTGCTGGGGGCCTTCCTCGGCGGGCTGGTCGTCGGGCTCGTGGGCATACTCGCCGACGGTCGCGGTCCCCAATGGCTCGGCCAGGTCTATGACCCGTACATGTATCTGGGTCTGGCTCTGCTCGTCGGGGCGAGCGCGGCGGGCTTCGGGTGGGCGTTGCTCACCACGTTTCTGGCCTCCCTGTCCATGATCGTCGTGACCCTGGGCGGCAGCATGGTGCGCGGCGGGCCCGACATCGGCGGCGTGGGTGTCGGCGGCTCCGCGGCCGGGCTGAACTGGACGCTCTGCCTGCTGGTCGGGCTGGGCCTGCTCGCCTACGTGACGAGGCGGCCGGATGTCTGGGGCGACCTGGCCGCGGGCCTCATCGGCGCCCTGCTGCTCGCCGACGTGATCGACCGCGCGACGCCCGGCTTCATCCACAGCGACCCCGCGTTCTGGCCCGGCCCCGCGCCCGTGCTCGGCGCCCTGTCCGTCGTGCTGGTGATGGCGCTGCGCCGCGGCAAGGCGGGCCGGGTGCGCGCGCTGGCGCTGACGGCGGTCCTTGTCGGCCTGTTCGCGGTCGCGGTGGCCGGTTCGCTGGGCGGCTGGGTTCCCATCGCGGGATAAGGCCGCGCGGCGAGTCGCTCCTAGTCGATAGCCTGTAGTCCTCATATCCAGGCCGAACAAGGAGTAGCCGTGTCGCTGCGCATGTCGTCGTTGTTTCTTCGCACCCTGCGGGACGACCCGGCAGACGCGGAAGTGCCGAGCCACAAGCTCCTGGTCCGCGCCGGTTATGTCCGGCGGGTGGCGCCCGGCATCTACTCGTGGCTGCCCCTCGGCAAGATGGTGCTGGAAAACGTCGCCAAGGTCGTCCGCGAGGAGATGAACCGGATGGGCGGCCAGGAGGTGCTCTTCCCCGCCCTGCTGCCGCGCGAATACTACGAGGCCACCGGTCGCTGGACCGAATACGGTGACACGCTTTTCCGGCTCAAGGACCGCAAGGGCGTCGACTACCTGCTCGGCCCCACGCACGAGGAGCTCTTCGCCGACATGGTCAAGGGCGAATACTCCTCGTACAAGGACTATCCGGTCACGCTCTACCAGATCCAGACGAAGTACCGCGACGAGGCCAGGCCCCGCGCGGGCATCCTGCGCGGTCGCGAGTTCCTGATGAAGGACGCCTACTCCTTCGACCTCGACGACGAAGGACTCAAGCACTCCTACGAGCAGCACCGCGAGACCTACATCCGGACGTTCGACCGGCTCGGCATCGATTACAAGATCGTGTTCGCCACGTCGGGCGCGATGGGCGGCTCGGCCTCCGAGGAGTTCCTGGCGCCCACGCCCACCGGCGAGGACACCTTCGTGGCCTGCCGCTCCTGCGGCTACGCGGCCAACGCCGAAGCCGTCACCACGACCGCGCCCCCGGCCCGCGCCCTCGACGGGCTGGAGCCGCAGCGCGTCCTCGACACCCCCGACACCCCGACCATCGAGTCGTTGGTGTCCTACGTCAACGAGCACCACGGCCTGTCGATCACCGCCGCCGAGACCCTGAAGAACGTCGTCGTCAAGGTCACCACGCCCGGCTCCGACAAGGTCGAGACGCTGATCGTCGGCGTGCCCGGCGACCGCGAGGTCGACTTCAAGCGCCTGGAGGCCGCGCTGGCCCCCGGCGAGCCCGCCATCTTCGAGGCCGAGGACTTCGCCAAGCACCCCGGCCTGATCCGCGGCTACATCGGCCCGCAGGTCCTGCGCGACCTCGGCATCCGCTACCTCGTCGACCCCCGCGTGGTCACCGGCACCTCCTGGGTGACCGGCGCCAACGAACGCGGCAAGCACGCCGCCCACGTGGTCGCGGGCCGTGACTTCGTCCCCGACGGCACGATCGAGGCCGCCGAGGTGCGCGCCGGAGACCCGTGCCCCCGCTGCGGCTCGCCGCTGTCCATCGACCGCGGCATCGAGATCGGGCACATCTTCCAGCTCGGCCGCAAATACGCCGACGCGGCCGGGCTCGACGCCCTGGGCCCCGACGGCAAGCCGATCCGCATCACGATGGGCTCCTACGGCATCGGCGTCTCGCGCGCCGTGGCGGTCATCGCCGAGCAGGCCCACGACGAGCTCGGGCTGGTGTGGCCGCGCGAGATCGCGCCCGCCGACGTGCACATCGTGGGCACGGGCAAGGACAACCAGATCGAGGTGGCCCTCCAGCTGGCCGCCGAGCTGGAGTCCCGCGGGCTGCGGGTGCTCGTCGACGACCGGTCCGGGGTCTCGCCCGGCGTCAAGTTCAAGGACGCCGAGCTGCTCGGCCTGCCCACGATCGTGGTCGTGGGCCGCGGTCTGGCTCAGGGTGTGGTCGAGCTCCGCGACCGGGTCACCGGCGCCAAGGAGGAGATCCCGCTCGACACGGCCGCCGACCGCGTGCTGGCCGCCTGCTCGTAACGCGAAGCACGGCTCCCCCTTCGGTCAAGGGGGAGCCGTGCTGCTCTGCCAGGGGGAGCCGTCAGTCCATGGCCGCGGGCATGGAGATCTTGCCGCGGCGGCGGAGCACCACGGGCCCGATCAGGCAGGCGGCGGCGATCACCAGGATGGCCAGCGACACGGGCCGGGTGAAGAACACCGCCGGGTCCCCCTCACTGAACGCCAGGGCCCGCCTGAACTGCACCTCCATCAGCGGCCCGAGCACCGCCCCGAGGATCAGCGGCGCCACCGGATAGCCGGCCCGCCGCAGGACGAACCCCACCAGCCCGAACCCGTACGCCACCAGGATCTCGAACACGCTCTGCGAGGTGGCGTAGACACCCAGCGTCGCGAACGTCAGGATCGCCGCCGTCAGCAGCGCGGCCGGCACGCTCAGCAGCTTCACCCACAGCCGGATCAGCGGCAGGTTCAGCACCAGCAGCATCACGTTGCCGATGTAGAGGCTGGCGATCAGCGTCCACACGAGCACCGGTTGCTGATCGAACAGCTGCGGTCCCGGCTGCACGTTGTAGATCTGGAAGGCGATCAGCAGCATGCTGGCCGTGGCCGAGGTGGGGATGCCGAGCGTGAGCAGCGGCACCAGCACGCCGGAGAACGCCGCGTTGTTGGCCGCCTCGGGCCCCGCCACGCCCTCGATGGCGCCATGGCCGAACTCCTCGGGGTCCTTGGCCAGCCGCTTCTCGACGTTGTAGCTGAGGAAGGTGGGCAACTCGGCGCCGCCCGCGGGCAGCGAGCCGATCGGCAGGCCGAACGCGGTGCCCCGCAGCCACGGCCGCCAGGATCTGCGCCAGTCGTCGCGGGTCATGCCGATGCGCCCGGTCACCTTCACCGGCGGCTGCTCCTGCCGGTTCCGCTGGGCCGCGGTGGCGACCGCCTCGGCCACGGCGAACAGGCCGACGGCCAGCGCCACGACCGGCAGCCCCTCGTACAGGTCGGGTACGCCGAAGGCCAGGCGCGGCTGACCGGTCATCTGGTCGATGCCCACCATGCCGATCGCCAGCCCGAGGAAGAGGCTGGACAGGCCGCGCACGATCGAGTCGCCCATGAGCGAGGTGACGGTGACGAAGGCGAGCACCATGATCGAGAAGTACTCGGCGGGCTGGATCGACTTGGCGATGGCCGACATTCCGGGCGCCAGGAACGTGATCACGACGGTGGAGATCGTGCCCGCCACGAACGAGCCGATGGCCGCCGTGGCCAGCGCGGCCCCGGCCCGGCCCTTCCGCGCCATCGGGTAGCCCTCGAGCGTGGTGGGGATCGACGCCGTCTCGCCGGGGATGTTGAGCAGGATCGCGGTGGTGCTGCCGCCGTACATGCCGCCGTAGTAGATCCCGGCGAACATCACGAACGCGCCCACCGGGTCGAACACCATCGTCAGGGGCAGCAGCAGCGCGATCGTCGTGGCCGGGCCGAGGCCCGGCAGCACGCCGACGAGCGTGCCGACGGTGACGCCGAGCAGGCCGAGCAGCAGGTTCTGCAGGGTGAGCGCGTGCGCGAAGCCGTCGAGCAGGTGGCCCAGTACGCTCATCTCAGATCGCCAATCTGATCAGGCCCGGAGGCAGCGTGATGCCCAGCACCCGGTCGAACAGCACATACGTGGCCAGCGCCAGCAGCAGGCCCACGACCAGGTCGCGCACCAGCTTGCGGCTGCCGAGCACGCGGGCCACCGCGACGAAGAACAGCGTGGTCGCCTGCCAGTAGCCCACGGGCGCGAGCAGGACCGCGTACAGAGCGAGCGCGCCGATGAGGAGCAGCACGGGACGCCAGTGCACGCCCTCGTCCTCGCCGCCCTCGCGGGTCACCGGAGCGCGAAACGCCTGCACCACCCCGATCACGGCCACCACCGCCATGCCGATGCCGACCAGGAGCGGGAAGGCCCGTGGCCCGACGGCCTGGTAACCGCCGCCGTCAGGGATCATGAACGCCTGCGCCAGTACGACCAGCGCGACCGCCAGGAACCCCGCCGAGACGAGCCGGGTGCTCACTTGCCCAGTCCCAACTCGCCGAGGATTGTGGTGATCTGCCCGCGCTGCTCGGTGAGCACCTGCTTGAACGAGTCGCCCGGGGTCCAGGCGTCGACCCAGTTGTTCTGCTTGAGGACCTGCTGCCAGCATGACGTCTGCCGCATCTTGTCGATCATCTTGACGACGTCCTGCTGCTGCTCGGCCGACAGCCCCGCCGGGGCGAGCACGCCGGCCATCGTGGAGATGGCCTGGTCCGACAGGCCCAGTTCCTTCAGCGTCGGGGCGTCGATGCCCTCGATCCGCTTGTCGCCGTCCACCGCGAGCGCCTTGAGCTCTCCGGCCTGGAGTTGCGCGCGAAGCTCGGCGACGGTGTCGATGCCCGCGGTGGCGGCGCCGCTGAGCAGCAGGTTCATCGACTCGCCGCCGCCCGCCGTGGGCACGTAGTTGACCTGCTTGGCGTCGATGCCCTGGCCCTTGGCCAGTCCCGCGACCGTCATCTGCCCGGGGCCGCCGAGCGAGCCGCCGGTCCACTTGATGCCGTGCGGGTTCTTCTTCATCGCGGCCAGCAGCGACTTCAGGTCCGCGTACGGCGCGTTCTTCGGCACCACGATCGCGCTCGGACCCCTGCTCAGGCCGGCGATCGGGGTGAGCGTGGTCAGGTCGACGGGCGAGTGGTTGTTCACGATGCCACCGAGCATGGTCGCGCTGTCCATGACCATGAGCTGGTAGGGGTCGCCCTTGCTCTTGGCGAACTGGGCCAGCCCGATCGTGCCGCCCGCGCCGGGGACGTTGATGACCGTGGCCTTCGCGGTGGTGATCTTGCACTGGCTGAGCGCGCCGGCGATGCCGCGGGCACGAGTGTCCCAGCCGCCGCCGGGGCTGCCCGGCGCCATGATCGTCAGAGGCTTGCTCGGGTATTCGGCGCCTGCCTCGGCGCTCTCGCCGACCGCGCAACCGGTGGCCAGGATCGTCAGGACGGCGGCGGCAACAATGATCTTCATGAGGTCTCCCGGGGGGTGAGAATCGAGGTGAAGAAGTCCTTGACCGGCTCCAGCACGCTCATCGGCTGGTGCGCCACGCCGGGCACGACGTCGAACCTGACGTTGATGCCGTGCGCGGCGAAGTTGTCACGCAGCGCCGCCAGCCGTTCGACACGGGTGGTTCCGTAGGCGTCGGCGCCGTCCATCCAGTTGGCGTCGCCCTGGTTGTTGATCTCCCAGGTCTCGACGTCCTCGGCACCCACGACCATCTGTACCGGCACCGCCCCGAGCTCCTCGATCCTGGGCGGCTGGCCGAACTCCTCCTCGAACCCCTTGAGCCCGATCCACCACGGGCTGTCCCAGTCGATGTACGATATCCGCCCTGGTGCACCAATTGACACTCCGGCCAACCGGTCCGGATGCAGGTAGGCGAACCGATGGGCGAACTGGCCGCCGCCGGAGAAGCCGTGCAGGAGGAACCGCTCGGTGTCGACGTTGAAGCGCTCGCCGACCTCCTCGACCATCGCCAGCAGCACGTGGTCGAAGCGGATGCCGCGGTAGTTGATGAACTTGAAGCCGTGCAGGTCGTCCGCGTCCTCGATGCCCGCGGGGAACAGCGGCGCCAGGACCAGGCAGCCCTGCTGCTCACCCCATTCGGCGAGGTTGTCGCGGTACTGCGGCCCGCGCCGTCCCGTCCCGTGCTGCATGACGGCGATCGGGACCGGCGGGCCGTCGGGCGAGTGGGCCGTCGGCACGTAGAGGCAGTAGGAGAAGCGCTGGTCGTATCGGGAGGCGAAGATGGTGGTGGACCCGCTGAAGTAATACTCCCGGGGGTGCTTAACCGCGCCGCCGTTTTCGTGTAGTGGTGCCTTGGCCATGGCGCCACAGCCTGGACATATATCCAGTTTCGGACAAGGAGATTGCCGCCAACGCGGTAATGTGCAACGTGCCCGTCACGCTCCTCCTGTCCTCCACCGACCCGGCCTCGATCACCATGGGCGTCTCCCCGCTGGCCGAGCTCTGCGCCTGCCTGCACGCGCTCGACGAGCCCGGACACCACCCCGCGGCGGCCCGCTGGGTGGCCAGGGTCCACACGGAGGCCGACGAGGACCTGCTGGCCAGGGCGACGGCGTGGGCGCCCCTGTGGAGCGCCTTCCGGGCCCGCTACCTGCTGCCGCTGTCCGCCGGCCGGTCCAGGACGCTCGAAGACGAGCTGGCCGAGATCGAGGCGCTGCCGATCGGCGACTTCACCGCCATGACCCTCCAGGCGCTCATCGGCAAGAACAGCGCCGGCGTCGGCGGCGACGTGCTCCAGCGCCTCAGACTGATCTCCTCCAGCCGGGTGGAGCTGGGCACCCGAGTGCAGAACGACCCCTGGGGCTTCAGGCGCGAACTGACCGGCTTCCTGGCCGACTTCGCCGCCGCGGCCTTCGAGGCGGACTGGCCGGGCCTGCGTACGGCGCTGGCCGCCGAGGCCGCGGTGCGCGAGCGGACGATCGCGGTGCACGGCCCCATGGCGCTGGCCGACTTCCCCACCGCCACGGCCGTCGAGGGCGGGCGTCGAATCGTCCTGGACAAGCTCTACAACGCCACCGCCCGCATCGGCGCCGACCGGCCCTGCCTGCTCGTCCCCAGCCTGTACGGCCGCCCGCACTTCGTGGTCAAGCACTATCCGGGCTACCCCGTGGTCATCCAGTACGGCGTGGGCACCTCCGCCGGGGTCTCCCTGGAGACCGCCCGGCAACGGCTGGCCGTCCTCCAGCACCCGACCCGTCTCAAGCTCTGCTACGCCATCCTGCGCAACCCGGTGGCCACCTCGGAGCTCGCCAACCAACTGGGCATGACCGCCCCCCAGGTCTCAAGACACCTACGCCACCTGAGGGAGGCAGCGCTGGTGCACGTGCACCGGCGCGGCTCGGTGGTCTACTACCAACTCGACGCCGAGGCAATCGAACGCCTGGGCAGCGACCTACTGACGGTGCTCTACCGCTGAACCGCCCGCATCCGATCACTCCCGCTCCCCGGAGGGGCCCCTCTCTGAGGACCTCAGCCACGACGGACGGTCTTCTTCCTCGCCCCGGAGGGGGTGCCCTTCCCAGGGACCCCAGCCACGACGGACGGCCTTCTTTCGCTCCCCCGAAGGGGGTATCTCCACAAGGACCCCAGCCACAACAGACCGTCACAGAGACTGAGACGGTCGTGTGGACGGACCCCGGGGGTGGGCCGCTCTCAGCCGGTAGGCCCCGACATGCCGGGAAAGGCCGTGGTGATCGCGGGACGGAAGGAGTAGGAGCGGGCCACCGACTCCTGCATGGCCAGCGCCGCGTACCGGCGCAGCGACGCGTCGTCCGACGCCACCAGCTCCAGGTAGGCGGCCGTGATGCCGCCCTCCACGTGGACCGCGAGCTGAACCGCCTGCGCCGCCGTGGACGGCACGATCGGCAGGGCGTAGCCCCCCTCGGGCTCGGTCGGCGTGCCGCCCCGGGTGGTGATGGCGGTGCGCAACTGGTCGCGTCTGGCTCGATGGGCGTCGAACGCGGTCGTGACCCGCGACCGCAGCGAGCCCGTGGTGCGCGCGCCGATCAGCCCGTACGCGAAGACGGCGGCATGCTCGGCCGACAGCGCCTTGCGCAGCTTCTCCACATCGGCCGGTGTCACGTCGACCTCGGCAGGGCCAGGGCGTGGGCGGCCTCGCAGGCGCCGATGGCGGCGATGAGCTGGGCCAGCTGCGGCGAGACGCCGGCGAGCTGGCGGACGCGGAGCGCCGCCGCCCGGCGCTCGGCCTCACGCAGCCGCGACACCGACGTCTTCGGCACGGGAGCGGGCGTCTGAGGCGCGGGGGAGGAAGGGGATGGCGCAGGCCCGCCGGGCAGGCGTTTGCGCAACTCGTCGAGGTGAGCCTGATGGCGGTCGCGGAACGGGGTCAGCTTGGTCGCGCCGCCCGCGATCAGCGCGGAGTAGAGGGCGATCGTGTGTTCCTTGTCGGCGATCAGCTGCCGCAGCAGCACCCGCTCAGGATCTTCCGACGGAGTGGGCGACGGCTGGGGGGTGTCGGACGCGTCGCATCCCGACAGGGCCGCGGCGGCCGCTCCGCCCGCCAGCACGGCTCGCCGTGACAGAGAACGCGGGCGCACGGGCAGGGACCTCCTGTAAACGGAACGCAGATAGCATCGTACGGTCTTGCGCTCGCTCCCCGTGTCAGGCGACGCTCGCCATTCGCACGTGCCGAGTGGCGCTCTCTTCGTGCCCTCGTACAGATAGGGTGTCAACTGTCGTAGCTGGCTGAGCGGCCAGGCGACTTGAGAGCCAGAGGCGAGGTCCGCCCGGCTGAGACATGACAATAGGGAGGTCGATATGGGCAGCGCATCACCCCGCGACCACCTGATGAAGCTCCTTGAGCCCGTCGTCGGCGCGGAGGGCCTCGATCTGGAGGACGTCACGGTCACCCAGGCCGGCAAGCGCCGGCTGCTGCGTGTGATCGTCGACCGCGACGGCGGCGTGAGCCTCGACGACGTGGCCGACGTCAGCCAGGCCGTCTCCGCGGCGCTCGACGACGCCGACGCGATGGGCCAGTCGGCCTACACGCTGGAGGTCTCCTCGCCGGGCGTCGACCGCCCGCTGACCGAGCCGCGTCACTGGCGGCGCGCGGCCAAGCGGCTGGTGAAGGCCGAGATGAGAGATGGTTCCGTGGTGGAGGGCCGCGTGCGCTCCGCGGACGAGAGCGGCGTCGAGCTCGACGTCGACGGCGCCGGGCGCCGATTCGACTATCAGGACCTGGCCCGCGGACGGGTGCAGGTGGAGTTCCGCCGGTTCGACGACGAAGACGTCGACGGCGACGAAGGCTAAGGGGAAAGCCTCGTGGACATCGACATGAGCGTCCTGCGCAGCCTGGAGCGGGAGAAGGACATCTCCTTCGACCTGGTCGTCAAGGCGATCGAAGACGCGCTGCTGATCGCCTACTTCCGCACCGAGGGTGCCGCGCCCAAGGCGCGCGCGGAGCTCGACAGGACGAGCGGGCACGTGACCATCTTCGCCGCCGAGATCGACGACGAGGGCGAGATCGTCAGGGAGTTCGACGATACGCCGGGCAACTTCAGCAGAATCGCGGCGACCACCGCCAAGCAGGTCATCCTGCAGCAGCTGCGCGACGCCGAGGATGAGATCAACTTCGGCGAGTTCGCCAGCCGCGAGGGTGAGCTGGTCTCCGGTGTGATCCAGCAGGGCAAGGACCCGCGCGTGGTGCTGGTCGACCTCGGCAAGATCGAGGCCGTCCTGCCGCACAACGAGCAGGTGCCCGGCGAGGACTACGTGCACGGCGAGCGCATCCGCGCCTATGTGGTGCAGGTGAAGAAGGGCCACAAGGGCCCTTCGGTCACGCTGTCGCGTACCCATCCGGGCCTGGTCAAGAAGCTGTTCGCGCTGGAGGTGCCGGAGATCGCCGACGGCACGGTGGAGATCGCCGCCGTGGCCCGCGAGGCCGGTCACCGCACGAAGATCGCGGTCAGGTCGCGCAGGCAGGGCGTCAACGCCAAGGGCGCGTGCATCGGCCCGATGGGCTCGCGCGTGCGCAACGTGATGACCGAGCTGCACGGCGAGAAGATCGACATCATCGACTGGTCCGAGGACCCCGGCGAGTTCGTGGGGAATGCCCTGTCGCCGGCCCGCGTTTCCCACGTTGAGGTCCTCGATCTCGAAGGCCGGGTCGCGCGGGTGACCGTGCCCGACTACCAGCTCTCCCTGGCCATCGGCAAAGAGGGACAGAACGCCCGGCTTGCCGCGAGGCTCACTGGATGGCGGATTGACATCAGGCCTGACACCCAGGCCGAGGATGCTGCCGGTTCCGTAGATGCGTCAACACGGTAAGCTGGAATATGGTGGCCACGCGGCTCCACAGCGCACCTGTGTGGGCTGCAGGGTCCGTACGGCTAAGTCCGACCTGCTCCGCTTGGTGCGGGTCGAGGATCACGTGATCCCTGACCTGCGAGGACGGCTTCCTGGTCGAGGTGCGTCACTGCATCCGTCCGAGAAGTGTCTGGAGCTTGCCGAGCGTCGCCGAGCGTTTCCGCGCGCGTTCCGCGTGCCGGGGCCGCTTGACGTCTCGCGCGTGCGGGTGCACCTGGAGAAGGGGAACCAAGAAATGTCATGTAGGACGCCGAGTTGATGGGCGGAGTCAGATTGCTATGAGCGCCTGATGAGCACGCGGCGATGAAGATGTCAAGGTAGCGACGGTCCGGACGGCACAGCCAGCCTCCCGGGCCGAGTAAGGGAGTGCAGTGGCGAAGGTCCGGGTATACGAGCTCGCTAAGGAGTTCGGCGTAGAGAGCAAGGTCGTCATGGCCAAGCTCCAGGAGATGGGGGAGTTCGTCCGTTCGGCGTCCTCCACCATCGAGGCGCCGGTGGTCCGCAGGCTCACCGAAGCATTGGGCGCATCCAAGGGTGGGTCCTCGAGGGGCGGCGGTTCGTCGTCCAAGCCGCAGCCGCCAAGGGCTGCTCCCCGGCCGGCGGACAGCCTGGCCGGTAACGGCGTCGCGGAGGCGCCGACCCCAACATCAGCTCCGCGTCCTGGTCCGGGCCCCAGGCCCGGTCCGCGTCCGGGTCCGGCAGGTCCCGCGGGCGGCGGTCAGCCGCGCCCGCCGGTGCCGATGCCGCACCAGCCGCAGCCTGAGCCCGAGCGTGCCGACACCTCCGGCGCTCCGCAGGCGCGTTTCGACAGCGGCACCCGTCCCGCGCCCGCTGCGGGCGCCCCCACTCCGGGCCCGCGTCCCGGTCCCGCTGCCCGTCCGGGTCCCAAGCCCGGCCCCGCGGCGCGTCCCGGCGCGCCCTCCGGTGGCGGCGGCCCGGCGGCTCCGCGTCCCGACCGTGGTCCGTCCGATCGTGGCCCGTCCGACCGTTCCCCCTCCGGTGGCGGTCCTCGTCCGGGTCCCGGTCCCAAGCCGGGTCCGCGCGGCCCGCGTCCGGGCAACAACCCGTTCTCGTCCAACGCCAGCGGCATGGGCCAGTCCCGGCCGCCGCGTCCCGGTGCCAACCGCGATGGTGGCGGCACCGGTCCCGGCCAGCGCGAGCGTCGTGACGGTCCGCCGCGCGACGGCGCGGCCCCGCGTCCCCCGCAGGGTCGTGGCGGCGACGGCAGGCCCGGTGCGGCCGGTCCGCGTCCTGGTCCGCCCGGTGCGGCCGGCCCGCGTCCCGGTCCCGGTGCGGGCGGTCCCCGTCCCGGCGGTCCGCGTCCCAACCCGATGATGATGCCCCAGGGTCGTCCCGCCGGTCCCGGCGGTGGCGGCGGCGGTGGCCGTCCCGGTGGTGGCGGCGGTCGTCCCGGCGGCGGTGGCGGCGGTGGCCGTCCCGGTGGCGGTGGCGGCGGCGGTCGTCCCGGTGGTGGCGGCGGTTTCGCCGGTCGCCCCGGTGGCGGCGGTGGCGCCGGTCGTCCGGGCACGAGCACCGGTGGTCCCGGTGGCGGCGGCGGTTTCGCCGGTCGTCCCGGTGGCGGCGGCCGTGGCCGCGGTGGCGGCACGGCGGGCGCGTTCGGGCGTCCCGGTGGCCGTCCCACGCGTGGCCGCAAGTCCAAGCGCCAGAGGCGCCAGGAGTTCGACAACATGTCGGCCCCGGCGATCGGCGGCGTGCAGGTCGCGCGCGGCAACGGTGCGACGATCCGCCTTCCGCGCGGCGCTTCGCTGTCCGACTTCGCCGACCGGATCGGTGCCAATCCCGCCTCGCTGGTGCAGATCATGCTGCACCTCGGCGAGATGGTGACCGCCACCCAGTCGGTCAACGAGGAGACGCTGCAGCTGCTCGGCTCCGAGCTCGACTACAACATCCAGGTCGTCAGCCCGGAGGAGGAGGACCGCGAGCTTCTCGAGGCCTTCGACATCGAGTTCGGCGAGGACGAGGGCGACGAGGCCGACCTGGCCGCGCGTCCGCCGGTCGTGACCGTCATGGGTCACGTCGACCACGGTAAGACCAAGCTGCTCGACGCCATCCGCAAGACCAACGTGGTGGCGCGCGAGGCGGGTGGCATCACCCAGCACATCGGCGCTTACCAGGTCGCCACCGAGCACGAGGGCGAAGAGCGCAAGGTCACCTTCATCGACACCCCGGGTCACGAGGCGTTCACCGCCATGCGTGCCCGTGGTGCCAAGGCGACCGACATCGCGGTGCTGGTGGTCGCGGCCGACGACGGCGTGAAGCCGCAGACGATCGAGGCGCTCAACCACGCCCAGGCGGCCGACGTGCCGATCGTGGTCGCGGTCAACAAGGTCGACAAGGAGGGCGCCGACCCCAACAAGGTCCGTGCCCAGCTCACCGAGTACGGCCTGGTGGCGGAGGAGTTCGGTGGCTCGACGCTGTTCGTCGACATCTCCGCCAAGAACGGGACCGGCATCGAGCAGCTGCTCGAGGCCATCCTGCTCACCGCGGACGCCGAGCTCGACCTGCGCGCCAACCCGGCGATGGACGCTCAGGGCATCGCGATCGAGGCGCACCTCGACAAGGGCCGTGGCCCGACCGCGACCGTCCTGGTCCAGCGCGGCACGCTGCGCGTCGGCGACTCCATCGTCTGTGGCGAGGCCTACGGCCGCGTCCGGGCGATGCTCGACGACAACGGCGACCTGGTCGAAGAGGCCACGCCGTCCCGTCCGGTCCTGGTCATGGGTCTGACGGCGGTGCCGGGCGCGGGTGACAACTTCATCGTCGTCACCGACGACCGGATGGCCCGTCAGATCGCCCAGCAGCGCGCGGCGCGCAAGCGCAGCGCCGACATGGCGAGGTCGAGCCGTCGCCTGACCCTCGAGGAGCTGTTCAGCAACCTCGAGAAGGGTCGCGTCGACGAGCTCAAGCTCATCATCAAGGGTGACGTGTCCGGTTCGGTGGAGGCCCTGGAAGACGCCCTGCTCAAGATCGATGTCGGCGACGAGGTCAGGCTCCGTGTCCTGCACCGCGCCGTCGGTGCGATCACCGAGTACGACGTCAACCTGGCCGTCGCCGACGACAACGCGGTCATCATCGGCTTCAACGTCCGGCCTGAGCCCCGGGCGCGCGACCTGGCCGAGCGCGAGGGCGTCGACATCCGCTACTACTCGGTCATCTACCAGGCGATCGAGGAGATCGAAGCGGCGCTCAAGGGCATGCTCAAGCCCGAGTTCGAAGAGGTCCAGATGGGCACCGCCGAAGTCCGCGAGGTCTTCAAGGTGCCGAGGATCGGCAACGTCGCCGGTTCGCTGGTCCGCTCCGGCACGATCGTGCGCAACAGCAAGGCCCGGATCATCCGCGATGGCGTCGTCATCGCCGACAACCTGACCGTCTCGTCGCTGCGTCGCTTCAAGGACGACGCGACCGAGGTCCGCGAGGGCTTCGAGTGCGGTATCGGGGTCGGCTACAACGACATCCGGATCGACGACGTCATCGAGACGTTCGAGATGCGGGAGAAGCCGCGCGCGTAACACGCGGCCGGGCGCCCGGCGGACCATCCGCCGGGCGCCTCTCGCACGCCTGGGCCCGCTTTCCACCGCAGCGGGGCCGGGGTGCCTTCACACACCAGGACAAGCGGTGGTTGCCAACGATGTATGTGGGTGCTCTGACCCTGGACATCCTGCTCGGCGACGTACATTCGCTGAAGCAGAAGCGTTCCGTCGTGCGACCGCTGGTCGCCGAGCTGCACAGGCGTTTTCCCGGTGTCGCGGTGGCCGAGACCGGTCACCTCGACCTGCACCGCCGGGCGGAGGTCGGCATCGCCGTAGTCTCGGGCTCGGCGGGCAACTGCCAAGAGGTATTGGACGCCTGCGAGCGCATGGTGGCCTTCCGCCCTGAGATCGAGCTGCTGTCGGCGAGACATCGGCTCTACAACGACGAAGACTGAACGACTGCACGGCCTCCGGGCCGTGCGTGAGGGGGAGCGAACATGGTGGATGCAGCACGAGCGCGCAAGCTCGCCGACCGCATCCAGCAGATCGTCGCCGAGATGCTGGAGCGCCGGATCAAGGACCCGCGCCTGGGCTTCGTCACCGTGACCGACACGCGCATCACCGCCGACCTGCGTGAGGCCACGGTCTTCTACACGGTGTTCGGCTCCGATGCCGAGCGGGCCGACACTGCGGCCGCCCTCGATAGCGCGAGAGGCATCATCCGCTCCGAGGTGGGCCGCCAGACCGGTGTCCGCTTCACTCCGACGCTGGAGTTCAAGCACGACCCGCTGCCCGACAGCGCGCGCCAGCTCGACGATCTGATCAACGCCGCCAAGGCGAGGGACGCCGAGGTGGCGCGCAAGGCCGAGGGCGCGACCTATGCCGGCGACCCCGATCCCTACCGCAAGCCGGAGGAGGACGACGAGCCGGACCTCCTCGGCAAGCCTGACGAGGACGGGCAGCCGGCGACGTGACGCCCGACGTGCGCGACAGAACCGATCGCCCGCCCCACCCGGGTCCGGGCACATCGGCTGAGGGCACGTCGGGGCAGGGTCGTGTTCAGGCTCTGCCGCTCACCGGCGCGGACGGCGCGCTGCCGCCGTCCGGCTCGGTGATCCCCGAGCCCGCCTGGCGGCGCGCGCTCGATCTGATCGGCAAGGCCGACGAGATCGCGCTGGCCTGCCACGTGTCACCCGACGGCGACGCGCTCGGCTCGATGCTGGCCACCGGCTCCGTCCTGCGGGCCCAGGGCAAGCGGGTCGTCGCCTCCTTCGGTGACCGGCAGTTCGACGTGCCGCGCCTGCTGCGCTTCCTGCCCGGCCAGGACCTGCTCGTGCCGCCGGCGGACTTTCCGGCGGAGCCGGAGCTGATGATCACCTTCGACTCCTCGACGCCCGACCGGCTGGGCCTGCTGGGCCCCAACACGGCCAAGGCCCACGAGGTCATCGTGGTCGACCATCACCTGTCCAACACCGGGTTCGGCACGCTCAGCCTCATCGACCCGCACGTGGCCGCGACGGCCGTGCTGGCCGAGCAGCTGATCTACCGGCTCGGCGGCAGTCTGGACCGTGACATCGCCACCTGCCTGTACGCCGGGCTGGTGACCGACACCGGTTCGTTCCGCCACGCCTCGACCACGCCAGAGGTGCACCAGATGGCCGCCCGGCTGGTCGCCACCGGGCTGCGTACCGACGAGATCGCCCGCGAGCTGTGGGACCGGTCTCCGTTCGGCTACCTCAAGGTGCTGGCCGCCGCGCTCGAGCGGGTGTCGCTGGAGGACGGCCTGGTCTGGACATACGTGCCCCGGGTCGACCGGGCCGCGTACGGCCTGCCGTACACCGAGCTGGAGGGCCTCATCGACATCGTGCGGCGCACGGACGAGGCCGAGGTGGCGGTGGTGCTCAAGGAGGACGACCAGGGAGCCTGGCAGGTGTCGAGCCGGTCCAAGGGCACGGTCGACGTCGGCGCGATCTGCGCCGTGCTGGGCGGCGGCGGTCATCACAACGCGGCCGGATTCACCTCGCACCTCAGCGTCGAGGACACCATCGCGGCGTTCCGGGCGCTGCTGCCGAGTCGAGACGGAGAGACTTGATGGCCGAGAGCGGCTTGATCATCGTGGACAAGCCGGCCGAGTGGACGTCCCACGACGTGGTGGCCAAGATGCGGCGGCTGGCCGGCACCCGGCGGGTGGGCCACGCGGGCACCCTCGACCCCATGGCGACGGGCGTGCTCGTGGTCGGCGTGGAGAAGGCGACCCGGCTGCTCGGGCACCTGGCGCTGACGGAGAAGGTCTACGAGGCCACGATCCGGCTCGGAGTGACCACCAACACCGACGACGCCGAGGGCGAGGTCATCTCGACGGCCCCGGCGGCCGAGGTGCGCCCCGCCGAGGTCGAGAAGGGCATCGCGGCGCTCACCGGCGAGATCATGCAGATCCCGCCGCAGGTCAGCGCGATCAAGGTCGGGGGGCAGCGGGCGTACAAGCTGGCCAGGGCGGGCGAGGACGTCGAGCTGGCCGCGCGGCCGGTCACCGTGAGCGAGTTCTCCGTGCTGGACATCAGGGCGCACGACGACGTGATGGACATCGACGCGGTGGTGACCTGCTCCAGCGGCACCTACATCCGGGCCCTGGCCCGTGACCTGGGAGCCGGGCTCGGCGTCGGCGGGCACCTGACGGCGCTGCGCCGCACCCGGGTCGGCCCGTACGACCTGTCGCGGGCCAAAACCATCGACCGGCTGGCCGAGGAGTGCGTGGTCCTGCCCATCGGGGAGGCGGTGTCGGCCGCGTTCCCGCGCTGGGACCTCACCGCCGAGGAGGCCAGGGTCGTCAGCCACGGCGGACGGCTGCCCGCCGCGGGGCACGGCAAGGGTCCGATCGGCGTGTTCGGGCCGGAGGGCGAGCTGCTCGCGCTGGTGGAGGAGCAGGGCCGCATCGCCAAGCCCCTGGCCGTGTTCATTTCCTAGACGTCATTTCCTAAGAACCGCCGGTCGTCTGGTGGGCGACGTTCGACGGCGGCCCGTAGCGGAAGGCGCGTACCCGGTAGGACGCGCGGCTCTCCTCGGGCAGCGTGACCAGGCCGAAGGCGTTGACGTCCGGATCGAGGGCGGCGACGACCCGGAAGTCCGGCCGGCCCGACGGGCGGTCCTCCAGCAGGAAGCCCTCCTCGTCGGAGGTCCGGTCGGTCCACCGGAACGCCACGCCGTCGGCCTGCGTCACGATGGCCCGCAGATCCGACGGCGCCGCCCCCTCGCTCCTGACCGGCCGCGCCCCTTTCGGGCCGCCGGGGATCGTCCGCGGCTCCGACCAGCCGGGCTGCGGCTTGGCGTACGGGCCGCCGCCCAGCGCCACGTCCACCGGCGCGGAGGCCTGGCCGTAGTAGGGCCGCAACCGGTAGTAGAACGGCGTGCGCGGGATCAGATCGGGATGCGTGTACGTGCTCTGCTCCGGCGGCAGGAACCCCAGGATCGTGTACGGCCCCTGTGGCTCGGTGGCGAACTCCAGGACGTGCCCGGAGGCGTCCGGCTCGCGGCCCTCCCAGCGCAGCGTGATGTCGGTCGGTGACACGAGGGTGGCCGTCAGGTGGATCGGCGTCTGCGGCGGCGTCGAGCAGGCGGCCGTCAGCAGGAGCAACGCCACCAGAGCTGCTCTCATCGCCGCTACTTGCGCCAGAACTGTATGCCGCTCCACTCGACCGTGGCGGGACCCTTGCCGCTGCCCGTCCGGTAGGCGCCGAACTTGTCGTAGAAGCTGCCGCTCTCACTCGACACGGTGTGCTTCAGCGACCCGTTGATGTAGGTCCGATGGGTGCTGCCGACCACGTGAACGGTGTTGACGCGGACCGTTGTGCCGATCGTGGCGCCGGTGGCGATCGTGTCGCCGCCGTGCACGGAGTAGAGTCGGCCGCCGCGTTCGACGGCGAGCATGAAGAACGGGCCGGTCGTCTTGAAGGTCTGCTTCAGGCTGATGCGGGTGCCTTCCAGACTGGTGATCTTGAAGTAGCCCTCGAACTGGCGGGTGCCGCTGGAGTAGGTGGCGTAGCGCCGCTCGGCCCGCTGGTCGCCGCTGCCGGTGGAGCAGCTCAGCTTGAAGGTCAGGTCGTTGACGTCACCGCAACCCCGCTCCTGGACGGTGAACGTCGGCTCGTACGAGGTCCAAGGTCCCGACTCCACAGGGTCGGCCGCGGCGGGCAGGGCTGGGACGAGTAATCCGATCGCTAACGCGCCCGTGGTGACTAATCGCATCGTTCCTCCCGATTAGGAAACTTTCCTATCAGGATTCATAGGATCACTCACCACTCTTCTCGTCAAGAGTTGTGATGCGAGCTGTCGGAAGCGGGGGAGAGATCCGACCTCTTATGGCTTGCGGGCCACCATGATGTCGCGGACGATCGCCTGATCGACCCAGTGCTCGAAGTCCGGCAGATCGACTACGTCGAGCCCCGCCTTGGCGAGAATCTCGGCCAGGTCGTCGCGGGTGCCGCCATAGGTGTTCCACGAGATGCCGAGGGCGCCGCCGGGCCGCAGCAGCTCCGCCCAGACGGGCGCGGCCTTCCTGATGAGCTCCAGGGGGCTGCGCGACAGCCCACCGCCGCCGCCCCTGCTGCCGTGCTGCACGCCATAGGGGGCGTCGGTCACCACGACGTCGAAGGAGCGCGGCTTGAAGAACTCGCGGCTGCGCAGGGTGTCCGCGTTGACCACGGAGACGCGCTGCGTGTCGCCGGACTTGAACTCCTCCTTCGACCGGCTGAAGGAGATGTTCAGTCGCCGGCCGACCAGCGCCCGCTCACGGCGTACGGGCACGGTCTCGGCAGTGTGCTTGAACCGCTTGTTCTTCAGCCAGGTCTTGAGGAAACCGGTATACGCCTCGAAGTCCTTGCTGTCGACATCAGCCCCATAGGCGTCATATCCGTACATGAGGGCCTGGTTGAGCGTGGTGCCACGCCCGCACAGCGGATCGAACACCGACAACCGCTCGTCCAGCCGCCGGTCGCTGGCCAGCACCGTGACGTTCAGCAGCAGCTTGGTGAAGTGCTCGTTCGTCTTGCCGGCGTATTTCTGGATCGTGATCAGATCGCTGCTGAGCCGGTCGAGCGGCGACACGGTGAGCGGCCGCAGCAGCTCGCCCTCGATCCCGTAGAGCGCGTAGACCGAGGAGAGGTTGGACAGCAGCGCGACGTCACCGGCGCCGAGCGGCGCGGCCGTCTCGAAGGTCACGTACGGCAGGCCGCCGATCACGCTCTCCCCGAGGTCCGACACCTCGGTCTCCAGGGCCCGCCGGCCGAAGAAGGCCAGCTCGGCGAGGGTCAGGCGGACCGCGCTCTCACCGTAGACACGGTTGAAGGCAGGCAGGATCAGAAGTGCGTATCGAGGCATGGTGCGGCCGATCGTACCCCCTCGATTGGAGCTGACGCGGCGCCGCATGGCAGGCTGGTGGAGGATTGATCCGCGACAAGCGAATGGGGCCGGGCGTGCAGGGTTCGGAAAGGTCCGCCGTCACGATCGGCGTGTTCGACGGCGTGCACCGCGGGCACCAACAGGTGGTCGAGCGGGCCGTGGCCGCCGCCCGGGAGCGTGGTCTGCGCGGCGTCGCGGTCGTCTTCGAGCCGCACCCCGCCGAGGTCGTCCGGCCCGGGTCCCACCCGGCCCGCCTGACCACGCCGAGGCGCAGGTCGGAGCTGCTGACCGGGCTCGGCGTGGGCGAGGTGTGCGTCGAGGAGTTCACGCTGGAGCTGTCCAGGATGAGCCCCGGCGAGTTCGCCCAGTCGATCCTCGCCGACCGGCTGCGGGCCGCCGTGGTCGTGGTGGGGGCGAACTTCACCTTCGGCCACCGCGCGGCCGGCACCACCGAGACCCTGGTCGCGCTCGGCGAGAAGTACGACTTCGCCGTCGAGGTGGTCCCGCTGCTCGACGGGGTCTCCTCAACCGAGATCCGCGGTCGGCTGACGGCCGGTGACGTCGAGGGCGCCACGGCCGGCCTGGGCCGCCCGCACCGGGTGGAGGGCGTCGTCGTGCGCGGCTACCAGCGCGGCCGCCAGCTCGGCTTCCCCACCGCCAACGTCGAGACGCCGCCCCACACGGCCATCCCCGCCGACGGGGTCTACGCGGGCTGGCTGGAGTGCGTGCCCGTCGCCAACCTGCCCGCCCTCTACGCGGGTGAGCGCTGGCCCGCCGCCATCTCCGTCGGTACCAACCCCACCTTCGAGGGGGTCCCGCGCACGGTCGAGGCGTACGCGCTGGACCGCGACGACCTGGAGCTGTACGGCGTGCACGTGGCGGTAGACTTCGCGGCGAGACTGCGGGGAAACACCCGGTTCGACTCGATCGAAGAGCTCATCGCCCAGATCCACACCGACGTCGACCAGGCCAGGCGGCTGACCTCGGGCTGAGGATAGATGACGCGGCGCTTGACCGCGATGGTAACCTTGCATGTCGGTCCAGTGACGGCGGCGCTGCGCGCTGCTCTGACGGCCTTCGCCGCGGCGACTGTAGGCACGCACGGTCGCTCGCATCATTTATCTATTCGCGCGTGCCTGTAGCTCAAAGGAGAGCCGTGTCCCTCGACACCGCTGCCAAGAAGACCATCATCGCTGAATACGCGACGGCCGACGGCGACACCGGGTCGCCCGAGGTGCAGATCGCGCTGCTCAGCAAGCGCATCAGCGAGCTGACCGAGCACCTGAAGACGCACAAGCACGACCACCACAGCCGTCGTGGCCTGCTCCTGCTCGTCGGGCGTCGGCGCCGCCTGCTGAAGTACCTGCAGAAGGTCGACATCGCGCGTTACCGTGCGCTCATCGAGCGCCTCGGCCTGCGCCGATAGAGTGAGAGGGAGCGGCGTCCGCGTCGCTCCCTTCTCATTGCACCACCGGCGCGTCGAGCGCCGTACAACTGAATATCCGAGACACACTTAAGAGCCCCCGCGTCCGCACAAGCACCAAGCGACCCGCGACGCATGCGGGCCGGTCCTCGGTAGTGGCTTCCGGTAACAGTGACAGTTCTGACCGGGCGCTTCGATCGAAGACCGGCGCTGCACCTAACGAGGGTGCCGGTGAGAAAGAGGGCGCGGGAGACTGACTGACCAAGGAGGTCCCCCGTGGAGGGTGTCCACACCGCTGAAGCCGTCATAGACAACGGCTCATTCGGCACACGCACGATCCGGTTCGAGACCGGTCGTCTGGCGCGCCAGGCGGCGGGTTCCGCCGTCGCCTATCTCGACAACGACACGATGGTCCTGTCCGCGACCACCGCCTCGAAGTCGCCCAAGGAAAACCTCGACTTCTTCCCGCTGACGGTGGACGTCGAGGAGCGCATGTACGCCGCGGGACGCATCCCCGGCTCGTTCTTCCGCCGTGAGGGCCGTCCCTCCGAGGACGCCATCCTCACCTGCCGCCTGATCGACCGGCCGCTGCGCCCGTCGTTCGTCAAGGGCCTGCGCAACGAGGTCCAGGTCGTCGCCACGGTCATGTCCCTCAACCCCGACCACCTCTACGACGTGGTCGCCATCAACGCCGCCTCGCTGTCCACCCAGCTCGCCGGGCTGCCCTTCTCCGGCCCGATCGGCGGCGTCCGCGTCGCGCTGATCGACGGCCAGTGGGTCGCCTTCCCGACGCACCACGAGCTCGAGCGCGCCACGTTCGACATGGTCGTGGCCGGGCGGGTGCTCGCCGACGGCGACGTCGCGATCATGATGGTCGAGGCCGAGTCCACCAAGGACACGCTGAAGCTGATCGCCGAGGGCGCCGTCGCGCCCAACGAGGAGACGATCGCGCAGGGCCTTGAGGCCGCCAAGCCGTTCATCAAGGTGCTGTGCGAGGCGCAGTCGCGGGTCGCGCAGGTCGCGGCGAAGGAGACCGCCGAATACGCCGTCTTCCTTGACTACCAGGAGGACGTCTACGCCGCCCTGGAGAGCGCGGTCAAGACGGAGCTCGCCGCCGCGCTGACCATCGCCGGCAAGAAGGAGCGCGAGACCGAGCTCGACAAGGTCAAGGCGCTGGCCGTCGAGAAGCTGCTCCCCGAGTTCGAGGGCCGCGAGAAGGAGATCTCCGCCGCCTTCCGCTCGGTGATGAAGAAGCTCATGCGCGAGCGGGTCATCAAGGAGGGCCTGCGCATCGACGGCCGCGGCACCAAGGACATCCGCGCGCTGTCCGCCGAGGTCCACGTGGTGCCGCGGGTGCACGGCTCGGCACTGTTCGAGCGTGGTGAGACCCAGATCCTGGGCATCACGACCCTCAACATGCTGCGCATGGAGCAGGTCATCGACACGCTCAACCCCGAGCGGACCAAGCGCTACATGCACAACTACAACTTCCCGCCCTACTCCACCGGTGAGACCGGCCGCGTGGGCTCGCCCAAGCGCCGGGAGATCGGTCACGGCGCGTTGGCCGAGCGGGCGCTGATCCCCGTCCTGCCGTCGCGTGAGGAGTTCCCCTACGCCATCCGCCAGGTCTCCGAGGCGCTGAGCTCCAACGGCTCCACCTCGATGGGTTCGGTCTGCGCCTCCACGATGGCGCTGCTCGACGCCGGTGTGCCGCTGCGCGAGATGGTCGCGGGCATCGCGATGGGCCTGATCGGCGAGGGTGACCAGTACGTCACGCTGACCGACATCCTCGGCGCCGAGGACGCCATGGGCGACATGGACTTCAAGGTCGCCGGCACCAAGGACGTCATCACCGCGCTCCAGCTCGACACCAAGCTCGACGGCATCCCCGCCTCCGTGCTGGCCGCCGCGCTGAAGCAGGCCAAGGGCGCCCGCCTGGCCATCCTCGACGTGATGCAGGAGGCGATCGACTCTCCGGCGGAGATGAACCCGACCGCGCCGCGCATCATCACCATCAAGGTCCCCGTGGACAAGATCGGCGAAGTCATCGGCCCGAAGGGCAAGATGATCAACCAGATCCAGGACGACACGGGCGCCGAGATCACCATCGAGGACGACGGCACCATCTACATCGGTGCCACCGACGGCCCGTCGGCCGAGGCCGCGCGTACGGTGATCAACGGCATCGCCAACCCGCACATGCCGGAGGTCGGCGAGCGCTACCTGGGCACGGTCGTGAAGATCGCCGCCTTCGGCGCGTTCGTCTCGCTGATGCCCGGCAAGGACGGCCTGCTCCACGTCTCCCAGATCCGCAAGCTGCACGGCGGCAAGCGCATCGAGAACGTGGAAGACGTCATGAGCGTCGGCGAGAAGGTCCAGGTCGAGATCGCCGAGATCGACGGCCGGGGCAAGCTGTCCCTGGTCCCGGTCGAGGTGATCGAGAAGGAGGCCGCCGAGAAGGAGGCCAAGGGCGAGGCCGAGTCCGCCGATGGTGCTGAGGCGCCGGCCGCCGCGTCGGACGACAAGCCGCGCGACGACCGTCCCCGCCGTACCCGCACCCGGGTGCGCGCGCCTCGCGCCGACGGTTCCGATGGAGACGACCGCAACTCGTGAGAACCACCACGCTGCACCCCGGCCGTGACGGGGCCGGGGTGGTAAGGCGCACCGTCCTTCCCGGTGGGCTGCGCGTGGTGACCGAGACCATGCCGACCGTGCGTAGTGTCGCGGTCGGCATGTGGGTCGGCATCGGCTCGCGTGATGAGGACTCCCAGCACATGGGGGCCACCCACTTCCTCGAACACCTGCTCTTCAAGGGCACGCCCACGCGCGACACCATGGAGATCTCGGCGTCCATCGAGGGCATCGGCGGGGAGATCAACGCCTTCACCGCCAAGGAATACACCTGCTACTACGCCCGGGTGCTCGACGAGGACCTGCCGGTCGCGGTTGACGTGCTCGCCGACGTGGTGACCAGCTCGCTGATCACCCCCGACGACGTCGAGTCCGAACGCGGGGTGATCCTCGAAGAGATCGCCATGCACGACGACGACCCGTCCGATGTCGTGCACGAGCAGTTCGCGGCGGCGCTCTACGGAGACTCGCCGATCGGGCGGCCCATCCTCGGCACGGTCGAGTCGATCAACGAGCTCCCCCGCGACCGGATCGCCGACTACTACCAGCACCACTACGAGCCGCGCCGCACGGTCGTCTCCGTCGCCGGCAACATCCGGCACGAGGACGTCGTCGAACTGGTCGTGCGCGCCTACGAGCGGGCGGGCGCGCTCGGTGGACCGCTGGAGGCCGACCCGCCCCGCACGAGCGGGCCGGGCGCCCGGACGCGGTCGGGAGTCAAGGTGCTCGACCGTCCTACCGAACAGGCCAACCTGGTGCTCGGTACGACCGGCATGTCCCGTACGGACGACCGGCGCTTCGCCCTCGGCGTGCTCAACGCGGCGCTCGGTGGCGGCATGTCGTCCAGGCTCTTCCAGGAGATCAGGGAGAAGCGCGGGCTGGCCTACTCCGCCTACAGCTACACCTCGGCCTACGCTGACACCGGCCAGTTCGGTATCTACGTGGGCTGCCTGCCGTCGAAGATCGACGACGTGCTCAAGATCTGCCGAGACGAGGTCGTCAGGGTGGTCGACGACGGCCTCGACGCCGACGAGATCATGCGCGGCAAGGGGCAGATGCGGGGCGGGCTGGTCCTCGGCCTGGAGGACACCGGCTCACGCATGTCGCGGATCGGGAAGAACGAGCTGGTCTACGACGAGTTGCTGTCCGTGGACGAGGTGCTGGCCAGGATCGAGGCCGTCACTCCGGACGAGATCGCCGAGGTCGCGGCCGACGTCCTCAACCGGCCGCTCACCCTCGCCGTGATCGGTCCGTATGGCGACAAGGACTTCTCCAGCGCCATCGCCTGATATTGCCCCACTGTCTTGTCGAGGCGCGTGGACCTTCCTCCTGGAGGGTCCGCGCGCTTCGGCAGGTATAGGGTTGACCTGTGATTAAGGTAGGTGTGCTGGGCGCGCGCGGTCGCGTGGGCGTCGAGGTGTGCAAGGCGGTAGAGGCGGCCCCCGACCTGGAGCTGGTGGCGGCGCTCGACAAGGACGACGCCATCGAAGGGCTCCAAGGCGCCGAAGTGGTCGTCGACTTCACCCATCCCGACGTCGTCATGGGCAACCTCGAATGGGCGATTGCCCACGGGATCCACCCGGTGGTCGGCACCACCGGCTTCGGCGCCGAGCGGCTCGACACCGTGCGCGGGTGGCTGGCCAAGTTCCCCGGCACCAACTGCCTGATCGCCCCCAACTTCGGCATCGCCGCCGTGCTCATGATGCACTTCGCCCAGATGGCGGCCAAGCACTTCGACTCCGTCGAGATCGTCGAGCTGCACCACCCCAACAAGGCCGACGCGCCGTCCGGCACCGCCCGCCGCACGGCCGAGCTGGTCGCGGAAGCGCGCGCCAAGGCCGGGATGAGCCCGATGCCCGACGCCACCTCCGCCGAGCTCGACGGAGCGCGCGGGGCCGACGTCGGCGGCGTCCACGTCCACGCCGTACGCCTGAGCGGGCTGATCGCCCACCAGGAGGTGCTGCTGGGCGGCGACGGGGAGATCCTCACGATCAGGCACGACACCATGAGCCGCTCGTCGTTCACCCCGGGCGTGCTGCTCGGTGTGCGCCGGGTGCGCGAGCTGCCCGGTCTGACCGTCGGCCTGGAGCCACTGCTCGACCTCTGAACACACGTCATGCCCACGACCTGACCCGGGTCATGGGCACGACGTGAGGAGGGGATCCCGGCTCCGCACAGCCGAGCCTGTGCCCACCACATTAATATCCAGGGGCGCGAGCAGGCCGAACATGAGACCGTGTCGGCATGGCGCGATGGGTCGAGCCGGGGGAACTGCCCGGACTGGTCGAGGTGGAGCTGGCCGCCGACGGGCTGTTCGAGCAGGTGGGGATCGTCTTCCCGCCGGGGACGACCATGATCGAAGAGGTCACGGATCCGTCCGCCGTGCTGGTCGAAGGGGAGCCGCCCGCCGGGTTCGCGCTGATCGGCTGGGTCGACGGCAACCTGCACCTGGACCAGCTGGCCGTACACCCGTCGCGGATGCGGCAGGGGATCGGCGGGCGGCTCGTCGCGGCGGTGCGCGACCACGCGACCGCGAGCGGCGCGCCCGCGGTGACGCTGACGACCTATCGGGACGTGCCGTGGAACGCGCCCTGGTACGCGCGGCACGGCTTCTCCGTGCTGCCGGAGGCGGAGTGGGGGCCGGAGCTGCGGGCGCTGGTCGAGCACGAACGCGAGCTGGGCATCGAGGTGGCGCCGCGCGTGGTCATGCGGATGGTCGTGGCAGGTCGAATGATGGCGGATTAGACGCCGAGCTCGTCGGCCAGTCGCTTCAGGTATGAGGCGAACTGCCGGCGGTCGTAGTCGTCCCACCCCACGGTGAGCTCGTCGAAAGCGCGGCGTTGCCACTGGCGCGAGCCCGCCAGGAGATTCTCGCCATGCGCGGTGAGCTGCAGCGACGCGCGCCGGCGGTCGTATTCGGACGAGGCGCGGGCCAGGTAGCCCGCCTTGGTGGCGTCCTTGACGATGCGGCTGGCTCCGGAGTGGTCGAGACCGAGCTGATGGGCCACGGTGCCGACGGTGGCCTCCTCGGTGGCGTCATTGCCGGTGTCGACGGCCTCCACGGCCAGGATGTGCTGCACGTGGCGAGTCTCCCCGGTGTGCTCCTCCGAGGCGCTGTTGATCCACCGGCGCGACCAGAAGCGCACCAGCCGGAAGAGCGCGGGACCGCCGTCGCCGTCAGCGGGGGTAACGCCGTGCGCGTTCATGTTCACACTGTACCCCCAGATGGATGCGATATGCACATATAGTGTGTGCGAATCGCATATATTGTCTCTCGTGAGGGAAGGCGACATGTCCATCGTCCTGAACCACCTGATCGTCCCGGCGGCCGACAAGGCGGCCGCCGCCATGTTCCTCGCCGACCTGCTCGGGCTGCCGGTCTCCGAGCCGTCCGGTCCGTTTGTGCCCGTCAGGGTCAACGACGACCTGGCGTTCGACTTCGACGACCGGCACCAGGTCCAGCCTGGCCACTACGCGTTCCTGATCGACGACGACACCTTCGACGCGGTGCTGCGCCGCCTCCAGGAGTCCCCGTCGATCTCGTACGGCTCCGGCCCGGGCCACGGCTGGGACAGCAGGATCAACCACCTCGGCGGCGGCCGTGGCGTCTACGTGCGCGATCCCAACGGTCACAGCTACGAGCTGTTCACGGCCGTCCCCTAGCGGAGTAGGGTGGCGACCGTGACTGCCGGGTCGGCCAAGTGCCATGACGAGACGGGGCGCCCGGTCACGCCTTGATCACCGAGCGGGCCCGTGGCCCGCCGCCTCTCGCGTTCCCCAAGCGGAGATCGCAGAGGAAGGAGGTGATCGCATGTCCAGTGCTTGGGAAGGCTTCACTACGCGGCACACCGTCGGTGATGTGCTCGACGGGCGCGTGGCCAGTGTCTTTCCGTTCGGCGCCTTCATAGAGGTCGCCGACGGCATCCACGGGCTGCTCGTCGGGCCGGAGCAGCGACAGGTCGGGTCGAGCGTCTCGGTACGGATCGCCGAGGTCGACCATGACAACCGGCGGCTGAGACTCACCGCGAGCTGAGGCTGATGGCGCGTGCGGGGGCCCTCACTGGCCCCCGCACGTCGGGTAACCGCCTACAGGGTGACCGTTTACCGCGGTGACCGACTACAGGGCTACAGGGTGATCGCGAGGCCGAGGGTGAACAGCAGCCCGTACGCCAGCTGCAGCTTGCCGGTCTGCTGCAGGACGCCGATCAGCGCCGGGCCCACGGCGCCGTTCAGGACCGTCTTGACCGGCGCGATCGCCAGCGGCGCGGCGAGTACGGCCGCCGCGGCCAGCGGGGCGACCACGATCATGGCCAGGGCGATCACGAACGGCACGATCAAACACGTCGCGTACAGCGTACGAGTGCGCGCCGCGCCCAGGACGACCGCCAGCGTCCGCTTGCCGGACTCGCCGTCGGTCGCCACGTCGCGCAGGTTGTTCACGACGAGCATGGAGCACGACAGGAGCCCGACGGGGATCGAGGCCACCAGAGCGGCCCAGGACAAGTGCTCGGTCTGCACGTACGCGGTGCCGACCACGGGCACGATGCCGAAGAAGACGAACACCGCCACCTCGCCGAGCGCGCGGTAGCCGTACGGAGACTTGCCGCCGGTGTAGAACCAGGCGGCGGCGATGGCGGCGGCGCCCACGAGCAGGACCCACCACGCCCGGGTGGCCAGGACCAGGATCAGCCCGAGCACCGCGGCGACGCCGAAGCAGCCGAGCGCGGCCGCGAGCACCTGCGGCGGCGTGGCCACCCGCGAGCCGACCAGGCGCATCGGGCCGACCCGCTGGTCATCGGTGCCGCGGATGCCGTCGCTGTAGTCGTTGGCGTAGTTGACGCCGATCTGCAGCGACAGGGCCACGAGCAGCGCGACGATCGCGCGCCACCAGACGAAGCCGTCCTCGCCGATCGCCACGCCCGTGCCGACCATGACGGGCACGATGGCGTTGGGCAGCGTGCGGGGACGTGCGCCGGCGATCCACTGGCCGGGGGTTGCCATATCGACGAATCCTCTAGCTGATGTCGGTGGTGAGCCTGACCATGCGGATGGGACGCCCCATGTCGAGCACGCGCTCGGCCATGTCCTCGCCCCAGCCGGCCGACTCCAGGAAGCCCAGCACCGCGTAGTTGTCGGCGAACACCCAGGTGACGATCTGCCGGAAACCGTCCTCCCGCAGGTGGTCGACGGTGGCGTTGAGCAGTCGGCTGCCATGCCCGCGCCGGACGAAGTCGGGATCGACCAGCAGGGTCAGCATCTCGGCGACGATGGTCGGGTCGAGGTCGGGGTCTTCGGCGGGGGCGTGTGAGGCCAGGCCGACCACCCGCTCACCGCCGCGCGGCGTGGCCAGGGCGGCGCTGCCGCCCACGCCTAGAGCCGGGAAGCCCTCAGTGTCGAGGATGGTCTCCACCGCCACCAGCACCCGGTGCATGGGTGTGGGCGGGGCGACGATCGCCTCGTCCCACTGCCGCAGCCACATCTTCTCCGCCGCGGCCCCCGTCATCTGCTCGAGCGGCCCCTCGGGGAGGAACTCCCGATAGCCGTAGCGCCAGGCGCGGATCTGAGTATTCGCAACCTGGAGCACATCCTCGCGCCGGGCCGCCCGGACGCCTACGTCTGCCATCTCGGCCCGCTCCTTCGCCTGCCGTCCATGCCACAAGGCACGAGTTACACCGTATCGGTGTTTGAGCCTTGGAGATGACGCGAACCCTGCTTCCTCGCCCGGTAGGCGCGCGTTTTGGTGCGGTTGCCGCATACCCGCATGGAACACCACGAGCGTGATCGGTTCTTCGAGGAGTCGATGAACGCCCACTGGCACATGCTCTCGGCGCAGACCTTCAGCCGGTGCCACGACTGATCTGTCACGGCGGCGGCGATCCTGGCCAGACCGCCCCGGACGCCGTCCTCGACGGGGATCAGATCCGGGGTGGCGCCGACGCGTACCAGCAGCGGAAAGGCCAGCAGTCCGGGCATCTCCGGAGTTTCGCGTCTTAACCCCATCCGCAGGACTTCCCGCAGGGTGAGCGCGGCGGTGAGGTCCTCGTCGGTCGCGCGGTCACGCGGGCCGATCAGACCCCGCTCCCGGAGCCAGATGGCCAGCTCGGCGGGTGAGGCCAGCTCGTCGGCATCGGAATCGAGAGCGTAGGTGTTCACGAAGTCGCGCACGAGCTCCGCGGGCGCCAGCATGTCACCACTGTACGGCAATAGCAGGTTGCGCCATCATGGGTCGCATGATCGTTCGCACCTGGCGAGGCTGGACCCGGGAGTCTGATGCCGCGGCCTACGAGGACTACCTCCTGCGTACCGGATTTCCCGGCTACACCGAGACGCCGGGCAACCGCGGCGCTTACTTCACCAGGCGCGCCAGCGGGGACATGACCGAGTTCTTCCTGATCTCGCTGTGGGAGTCGTGGGAGGCGATCAGGGCGTTCGCCGGCGAGGATCTGGGCGCGGCGGTCTTCTACCCGGAGGACGACGCGTTCCTGGTCGACAGGGAGCGGACCGTGGAGCACTACGAGGTGTTCGCCAGCGCCTGAGCCAGCCGGCGCACCCCCTCGGCCAGCTCCGCCAGATGGGCGGCCGCGATGTGCGTGACGCGCAGGCGGGGTCCTGGCGGCTCCGACGGGTAATGGATCCTGCCGGGGCTCACCAGCACACCGTTGCGTTTCGCGGCCTCGACCAGGGCGTTCTCGTCGGTTTCCGGTGGCAGCCGTACCCACAGGTGCATGCCGCCCTTCGGCAGCAGATGCAGCTCGGCGGTGGGCAGCCGCGCGGCCAGCTCGGTGGCGAGCGCGTCGCGGCGGACCAGGATCTCGCTCCGTACGTTCGCCAGATGGCGGCGCCAGCCGGGCGACTCGACGAACTCCAGCACGGTCTCCTGCAGCGGACGCGCCACGAAGAACGACTCCACCAGCTGGCTGGCCCGCAGCCTGTGGGAGGCCGGGCCGCGCGCGATGACGGCCGCGACCCGCGCGCTCGGTGACAGGATCTTGGTGAGCGAGCAGATGTAGACGACCGTGCCGTGCGCGTCCATCGACACCATCGGCGGCGGAGTCCGGTCACTGAGGTAACGCGCGTAGTCGTCCTCGATCACGAACGCGCCCGCCGCCCTGGCCACCTGGAGCACCTGTTCCCGGCGTTCGTGGGTGAGGGTCGCGCCGGTCGGGTTCTGCAGGGTGGGCTGGCAGAGGAACACCCGCGCGCCGGTGACGGCGAACGCCTCGGCCAGCAGATCGGGCCGTACGCCGTCTCGGTCCATCGGCACGGCCGTCGCCCGCAGGCCCGCCGCCCTGGCCGCGGCCAGGGCGCCCGGATAGGTCGGCGTCTCGACCAGGACCGGCGTCCCCGGGGCGGCCAGTGCCCTGAAGGCGTGCGTGAGCGCGGCCTGGCCGCCGCTGACGATCAGCGCGTCGGCCGCGGTCACGTCGCCCCCGGCCTGCGTCGCGAACCACCTGCGCAGCTCCGCCAGCCCGCTCAGCGGCGGCATCGCCCACGCCCCCGGCCTGCGCACCGCCCGCCCCGCCGCGGCGGCCAGCTGCTTGTCGGGCCTGAGGCCGGGGTTGAGGTAGCCGCCGGTGAGCGGGATGACGCCCTCGGGCGGCGGGGTCAGCAGCCCGGTCACCGGGCTCTCGTCGACCACCCGATCGCCCAGGGCGACGGTCTGCCAGGAGAAGTCCGGCGGCTCGTTGGGTTTTGCGGGCAACTGGGCGATGAACGCCCCGATGCCCGGCTTGGTGACCACCCGGCCTTCGGCCGCCAGTTGCCCGATGGCCCGCGAGACCGTCACGGGGCTGACGTTGTG
Organism: Nonomuraea sp. NPDC049129; assembly: GCF_040648495.1. NCBI lineage: Bacteria > Bacillati > Actinomycetota > Actinomycetes > Streptosporangiales > Streptosporangiaceae > Nonomuraea > Nonomuraea sp. NPDC049129. The sequence goes on along the minus strand of NZ_JBEZDU010000001.1, from coordinate 942,176 downwards.
GCGGCGCATGAGCTCTCTGGAGGAGGGGAGGCGGTCTCCCGGCCGCAGCCGACTGAGCTCTTGGCGCAGGATCGCGGTGATTTGGGCGATACTGCTATCCTGTTCCATGACGGATAAGAATAGCGCTATCGTTGGCGACAGAGTAGCGGTGGTCGCTTCCCCGGGGTCTCCACGAGGTCAGGGCACTCTCCTCGCCTTTCTCGGCGCACTCGCCTTTTCCGGCTCCTTTCCCGCCACCGCCTACGCGATGCGCGGCTTCGACCCGTGGCTGGTCGCCATCGGCCGCGCCGTGATCGCCGGCGTCATAGCGCTCATCTGCCTCAAGGCCGCCCGTCTTCCCCTGCTCCCGCCCCGCCATCAGTGGCGCTCCTACGGGGCGATCTCGCTCGGTGTGGTCTTCGGGTTCCCCGTCTTCAGCGGTCTGGCGCTGGACCTCGGTGCCACCACCGCCCACTCCGCCGTGGTCATCGGCCTGCTCCCGGCCGCCACCGCCGTCTGCGCGGTCGTGCGCGCCGGCGAGCGCCCGCGCCCCCTCTTCTGGCTGGCCTGTGCGGCAGGCGCCATCGCCATCACCGCCTTCACCCTCACCCGTGGGCAGGGCACGGCCGCCTGGCCCGACGTCCTCCTGCTCGGCGCCCTGGTCTCGGCGGCCGTCGGCTACACCGAAGGCGCCCGGCTCTCCCGCGAGACTCCCGGCTGGCAGGTCATCTCCTACGCCCTCGTCCTCTCTCTGCCGCTCACGGTCCCGGTGACGGCCGTGCTCTCCCTCACCACCCCCGTCCACCCGTCGGCCCAGGCGCTCGCCGGGTTCGCGTATGTGGGGGTGATCTCGATGTTCCTCGGGTTCGTCCCTTGGTACGCGGGTTTGGCCAGGGGAGGCATCGCCAGGGCGGGGCAGACGCAGCTCACGCAGCCGCTGTTGACGCTCACCTGGGCTTGGGTGCTGCTGGGGGAGAGGTACGGTCCGGCGACTGTGGCGGCCGCGGTGGCCGTACTCGTGTGTGTGGCTGTCACGCAACGCACGCGTACTTGAGGGCGGTGCGGTGTGTCTGGCCGTCGCCATGACGCGCCAATAGGTGACGGCGGGTGACGTGCGTATGGCCGGGCGCGCGCCTCTGCACCGTCGGCGCGATGCGCCCGTACTTGAGAGGCATGGCGCCACCCGCGGGGCAGGAGGCGGGAGGCTTGAAAGACATGACGTTGCCCCGCAGGACAGGAGGCGGGAGGCGTACTTGAAAGCCGTGACGCCGCCCCGCAGGATAGGAGGCGGAGGTGTCACACATGGCAGACCTCACCATTCCCGAAGGCGGCTTCTGGCCGGCCCCGGAGATCCCGCAGCCGAATATCTACCCGATGGAGTGGCGGGTCGAGACGGCCAAGCTCGCGGCGATCTACGAGAAATCCAAACGCACGGTCTGGAACCCGGCCGACCTGCCCTGGGACGGGCTGAACCCGGACGACTTCACCCGTGAGCAGCGTCTCGGGATCATGTACTGGTTCGCCGTGCTGGCCAACTTCGACGCCTCGGGGCCGGCGGTGTTCGCCCGCGCCACCATCCAGGCGTTCGAGAAGCACGAAGAGGATCCGGTCCGGAAGTGCTTCTTCTCGATCACCCGCGACGAGATGAACCACGAGGAATGCTGCCAGCGGACCATCGCCAAGCTCTGGCCCGGCGGCCCTCTCGACTGGACCCCGTCCGACGACCTGGAGAAGGCCGCCCACAACAACATCGGCTGGCTCTATCACAACGGCGGCCGCTACTGGACCGGCTACAACGTGGCCGTGGGCAAGTACACGCTGCCCGTGCTCTTCACCAGCTTCATGATGGGCGAGATGGCCGCCTCGACCCTGTTCAGGGGCATGGCCTCGGGCACCGAGCATCCCGTCTTCGGTGAGATGTTCCAGCGCATCGGCCGCGACGAGTCCCGACATCTCCAGATTTGCATGGTCATTCTGGAGAACGAGTGGCCCGGCCTGACCGACGAGACCCGCGCCCTCATCACCCGCCAGCTCCGAGCCGGCTTCGTCTTCCTGTCCATGATCCTCTGGGAGCCGCCGGAGGGCTTCTGGGAGCTGCCGCCGTACTTCCTGGCCAATCACCGCGTCCTGATGGACCACGCCAGGCAGGCCGGGCTGGGCGTCCTCTCCTTCGAGGAGCAGGCGGAGAACTGGCGGCTCGCCATGGCCCGCATCCGCGCCATCGTCGAACGCTGGGGCATCGCCTTCCCCGCCATCCCCGAACTCGACCTGGAGGGCGTACAGGTCGACTTCATCGATCCCGAGGAGATCATCCCGGTCTTCTGAGGAGACGGCGCCACCGCAGCGGACGTCGACCGGATCATCGGCGCGGGTTGCGGCGACCGTTACGATCCGTTGCATGTGGGGACGCATCGATGGGCTCCGCGTGCTCGAACTCGGCATGGCCGGCGAGCAACGCACCAGGCTGACCGACCTTGTCCTGTCCGGTGCCAAGACGGCCACGGCGGGCCTGCTGGAGCTCGACTACGAGGCCGAGGACGAGCCACTGGAACACGTGGGGGAGCGCCTCGTGCTCGTGGACGACGAGGGCTCACAGGCGGCTCTGCTTGAGGTGGTGGGGGTGGAGCAGGTGCCGTTCGGGGCGGTGAGCTGGGAGTTCGCGCAGGCGGAGGGGGAGGGGTTCCGCTCTGTCGAGCACTGGCGTGAGGTTCACGCACGGTACTGGGCCGGGCTTGGGCGTGAGGTGACCGACTCCTCGACGATCGTCTGCCTGACTTTCCGCCTTGTTACTCCCTAGGCGAGCGCTCTTCGGGGTGCTCGTGGGCCGGCCACCAAATTGCTAGGAAGCGCTTGCGGGTCGGAGCGATCGCCTGGGAGCTCTTCGGCTATTCCGGCCAGTCTTCCTGAGCGACCACGTATGTGCCTCGATAGGGGACGGTGAATACCCAGCCTCGCTCCCGAAGGGACTCGACCGCCCTTCGGGCCGTGACCTTGGCGACCCCATGGCGCCGCATCAGCGTCTTTTCGCTGAATATCGCCCGGTTGGGCCGGAACTCACCGCGGCGAATTCGCTCAACGATGTCGTCCGCGATGTCTTCGAAGACCAGTGTCTTTCGTCTTTGTCGCGGCACTCCAACCGCGCCCACGTATGTGCCCTCGCCGGACACCGTGTGGGCCACCTGACGCTCGCGCAGTTCTCTGGCGACTCTGCGTGCCGTCGTCCTGGCAATGTCGAACTCCGCCTCCAGCGCCGCTTCGCTCGGCAGAGCCTGTCCGACCAGTAGCTCGCCCTTGAGAATTCGATCGTGGAGGATGTCGGCGACCTGCTTGTAGATCGGAATGGGTCCTTCACGATCGATCATGTCTGTATTCTAGATGTCTCTATACAAGCAGTCGAGTAGTTTCAGTCCTGGGGCCAGGACTCCTTGGGCGACACATAACTGCCACGCTGGGCAACCGTGTAAATCCAGCCGCGCTCGCGAAGAAGCGCCATGGCGCGCCGCACGGTTTCGCGAGCGCAGTCATACTGCTGAAGAAGCGCTGTTTCGCCGGGGATTGGACGTCGCGGCAGATACTTGCCTGCCTTTATCTGTTCCGTCACGTCTGCTGCTATCTGCTGATAAAGCGGGACTTTACGCTGCTGCCGTGGCGCCTCGTTCGGTGCGCCGACGAAGGTTCCCTCGCCCTGGACGGTGTAAATGAGACCCTTTTCGCGGAGCACATGAATCGCTCGTCTGGCGGTGGTCCTGGCGACTCCGAACTCGGCCTGGATGTCGGCCTCGCTCGGCATGGGTTGCCCCGAGGTGAGACCGGAGAGCCGCTGGCGGAGGATCTCGGCGATCTGAAGGTAGGGATGGGTGTCTCCATCATAGTCGAGCACATACGCAAGATAGGCGAAGAGGTACGACCTATCCCATATCCATCGGCCTAAATAGAAGTCTCGACTGCTCTAGCTAGCCAGATCGATACAACTAGACGTAAGATGCAGGCATGGCTCGCGCGGAGCGAAGGCTTTACAACGGCTGCATCGGGCGTCACGTTGAGGCGGCGCACGACGACTGCATACGCATCGACTGGGATCCAGTGGGGCCTTGTGCTGAGCGGATACGTGTGCGGGACCACACCTGTGACTGCCTGCCGGTCTTTTACGAGCTGTGTCAGGCAGGCGGTCAGCGATACATCCGCAGAACGACGAGGAAGGGTGGGCGAGTGGTGGTGGAGGAGAGCGTCCGAACGAACGCCTCTCAAACGGACATCCTGTGGTCCCTGTTGCTGTGGGGAGACGCTCGATGATCGCGAGACGCCGTCGGAGCATCCTCGGGTGTCTTCTCGCCCGGCTGCGTGACATCCGTGACCGGACGCGCTCAGCCTGTCCGTTCTCCCGGCAGACGTCATCCCAAGAACTCCGCGTCCTGCCGGGGACCCACCCGTTCGCGCAGGTCCCCCTTCCGCGCCTGGGACCTGCGACGACCTTCTGGTGGGCCATTTCGCTGGAGTTGCGGAAGACGGCTTGTTCGAAGGGCCGCTCGCGGAACGTCGCGGTTTCGGAGTTCAGGTCGGCGCAGGTCCGCGAGACCTTGCATGCGGGGACCTTGCATGTGCGGATACCGCTGTCCGCACTCAGATCGCCGACGGCGCTGGTCGGTAGTCGCCTGCGATGCCCGTAGCGCTGCGGGCCGCACTTCGCTGTGCGCTGATAGGGCGCGGCCGACCGCCGTAGTCGCCCCCGCCTCGATCGGCTCCCGCGGCATTCGCGTCAGCCCCCTGCGGACCGTCTTCACCCTGCCGGCCGTCCGTAGCGACTCGAGCAGGTCGTTAGGTCCGATTGGGAAAGAGCCATCATGAACGTGTCCTTCCGGGAGGCTTCCGGCATTTCCCTTTGGCCGTCACACGATGGCTCACCCCAGTGACTGATCGTTGCTGCCACTCGGCGGGGCTTCATCGACTAGGTCGCGCTGGCCCCGCATCCCGCGTCTGATACGGGGCCAGCGACGAGGCAGCCGCCCTCTACAGTCGAGCGGCTGCGATTTCAGAGAGTCTTCGTGCACTACGGGTTCCCTGATCGCCGGTGATCGCAGTTCGCCGACGCTCCGAGAACCCGCGTGGGGGATGCTGAGCCTTTCCCACACGCCCGCTACTGGGTAGACCGCGCAGGGAGTCCGACCGTCCACGGTGTTACTGCGCTGGCGCGCGTAGTGGACGGACCCAGTAGCGGGTAGACGTGGTCCCATGCCCTCCGGGAGGCACGGGACCACGCTGGTGCGAGCGGTTGGCCGACTCACGTCAAGTCGACCTGCTCGCAGAGGTAGCGTCTCACGCTCTGCTGAGGGAAGCCTTGCCTTCAGAGCTATCAACGCAAACATGCCTTTCGCTGGGCTTGCGGTGGATCAGCACCCTTAGGGGTGCTCAGAACGCCGCATAAAGGCTCGGCAAGACGCGAGAGCGCGTCGAGCGAATGCGCAGACGAGGGCGGCCGCCAGAGATGCCGTCCCGCAGAGCGGTGTAGTTTCTCGGCCACTCGGCCCCCGTTCATCCCTCGTAGGAGCCATACAGCGAGATCGTGGATCCACCACTCAGTGGGACGCCATCCGGCCGTACGGTCCTGATAACAGCGAGAGAGGCCTTCAGCGGTGACGGGGCTCGCCTCGGGTCGGCCTCGACGATCTGGTGCTTGGGGAAGGGCCGAGGACGGTCGGGGTTCGGCGGGCTGGAGCGCGCCTGGGGCTCGGTGGTCGATGACGTCCCGCGGAGCGATGTGGTTTCTCACCTGTTCAGCGCTGTCGCCCACGTAGGAAAGGCACAACGAGATCGTTGATCCACCACGACCCAGGTTGTTTGGCTGGGGGTTCGGTGGTCGGGTCGCGTTTGAGATCCGGTAGTACGGGGGTCGGCCCAGGGACGGTGCCCCTCAGGGTGCGCGGAGAGTGGCCCGGTCCCGAACCACCCTCCGCAGCGGTCAGAAGGGCACCCGACGCCATGCCGTTTCCGTGATGATCAAATGATCGAGGAATTGCAGCCCGACCGTCTTAGCAGCCTCGGCGAGACGCGCCGTGGCCAGCAGGTCCGCTTCGCTTGGATCGAGAGAGCCGCTCGGATGGTTGTGCGCGACCCCGAATGCCGCCCCGCCAGCCGTCAGCACCGCAGTGATGATGTCCCGAATCGGCACCGTCGTGTGGTCGGAGCCACCCTCGGTCAACACCATACGCCGCAACACGGCCCCCCGAACGTCGCACGCCATCACGACCAGCCGCTCCCGGGAATGGCCGCGGAGCAGCGGAGCGACGACTGTCGCCAGGTCGGAAGTGCTGCTGATCTTGGTCCGCTCAGGATCTGTCTGCGCTCGCCGTACAAGATGGAAAGCCGCCGCCACCCGCGCCGCCTTGGCGGGCCCGACGCCAGGCACGGCGAGCAGGCGGTGCGGCTCGGATCGGGCCAGCCCGTCGAGATCGCCGCAGTGCGCGATCACCTGGGCCGCCAGATCCATCGCGCTCGCCCCTCGAAAACCGGAACCGAGGAGTACGGCCAGCAGCTCCCGGTCGGCCAGGGCCGTGGCCCCGCTCGCCATCAGCCGCTCGCGTGGCCGCTCACGTATGGGCAGGTCTTTGACTCGCATCCGCAACCTCCAGAACGGTTGTATCAACGAGCACTGACAACCTTGGCCTGGCCAGGAGGGATCGCCTGGAATGTCGCGGGGAACGTCTTTCGAGCTTCGATCGGGCTGACTTAGCGATCTCGCCTGGAGTCTCTCGGGAGTCGACTTTCGGATGCGATGCGATCAGTCCGTGAGGGTGATCGCGACCGCGTACGCCAGCCCCGTCACAAGCCAGGTCGTGACCTGTACGCCGGCCCTTTCACAAGCCAGATCGCGCCCGCGTGCGGAGGGTGAGCCAGGCGCGGATTTCGTCCATGAATGGGACGGGCGCGTCATGGTGGACCAGGTGACCGGCGGCGTCGATCAGCGAAAGCTCGGCCGTGGGGATCAGGCCGTGCAGTCGTCGGGCGATATCGGTGGGGATCCACGCGTCGCTGGTGCCCCACAGGATTCGTACGGGGATACTGATGCGGCCCAGCTGTTCCTCGTTCTCTTCGAGGAAGCGTTCGTCATAGTGGGCGATCTGCCGGTAGAAGGCGGGCTGGCCTTCCTCTCCCGTCCACGGCTGCACCAGGGCGTCGAGGTCGTCGTCGCGCAGGCCGCGGTGGCTCGCGCCCTGAACGTAGGCGCGGACGATGGCGGTATGGATGTAGGCCGGTAGCCGCGGCAGGACGTCAGGATGATCTTGTACGAACTTGAAGAAAGGCGAGCCGCTGGGCGGGATGGCCACGACGTCGACGAGCATGAGGGAGGCGTAATCGACGCCCAGGATCAGGTGCGTGCGCAGGGATACGGCGCCGCCGAAGTCGTGGGCGATCACATGTGGCCGGTCCAGCCCCCAGTGCGCGAGCAGCGCCGCGAACGCATCGGCCTGCGCGCCGAAATCCACGGGATGATCGGCGTGCTTGGACGACTGGCCATATCCGGGCATGTCCCACAAGTAGACGGTGAAGTTGCGGCTCAAGGCCTCCGCGAACGGCTGCCACAACACTGACGAGAACGGCGTGCCATGACAGAACACCACAGCCGGACCGGCACCCGCGCGTCCCCAGGCGATCTTCCTCCCATGCCACTCGAATCGCTCCGTAAGCTCCATGCCCACTCATGGTAGTAAGCCGTCCTCAGTGGGTCGGTGCATCACATCCGAAAGTCAACCCCCGAGAGACTTCCAGGCGAGGCCACTTAGCTTGATGTTGTTTCGAGCCGAAGCCCATGTGGCGGCGCTGGACAAAGGCGCTCGCCGGTTCGGGTGGTGGTCCGTGAGTGGTTGAGCCTCGATCTAGTAGCACGCCGCCGACCAGGCCGTATAGAGCCGAGCAGGGGAGGAGGAACGCCGCTGACCAGGCCGTATAGGGCCGAGCAGGGGAGGAGGAACGCCGCTGACCAGGCCGTATGCGGCCGATCGGGCGAGGAGGAACGCCGTCCGGGATGACGTCCCAGCGCGTGGACGTCCCAGCGGGTGGACGTCCCAGCGGGTGGACGTCCCAGCGGGTGGACGTCCCAGCGCGTCGTGGAATTGCGTCCCTGGGTGGAAGATCTATGGCGTCGTCCAGATCACGTTCCGTTGGTCTCGATGATCGCCTTATGGGGTTCATCGCCTACTCCGGGGATGGCCAACGTCTCACAGACGCACGACCGGTGGGGCGTCATCGGGTTGCCGGTGCTGGAGCTGATCATCGAGCTGCAGCAGGTGATCATCGCTCGAAGCCCTCGCTGTTCGCGAGGTCATCGGAATTCCACCGCTTTGGGGGCGCGATCAGCCGCGCCGCGCGCCAGGAGCGCGGGCCCTCGGTGGTGAGCCGTCGATGCTGTGTGGACGGGTCGGCCGCTGCCGCCACGAAGGGTGAGCCCCGGTGGTCATCCGGCTGAGCTCCAGGCCGAAGAGGCGGGTATCGGCCCGGAGCTCTCAGATTCGGTCAAACAGGCATGCTGTACATGATCCGGAAGCGGTCTCCCGGAATAACGATGTCGCTGGTCTCCACTGGGCGGTCGCCTGCCCAATGGGTGCGTTCCACGTGCAGGACGTGGATGCCAGCCGGCAGATCGAGGGCGTCGCTCTCCGTGGGGCGGGGTACGCGGGTGTGCACGCTTTCGACGATCTCCGTGATCTTTATCCCGTGCGCGTACACCCTGGCGACCAAGCTGCGCCGTTCCTCCTCCGTGTGGGCGGCGAACTCCAGAGGCTCGTACGAGGTGGCGAGCTGGAGCGGCCGGCCATCGCCGCGGAAGACGTAGTGCGTCCTCGTCAGGGTGGTCGATTCGTCGAGCCGCAGCCGTCTGGCGATGTCGGGTCCGGCTTCGGCGGGTTCGCTGTGCCAGTCCCAGGTCACACGCCGACCCTGGGACTGCAGGTCGGCGGCGAACGGCGCAGGATGATCGAGGAAGCGCCATCGGTGCAATGGGGAAAGGTCTGGGCGTTCTCTGACGTAATGACCCGATCCCACGCGGCCGATGATGAGACCTTCGCTCGCCAGCACGCGCAGGGCGTGGCGGGCTGCGGTTTCGCCGACCTGGTACTTGCGGGTCAGTTGCGCCCGTGAGGGAATGGGTGCACCGGGGGGAAGGGTGCCGTCGGTGATCTGTCGCCGAATGTCTTCGACGACACGCAGGTAGACCGGATCTGAGGTGGCCACTAGTCCATCCCTGGGGGTTCGTGTGAGGCGTTGCCCTATGTTGCCGTATTCGACAGGTAACCGACCGTCATCGAGGTCACTTGGAGCCCCAACTTTGCGGCGGCAGAAAATTATCAAAGAAACCCTGTAACGCCGATGTAAGAGTGACCGATTCTTCGGTAGAGGTCGTCGATGTGTGTACCCCCGAGCACATATCGGCGGCCTCTTCCCATGCGCGGCGCGAAGTCGCTCGCGCGGGCGGTGCTCCTCGTCGGTGGTGGTTGCCGGATATGTAAAGACATGTCGGCAGAGGTCATGGTGTCTGTGTGCGGCATGTCGAGCTGCGGTCGTACGGCAGGCACGTGGCTCCGCACGGAATCCAGTGATCACTGTGAGCGGCGGGTCGGTGATCCGGTGCCGGACCCGCGAACCGGCTCAGAGAGCCATTCGGTGGCCGGGAGGGGCACGCTAGGGACGTGTCGAGTGCGGCCGGACATGCCCTGAGATGCCGGGGAACGGCATGACAATACGCGGCCCCAGGCAGGCAAAGCGGGGTGGCGGCGTCCACCGCTTTTGCGAATCCAGGTAGCGTTCGCACTATGGCTTCGCCAACTGGAACCACCGACGCGCCCTTCGGCCGTATGTTGACCGCCATGGTCACGCCGTTCACACCTGACGGTGCGGTCGATTACGACGCCGTGCGGCGCCTGGCCACCTATCTGGTGGACGAGCAGCGCAACGACGGCCTGATCGTCAGCGGGACGACCGGCGAGTCGCCCACCACCTCTGATGAGGAGAAGGAGCGCATTCTGCGCACCGTTCTCGAGACGGTGGGTGATCGGGCAACGGTGGTGGCCGGGGCGGGCACCAACGACACTCACCACAGCATCTTGCTCGCGAAGGCCGCGGCCCGCGCGGGTGCTCACGGGCTGCTCGTAGTGACGCCGTACTACAGCAAGCCCCCACAAGAGGGCCTGTATCAGCACTTTGCCGCTGTGGCCGACGCAACCGACCTTCCGGTGATGCTCTATGACATCCCCGGGCGCAGCGGCGTGCCGATCAAGATCGAAACCCTGATCCGGCTCGCACAGCACGAACGCATCGTGGCCGTGAAAGACGCCAAGGGCGATCTGTTCCTCGGCAGCCAGATCATGGCGATGACCGATCTCGCCTTCTATTCGGGCGATGATCTGCTCAATCTGCCCTGGCTCTCGGTTGGCGCGGCCGGGTTCGTCAGCGTTGTCGGCCATGTGGTCGGCGCCGACCTGGCGCGCATGATCGACTTGTACAGGAACGGCGACGTCGTTCAAGCACTTGCGGTGCACCGCCAACTGGCGCCCGTGGTCGAAGGGATCATGATGAGCGCTGGCGGCGCGATCATGGCCAAGGCGGCACTGGGCATGGTAGGAGTGCCGGTCGGACCAGTGCGGCTGCCGTTGGTGGCCGCGACAGAGAAGCAGATCGCCGAGCTGCGTGCTTGCCTGGTAGCCGGCGGGGTGAAGTTGACAGACGCATAGGAACGGGGAGGAACCGGGAGTTTTGAGAACACGATTTGACCATGGGGGCCGGCTATGAGCCATCCACATCCGGAGCTTGGCCCCCCGCCGGCGCTGCCGGAGGGCGGCCTGCGCATTGTCGCGCTGGGCGGGCTGGGTGAAATCGGCAGGAACATGGCCGTCTTCGAATACGACGGCCGATTGCTGATCGTCGACTGCGGGGTGCTTTTCCCCGAGCCGGACCAGCCGGGCATCGACCTGATCCTGCCTGACTTCGAATACATCAGGGACCGGCTCGACGATGTCGAGGCCGTGGTCCTGACCCACGCGCACGAAGACCACATCGGGGCCGTGCCATATCTGCTTCGTGAGCGGCGCAACATCCCGCTCATCGGATCCAAGCTGACGCTGGCCTTCATCGAGGCCAAGCTCACCGAGCATCGGATCCAGCCCACCAAGATCGAGGTGGTCGAGGGCGAACGGCACAGGTTCGGGCCGTTCGACTGCGAGTTCTTGGCGGTCAACCACTCGATCCCGGACGCGCTGGCGGTGGCCATCAGGACACCCGCCGGCATCGTGCTGCATACCGGCGACTTCCGCATGGACCAGTTGCCGAGCGACGGCCGCCTCACCGACCTCGGTGGGTTCGCCCGTCTTGGTACCGAGGGCGTCGACCTGCTGATGTCCGACTCGACCAACGCTGAAGTGCCCGGGTTCGTCACCAGCGAACGGGAGATCGGCCCGGTCATCGACGAGGTGATCCGTACCTCGGAGCAGCGGGTCATCGTGGCCAGCTTCGCGTCGCACGTACACCGCATCCAGCAGGTCATGGATGCGGCGGCCAGACACAATCGCAAGGTCGCCATGGTCGGACGCTCGATGCTGCGCAACATGGGCGTGGCCCGCGATCTCGGCTATCTCAAGGTGCCGCCGGGGCTGATCGTCGACTCGCGCGACATCGAGGAATGGCCGCCGGAAGACGTGGTGCTCGTCTGCACGGGTTCGCAGGGCGAGCCGATGGCGGCGCTGTCGAGGATGGCCAACCGGGATCACCCGATTCGCATCGCCGAGGGTGACACCGTCTTGCTGGCGTCGTCGCTGGTGCCGGGCAACGAGACCGCCGTCAACAAGGTGATCAACGGCCTCACCCGCTGGGGTGCCCGGGTCGTGCACAAGGGCAACGCCAAGGTGCACGTCTCCGGACATGCGGCCGCCGGCGAACTGCTCTACGTGCTGAACCTGACCCGCCCGTCGAACTTCATGCCCGTCCACGGCGAATGGCGGCACCTGCGCGCGCACGCCAAGCTCGCCGCGCTCACCGGCGTGCCTGACGATCACATCGTGATCGCGGAGGACGGCGTCGTGGTCGACCTGGTCGACGGCAGAGCCAAGATCGTCGGTGCGGTCCATGCCGGGTACGTCTACGTCGATGGCTCATCCGTCGGCGAGATCACCGACACCTCCTTGAAGGACCGCAGGATTCTCGGCGACGAGGGCTTCATCTCCGTCGTCGTGGTGGTCGACTCCAGCACCGGCAAGCTCACCGGTGGGCCGGAGATCCACGCGCGTGGCTCCGGCATCGACCCGGCGCAGTTCGAGGAGTTCATTCCGCAGATCGAGAAGGCACTCGAGGAGAAGGCCGCAGACGGGGTCGTCGACATGCAGGAGATCCGCCGGGTGGTCCGCCGCACGGTCGGGCGCTGGGTGAGCGACACCTACCGCCGGCGTCCGATGATCATCCCCGTGGTGCTCGAGGTCTGACCTCCGTATGGGTACGGCAGGCATGAGCGCCTGCCGTACCTCCGGGAGTCGCATCGGAGCCTCTCGTGTCGCTGATTCTGCGGCCTCTGCTGACATCCGGCGTCCCGAATCCCGGTTGCACCGACACTCGGCGGTCCCACGGACTTCCGCCGATTCTCGGTGCATCGGACATCCGGCGGTCCCGTGGCCTCTGCCGATTCGCAGTGCCCCGGACACTCGGCGGTCCAGTTGACTTGCGCCGACTGCTGGGGTTCCCGGCGACACCTGTGCCCTCGCCGACATCTCTCGGCACCATCAAGACGGTTCGTCCTGCCGACACTTCGCGCTCTTTGCACACTAGGTGGTGTCTCGCCCAGTGGTGAATCACGATCTCCTTTGCACACTGAGGTGGTGTCCCGCTCAGCGGTGGATCAACGATCTCCTTGTGCGTTTCCTACGTGGGCGAACAGGGCTGAGTGGATGAGAAACTACGCCGCTCTGAGGGACGTCATCCACGCTGAGTGTGTCGGCGGCTTAGGCATCTTTCCGGCGCATTAGCCATGTACCGACGAGCAACGGCAGCACGGCGTAGGCGATCAGCACCATGGCCGCGGCGACAGGAGAAAGCAGCGAGCCGTACACCGAGTGCGTGAGATCGTCGCCGGCGATCTCGCGCGGGAGCGCACCGATCATCACCGAGCCGAGGCGTTCGCTCCAGGGCTCGGGCAGATTGCCCACGATTATTGGGATCACGTACACGAGACCCACGAGGATCGTGATCGCTCCCGCCGTGGAGCGTAAGGTGGCGCCCAGTCCTAGCCCGAGCAGCGCGAATACCGCCACCGTAAGGCTCGACGTAATAAGCGTTGGCAGTCTGTCGAGGAAGGGAATCGTGTAGGAACCGCCGAAGCGGTCGCCAATCATCCAACGGGCGGCGACGTATGTCCCGAACACCACCATCGGACCGGTGACCAGACCGAGTAGACCGACAATCACTGACTTTCCCGCTAGGACCGGCCAGCGTCTCGGCACTATGGCGAGGCTTGTTCTGATCAGTCCTGTTGTGTATTCGGACGTGATCGTGAGGACGCCGAGGACGCCCATGCAGAGTTGTGGCACCATCAGCACCACTTCCTCCAGATCCGCGATGGCGGCATGAGCCTGCTGCGCAGGGGTGGCGTTGTCGTACGTCCCGACCGCCGCCCAGGCGACCGCAGCGCCCAGCAGAATGCCGCCCAAGCTCAGCCCCAGCATCAGATAGCTGGAGCGAACGGTGCGGACCTTCAGCCACTCCGATGCCAGCACACTCACGCGTCTCTCCTTTTGAACAGGTAGAACCCCGCCGCGAGTGCGATGATCGCGTAGGTGGCGAGCACCACGAGCGCGGCCCAGGGAGGTAGGAAACCGTCGCCCAGTCGCCTGGAAAGCCGCTGGTCGGCGATCTGCGGCACGAGGTTGGGCAACATGAGGGCGGCCACGCGGGTGTTCCACGGGGCTGGCAGGTAATTGGCGATGCCGGGCAGGACGAACAGTAGCGACACGACCGAAACGATCGCCGCCGCCGTGGATCGAGTGGCTACGCCCAAGCCGAGGCCCACCAATGCGAGCACGGTCACCGACAGCCCGGAGGCGAGCAGCATCGGCAGGTCGTTGGCCAGAGAAGACTCGTTGAACTGCAAGTGGCGCTCGCCCGCTATGAGGCGGCTCGTCACGTACGTGAGGATAATGATCGAGTTGGCGGCGACGAAGGTAACGGCGGCGACCACCCCGGCCTTGGCCAGCAGTAAGGTCCCTCTCTTGGGAACGACTGTGAGACTTGTGCGGATCATGCCGCTGGCCTGCTCCGCAGTGATGGCCAGCACGCCGAGGACAGCCAGGCTGATTTGGATCAGTGGCAGGAAGCCCTGTTCAGGGGCCGCCGCTCGCAGTGATCCGCGTTCATCCGCCAAGCCGCTGACGTAGAAAGTCCAGATCATGCCGAGGAGCACCGTGAGCGCAGCCACTCCGAGCGCATGATAGGTCGAGGTGACCGAGCGCAGCTTCAACCATTCGGAAGACAGGATTGTCCTCATCGTGCGGCTCCGTATTCCACGCTGCTCGCCGTCAGGGCAAGGTAGGCGTCTTCGAGCGACGGGTAGCGCTCAGTGAGCTCCGCCACGGTGGCTTCCATGATCAGCTTGCCTCGGCCGAGGATGATGATGCGCTCGGCCGTCAGCGCCATCTCGCTCATCAGGTGGCTGGAGAGCAGGATGGTCCTGCCCTCCTTGGCCAAGGAGCGCATTAAGTCGCGAATCCAGCGCACCCCGTCGGGATCGAGTCCATTGACCGGTTCGTCGAACATCAGCGTGCCCGGGTCGCCGAGCAGGGCGGCCGCGATGCCGAGGCGCTGCTTCATGCCGAGTGAGAAGCCGCCCACCCTCTTGCGTGCCACCCCGGCCAGGCCCACCTGTTCGAGAACCTCGGCCACTCGCGTCGGGCCGATGTCATTGGTGCGCGCCAGGCACAACAGATGGTCGTAGGCCCTGCGCCCGCCGTGTACGGCGCTTGCGTCCAGCAGCGCGCCCACCTCACGCATGGGCCTGCTCAGCGAGGTGTATCGTCGCCCGTTGATGAGTGCCTGGCCCGAGGTGGCGGAGTCGAGGCCGAGGATCAGGCGCATCGTGGTGGATTTGCCGGCACCGTTGGGGCCCAGGAATCCGGTCACGTGGCCGGGCTCTATCTTGAAGGACAGATTGTCGACGGCGAGCGTGTCGCCGTAGCGTTTGGTCAGGCGGTTGAGTTCGATCACGCGGTAAAGAATGAAGTACGGCGGGCGTTCGCCACATCGGACCACGGTCCGAACCTCAAGGTCAGACCCCAGTCTGACGTGCAGGCCCACCCTCAACCACTACGGTCAACGCGTGAACGAATCCCCCTCCCTCTTCACCGCTCGCTTGAGCCGTCGCCAGCTGATCGGGCTGGACCTGCTGGCAGGGTTGGGCTTCTGTCTCATGTTCCTCACGGCCGCGACGAGTGGGTGGGCGCTGCCGCCGTGGGCGAGGCTGACTCTTATCCTGGGGCTGGGTTTGCCGCTGGCGATGCGCAGAGTGTGGCCGTTGCCCGTCTTCTGCTTCGTGCTGACAGTCTCCATCGTGGTCGCCGCGGTGTTAGGGGTCTCATCCGCTTATATCTCGCCTGCCTACGCGCTCTATGTCGTCGCCCTGGCCGATGCCCGGGGTGCGTGGGTTCCGACCTCGGCGATCGGTGTGCTCACACTGGTCACGCTGGTCGGAATGGTGGTCGCCGGCGGTGCGCCGCAGCCGGCGGGCCCCGCGTGGCTGACGAATCTCGACCAGCCGCTCATCGGCATCGCCGCACTGGGCGGCGCGTGGACGGTCGGGCGAGCCGTACGAGAACGAAGACACTATGCGGCGCGCGATGCCGAGCGCCTGGCTGGACAGGCTGTGGCGGAGGAGCGGTTGCGCATCGCCCGTGAGCTGCACGATGTCGTTGCGCACAGCGTGGGATTGATCGCGGTCAAGGCGGGCGTGGCCAATCATGTGATGGCCACCAGACCGGAGGAGGCACACGATGCGTTGCGGGTGATCGAGACCGCCAGCCGGAGCGCGCTCGTTGAGATGCGCCACTTGCTCGGCGTCCTCCGCTCAGACGAGACGCCTGACCGTGGCCCCGCACCGGACCTCAGCGGCCTCCCACGGCTGGCCGAGCAGGCCAGATTGGCGGGCGTGGAGGTAGAGCTGGACCTCCGGTTGGCGGCCGGGGGAGGCCGGAACCGTGGAGATGATGTCGCACCGCATTCGCGGGCTGATCACAAGGACGACAAGGGCAATCGCGCGGCTGGGTCTAGTACCAATCGTGCAAACCGGGACAGTGCGCCTATGGAGGGTGCCGACGTTGCGACCAGGGACGGTGGGGGAGGCCAGGAGTGGGTTGGTGGCCGGACTGATGCCCGGGCCGGTACCGGCCAGAGGGTCCGGGGTGGGGCCGGTCTGGGCTTCCAGGATGTGACCGGTCAAACGGCCCGGGCCGGTACCGGCCAGAGGGTCCGGGGTGGGGCCGGTCTGGGCTTCCAGGATGTGACCGGTCAAACGGCCCGGGCCGGTACCGGCCAGAGGGTCCGGGGTGGGGCCGGTCAGGGCTTCCAGGATGTGACCGGTCAAACGGCCCAGGACGGCACCGACCAGTGGGTCCATGGTGGTACCGACCAGAGGGACCTGGGTGAGGCTGGCCAGTGGAGTCAGGACGGGGCCGCTCAACGGGCCCAAGAGGGGACAAGTCAACAGGCCCAGGACAGGGCACGCCAACGGGTCCATGACAGAGCCAGCCAGAGAGCCCGGGACGGAGGCGAGGACGGCCTAGGCATGCGCGAGGGAGGAGATGGCTCACGGCTCGGGGTTGGGCTGCCTGAGGGTGTGGAGTTGTCGGTCTATCGGATCGTCCAGGAGGCGCTCACCAACGTGGTGAAGCATGCGGCACCGGCCCGGTGCCGGATATCGGTGGTGGCCGACGTGATGGAGGTGCGGATCGAGGTGATTGACGACGGTCCGGGCCGTCGCACACTGCCGGTGGAGGGAACGGGACACGGACTGATCGGAATGCGGGAGCGGGTCATGATGTACGACGGAGTGTTCGAGGCCGGGCGTCTACCTGGGCGAGGGTTTCGGGTGTCAGCCCGGTTGCCTTATGGGGGCACTTCGTGATCCGTGTTCTTGTCGCCGATGACCAGGCGCTGCTCAGGGGGAGCTTCAAGGTATTGGTCGACTCGGAGCCCGATCTGACCGTTGTAGGTGAGGCCGCGACGGGAGCCGAGGCGGTGGCCGTTGCTCTGGAGGAGCGGCCTGATGTGGTTCTCATGGACGTGCGCATGCCGGAAATGGATGGCATCGAGGCCACTAGGCGGATAGGAGATGTGGCTCGGGTCCTGATCGTGACCATGTTCGACCTCGACGCCTACGTTTACGACGCACTCCGTGCTGGAGCCAGTGGGTTCCTGCTCAAGGACACCCCGCCGGCCGATCTGGTCGCCGCCATTCGCGTGGTCGCGGCTGGTGAGGCGTTGCTGGCTCCGAGGGTGACGCGCAGGCTGATCGAGGAGTTCACCCGCACGCCTGCGTCGTTACAGGTCAAGGGGCTGCATGGCGTTACGGAGCGGGAGCGGGAGGTTCTCATCCTGATCGCTCGGGGTCTCTCCAACACCGAGATCGCCGCCCATCTTCATCTCAGTCTCGCCACGGTCAAGACCCACATCGGGCGGCTCCTGGCCAAGCTCGATGCTCGGGACCGGGCACAGCTTGTCATCGTGGCGTACGAGAGTGGGCTCGTATCTGCGGTTCGTTGATCAGAGAGTTGGTTCGTTGGTCGGCGGGTTAGGGGCGCCGACGGGGCCGGGGGTGTTGGTTGGCGGGCTAGGGAGTACAGGTGGCATCGGGCTGTTGGGGCCTCGATGAGTGGACGGCGCAGAAGGGTTCGCCGGGTGCTGGATGTTGTCGGTGAGCTAGGGAGTGCGTGGGGTGGGGCTATCGCTGGGTGAGCTGTGGCGGAAGGCTCGGGAGTATTGCTCGGCGGGCTATGGAGTCCGGGTGAGGTCGCGGAGGGGCGCTGGGGTGTGGTCCGGTGAAGGCTGTTGCTTAGGGGTTCGGGAGTGTGGGTGAGGTTGGGGATGGAGGGCTGTGCTGTGGTGCGGTGAAGGCTGTGGTTGGGGGGTTTGGGAGTGCGGGTGAAGTGGTGAGCTGTGATCGGAGCCTTTAAGGAAGGGCAGGAGCGTTGGTGGGTGGGAGCACGCGGGCGAGATCGGCATGTCGCCGACGCGTGAAGAATTCGGCCGTCGTTGAGGGGATGGAGCGCTGGGATGCGGAGCGGTCGGGGGTCTGTTGGCCGGTGGGGTCGGTGCGGTGAAGGCTGTTGGTTGGTGGGCTAGGGAATGGGGTGCGGGTGGGGGCTGTAGTCGGGGTGCGAGGAAAGAGCGGGATGTTGGTCGGTGAGTTAGGGAACGTGATGCGTCGGGGGATGTTGGTCGGAGGTTTGGGGAGCGCAGGATCTGAGTGATGGTCCGGTAGCGTCCCTGGAGTGACCGATGTGAGGGTTGTCTTCCGGAAGTACGGCGGGGCGTTGCACTGGAACCATTCCGCGAAGGTGCTCGGCGAGGATGAGCACGGCGTGTGGGTCGCGGTGCCGGGCGGGACGGTTGCTCGTAAAGGGGAAGGGCAGCCGATTGTGTGGGAGACCGCGGCCATCATGTTGTTCCCGCGGGACGGGTGGTGGACGGCGTCCTTCAACTCGCCGCCGCATCGGGCTGAGGTGTATGTGGATGTCACTACCGTTCCCGAGTGGCGTGATGGTGAGGTGACCATGCTCGACCTCGACCTCGACGTGATCAGGATGCGTGACGGGCGGTTGATTCTGGACGATGAGGACGAGTTCGCCGATCACCAGGTGCTGCTGGGATATCCGCAACAGATGATCGACCAGGCCGAGGAGACGGCCAGGTGGTTGATGGGCGCAGTGGGCGGACGGCAGGGGCCGTTCGGGGGTGCGCATTCGAGGTGGCTTGATCAAGTGGGTGGCAGTGACACGGCTTGATCAAGGGTGGCAGCCACGCGACTTGACCAAGGGGCGGCGGCCACGCGACTTGACCAAGTGAGTGGCGGCCACTCACTTGATCAAGAGGGTTGCGGCAGGACGAGCTGAGCGGTGGGCGGTCAGCGGATGAGGCGTAGGGCTTCGGCCATGGCGGCCAGACGGCGGGGGGAGGCGAGACCGGCGTGGTAGAGGTGGAAGTCCGTGGCGCCTGCCTTGGCGTACGTTCTGAGTTGCTCGGCGAGTGCCTGGCCGTCGGCGGGGCGTGGAGGAAGAGCCAGGACATATGCGCCCACTCGCTGGCCGGGGCCGCAGAGTTCGCCCAGTCTGGCCAGGCGGGCGGCGTCCGAGGCCGGGTCGCCCCAGCAGTTACCCACCAGCACCTCCGCTCCGGGCTCGCCGGTGGGGAGGGCGGCGAACGAGCTGGCGGCCCAAGGGTCGGGGTTGGCGTGCAGGGTGATGGGTACGTTCGGCGCTGTCTCGCGGGCCACGGTGATGAGACGAGTGCGCAATGATGCCGACAGTTCTACGCGTACGTTTCGGACATCGTCGGCGAATGGACCGAGGGCGGCTTCCACGGTCTCGGGAGATGATGGCGAGCCAGAAGCCGGCGACGCAGTCGCTGGTGAGGCAGCAGTTGGCGATGCGGCTGCTGATGAGGCAGAAGTCCGTGACGCAGCTGCTTGCGCGGCGGCAGACGGCGATGCAGATGCTGATGAGGAAGCAGACGGTGCGGAAGAGGTCGGCGCCGGAGATGCCTGGTCGTTCCTGCTCGTCGCGGGAGAGGTTACGGCCCTAGCGGGAGGGCCGTCGATGGCCGCGCGTACGTGTTCTCTGGTGCCCTCTGGGTAACGGGGAGCGCAGGCCGTACAGAAGCAGAGCGTCAGCAGGTCACTGTGTACGGACGTCCAGTCGGCGCCGGCCGTCTTCTCGTGCACGCTCTGGTGCCCGAAGCCCATGGGGCCGCACGCCTCGAGGATGAGGCCATCCGGTTCGCCGACGGTCAGGATCTCGCTGACCAGACGCTCGCAGTACTCGATCACGTCCTCGAAAGCCGGACACAGCGCATATGGATAGGGATCACCGAATGCGTTACGTACTACCAGTTCAGGGTGCAGACCGCCCAGGAAGGAGTTGTGTGTCAACACCGTCCATGCGTGTACCTGAAGTCCGACGGCCTTCAGGGCGTCCCGGGCTTGCAGGTAGGCGTCCGTGGGTGTCCAGGTTGGGGAGGCCGGTGTCAGGCGCCCCCAGGAGGAGGGCCGAACTGGCAGGTAGAAAGCCGATTGTGGGACATCCAGCACTCGGTGGGCGGGGTGATACGGCGTTGCCGCACGGGTGGAGTGATAGCTGGCCGCCAACGCGACGGCCTCGACGCCCAGCTCCGCGAGGCGCGAAGGGGCCGACGGGTCACCGACGATGTCCCAGGGGTAGGCGTAGGCCACGTTCACCAGCGCGGTCTCCTCGCAGAGAAAGCAGGCTCGAAGCGCTGCATATAGGTGGTGTCGTCGCGCTCGGTGATTCCGCACGCGAGATATTGCTCATGCATCATGGCCAGGGCGTCACGGTCCAGTTCGATGCCGAGACCGGGCCCGTCCGGCACGGGTACGGCGCCGTCCACGAACCGCAATGCGCCCGGTGCGACTACGTCCTGCCCGTTCTGCCATGGCGTGTGGGTGTCGCAGGCGTGGGTGAGGTTCGGCGTGGCGGCGGCCAGGTGGGTCATCGCGGCCAGGCTGATCCCAAGGTGCGAGTTGGAGTGCATGGACAGCTCCAGCCCGAACGTGTCACACAGTGCGGCGATATGCGAGGAACGTACGAGTCCGCCCCAGTAATGGTGGTCGAGCAGCAGCACTCCGATTGCCTGGGTGGCGATGGCGGGCGGAAGGTGCTCGGGCGTCACCACGCACATGTTCGTGGCCAGCGGCATCGGGACTTCGCCGGCGACCTTCGACATTCCGGGGATTCCGGGCGTGGGGTCCTCCAGATACTGCAGGCTGCCTTCGAGCGCCTGGCCTACCTGGATCGAGGTCTCGACGGTCCAAGCAGCGTTCGGGTCCAGACGGAGAGGCACGCCCGGGAAGGCCTCCCGCAGGGCTATGATCGCCTCGACTTCTTCCTGAGGTGCGAACACGCCGCCTTTGAGCTTGATCGACGCGAAACCGTACTCCTTGATCAGCATCGATGCCTGCTCGACCAGCCCCGCCGGGTCGAGCGCCGCGCCGAACCTGTCGGGCTCGCCGCCCGGATGCCCCGCCCACTTGTAGAAGAGATAGGCGCTGTACGGCACAGCGTCGCGTACCCGGCCGCCCAGCAGATCGACGACCGGCACGCCGGCTGCCTTGCCGCGAATGTCCAGACAAGCCACCTCGAAGGCCGCGAACACCCGATCGATGCTCTTCTCCTGGGTCGCGACCCCGGTCAAGCCGTGCATATCGGTCACTACATCGCCGACGAGCGCGCTGATCCTGACATACATCTCGTTCGTGGCATGCACATCCACGCCGACCAGTGCCTCGGCGCATTCGCGTACCTTGGTGAGGTGCCCCAGGTCACCGTACGTCTCGCCGAGGCCGCTCAGCCCCTCGTCGGTGACCACCTCGACGATCGTCCGCAGCGCCCAGGGTTCGTGTACGCCGGCGGCGTTCAACAGTGGCGGATCCTTGAAAGCTACGGGGGTGACGTGGATCTGCCTGATGATCATATGACCGCCGTCCATATATGTGAACAAGTGCCAGGTTTGTGGACAGGTTGTCGCAACTGTAAGAATCAATATGAAGAAGTGTCAAGACTCCGAAGGGCCATTCGATGATCTACGGACACAACCCCAGGACCGGCGAGACCGTGGGCAGCGCCCTGCCTGAAACCGACCGCGCCGGGGTCGACATGGTTGTTTCCGCCGCGGCCGCCGCAGGTGCGGCCTGGCGGGCGACTCCCGCCGCCGAGCGGGCCGAAGCACTGGAGGCCGTCGCCGACGCTCTCACCGCGAAGGTGGACGAGCTGTGGCAGATCGCCGACAGTGAGACCGCGCTGGGAGAGGTACGACTGCGCGGCGAGGTCGCTCGTACGGCCGGCCAGTTCCGGCTGTTCGCCCAGGTGATCAGAGATGGTGGCTACCTCGACGCCATCGTCGACCACGCCGACCCCTCGGCAACTCCGCCCAGGCCCGACGTACGCCGGATGAAGCAGCCGCTGGCCGGCGTGGTCGCGGTGTTCGCGGCGAGCAACTTCCCGTTCGCGTTCTCCGTGGCGGGTGGCGACACCGCATCGGCGCTGGCCGCCGGTTGCGCGGTCGTGGTGAAGGCGCATCCGGGCC
The DNA here is from genome assembly GCF_040648495.1 of Nonomuraea sp. NPDC049129. Lineage (NCBI taxonomy): Bacteria > Bacillati > Actinomycetota > Actinomycetes > Streptosporangiales > Streptosporangiaceae > Nonomuraea > Nonomuraea sp. NPDC049129. The sequence goes on along the minus strand of NZ_JBEZDU010000001.1, from coordinate 919,865 downwards.
ACCCCAACACCTCCGAGCAGGTCGCTCGCATCGTCCGCAAGGCCCTGCCGTACCCCGACCTGCTGGGACTGGTGCAGGGCATGCAGGCGGGCGCCGACCTGGTACAGCACCCGGGCGTGGTCGCGGCCGGGTTCACCGGGTCGGTCCCGGGCGGCAAGGCGATCCAGGGGCTGATCGACCAGCGAGAGGTGCCGATCCCGTTCTTCGGGGAGCTGGGCAGCGTCAACCCGGTCGTCGTACTGCCGTCCGCGCCCATGGCGGAGGTGGCCACCGGGTTCGCTACATCGTTGACTATGGGGGTCGGGCAGTTCTGTACGAATCCCGGGCTGATGTTCGTGCCCGAGGACGATGAGCTGCGCAAGGCGCTGGCCGCGGCCGTGGAGGGGACCACCGGCGGGCCGATGCTGGGTGAGCGGATCAGGGACGGCTACCTGGGCGGGCTGCAGCGGCTTGGTGAGCTGCCGGTGCTGGCCGAGGGCAAGGCGGGAGAGGGTAGCTTGGCCGTCACGCCCACGGTGTTCACCACGGATCTCGACTCGTTCGCGGCGAAGTTGCCGGGCATCAACGAAGAGTGCTTCGGTCCGGCGTCGATCGTCGTGACTTATCGCGAAATTTCGGACCTGCGGGCCGTGCTGGAGCGGCTGGAAGGGTCGCTGACGGCCACCGTGCATGCCACCGACCCCAGCGAGGCCGGTGAGGTCGCCGAGGTGCTCGGGCGTAAGGCCGGGCGGCTGATCTGGAACGGGTGGCCCACCGGGGTGGCGGTGTGCTGGGCGATGCATCACGGCGGTCCGTGGCCGGCTTCGACGTCGGCAGCGCACACGTCGGTCGGCGCGACGGCCATCGACCGGTGGCTGGTGCCGACGGCGTACCAGGACTGGCCCGGTGAGCTGCTTCCGGAGGAGCTCAGGGACGACAACCCGCTGGGTGTCCCGCGACGGGTGGATGGCGCGCTGGGGCGTTAGTTAGGGATGGGATGCGGCAGAGACGCGCCCTGGTGTTGGGGTGGGAGGGCGCGTCTTGCTGTCTCGTGATGTGGGGAAGATGGGCTTTGGCGTTGGGGTAGAGGGGCGCGGCTTGTTGCTGCTTGGTGGCGTGGCGGGGGTGTGGGTTGGTGGCGGGGTAAGCGGCGTGTGTTGCTGTCTGGTGATGTGAGGGGTTGAGCAGCAAGTGAACGGCCAGTGGCGATAGGGAGCCCGGGCGGGCGAAATTGTCGTCGTCAGTGGTCCGAGGTGGGCGAGGGCGCGGTCGTAGCCGAGGTGGGCCCGGCCGGTGTGCGGGCCAGGCTGGCATTCCCTGCTCCGGTAAGGGTCTATGTGCGCTGGGTGGCGTCTACCAGAGCCTGGAACAGGCGGGCCGGGTTCTCGGCGATGCGGTTGCAGACGTACAGCCACCACTGGGTGCCGAACACAACGTACTCCCTGACCGGATGCCCGCGATCCCGCATCGTCCGCAGCTGATCGATGCCGAGTCCCAGCAGCATCTCGACCTCGTAGGCGCCGGAGTCCTGCCGCATGTGCGGCTGCAGTTCGTCGAGGAGGTCGAGGTCGTGGGTGGCGATCGAGCAGAGGTGGCCGCTGTCCAGCAGGCGGGTCGCGTACGCGAGGTAGACCGCCGGCAGCTCGCGGCTGTCGCGGTGGTGGGCGATGGACTCGGGTTCGAGGTAGGCGCCCTTCACCAGGCGGATGCGGCCGGGTCGCGTCAGCAGGCGGGGCAGGTCCTCGTCAGTGCGGTGCAGGCGGGCCTGGATGGTGACGCCGACATGGTCGAAACGCCCGCAGAGGCGTTCGTGAGTCCACAGGATGAGGTCCGTACGATCGGTTCCCTCCATCGAGATCATCATCTCCTGGCCCGCGGCGGCGGTGGCCTCGGCCAGCCGGGTGGCGTTGGCCAACCCCAGCTCGCGGTCCACCACGGAGCCGATGTGGGACAGGTCGAGGGATACCGAGCAGTTCACCCCGCGCGCTGCGGCCTGCCGTGACAGGTCCAGGAACACCTCGGTCTCGGCCGTGGCCAGGTCGGCGTCGCGGCAGCTCTCGCCCATGTAGTCAAGGGTGACGGCGCTGCCCTCCGCGTTGAGCAGGGCGGCCCGGGCGAGCGCCTCGCCGACTGTCTGGCCGCCGACGTACCGTTCGGCCACCCGCCAGGCCAGCTCGCGCAGTGCGGGATCTGCGGCGACTCGGTCCTTGAGGTCCTCATCAAGGGCCAGTGCCCGCATTGTCTGGGCCGCCTGCTCCATCACGATCATCGTCTTCCTTTCATCCGGAAGCCAGGACACTATCACCAATCTATATTTTTTTAGAAGGTGTCTGCCTTACCGGTTGAGCGACCTCTCGATGCATCCGGCAGGAGGTGCGCGAACGCGCTTTGCGGGGTAGCGGCCGCGCCGGAGACACGCGGTGCAGGTGGACGAGCACGTCGAACGCCTCAGGCAGGGAGGGAATGGCGAGGTGCTCGCCGGCGTCGCGAGAGGGTCGTAGCCGCCGCTGATGACGTGTGCTTTCGCGGGTCCGTCGCTGTCCCGCTGTCCGTCGTCCCATCATTCCGCCGGCCAGTCAACGCGTCCGTCCCATCGGTGGTGCAGGTCGCCGGCGCGCACGTTCGCTCGGTGGGTGCAGGTCGCTGGCGCGCACGTCCGTCAGTGGGCGGGACGGTCGGGGGCGGCTGGCCCGCGTCGAGCCAGTCGGGGGACGGCTTCGAGACGGCGGCGACGCCGAGGTCACCGTGGGGGAAGCCGATCGCCGATGGAGGCGTAGCCCGCCCCCTGGTGGTGGCGTAGCACGCTGCCGACGGTCTGGTTGGTCGCGGGGCGGGTGAAGGCAGGGGGTGGGAGGGGCGGATCGGTTGGAGGGTGAGGCGAAGGCTTGGATCGGTTGTGGGGTGAGGCGAAGGCCTGGATCGGTTGTGGGGTGGGTGAAGGCAGCCGGTGGAGGTGGAGGTCAGGACCGGTCGCGGGGCTGGGGGAAGCGCCGCGACTCTTGAAAAGCCTTCATAAAGACCGGTCAGGCCCCGGCGATCTCCAAGCCGATGGCCAGGATGCGCTCCAGCTCCCGCAAATCCTCCGCAGAGGGGTCGACCAGGGGAGCCCGTACGCCACCGACCGCCAACCCACGCAACCGGACCCCTGCCTTGACCAGCGAGACCGCGTATCCCGGTACCCGGTCCCGTAGCTCCACCAGCGGCAGGTAGAAGTCGGTGAGCAGTCGTTGCACCAGTACCTCGTCGTCCCCGCTCACCGCCTTGTGGAAGGCCAGTGCGATCTCCGGTGCGAAGGCGAAGACGGCGCTGGAGTACAGCGTCACGCCCAGCCCTCGGTAGGCGGGGACGGTCAGTTCGGCGGTGGGCAGGCCGTTGAAGAAAGTGAACTCCCGGTCCGTAGACCGCCGTACGGTCAGGATGATGCGCTGGAGCAGGTCGAAGTCGCCGAGTCCGTCCTTGAAGCCGATGATCTCGGGCAGTTGGGCCAGCTCGGCCACCGCTGAGGGGGAGAAGCGGGCGGTGGCGCGGTGATAGATGATGACGGGCAGCCCGCCGGCTGAAGCCACCTCACGCACGTAGCGGACCAGGCCGTCCGGGGGAGCGGTCACCAGGTAGGGGGGCATCAGCAGCAGGCCGTCGGCTCCGTTGTCCGCCGCCGCGCGGGCGAACGCCTTGGCAGTGGGCAGCGGGCCGCCCGCGCCCGAGAAGACCGGGACCCGGCCGCCTGTGGCCCGCACCGACGTGGCCACGACCTTGGTGTAGTCGGCGACGTCGAGCGCGTTGAACTCGCCTGTGCCGCACGCGGTGAACACTCCTCCGGCTCCGGCGGCGACCCCATTGGCGACGTGCTCGGCCATCGTCTGCTCGGCTATGTCGCCGTCAGCGCCATAAGGGGTCACGGGAAAGAAGAGAACACCATCTAGCCGCATCAACAATCCTTCCTAGCGGATGAGCGGATAAGCGGAAGCCGATGAGCCCGAAGCGGATGTGCGGGCGAGCCCGAAGCGGATGCGCGTGTGAGCCCGAAGCGGATGTGCGGGCGAGCAGATGTGCGGGTGGGTGGATGCGGATCAGTGAATCCGGCTGGGGGCCAAGCAGATGCGGATGCGCAGGGGCGTGGACGTGGGTCAGCGGATCCAGGTGGGCCCGAAACTGAAGCGGACACGCGGGGAAGGGGATGCGGATCAGCGCATGCGGGTGAGCGCGAAGCTGAAGTGGCTGAGCTCGGAGCGGCAGTGGACGAGCGGGGGAGCGGATACGGATCAGCGGAAGCGGATGACCCGAAGCCGATCAGCGGATGCCCTCCCGGCGAAGCGTGGCAGCCAGCTTCCGCGTGTGTCTGGTCACCGCGTCCGTGACCTTCTCGATCTCGGCCGGTTCCAGGCCCGCCGGCATCGAGCAGCTGATCGCGTCCGTGGCCGGGATCCGATAGTCGACCGCCACCGCCACGCAGGCCACGCCCGGGGTGCCCTGTTCGCGTTCGTAGGCCCAGCCCCGGGTGCGTACCTGGTCGAGCTCCCCGATCAGCTTGGCCGGATCGGTGAAGGTGTGCTCGGTGATCGCCGTCAGCGGGTCCGGCAGCAGGGCCGCCACCTCGTCGTCGGTGAGCTGGGCGAGCAGCACCTGGCCGAGCGCCGTGACGTGGGCGGGCAGCCGCCGGCCCACCCTGGGGATCACGTGGTGTGCCTCCCGCGACTCCCTGGTCGCCAGGTAGAGGACGTGTGCCTCGTCGCGGCGGGCGAAATGTGCGGTCTGGCCGGTCTCCGCGCGCAGGTCCTCCAGCGTCTCCTGGGCCAGGGGCAGGGCGGGGTCCTTGTCGAGGTACGCGGTGCCGGTCAGCAGGGCGTGCGGCCCGATGCCGAAGGCCGATCTTGCGGAGTCGGTCTCGACCCAGTTCAGCTCGACCAGGGTGCGCATCAGGGCGTGCAGGGAGCTGCGTGGAAAGCCCGTGTGCTGCTGGAGCTCCGACAGTGTCAGGGTCTCGTGGGAGGCGGCCAGAGTCTCGAGGATGCGGACCGTCCGCTCGGCGGACTTGACTAGCTGGGGCTCCATACTCATCCCATCTTGACAGAGGCTTCAGAGTGTCAGCATATGGGATTCCATCCAGATACATGGACAGGTACATGGACGCCTAACCCTTGATGGCGCCGCTGGTCAGGCCGCGCATGAACTGCCGTTGGAAAGCCAAGAAAGCGATGATCGACGGCAGCAGCGCGAGCAGTGATGCCGCGAGCAGTACGCCGATGCCGACCTCCTCGTCGGAGCGCAGGGAGCGCAGCGCGATGGGCAGGGTCCACATGCTGGACTCGGGCGCCACGATCAGCGGGAGCAGATACTGATCCCAGATCATGGTGAAGCCGAAGACGCCGATGACGCCGAGCGCGGGCCGACACAGCGGCAGGATGATGCCGAAGAAGATGCGCAGTTCGCCCGCGCCGTCGATGCGCGCGGCCTCCTCCAGTTCGACCGGCACTTCCTTCATGAACTCGGTCATGACCAGGATGGAGAAGCCCCAGGCGCCCACCGGAAGGATCATGCCCGCGTACGTGCCGATGAGATCGGCGTGGATGATGGGCATGTCGGCGAGCACCAGCGAGAGCGGGATCGCGATGATCTCCTCGGGCAGCATCATCGTCGCCAGCATGATCAGCATCACGAACGCCATGCCCCTGAACCTCTTGCGGGCGAGCGCGTAGGCGGCGAAGACGCTGACGAGCATCTGGAGCAGCAGCCCGAACCCGACCACCACGAACGAGTTGAACAGGTAGTGGTAGACGTTCTTGTTGCCGGCCTGGACGAAGTTCTCCAGGGTGAAGTCGTCGGGCCAGAGCGAGAATCTGGTCGGGTCGAGCGTCTTGCTGAAGGCGCTGACCAGCAGCCCGACCAGCGGCCCGGTGAAGATGATCACCATGAAGGCGTAGACCAGCACCTTGAGGGTCGTGGCGAGAGGGCCCCGCCTGGACTCCAGGCCGAGAGCGCTGTCGAATCTCATCATGCGTTCTGCCTCCTGCGCATGACCTGGGTCAGCACCGTGAGCAGCAGGGTCACCGCGAACAGCACGATCCCGCCGGCCGACGCGGTGCCCAGGTCACCCTTCTGGAACCCGAGCTTGTAGATCAACGTCATCAGCACTTCGGTCGATCCGTTCGGCCCGCCGTTCGTCAGCACGTACACCTCGACGAAGACGCGTATGCCGCGGATGGCGGCGAGGGTGAACAGGATCCAGAACACCGGGCGCAGCGCGGGCAGCGTGATGTGCCGCAGCCGGTGCCAGGTGGTGGCGCCGTCGACGGCGGCGGCCTCGTACAGCGTGCGGTCCACGCCGACCAGCCCGGCCAGGAAGATCATCATGTCGTACGGCGTGCCGCGCCAGATGCTCATGCCCATGATCGACAGCAGCGAGGAGTGCTCGCTGGCCAGGAAGGGCTGCGGATCCAGCGAGATCCAGCCGAGAATGGTGTTGATCATGCCACTGTCGGCGGGGTGGTACATGATCCGCCAGACTTCGGCCACCGCCGCCATCGTGGTCACCACCGGCAGGAACGCCGCGGTCCTGATGAACCACAGGTAGCGTGCCGGACCCTCGATGAGCAGTGCGAACAGCAGGCCGAGGACGAGCGAGCCCGCGGTCGTGCCCAGGGCCAGCACGATGCTGTGCCAGATGGCCGAGACGAAGGCGTCGTCGGTCATGATCGTGGCGTAGTTGGCGAAACCCACCCATCGATCACCGACGTAGCGGACCTCGAAGAAGCTCATCCGCAGGCCCTCGAACATGGGGATGAACTTGAAGAACAGGAACAGCAGCAAGGCCGGCGACAGGAACGCCCACGCGAGGAGGGTCCCCCGCCGCCGCATCCGCTTGGGACGGCGGCGGGGGGTCTCCGTGCGGCTCCGCGCCTGGGTGAGCGTGGGGGTCATGATGCTTTCTGGGTCTGCAGTTCCTGGGTGAGCTTGGTGCTCAGGGTGTCCATCGCCGTCTTGACGTTGGCTGAGCAGTCGGCCCACACCGTGTTGATGGAGTCGGCGGAGTCCTGGCGGATCGGCGCCCAGTTCGGCACCGGCGGTGCGTAGACCGCGTTGGCGTAGGCCTCCTGGAACACCTTCCAGCGCGGATCCTGGCGTTCGGCGGCCATGTCGACCTGGGAGTTGACCGGCAGGCGGACGATGGCGCCGTTGGCGTCCTTGTTCATGCCGATGCGCTGGCCGTCGGGGGAGACCGCGAACTCGGCGAACTTCTTCTGGCCCTCGACGTTGTCGGAGCCGGCCATCATGTAGACGTTCTCGCCCTCACCGAGGGTGCCGGGGCCGCCCGACGGGCCCTTGGGCACCGGTACGACCTCGATCTTGTCGGTCCCGATGCTCTTGACGAACCTGGCGAGCACGTACGGGCCGACCAGGTAGATGCCGCCCTGCCCCTTCTCGAACACCTCGTGGGTGACAGTCGTGTCGTTGCTGACCGCGCCCGGGTTGACGGTCTTGGCCTTGCAGAACTGGTCCTGCAGGTACTGGACCGCCTCCACGGTCTTGGGGTCGCTCACGACGGGGCTGAACTTGCCGCCGCCGTTGGCCTTCACGAAGTCGCCGCCGTTGGCGTAGATCAGCGAGGAGGCGTACCAGGAGGCGTAGCCGCGCTTGGTGCCGGCGGGGATCACGAAACCGGCCGTGTCCTTCTGGCCGTTGCCGTCCGGGTCCTTGTCGGTGAAGGCCGCGGCCAGTTTGGCCAGGTCGTCCCAGGTCTTGGGCGGCTCCATGCCGACCTTCTCGCGCCAGTCCTTGCGGATGATCAGGGCGAATGCCTGGGCGGAGAACGGCGTGCCGTAGTACTTGCCGTCGGAGCCCTGAGCGGCCTTCCATGCCTGCTCCGACACCTTGTCGCCGCCGGCCAGCTTGGCCTTGTCGACCTCCTGCAGCCAGCCCTGCGTGTGCATGTTGCCGAGTTGGGCCGTGTCGTTGATGACGATGTCAGGTAGCTTCTTCTGAGCTGCCTGCTGTTGAAGCTTCGTCTCGAAGTCGTCGAAGAGCGCGACGACTTTCGTTTTGATACCGCTGGCCTTCGTGAACGCGTCGGCCAGTTTCACAGCCGTTTTCGCGGAGTCGGAATCGGGCGCCTGCCTGATCCAGATCTCCAACGCGTCGTCCGAACTTGATCCCCCGGAGCCGCAGCCTGTCAGCGTTACGGCCAGGGCCGTCGCAATCGCGGCCCCGAGCAGCTGGCGTGACATCAGACCGCCTCCCGTTCACATATATGGACACCTGTCGCAGACGTGGAGCCTGTCCGTGTGAACGTAACGAGTGACGTAGGTCACGGTCAATATTCAGGAATGTGAATTTGGACCAGAGTTGTGTACAACAATGAGCCATATGCGCATTCTCATGACCGGCGCCGCCGGCAAGGTCGGTACGTTGCTCCGCCCCCGCCTCGCCCGCGACGGGCGTACGCTGCGCCTGTCCGACCTCCACCCGTTGGAGACCGCGCCTGGCGAGGAGATGGTGACGGCCGATCTCGCCGACGAGGCGGCCATGGCCGAGGCGATGAAGGGCGTCGACGCGGTGATCCATCTGGGCGGTCAGAGCCGGGAGCATCCGTGGGCCGACATCGTGCGGGCCAACATGGACGGCATGCACGTCCTGCTCGAGGCCGCCCGGCGGGAGGGCGTCGAGCACCTCGTGCTGATGGGCAGCCACCACGCGGCCGGCTTCCACACCCGCCCGGCCGATGGCGCGGAGCTGCCCGACTACGCCTTCCCCCGGCCCGACACCTTCTACGGTGTGAGCAAGGTCGTCATGGAGGCCCTCGGCAGCCTCTACCACGACAGGTTCGGCATGAACGTGACCGTGATCCGGCTGGGCACCTGCAACGAGGCTTCGGGTGACACGCGCGGCCTGGCCACCTGGATCTCCCCTGACGACCTCGCCCGCCTGGTGGAGGCCGCGCTGACCGCGCCCGGCTACCACGTCGTCTGGGGCGTCTCCGACAACGCGCGCCGCTGGTGGTCGCTGGAGGAGGCCCGGTCGATCGGGTACGTCTCGCGGGACGACTCGGAGGGCCAGGCCGCCGCGCTGATCGCCGAGCAGGGCGAGCCCGATCTGAGCGAGCCGCTGCATGACCGCGCGGGCGGTGTCTTCACGCTGAAGGACCTCGGAGGCAAGTGGTAGGACGTTTCGCCAGCGTGACGTGCCTATAGGGCGCTGTGCAACCGGTTGTATTCAACCACCCAACATTCATCCGACCCTTTGCTCTCGACCATTGATTGAACTGGAAGAACATAGATCACGATATGTCGATAACAGCTATGTAACGTCTGCAAAGGGTTGACGAAACTTTTGGCACACCTATAGGAAGGCGCTATCCCATCCCGCCGAGCCGGGCAAGCCCTGATACGAGGGGTGCATGAATGTCTGTAACCCCGGACAGCGCGGTTGCGACCGTGCCACCACGCGCGCAACCGCCCGGTGGGCGTCGCCGCACCTCACCCGTTAACGCTCACAAACGGCGTGAGGCCCGCACGGCTTACGTCTTCCTCGCCCCATGGTTCATCGGCCTGTTCGTCATCACCATAGGCCCGATCCTGGCGTCGCTCTACCTGTCGTTCACCGACTACAACCTGCTTGAAGCGGCCAAGTGGGTCGGGTGGGACAACTACCACAAGCTCTTCACCGTCGACACGCGCTTCCTCACCTCGCTGAAGGTGACCACGATCTACGTGGTCGTGTCGGTGCCCTTGCAGCTGGCCTTCGCGCTGGCCCTGGCCTTGGCGCTCGACCGCGGGCTGCGTGGTCTGTCGTTCTACCGCTCGATCTACTACCTGCCGTCCCTGCTCGGTGGCAGCGTGGCGATCGCCATCCTCTGGCGCAAGCTCTTCGGTAGTGACGGCCTGGTCAACGCCGTGCTGGACGTCTTCGGCATCCAGGGCGCCGGTTGGGTCTCTGACCCCGACACCGCGCTCGGGACGCTGATCCTCCTGCACGTGTGGACGTTCGGCGCGCCCATGGTGATCTTCCTGGCGGGGCTGCGGCAGATCCCGCAGAGCTACTACGAGGCGGCGGCGGTCGACGGGGCGAGCAAATTGCGGCAGTTCCGCTCGATCACGCTGCCCCTGCTCACGCCGATCATCTTCTTCAACCTCGTACTCGAAGTGATCAAGTCGTTCCAGTCCTTCACCCAGTCGTTCATCGTCAGCAGCGGCACGGGTGGTCCGGTCGACTCCACGCTCTTCTACACGCTCTACCTGTATCTGAAGGGCTTCAAGAGCTACGAGATGGGCTACGCGGCCGCCATGGCCTGGGTCCTCCTGCTCATCATCGCCGGCCTGACCGGCGTGAATTTCCTCGCGTCGAAGTATTGGGTCTTCTATGGCGACACGAAGTAAGCCGCTGCCGCTGCTGTTCCGCCCGCTTCCGCGGGGCAGCCGCGTCCTCAAGCACATCCTGCTGATCGGCTTCGGCCTGGTCATGCTCTATCCGCTGCTCTGGATGGTGTCCAGCTCGCTGAAGCCGGAGGACCTGATCTTCCGCGAGCCTGGCCTGTGGCCGAGCAGCTTCACGCTGGAGAATTACAGCGAGGGCTGGACCGCGCTCAAGCACTCCTTCGGCTACTACCTGTGGAACTCCGCCGTCCTTACGGGCTTGACCGTGGTGGCGAATCTGGTCGCCTGCTCGCTGGCCGCCTACGCCTTCGCCCGGCTGGACTTCCCGCTGAAGAAGCTCTGGTTCGCGGTCATGCTCGGCTCGATCATGCTGCCGTACCACGTGACGGTCGTGCCGCAGTACATCGTGTTCTCCAAGCTGGACTGGATCAACACGATCTGGCCGCTGATCGTGCCCAAGTTCCTGGCCACGGACGCGTTCTTCATCTTCCTCATGGTCCAGTTCATCCGGACCCTGCCGAGGGAGCTGGACGAGGCCGCGGCCATCGACGGCGCGGGCTACTGGCGGGTCTTCCTCCAGGTGATTCTCCCGCTCTGCACCCCGGCGCTCGCGACGACCGGCATCTTCACTTTTATCTGGACGTGGAATGACTTCTTCAGTCAGAACCTTTACCTGACAAACTCGGACAATCTCACAGTGGCCGTTGCACTCCGCTCCTTCCTAGACTCCAGTGGCGAGTCGTCGTGGGGCCCCATGTTCGCGATGTCGATCGTGTCATTGGGGCCGATCTTCGGCTTCTTCCTTGCCGGTCAGAAATATCTGATTCGTGGTGTAGCTACCACCGGACTGAAGTAACACCCCCCCGCAACTCTTCACCAGGAGGTAGAGCTGTGAAGCCTAGGATGATGTGGACCGTCGCCCTGCTGTCGGCTGCCGTCATGACGGCAGCCGCCGGCTGTGGCGGCGGTAGTGGCGACAAGGCGAGCGGCGACAAGATCCATCTCCGCTTCTCCTACTGGGGCAGCGACGCGCGGCAGAAGCTCACCGAACAGGTGATCAAGAAGTTCGAGGAGAAGAACCCGACCATCGACGTCGAAGGCGACTTCTCCAACTGGGAGAGCTACTACGAGAAGCTGGCCACCAAGGTGGCGGCCAACGACTCGCCCGACGTCATCAGCATCGAGATCCGCGGCCTGAGCGAGTACGCCGGCCGCAACGCCCTGGCCGACCTGGCGGGCAAGGTCAACACCGCCGACCTCGACCAGCAGGTGCTCACCAGCGGCCAGGTCGACGGCAAGCAGTACGCCATCCCGAGCGGCGTCAACACCTTCTCGATGCTCGTCAACAAGTCGGCGCTGGAGAAGGCCAAGCAGAAGCTGCCCGACGACAAGTCCTGGACCTGGGACGACTGGATCAACCTGGCCAAGCAGATCTCCGCGGCCGGTAACGGGGTCAACGGCGCCGAGTACAACTACAACCCCGCCTGGCTGCAGATCTTCGCGGCCCAGCGCGGCGAGAAGTTCTACGACGGCAACAAGATCGGGGTTACGCCCGAAACGCTCAAGGCGTGGTGGGGCATCCACCAGCAGCTCATTCAGACCAAGGGCTCCGCAGACGCCGCCAAGAGCGCCGAACTGATCTCCGTGGGCCCCGAGCAGTCGCTGCTGGCCACCAACGCGGGCGCGATGGGCATGTGGTGGAGCAACCAGCTCAACGCCCTGTCCAAGGCGTCGGGCCAGGAGCTGACCCTGATGCGGATGCCCAAGACCGCGGGCGCGACCACCGGCGGCATGTTCCTGCAGCCGTCGATGTTCTACACGGCCTCCGCCAAGTCCGACCACCCCGCGGAAGCCGGCAAGTTCATCGACTTCCTGGTCAATGACCCGGACGCGGCCTCGATCCTGCTGAGTGACCGCGGCCTGCCGACCAACGCCAAGGTGCTCGCCGCCGTGAAGGGCAAGCTGCCGGCCGTCGACCAGAAGACGCTGACCTTCATCGACGCCGTCAAGGGCGAGCTGAGCCCGATCGTCGCCCCGCCGAAGGGCGCGCTGCAGATGGAGGACATCCTCAAGCGCAACAGCGAAGAGGTCCTCTTCGGCAAGACGACACCGGACGCCGGCGCGCAGAAGTTCCTGACCGAAGCCAACGCGGCCATCGCCGGCTGAGGTCTGATCCAGGCTGGGGGCGCGACAGCCCCCAGCCCCACTCCACGACTCGGGGAGAGAAGTTGAGCACCAGGTACGCCTTCGTCGGACTCGGCCATCGCGCCCAGATGTACGTCGACGCCCTGCTGGGTGACTGGCGGGACACCGGTACGATCGTCGGCCTCTGCGACGTCAACCAGACGCGCATGAACTACTACGTCGAGCGCATCGGCCAGCAGGTGCCGTGCTTCGCCCCCGACGAGTTCGGCAAGCTGCTGGAGCTGGCCGACGCGGTCGTGGTGACCACGGTGGACGTGACGCACGCCCGCTATGTCGTCGCCGCCCTCGACGCGGGGCTCGATGTCATCGTGGAGAAGCCGCTCACCATCGACGCCGAAGGCTGCGAGGCCATCGCCGCCGCCGCCGAGCGCAACCCGGGCAAACTGGTGGTCACCTTCAACTACCGCTACTCACCGCGCAACTCGGCGGTCAAGAAGCTGATCAGCGAAGGCGCGATCGGCGACGTCACCTCCGTCCACTTCGACTGGGCACTGGACACCATCCACGGCGCCGACTACTTCCGCCGCTGGCACCGCGACAAGGCCAACTCCGGCAGCCTGCTGGTCCACAAGTCCACCCACCACTTCGACCTGGTCAACTGGTGGCTCGCGGCGGCGCCCGAGCTCGTCTTCGCCCAGACCGACCTGCGCTTCTACGGTCAGGCCCTGCCCCGGGGTCCGCGTCCCGCCCGCGGCCAGGGCGCGCCCGGCCTCGGCACCGACCCGTTCATCCTGGACATCTCCACCGACGAGCGGCTCAAGCGCCTCTACCTGGACGCCGAGCACGAGGACGGCTACATCCGCGACCAGGACGTCTTCGGGCCGGGCGTGACGATCGACGACAACATGTCGGTTCTGGTCCGCTACGCCAACCGGGCCATGCTCACGTACTCCCTCACCGCGCACGCCCCGTACGAGGGCTACCGCGTCGTCTTCAACGGCACGGAGGGCCGGATCGAGCTGGACGTCCTTGAGCGGCCCTGGACCCCGGCGCACGCCGCGATCGACCCGAGCGCCGCGGGCAAGGAGCACATGGCCGGCGCCGGGGAGAAGCTCATCCTGCACCGGCACTGGCAGCAGCCGGAGGAGATCGCCATCGAGCAGGGAGAGGGCGGTCACGGCGGCGGCGACCGGCTGCTGCTCGACGACGTCTTCCGCGGCCCGGGTGACGACCCGCTCGGGCGCCCGGCGGGTTACCGCGACGGCATCCGCAGCGTACTGGTCGGCGTGGCCGCCACTCGCTCGGCCAGCACCGGCACGCCCGTCCGCCTGACCGCCGACGGCACCCGCCTCCTCGGCGCCTGACCGATGCGTGAGCTGCGCCATCCCGGGCCGTTCTCTGGGCTGACCGATGCCTGAGCTGCGCCACCTCGGGCCGTTCTCCGGTCTGGCCGAGCTCGCGGAGCGCCGGCACGGCCTGTTTCCCGAGGCCGCGCCCGGCCCCGCGCTCAGGAAGGCCGCCCGCGAGGCCATCGGGACGCTCGACCTCGCCGTACAAGACGTGCGGGTCGAGCGCTCCTGGACGACGAGGGACCTCAGCGGTGAGGAGCTCTCCTGGTCGGTGGGGTTCGGCCCGCGCACCCACGCCTACCTGCTCAAGCCCCGCGACGCGGTAGGACCGCTGCCCGGCGTGCTCGCGCTGCACTGCCACGCGGGCATGAAGTGGGCGGGCAAGGAGAAGATCGCGGACGGCCCCGAGCCGGCCACGCCCGAGGTGCTGCGGCTGCGCGAGCAGATCTACGGCGGCCGGGCCTACGCGAGCGAGCTGGCCAGGCGGGGCTTCGCCGTACTCGTCCCCGACGTGATCGGCTGGGGCAGCCGCCGCTTCGACCCGGCGGACATGCCCGAGCGCGTGCTCGCCCACGCGAACGATCCCGTCATGTCCGAAGCCGACCGCTACGACGTCGCGGCCGGGCACCACGAGCACGTGCTGGAGAAGTACTGCACCCTGCTCGGCACCTCGCTGGCCGGCGTGGTGGCGGGCGAGGACCTGGCCGCCGCGGCCTACCTGCGCTCGCGCCCCGACGTCGGGCGGATGGGCTGCGTGGGGCTGTCAGGGGGCGGCCTGCGGGCGGCGCTGCTCGGCGCGTTCGACCCCGGCGTCGACGCGGTCGCCGTCGCCGCGATGGTCTCCACCTACCGCGAGCTCCTGGACGGCTACGTCGCCGGGCACACCTGGATGTTCTACCCGCCCGGACTGTCGCGCGTCTGCGACTGGCCGGCGCTGGTCGCCGCCCGCGCGCCAGAACCGCTCCTGGTCATGTACGGCGAGCGGGACCAGCTGTTCCCGCCGGCCGGGATGCGCGCGGCGCACGAGGCCATCGCGCGCCGCCACCCGGACGGCGGCTACGAGGGGGTCTTCTTCGACGCCCCGCACGCCTTCGACGTCCCCATGCAGGAGCACGCCTTCACCTGGCTAGAGCGCCACCTCGGCGGCTAGCCCGGCCGCCTCGGCGGCGGACAGGCGCCCGTCGGCCACGACCACGGACACGCCCCTGGTCAGCTCGTCCTCGAAGACCAGCGGCGTGTCCCAGGCCAGCGCGGTGCCCACACCGGGATACTGCGCCACCCTGACGAACCACGGATCGTCCCCCGCCCGGACGAACACCAGCGTCCAGTCCTCGCCCGCCAGCGCCAGCCAGGGCGCCCGGGAGCCGTGGACCCGCTCCTCGCCGTCCTCTGACGAGGTGAACGCCCGCAACCCCGGCGACCCCGCCGGCGCCCGCCAGAAGAAGCCGCCATAGCCCGCCCCGGTCCGGCCCTTGGTGGCCGAGCTCTGGATCGTCAGTGGCGCGCCCGTGAGGTTGCGCAGCGTGAAGCCGAAGTCCAGCGCCCAGCCCCGCGACAGCGGGACGGCCCGCACGGTCCGCTCCTCACGCACCACCGGCTCCTCGCCCGGCCGCTGCCACAGCAGCGTCTCGGCGAAGCCCGAGGAGTCGCGCCCGGTGAACGACACATGCCGCTGGATCCCGTGGTCGTCCAGCCACTGAGGCCCCTGGTCCCTGACGAACGTTCGGCCGCCCCAGAAGTTGCGCCCGCCGACATCGGTGACGGCCACCCCGGCGCCGAGGTGGTGCGGATGGTCCGCGGGCTGCAGCTCGGTCACCACCGTGCCGCCCAGCGTGCGGACCGGGTGGAGATAGGGCCGCGGGGCCGCGGTGATCGGCAGGTCGGGCCGCGTGACGTACTCGGCCACCACCTGGTCGGCCACCATCAGCGGCACGGCCCAGCTCACGCCCAGCTCGGAGAAGAGCTCCAGCCGCTCGGCGCAGGACTCGACCACCTGGGCGATGCCGGGCAGCACCGGCCCCTCACCGGACAGGTCCTGGTGGTCCCGGGAGATCGGCAGCGGATCGGGCGCGACCCTGATGGCCTCCAGAACCTCCATGAACGCCCCGGTCCGGTGGATCGGCACGATCAGCTCGGCTCCGGAGCGTACGTGCTCGGCGAGGTTCTCCAGCAGGTCGGCCCGGGGGAAGCGGCGCACGGGGCCGTCGCCGACGCGGACCTCGTCCACCGTGTACGTGAACGTGATCGTGCCCCGTTCGCCATGAACGACCACGTACGGCTCGTCGCGCCCGGTGGCGCAGAGCGTTACGGCGGCCACGATCGGCGGCCCGTCCGCCAGGTGGACGCGGATGGCGGAAGTGTCGTCCGACTCGATGGCGTTGGCGTGGAACAGCTCCGCCTCGACCGACGTGACCGCGCCGCGCTCCTCGGCGCCCGCCACGGCGAGGGCGGTGGCGACGGCGTGCGCGAACGGGTTGGTCAGCGCGCCGTCCACGATGTCCACGCCGTCGAGCCGGCGCCGCCCCGACCAGGAGCTGCGGGTGAAGTAGGAGGCGGGCCGCGGCCACGCCCCCGCCACCCCGATGCCGGTCACGCGGCCGATCGTGTCCTCGGCGATCAGCCGGCGCACCTCCGGCAGGGCCGCGGACGCGAGGCTCTGGAAGCCCACCTGGCAGGCGAGACCGGCCTCGGCGGCGGCCTGCTCCATGCGCTCGAAGTCGGCGAGCGTGGCCGCCGTCGGCTTCTCCACCAGCACGTGCGCGCCGGCCGCCAGAGCCGCCAGCGTCAGGTCCGCGTGCGTCGGGATCGGGGTCGCCAGGATGGCGATCTGCGCGCCGGTCCGCTTGATCAGCTCGGGCAGGTCGGTGGAGAACTCCGGCGTGCCGAGCCCGTCGAGGTCTTCGGGGGAGACCGGCCGCACGTCGCAGACGCCCGCCAGCTCGATCTGGCCGGCCAGCTTCCGCAGCCGGTTGAGGTAGTGGGCGCCGAACCCGTGTGCTCCGGCGAGTACGACCCGCATGCTCATCTCCAGTGGAGGCCGAGCCCCCGGTGCTCACCGACGCGCACCTTCGCGTCGCTCACGTGGACGGGATACGGCTCGGCCAGCAGCCCCAGCGCGGCGAACGAGGCGTCCTCGACCTCCTCGGCCATGCACGGCAGCGGCAGAGCCAGCGCGAGCTGCGCCGACAGGTCGGGCAGCAGGTGCGGGTAGACCGGTACGTCGAACGTCCGGGCCAGCTCGGTGATGCGCAAGAACGGGGTGATTCCCCCCACCCTGACCACATTGGGCTGCACGATGTCGCAGGCCCCCGCCGTCAGCAGGTCGCGGAAGCCGTAGACGGTGTAGACGTTCTCGCCGACCGCGATGGGCACGTCCACGGACCGCCGCAGCTCCACGTGCGCGGCGACGTCGTCGGCGGGCAGCGGCTCCTCCAGCCAGTGCAGGTCGTACGGGGCCAGCGCCTCGACGGCGCGACGGGCCCGGTGCAGGTCCCAGCGCTGGTTGGCGTCGATCATCAGCAGCGTGCCGGGGCCGACGACCTCGCGGACCGCGGCCACCCGCTCGACGTCCTCGGCGAGGTCGGGCCGGCCCACCTTCATCTTGATCCCGGGATAGCCCGCGGCCTTCCACCGCCCGGCCTGGGCGACCAGCTCCTCCAGCGAGTAGTGCAGGTTCACCCCGCTGCCGTACACCGGCACCGTGTCCCTGCGCCGCCCCAGCACGTCGGCCAGGCCGCGCTCGCCGCAGCGCAGATCCCACAGGGCCAGGTCCACCCCGGCAAGCGCGACGGTGGTGATCCCGCCGGGCCCGGCCTCGCGCAGGTGCCGCCAGAGCCGGTCCCACACCACCTCGGGGTGCGGGTCCAGGCCGATGACGGCCTCGCGGATGTCGTTCTCCAGCAGCGCCTGTACGGCCCGCGCCCCGATCTGCGGCGTCCAGGAGAAACCGGTGCCCGTGCGGCCGTCGTCGAGCGTGAGCTCCACGACCATGACGTGGTTGACGGGCACGTCCGGCCCCCACGGCCTGGACAGCTCGGCGGTGTGAGCGCTCACTTTCAGGTCACGGATCATGAGACGCCTGCCAGCGACCGCCCGTGTTCGATCAGGGCCTTCAGCTCGGCCACGTGCTCGGGCGAGGCGTCGACCAGGGGCGGGCGTACCGGGCCCGCGTCCAGGCCGCCGAGCCGTACGCCGGCCTTGACCAGGGAGACGGCGTAGCCGGGGACCTTGGAGCGCAGCCTTACAAGCGGCTCGTAGAACTCGGTGAGCAGGTGGTCGGCGCCGTTCAGGAACGCGGTGGCGATCTCCGGCGCGAAGGCGAAGACGGCGGAGGAGTAGAGCTCCACGCCGATGCCCCGGTAGGCGCCCATCGTCAGCTCGGCCGTCGGCAGCCCGTTGAAGAACCTGAACTCCTCGCCGATCTCCCTGCGCACCGCCAGCACCGTGCGCTGGATGAGGTCGATGTCGCCCAGGCCGTCCTTGAGACCGATCACGCCCGGGATCCTGGCCAGCGCCACGACCTGCTCGGGGGTGGGTGCCACCGCGTCGCGCTGGTAGATGATGACCGGCAGGATCGCGGCGACCGCGCGTACGTAGGCGGTGAAGCCCTCGTTGGGGCCCTTGGCCAGGTAAGGGGGCATGAGCAGCAGGCCGTCGGCGCCCGCCTCGCGGGCCGCGCGGGCCTGGCCCAGCGCCGCGCCGAGCGGACCGCCGGCGCCCGCGAACACCGGCACCTGGCCGGCCGTGGTCTCGACGGCCACTCGGACGGCGGCGGCGTGCTCCGCCTCCGACAGCGCGGGGAACTCACCCGTGCCGCAGGCCGCGAACACCGCGCCAGGGCGGTGTTGGAGCCCGCGCCTGATGTGCTCGGCCAGCACCTCCTCGGCCAGCCCGTGGTCGGGGTCGAAGGGGGTCACGGGGAAGAAGAGGACTCCGCTGAGGTTCATCCGGTCTCCAGTTCGGTGTGCCACGATCTCTTGGGCGTCCAGCCCAGCATCCGCCCGGCCTTGGCGGAGGTGAAGGCGGGAGCGGTCCCGGTGAGGTTCGCGGCCGCGGCGGCGGTCGAGGGGATGACGGCGGGGAGCAGCTCCGCCAGGGGCTCGCGGGCCAGCGCGTCGGCCGCCCCCGCGAAGAACACCTCGCCGTTGGGCAGGTCGGGCAGGCGTTCGAGGAGCACCGAGATCAGGTCGGAGGCGTCCCTGGCGTCGAGGTAGTTGAACAGCGAGGCCCCGGCGATGTCCGGCCGGTCCAGCCGTTCGACGATCGTGTGGCCCGACTGGGTGGGCGCGCCCGCCCACTCCTCGGGAGCCACCACGAAGCACGGCCGCACCGCCGCGAACCGTGTCTGCGAGCTGCGCGCGAACGACGCCATCGTCTGCTCGGCCACGACCTTGGACAGGTTGTAGGCGTTCCACGGCGCGACGGGGTGCTCCTCGTCGATGGGCAGATAGCTGGGCGTCCAGCCGCCGGGCGCGCCGTAGCCGATGACGGTCGGGCTGCTGGCCACGACCACCTTGCCGACCCCGATGCTGCTCGCGGCCGCGCACACGTTGAAGGCGAGCTGGGTGTTGGTACGGAAGGTCAGCCCGTCGGTACGGC
This sequence comes from Nonomuraea sp. NPDC049129, assembly GCF_040648495.1. NCBI lineage: Bacteria > Bacillati > Actinomycetota > Actinomycetes > Streptosporangiales > Streptosporangiaceae > Nonomuraea > Nonomuraea sp. NPDC049129. Next base: position 900,427 of record NZ_JBEZDU010000001.1, on the reverse strand, counting down.
TGAACGGGGTCGCGATGGCGGCCAGGTGGATCACGGCGTCGGGCCGGAAGCGGGCCATGACGTCATACGCCTCGCCCAGGTTCGTCAGGTCGGCGGGCAGGGTGACCGCGGCCTCGGGGGGAGTGCCCGGTGTGACGTCGATGCCGATCACCTCATGACCGGCCTGAGCCAATGAGGCGACCACGCTGCGCCCTAGCCGGCCGGCGCTGCCGGTCACCAGTGTTCGTGTCATCGGTCGTTCACCACTCCTGCTTGGGATACGGCAACCGGTTGCAGAAAGTATCGAGGCGGGGCCGGGATAACGTCAAGCGGCATGGCCTTCTCTCCCCAGGCGGTCTGGCCATATGAAGAGATATGGTGGGGATTTAGGTGAAAAATCCGGCGGGGATGGCTGATTGACAGTGATACAAACGATTGCACTAAAGTACTAGGTACGGTCGGAGGAGGCCAAGCGTGGCGGTGACGATTCGTGACGTGGCTGAAGCGTCGGGCGTGCATGTTTCCACGGTGTCCCGGGCGTTCTCCGCGCCCCACCTGGTCAACCCCGAGACGCGCACCCGCGTGCTCGCCATCGCCGAGGATCTCGGCTACCGGCCCAACCGCGCCGCGCGGGCGCTGACCACGGGCCGCACCCACAACATCGGCCTCATCGTGGCCGACATCGCCAATCCCTTCTTCCCGCCGCTGATCAAGGCCGCCCAGGCGCAGGCCAGGCTCCGCGACTACCACGTGTTCGTGGCCGACACCGACGAGGACCCGCAGGTCGAGGAGGATCTGATCCAGACCCTCACCAAGCAGGTCGACGGCGTGCTGCTGTGCAGCCCGCGCCTGACGAACCGGACGATAGAGCGGCTGCGCGAGGAGGTGCCGTTCGTCGTGGTCAACCGCCGGGCCAAGGGCATGCCGACCGTGCTCATGGACGTGGGCCGCGGGGCCAGGCAGGCCGTCGAGCACCTCACCGCGCTCGGGCACCGGCGCATCGCGCTGGTCACCGGGCCCAGCGGGTCGTGGACCAGCAAGGAGATGCAGGAGGCGGCCGCCGCGATGAACGACGTGGACGTCGTCTTCCTCGGCCCCAACCCGCCGACGGAGCTGGGCGGCCTGGCGGCGGCCACCGATGTCATCGCCTCGGGCGCGACGGGCGTGCTGGCCTACAACGACCTGGTGGCCATCGGCCTCATCGAGGGGCTCGCCGAGCGGGGCAAGAGCGTCCCCGGAGACGTCAGCGTGATCGGCGTGGACGACATCGTGCCGGGCCGGCTGAGCCGCCCGAAGCTGACCACGATCGCCATGCCCACCGCCGCCGCCGGCCGCATCGCCGTAGACCTGCTGCTCCAGTCGGTCGACTCGGCGGCCACCGCCGCCGCCACGATGCTGGAGACGGCCCTGATCGTCCGCGAGTCCACGGGAAAGGCACACAGATGATGTTCGGAACGCTGCCGTCGGGTGAACAGGTCGAGCGCCTCGAGCTGTCCTCGGGACGGCTGCGCGCGAGCGTGCTCACATACGGCGCCATCCTGCAGTCGCTGGAGGTGTCCGGCGTCAACGTGGTGCTCGGACTGCCCACGCTGGAGGACTACCTCACCCGCAGCCGCTACTTCGGCGCCGTCGTCGGCAGATACGGCAACCGCATAGCGGGCGGCCGCTTCACCCTCGACGGGGTCGAACACCGCCTGCCGCTCAACAACGGGCCCAACAGCCTGCACGGCGGCAACCGTGGCTTCGACCGCAAGGTGTGGACGGTCGCCGAAGCCACCGACTCCTCCGTGACGCTCACGCTGACCAGCCCCGACGGTGACCAGGGCTATCCCGGCACGCTGACCGCCTCGGTCACCTACACGCTCGAAGACGACGCCCTGCGTCTGGACTACACGGCCGAGACCGACGCGCCCACCGTCGTCAACCTCACCAACCATTCCTACTTCAACCTGGCCGGCAGTGGCGACGTGCTCGGGCACGTGATCCAGATGGACGCCGAGCACTACCTGCCCGTCGACGACGACAAGATCCCCACGGGCGAGCCGGCGCCGGTCAAGGGCACGGAGTTCGACTTCACCACGCCGCACGCGGTGGGCGAGCGCTACGACGGCGGCTACGACCACTGCTTCGTGCTCGACGGCGGCATCCGGGTGACCGAGCCGGTCGGTGGCCTGACCATGGAGGTCACGACCACCGAGCCGGGGGTCCAGTTCTACGCGGGCGGCATGCTGGACGGCGTCGCCACGCCGTACGGACCGCACGCGGGTCTGTGCCTGGAGACGCAGCACTTCCCCGACTCGCCCAACCAGCCGCAGTTCCCCTCTACCGTGCTGCGGCCGGGCGAGACCCGCACCTCCACGACCTCCTACCGGTTCACCACCTGACCGCCTGCCCGCAGCGCGGTCGTGGCGCGGAGCACCAGGAGCGCCACGTCGTCGTTCGACGGCTCGGTGGCGAACGACTCGACCGCCTGCCGGATCCGCTCGGCCACGGCGTGCGCGCTCAGCCCCGAGCAGCCCGACAGGATCGCGGTCAGCCCGTCGTCGTCATCGAGCAGCCGGTTGCCGTCTCGCCGCTCGGTGACGCCGTCGGTGACGCACAGCAGCAGCTCCTCGGGCAGCAGCTCGAACGTCTCGGTGTAGAACCGCGCGTCGCCGTCGATGCCCAGCAGCAGTTGCGAGGTGGCGACGGGCTGGACCTCGCCGTTCGCGCGCAGCAGCAGGGGCGGGGGATGGCCCGCCGAGGCGAGCGTGCACAGCGCGCCGCCCTGGGGCAGCGGCGTCAGCTCGCCGCAGAGCAGGCTGAGGAAGCGGCCGTCCTCGCCCTCGTCGAGCAGCGTCTGGTTGAGCCGGTCGAGGATGTCGGACACGGTGTAGTTCTCCTTGGCCAGCAGCCGTACGGCGTGGCGGGCCAGCCCGGTCACCGCGGCGGCCTCCGGACCGCTGCCGCAGACGTCGCCGAGGGCGAAGCACCAGTGGTCGCCGACGGTGAACAGGTCGTAGAAGTCGCCGCCGACGTGCGCGCCCTCTCCGGCGGGCTCGTAGACGACCGCCGACTCCAGCCCCGGCATCGGCGCCACCCGCATGGGCAGCAGGCTGCGCTGCAGCACTCGTGACGTGGTCGCCTGCCGCGAGTAGAGCATGGCCGTGTGGAGGTTGAGCGCCACCAGGCGGCACAGGTCGGCGAGCAGGTCGGCCAGCTCCAGCGGAAGCGTCGGCTCGACGCGCCCGATCACCAGCGCGCCGTGCGAGCGGCCCTGGGTGAGCAGCGGGAACGACAGCACGCTCTCCGGCCCGACCGGCCAGGTCACCTCGCCCAGCGCCGAACGCGGGATGACGGGCAGGGCCTGGCGCAGGTCGGCGTTGTGGCGTTCCTCGCTGTGCCACACGTGCGCGAGCCTGGTCATGCCCGCCAGGTCGGTCAGGTAGACCGCCGCCCAGGTGGCGATCTTGGGTACGACCAGCTGGGCCGTCAGAGCCGCGATCAGCTCCTCGTCGTGCACGCCCGCCAGCAGCTCGCCGGCCTCCGCGAGGAACGACAGCCGGCCCCGGTGCGCCCGGTCGCGCTCGGCCAGTCGCTCGCGCTGCACGGTCACCGCCACCTGGTCCGCGATGTGCTGCAGGCTCGCGGTGAGCGCCTGGTCGAACCGGCCGGGCTCGGCGGCGGTCGCCACGAGGTAGCCGGTCACCTCGCCCGCCACCATGAGCGGCGCGCACGCCAGCGACCTGGCCTGGAGCCGCTGGGCCAGCTCGACGTCGGTGGCCAGCAGGTCGTCGAACATCGCCGGCGCCTGCTGCTCCACGCCGAACACGCCCGCGCCCACCACCCCCACCAGCCCCGCCGTCGCCCCGGTGCCCGCCGCGACGCCGAACCGGTTGCCGCCCTCGGCCCGTACCAGCACATAGGCGGCGTCGGCCGCGCTGGACAGCTGGACGATCTGCGCGATGGTGTCGAGCAACTCGTCCAGCGGCATGTCGTGGTCGAGCAGGTCCTTGATGCGGCCGCCCTGCTCCCGCTTGAGCGGGGCGGGCGGGGAGGCCAGGACGTAGCGGTGGTCGCTGGACACCACGATCCAGATCGACCGGCGGTCCTGCGCGCGGCCGTCGGTGCGCAGGTGGGAGATGTAGACCGGGAGCAGGTCCCCGTCGCGGTGCCGCATCCTGGACTCGCCGCGCCAGCGGCCCAGGCCGAGCGTGTCCGACAGCGACAGCGCGCACGGGCCGTGCCTGCGCCAGGCGACCAGATCCGCCAGCGGCTCGCCGGCGACCTGGGCGGCGGACCAGCCGAGCAGTGCCTCCGCCTCGGCGTTCCAGGAGACGATCCGGCCGTCGAGGTCGCTCACGATGACGGCGACGTGCAGGGTCTCCGTGGAGGCCGCGACCGAGGCGGCCTTCGCGGCGGGGATGCCGGAGGCGCTCTCGTGGCCGCACCCCTTGTCGAGCTCCATGCGGACCCAGACCCGCTTGGCCGCGCCCGTGTACGTGACGCCCCAGGCGTCGGCGAGCATGCCCGCCAGCGCCAGACCGCGCCCGCTCGTGGCCATGCCCTCAGGCGGCGACTCGGCGGCCGGCACGATCAGGGTCGGGTGATGATCGTCGACCTCGATCTCCAGCCTGGTCGGGACGGCGTTCGGGTCGAGCCGGCAGGTCAGCTCCAGCCCCGTGCCCGCGTGCACCACGGCATTGGTGACGAGTTCGCTGGTCAGCAGCACGGCGTCTTCGGTGAGGTGGCTCAGCTGCCATTCGCCGAGCACCTGACGTACGAAGCGCCGCGCGGCCGCGGGGGCCTGCGGGGTGCCGTCGAAGGCCGTGCTCGACACGCGGGTCGTGTCCACTATGCGTCCTAGAACATCACTCGATGTGGCAGTTCGGTCACTCTCAGAGTGGCAGACTGGACGGCTCCAATACCCCCCAGTTGCAAAGAAGGCCTCCATGGTCGTGCTGTTGGACCCGCTGGAGGTGAGGTATGGACGGGTCTCGGGGGACTCGGGCGGCCTCAGGTGGTCTGGGGGGAGAAGGAAGGATTGTGATGAATCGCCAGGTGAAGATCTTGCTGGTCGACCACAAGGACGAGAGCCTGGTCGCGCTCGAGGCGGTCTTACGCCCGCTTCAGCAGCAGCTGTTCAAGGCCAGATCGGGGCAGGAGGCCATGAAGCTGATGCTCCGCCACGACTTCGCGGTGGTGCTGCTCGACGTGCTCATGCCCGGCATGGACGGCGTGGACGGCACGCAAGGCATGGACGGTTTCGAGACGGCGACGCACATCAAGCGGTTCGACCAAGCGGGTGACGTGCCCATCATCTTCCTGACCGGCACCGAGCCGGGATCCGGCGCCGCGTTCCGGGGTTACGCCGTGGGGGCGGTCGACTACATCGCCAAGCCGTTCGATCCGTGGGTGGTGCGGTCCAAGGTCGCGGTCTTCGCCGAGTTGTTCCGCAAGAACGCGGTGCTGCGCGAGCAGACGGCCCTGCTGGGCGACCTCGTGCGGAACGACGTGGCGCAGTCGAGGAACGCGCGGGTGCTGTGCGGATTCTCCGAGCGGCTCGGCGCCGTCGAGGCGCGGCTCGGCGAACTGGCCGGCTCCTGCGCTGGCGACGAGGCAATGAGGGAAGCGATCAGGGACATGGCCGAGCTGGTGGCCGGCATGCAGGCGGCCTTCGACACGGTTCGATTGTGACGGGTCCGGGGTAAGAGAGCTTTCGCACGCCGCCTTCACGCGTGTTCGGCGAGCCTGTGTGCGTTCCGCGGTGTCTCCGTCGTACCTTTGGCATCATGGCCACCCGTACGCCGAAAAGCGCATCGAAGGGGCCGGCGAAGCGGTCGACCTCCGCCCGCTCGACCCCCGCCAAGCGCGCAACCAGCTCGACCGGGCGGCCGAGGGCGAAGGGGGCCGGGTCGGCCCGCAAGCCGGGCATGACCCACCATGACCCGATCACGTGGGTCTTCACGATGATCGGCAAGCTGATCGTCGGGCTCTGGATGCTGCTCGCCAACGGCATCGGCAGCACCGCCCGGGCGCTCGGCAAGAACGCGCGCGACCTCGATCCGGCGCACCGGCGCGACGGGGTGGGCCTGTCCGTGCTCGCCGGCGCCATCGTGCTGGCCGCGATGACCTGGCGCCAGGCCGACAGCACGGTCTCCGGCGTGGTCAACGTCACCGTGCACAGTGTGTTCGGGTCGCTGGCGTGGGCGCTGCCGCTGCTGCTCGGCCTGCTCGCCTGGCGCTACCTGCGCCACCCCGACCAGAACGCCGACACCGGCCGCATGGTGATCGGGTGGAGCGCGCTGCTGGTCGGCGTGCTCGGCGTCATCCACGTCGCCAACGACACGCCCTACCCCGCCGGCACCGCCAACGACGGCATGGAGCGGGTGTCGCAGGCGGGCGGCATCATCGGGTTCATCGTGTCGGCGCCGCCGATGAGCATCCTGCCCGCCTGGATCACGATTCCGCTGCTGCTGATCCTGTCGGGCTTCGGCGTGCTGGTCATCACGGCCACTCCCGTCCACCGCGTTCCGGAGCGGCTGGCCGAGCTCACGCACCTGCTGTTCGAACGGCACGCGCTCGCCGAGCAGGCCACGCCCGTCAAGAAGCGGCCCAGGGCCAAGAAGGGCGAGACGGGCGAGAAGGCCGATCTGGTCAAGCCGTACGACACGCCGGTGCTCTCTGAGCAGGACAAGCGCGCCGAGCACTCGCCGGAGATCGTGCCGGGGCTGACGGACGAGGAGGAGCCGCCCCCAGCGCCGGTCAGGAAGACCGAGCCGCCGGAGCCCACTCCCGCGCCCCGCAAGGTCGAGCAGTTGGTGCTCTCGCCCCAGGCCGGGCCGTACAGCCTGCCTGATCTGCAGTTCCTCAAGCCGGGCAGCGCGCCCAAGCCGCAGACCAAGGCCAACACCGTCGTCGTCAACGCGCTGACCAGCGTCCTTGAGCAGTTCGTCATCGACGCGCAGGTGATCGGGTTCACCCGCGGCCCGACCGTGACCCGCTACGAAATCGAGCTGGGCCCCGCGGTCAAGGTGGAGAAGGTCACGGCGCTCACCAAGAACATCGCGTACGCCGTTAAATCGGCGGATGTCCGGATCTTGTCGCCGATTCCGGGTAAGTCGGCGATCGGGGTGGAGATCCCGAACGCGGACAAGGACCTGGTCTCCCTGGGTGACGTGCTGAAGTCCCAGGTGGCGCAGAGCGACCACCACCCGATGATCGTGGGACTGGGCAAGGACGTCGAGGGCCGCACGATCGTGGCGAACCTCGCCAAGATGCCCCACCTGCTCATCGCGGGCGCCACCGGCGCCGGCAAGTCGGTCTGCGTCAACGGCCTGATCACCTCCATCCTGATGCGTGCCACGCCCGACGAGGTACGCATGGTGCTCGTCGACCCCAAACGGGTGGAGCTGTCGGTCTACGAGGGCATCCCTCACCTGATCACGCCCATCATCACCAACCCGAAGAAGGCCGCGGAGGCCCTCGAATGGGTGGTGGGGGAGATGGACCGTCGCTACGACGACCTGGCCGCCAGCGGGTTCCGGCACGTCGACGAGTTCAACAAGGCCGTGCGGGCCGGCAAGCTGCAGCCGCCGCCGGGCAGTGAGCGGGTCTACCAGCCCTACCCGTACCTCCTGGTGATCGTCGACGAGCTGGCCGACCTGATGATGGTCGCCCCGCGTGACGTCGAGGACTCCATCGTGCGCATCACGCAGCTCGCCCGCGCGGCCGGCATCCACCTGGTCATCGCCACGCAGCGGCCCTCCGTCGACGTGGTCACCGGCCTGATCAAGGCGAACGTGCCCTCGCGGCTGGCCTTCGCCGTGTCGAGCCTCACCGACTCGCGGGTCATCCTCGACCAGCCGGGCGCCGACAAGCTGGTCGGCCAGGGTGACGCGCTGTTCCTGCCGATGGGCGCCAGCAAGCCCATCCGCATCCAGAACGCGTTCGTCTCGGAGAAGGAGATCGCCGAGATCGTCACGCACTGCAAGACGCAGATGCAGGCCGAATACCGCGACGACGTCGCCGCGGCGCCGGTCAAACGGGAGATCGACGGCGACATCGGCGACGACCTCGACCTGCTCGTCCAGGCGGCCGAGCTGATCGTGACCACGCAGTTCGGCTCGACCTCGATGCTGCAGCGCAAGCTCCGCGTCGGCTTCGCCAAGGCGGGCCGGCTCATGGACCTGCTGGAGAGCCGCAACGTGGTCGGCCCCAGCGAGGGTTCCAAGGCTCGCGAAGTGATCGTGAAGCCCGATGATCTGCCCGGTTTGCTAGCTGACTTGCGTGGCGAATGACCCCAATGCACGTTCGCCCCACGACTACTGATTGAATGTGAATCATTACAGAACGTCGTGGGACGGAAGGCGCTAGCCATGCCGGAACAGAGCACAGGGGCCATGCTGGCCGCGGCCCGGCGGTCAGCCGGGCTGACGGTCGCGCAACTGAGCGAGACCACCCGCATTCGTGAGGCGATCATCTACGCGATCGAGCGCGACGACTTCTCGCAGTGCGGTGGTGATTTCTATGCGAGGGGACATGTCAGGGCCGTAGCCAAGGCCGTCGGGCTCGATCCCGTGGCGACCGTCCACCTCTATGACGAAGAACACAGCGGGGCGGTCACGCCCATCCGGGCCGCCGCCGTCTTCCAGGCCGAACGCAAGATCAGGATCAACGAGCGGCGCGGTCTCAACTGGACGATGGCGCTGGGCGTGGCCCTGGCCATCACCATGGTCTTCGGGGCGGTCAGGGTGCTCGGCGGCGGCACGTCGGACGAGATGCGCACCGCCGACTCCCACCTCATCCCGCCGAACGTCCCGATCAACGAGCACGCGCCCAAACCGTCGCACGCCAAGGGGAAGGCGTCCAACGCGGCCGCCAAGGACGTCGTCGTCGTCAAGGTCAAGGCCAAGAGCCCGTCCTACCTGAACGTCAGCGACGCCAAGGGACGCAAGCTGTTCTCGGGGACGTTGAAGGCGGGCAAGAGCAAGACCTACCGGTCCGACATCGAGGTCCATCTTCTGATCGGTGACGCGGGCGCCGTGTCGCTGCAGGTCGACGGCAAGGATCTGGGTCATCCGGGGGCCAGCGGGGAGATGGTGACGCGCTCGTTCAAGCCTTCCAAAGCACAACCTAGGTAGCCCGTGCGCCCGGTGGTGGCCAACTGCCGATACCGTAGTGTTCACCATGTCATCCCGCCGAACCGCATCGCTGATCACTCTGGGCTGCGCGCGCAACGAGGTCGACTCCGAGGAGCTGGCCGCGCGACTTGAGGCTGCCGGCTGGCAGCTGGGCGACGACGACCCCGATGTCGTCGTCGTCAACACGTGTGGCTTCATCGACTCGGCGAAGAAGGACTCCATCGACACGCTGCTGGCCGCGGCCGACTCCGGGGCCAAGGTGGTCGCCGCGGGCTGCATGGCCGAGCGCTACGGCAACGAGCTCGCCGACGCTCTGCCCGAGGCCAGCGCGGTCATCTCCTTCGACGACTACACCGAGATCGGCGGCCGACTCGACGACGTGCTCGCCGGTAGGCCGCTCAAGCCGCACACGCCAAGAGACCGCCGCACCCTGCTACCCATCTCGCCCGTGGACCGTGCCAGCGCGGGCAAGACCGCCATCCCCGGCCACGGCGACCTGCCCGACGGGCTGGCGCCCGCCAGCGGGCCGCGCGTGCTGCGCAAACGGCTCGACGAGAGCCCCGTGGCCTCGCTCAAGCTGGCCTCCGGCTGCGACCGGCGCTGCACGTTCTGCGCCATCCCGGCCTTCCGCGGCGCCTACGTCTCCCGCGACCCCGAGGAGCTCCTGGCCGAGGCCGACTGGCTGGGCCACCGGGGCGTCCGTGAGCTCGTCCTCGTCAGTGAGAACTCGACGTCCTACGGCAAGGACCTGGGCGACCTGAGGGCGCTGGAGAAGCTGCTGCCGCGGCTGGCGGCGGTCGAGGGCATCCAGCGGGTGCGGGCCAGCTACCTGCAACCGGCCGAGCTGCGGCCGGGGCTCATCGACGTGCTCGCCGGCACCGAGGGCATCGCCCCCTACTTCGACCTGTCCTTCCAGCACGCCAGTGGCACCGTCCTGCGCCGGATGCGTCGTTTCGGCGACCCTGAGCGCTTCCTGGGACTGCTGGACAGCATCCGTGAGGGCGCGCCCGAGGCGGGTGTGCGCTCCAACTTCATCGTCGGCTTCCCCGGTGAGACCGAGGAGGAGTTCGGCGAGCTGGTCGGGTTCCTGGAGCAGGCCAGGCTCGACGTGATCGGCGTGTTCGGCTACTCCGACGAGGACGGCACCGAGGCGGCCGGCTTCGCCGGCAAGCTCGACCAGGACGTCATCGACGAGCGTGTGCGCGTCCTGACCGAGCTCGCCGAGGAGCTGACCGCGCAGCGCGCGGAGGAGCGCATCGGTACGGAGGTCGACGTGCTCATCGACGACGACCTGGGCGACGGCGGCTATGAGGGACGGGCCGCCCACCAAGGTCCCGAGGTCGACGGGTCCGTCACGGTCCAGGGCATCGGCCTGGTCCGCGGTCAGATCGTGCGCGCGGTGGTGGTCGACGCCGAGGGGGTTGACCTGATCGCGCGCATCAAGGCCGGTCCATGACCAAGGACGAGCGCCGCGTGGTGAGCCCGTGGAACATCGCCAACGTCCTCACGGTCCTCCGGTTGGTGCTCGTCCCCTTCTTCGTCGTCTGTCTCTTCCTGCCGGGCATGGGCTGGCGCCTGGGTGCGCTGGCGGTGTTCGGCGTGGCCTCGTTCACCGACCATCTGGACGGCGAGCTGGCCAGGCGCTACGGGCTGATCACCGATTTCGGGAAGATCGCCGACCCGATCGCCGACAAGGCGCTGACCGGCGCGGCCCTGGTGTCCCTGTCGATCCTCGGCGAGCTGCCGTGGTGGGTGACGGTCACCGTCCTGGGCCGCGAGCTGGGCATCACCGCCCTGCGGTTCGTGTTGCTCAGGCACGCGGTCATCCCGGCCAGCTATGGCGGCAAGGTCAAGACCGTGCTGCAGATCACGGCCATCGTCCTCTACATCCTGCCCCACGTGCCCGACACGATCCGCTGGGTGGTGATGGGCGCGGCCGTGGTCGTCACGGTGGCCACGGGCGTCGACTACGTGGTGCGCGCGATCAAGCTACGGCAGGTGGCCAGACGGGCCCGCGGGGAGTGATCATGGTTGGTGCCGCGGAGGTTCTCACCCTGCTCGTACGCCGGGCCGCCACGCTCGCCGTGGCCGAATCGCTGACCGGCGGGCTCATCGGGGCGACGTTCACCTCGGTCTCGGGGTCCTCCAAGTCGTTCAGGGGCGGGGTCATCTCCTACGCCACCGATCTGAAGCACCGGCTCCTGGAGGTGCCGGACGAGCTGTTGCGCCGGGAAGGGGCCGTGCACCCGGAGGTGGCGGCGGCGATGGCGACGGGGGTCGCCCGGCTGTGCGAGGCGACATACGGCCTGGCGGTGACCGGTGTGGCGGGGCCGGAGCCACAGGACGGAAAGCCCGTCGGCACCGTGCATGTGGCCGTCAGCGGACCCGGCGATCAGATTTGGCAGAGACAGTTGAGGCTTGAGGGGTCTCGCGAACGTATCAGGGTAGAGACGGTGGACGAGGCTATCGATCTACTGGCAAGTGTGCTGAAGGGGAACAATGGGGAACATACCGGGTGATTACCGTGTTACGTCCCCAGCGAACATCCGAGGCACGGTCTCACACGGTGTCGGTCGATACGGGTACGGTGGAGCTGTGAGTGAGGTCCGTGAGCCATCTGCAAGCACCGAGCGCCCGGCAGGCGGGCCTAACGAGTCACGTAACGAACCTTCACGTAATGAGCTGTCACGCACTGAGCCATTGCGCAATGAAGGAAGCGCGGCGGGGCAGGGACGGAGACGTCCGATGATGACGGCGAGGAGCATGTACGAGCCGAAGAAAAAGACCGGACGCCACGATCCGACCGCGCGGGGCGTGGTGGTGAAGCCATCCACGCCGGGGAGGGAGCGACAGATGATTCTGCTGCGTCAGCTGCTCGGCGACGTGCTGAGGCGATTGAGGGTGCGCCAGGGCCGCACTCTTCGTGAGGTGTCCACGCTGGCGCGTGTCTCGCTTGGCTACCTGTCCGAGGTTGAGCGCGGTCAGAAGGAGGCGTCATCGGAGCTGCTGGCGTCGATCTGTGGCGCCCTCGGGGTGCCGCTGTCGCAGGTGTTGCGTGAGGTGTCCGACCAGTTCGCGCTGGCGGAGCTCCAGGCCACCCCTGTGCTCGCCGACGCGCCGGAGCACGAGCGCATCCCCCTTCCCGAGACGGTGCCCGGGTCGATCACCGACTCCGTGTTTCCCGAAGTCAAGGACATGGTGGCCGCCTAACGCGGTTGGCAGTCACCACACCACAGGATGAGGCGTTCCTGTGGCTGTGCGCCCATCTCGCCGCGACTGATGCGCGTTCCGCATCGGCGGCAAGGTCGGCCTGCCCTGCCGTAAACCCACGTCTGGCCGGCCGGTCTGCGGTCGCCCGTGGTCACTGTGGCGGCGTGTGTCCTGTTCGCCGCCAGGAGCCGCTGGGCGAGCGTCACGAGCGCGTCCAGGTCCTCGATGTCGCCGACCTTCCGCCACGGCCAGACGCCGCGCAGGAAGAGTGTCTCGGCGCGATAGATGGTGCCGATTCCCGCGAGATTGCGCTGATCGAGCAGCGCCTCCCCGATCGTCCGTTCCGGCGCCTCGCGCAGACGGCGCACGGCCTCGGCCGGATCCCAGTCGTCGCCGAGCAGATCGGGCCCCAGGTGCCCGACGACGCGGTGCTCGTCGGCGGTCTTCAGCAGGTCCACCACCCCCAGCCGCACGCCCACGGCCTGCCACTGCTCGTTGGCCAGCACCAGCCGGACCTGATCGCCGGGGGCCGTGCGACGGCCCGCGGGCAGCACGCGCCAGCTGCCGTCCATGCGCAGGTGCGTGTGTACGGTCAGGCCGCCCTCGACGCGGGTCAGCAGGTGCTTGCCGCGTGAGAGGTTCTCCAGGACCGTCCGGCCGCTGAGATCGGCCGTGGCGTGCCGGGGGACGCGGAAGTCCGAACGGGTCAGGACCCGGCCGTCGAGCGCGCCGCGCAGCCGCGCGGCCGTACGGTAGACGGCATCTCCTTCGGGCATGCCCCCAGTCTAGAAACCCGGCCGGACCGGCAGGCGCCCCCTTCTGAAGGCGGCGTCCCGGCTGAGCCGCCGGGTAGGGTAACTCCCCGGGCGGCGAGCTGGCCGAGTTGTGTGGAGTCATTCCCAGGGCGGCGAATCGGCCCGGCGGGTGGGGTCAGTAGTGGACGGCGAGTCGGCCGCGTCGTGCGGAGAGATTCCCAGGGCGCCGGGCGGGTCCGGCGAGTGGGTCAGCAGCGGACAGCGAGTTGACCGCGTCGTGGGGAGAAAGCCCAGGGCGGTCACGGGGAGTGACTCCGAGGGTGCCGGTCGGGCCCGGTGAGTGGGTCAGTCGCAGGCGGCGAGCTGGCCGCGTCGTGCGAGATCAGTCCCAGGCGGCGGGGTCGGCGGCGAGTTGGCGGACGCGGTCGGGGAGGGCGCCGCTGGCCACCTGGTCCAGCGTGACCTCCTCCAGGATGGCGCGTTCGGTCGCCCGCAGTGCGATCCAGACTTGCTGCAGCGACTCCGCCGGCCCTCGGTAGCCCACGTGCTCGGGACGCTCACCACGTACGTTGGCAAGTGGCCCGTCGACCGCCCTGATGACGTCGGCGAGAGAGATGTCCGCGGCGGCCCGGGCCAGGACGTAGCCGCCTTCCGGACCCCGCTGGCCACGGACCAGTCCGGCACGCCGCATCTGCAGCAGGATGTTTTCCAGGTATTTGGGGGGCATGTCCTGTTCTTTGGCGAGCTCGCCCACGGTGGTCGGCCCGGCGCCGGCCGCGGCGAGTTCGGCGGCAGCACGGAGGGCGTAGTCGACACGAGCGGAAAGGCGCATGTTGTCGATTATCCCTCCTGGTCAACACTGGTTATGCGCAACGTCGCCAGAATGGGCGGCCCATCCGGACGTGGCAGGCGCGGTGCCTGCACGGACACCGCGATCAGTGGGCTGCCGAGGCGGCGCAGGACAGAGGGGATGATCGTGAGACATCCTCGTGTTCACCTGCGGTGATAAGCAAGGTCCAGGGCGCTAAACTTCCAACAACCTTTTCGATTTGACGGTGGGATTCAGCGTGGAGCGACGCCCTGGTGTGCCCAGACTGCTCAGGGAGATCAACGACCGGGCCGCACTGGAGTTGTTGCTGGCCACGGGGCCGATGACGCGGGGGCAGATCGGCGATCGGACCGGGTTGTCCAAGGTCACCGCCTCGCAGACGCTGTCCCGGCTGGAGGAGCGCGGGCTGGTCGAGGTCGTCGGCACGCAGGCCGGCGGGCGCGGCCCCAACGCGGCGCTCTACTCCGTCATCCCCTCCAGCGCCTACGTGGCCGGGCTCGAGGTGGGGCCCGAGCTGATCTCCGCGGCCGTCGCCGACATCCACGGCCGGACGATCGCCGAGGTCTCCGTCGATCCCGCCGACCTCGACGACCCGGTCTCGGTGGTGCACGGCGCGATCATGAAGGCCTGCCGCAGCGCCAAGATCAGCATCGGCCGGCTGCGCGGCGTGGTCATCGGCACTCCCGGCGTGGTCGATCCGCGCAGCGGCGACGTGCGCTTCTCCTTCGACCTGCCCGGCTGGCACGAGGGCATCCACGAGGCGCTCGCCGGTGACCTCAAACGCGAGGTGACGATCGAGAACGACGTCAACCTGGCCGCGATCGCCGAGCGCGCCGACGGCGCCGCCCAGGGGCTCGACGACTTCGTGCTGCTCTGGTCCGCCCGTGGCCTCGGTCTCGCGGTGATGCTCGGCGGCAAGCTGCACCGGGGGCGTTCGGGCAGCGCGGGCGAGATCGGCTACCTGCCGGTGCCCGGCGTACCCCTGCCCGAGGACATCCGCACCGAGCCGGGCCGCCTGCCCTCGCTAGCGGGCGGCCTGCAGTCGCTCGTCAGCGCCGAGGCCGTGGGCGAACTCGCGGAGGGCTACGGGTTCACGGCCGAGAGCGCCGGGGAGTGCGTGAAGGTCGCCATGGCGGCCGGAGCCGGGGGCGAGCCCTTTCTCGATGAGATCGCGCACCGGCTCGCGCTCGGCGTGGCCTCGGTCTGCGTGATCCTCGATCCGGGCCTGGTCGTGCTGGCGGGCGAGGTGGGCCAGGCCGGTGGCAGCGCGCTCACCGCCCGGGTGGAGGAGGCCGTGGCGCGCATCTGCCCCGTACGCCCCCAGGTCGTCACCACCACGGTCACCGACAAGAACCCGGTGCTGCGTGGCGCTGTCCTCGCGGCCCTGGACCAGGCCCGCGAGGCACTCCTCAAACCGTGAGCAGTTCCACGGCGGCCTGGGCGTTCGCGCGGGCCGCGCCGTACGTCGCGATGTAGGCCGCGCTGTCCGGCCGCCAGATCGGCAGTCCCATCTCGATCACCGTCGCGTCGGGCCGGGCCGCCACCAGGGCGGAGACCAGCTCGCGGCTGGCCTCGTTGCGGTGCGCGTCCTTGATCACCAGGACCAGCGACCGGTGCGTGGCCTTCGCCAGCAGCACCGGCACGTCCGCGTCGGCCGGCTTCACCCGGATGATCTCGGCCTGGGGCAGCCATGGCCCCACGCCCCAGGGCACGTCGCCGACGGCGATCGTCGGCGGCGTGTCCACCTCGATGACCAGCGGCTCGACCAGCGGCCCCGTCACGCCCGTGAGCCGCACCGCGCGCCTGGCGGCGTGCAGGCCGACCCCGTTCTGCTCGACCGTGGGCGAACCGGGCGAGCCGAACCACTCGCGCAGCGCCGCCAGCCTGGCCGCGGCCTCCTCCAGCCGAGCCGCGGGCAGCCGCCCCTCCTGTACGGCCGTGACGATCTCGTCGACGATGTGCCGTACGTCTTCGTAAGTGGGCAGCGGGCCCAGACAGAGCAGATCGGCCCCCGCGGTCAGCGACAGCACGGCGCCACCGGCCAGGCCGACGCTCTTGGTGATGGCGTGCATGTCCATCGCGTCGCTGATGACCGCGCCGTCGTACCCGAGCTCGCCCCTGAGCAGTTCGGTCAGTGCGGCGGGCGACAGCGTGGCCGGGGTCGGGCCGGTCAGCGCGGGCACCGCCACGTGCGCGGTCATGATCGACTTGGTCCCCGCGCCGATCGCCGCCCGGAACGGCACCAGTTCGCGCTCGCGCAGTACGTTGAGTGTGACGTCCACGACGGGCACGGACACGTGCGAGTCGACCCGGGTGGCGCCGTGGCCGGGGAAGTGTTTGACGCAGGCGGCCACGTTCACCGACTGCAGGCCCTGGACGGCGGCCACCGTGTGCCTGGCCACCAGCTCGGGGTCGTCGCCGAACGACCTGGTGCCGATCACCGGGTTGTCGGCCTCGGTGTTGACGTCGGCGTCGGGCGCCATGTCCAGGTTGATGCCGCAGGCGGCCAGCTCCGAGCCGATCGCCCGGTAGACCCGGTGGGTGAGCTCGGCGTCGTCCACCGCGCCCAGCGCCGCGTTGCCCGGGTACGGGCTGCCGACGTGGTAGGCCAGGCGGGTGACGTCGCCGCCCTCCTCATCCAGGGAGATGACGGGTTCGCCGGCCGCGCGCAGGGACGCGGTCAGCGCCCGCAACCGGTCCGGGGCGGCGACGTTGAAGCCGAAGAGGGTGACACCACCCAGGCCGTTCTCGAGCTCGCGCAGCACCCAGTCGGGCGCCGTGGTGCCCTGGAAGGCGACGAGCAGCGTGCCGGCCGCGAGGCGGCGCAGCCCCCGATCACTCTGACTCATAGCTCCTCATCAATGGAGTTTCAGGCACGGTCGGGGCACGGCTAAGCCGCACGAAGATCCGTGGATCGGTCAGCCCTTGACGGCCCCGGCCACCAGACCGGAGACCATGCGGCGCTGAACCAGCAGGAAGAAGACGACGACCGGGATGGTCATCATCGTGGAGCTGGCCATGATGGCGCCCCAGTCGGTGCCCTTCTGCCCGAAGAAGTACTGCATGGCGACCGGCATCGTGTAGCCCTCCGAGCCGCTCATCAGGACCAGCGCGAAGATCAGCTCGTTCCACGCGGTGATGAACGAGAAGATGCTGGTGGCCACCAGGCCCGGCGCGACCAGGGGGAAGAGCACCTTCCAGAACGTGGCCATCCGCCCCGCGCCGTCGATCCAGGCCGCCTCCTCCAGCGACTTGGGCACGGCGGCGACGAACGTGCGCAGCATCCAGATGCCGAAGGGCAGCGTGAGCCCCACGTTGACGAGGATCAGGCCGGCCAGCTGGTCGTACAGGCCGAGCCGCTTGACGCTCAGGAACAGCGGGATGAGCAGCGCCTCGGAGGGGATCATCTGCACGATCAGCAGCAGGATCAGGAACGTGTTGCGCCCCTTGAACCTGAAGCGGGCCACCGCGGTCGCCGCCAGCAGCGAGAAGACCGCCCCGATGAGCACGGTGCCCCCGGCCACGATGGCGCTGTTGCGCATGTAGAGCCAGATCGAGTGCCCGGCCACGCCCTCGCTCAGCACCCGGTCGACGTGCTCGAAGGTGAAATGGGTGGGGAACGGGATGAAGTCGGTGGTGAAGATCTGGTCGTTGGCCTTGAACGAGGTCGAGGCCATCCAGTACACGGGGAAGATCGCGATCAGGAACACCAGCAGCCCGGCCGCGTTCAGCGCGATCTTGCCGAGTTGTTTGCGCGCGAGCGGGCTCACATCTCCTCCTGCTTGACGAGCTGCCTGACGTACACCGCGGTGACGACCAGCAGGATCGCGGTCAGCACCAGGGCGATCGCCGCGCCGGAGCCCATCTTGGGCGGCGGCCGGAAAGCCTCGGCGTAGGAGTAGATCGACAGGTTGAACGCCTCACGGTTCGATGGGCCGCCCATGAGCACGTACAGCTGGGAGAAGACCTTGAAGTCCCAGATGATCGACAGTACGGTCAGCACCGCGAAGACCGGCTTGAGCAGCGGAAAGGTGATCTTCCTGAACGTCCGCCAGGCCGACGCCCCGTCCACCCGCGCGGCCTCGTACAGCTCGGCCGGGATGCCCTTGAGCCCCGCCAGCACCGACACGGCCACGAACGGGAAGCTCGCCCAGACGACGCAGATGATCAGCACCATGTAGATGGACCACGCGTCGTTGAGCCAGGGCTGGCCGGTCCAGTCGGTCCGGCCGAAGAGCAGGCTCGACAGCCAGTCGGGCAGCAGGTTGAGTGCCCAATTGATGACCCCCGCCTCCGCGTCGAACAGCCACTTCCAGATGACGCCCTGCGCCACCGGCGGCACGGCCCACGCGAACATGATGCCGACCACCACGAACGTGGACATCTTTCTGCCGAGCTTGTTGAGCAGGACGCCCACCGCCGTGCCGACGATCAGCGTCAGCGACACCGCGACGACGGCGAAGACGAGCGTGTTGCGCAGCGAGGACCAGAAGATCTCGTTGTCGAAGATGCGGGTGAAGTTGTCCCAGCCGACCCAGGTGGCGGGCTTCCTGCCGCTGATCTGGACCAGGCCCACCTTCTGGAAGGCGATGACCCCGACCTGGAACAGCGGGTAGAGCAGCAGCGCCCCGATCACCAGCAGGCCGGGGATCAGCAGCACGTACGGCACCGACCAGGTGGGCAGGCCGCTGGCCCGGGCCGGGCGGTGGGAGTTGGGCCGCCGGGGGGTGGAGGACTGGCCGCCACCCCTGGCGAGCGTCGAGGTGTTCGTCATAAGGCTATGAGGCGGCGTTGAGGATGTCTTCGAGCTCCTTGTTGGCCTTGGCCAGCGCGTCGTCGGCCGACGACTTGCCCTCGATCACCGTGCGGGCCGCGTTCTGCAGCACCGCCTTGGTCTCGTTGGCCTCGGTCCAGTGCGGGCTGGCCGGGAAGGCCTTGGCCTTGGCGAAGGCGGCGGCGAACGGCGCCTGGGCCGGGTCGCTGGCCAGCGCGGCCAGGGCGTCCGGGTAGACGGGGAGCAGGCCGCCGTCCTTGGCGTACTTGTCGCCCCACTCCTTGCCGGAGGCCAGCTTCACGAACTCCTTGGCCGCGTCCTTCTCCTTGGCGCCACCCCACACGGCGATGTCGTTGCCGCCGAGGAAGGACTGCGCCTCGCCGCCGTCCTTGGACGGGAGCGGGAAGAAGGCCAGCTTGTCGCCCTTGAGCTTGCCCTTGCTGTCCTCGTCGATGCCCGGCAGGTCCCACGACGCGGTGAGGTACATGCCGACCTTGTTGTTGGCGAAGCGGGTGCGGATGTCGGTGGTGTTCTGGGTGAGCCGCGACTTGCTGGACAGGCCGTCGGTGACCAGGCCGGTGTACTGGGCGAAGCCGGACTTGAAGGCGGGGTCGGTCAGCTTGCCGACCCACTTGTCGCCCTCCTTGACGGCGTAGTCGCCGCCGGCGGTCCAGGCGAGGGCGCCCAGCAGGTGGTTGGCGTCGGAGCCGCCGTTGAAGGCGAACCCGTCGACGTCCTTGCCCTTCTTGGACTGGATCTTCTTGGCCGCGGCGACCAGGTCGTCCCAGGTCTTCGGGACCTCGATCTTGAGCTCCTTGAACCAGTCGGCCCGGTACAGGACCGCCCGGCTGCCGCCGCCCCACGGCACGGCGTACGTCTCGCCGTCGATAGTCTCCAGGCCCATCAGATTCTTCGGGATCTGCGCCTGGTCGCCCGAGGCGACGATGTCGGTGACGGGCTCCAGGGCCTCCTGGCTCTGCCACAGCGGCACCTGGTCGTTGCCGATCTCGGTGACGTCGGGACCGGTGCCACCGGCCGCCGCGGCGGTGAACTTGTCGTTCACCTGCGGCCACGGGATCCACTCGACCTTCACCTTCGCGCCGGTCTGCTGCTCGAAGGCGGCGACCAGTTCGTCGGTGTACTTCTGCGCGGCGGGGTTGCTGTCGCCCAGGCGCCAGAAGGTCAGCTCCTTGCCCGCGTACTTGGGGCCGGACGCGGGGGCGGAGGCCGCCGCGCTCGGCGAAGCCGCGGGCGTCCCGCCGGAACCACAGGCGGCCAGGCCCAGGGCCAGAGCGGCCGTGGTGACCGTAGTGGCGGTGATCTGCGCGATCCTCACAGGGTTCTCCCTTCCCGGGTGCTCGCTTGCGGTCCGCACCAGGCTGATCTGCATGTCCGAACGACTGCTGCTAAACTAACAAGAAACTTTCTTAAAAAAAACGCCCGTTAGCCATTCGTGACGAGAGGGAGCGCGTCGATGAGCCGAAGCCCGGGGATCCCTCGGCTGCTCCGCCGGTTGAACGACCGCACGGCACTCGAACTCCTCCTGGAGGACGGGCCGCTGACCCGTGCGGAGCTCGGTGAGCGGACCGGCTTGTCCAAGGTGACCGCAGGTCAGCTGCTTGCCCGGCTGGAGGAGCGGGGGCTCGTCCGGGTGGCGGGGGAGCGGGCGGGAGGCAGGGGTCCGCACGCGGCCCTGTACGCGGTGAACCCGTCCAGCGCGTACGTCGCCGGGCTCGAAGTGCTGCCCGACAGCCTCACCGTTGGTGTGGCGGACATCACAGGGCAGATCGTGGTCGAGGTCACCGTCAACCCGGCGGACGGGGATCCGGTCAAGGCCGTGCACTCCGCCGTCCAGCGGGCCTGCGCCTCGGCCCGCGTCAGCCTGTCACAGCTGCGCGCCTTCGTGATCGGCACCAGGGGCGTGGTCGATCCGGGCAGCGGCGACGTGCGCTTCTCCTGCGACCTGCCGGCCTGGCACGTCGGCGTGCTGGCCAGCCTGCGCCAGACGCTGGGCGTTCCGGTGATCATCGAGAACGACGTGAACCTGGTCGCGCTGGCCGAGCACCGCTACGGCGCCGCCGCCGGACACGACGACTTCGTGGTCATCTGGGCGGGTGTCGGCCAAGGGCTGGGCGTCATGCTCGGCGGGCGGCTGCACCGGGGCATCACCGGGACGGCGGGTGAGATCGGCTGGCTGCCCGTGCCGGGCGAACCGCTGCCCCTCGATGTGACGCAGCCGACCTCGGGCTCCTTCCAGCGGCTGGTCGGGCACGACGCGCTGAGCGGGCTCGCCACCACGCACGGCGTGCTCGGCACCACGGTCCCCGACCAGGTACGCAACGGCTGCGACAGGTACCTGGACGAGGTGGCGGCGCGCCTGGCGGTGGGGGCCGCGGCCGTGACGGTCGTCCTCGACCCCGGCCTGATCGTGCTCAGCGGCGACGTCGGCCGGGCGGGCGGCGAACGTCTGGCCGCCAAGGTCGAGGAGGCCGTCGCCCGGTTCTGCCCGACCCGGCCCAAGGTCGTCACGACCGGGGTGGCGGGCAATCCGGTGCTGCGCGGCGCCCTGGTCGCGGCCTTGGCGCAGGCCCGAGATCAGGTTTTCTCCGACACTGTGTGAGAATTTCTGCCTATGTGGCAGCCCACGAGCGACATCGTGCTGATCTCTGATCCCCGCGTCGCCGCGATCCCGGTGCGCGACAACGGCGAGGAACTGGCGGACGTACGCGGCCGCCTGCGTGTGGACGAGCGGATGGCCGACCGCGCGGGTGCCTACGCGCACCTGCGGTCCGGGCTGCTGGCGCGGCTGGAGCGAGCCGAACGGCGACTGCCCGACGGCTTCCACCTGCTGGTCGTCGAGGGCTACCGGCCGATCGACACGCAGCGCCGGATCTTCGATGAGTACCGCGACGGGCTGCGCGCTGCTTTCCGCGAAATGTCGCCTGACGAGGCATATATCGCGGCGAGTCGGTATGTGTCGCCGGTCGAAGTCGCCCCGCACACCGCCGGAGCCGCCGTCGACCTGACGCTCACCGCGCCCGACGGCACGGAGTACGACATGGGCACCCAGGTCAACGACAACCCGGAGGAGAGCGACGGCGCCTGCTATATGGACGCCACGAACATCTCGGCCGACGCCCGCGCCCATCGCAAGATCCTCGCTGACGCCCTGGAGCCTGTTGGCCTGGTCAACTACCCGACGGAGTGGTGGCACTGGTCCTTCGGCGACCGGTATTGGGCGCTCGCCGAGGGAAGGCCGTACGCACTCTATGGCCCACATCGCTTTGCCTAGCGGAAAAGGGGCATAAAAGGGATGTGACTCCTCTTATCGGGATCGAGGAGGAGTACCTCATCGTCGATCCCTGGTCGCGCCATGTGGCTCCCCGGGCGGCAGAGGTGTTGGCCGCCGCGACGGACGTCCTAGACGTCGTTCACGAGATCACCCGTTTCCAGGTCGAGGCCCGTACCGCCCCTTCGGCCGACCTCGGTGAGTTAGGCACGCGGCTGAGGGCCGCGCGCAAGGAGGTGGCCGCGGCGGCCCGCTCGTGCGGGCTGGCCGTGGTCGCCAGCGGCATTCCCGTCCTCGGTGACGTGGTGCCGATTCCGCTCACCGACGACGTCCGCTACGAGCAGGGCCGGATCCTCTACCGCGCGTTGCAGGACGAGCTCACCATCTGCGCCCTGCACGTGCACGTGGACGTCCCCGACGAGGAACAGGCCGTCTACGTCGGCAATCACCTACGCCCATGGCTGCCCACGCTGATCGCGCTGGCCGCGAACTCGCCCTTCTTCGTGGGGCGCGACACCGGCTACGCGTCCTGGCGGGTGATCAGCTGGGGCCGGTGGCCGGTCTCGGGCGCGCCGCCGTACTTCCCGTCGTACGCCGACTACGAGCTGGCGCTGCGCGCGCTGTCGCAGTCGGGCGCGCTGATGGACCCCAAGACGGTGTACTGGGACGCGCGCCCGTCACCCTCGCTGCCGACCATCGAGGTGCGCGTCGCCGACGTGCCGCTGGATGTCAGCGACAGCCTCACCATCATCGGGCTGATCCGCAGCCTGGTCGTGACCGCGCTGGCCGCCGTGGCGCACGGTGACCGCGGGCCGCCGATCCCGTCGGAGGTCATACGGGCCGCCTACTGGCGCGCCGCCCGTGACGGCCTGGGCGGCGACAGTCTCGACGTGCGTGAGGGTGCGCTGGTGCCGGCGCGGGTGATGGCGGGCCGTCTTCTGGAGCACGTACGGGACGCCGCGGCCGAGGCCGGTGATCTGCCGGTGGTCGAAGAAGGGCTGGACCGGCTGCTCGGCCGGGGTTCCGGAGCGGAGCGGCAGCGCAGGGCGCACGCCCGCACCGGGCACCTGGCGGCGGTCGTGGACGACCTGATCGAGGCCACGGTCGCCTGACCGGTCAGCGCAGGGCGAGTGTTCAGCGAAGGGCGAGTACCGTGGCTACGCCCAGCCCGAAGACGACCACCACGCCGCGCAGCACCGCGGGCGGCATGAGCCGGGCCAGACGGGTGCCGAGGAAGCCACCCGCCAGGCTCGCCGGCGCGACCACCGCCACCGCCTCCCACCGCACGGGCCCGAACAGCGAGAACGCCACCACCGACACCGTGCTGATCACCAGGGACAGAGTGGCCCGCACGGCGTTGACCCGATGCAGGTCGTCATGCAGGAACAGCCCGAGCACCGCCAGCAGCAGCACTCCCATGCCGCCGTTGAAATAGGCGCCGTAGCAGCCGCCGAGGAACACCCCGACGTGGACCAGCCCGCTGGTGCCCTGCCGCCCGTCACCCTCGAAGCGCTTGCGCAGCCAGGGCTGGGCCAGCAGCGCCAGACTGGCGAAGGCCACCAGCCACGGCACCAGCGAGTCGAACAGCCGCCCCGGTGTGAGCAGCAGCAGCGAGCTGCCCGCGATCGCGCCGAGCACGGTGGTGGCCGCGAGCACCGTGGCCCGGCGCCGCTGCCCGCGCAGCTCGGCCCGGTAGCCCAGGACGCCGCCCAGGTAGCCGGGCCACAGCGCCACCGCGTTCGTCACCGAGGCGGTGATGCTCGGATAGCCGAGCGCCAGCAGCGCCGGAAAGGAGATCAGGGTGCCCCCGCCGGCCAGGGCGTTGACCGCCCCGGCCAGCAGGCCCGCCCCGGCCAGGAAGGCCAGCTCGGACAGCTCGATCATCGGCCGGCCGCGTAGCCCTGGGCGCCGCGCGGGTTGGCGGCGGCCTTCAGGAAGCCGCCGTCACGGGCGACCGCGCTGAGCCGGCCGAGCGACCACGGACCCTGCACCTCCACCTGGTGGCCACGCCGCCGGAGCTCGGCGACCACCGCCGGGTCCAGCCGGTTCTCCACGTGCATGACGCCCGGCCGGGAGCCGCGCGGGAAGAACGAGCTGGGGAAGTGCTCGGAGTGGAACATGGGGGCGTCGACGGCCTGCTGCAGGTTGAGCCCGCCGTGGACGAGGGAGAGGAAGAAGTTCAGGCTCCACTGGTCCTGCTGGTCGCCGCCGGGCGTACCGAAGGCCAGCCACGGCTTGCCCTCGCGCAGCGCGAACGACGGTGACAGCGTGGTGCGCGGGCGCGTGCCCGGTCGCAGCGAGGCGGGCAGTCCTTCCTGCAGCCAGAACATCTGCGCCCGCGTGCCGAGGCAGAAGCCCAGCTCGGGGATCGTGGGCGAGCTCTGCAGCCAGCCGCCGCTCGGCGTGGCGGAGACCATGTTGCCGTGCCGGTCCACGACGTCCACGTGACAGGTGTCGCCACGGGTGGAGCCGTCGGAACCGACCGTGGGCTCGCCCACACCGGACCGTACGCCCGAGATGCCCGGCGCGGTGCTGACCGTGCCGGCACCGGGGAACACCGGCAGCCGAGGCGGGCGCCCGCCCGGTGCGCCCGGCCGCAGCTCCATGCTGGCCTCGACGCCGAT
This sequence comes from Nonomuraea sp. NPDC049129, assembly GCF_040648495.1. Lineage (NCBI taxonomy): Bacteria > Bacillati > Actinomycetota > Actinomycetes > Streptosporangiales > Streptosporangiaceae > Nonomuraea > Nonomuraea sp. NPDC049129. Next base: position 875,845 of record NZ_JBEZDU010000001.1, on the reverse strand, counting down.
GATCGCGCGCCGCTTCGCGCTGTACTCGTCGTCGAGCAGGTCGGCCATCGGCACCTCGGCGTCGCCGTACCAGGCTTCGCGATCGGCGAAGGCGAGCTTGGCGCTCTCGATCACCGTGTGCACGTAGTCGGCGCTGAGCTGCCCCATCGCGTCCAGGTCGAACCCCGACAGCAGGGCGAGCTGCTGAAGGAAGACCGGTCCCTGCCCCCACGGGCCCGTCTTGCAGACCGTGTGCCCGTGGTAGTCGAAGGTGACCGGCTCCTCGACCGACGCCGACCAGCCCGCCAGGTCGTCGCCGGTGAGCAGACCGCCGTGGACCTCGCCCGAGCTGTCGCGCCAAGCGGTCTCGGTGCTGAACCGGGCGATGGTCTCGGCGACGAACCCCTGGTACCAGGCGTCGCGGGCGGCCGCGATCTGCCCCTCACGGCTGGGCGACGCGGCCCGCGCCTCGGAGACGAGCCTGCGGTAGGTGGCGGCCAGCACGGGATTGGTCAGCTTGGCTCCCGGCACCTTCCCCTGCGGCAGCCAGGTCGCGGCCGACGTCGGCCAGTCCTCGAGGAAGAGCCGCTCGACCGACGTGACCGTGGCGGCGATCCGGTCGAGCACCGGGACGCCGTGGGTGGCGTAGTGGATGGCGGGTTCGAGCACGTCGGCCAGCGTCCAGGTGCCCCAGCGCTCCAGCATGAGCATCCAGCCGCCGAACGCCCCGGGTACGGTGGCCGCCAGCAGCCCGGTGCCGGGCACCACGTCGAGCCCCAGGCCGGTGAACCGGTCGATCGTGGCGGCGGCGGGGGCGACGCCCTGCCCGCACACGACCGACACCCGCTCCTCGTCCTGGCTCCACAGCAGGATGGGCACCTCGCCGGCGGGCCCGTTCAGGTGCGGCTCCGCCACCTGAAGGACGAATCCGGCGGCGACGGCCGCGTCGAAGGCGTTGCCGCCGCGTTCGAGCACGCTCATGCCGGTAGCGGAGGCCAGCCAGTGCGTGCTGGCCACCATGCCGAAGTCTCCGGTCAGCTCGGGCCTGGTGGTGAACAAAGCGCGTCCCTTCATCGGGTGGCGGCCGCGTCGGGCACGTGGTCCGCCGTGACCAGGTGACAGGCGACCGGGTGGCCGCTCGTACGGGGGTCCGTCAGTGCCGGCTCGCTCGTCCGGCAGGCGTCGTACGCCAGCGGGCACCGGGTGTGGAAGCGGCAGCCGGCGGGCGGATCGACCGGGCTCGGCACGTCGCCGCCCAGCACGATCCGGCGCCGTTCGCGCTGCCTGACCGGATCGGCCACCGGCGCCGCCGACAGCAGCGCCTGCGTGTAGGGGTGGCGGGGTTCGGCGAAGATCTGCGCCGTCGGCCCCGACTCCACGATCTTGCCCAGGTACATGACCGCGATCCGGTCGGCCAGGAACTCCACCACCGACAGGTCATGGGTGATGAACAGGCAGGAGAAGCCCATCTCCCGCTGCAGGTCGGTGATCAGGTTGAGCACCGACGCCTGCACCGACACGTCCAGCGCGGACACCGGCTCGTCTGCCACCACCAGCTTGGGCTCCAGGATCAGCGCGCGGGCCAGCCCCACCCGCTGCCGCTGCCCGCCGGACAGCTCGTGCGGGAAGCGCGTCCTCATCTCCGGCCGCAGCCCGACCTGCTCCAGCATGGCGGCGACCCGCCCGCCGGCCTCGCGTCGGCTCGCGATCCCGTGGTGCAGCAGCGGCTCGCCGACGATCTGCTCGATCGTGAAGCGCGGGTTGAGCGAGGAGTAGGGGTCCTGGAAGACCATGTGGACGTCCCTGCGCAGCGGGCGCATGGCCCGGCGCGACAGGTGGGTGATGTCGCGGCCGTCGAGCCGGATGCCGCCCGAGGTGGGCTCGGTGAGCCGCAGTACGCACTTGCCGACGGTCGACTTGCCGCTGCCCGACTCGCCGACGAGGCCGAGCACCTCGCCCTGGCCGATGCTCAGCGACAGGCCGTCCACGGCGCGTACCTGGCCGTAGTGCTTGACCAGGTTGTCGATCTCCAGGATCACGACCGCCCTCCCGGGTGGAAGCAGGCCGCCAGATGATCGTCCGGCAGTTGGGGTTCTAGCTGGGGTCTTTTGCTTCGGCAGTCGTCCTGCGCGCGGGTGCAGCGCGCCTGGAAGGCGCACTCGTCCGGGTCCGTCAGCGGCGAGGGCACCATGCCGGGGATCTCGGCGAGCCGGCCGTTCACGGCGGCCGACGGCAGGGCGTTCATCAGGCCGAGCGTGTACGGATGGCGCGGTCGCGCGAACAGCTCGGTGACGGGCGCCTGCTCCACGGCCCGGCCCGCGTACATGACCACGGCCCGGTCGGCGATGTCGGCGACCACGCCCAGGTCATGGGTGATCAGGATGACCGCGGTGCCGAGCCGGTCGCGCAGGTCGCGGAACACGTCGAGCACGCCCGCCTGGATCGTCACGTCCAGCGCGGTCGTGGGCTCGTCGGCGATCAGCACGCGCGGCGAGCAGGCCACCGCGATCGCGATCATCACCCGCTGGCGCATGCCGCCCGAGAGCTGGTGCGGGTACTCCTTGATCCGGCGGGCGGGCAGCGGGATGCCGACCAGTTCGAGCAGCTCCACCGCGCGGTCCCGCGCGGCCCTGCGGGAGAGCCCTTCGTGCCTGCGCAGCACCTCGGTGATCTGGTAGCCGACCGTGAACGACGGGTTGAGCGAGGTCATCGGCTCCTGGAAGACGACCGACACGTCCTTGCCCCTGATCTGCCGCATCCGCGACTCGGGCAGCGTGGTCAGCTCGCGGCCGTCGAGCTTGACCGAGCCCGACAGCCTGGTCGTGTCCGGCGGCAGCAGCCTCGGCACGGACATCGCGGTGACCGACTTGCCGCAGCCCGACTCGCCGCAGAGCGCCAGGATCTCGCCCTCGCCCAGTTCGAGCGAGATGCCCCTGACCGCCTGTACCAGGCCGTCCTCGGTGTCGAAGTCGACGGTCAGATCGGTGATCTCGAGTAGGCTCATCGGCCGCTCCTCGGGTCGAGAACGTCACGCAGCCCGTCGCCCAGCAGGTTGAAGCCGAGCGTGGCCAGCGCGATCATCAGTCCCGGCCAGATCGCCAGCCACGGCGCGACGTCCAGGTACTGCTGGGCGGTGGTGAGCATCACGCCCCACGACGGCGTCGGCGGCTGGACCCCCAGGCCCAGGAACGACAGGGTCGACTCACCGATGATCGCCGCCGGGATCGCCACCGTGGCCTGCACGATGAGCGGGCTGGAGCAGTTCGGCAGCACGTAGCGGAGCAGGATGTGGCGGTCGGTCGCGCCGTCGGCGATGGCCGCGGCCACGTAGTCCATCTCCTTGATCGCCAGCACCTCGCCACGGGTGATCCGGATGACCGCCGGCAACTGGGAGAAGCCGAGCGCCAGCACCACACCCTTCAGCGAGGGGCCGATGATCGCCGCCAGCCCCACCGCGAACACCAGGAACGGGAAGGCCAGCGTCACGTCGACCAGCCGCATCACGACCGGGTCCAGCCAGCGCCGGTAGAACCCGGCCACCAGCCCGATCGGGATGCCGATCGCCATGGCCAGAAGTGTGGACAGCACGCCGGCCTGCAGCGATACCTGCGCACCGTGCGCGATCCTGGCCAGGGCGTCCCGGCCCAGGTCGTCGGTGCCGAGCGGGTGCGCGCCCGACGGCGGGGCGAGCGTGGCGGTGTAGTCCTGCGCCGACGGATCGCCGGTGAGCAGGGGTCCGAGCAGCGCCAGCAGCAGGAACCCGGCAACGAGCACCAGCCCCGCCATCGGCATCGGACGCCGCCTGAAGCGCCGCCACAGCCTGCGGCGGCGATCGGCGCGGCCCGTCGTCGCCGGTACGGTCAGCGCGTCAGCCATGCCCGCCTCCCGACAGCCGGATGCGGGGGTTGAGGAAGGCGTACGCGATGTCGACCAGGAGGTTGACCAGCACATATCCGATGACCGTGATCAGCACCACGGCCTGGATGACCGGATAGTTGCGGGTGAGCACGGCGTCTACGGTCAGCTTGCCGAAACCGGGGATGACGAAGATCTGCTCCGTCACCACCGCGCCGCTGATCAGTGCGCCCAGTTGCAGGCCCAGGACGGTCACCACGGTCGTGAGGCTGTTGCGCAGCGCGTGCGCGCCCACCACCTTGGCCTCCGACAGGCCCTTGGACCGGGCGGTCCGCACATAGTCGGCCGACAGCGCGCCCAGCATGGCCGAGCGCGTCTGCCGCATCAAGATCGCCGCGAACCCGGTGCCGAGCACCAGGGCGGGCAGGATCATGCGCTGCAGGTTCTGGCCGGCGTCCTGGGTGAACGGGACGTACCCGGAGGCGGGCAGCCAGCGCAGCGTCACCGCGAACAGCAGGATGCCGAGCAGGCCCAGCCAGAAGTGCGGCACGGACAGCCCCGCCAGGCCGAAGCCGGTGGCCACGTAGTCGGGCAGCCGGCCCCGCTTGATCGCGGCCACGATGCCCGCGCCCAGGCCCACGACGATCGCCACCAGCAGGGCCAGCGCCGACAGCTCCAGCGTGACCGGCAGCCGCTCGGCCAGAATGTCGGCCACCGGCAGCTGATCCTGGGTGGAGCGGCCGAGATTGCCGGACAGGGTCTGGCCCACGTAGTCGAGGTATTGGGCGGGCAGGGGCTTGTCCAGGCCGAACTCGTGGCGGATCGCCTCGACCATCGCGGGCGAGGCCTCCTCACCGGCCATCACCACGGCCGGGTCCCCGGGCAGCGCCCTGATCCCGAGGAAGATCAGGATGCTGGCCAGGAACAGCACGATCACCGCCGAGCCTGCTCTGCGGAGGATGAACCAGACCATCAGGCGGCGAACCCAGCGGTGACGAAGCGCGGCAGGCCATCCTTGAAGTACTGGACACCGGCGACGGTCTTGTTCATGCCCAGGTAGTACTTGTTGTGATACAGGTACACGACGCCGCGCACCTCGGCCGCCCGCTGCAACGCCTTGGCGTACAGCTCGGCGCGCTGGGCCGGCTCCGTGACCGCCGCGGCCTCCTTGATCGGGTCGTCGATGCCGGGGTCGGACATGCCGCTGTAGTTGTTGCTGCCGCGGCTGGTGATCAGGTTCGACAGGTTGCCGTCCGGGTCCACCCGGCCCGACCAGCCGTTGAGCACGGTGTCGAACTTGCCGGCCTTGCCCTGCTCCAGTGTGCTGACGAACTCGGCCGTCTGCACCGTGACGTTGAAGCCCGCCTCCTTGGTCATCTGCTGGATGACCTGGGCCAGACGCTGGTTGGTGGCGTCGTTGGGCGTGGTCAGCGTGACCGGGATGGGCGTCGGCACGCCGGAGGCCTGCACCAGCTGCTTGGCCTTGGCCAGGTCGCGCTTGGCGCACTGGAGCGAGGGCGAGCGGTAAGGGCTGTCGGCGGGCAGCGGGAAGCAGTCGGCCTCGTACAGGCCGTTGTAGACGGTCTTGTTGATCTGGTCGCGGTCCAGCGCCAGCTCGAACGCCTCCCGCAGCTGCGGGCTCTTGGCCAGCGGGGTGCTGACCGTGCCCGGCTTCTCGGTGGAGCCGTTGGCGTTGCCGGTGTTGATCGTCAGGCCGTAGTAGCCGAGCCCGCCGCCGGACACGACGGTGAGGTTCGGGTCGGCCTGCACGCCCTTGACCGTGGTCGTGGCCAGCTGGTCGGCCACCTGGACGTCGCCGGACTTCAGGTTCGCGGCCCGTACGTTCGGGTCGACGATGATTTTGTATACGAGCTTGTCGAGCTTCACCTTGGCGGCGTCGTAGTAGTCGGGCGCCTTGTCCAGCACGATCTGGCTGCCGGAGGTGCGCGCGGCGAACTTGAACGGCCCGACGCACACCGGGCTAGCGCCGAAGTTGTCGCCCGCCGCCTCCAGCGCCTTGGGCGACATGATCATCCCGGCGCGGTCGGCGAGCTGCGCCGTCAGCGGCGTGAACGCGCGCGCCAGCGTGAGCTTGATGGTGGCCGGATCGACCACGCTCACCTTCGACACGGCGGCCAGGTCGGCCTGGCGGGCCGACTTCTCCCACGTACGGTGGCGATCGAGCGACTTCTTGACCGCCTCCGCGTCGAAGGCGGTGCCGTCGTTGAACTTCACGCCCTCGCGCAGCTTGATCGTCACTTCCTTGCCGTCGCCCGAGACCTCGGGCAGGGCGGTGGCGAGCTGCGGGACCAGCGTGGCCTTCGCGTCGATGTCGAAGAGCTTCTCGCACATGCTCGCGAACACCTCGCGGCCCACCAGCGTGGTGGACACGCTCGGGTCGAGCGCGTCGGGGTCGGCGTTGAGCGCGATGTTCAGGGTGCCGCCGCTCTTGACGGCGCGGCTGTCGGACGTGGCGTCGGCCACTGACGGGGCGACGGGGGTGCCGCTCGAACCGCCTCCACCGCAAGCCGTCAGGGCTATGGGAAGTACGGCGAGCGTCAAGACCAGCCTGGGTCTCATGATGCCTCCGGGGGACGAGCTTTAGGAGACTGTATACAAGAACCTGGATTTCAACGGTGTTTCGTCACCACATGTTGTTATCCGACCGTTTTCTCATCTTGCTGGGGCTTCGCCACGGCAGCCAGGAACGACCGCCTGGCCGCGGCGACGTGCGCGACCGCCCTGGCCTGGGCCTCGTCCTCGTCGCCCGCCGCGATGGCCTCGCACAGGCTCAGGTGCTCCGACCAGGAGTGTGGTCCGCGCGCGGCCGCGGTCTGCCGGAACACCCACTGAGCCCGCAGCAGCATCGGCGCCATCATCAGATTGAGGTACGAGTTGCCCGCCACCTCACCCACGGCCAGGTGGAAGGCGGTGTTGAGGTCGGCCACCCGTTCGAGCCGACCCTCCTCGACCGCCTCCTTGGCCGAGTCGAGCACCAGCCGCAACCGCGCGGCCGTCTCCGGGGTCCGCTTGCGCGCCGCCAGCCGGGCCGCCAGCCCCTCGATCGCCATCCGCACGTCGAAGAGCTCCTCGGCCTCGGCCGGCGACAGCCGCGCCACGGTGGCGCCGATCCTGGGGATGACCTGCACGAACCCCTCGGCGGCGAGCACCCGGATCGACTCGCGCACCGGGTTGCGCGACACGCCCAGCCTTGCGGCCAGCCGGTCCTCGACCAGGCGCTCACCTTGGGGGAGCTCGCCGGAGATGATGAGTCGGCGGATCTCCGCGGTCACTTGGTCGCGAAGGGGGAGATGGGCGCCGCCCAGTGTCAGCTCAGTCATTTGAGGGAATCGTATACAAAGTTACGGCCGTTTCCGGTGTTGTCGGGGAATCCGGAGGGTGAGGCCGTACACGTCGTCAGGCCGGGCAGCCCTATCGGTCGGTCAGGCGCGCGGTCTTTGGGTCGGTCAGGGGTGCGGGCCTTTCAGTTGGGCGGGCGCGTGGGCCTTTGGGTCGGTCAGGGGTGCGGCCTTTCGGTCGGAGGGGTCTTTCGGTTGGTCAGGCGCGCAGGCGCAGACCTCGCGGTGTCGGGTGGAAGCCGGCCTCCTCCAGGGCCGCCGCCAGCGGTGACTCGCCGATCGAGGCGCCGTCGGCCCGCTCGACGGTCAGCTTCCCGAGCGCCCCATCCCGTACGGCCAGCGCCAGCGCGTCCACGGCCGGCCGCAGACGCTCGTCGTCGGCGAACGACAGCAGCGTCTTGCCGCCCCGCTCCACGTACAGCACGAGGAACCCGTCCACCAGCACCACCAGCGCGCCCGCCTTCCTGCCGGGCTTGTGCCCCACCTCGCCGGGATGCGCCGGCCACGACAGCGCCGCCCCGTAGGGGTTGGCCGGATCAGCCGCGGCCAGGACGACCGCCCTCCGATCGGTGGCCCGCCCGGATGGGCCCAAGTCGTGGGCGCCGGATGCCGGGGCAACGCTCGGAGCCATGGCGCGCATCCGGTCCACCGCCCCCGGCAGCGCGAACTGCGCGCCCCCGAGCCCTTCGACGAAGTAGCCCCGGCGGCACCGCCCGCTCTCCTCGTAGGCCCGTAGCACCTGGTAGACCGGTGTGAACCCGCCCGGCAGCCGCTCCGACGTCACCGCCCCGCGCGTCACCACCCCATGCCGTTCGAGCAGCACCTCGGCCTGGGCCTGCGCCCGCTGGGTGGCGTCCTCGGCGGGCGAGGGAAGCAGCCACCAGCGCCCGCCCACCGTGGGCGGCCCGCTCCTGCTCGGCAGCACGGCCCGCCGCCGGCGCGTGGTGGCCGGCCGGTGTGCGGGCCGGCCCGACCCGAGTGTGGCCCGCAGCGGCGCCAGCGTGTCACCGGACACGCGTCCCGACCACACCAGATCCCACAGCGCCGACACCAGCGCCGCGTCGTCGAGCGAGCCGAGCTGGTCGGAGATCCCCCGGAAGAACAGTGCCCCGCCGCCGCCCAGCACGTCGAGCACCTGCTCGTGCACCGGGGTCATGGTGATCTGGCCGGGTTCGGGCAGCAGCAGGGGAGCGGTGTCGGCGAAGTAGAGCGACACCCAGCCGTCGCCGCCGGGCAGCGATCCCTGGCCCACCCACATCACCTCGCCCGACGAGGTCAGCTCGTCGAGCAGCGCCGGGTGGTAGCCGGGCACGCGCGACGGCAGGACCAGCGTCTCCAGCGCCGATGCGGGCACGGCGGCTCCCTGGAGCTGCTCGACGCTGTGGATCAGCGCGTCCATCGCCCGCGCCGCACCGGCCGCGACGCTGCCGCGTGGCGCCGCTCCGCTCCCGTCGGTGCCGCGTGGCGCCGAGCCGGTGATGCCGTGCCAGGCGGGCATGAACAGCGCGAGCGTCTCGGGCGGGACCGGTTCGACCTCTTTGCGCAGCCGCGCCAAGGACCTGCGCCGCAGCATCCGCAGCACACCGGCGTCGCACCACTCCTCGCCCCGGCCGCCCGGCCGGAACTCGCCGTTGACCACCCGCCCGGCCGCCGCCAGCCGGCGCAGGGCGTCGGTCACCACGGCCACGCCCAGGCCGAACCGGGCGGCGGGTGTGCCGGCATGGAAGGGCCCGCGCGTACGGGCATGGCGGGCCACGAGGTCGGCCAGCGGGTCGGCGACCGGCTCCAGGAACGCGTGCGGGATCCCGACCGGCAGCGGCGCGCCCAGCGCGTCACGCAGCCGGGCCGCGTCCTCGATCGCCGCCCACTGCTCCTCGCCCGCGATCCGCACCTTGATCGCCCGGCGGGCTCGTTCGAGCTCCGCCAGCCAGGCCGGATCGCCGCCGCGCAGGCTCACGTCAGGCACGAGCAGCGGCCCGTGCGAGCGCAGCAGGTCGGCCAGGTCCTCGGCGTCGCGCAACGGCCGGTCGAGCCTGGCCAGCTCGCGTTCGGTGTCGGAGATGACGTCGGGGTCGAGCAACTCCCGCAGGTCGGCCTCGCCGAGCAGCTCCGCCAGCAGGGTCATGTCCAGCGCCAGCGCCTGGGCCCGGCGCTCGGCCAGCGGCGCGTCTCCCTCGTACATGAAGGCGCCTATGTAGTGGAACAGCAGCGACGTGGCGAACGGCGACGCCTGTGACGTCTCCACCTCCACCACCCGCACCCGGCGCGCGGCGATGTCGCGCATCAGCGTCACCAGGCCGGGCACGTCGAACACGTCCTGGAGGCACTCGCGCATCGTCTCCAGCACGATCGGGAACGACGCGTATTGAGAGGCCACCCCCAGCAGGTGGGCGGCCCGCTGCCGCTGCTGCCAGAGCGGGCTGCGCCGGCCGGGCGTGCGGCGCGGCAGCAGCAGGGCCCGGCCCGCGCACTCTCTGAACCGGGAGGCGAACATCGCCGAGCCGCCCAGCTCTTCGGTGACGATCCGCTCGATCTCCTCGGCGTCGAACGCCGCCACGTCGGTGGGCGGCTCGACCAGCGTGTCGGGGATCCGCAGCACGATGCCGTCGTCGGAGTGCACGGCCTGTACGTCGAGGCCGTAGCGCTCGCGCAGCCGCCGGTTGATCGCCAGGGCCCACGGAGCGTGGATCCGCGCGCCATAGGGGGAGTGGATGACGACGCGCCAGTCGCCGAGTTCGTCGTGGAAGCGTTCGACCAGGAGGGTGCGGTCGTCGGGGACGTAACCGGTGGCGTCACGCTGCTCGTCGAGGTAGGCGCGCAGGTTGCCGGCGGCGTATTCGTCGAGGCCGGCCGCTCGCATGCGGTCGTTGGAGGTGTTCGCCGCGTGTTCGCGGAGGAAGGCGCCGATCGCCTTGCCCAGCTCGGCCGGCCTGCCCGGCGCGTCGCCGTGCCAGAACGGCAACTTGCCCGGCTGGCCGGGCGCGGGGGAGACGAGCACCCGGTCGGCCGTGATGTCCTCGATCCGCCACGAGGTCGCACCCAGGACGAACACATCGCCCACCCGCGACTCGTAGACCATCTCCTCGTCGAGCTCGCCCACCCGGGACGCCTTCTCGCCCACCAGGAAGACGCCGAACAGCCCGCGATCGGGGATCGTGCCACCGTTGGTCACCGCCAGCCGTTGCGCGCCCGGACGGCCCTGCAACGTGCCCGTCACCCGGTCCCAGACGACCCGCGGCCGCAGCTCGGCGAACTCCTCGCTCGGGTAGCGTCCGGCCAGCATGTCGAGCGTGGCCTCCAGCGCGGTGCGCGGCAGCGTCGCGTAGGGAGCGGCCCGCTTGACCACGGCCTCCAGCTCGTCGACCGTCCACTCCTCCAGCGCGGTCATCGCCACGATCTGCTGGGCCAGCACGTCGAGTGGATTGCGCGGGTAGCGCAGTTCCTCGATCTGGCCGCTCATCATGCGTTCGGCCACTACGGCGGTCTGGATCAGGTCGCCGCGGTATTTCGGGAAGATCACTCCCTTGGACACCGCGCCCACCTGGTGACCCGCCCGGCCGATGCGCTGGAGCCCGCTCGCCACGCTCGGCGGCGCCTCCACGCACGCGACCAGGTCGACGGCGCCCATGTCGATGCCCAGCTCCAGGCTGGACGTCGCGACGACGGCGGGCAACCGGCCCGACTTGAGCGCCTCCTCGATCTGCGCCCGCTCCTCCTTCGACACGGAGCCGTGGTGCGCGCGGACGATCTCGGTGACCACGCCCTTGCTCGCCCCGGCCTGCGCCATCATCTCGGCGGGCGCCCGCCGAGGCGGATCTTCCGGCGGCGGCGGCGTGCGCCTGGGCGGATCTCCCGGCAACGGCGTTTCCCAGATCGACATATCGACGGCCTCGGGCCCTTGCACGCGCTCGTAGGCGAGCTCGTTGAGCCTGGTGCAGAGGCGTTCGGCCAGCCGCCTGGAATTGGCGAACACGATCGTCGACGAATGCGCCTCGATCAGCTCGAACAGGTGGTTTTCGACATGCGGCCAGATCGACCGGCTGGACGGCTCGGGCTCCTCGCCGTCGGCGAACCCTGCCCCGCTGTCGGCGGACCCCGGCCCGCCGTTCGTGGATCCCGGCCGGCCCTCCATCTCCGTCATGTCCTCGACCGGGACGACCACCTCGACCTCGATGACCTTGTCGGAGGGCGGCTGCACGACCGTCGCGGGGCGAGACCCACCGAGGAACGCCGCGACCTCGCTCACCGGTCGTACGGTCGCCGACAGCCCGATCCGCTGCGCGGGCCGTTGGAGCAGGGCGTCGAGCCGCTCGAGGCTGAGCGCCAGGTGGGCACCGCGCTTGGTGGCGGCCACCGCGTGCACCTCGTCGACGATCACCGTCTCGACGCCCCGCAACGCCTCGCGCGCCTGGCTGGTGAGCAGCAGGAACAGCGACTCCGGCGTGGTGATGAGGATGTCGGACGGGTGGGCGGCGAACCGCCTGCGGTCCTCGGCCGGGGTGTCACCGGAGCGGATGGCCACCGAGATCTCCGGCACCGGCAGGCCGAGCCGGCGCGCGGTCTGCTTGAGCCCGGCCAACGGGGCACGCAGGTTGCGCTCCACGTCGACGGCCAGTGCCTTGAGCGGCGACACGTACAGGACCTTGGTCTGCTTCTTGACCTGCTTGGAACTGGCGTCGCCCTGCTTCGGCCCCGGCTTCGGACCCGCTTCGCCTTGCTTCGGACCCGCGTTGACCTGCTTGGAACCCGCGTCGACCTGCGTCGGATCCGCCGGAGTGGTGGTGGGGTGGTCGGCGGCGGCCAGGCGGTCGAGGGACCAAAGGAACGCCGCCAGCGTCTTGCCCGACCCGGTAGGCGCCACCACGAGCGTGTTGTCGCCGCGCGCGATGGACTCCCATGCGCCTTCCTGCGCACTCGTGGGCGCCTCGAACGCTCCGGCGAACCACTGCCTGGTCGTGTGGGAGAAATGTTCTAGCGAGCTCACCAGCACATACTGCCTCGTCGCACCGACAGAAAACTCATTGTGGCGGCGGTGCGAGATTGAGGCGGGGGCGCTGCGGACATAGAGCGAGCGTGGGCATCGACTACGCAGCCATTGAGACCCGCCGCGAGGACATCAGGGAGCGCTACCTCTTAGCGCACCGGCCGTCCAGCAGCGCGCGCGGCCTGCACCATTTCGCCCTGCTGTCGTCGGACGTGGAGCGGACGGTCAAGTTCTACCAGGAGCTTCTTGAGTTCCCCTTGACGGAGATTTTCGAGAACCGTGACTTCAAGGGCTCCAACCACTTCTTCTTCGACATCGGCAACGGCAACCTCCTCGCCTTCTTCGACTTCCCGGGGCTCGACCTCGGCCCCTACCAGGAGGTGCTCGGCGGGCTGCACCACATCGCGATCTCCGTCGACCCCGCCACCTGGGAGCGGCTGCGCGGCAAGCTCGAGGTGGCCGGCGTGCCGCACCAGATCGAGAGCGGCGCCTCCATCTACTTCAAGGACCCCGACGGCGCCCGGCTGGAGCTGCTCGCCGACCAACTGGGTGAGATGTACGGCTCGCGCGTGATGTGATCTACCGTCGCGACGCTCTACGCGTACGCGGTGTGCCCGCCCGAGGTTCCTGCCTGATGCCTGCGTGCCTTTCGGCTCTTTCCGATTTCTCCTGTTGTACGGCTAAGCGCTGGGCTAACCGGAGCTGGCGGCGCTTCTTTCGGTTGGCTTTGCACTCGGCGGACTTGGGCGGGGAGGACTTGGGGGTCTTTGCCATGGGGGTGTCCTACCCACCCTTCCGGCGGTTCCATACTTGTGTGATGCGGCTGACCGAGTTCTGGAGACGGATGCGCGCCCACTTCGGGGAGTCGTACGCCGACTCGTGGGCCCGCGACTACGTGCTCGCCCCACTCGAAGGGCGGACGGTCGACCAGGCGCTGGCGGACGGCGAGAGCGCCAAGACCGTCTGGCGCGCGGTCTGCCAGGTCGAGAACGTCTCCTCCCGCCTCCGCTGACCTCCCGCCTCCGCTGACCTCCCGCCTCCGCTGACCTCCCGCCTCCGCTGACCTCCCGCCTCCGCTGACCTCCCGCCTCCGCTGACCTCACGGCCCCGGCTGACCTCCCTGCCCCGGCTGACCTCCCTGCCCCGGCTGACCTCCCTGCCCCGGCTGACCACACGGCCCCGGCCGACCTCCCTGCCCCGCTAACCTCCCTGCTCGTCCTCCTCCATGCTCGCTTTCAGCGAGCGGGCTGTCAGATGCAGGTCGTCGGCGGTGCCCTGACCGCCGGGTGACCACAGGAACTGCCACCCACGACCGGCGGGGGTGGCGAAAACGAGCGTCTGCTTGCCGGTGCGGGGATGCCACGCCCACAGCACCGGCTCCTCACCGCCGATCATGCGGCTCGCCAGCCCGTGACCGGGCAACAACTTGGCGAGTGCTTCCAGATGGGTGCGCCGTTCCCCGGTGTAGCCGCTCGTCAAGCCGCCTCCAACCCTCGCCCCTGCAGTGAGTCTCCCCAGCTCACCGCACCTGACAACACGCGGAGGCCAACCCTCGTGAACATCACTTGACGGGGTCTGGAGGTTACGCAGCGGTGTCCATGAGGATCCGCATAAGAGCGTCCATACCCGCGTGATCGTCCGCTGGGTGTCGGTGCAGAGAGGCGGTGTACTGAGACGCGGCGGCGACATGATCGCGGCCGATCCGGTCAGACCGAGCATCATGCCGAGCTACTGGGGAGGGGCCAGCTCGAATGGACCGAATGCTGGGTCCACGCAGAAGCCGGTGATGAGGATGCGAGGGCAGCCACTCGCGAGCGGGTGCTGGACGCGACCAGCGACTATCAGTACCGAACTGCGGTCGAGCTGCTCGTCGCGTTGTCGACGGTGGTCAGCGGCGGTGTGGACGAGGGGTTGCGGCGGCCGACTGCGGTGCTCGATACCGTGCAGCCGGCGTTCCGCACGCATGAGATCGTGGCGGCGGCGCGACGCGTGTCGAGCGCTGTTCCTGTCGAGCAGCGGGAGCGGCCGGAAGCGGGCGATCTGCGGGAGATGCTCGCGATCGAGCAGAAAGCGTGAAGTGCTCTGCCAGGAGAGCGCTTCAACCGGTCATTGCACCTCTACACGCTGAGTAGTACGACCATTGACGACGGGCTCCGTCTCCGGGGCGGACGTCACATCCGAGTATTTCCGATTCAGGGCGCAGGCATAGTCTCGCCTCCGATGCCTGTCTCGTTGCCGTCAGCGTCACGGAAGACCCACTTGCAGACGTTGCCGTGCTGCTCCATGTCCATCGGCCGCAGGCCGCACCCAGCGATCCGCTCCACTTCGGACTTCGGATCGTCCAGCCAGATCATGCTCACGCCGCCTCCGGCGCGAGCGGCGTCCTCGATGACGTACACGTACCGGTCCTCGGCCAGTTGCCACACCGCTTCGACGTCGTTGGGCCAGAACGCCGGACCCCTGCCGAGGAGCCTGGTGTACCACTCCACGGCGCTCTTGCAGTCGCGGACAGGGATGCCCGCGAAGATCCCCACTGCCACGATCGGATCTCCTCTCGCCATAGGGGCCGGGAAGGTCCTGCCCACTAAAGGAATGGACTCCGCGCGTCTGCGGAAATCATCGCGGTCCGCGTCAGGCGCGCAGGTGGACCGTCTCGTCCAACCCCTGTGGGCAGACGCTCTAGCCTGCACACTTAATCTTCGATCTCACGAGCTCGCGTCCGTCAAGGTTCATCTGCACGCGCTCAACGTTCGGTGTCGGGGGACAGGAGCCGTTTGCGTGGGGCATTGCCGCGTGTTCCTGCTGTGATCGAACAGCCGTTCGGCTAGGATGTAATCCGCCAGGCCACGCCCTCCCAGCGACGACTCCGCAAAACTGTCGGTGGCAGGCCGTAGCTTTCACTCGACTGATCGGACCACAACCCTCCAGGGGGAGTTCCCATGGCTATCAACGACCGCGAGAAGGCCCTCGAGACCGCCCTCGCTCAGATCGAGAGGCAGTTCGGCAAGGGCTCCGTCATGCGCCTCGGCGACGACGCCCGAGCCCCCATCGAGGTGATCCCCACGGGTTCGATCTCCCTGGACGTCGCGCTGGGCATCGGAGGGTTGCCGCGTGGCAGGATCGTCGAGGTCTACGGCCCGGAGTCCTCGGGTAAGACCACGATCGCCCTGCACGCGGTGGCCAACGCCCAGCGGGCGGGCGGCATCGCGGCGTTCATCGACGCCGAGCACGCCCTCGACCCCGAATACGCCAAGAAGCTCGGCGTCGACACCGACGCCCTGCTCGTCTCCCAGCCCGACACGGGTGAGCAGGCGCTCGAGATCGCCGACATGCTGATCAGGTCGGGCGCCGTCGACATCATCGTCATCGACTCGGTGGCCGCCCTGGTCCCCAAGGCCGAAATCGAGGGCGAGATGGGCGACAGCCACGTCGGCCTCCAGGCCCGCCTGATGTCCCAGGCCCTGCGCAAGGTCGCCGGCGCGCTCAGCAACACCGGCACCACCGCCATCTTCATCAACCAGCTCCGCGAGAAGATCGGCGTCATGTTCGGCTCGCCCGAGACCACGACCGGCGGTAAGGCGCTCAAGTTCTACGCCTCGGTCCGCCTCGACATCCGCCGCATCGAGACGCTCAAGGACGGCACGGAGGCGGTCGGCAACCGCACGCGGGTCAAGGTCGTCAAGAACAAGATGGCCCCGCCCTTCCGGGTCGCCGACTTCGACATCCTCTACGGCGTGGGCGTCTCCCGCGAGGGTGGCCTCATCGACATGGGCGTCGAGCACGGCTTCGTCCGCAAGTCCGGCGCCTGGTACACCTACGAGGGCGACCAGCTCGGCCAGGGCAAGGAGAATGCCCGCAACTTCCTGAAGAACCACCCCGACATGTCCAACGAGATCGAGAAGAAGATCAAGGACAAGCTCGGCGTCGGCCCCCGCCTGGATGCCCCCGCCGAGGCACCCGCGGCCCCGGCCGCTCCAGCCGCCGCTCCCTCGGGCCGCGGCGCCAAGGCCGCCGCCACGCCGAAGCCCGGTGACGTCTGATCGGGTCGCCGCATGAGTGACTCTGATCGGTCGTCGGATGAGTGACACGGACCCGTCGCAGGCGCCCCACCCCCAAGACTGGGGCGCCTGGCCCGACCTCCCCACCTCATCTCCGGGCCGCCGCCGCAACTCCAGCGCCAACCTCTTTCCGCGGTCATCAACCCCGGAGGACACCTGGCCCTCCGGGCCCTCCTCGGACGACTCGCCCCGAGGCCGGAAACCATCCCGGAGGAAACGGTCCAGCGGGAGGCTGCCCGGCGGCGACCCGTCCGATGGAAGGCCGCCTGGCGGCGAGCCGTCTAGCGGGAAGCTGCCCGGCACCGAGCCGTCGGGTAGGAAGCCGTCCGGTGAGAGGCAGTCTGGGGGTGAACCGTCGGGTGGGCTACCCCGTAGCGGACCGTCAGGTGGCACGATGACCGGTAGCGAACTGTCCGGTGGGAAGATGTCTGGCGCTGCACTATCCAGTGGGAAGCCGTCCGGCGGGGAGCCGTCGGCAGGGTGGCCGTCGCTCAGCGAATGGCGCCAACGGTCCCGCCCCCCGGCCGGCCCACCCTCGGCCGACCTAGCATCGGCTGACCCACCCCCGGCCCAGCCCGCTCACGCACCTGCCGAGCCGAGCTCCGAGCTGGGCGCAGCGTCGACCGCTGAGTCGTCCGGTGATTCGGGCAGCGAGTTGGGCGGCGGACAGAACGACGAGCGGCTCTCAACCACGCCCCAAGAAGCCGTCTGGCGGCCTGCCCAGGACAACTCACCGCCCACCGCAGGCAGGGCGTCCTCCCGGGGCGACGATGTGCATTCGCCTGCCCAGGACAACTCACTGTCCACCGCAGGCAATGCGTCTCCCCGAGGTCAGGACGTGCCTTTGCCTGCCCAAGGCACTTCATCGTCCACCGCGGACAACCCCTCTCTCCGAGGCGATATGCCGTTCTCCCAGGACGGGTTGTCGTCCGGTGCGGGCACCGACAGCGGTCAGTTCGAGGGCGCTTCCTATTCCGGTGGCCAGGCCGAGGATGATCCGTACCAGGATGATCCGTACCAGGGTGGCCGACGTGGGGAGAGGCGCTCCGGTAGAGGACGGCGATCAGGTGGGCGGGGTGGGAAGGGGGCACGTTCGGCGGGCTCTCGGGGGCGTGGCGGGTGGCTTCCCGACGGGCCCGATGAGGGGTCGGCCGCCGGGGCCGCTCCCAACGCCGACCCTGAGTCGGTGGCTCGGGCCATCTGCCTCCGTCTGCTCACGATGGCTCCCAAGACGCGAGCCCAACTGGCCGAGGCACTCCGTAAGCGTGACGTGCCGGATGAAGCCGCGGAGGCGGTCCTCGATCGCTTCTCCGAGCTGGGCCTGATCAACGACGAGGCATTCGCCGAAGCCTGGGTCGACTCCCGCCACCACGGTCGTGGACTCGCCAAACGCGCTCTGGCCGCGGAGCTTCGCCACCGCGGCGTCGACTCCGAGACCGTCAACGAGGCCGTGGACCGCCTCGAGCCCGACCAGGAGCTCGAAACGGCACGCCGCCTCGTCGAACGCAAGCTGTCCTCCACTCGCGGCCTGGACCCTCAGGTCCGTACTCGCCGCCTCGCCGGGATGCTGGCCAGAAAGGGGTACGCCCCGGGACTGGCCTTCCGCGTCATCCGCGAGGCACTGGAGACAGAGGGCGTCGAAATCGAGGACGACTTCTCCTGACCTCCACACGGCCCCCGCCCCACCGGATCACTCCCCTCGCACACACACGTTCCACACCGGGGGTGTGGTTCGTCGGGGTGGGGTGCCGGGTCTCTGGGGCGGGTTGCTTGGTTTCTGGTGGTACCGGGTGCGGACTGTCCGAGGGGTGCCCGGCTCTTCGGGTGAGGTGTTTGGGTCCTGCCGGCAGCGGAGGCGGGCCTCTTTGGTCGGGCTGGAGGTTTGGGGGTAGGGCGTGCGTAGTTGCGTGTGGAGCGGCATTTCGGGGCAGAAGCGGGAAATCTGCCTCAATGAAGAGATGCAAGCCCTTAAGACACGCTTGATGACTCGTTTGCTTGCTCGTGACTTGTTCGACGCATAACCTCGACGGCAGTGAGGAGTTACTCCGCGCAGTGCGGATTGCCATACCGGTGATTGACGGACGAACGAGCTCGGTGGATCGAGGCAGGCGAGGTGTCGGCTACCCCAGTCGACGCCCGGTCAGTCTTGGTTGGATATCGGTCGTGGTGAAGATGCCGATTGGGCGATCAGCGCCGCGCATGTGACCCCTCCCGTTTTGAGGGCGCGTTACGAGTCTTGACGACGCGAGGAGGGCGGGGAGCACATGGGGCCGCTTGTCGTGGTGCTGTCGGTGGCGGTGCTCCTGCTGGCGTTCGGGATGATCGCCGCGTTGCTCATCGTCGTCCGCCGCACATCGGGCAGCGGTTCGCGAGTGCTCAAGCCGAGCCCCGAGCAGCTGCAGGCCGTACACGAGGAGCTTGAGCTGGCTCGTGAAGAGGCCGGGGCGATCCGGGGCAAGGCCGAGTCCGATGCCGAGGAGATCCTGCGCAGGTCGGCGGCCGCCGCCGAGAGCGCGGCGCAGTTGCGGCGCGAGGTCGAGGAGGAGGGGCGGATACTCAAGGCCGAGCTCAAGGAGCTCCGGGCCGACCTCGAACGCAGGGAAGGGCGGCTGGCCGAGCGCGAGCAGCGGCTCGATGAGGAGGCCAGACGGCAGGCCGAACGTGATCGCAAGCTGGGCGAGACCGAGGTCGAGCTGGCCGACAGGCGCGCGGAGCTGCTGCAGGTCGAGGACGAGCGGCGGGCGATCCTCGAGCGCGTCGCCGGGCTCACCGGAGAGCAGGCCAAGAGCGAGCTGGTACGCGAGATCGAGAACCAGGCCAAGCGCGAGGCCGCGCTGATCGTCAGGGAGATCGAGGGCGATGCCCGCAAGGAGGGCGAGAAGCGCGCTACCAAGATCGTGACGCTGGCCGTGCAGCGGATGGCGGCCGAGCAGACGGCCGAGTCCGTGGTGAGCGTGCTGCACCTGCCCGGCGACGAGATGAAGGGCCGGATCATCGGGCGTGAGGGGCGTAACATCCGGGCTTTCGAGTCGACGACCGGCGTGAACCTGATCATCGACGACACACCGGAAGCGGTGTTGCTGTCGTGTTTTGACCCGGTACGCCGGGAAACTGCCCGGCTCACACTGGAGAAACTGGTACTCGACGGCCGCATTCACCCCCAGCGCATCGAGGAGGCGCACGAGCGCAGTCGTGCGGAGGTGCAGGACCTGTGCGCGCGGGCGGGAGAGGACGCGCTGGTCGAACTGGGCATCACGGACATGCACCCCGAGCTGACGCTGCTCCTCGGCCAGCTCCGATACCGCACCTCCTACGGGCAGAACGTCCTCAAACACCTCATCGAGTCCGCGCACATCGCCGGAATCATGGCCGCCGAGCTCAAGATGGACCAGTCGCTGATGAAGCGCTGCGCCCTCCTGCACGACATCGGCAAGGCGCTTACGCACGAGGTCGAGGGCAGCCACGCGCTGATCGGGGCGGAGATCGCCCGCCGATACGGCGAGCAGGAGGACGTGGTGCACGCCATCGAGGCGCACCACAACGAGGTCGAGGTCCGCACGGTCGAGGCCGTGCTCACGCAGGCGGCCGACGCGATCAGCGGCAGCCGTCCGGGCGCGCGACGGGAATCGTTGGAGGCGTACGTCAAGCGGCTGGAGCGGCTGGAGGAGATCGCGCAGTCGTACGACGGGGTGGAGAAGGTGTTCGCCATGCAGGCGGGCCGGGAGATCCGGGTGATGGTGAAGCCGGACGCGATCGACGACATCCAGGCGCAGGTGATCGCGCGGGATGTGGCCAAGCAGGTCGAGGAGGAACTGACCTATCCGGGGCAGATCCGCATCACCGTCGTCCGGGAGTCGCGAGCGACCGAGTTCGCGCGCTGAGGTTCGCGATCAGTGCATTCCGTGCATTCCGTGCTTTGCGCGCTGAAAGTCACGATCAGTTTTCTGTACGGCGTGGGGTGGGGGACGACCTGTCTGCCCAACCTGGCGTTTAGAGGCTCTTTTGGGAACCCCCTCGGGCCGATCGCCGCACTGCGTGCCGTTGGCCCGCTGGGCTCGCCGTAGATCGATGCAGGCCAGTGTGGATATGACCCGCCTCCGGTGGGGGCTCAGGCTCCGGGATGGCCGTGATCACCTTGTGCGGGTGGCTGGTGGGTGCCGTGCGGCCCGCCTTCCCGTCCGCCGTCCCCAAGGCGAGCGGTGGGCGCCGACGCGCGCCGTGGCGGTCGAGGACGCCCACGGGCTTCTGGGACTCTCGGCCCTCATCGAGGGTGGACCTGAGTTCTGGGGCTGGTCGCGCGATCCGAGCGGGGTCGTGGAGGCCGCCGTGATTGACCATGCTTCATTAAACAGAGTATGGTTGCCGGGCGCGTCAGAGAGATCCACATTGGCGCTGATCGTGATACTCGCGTCCACGGCCTCCGACCAGGGCACAGGGGACGAGCCACAGCACGTCCAGGTGCGCGACTGTTGCGGCAGTGCTCGGCGCCAGCCGCGAGGTCGCTTGCGCCCGATCCGCACGACCTGCCAGATCGGACGGTAGCCGGCTCGTACGCGAGCCACGGAAGAAGCAGATCACGCGCGCCGGCGGGAGCGCCGGACGCCATCACGAGCCGTACAGATGCCTTGGCGGTCGCGTGCGCGCGTGACGTTGACATACAGGGAGACCGACCATGAACACCATCAGAAAGACCGTCTTAGCCCTGGCCGTGACGGCCGTGCTCGGCGGCTGCGGGGGCAACGCCGAGCCGGCTGGGAAGAGCGCTTCACCTCCCTCGAAATCGGCCGCGACGGCACAGGAGAAGAGGCGCCAGTTCGAATCCGCCAAGGCGGACTGCATGAAGCAGAGGGGCTTCAAATACATCGCCTACGTGCCGCAGGAAGATCCCGACACCGACGAGGCGCGCAAGCGCAAAGCTGGTGACTATGAGGCGTTGAGGGCTCAGCGGGCGAAGTACGGCTTCGGGGTCTTCTCGTTATACGTCCACCCGAAGGGCTCAGACGCTCCCGACGGCATGCCCGACCTCTCAGGGGCCGACCCCAACGGCAAAATCTGGACGAAGCTCTCCCCGGCTCAGAACAAGAGCTACTGGAAGACCGTGGGCGACTGCGTCGTCGTCGCGGCCAAGCAGGCCCTCGGCAAGAAGGTGAGTTCCGAGATGGATCTGTACGAACAGGCCGAAGCCGTCTCGAACAGGGCGGTTGAGCGCGAGATCGACGGCGACGCCGAACTGGTCAAGCTGGCATCGAGCATGGCCACGTGCCTGACGGGCAAGGGATACAAGGTCTCCGACACCAGGCCGTCGCAACTGTCGCAGCGCGGCCGCCTCGCCTTCCTCGATCAGGAGGACGAGGTCGGCCGCAAGCAGCGCGAGGACGTTCCCGACGTACCGTCGCCTCCCAAGAAGGGCGAGGTCAAGCGGAGCTTCGGAGCCACGCTCACGCCCGCCCAGGCCCAGCCGTACCTGGCCAAGGAGGTCAAGGCCGCGCTGGACGATCTGGAGTGCGGCAAGGACTTCTATCGGGTCTACACCCCCAAGTCGGAGGCCATCTATCAGAAGGTCGACCAGGAATTCGGCAGCTGACGCGGCCACGCGTCGGGTTCAGGCCAGGCGGATGCGAGGGTCCAGGAGGCCGTAGGTGATGTCCACCAGGAGGTTGGCCACGACGACGGCCGTGGTGGCGAGGACGACGACGCCCATGATGACCGGGAGGTCGCCGCTGACGAACGCCTGTACCACCGCCTGCCCGATGCCGCCGAGGCCGAAGACCGATTCCGTCACCACCACCCCGCCGATCAGCGTGCCCACGTCGACGCCGAGTTGCGTCACCACCGGCGTCAGGGCGGCGCGTAAGCCGTGCCGGTAGATGACCCGGCCCTCGGGGACGCCCTTGGCGCGGGCCGTGCGGATGTAGTCCTCGCCGAGGATGTCCAGCATCGAACCGCGCGTCAGCCGTACGTAGGAGGCCGCCTGGACCATGGCGAGCGTGATCCAGGGCAGGATCAGGTGGCGGGCCCATTCACCGGGGCTGTCGGTGAGCGGCACGTACGAGTCCGGCGGCAGCAGCGGCGCCCCGGCCATGGAGAACTGGAAGAACAGGAAGTACAACAGCAGCAGGCCGACCACGAAGGTGGGCATGGACACGGCGGCCAGGGCCAGGAACGTCACGACGCGGTCCAGCAGGGAGCGTGCCCGGGTGGCGCTGATGACTCCGGCGCCCACGCCGATGACCACCCAGAGGATCGCGCCGCCGATCACGAGCGAGGCCGTGGGCGGGAAGTCCTGGGAGAGGAGCTTGCCGATGGAATCGCCGGAGAAGTACGACTGGCCGAGGTCGCCGTGGATGAGGCGGTTCAGGTAGTCGAGGTACTGGACGAGGATCGGGCGGTCCAGGCCGAGGTTGTGGCGGATGAGCTCCACCTGCTCGGGGGTGGCCTGGCGACCGGCCAGCGTCCTGGCGGGGTCGCTGGGGGCGACGAAGAACAGCAGGAACGTGCCCAGCGTGACGAGCCATAGGACGAGCACGCCCAGCAGCGCCCGACGGAGGAGGAAACGACGGAGCATCAGGCCCCCTTGCGGCGAGAGCGAGAGCGACGGCGACGGCGGCTGAACAGGCGTTCCATGCGCGGGTCGATGGCGTCCCTGATGCCGTCGCCGACCAGGTTGAAGGCGAGCGTGGTGAGCAGCAGGGTGGCCGCGGGGAAGCCCAGGTACCAGTAGGCGACCCGGTAGAAGCCCTGCGCCTCGCTGAGCAGGTTGCCCCAGGAGGGAGTGGGCGGCACGATGCCGAGTCCGAGGAACGACAGCGTCGACTCGAAGACGATGGCTGCCGGCACGAGCAGCGTGGTCAGGACGATGACCGGGGCGAGCAGGTTCGGCAGGATGTCGACGAACATGATCCGGAGATCGCCGCAGCCGATGGACCGGGCGGCCTCGACGTACTCGCGCTCCTTGAGCGAGAGCGTCTGGCCGCGTACGACTCGCGCGATGGCCGCCCACGAGTAGAAGGCGATCACCCCGATCGTCGCGGTCAGCGACGGCCCGGCGATCGAGACGACCGCGATGGCGAAGATCAGGTACGGGAACGACAGCACCACGTCCATGAGCCGCGACAGCACGGTGTCGATGACGCCGCCGTAGTAGCCGGCCAGCAGGCCGACGACGACGCCGACCAGCGCCGCCAGCCCGGTGGCGACCACGCCGACCAGCAGCGAGACCCGCGCCCCGTACAGAACCCTGATGAACAGGTCGCGGCCGAGCCGGTCGGTGCCGAACCAGAACGTGCCGTTCGGCGCGATCGGCAGCCCCTGCGCGGTGATGCCGGTGTCGCGGAACTGCTCGTCCGGGTCGTGGCCGTTCCAGGCGGCGATGAGTGGGGCCGCCAGCGCCAGCAGGCAGAGCAGGACCACGATCAGGCCGGAGACCAGCGCGACCTTGTCGGTCCTGATCCTGGCCCAGGCGAGCTGCCACGGGCTGCGGCCGGCGATCGTCCGGTCGCTGACCGCGTCCGGTCTGATCTCGGTGAGCGTCATGCGGGCCGCCCCCCAAAACGGGAATCGGAAGTGGTCAGGTCCTCGCCCGTCTCGACGGGGAAGTGGCAGGCCACCAGGTGGTCCCGGAGCGCCAGCGGCGGTTCCTCCGCGGAGCAGCGGTCCCGCGCCTTCGGGCACCGGGGATGGAAGCGGCAGCCCGGCGGCGGGTCGATCGGCGAGGGGACGTCGCCCGTGAGGATGATGCGCCGCCGCCGTTCGGCCTCGTCCGGGTCGGCCACCGCCGTGGCGGAAAGGAGGGCGTTCGTGTAGGGATGCCGGGGATGTTCGTGCAGCTCGTCGGCCCCCGCGAGTTCGACGATCTTGCCCAGGTACATGACCGCGATCCGGTCGCTGATGTGCCGCACCACCGACAGGTCGTGCGCGATGAACAGGTACGTCAGCCCGAAGTCGTCCTGCAGATCCTTCAGCAGGTTGAGGATCTGCGCCTGGATGGAGACGTCCAGCGCGGACACCGGCTCGTCGCAGATGATCAGCCGGGGCCGCAGCGCGAGCGCCCTGGCCACCCCGATCCGCTGCCGCTGCCCGCCGGAGAACTCCGCGGGGAACCGGTTGTAGTGCTCGGGATTGAGCCCCACCCGTTCCATCAGCTCCTGGACGGTACGGCGCAGCTCGGCGCCGCGGCTCACCCGGTGGACCACGAGCGGGTCGGCGATGATCGAGCCGACGCGGCGGCGCGGGTTCAGCGAGCCGTAGGGGTCCTGGAAGATGACCTGGATGTCGCGCCGGTAGGCCCGCATCCTGGCCCTGGGCAGGTTCGTGATGTCGTCGCCGTCGAAGCGGACCCGGCCCGAGGTGATGGGATGCAGGCCCGCGACGCAGCGGGCGAGCGTCGACTTGCCGCAGCCGGTCTCGCCGACCAGCCCGAGCGTCTCGCCCGGCGACAGGTCGAAGCTCACCCCGTCGACCGCCCGCACCTGCCCGATCGTGTGCTTGACCAGCAGGCCGGTGGTGATGGGGAAGTGCTTGACGACGTTCTCGACTTCGAGGAGCATCAGACCTCCTTCGCGTGCCGGCGCAGCGCGTCGGCCTCCGGGCCGAGCCCGACCGCCTCGTGGGGCAGCCAGCAGGCCGAGGCGTGCCCGCCGCCGCCCGTGACCCTGGCCAGCGGCGGCCGCTCGGCCGCGCAGACCGGCATGGCGTACGGGCAGCGCGGGTGGAAGGCGCAGCCCGAGGGGAGGTCGATCAGCGACGGCGGGGAGCCGGGGATGGGCCGCAGCCGGTCGCCCCGGGTCCCGGTGCTGCCCGGGATCGACTCCAGCAGGCCCTTGGTGTAGGGGTGGTGCGGGCGGTAGTAGAGGGTACGCCGGTCGGCTCGCTCGGCCACCAGGCCCGCGTACATGACAAGAACCTCGTCGGCGATGCCCGCCACGACACCGAGATCATGGGTGATGAGGATGAGCGCGATGTCGAACTCGGCCTGGACCCGGCCGATGAGCTCGAGGATCTGCGCCTGGACGGTCGCGTCGAGCGCGGTGGTCGGCTCGTCCGCGACGATGAGCTTCGGGTTCAGCGCCAGTGACATGGCGATCATCGCCCGCTGTCGCATGCCGCCGGAGAACTGGTGCGGGTAGTCGTCCACCCGCCGGTCCGGCCGGGGGATGCCGACCAGGCCGAGCAGCTCGATCGCGCGCTTGCGGGCCTCGGCGCGACTGGTGCCGGGCCGGTGGACGTGGAAGAGCTCCTCGATCTGCCGGCCGACCTTGTAGAGCGGGTGCAGGCTGGTCAGTGGGTCCTGGAAGACGACGCTGATCTCCGCCCCGCGGATGCGGCGTAGCTGCTCGCGGTCCAGTTCGAGCAGGTCCACCCCTTCGAACAGGGCGGTGCCGGATATGTCGGCTCCGGGGGAGAGGCCGAGGATGGCCTGGGTGCTCACGGTCTTGCCGCTTCCGGACTCGCCGACGATCGCCAGCGTCCGGCCGCGGTCGACGGTGAACGACAGTCCCCGCACCGCCTGGACCAGGCCGTCGGAGGTGGGGAAGGCCACCTTCAGGTCCGTCACCTCTAACAGGCTCATGTTCCTCCCTCACAGCGCCCCGCGGGAGTGCCGCGGGGCGCCGCACCGTCATGGCGAGTTGGGGTCAAGCCAGAGGTTGGTGATGTCGTAGAGCTGGAACGCGGGAAGGTACAGCGCGTTGCGCACCCGCTTGCTCTTGTAGATCGGCGTGTTCTGGTTGTTGAACGGCACGATCACCGCGTCGGCCATCACCGTCTGGTCGACCTGGTGCCAGAGCCCGGCCGCCTTGGTCGCGTCGGGCTCGGCCAGCGCCTGCTTGATGAGGGCGTCCACCTTGGGGTTGCTGTAGCAGCCGTAGTTGCTCGTGCCCGGGGTGCAGTTGGTCTGGAACAGCGGCTGGGAGACGGCGCGGCCGTTGTTGCCGTACCAGTCGGGCACCCAGCCGGGCGCCGAGATGTCCCACTTGCTGTCCTTGGCGATGGTCGGGTTCTGCAGGAACGCGCCGTAGTAGTCGCCCTGTCGTACGGGCAGGCCCTTGACGGTGATCCCGCACTTCTGCAGGTCGGCCGAGTAGGACTGGAAGTTGGCCGGGTGGTTGCCCGCGTTGCGGAAGGCGCCGATGAGGGTCATCCCGTTCGGGTAGCCCGCCTCGGCGAGCAGCTGCTTGCACTTGGCCGGGTCGCCCTGGTCGCCGGGCGCCGGGTACGGGTTGTACTCCTGGTAGCCGATGTTGCCCGGTGGGATGGCCGTGTGCAGCGGGGTCGCCACGTCGGCACCGCCGTAGATCTTGGCGATGGCCACCTTGTTGATCGCGTACTCGATGGCCTGGCGGACCTTGACCTTGCCCATGGCGCCGTTCTCGTTCTTGCTCTGCTGGTTGAAGACGAGATACGGGTTCGTCACGGCGCCCGGGAAGATCTTGAAGTCGGGGTCGCCGCTCTTCAGCCGCGGGATCTGGGCGGTCGGCACCGGCAGGTCCCAGGACAGGTCCGCGCTGCCCGCCTCGATCTGCTGCTGCACCGCGTCGGGCTCGGTGACGCCCATCTTGACGTCGACGGCGTTGACGTACTGGTGCCTGATCGGGTCGGCCGCCTGTGTCCAGGCGGGGTTCCGCTCCAGCCTGATCGACTTGGTCGCCACGTACTGGGTGATCTTGTACGGGCCGTCGGAGATCACGTGCTGGCGGAAGGTGGCGTCGTCCGGGACGTACTGGTCGTACTCCTGGGGCGCGGCCGAGGAGAAGTTGAGTGACAGGATGTTGAGGAAGTCGCCCGCCGGCTGGACCAGTGTGAACACGATCGTCTTGTCATCCTTGGCCTGAACGCCGGCGATGTCGTGCGAGTTCTGGAAGGCGGCCAGCGCCGCCGCCGTGGGCTTGGCCTTCTCGAACGCCTTGCCGTAGGCCGCGCAGTAGGCGGCCATGCCCTTGATCGTGCTGGTGTAGTAGCCGGGCGCGCCCGCTCCGGCCACCGGGTTGCAGAGCCGCTTGAAGCCCCGGACGAAGTCGCCCGCGGTCACCGCCCGCGGCGGCTGGGTGTCCCACTGGACGCCGTCCCGCAGCTTGATCGTGTACGTGAGGTGGTCGGCGCTGAGGCCGCCGTTGGCGGTCGTCGGCAGCTCGGTGGCGACGTCGGGGACGACGGCGAAGCCCTTGGTGGTGTCGCCCTCCTTGGCCACGCCGTTCAGGTTGAACAGCTGGCGCGCGTAACCGCGCATGATGCCGTTGGTGACCGTGTAGTAGGCGCTGGTGGGATCGAGGTGGTCGACGTCGCCACCGCCCACCAGCCTGATCGTGCCGCCCGACAAGGGCTTGCCGGTGTCCTGGGCCGCTGTCGGCGGTGCCGAGCCGTTCGTACCGGTGTCCGTGGCGCAGGCGGCGGCGAGCAGACTTGCCGCGGCCACCACGGCGATGCTGAGATGGCGCAAGCTGGCCATCTGGCCCTCCCTCGTGCCGAGATGGGGATGTATGGCTGGCCAGTGGGGCGCGCTTCGTGGCCGCGAGGCGCGCCCTACGTGCTGCTCCTTCGAGCAATCCACTTGGGGAGGGCGGTGTCGAGGACGGTTATTCAACCGTTGGCGAGTAGCGACCGCCGAGTGATACCGGTTCTGTCCAAGAACCGTGATTGATGGCGACGAAAGCGAGAATCAGCTGAAAATCTGCTGGTAGAACGCCAGCTCCGCGGCCAGGGCGGTGGCCCGCGTCTCGGTGCGGCGGAAACCGTGCGACTCGCCCTCGAACGCCAGATAGGTGCACGGGACGCCGCGCTCGGCCAGCGCGTCGGCGAAGGCCGCCGACTGCTCGGGCGGCACCACGGGATCGTCGAGCCCCTGAAGCAGCAGCATCGGGCAGGAGACGCCGTCGACCAGCGCCAGCGGCTCGCGCTCGGCGTAGAGCCGCGGGTCCTCCGGGCCGACCAGCCACTCCACGTAACGCGACTCGAAATCATGGGTGTGGGCATGGAGCGGGGCCAGCGCGCTGACGCCGTAGTAGGACACGCCCCCCGCGAACACCTCCGAACGGCAGCAGGCCGCCATCACGGTCCAGCCGCCCGCGCTGCCGCCGCGCACCGCGATGCGCCCGGGATCGGCCAGCCCCTCGGCCACCAGCCATTCGGCGGCCGCGATCGTGTCCTCGACGTCGACGACGCCCCACTGCCCCTTCAGCCGATCGCGGTAGGCCCGGCCGTAGCCGCTGGACCCGCCGTAGTTGACGTCTAGCACGCCGATGCCGCGCGAGGTGAGGTACGCCTTCTCCAGGTCGAGCGCCGTGCCCTCGTGCGCCGTCGGACCACCGTGCACGAACAGCACGTACGGGGGAGCGTCCGCCGAGTCCTCGGCGGCCGGGTTGGACGGCGGATAGAGGAAGCCGTGCACCCGGTGCCCCATCTCCACCGGCCGGGGTGTGGGCAGGCAGGCGAGGTCGGGCAGCTCGTCGAGGTCGCGCCTGAGGGTCTCGGCCTGGCCGGAGACGGTGTCGACGCGGATGAGCGACTTCGGGAGCGCGGCACCGTACGCGATGCCGGTCACGTGGGTGCCGTCGGTGGCCAGCGCCGGATCCCACCCGTCGCCCGGCAGATCGAGGTCGGTGAGCCGGCCCGTCTCGGGGTCGAGGATGCCGAGCCGCAGGTCACCGCGCCCGTGCAGCACCACGAGCCGTCCGTCGCCGAGCACGGCGTAGGGCAGGCCGCCCAGCGTCCACGGCGGCCAGGCGAACTCCTCCTCCAGGGGATGGAGCGGCTGCGGCGAGAGGTCGTGGAGGCCGGCCTGGTAGAGGTTCCACCAGCCGGAGCGGTCGGAGATCAGGTAGAGGTGGCCGTCGTCCTTCCAGCTGGGCGCGAGCACGGACTCGGACGGGCCGCCGCCCACGGTCCACGATGTGCCGTCGGACAGGCGGGTGACGCGGAGCTCGGTGCCGGTCCATGGCATGCGCGGATGGTTCCAGGTGATGTAGGCGAGATGCCGTCCATCGGGGGAGATGGCGGGGGAGGCATAGAAGTCGCCGCCGGTGACCCATTCGCACGTCTCACCGCCGCCGACCGGGACCGAGACGACGGCCCTGGTCGTCTTCCCGTCGTCGGTGTGCCGCTCGCGTACGCACCAGACCTGGTCGTCACGGACCAGCAGGTCGGCGTAGCGGTCACCGTCAGGGGTGAGCGGGACGGGCTCGACAGCGCGGTCGGGGCGGTCAGCCTGGTTGGTGAGCAGGTAGAGGCGCTGGTCGGCGAGGCAGGCGAAGATCACATCGCCCTCGGGGGTGACCGCGTAGGGCCGCCCGCCGTACTCGTGCACGCGGGTGCGGGCGCTCCACGGCTCGGGCAGCAGCTCGCGGCAGGTGCCGTCGGCGGCGCGGTGCATGATCGTGGTGCGTCCGCCCTCGTCAGGGCGGTCCTCCGTCCACCACACCTGGCCGTCGAGCGCGGTCGGCCAGCCGAGCCGTCGGCCGGACCGGGCGACGTCGGTGGTCGAGATGGGGGAGCGCCAGAAGGGCATAGACGCATCCTGCCGGAAGATCGGCAAGAGTGCGGGGTGATCACCTCACTCCGGTGACCACCCCGCTTCGATCACCGTAGCCCGGTGACCACCCCACTCCTGTCATCGGCAATGCGCGATGATCGCTTGATGACGTGGGCTACTGCGTCATGACGCTGCCGCCCATATCCGGCTGCCCCGGGGGCAGCGGCACCGCGCTCGGCGGCTCGAGCGGCCCGGCCGTGGTCTTGCGGCTGCGGCGGCTGCGCTTCTCCAGCCACGTGGCGAACGCGCTGAGCGCCATGGCCATGATGATGTAGATGACGCCGATGACGATCGCTGACACCAGCTTCGTGCCGGGGTAGACCGACGGAAGGGTCTTGAAGCCCATGTTCAGGAGGTCGACATAGACGATGAAGTAGCCCAGCGCGGTGTCCTTGAGCAGGACCACGAGCTGGCTGACCACCGCGGGCATCATCACCGTGAGGCCCTGCGGCAGCAGGATCAACCGCATCACGCCGCCCTTGCGCAGCCCGATCGCGTACGCCGCCTCCGACTGGCCCTTCGGGATCGAGTTGATGCCCGCCCTGACCACCTCGGCCAGCACCGAGCCGTTGTAGAGGGTGAGCCCGAGCACGATCGCGAACAGCGCGTAGTCCCCGCCGCCGAACAGGTCGGGCGACAGGAACCAGATGAAGAAGATCAGCAGGA
The DNA here is from genome assembly GCF_040648495.1 of Nonomuraea sp. NPDC049129. Classification (NCBI taxonomy): domain Bacteria; kingdom Bacillati; phylum Actinomycetota; class Actinomycetes; order Streptosporangiales; family Streptosporangiaceae; genus Nonomuraea; species Nonomuraea sp. NPDC049129. Next base: position 845,422 of record NZ_JBEZDU010000001.1, on the reverse strand, counting down.
GCAGCGGGATCGCCCGGAAGAGCTCCACGATCCAGGCGGCGGGAATCCTGATCCACCGGTGGTCGGAGAGCCTGGCGATGCCGAAGACCGCACCGAACAGCAGCGCGAAGACCGCGCCCAGCGCAGCGGCCGTGAGCGTGCCCACCAGCCCGGGCAGGATGAAGTCCACCCAGACGGTCTCGGTGGTGAACGGCTCCCAGAGCTTGCCGTCGAACTGGCCCTTCTCATTGAACTTCAGCACCACCCAGCCGAGCACCGCCAGCAGGGCAAGCCCGGAGATCCCGGTGATCAGGTGGTTGCGCACCCGGCCGCGCGGGCCGGGAGCGTCGAAGAGGACGGACGTGCTCATCGGGCCACCGCCAATCTCCTGGCCAGCCAGCCGGTGTACCAGCCGATCGGCAGGATGAGTATCAGGAACGACAGCACGATGCCGATGAAGATGGGGATCGAGACGCCGGTGGTGTCGAACGTCTCCCTCATCGTGGCGGCGACGTCCACGGTGTAGCCCGCGGCCGCCACCACAGTCGTGTTCTTGATCATGGCGATCAGGACGCTTCCGAGCGGGGCGATGACCGCCCGGAAGGCCTGTGGGAAGATGACGAGCGTGATCGACTGGCTGAAGGTGAGCCCGATCGCGCGGGCCGCCTCGGCCTGTCCCATCGGCACCGTGTTGATGCCGGATCGCAGTGCCTCGCAGACGAACGCCGCGGTGTAGGCCGACATGCCCAGCACGGCCAGCCAGAACGAGTTCGTCAGCGGCACCTCGGTGGAGAAGATCAGCCCGAGGGTGTCGCTGAGCCCGAGGTAGCAGAAAGCCAGCACCAGCGTCAGCGGGGTGTTGCGCACCACGTTGACGTACGCCGTGCCCGCGGCCCGCAGGACCGGGGTGGGCGAGACCCGCATGGCGGCCAGGATCGTGCCGACGATCAGCGAGAACACCGCGATGATCAGCGAGAGCTTAATGTTGTTCAGGAATCCTACGCCCAGGTCGGGCGCGTACTGAATCAGTTCGTCCATCGTGCTCCACCAGAGAGAATGGCGGCGGCGGCCGGGTCACCGGCCGCCGCGGGCTTGAGGATCAGGCGCAACCCTCGGCCGGTGGGGCCTCCTTGGGCAGGTCCAGGCCGGTCTTGCCGAACCACTTCGTGAGCAGCTGGGTGGCCGTGCCGTCCTGCCACATCTTGGCGACGGCCTTGTTGACGGCCTCGCAGGTCGTCTTGTCGCCCTTCTTCAGGCCGATGCCGTACTTCTCATCCGTGAACGGGTCGTTCAGCAGCTTGTACTTGCCCGGGTCCTGGCTGGCGAAGCCGGCGAGGATCAGGTTGTCGGTGGTGACCGCGTCCAGGTTGCCACCACTGAGCTTCTGCACGCACTCGGAGTAGTTGCTGGCACCGACGAGCTTGGCGGGCAGGTTGAGCTTGCCGTCCGGCGGCGGGTCGGTGATCCGCTTGTAGGAGTTGGAGCCCTGCGCCTGGCAGATCCGCTTGTCCTTGAGGTCCGTCGCCTTGGTGATGTCCGCGGCGTCGGCACGGACCATGGTGTCCTGGTGGACGACGACGTACGGGCCGCCGAAGGTGACCTTCGGCTTGCGCGCGTCGGTGATGGAGTAAGTGGCGAAGATGATGTCCACGGTGCCGTTGGCGAGCAGCGCCTCGCGGTTGGACGAGGGCGACTCCTTCCACGTGATCTTCACATCCTGGCCGCCGGCCAGCTCCTTCACGATGTACTTGGCGACGTCCACGTCGAAGCCCTCAGGGTCACCGCCACCCTTTTTCAGGCCCAGGCTCGGCTGGTCCCATTTGGTGCCAACGGTGATCTCCTTGGCTCCCTTGAGCTTGTCCACGACGTTGGTGTAGCTGCCGCCACCGCCACACGCGGCAAGACCGACCGCCATGGCCGTGACGGCGAACACGGCCCCAGTTCGACGCATCTGCATAGTGGTTACCTCAATCTTCCTGCTGCGGACTGGGATCAATGCGTGAGGATCTTCGAAAGGAAGTCCTTGGCCCGGTCTGTCTGGGCGTTGGTGAAGAACTCGTCGGGGGTGTTCTCTTCGACGATCTGGCCCTCGGCCATGAACACCACCCGGTTCGCGGCTCTTCTCGCGAACCCCATCTCATGCGTGACGACCATCATCGTCATCCCGTCGCGAGCCAGCCCGATCATGACGTCGAGCACCTCCTGGACCATCTCCGGGTCCAGCGCCGACGTCGGCTCGTCGAACAGGATCATCTTCGGGTCCATGGCCAGCGCCCTGGCGATGGCGACGCGCTGCTGCTGCCCGCCGGAGAGCTGCGCCGGGTATTTGTCTGCCTGCGCGGCGATGCCCACCCGTTCGAGCAGCTCCATGGCGCGCGTCTCGGCGGCGTCGCGGGCCTTCTTGCGCACCTTGATCGGCCCCAGCGTGACGTTCTCGCGAATCGTCTTGTGGGCGAACAGGTTGAACGACTGGAAGACCATGCCCACTTCGGAGCGGAGCTTGGCCAGTGCCTTGCCCTCTTCCGGCAGCGGCTGACCGTCGAAGATGATCTGCCCGCCGTCGATGGTCTCCAGCCGGTTGACGGCCCGGCACAGGGTGGACTTGCCGCCACCCGAAGGGCCGATCACGACCAGGACCTCGCCACGGGAAACGGTCAGGTTGATGTCCTTCAGGACGTGCAGAGCCCCGAAGTGCTTGTTGACGTGCTCCAACTTTACAAGTGGAGTGACGTCCCCGTTCTCCGTCATGTGCAAAACCTAGGGGCCATTAGGACGCTGGTCACTAACCGAGCGGTACCGATCCGATCACATCATGCCATCAAGCTGGTGTTTTAGATCCTACGACCGCCGCAAGCCGGACAAGGACTACCCTTGGACGTGCGATGACTGTGACCCAGGAGAGCCCCCGCACCTATGAAGTGCGCACATACGGGTGCCAGATGAACGTGCACGACTCCGAACGCCTTTCCGGCCTGCTGGAGGACGCCGGCTACGTGGCCGCGGCCGAGGGCGATACCGCCGACGTCGTGGTGTTCAACACGTGCGCCGTACGCGAGAACGCCGACAACCGCCTCTACGGCAACCTCGGCCACCTGCGACCGGCCAAGGTGAGCAACCCCCGGATGCAGATCGCCGTGGGCGGCTGCCTGGCCCAGAAGGACCAGGGCGAGATCGTCCGTAAGGCGCCGTGGGTCGACGTGGTGTTCGGCACCCACAACATCGGGGCGCTGCCGGTGCTGCTGGAGCGGGCCCGCATCCAGGGCGAGGCGCAGGTCGAGCTCAAGGAGTCGCTCGAGGTCTTCCCCTCGACGCTGCCCACCAAGCGGGAGTCCGCCTACGCCGCCTGGGTCGCGATCTCGGTCGGGTGCAACAACACCTGCACGTTCTGCATCGTGCCGTCGCTGCGGGGCAAGGAGAAGGACCGGCGTCCCGGCGACGTTCTCGCCGAAGTCCAGACATTGGTGGATCAGGGCGTTCTCGAGGTCACGCTGCTCGGCCAGAACGTCAACACCTACGGCGTCGAGTTCGGCGACCGGCTGGCGTTCGGCAAGCTCCTGCGCGCCTGCGGCGGCATCGACGGGCTGGAGCGGGTCCGCTTCACCTCGCCGCACCCGGCCGCCTTCACCGACGACGTGATCGCCGCCATGGCCGAGACGCCCAACGTCATGCACCAGCTCCACATGCCGCTGCAGTCGGGCTCCTCGCGCCTGCTGAAGGCGATGCGCCGCTCCTACCGGGCCGAGCGCTACCTCGGCATCATCGAGCGGGTCCGCGCGGCCATGCCCGACGCGGCCATCTCCACCGACATCATCGTCGGCTTCCCGGGCGAGACGGAGGAGGACTTCCAGGCCACCCTCGACGTCGTACGCGAGAGCCGCTTCGCCAACGCCTTCACCTTCCAGTACTCCATCCGCCCCGGCACGCCCGCGGCGACCATGGACGACCAGATCCCCAAGGCGGTCGTCCAGGAGCGTTACGAGCGCCTGGTCGCCCTGCAGGAGGAGATCTCCTGGGCGGAGAACCGCAAGCAGGTGGGACGGACGCTGGAGGTCCTGGTCGCCGAGGGCGAGGGCCGCAAGGACGACGCCACGCGGCGGCTGTCCGGCCGCGCCGCCGACAACCGCCTGGTGCACTTCGCGGTCGGCGACCACACGCCGCGGCCGGGTGACATGGTCACGGTCGAGGTCACGTACGCGGCTCCGCACCACCTGGTGGCCGACGGGCCGGTTTCCGTCCGCCGTACCCGGGCGGGCGACGCCTGGGAGGCGCGGCAGGGTGCCCCGGCCCCGGCCAAGGGCGTCTCGCTCGGCATGCCCACCATCGGCCGGCCGCCGGCCGTGCCCGCGGCTGGGGCGTGCTCGGCTTCCTAGAGCTTCCCGGCGCGGTGACCACAAGGGTCCCCGGGCGGTCCGTCACACGTCCGTCTCGATCCGGCATCCCCGCAGGGTCCCCACCGCGACGGCCCGCCTTCAACCGCCCCCGAACGGGAACATCCCACAAAAGGACCCCAGCCACGACGGACCGTCACAGGGATCGAGGCGGTCGTGTGACGGACCGATCCGTTGTGGCGGGGTCTCTGTGGGGGTTGCCCTTCGGGGGAGCAGATGACGCTGGGCCGTTGTGGTGAGGACTCCTGCACCCTTCAGGGGATGAAGGCGGTCTGTCATGGCTGGCGGCCCTGTCCAGGGATGCCCTCTTCGGGGAGAGTCATCGGCCGAGGCGGTTGAGGAGCCGGTAGCAGTAGTCGCGGCGGAAGTCGAGGAAGGTCGCGCACGGGTCGGTCCTCAGGGGCGCGGCAGGCTCCGGTCTTTGCGTGGACGCGCTTGTCCGGGGCGCCTGCGCGGTGGCCAGGGTCGGCTGCGCGGTGGTCACGGTCGCCGGTGCGGCCGGCTCGAGGTCGGTGCTCTTCGGCGGGGGCGGCGAGGATCTGGGCGCCCGCGTCCTTCCCGCCGGGCCGCTCGGTGTGGCGCTGTCCCTCCGCGCGGGCGGTGGCAACGCTTCGCCCACTCCCGGGCTCGGTGAGGGTACGGGCCGCGGGCGGGCCCCGATCTCCCCGGGCGTCAGGGCCTTCTTGGGCGCGAGGTCCTTCTCGGGTGTCAGGCCCTTCTCAGGCGTCAGGTCATCCTCGGGTGCCAGGCCCTTCTCGGGTGTCAGGCCCTTCTCCGGAGTCGGGCCGTTCTCCGGCGGCGGGCCGCCGTCCGCCGCCAGGCTGTCGGCCGGGGTCGCGTACGAGGGCCATGACGTCGGGAGCGGTGGACGACTCGCCGGCGTAATGCTTGATCCATGGGAAAGCCCGTTTTCCTGATCATTTTCCGGCGCCTTTTCCCGCTCGGGACTTTGCGATCCCATGAACGCCAGGAAAATACCGAGCGCGGCGATGACGATCACCCCGGCCACACCTGCCGCGGCTGCCAGGCGGTCACGACGACCTGGCCGAATGGCATGAAGTGGTGACAAGTCGTGATTCCTTTGTGATTGGTGCGCGAGCATTCCACTCCTGCGGCTAGTGTGGTCCATCACCCGCGGAAGCCGGCGAGCTTTCCCGATACGACCGCAGGGAGTCGCACCACCATGCAAGATCCGATGGAGCCGGATCGCCAGGAGATCCTCACCGGGCCGGGCGATATGCCGAGACCTGCCAGAAAAGCCAGGTCCACCGACAACAAGAAGACCGTCGTCATCGCCGCGTCGGCCCTCGTGGCCGTGCTCGCGGCGGGTGGCATCGGCTTCGCGCTGGCGGGCGGCCCCGCCCAGCCGACGACGCCGGCCGGTCAGGCGGGTCAGTCGAGCCAGGCCGCCACCGCCGACGAACTGCAGCAGGACGAAGAGGCGTCCATGGGCGACGCCAAGACGGACGCCCCCGACGCCGGCACCCCGTCCGACGTGGCCGACGAACCTTTGACCGACACGGGCACCACCGACACGGGTAACACCGACAACACGGGTAAGGCGGACAAGGGCCTCGACAAGGGGTCGGCGGGCACCGACTCGCGCACCACGCCTCCGACCCAGAACGGCAAGAAGCCCACGTCAGCGCCGACCAAACCGGCGCAGGAGTCCGCGGGCGAGAGCCCGGCGGACGGCCCAGCGGGCCAGGTCATCGGACAGTGCTCCAAGAGCGGCTGCTGACCGCGCCAAGTGGCTCGGCGGTTCCCCGGGGCATTGGCCCTTTGGTGGGAGCCGCCTCCTTCCTAGGCTGCCCGCATGACCACTGACAAGGCGGCTCTGCTGCGCGCTCTCCACGTGCCCGGCAACCCGCTGGTGCTGCCCAACGTCTGGGACGCGGCGTCCGCGCGAGCCGTACAGGAGGCCGGCTTCCCGGTGATCGCCACGGGAAGCGCGGCCGTCTCCCAGGTGCTGGGTTACGAGGACGGCGAGGGCACCCCCGTCGACGAGATGATGGCCGCCGTGGCCCGCATCACGCGCGTGGTGGACGTGCCTGTGACGGCGGACGTCGAGCGCGGTTACGGCCTGAAGCCGGCCGAGCTGGTCGAACGCCTGGTCGCGGCCGGTGCGGTGGGCTGCAACCTGGAGGACTCCGACCCCCGCACCGACGTGCTCGTCGACGTGGAGGCACAGGCCGAGTTCCTGGCCGGTGTGCGGGCCGCGGCCGGTCCGGCGCTGGTGATCAACGCCAGGGTCGACACCTATCTGCACGGCGACGGGACGCGGGCGGCGGCGGTGGCGCGGGCGCGGCGCTACCTGGAGGCCGGCGCCGACTGCGTCTACCCGATCGTCCTCGGCGACGCGGAGGAGATCCGGGCCGTGGTGAGCGAGGTCGGCGGCCCGGTGAACGTGCTGTTCCGGCCGGGCGTCCCGGATCTTGCCGAGCTGGCCGAGCTGGGGGTGGCCAGGGTCAGCTATGGGGGCGGGCTGCACCGGGCGACGTACGACTACGCTCACGGCCTGATCCAGGCGATCGACGAGGGCCGCAGCCCGTACGAGTGACCGCGTCCCTGCTCAGTAGGACTGGAACTCCACCAGGTTGCCTTCCGGGTCACGGACGTGAGCGGCTCGCACGCCCCAGCCGGGCCGGTCCGCGGGCTCGGTGACGGACCGGCCGCCGTGGGCCAGGCAGACGGCGTAGGCCCGGTCGACGTCGGCCACCCGGCTGACGAGCATGACGCGATCCTGGGCGGCGGCGTCCACCGGCAGGGCACCCGCGACCTCGGGCATGAAGCCACGGTCGAGCATCGACAGCACCCCCTCAGAGCCCACGTCCCAGTGCGCGTAGGGACCGTCCGGGCCGCCCTTCATGAGGCTCGCCCCGAGCACCTCTGGCAGGACCGCGTCGTAGAAGGCGAAGCACTCCGCGAACGCCGAGACCAGCAGCCGAGGATGCAGCACGTCCATCCGGAAATCTCCTTAAATAGTGGGTGGAGACCTATTATTGGGGTTGACCCTACAATATTCAGGATGGAAGCGCTGCCGCCGAGCCTGCTCGGACTCACCACGTACCTGCTGTCGAAGACCGGGAAGGCGGCCAGAGGCCGGCTGGCCGCGCGGCTGGCGGCAGATGGGCTGCGCATGTGGCACATGGCCGTGCTGGCGGCGCTGGCGGATTTCGGGCCGCACGCCCAGCGCGACCTGTCGGCCAGGCTCGGCATCGACCCCAGCGACGTGGTCAAGGTCCTGGACGAGCTCTCGGCGCCCGGCTTCGTCGAGCGCGCTCGCGACCCCGGCGACCGCCGCAGAGTTACCGTTACTATCACCGCCCGGGGACGGCGCGAACTCACTCGCCTGACGCGGGAGGCGCGAGCCATCCAGGACGAGCTCCTCGCCCCCCTCGACGCCGCCGAGCGCGACCAGCTGCACGACCTGCTCACCCGGATCCTGGTCTAGCGGCTGTTGTCCGGTCCGGGTGCGGGCGGGTAGGAAAGATCTCATGACTGCTCTCGGTGCCGTGTTCCGGCCTCAGCTACCTCCCGAACGGATGCGCGGCGCGGCCCGTGCCGGGGAGGAGGCGGGGCTGGATGAGCTGTGGCTCTGGGAGGACTGCTTCTCCCAGAGCGGCATCGCCAGCGCGGCCGCGGCCCTGGCCTGGACCGAGCGGCTGCGCGTCGGCGTCGGACTGCTCCCGGTGCCCCTGCGGAACGTCGCCCTGACCGCCATGGAGGTGGCCACGCTCCACCGGCTGTTCCCGGGGCGGGTGGTCCTGGGTGTCGGGCACGGCGTACAGGAGTGGATGGCGCAGGCCGGCGCGCGGGTGGACTCGCCCGTGACCCTGCTGCGCGAGCATCTCGCGGCTCTGCGGGCGCTGCTGCGCGGTGAGCGGGTCACCGTGGAGGGCCGTTACGTGCGGCTCGACGACGTCGGCCTCGACTGGCCGCCGGAGACGGCGCCCCCGGTGCTCGCCGGGGCGATCGGGCCGCGCTCGCTGCGCCTGTCCGGCGAGGCCGCCGACGGGACCATTCTCGTCGCCGGGACTCCGCCCGACGAGGTACGGCGAGCCCGCGGGCTCATCGACGAGGGGCGGGCGGCGGCCGGGCGTACCGACCGCCATGAGGTGATCGTCCACCTGCACGCGGCGACCGGGCCGGACGGAGCCGGACGCCTCAAGGCCGAACTCGAGCGCTGGGGCGACGCCGGCAAACCGGACTTCGGAGTCGCCGGGGACGCGGGCACGGTGGCCGAGGCCGTACAACGGCTGGCGGACGCCGGGGGTGACACCGTGGTGCTCCAGCCGACGGCGGACGAGCCCGACCTTGAGGGTTTCGTCCGGTTCGTGGCCGAAGAGGTGCGCCCGCTGGTCCCGTGACCTACGGGTGCCGTCGTCGCGGTACGGGGATCTTCATCAGGTCGCGGGCCAGGATGACCTCGCCGTCATAGCTACGCCGTACGTCGCTGAGGAAGGCAGGCTCGTCGGCGAAGCCGTAGCGTTCGGAGAAGTGGGTCAGCACCAGGCGGCGCACACCGGCGTCGGCGGCCACGAGACCGGCCTCGAACGCGGTGAGATGGCCATACTCCTTGGCCAGGGCGCTCTCGGCGGACAGGAACGTCGACTCGATCACCAGCAGGTCGGTGCCGGAGGCGAGTTCGAAGACGGCGTCGCACAGGCGGGTGTCCATGATGAAGGCGGCGCTCTGGCCCGGCTTGGGGACGCTGCACTGGTCGAGGGTGATGCCGCGTACGGACCCGGTGCGCTGGAGCTCGCTGATTTCCGGCCCGCGAATGCCGAAAGATGCCAGCTTGTCGGGCAGCATGCGGCGGCTGGACGCCTCCTGGAGGCGGTAGCCGTAGGACTCGACGGGGTGGGACAGGCGGCGGGCGGTCAGCGGGCCGATCGTGGCCTGCTCGCCGCTGACCGGCCGCTCCTCGATGACTGTGGTGTCGGCGAAGACGGCGGCATGCCGGAGCCGCTGCCAGTAGCCGGCGCCGGAGGCGGGGTAGACCGCTCGCACGGGATGCCGGACCTTGTCACGCGCGATGCGCTGCACCACACCGGGCACTCCCAGGCAGTGATCGCCGTGGAAGTGGGTCAGGCACAGCCAGTGGACGTCGTTGGCGCTGACCCCCGCGTGCACCATCTGCCGCTGCGTGCCCTCACCCGGGTCGAACAGGAACCCCTGGCCGTCCCAGCGCAGCAGGTAACCGTTGTGGTTGCGGTGGCGCGTGGGCACCGCGCTGGAGGTCCCCAGGATGACGAGTTCACGGGATGACACGAGCGCGATGGTAGACCGTCAGCGCCGGGTGAGGCGTCTGCGGGTCCAGCGGACCGCGCGGTGGACGACGGGACCGACCAGGCCGATCTCCTTGGTGGCCGTCTTCAGCGCCTGGACAGTGGTGCGGGACTCGGCCGCGGTCTTCTTCAGGTCCGCCGCCGTACGCCGGAGCTCGGCGCTGAGCCGGCCCAGCTCGCTCAGCTCACCATCCGGTGCGGGCGGCTTCTTGCGCTGGTTGATGCGGACGAGTTCGCGTTCGCCGAGTATGTCCGTGGTGTGCCAGAGCTCGGGGGTGGCCGCCAGCCATGCGAGCAGGCGCCGCTGGACGGGGACGGGATCGCCCCATGTGGCGTACAACTTCTGTGAGCTGACGCAGATCGGCGACAGTCCGAGCCCGGCGACCGCCTCCCAGACCGCCAGCGCGACGCCCGGCGTGTGCTCGCTGCGGTAGTCGTCGAAGGCGGCGATCCCGTCACCCCGCAGCACCGTCCGCGCCGCCAGGACGTCCTCTTTGACGTGCGCGTAGAGGTGTGAGGCGTCGACGTGGACGAACCGGCAGGAGTCCGCCTTGACGTGGTTCAGGATCACCGAGGTCGGGCCGTGCACGATCTCCGGCAGGCTGTCGTGGACGCTCAGGTAGTTCTGCTCGAAGCGTTGCCGGGTGAGGGTGGAGTAGGAGCCGGTGGTCTCGGCCTCGTTCGCGGCGTCCGGCGCTTCCGACTCGAACAGATCGCAGACCGTGAACGTCTCGCCCGGCCGCAGGTGGTCGCCGATCAGAACCGCGCTCTTCCCGAGGTACGCTCCGAGCTCCAGAAGGTCGCCCGGCGCGTCGGCCGACAGAAACCAGCCGAAAAGGCGCTGGTCGGCGGGCCAGAACCAGCCGGGGATCCGGTCGAGTGCGGTGGCGCTCGGTGCTGACATGCTGTGACGGTATCAACACGGATTCCCAGCCCTGAAGAGCCTTTGCCACATGGCCATCCCGGAGTCGCCTAGTGTTTATGCCGGGAGCAATTCCCCCAGGGGAGGACATGATGGGTACGGTCGCGTTCGCCGAGGTGCCGACGCCGGTAGGGCCGTTCGTGCTGGCGGTGACCGAGGTCGGCCTGGCCGCCACGGGATGGGGCTCCCGCACGCATCCGGGGGAGCGGCTCGCGGATCTGACCGAGGTAGACGACCCCGAGCGCACGGCCTTCGCCGTCGCCGAGCTGAACGCCTATTTCGCCGGTGACCTGCGTACGTTCGAGACCCCGATCGACTGGCGCCTGACCGCCGGATCGCGGCGGCAGGTGCTCAAAACCCTGCACGGCATCCCGTACGGCACCGCCGTCACCTACGGCGAGCTGGCCGAGCGGAGCGGTTCGCGGGTGCCGGCCCGCGGCATCGGCTCGATCATGGGCTCGAACCCGATCCCGATCGTGGTGCCCTGCCACCGCGTCGTCGCGGGCAACGGGCTGGGCGGCTTCAGCGGCGGCGAGGGCGTGGAGACCAAGCGCTGGCTGCTGACCCACGAGGGATACCTGCAGCCGACGCTTCTCGATCTCTAGACGCTCGATCTCTAGTCGGTCCGTCCATACCTGCACAGTTGACACACTTGTCGGTGTGCGTCAGCAACCAGTCATCGCCGTCGTGGGCCCCACGGCCGCCGGAAAGTCCGATCTCGCTGTGGACCTCGCGCTCCGGCTCGGGGGCGAGTGCATCAACGCCGACTCGATGCAGCTCTATCGAGGGATGGACATAGGCACGGCGAAGCTTTCCCCGGCCGAACAGCGGGGGGTGCCGCACCACCTACTCGACATCTGGGACGTCACCGAGACCGCCAGCGTGGCCGAGTACCAGAAGCTGGTCAGGCCGCTCATCGAGTCACTGGCCGCGCCCGTGCTGGTCGGCGGCAGCGGGCTCTACGTGCGCGCGGCCATCGACGACCTGGACTTCCCCGGCACCGACCCGGAGATCAGGGCCCGGCTGGAGGCCGAGCTGGCCGAACGCGGCCCGGCACCGCTGTACGAGCGGTTGCGCGAGGCCGATCCGGCCGCCGCGTCGGCGATCCTGCCGAGCAACGGCCGCCGCATCGTGCGCGCGCTGGAGGTGATCGAGCATTCGGGCCGCCCGTTCTCGGCCACCATGCCGTCGTTCGAGGCGCTCTACCCGAGCGTGCAGATCGGGCTGGAGGTGCCCAGGCCGGAGCTCGACGAGCGGATCGAGGTCCGGGTCGGGCGCATGTGGGCGGCGGGCCTGGTCGACGAGGTGCGGGCGCTGCTCGGGCAGGGCCTGGCCGAGGGGCGTACGGCGAGCCGCGCGCTGGGATACGCCCAGGTGGCGCGCTTCCTCGACGGCGAGTGGACCGAGGAGCAGGCGTTCGCCGAGACAGTCCGGGCGACCAGGCGCTTCGCCCGCCGCCAGGAGTCGTGGTTCCGCCGCGACCCGCGGGTCCACTGGCTGCCCTACGACGCCCCTGACCTGCTGGAGCGGTCCCTGGCGCGGATCGCCGGCCAAGGCTCCGCATAAAATGGTCAAATGCGCTTCCTTAAGGGTCACGGCACCGAGAACGATTTCGTCATCCTCCCTGACCCCGAGGGCGAGCTCGACTTGTCCGCCGTGCTGGTCGCCAAGATCTGCGAACGGCGCGCCGGGATCGGCGCCGACGGCGTCCTGCGCGTGGTCCGCACCAAGCTGAGCCCCGAGGTGGCCGACCAGGCCGCCACGGCCGAATGGTTCATGGACTACCGCAACGCCGACGGCAGCATGGCCGAGATGTGCGGCAACGGCGCGCGCGTCTTCGCCCGCTACCTCGTCGAGACGGGGCTGGTCGGGGAGAGCGACTTCAGCGTGGCGACCAGGGGCGGCGTCAGGAAGATCCGCATCGAGGACAACGGCGACGTCACCGTCGACATGGGCAAGCCCGTCGTCCGCGGCCACAGCGTCACCACCGTCGCCGGTCACGAGTACGAAGGCGTCCACGTCGACATCGGCAACCCGCACCTGGCCTGCCCCATCGGCGACCCCGTCGTCCAGCTCGACCTGACCCACCAGCCCGGCTTCGACCCGGGGGTCTTCCCCAGCGGCGTCAACATCGAGCTGTTCAACGCGGTGGGCCCCAGCCGCGCGGTCATGCGCGTCTACGAGCGCGGCTCGGGCGAGACCCGCTCCTGTGGCACCGGCACGGTCGCCACCGCCGTCGCGGCGGCGGCCCTGAGCGGGGAGACCACCGGTACGTGGACGATCGAGGTGCCCGGCGGCACCGTCGTCGTCACGCTCACCGAGGAGACCAGCTACCTGACCGGCCCCGCCGTGATCGTCGCGGGCGGGAACCTGATGCTTGCAGAATGATGTTCTCCTGAGGGATGCTGAGTCCACTTGCCGAACTGAGCTTTTGCGAGCGGAGGGAAGGTGGACATGGCGGACCCCAGAACCACGGCGGCGCGCGTCAAGGGCCCCATCGGCCAATACGGCGGCGGCTTCATGGTCTCCAGGGAGGCCAAGGCCCGTTGCGAGGAGTACGGCCTCGGCCCGCGTGAGTTCTACTTCCGCGGGCGCTGCGGGGTCCTCGGCGAGTGCGCGGCCGACGTCGTCACCTCCGTCGCGGTCTTCTTCCCCGCCGCCCACGTCGAGGAGAGCTGGTACGGCGGGCGCAAGCTGAGCGTCGAGCGGGCCGTCGAGGTCTACACCGACGTCTGCCACGAGTGGGGGCGGCGCAGGCTCGGCGACTACGACGGCTGCGCCAGGCTCGCCGAGCTGCTCGAACCGGTCGTCGCCCAGGCCCCGGCCGCCGGGGCGCCGCTGTTCGCCGGGTGGCGGGCCGTACCCCTGCCCGACGACGCGCCCGCGCGGGCCACGCAGCTCATGCACGTCGTACGGGAGCTGCGAGGGGGGCTGCACGCCAACGCGGTGATCGCGGCGGGCCTCGACCCGCTGGAGGCGATGCTGGCGGCCGACCACGACGGCACTCCTTTCGGACACTCCACGGGTGAGGTGATGGCGAAGTTCTTCACGTGGCCGGAGCCGTACCAGAAGCCGAGTCCCGCTGTCGTCGCGAAAAGGGTCGCGGTCGAAGAGGCGACCGATGATCTGCTGGCATCTGTATTTTCGGTACTCAACAATGACGAATCGGACGAGCTCATCGAGCTTCTGCGTTTTGGGCACGGTGATTGACCTGGCAGACTGACTGCTCATGGACGTGGACATCTGGGCCTGGGTCGGTGAAACCCAGCAGCAGCTTTCTGAGGCGGGCAACGTGGGGCTCGCCATGGCGCTGGGAGACCTGCCCGCACAGGCCTACGAGGGGCGATACCCCCAGCTAGACGTGATGGCTCCGGCCATCGCCCAGCAGGCGGAGGCCCTGGAGCTCCCGTGGCTCGAGTTCTACGCCCGCTACTGGCACCTGCTCGGCCGCGTGGGCGACCGCGCGCAGGGTGCCGTCGCGATCGGTGACGCCGAGCACCTGCTGTCGTTCGCTCAGCGCGAAGAGGTGCGTGACTGCCCGGCCACCCCGGCCGCGGTCGAGGCGCTCGCCCTGGCGTGGGCCAACGCCGACGGTCCGGGCTACGCCGGCGAGCGCCTGGAGACGCTCGACGCGGTCATCCAGGACCTGGAGCCGGCCAACCCCGCCTACACCGGGCTGGTGACGCAATACGTCGCCGCGCTCATCGACGCGGGCCGGGCCGGAGAGGCCGTCACCTACGCCGAGACCGCCGTCGAGCGGCTGCGCGCCGCCGACCGCGAGGCCAGCTGGGAGCTCGGCGCCGAGAGCGCCCGCGCGCTGCTGGCCGCCGGGCGCGGTGAGGACGCGCTGGCCGCGCTCCAGGCCGCGGCCGACTTCCAGGCCGACGACCCGGTGTCCAAGGAGCGCAACGACGGCGTACGCCGCGCGCTGATCCTGGCCACGCTGGGCCGCATCGCCGAGGCCGTCGACGCGCTGCCCGACCTCGACGTGGTCGGCGAGCACCCGCGCTCGTGGGTCGAGTGGACACACGCCGTCGCCAAGCTGGCCGGCTCCTCGCAGATCACCAACACCTGGCAGCTGGGCCGCGTGCTGCGCCAGTGGATCGACTACTACGGCATGATGGGCGGCTACCGCGCCCGCTTCGAGCTCTCGCTGGTCGCGGGCGAGCTGGCCATCGGCAGGCAGAGCGTCTGGCAGGCGAAGCTGCTGGCCGACCTGGCCCAGTCGGCCGCCGCCGAGCTGCGCGACAGCACGGGCGTGGCCGAGCGGATCGCCGCCCTGCGCGCCGCCGCCGACGCGACGACCGAGCCGCCCGCGCCCTGCCCGGTCGAGGAGCGGGTCGCCTACTTCGACGCCGCCGACGGCCACAACGCCGACCCCGAGCGGTGGACCGGCTGGCTGGCCCCGAGGTCCGGCGAGGACCTGGAGACCACCCGCCGCCACACCACCACGCTCGGCTTCCTCGGCTACCCGGCGACGGGCGCCGACATCTACTGGAAGCTGCTGGTCGACTCCGGCGACATCGCCACCGCCGACGCCGACGACGTCTCCACGCTGACCACGCTGCTCATCGAGGCCCGCCAGGACGAGCGGCTGGAGCAGATGGCGGCGCTGCTGCCGCACGACACCCAATACCTCGCGATGGCCCGTCTCCACAGCGCCCGCGAGCGCTGGCCGGAGGCGCTGGAGGCGGCCGAGCACGCCGTGGCCGCCGGGGGCGGCATCGAGGCGCGCCGCCTGGTCGCCACCGCGGCCCAGCAGCTCGACGACAACGCCAAGGGCGCCAGGGCGCTGCTCGAAGTGATCGACGAGATCACCGAAGAGGACACCTGGCGCATGATCGTCATGGCCACCTCGAGCGAGGACTGGGACATCGTCCGCAAGGGCACGGCCAAGATCGGCATGCCGGTCAAGTCGACCGAAGGGCCGATCGAGGAGGAGATGGGCCTGATCCGGGTCATCCTCCCCGCGCCCGACGGCGGCCAGCGCCAGATCCTGTCCATCCGCACCGGCCCGGCCACCGCCCGGCTCGCCCTGCCGCAGCCGCGCGGCATGGACTACAACGCCGGCGACCTGGTCGTGTTCGACCCGCAGCTGCTGGAGCCGGTCCCCGACGACCCCGAAGAGCAGCAGAACTTCGTGCCGCCCTTCGCCGCGGTGCGCATCCTCCGCCCCGGCGGCTACACCAGCTACTTCTTCGACGGCGCCGCGCCGAGCGAGGAGGACTGGGCGGAGTTCACCGAGGTCATGGCCGAGCGCGGCTGGCCGATGTGGGTCTACAGCGACGAGAACTACATGGTCACCCACCCGACCGGTGGCGAGCCGCTGCCCGGCGTGTTCGGCTGGGTCGCGGTGCCGCCGGACGTGTCGGCGACCGAGGTCGACGCCCTGCTCGACGACGCCACCGAGCGCTGGTCGCACCCGCTGGCCTGGCTCGACCTGGCCAAGGAGGTCGACGTGGAGGTCGAGCGTCACGAGCGGATCGTCAAGGAATACGGTCTCTAGGATTCAGCAACGCTTCAGCCTCGACAAGGAATACGGTCTCCAGGATGCTGCAACACTTCAGCCTTGACGGGAAGGTCGCCATCGTCACCGGCGCGTCGTCGGGGCTGGGCGTGGCCTTCGCCCGCGGGCTGGCCGAGGCCGGGGCCGACATCGTGATCGGGGCCCGGCGGCAGGATCGGCTGGACGAGACGCGGCGGCTGGTCGAGGAGACCGGCCGCCGGTGCCTGGCCGTGCGGACCGACGTGGCCAAGGTCGAGGACTGCCAGGCGCTGGTCGACGCGGCCGTGGAGACCATGGGCGCGGTCGACGTGCTGATCAACAACGCCGGGGTCGGCACCGCCGTGCCGGCGCTGCGGGAGACGCCGGAGGAGTTCCGGCAGGTGGTCGACATCAACCTGCACGGCACGTACTGGATGGCGCAGGCGTGCGCACGGGTGATGCGGCCCGGCTCGTCGATCGTCAACATCGGCAGCATCCTGGCGGAGACGACGGCCGGGCTGCCGCAGGCCGCCTACAGCGCGTCGAAGGCGGCGGTGATCGGGCTGACCCGCGACCTGGCGCAGCAATGGACGGGGCGGCGGGGGATCCGGGTCAACTGCCTGGAGCCCGGGTTCTTCGCCTCGGAGATGACGGTGCAGTTCAAGCCCGAGTACATGGAGCGGATGGTCGCGCAGCGGGTGGTCATGGGCCGGGTGGGGGAGGCGGCGGAGCTGGTGGCTGCGGCGGTCTTCCTGGCGAGTGACGCGTCGTCGTACATCACGGGCGTCGTCCTGCCCGTCGACGGCGGCATCCTCATCACCTGACCAACTCGTCTGGCCGCGAGCCGGCCGGTTGCGTATCGCCGGGCTTGTGCGTCGTCTGGCTGCGAGTGGGTCGGTCGTGCGTCTCTGGGCTGTGCGTCGTCTGGCTGCGGCGCCGGACCGCGTACCGCCTGATCAGGGGACGCCTGGTAGTTTGAGCGCGGGTTTATGGCGTGACTTTTCCATGGAGGGGCGATGCAGGACATCGACAGGCTGGCGGCTGTTATCCGTGATGAGCGGCCGTGGGGTGGGTTCGAGCGGTTCACCCTCAACGAGGTGTCCACCGTTAAGATCATCGAGGTCTCGCCGGGGCAGCGGCTGAGCCTGCAGCGTCATGAGCACCGCTCCGAGCTGTGGGTGGCGCTCGACCCGGGGTGCGTGTTCGAGGTGGACGGGAAGCGCATCGAGCCCGCTGTGGGGGATCGGGTGCTGATCCAGCAGGGCCAGACGCACCGGCTCAGCTCGTCCGGGCCCGCGACGCGGATCCTCGAGATCGCCTTCGGTCACTTCGACGAGGACGACATTGAGCGCCTTGAGGACTCGTACGGGCGTTCGTAGCCGCCCGGCTCTCCCATCGTGAGGGGTCCCGCCTTTTCAGGCGGGATCCTCTTTTTTTACGGCAGAGCACGGTGGGCCCCACCCCCGCACAGGGCCGGGGCCTGTCCAGGGACACGCTCCTCCGGTGGAGCGCGCTGGGCGCCGTGACGTGCGCGTTCTGGGCCTCGTCCGTGGTCCGGCTGAGAGCCGGTGGCGATTCGGTATGCCCCTCCCCGGGCGACATGTGACCTTGCCGGGGCCTTGTCCGGGGCTGCGGCGGGCTCTATGTTCGTTGCGTAGTCCGGTGCTTGTTGCGTATTAGGGAACAACCGGAGGGCGCATGGTGAGCCGGCCTCGTTTGGTGATCATTGGAGCCGGCATCGTGGGCTGTGCCCTGGCCGACGAGCTCACCGGGCGGGGGTGGACCGATGTCACCGTCGTCGATCAGGGGCCCTTGTTCGCCGCCGGCGGGTCGAGCTCGCATGCTCCCGGACTCGTGTTCCAGACGAACCCATCCAAGACCATGACCGAGTTCGCCTCCTATACCGTGCGCAAGTACAGCGAACTGGCCCTCGCCGGGCGGGCCTGCTTCGACCAGGTCGGCGGCCTGGAAGTGGCCACCACCGAGGAGCGGTGGACGGACCTGCACCGCAAGCAGGGATGGGCCGAGTCCTGGGGCGTCGAGGGGCGGCTGATCGACGCCGACCAGTGCGTGGAGCTCTGGCCGCTGCTCGACAGGGGCAAGGTGCTGGGCGGCTTCCACGTCCCCACCGATGGGCTGGCCGCGGCCGTGAGCTGCGGTGAGGCGCAGGCGCGGCGGGCGGTCGAGCGGGGCGCCAGGTTCCTTCCGCACCACACGGTCGTGGGCGTCGAGCAGGGGGGCGGCCGGGTGACCGGCGTCGCCGTCGAGGTCCGGCGGCCGGAGTCGCGCGAGGTCGAGTATCGGGTGCTGGCCGCCGAGGTGGTCGTGTGCGCCGCCGGGTTCTGGGGGCCGGCGATCGGGCGGCTGGCGGGGCTGACCGTGCCGCTGCTGCCGCTGGCCCACCAGTACGCCAAGGCGCGGACGCCGGGCGTGCCGGACGGGCCCATCCTGCGGCACCAGGATCGCGACCTGTACTTCCGCGGCCACGGCGACCGCATCGGGATCGGCTCCTACGCGCACCGGCCGATGCCGGTCCGGCAGGACGAGATCGGGCCCAAGGGCACGGTGATGCCCTCGGTGCAGGCGTTCACCGAGGAGGACTTCGATCCCGCGTGGCGGGACGCGGTCGAGCTGCTGCCGGCGCTCAAGGAGTCCACGTACGAGGACGGCATCAACGGGATCTTCTCCTTCACCCCCGACGGGTTCCCGCTGATCGGCGAGGCGCCGCACCTCGACGGGTTCTGGCTGGCCGAGGCCGTCTGGGTCACCCACTCGGCGGGCGTGGCCAGGGCGGTGGCCGAGCTGCTCGTCGACGGGCGGTCCAGCTTCGACCTGCATGAATGCGAGCTGAGCCGGTTCGAGCCGGTGCAGCTGTCGCCCGCGTTCGTCGAAGAGCGCGGTAAGCAGAACTTCGTCGAGGTCTACGACGTCATCCACCCGCTCCAGCCGATGGAGTCGCCGCGGCCGATGCGGACCAGCCCGTTCTATGTCAGGCAGCTCGAGCTGGGCGGCTACTTCCTGGAGGCGGCCGGTTGGGAGCGTCCGCACTGGTTCGAGGCGAATCTGCCGCTGCTGGAGGACCTGGTGCTGCGGCACCACAGCCAGGCGGCCGAGCAGCCAGAAGCCGAGCAGCCAGAAGCCGAGTTGCCCGAAGAGGCGCGCGGCATGGCGGTCGAGCGACTGCTCGGCGTGGCCCAGCGGGACCAGTGGGCCAGCCGCTACTGGTCGCCGGTCGCCGCCGCGGAGTCGCACGCGACCCGGGAGAACGTCGCGCTCTATGACATGACCTCGCTCAAGCGGATCGAGGTCGGCGGCCCTGGCTCGGTGGCGTTCCTGCAGTACCTGACCACGAACAACGTCGACAAGAAGCCCGGCTCGGTCACCTACTCGCTGCTCCTCGACGCGAGCGGCGGTGTGCGCTCCGATCTCACGGTGGCGCGGCTGGCGGAGGACCGGTTCCAGATCGGCGCCAACGGCAACCTCGACCTCGACTGGCTGACCCGCCACGCCCCCGGCGGCGTGTACGTCCGGGACATCACGCCCGGCACCTGCTGCGTCGGCGTGTGGGGGCCGCAGGCCAGGGAGCTCCTTCAGCCCCTCACGGACATGGACCTGTCCCATGAGGGCTTCCGCTACTTCAGCCTCAAGACCGGATATGTCGGGCACGTCCCGGTGACCGCGATGCGCGTCTCCTACGTCGGCGAGCTCGGCTGGGAGCTCTACACCAGCGCCGACCTGGGCCTCAAGCTCTGGGACACACTCTGGGCGACGGGCCTGCCGATCGCCGGGGGCCGGGCCGCGTTCAACAGCCTCCGGCTGGAGAAGGGCTATCGGCTCTGGGGCGTCGACATGACCCCGGAGCACAGCCCGTACGAGGCGGGGCTGGCCTTCGCCGTCAAGGACGGCAAGGACTTCCTCGGCCGGGACGCGCTGTCCACCGAGCTCACCCGCAAGCTGGTCCCGCTGCTCAGCGCGGAGGTCGTGATGGGCAAGGAGCCGGTACGGCACGCGGGCCGCACGGTCGGTTACGTGACGAGCGCCGCCTACGGGCACACGATCCAGCGGCCGATCGCGTACGCCTGGCTGCCGATCGAGCTGACCACCCCCGGGACGCATGTCGATATTTCGTATTTCGGGCGGCGAGTCCCGGCCGAAGTCGCCACCGAGCCCCTGTTCGACCCCAAGATGGAGAAGATCAGAAGGTGACCCACCCGGACTTTCTCTGGCGCAACCCCGACCCCGGGCCCGCCTATGACGTGGTCATCGTCGGCGGCGGCGGGCACGGCCTGGCCACCGCCTACTACCTGGCCAAGAACCACGGGATCACGAACGTCGCCGTACTGGAGAAGGGCTGGCTGGCCGGCGGCAACATGGCGCGCAACACCACGATCATCCGCTCCAACTACCTGTGGGACGAGAGCGCCGCCATCTACGAGCACTCGCTCAAGCTGTGGGAGGGCCTCAGCCAGGAGCTGGACTACGACCTGCAGTTCAGCCAGCGCGGCGTGCTCAACCTGGCGCACAACCTGGGCGACGTGCGTGAGGGCAGGCGGCGGGTCAACGCCAACCGGCTCAACGGCGTCGACGCCGAGTGGCTGGACGCCGACGAGGTCAAGAAATTCTGCCCGGTCATCAACGTCTCCGAGCGCGCCCGCTACCCCGTCATGGGCGCCACGCTGCAACGGCGGGGCGGCATCGCCAAGCACGACCACGTCGCCTGGGCCCTGGCCCGCAAGGCCGACGCCTATGGCATCGACCTGATCCAGGGCTGTGAGGTCACCGGCTTCGAGATCACCGGGAACCGGGCGGTGGCCGTACAGACCTCCCGGGGGCGGATCGCGGCCGGGAAGATCGCGCTCGCGTCCGCCGGGCACACCTCGGTGCTCGCGGCCGAGGCCGGGATCCGGCTGCCGCTCCAGTCGCATCCCCTGCAGGCGCTGGTGTCGGAGCTGCTGGAACCGGTGCTCGACTGCGTGGTGATGTCGAACGCCGTGCACGTCTACGTGAGCCAGGCGCACAAAGGCGAGCTGGTCATGGGCGCGGGTATCGACTCCTACAACTCTTACGGTCAGCGGGGCGCCTTCCACGTCATCGAGGCGCAGATGGCGGCGGCCTTGGAGCTGTTTCCGATCTTCAGCCGGGTGCGGGTGCTGCGAACCTGGGCCGGCATCGTGGACGTCTCGCCCGACGCCTCGCCGATCATCGGGCGTACCCCGGTGGACGGGCTGTTCGTCAACGCGGGCTGGGGCACCGGCGGCTTCAAGGCCACGCCGGGCTCCGGGTGGGTGTACGCGCACACGATCGCGCACGGTGAGCCGCATCCGCTCGCCGAGCCGTTCGCGCTGGAGCGGTTCACCACCGGGGCGCTCATCGACGAGCACGGCGCGGCGGCGGTGGCGCACTGATGCTGCTCATCGACTGCCCCCACTGCGGGCCCCGCGACGAGAACGAGTTCCGCTACGGCGGGCAAGCCGGCATCGCCTACCCCGAGACGCCCGCCACCGTCACGGACGCGGAGTGGGCCGAGTACGTGTTCCTGCGGGACAACCCCAAGGGCTGGTTCGACGAGCGCTGGTTCCACGTCCACGGCTGCCGGACCTGGTTCACGCTCCGGCGGCACACCGTCACCCACGAATTCTGGAAGGCCCCATGAACCGTCTGGACAGGGGCGGTCTGGTGGACCGCTCCGTCGTGCTGTCGTTCAGCTTCGACGGTCGCCGCATGGAGGGGCATCCCGGCGACACGCTCGCCTCCGCGCTGCTGGCCAACGGCGTGCGCGTGGTCGGCCACAGCGTCGAGCTGGGCCGCCCGCGCGGCGTCTTCTCCGCCGGCCCCGAGGAGCCGAACGCCCTGGTCCGCGTGGGTGCCGACCCGATGCTGGCGGCCACTACCGTGGAGTTGTACGAGGGACTGGCGGCGTGGAGCCTGCGCGGCAAGGGCCGGGTGGACCCGCACGCGACCGATGATCGCCGCCGCGACAAGGGCTACCTGCACTGTGACGTCCTGGTGGTCGGCGGCGGCCCCGCCGGGCTGGCCGCCGCGCTCAGCGCCGGGGTGGCGGGCGCCCGGGTGATCCTCGTCGACGACCAGCCCCGGCTTGGCGGCGACCTGCTCAACAGCCGGGTTCGCCTGGACGGCGCCCGCGCGCTCGACTGGGTGGCCCTGGTACGGGCCCGGCTGGCGTCCATGCCCGACGTCCGGGTGCTCACCAGGACCACGGCGATCGGCTACTACGACCACAACTACGTGGTGGCCGTCGAGCGCCGCCCCCGGGGTGAGCGGCTGTGGCATCTGCGCGCTGCCCAGGTCGTCCTGGCGACCGGCGCGCAGGAGCGCTCGATCGCCTTCCCCGGCAACGACCGGCCCGGCGTGATGCTCGCCTCGGCCGCCCGTACCTACGTCAACCGGTATGGCGTACGGCCCGGCCGCCGGGTGGTCGTCTTCGCCTGTACGGACTCGGGTTACGAGGCGGCCCGCGACCTGCGGGCGGCCGGGGTCGAGATCGCCGCCATCATCGACCCGCGCCCACAAGCCGGTGCCGAAGCGCTCGCCGGGCAGGTCGTCACGGGGACCGTGGCGGATGCCGACGGGTTGCTCACCGAGGTCCTGGTCGGCGACCGGCGCTTCGAGGCCGACCTGCTGGCTGTCGCCGGCGGCTGGAACCCGGTCGTCCACTTGTTCAGCCAGTCGCAGGGCCGGACCGTGTTCGACGAGGAGGCGCAGGCGTTCGTGCCGGGCGTCTCCGCCCAGGCCGAACGCTCCGCCGGTGCCTGCCGGGGCCGCTACGGCACCGCTGAGGCCATCCAGGACGGCTACGCGGCGGGCTGCCAGGCGGCCCGGCCGACGGGCAAGAGGCAGGGAGGCGGCTTCCGCGTACCGGAGACCGACGAGCTCCCCCTGCGGCCCCCGGCGGCGCTCTGGGCGGTGGACCCGCAGTCGACCGACGCCTTCGCCGATCTGCAGCGAGATGTCACCGTGGCCGATCTCGCCCGGGCCGCGGGGACCGGCATGCGGTCCGTGGAGCACGTCAAGCGCTACACCACCGCCGGAACCGGCGCCGACCAGGGCAAGACGTCGGGCGCTCTGGTAGCGGGGGTGATGTCCGCGCTGCTCGGTGCCGCTCTCGGACAGGTGGGTACGACCACCTTCCGCCCGCCGTACACACCTGTGTCCTTCGCCACGCTCGCCGGACGTGACCGGGGCGCGCTCTCCGACCCGATCAGGACGACCGCGCCACACGCCTCGCACGTCGCGCGCGGCGCGGTGTTCGAGGACGTCGGGCAGTGGAAGCGGCCCCGCTACTTCCCGCTCGACGGCGAGACGATGGAGCAGGCGGTGCTGCGCGAGTGCCGGGCGGCCCGTACGGGTATCGCCGCCATGGACGCCTCCACACTCGGGAAGATCGACGTCAGGGGCGCCGACGCGGGGGAGTTCCTCGACCGGATCTACACGAACATGTACTCCACGCTGCGCGTTGGCTCGTGCCGCTATGGGGTGATGTGCACCGCCGACGGGATGGTGTTCGACGACGGCACGACCACGCGGCTGGCCGATGACCACTATCTGATGACCACGACCACCGGCAACGCGGCGGCCGTGCTCGACTGGCTGGAGGAGTGGCGGCAGACCGAGTGGCCGGGGCTCGAGGTGTCGTTCACGTCCGTGACGGACCACTGGGCAACGGTCGCGGTGGTGGGACCCAAGGCGCGGGAGATCATCGGACTGATCGCGCCGGGGGCCGAGGAGCTGGCGTTCATGACGTACGCGGCCACGAGCGTGCTGGGCGTCGACGGGCGGGTGTTCAGGATCAGCTTCTCCGGCGAGCTGGCCTACGAGGT
Source organism: Nonomuraea sp. NPDC049129 (assembly GCF_040648495.1). Classification (NCBI taxonomy): domain Bacteria; kingdom Bacillati; phylum Actinomycetota; class Actinomycetes; order Streptosporangiales; family Streptosporangiaceae; genus Nonomuraea; species Nonomuraea sp. NPDC049129. The sequence continues at coordinate 821,519 of NZ_JBEZDU010000001.1, read as the reverse complement.
CAACGTGCCCTGGTGGTACGGCAGGTCGCTCTGGGAGAGCGTGCTGGACCTGGGCGCGGTGCCGTACGGGACCGAGACCATGCACGTGCTGCGGGCCGAGAAGGGGTTCGCCATCGTCGGCCAGGAGACCGACGGCACGGTCACCCCGCAGGACCTCGGCATGTCGTGGCTGGTGTCGAAGCGCAAGCCCGACTTCGTGGGCAAGCGCTCGCACGCGCGGCCCGACACCGCCCGCGACGGGCGCAAGCGGCTGGTGGGGCTGCTCAGCGATGATCCGGCCGCGTTCGTGGCGGAGGGCGCCCAGCTCGTGGGCCAGACTGGGCCGATGCTGGGGCATGTGACGTCCAGCTACCTGAGCGCGGCGCTCGGGCGGAGCTTCAGCCTCGCCATGGTCCGTGACGTGGCCGTCGGCGACCGGCTGTCGGCGGTGTCGGGAGAGGCGGCCGTGCCCGTGACGGTGGTCGAGCCGGTCTTCTACGATCCCGGCAACACCCGGCGCGACGGTGATCCGGCTGCGCGGGCGGTCGCCGGGCGAGTGGCGGACTGCCGCAAGGAGAGCCCGGCGGCGGCCTTCACCGACCGCTTCGAGGCCGCCGGTTCCGAGCGGGTACGCCTGCGCGAGGTGCCCTTCGTACGGATGTGGGAGGTTCGCGGCACCGATCCGGGCGTGGGGCTGCGGCTGGGACCAGACTGGTGGCTCGTGACAGGGGACATCGAAGAGCGGCCCGGGAGGGTGGACGCGTCGGGTGGCGCCGAAGAGCGGCCCGGGAGGGTGGACGTGTCGGGGCAGCGGACCGTGCTGGAGCTCACGGGGCCGGGCGCGCTGGACGTCCTGATCACCGGCTGCCCGATCGACCTGCATCCGGCGGTGTTCCCGGGGCACGCCCAGACGCTGCTGGGCAAGGCGGCCGTCCTGCTCGAACGGTTCTCCGATCCGGAAGGTCCGGAAGGTCCGGAAGGGGAGGGCGGCTACCGGATCTACGTGCGTTCGTCCTACGCCTCTTACCTCGCCGAATGGTTGCTTGACGCACTTGAGGGATAAATAGGCGCTTAGGGGTAATTGCTCTACCTAGACTTTACGAAAACTTGAGTCTGGGGGTGGAGCGTGCGGCTTCGGGTGGGTTTGGCCGGTTTGGCCACAGTGGGATTGCTCGCGGGATGCGGGCAACTGGATGCGCAGACACCTAAAGCCGACACGGGCAAGGCTTCGTCGGCCGACGTCGGGGACGCCCGCAAGAAACTGGCCAAGCTCGCCGTCAAAGGACGCGCGCCGCGTACCGGCTTCGAGCGCGAGAAGTTCGGCCCGGCCTGGGCGGACGTCGACCACAACGGCTGCGACACGCGTAACGACATTCTGAAGCGCGACCTGAAGGACGAGACGTTCAAGTCGGGCACGCACGACTGCATCGTCCTCACCGGCGTGCTGGACGACCCCTACAGCGGCAAGACCATCACGTTCAAGCGCGGCCAGGACACCAGCACCGCCGTGCAGATCGACCACCTGATCCCGCTGTCGGACGCCTGGCAGAAGGGCGCGCAGCAGTGGACGGCGGACAAGCGCAAGGAGTTCGCCAACGACCCGATGAACCTGATGGCCGTGGACGGGCCGCTCAACGGCCAGAAGAGCGACTCCGACGCCGCGACCTGGCTGCCACCGCGCAAGGCCTACCGCTGCACCTACATCGCCAAGCAGATCGACGTGAAAGCGAAGTACGACCTGTGGCTGACCACCGGTGAGAAGGACGCGATGACCGGCATCCTGGACTCCTGCTGACGATCCGGGCGCGCCATTCGAACAGGCGCGCCCGGATGCCGGTGTCAGCCGTCGTCGTCCGTACGGTCGGTGCCCTGGCTCAGGACCTTCCCGGTGGCCGCGTCGACGTCGAGTTCGTGCTCCACATCGCCCTTGACCACCTCCACCTCCCACACGTCCGGCCGGGTCTCGCGAGCGTCGTAGGAGACCTCCTTGACCCACGCGCCGGGAACCTGCTTGTGCGCGATCTCGATGGCCTGCTCGACCGTGACCTTAGGAGCGGTGAGCGTGGATGTGGCGGTGGCGTAGGCGGCGCCGCCACCCGCGACGAGTACGACGGCACCGGCACCTGCTGCGACGAACTTGGTAATAGTGTTCATGCCTCTACGCAATCGCGATCTCCGGTAAGGCCGCGCTAAGCCCCGGTTAACGTCACCTCCACCACCGTCCCACCCCCAGGCGGGGATGAGACGGACAGTCGCCCGCTTGCGTCCTCGGCCGTACGACGCGCGATGTCCAGACCGAGCCCGGTGGATCCGCCTCCGCTGTTGCCGCGCTCCAGGAGCGCCTGATCGAAGCCGGGGCCCTCGTCGGCGATGGTCAGCACGGCTCCGGGAGGGCGGGCGGCCAGCCGTACGGACAGGGCGGCTCCCTCGGGAGTGTGCGCGAACACGTTGCCGAGCAGCGCGTCCACGCAGGCGGCGAGATCCTCCGCGCGGACTGCCACAGGGAGCGGGCCGGACGGCAGGTCCACCTCGACGGCCCGTCCCTGATCCTCCGCGAGCACCGACCAGAACCGCACCCGCTCCCGTACCACCGCCGTCGCGTCGCACTCCTCCAGGTCGGCGGCGCGGCGGCGGGCGTCGGTGATGACCGCGCTGACAGCGCGCTCCAGGTCATCCACGCGGGCTCCGACGCGTTCCGCCTCCTCAGGGTCGCGCATCGACTCCACGTCCAGCCTGAGACCGGTCAGGGGGGTGCGCAGCCGGTGTGACAGGTCTGCCACCGACTCCCGCTCGGCCGCCAGCAGGTCGTGGATCCGCCCGGCCAGGTGGTTCAGCGCGAGCGCCACCGAGCGCACCTCCGGCGGGCCGCCCGGCTCCGCCCGCGCGGCCAGGTCGCCGCCCGCCAGCCGGTGCGAGACCTTGGCCAGCCCGTCGACCGGCCTGGTGACGGCGAGCGCCAGCCGGTCGGCCAGGACGATGCCCAGTACCACCAGCGCCAGGCCGAGCACCAGCAGCGCCAGCCACGCCTCGCGGACCCCGCGCAGCAGTTCCGCCTCGTCCGCGAACGCCCTGATCACCACCGTTCCTTCCGGCGAACGCACCGAGACGAGCACCTCCCTGCCGCCCGGGGCCTCGGCGGTGACGCTGCGGCCGGTCATGGCCAGCCGTACCGCGTCGGAGCGGGGCGCGGCCTGGCCGAGCGTCCGCCCGTCGGGCATGAACACCGTCACGGGGCGGGAGACCTTCGCCACCGCGAGCTCCAGGTCGGGCGTGCCGACCGCGACGGCGACCGACTCGGCGGCGGCGGTGGCGCGGTTCATGGCGCCGTTCTCGGCCACGGAGCGGATCAGCAGCGCCATCGGCACCAGCAGCGCGATCAGCACGACCGAGGTGGTCGCGGCCACCAGCAGCGCCAGCCAGCGCCTCATGACGGTTGGACCAGCTTGACCCCGACGCCCCGCACCGTGTGCAGGTAACGCGGTTCCGCGGCGGTCTCGCCCAGCTTCCTGCGCAGCCACGACAGGTGCACGTCGACGGTCTTGTCCGCCCCGCCGTACGGGAGCTGCCACACCTCGGTCAGCAGTTCCCGCTTGGTGACCACCTCGCCGGGCCGGGCGGCGAGGTAGCTCAGCACGTCGAACTCGCGCGGCGTCAGGTCCAGCTGCTCGCCGCCGATCGTGGCGACCCGCGCACGCGGGTCGACGCGCAGCGCGCCGACCTCCAGCGGCTCGGGCGCGGACTCGCCCGCGCGGCGCAGCACGGCCCTGATCCGAGCGTCGAGCTGCGCGGAGCTGTACGGCTTGACCACGTAGTCGTCGGCACCCGCGTCGAGCACCGGCACCATCTCGGCATCCCCGTCACGGGCGGTGGCGACGATCACCGGCACCCGGCTCACCGCCCGCAGCATGCGCAGCAGGTCCACGCCGTCGAGGTCGGGCAGCCCCAGATCGAGCACGATCAGGTCGGGCCGGTCCTCGACGGCCAGCCGCAACCCGTCCAGGGCCGTGGGGGAGGAGGAGACGGCATGGCCGAGCTCCCGCAGCCCGCGGCTCAGCGCCGTGCGGATCGCCACGTCGTCCTCGATGAGCAGGATGTCAGCCATATATGGCAACGGTAGAGGGTGCCAGGACATGGGCAGGGCCGCCTTATCGTGGCGTTAACCCGGCCTTATCCGGAGAGGGGGGAAACTGGCGTGGTGAAGCGACTCGTACTGGCCTGGGCCGCCACCGCGCTCGCCGCGACGGGTGCGGCCGTGGCGGTGCTCGGGCTGCTCGGCGGAGTGTTCACCGGCACGTCCGGGCGGGTGCTGAGCCAAAGCGAGATCCGCGCCGCCCTCGCCACCGCTACTGTGCGGGCGCCCGGGACCGCCGCCCCGAAGACGTCAGCGGGTCCGCGTGGCGACAAGGTCATCCGTACGGCCGGCGGCACCGTGATCGCCTCCTGCGCGGGCGGCCGGGTGACACTGCGCTCGTGGAGCCCCGCCCAGGGCTACTCCGTCGACGACGTCGACCCGGGCCCCCGGCAGGAGGCCATGGTCGAGTTCGACACCGCCGAGGACGAAGGCACCGACGTCGAAGTGCGGATCGGCTGTTCGGGCGACCAGCCGGTCATGCTTCCGCGCTGAGGGCCGCCTTCGTGAGCTCGGCCTGCCGTCTGATCTGTCCCATGACGATGGGGTTGACGCCCTTCGCCTGGAACAGCGCGACCATCTTGTCCATCACCGCGTTCGCCCGATCGAGGTCGCCCTGCCGGGCTTCGGCCCTGGCCAGGCGGCGCAGCACCATGTTCAGGGTGATGTTGTCGACGCTGGCGTCACGGGCCACCGCGGTGAGCTGCTCGATGCCCTGCTTGAGGTCCGGCGGCCGGACCCGTACCTGCTTGGCGGCGGTGATCGCCTTGAACTCCCGCTCGGCGTTGAGCCCCTTGACCATCCGGGCGTAGACGGCCAGCGGGTGGCCGCCGTACCTGTCGATCACCTCGTCCAGCGCCCGGTTGCCCGAGCTCAGCGTCGGCGAGTCGGAGCCGAGCAGCGAGAACAGCTTGCCCTGCTCGTCGCCGAGCATCAGCTCGGCCACCCGGTGGTCGTCCGCGCCGACCGGGTAGCGCACCTTGATCAGGCAGGCGGGGGAGACGATGCGGGATCCGTCGGCGGCGATGTACTGGCCGCGCACCTGGTACTCGCCGGGCTGCTGGAAGTAGTGCCCGTCGCGGCCGTGCCCGATGTAGGCGCTCCGGTACATGGCCGGGTTGCCCGAGTCGAGCCGGATGTCGGGTGAGGTGTCGACGCAGTGCCGCATCATCGGCCGGTAGAGCACGGTCCTGCCGGTCGGCTGGGTGATGGTGACCTGGGTGAACTCGGTGTCGGGGTGGAGGTGGCCGTGCGTGGTGCGCGGCTCCCCGGCCGTGGACAGCTTCAGCTCCACCACGACGGGCTCGCCGAAGCCGAACGACTCCTTGGCCCGCAGTTCGAGCCGCAGCCCTGACTGGTCCACGACCGGCTGCTCGAAGGGCGCGATGTCGGCGGCGCCGGTGCCGAAGGCGTTCGCGCCCATGGCCACATCCCGGTAGAAACCATGGCGAAGGTGGACGAGCTCGGGGTCGGTGAACTGGAAGGGGAAGGCGGCCCAGTAGCCCTGCTCGCCGCCGGGTTGGTAGTTCTGGACATAGTTCATCCAGGACAGGTCGCCGAAGCCGCCGTTCGGGCCGAGTGGCTGGGGTGGGTTGCCCAGGTTCTTCTGCCACGAGTGCAGCAGGTTGAAGGCGTGGCCGAGCTCGTGGACGTACGTGCGCAGCTGCGCGCGCTGCGCCTGCGGGGTCCGGCCTTTGATCGCGTCGTAGAAGACCGCGGACCCCTGCCGCTGGTGCGCGTCGTCGTAGTCGAACATGATGCCCCGGTAACCGCCCACGTGCTTGCTGGCCACCAGCAGCCACACCCGCCAGGCCGGTACGTCCCCGAACGCGCTGAACTGCTGCGTCATCGCGTGATGCAGCTCGGCGTCGTCCCACGCCAGGTCCGCGCCCGACCCGTCGACCGGGATCACCCCGGGCGGGTTGACGGTCAGGCGGATCCCCGCCTCGTCGTAGGCGGCGGCCACGCTCAGCTCCCTCGCCGGCGAGCCGGTCGGGCCGGGCAGGGTCCCGGTGTGGTACTTCTCGAACGGTTCGGTGCCCGCCACCGAGTCCTGTTCCAGAAGCACGGTCCGGAAGTGGCGGCCGGAGAACGTCAGCTGATAGGTCTGACCGGCGACCTGGGCGGTGCCCACGGTGCCGCTGATCGCGACCGTCACGTCCTTGGCCGGGGTGTCGAACGAGAAGGTCCCGCGCCCGGCGATCTTCGTCCCCGCGCCCTCGGCCACCGCCGCGGCCGTGTTCACCACGAACGAGCCGGCGTAGGACGTGGTCGCGCCGGCCGTGGTGAACAGGTCCCCGCTCACCCGCCCGGTGGGCCGCGCCCCGTCCACGTCCACCCGGAGTTCGAGGCGCGAGTCTCCGTCCGTACCCTGATACAGCCCACTGATCACGGGGTGCCCCCTGGCGAGATGGATGCGGTTACAGGGGAGACTTCTCCCACCAGGGGATCGTGTCAACGCCCTCCGCGCACCTGTAGCGCCGCGAGCAACTCCTCCGACGCCTTGGTGATCGTCTCGACCGCCCGGTCGAACGCCTCGGCGTTGTGCGCGGCGGGTGCGCGGAACCCGGAGATCTTGCGTACGTACTGGAGCGCCGCCGCCCGTACGTCGTCTTCCGTCACGTCCTCGGTGTACGGCGGGCGCAGGGTCTTGATGCTTCTACACATGCCGTCAACGGTAATAGCCGATGCGCTGGCTTATCTCCCTCGCGCCCTCGGCCAGGAGCGCCCCGACTTCGGGCAGTCGCTCGGGCGTGAGCCGGTAGGACGGCCCCGAGACGCTCACCGCGGCCACCACCGAGCCGTCACTGCCCCTGATCGGCGCGGCCACCGCGTTCAGGCCCACCTCCAGCTCCTCCACCGTGGTGGCCCAGCCGCGCTCCCTGATCTCGGCCAGCCCCAGCCGCCCGGCCTCGGTGAGCGTCGAGGGCGTGTAACGGGCCGGCTCGGCGGGCAGCCGCAGCGCCCCGAACGCCAGCAGCACCTTGCCGCTGGAGGTGGCGTGCGAGGGGGTGCGCTGGCCCACCCAGTTGTGCCCGCTGATCGCGGCGGGGCCGCGAACCTGGCTGATGTTCACCGCGTCGCCGTCCTGGGGCACCGCGATGTTGACGGTCTCGCCGACGGCCTCGGCCAGGCGCAGGCACACCGGGCGGCTCTCCTTCGAAATGTCCAGCTGCGCGGTGGCCGCGCCCGCCAGCCGTACGACGCCGAATCCCAGGCGGTAGCGGCCGCGGTCACCGCTCTGCTCCACCAGCCCGCCCTGCTCCAGCGCGGCCAGCAGCCGGAAGGCCGTGGACTTGTGCACATCGAGCTGGACGGCGAGGTCCGTCACCCGCGTCGCGCCCTCGCGCGCCAGGATCTCCAGGATGGCGATGGCCCGATCGACCGACTGAACGGACGTGTTGCCCATAGCGCAACAGACTAATATGTCGGGGCCCTGTGACACGCTGCGGTCATGGCAGACAGAACCGCTTAAAGGCCCCGTCGCGGGCTACGCCCTGGTCACCGACCCGTCCGGCGCCAAGTTCGCGCTCTACCAGCCGGGCGCGTTCATCGGCGCCGGCGTGCTGGCCGAGCCGGGCGCGATGAGCTGGGCCGAGGTAAACGCCCCCGACGGCGCGGCGGCCGACGCGTTCTACGGCACGCTCTTCCTCTACGAACTGCAGCGGGTCGAAGGGGGTCTCGACTACACCGTCTACCAGGCGGGCGGCGAGCCCGTCTGCGGCCGGCTCCAGATGGACGAGCACTGGGCGGGCGTGCCGCCGCACTGGATGGTCTACTTCGACGTGGCCGACCTCGACGCGGCCACCGCGAAGGTCACCGAGCTCGGCGGGGAGGTGCCCGTGCCGCCGTTCGATTCGCCCTATGGGCGCATCGCGGTCATCCATCACGCGGGCGGCGGCGGTTTCTTCAGCCTGCGCCGGCCACGGGGCTGAGCTCGGCGCCGAAGTCCAGCGCGAGCTTCCGCATGGCCCCGGCCAGCTCCTCCCGGTCGAGGGCGTCGATCCGCTCCGCCGGGCCCGAGACCGACATGGCCGCCACCACCCGGTTGCCGTCGTGCACGGGCACGGCCAGGCAGTGCACGCCGAGCTCCTCCTCGCCCAGGTCCATGGCGTAACCGCGGTCCCGGACCAGGCCGAGCTCGGTGAGCATGCCCTCGGTGTCGGTGATCGTGTTGGGGGTGCGGCGCGGCATGCCGGTCCGTACGAACACCGCGACCGCCTCCTCCGCCGGCCGCCCGGCCAGCAGCACCTTGCCCACGGCCGTGCTGTGCGGCAGCACCCGCCGCCCGACCTCCGCGAACATGCGCAGCCTGCGCGGGGACGGCACCTGCGCCACGTAGACGATGAAGTCGCCCTCCAGCACCGCCAGGTTCGCCGTCTCACCCGACAGCGACACCAGCTTCGACAGGTACGGCCGCGCCCACACCCCGACCATGCTCTCGGCGATGCCGCCCAGCCGCACCAGCCCGCCGCCCAGCGCGTAGCGCCGGTCCGACTCCTGGCGTACGTAGCCGCGGGCCAGGAGCGTCTGCAGCAGCCGGTGGATCGTCCCGAACGGCAGCCCGGTCTTGGCCGCGATCTCCGACAGCCCCGCCTCGCCACCGTGTTCGGCCAGCGCCTCCAGCACGTCGAGCGCCCGCTCGACAGACTGCACGCTCACCCGCCCAACCCCCGTCCGGTCAAAGGGACACCCCGCGCAGCGACGCGTCCAGCACCTCGGCCGTGTGCGCCACCCTGATCCGCGCGCCACCGCGCCGCATCGCGGCGGCGATCTGCATCGTGCAGCCCGGATTCGCCGACACCAGCAGCTCCGCGCCCGTCGAGGCCACCGACTTGGCCTTCCGGTCGCCCAGGTCGCGGGCCGCCTCGGGCTGGAAGATGTTGTACGTCCCCGCCGAGCCGCAGCAGATGGCCGACTCCGGCACCTCGCGCAGGTCCAGCCCCGGGATCGCCTTCAGCAGCTCGCGCGGCTGGGCCCGGATCCCCTGCGCGTGGGCCAGGTGGCAGGCGTCGTGATAGGCCACCGTGACGGGCAGGGGATGCCGGTCCGCCACCGGTCCCAGCTCGACGAGGAATTCCGACAGGTCCAGCACGCGGAACCCCGGCTCGCTGCCCAGCAGCTGGCCGTACTCCTTCATGGACGACCCGCACCCGGCCGCGTTGACCACGACCGTGTCCACGCCGGCCCTGGTGAAGGTCCTTACCGTGCGCCGCGCGAGCCGCCTGGCCTGTTCCTCGCGTCCCGAGTGCACGCTGAGCGCCCCGCAGCAGCCTTGGCCGGGCGGGATGATCACGTCGCAGCCCTCCAGTGCGAGCACCCGCGCGGTGGCCGCGTTGACCTGGGGGAAGAACTCGCCCTGCACGCACCCGGTCAGCATGCCGACCACGGCCCGGCGCGGCCCTCTGGCCCGGACCAGCCGCGGGATCCGCTGCCTGCGCCCGACCCGGGGTGCCAGCCCCGCCATCGCCCCGAGGCTGGGATGCACCCGCTCCAGGAACGGCGCCATCCGCTCGGCCAGCGCCATCCCGGGGCGCAGCAGCCGCAGCCGGCGCGGGTAGGGGAACAGGCTGAACACGATCTCCCTGACTGCCCGCTCGCGCGGCTCGCGCACGTGGACCCGCTCGACCTCGGCCCGCGTCTGCTCGATCAGCCGGTCGTACTGGACGCCCGACGGGCAGGCGGTGACGCACGCCATGCAGCCGAGGCAGGCGTCGAAGTGCCCGGCCATCTCCGGCGTCACCGGGGTGCCCTCGACGTGCTGCTTCATCAGGTGGATCCGGCCACGCGGCGAGTCCATCTCCTCGCCCCACAGCGTGTACGTCGGGCAGGTGGGCAGGCAGAACCCGCAGTGCACGCAGTCGTTGATCAGCTTGGGGTCGATGCCGCCGGACGTCATGCCAGATGCCTCCTGGTTACCGCTCACTCAGATGCCGCCGATGAACCGGCCGGGAGACATCCGGCGCTCCGGGTCGAACCGCTCCTTGACCCGCCGCATCAGCGGCAGCGCGCTCACCGGCCCCCAGCGGTCCACGCCCTCGTGCGGCGCGGCCAGCACGGTCACCCGGCCGCCCAGCGGCGTCAAGCGCTCCCGCAGGCCGGACACGACACCCCCGAAGTCCGCAGGCGGTTCGGCCGTGGGCTGGAGCCAGACCCGGCCCGCGACGGGCGAGCCGCGGAGCGAGAGACCGGTGTCGCGTACCTCCGCCAGGACGTCGCTCGTCCGCGCGGGCGGGAACCGCAGCTCGATCAGGAGCTCGTCGTCGCTGATCAGCCCCCACCAGGCGGGTGCCTCGTCCGTGACGGCGCCCGCGCCGATCGCCTCGCGCAGCGCCTCGGCCCGTTGCCCGGCGGCCGAGCCCTCGACCAGCACGGCCAGCGTGATCGGCGCGTCCCCGCCGGGCCAGTCGAGCTCGACCGCGCTCGGCTCGGCCTGGGAGGCGGCCAGCATCGCGGTCACCTCCTGAACGTGCCGCTGGGCGAGCTCGGTCACGACATAGCGGTGGTCGGCGGGCAGCGGGTGCAGCCGGAACGTGGCCTCGGCGATGACGCCCAGGGTGCCGTACGAGCCGGTGAACAGCTTGCCCAGGTCGTAGCCCGCGACGTTCTTGACCACCCGGCCGCCCGACTTGGCCACGGTCCCGTCCGGCAGCACGACGGTGATGCCGATGAGCAGGTCGCGGGCCGTACCGTAGCGGAAGGCGCGCGGCCCGGCCGTCGCGGCGGCCAGCGTGCCGCCGACCGTGGCGCCCTCGGCGAACGGCACGTCCAGCGCCAGCTCCTGCCCCTGCTCGGCGAGCGCTTCCGCCAGCGCGTCCATCGTCACCCCGGCCTGGGTCTTCACCACCAGGTCGCCCGCGGCGTGCTCGACGACCTCGTTCAGGCAGCACAGGTCGAGCAGGACGTCACACCGCTCGGGCGGGTGGCCCCAGTGCAGCTTGGTGCCGCCGCCCACGGGCACGACCGCCAGGCCGGCCCCGGCGCAGGCGCGCAGCACGGCCGAGATCTCCTCGACCGACTCGGGCAGGGCCACCACCCCCGCTCGCACGCCGCCCACGACGTCGTCCGGCCCGGCCTCCCTGACCGTCACGCCGGTCCGCTCCAGCTCGTCCATCAGAACTGCTCCGCCTGCCCCGAGGCGACCAGCGGATGGACGCCCTTGCGCACCCCCGGCACCTCCCCGCACAGCCGCGGCGTGGGGAACACCTTGCCCGGGTTCGACAGGCCCTTCGGGTCGAAGGCGCAGCGGACGAGCTGCATGGTGTCGAGATCGTCCGCGGAGAACATCCTCGGCATGTACTTCGCCTTGTCCACGCCCACCCCGTGCTCACCGGTGATCGACCCGCCGTGCTCGATGCACAGGTCGAGGATGGCGCCCGAGACCGTCTCGGCCCGTTCGCCCGCCCCCGGCTCCGCGTCGTCGAACAGCACCAGCGGGTGCAGGTTGCCGTCGCCCGCGTGGAAGACGTTGGCCACCCTGATCCCGTACTCCTCCGACAGCCGGTCGATGGCGGCCAGCACCTTCGGCAGCGAGGTGCGGGGCACCACGCCGTCCTGCACGATGTAGGCGGGGCTGATGCGGCCGACGGCCGCGAACGCCGACTTGCGGCCCTTCCAGATCGCCGCCCGCTCGGCCGGGTCGTCGGCCGTGCGCAGCTCGAACGCCCCCGAGCAGATCTCCTGCAGCCGGGCGAACTGCCGGGCGACCTCCCGCTCCGGCCCGTCGAGCTCCACGATCAGCACCGCGCCCGCGCCCTCGGGATAGGAGCAGGACACCGCCGCCTCGGCCGCCTCGATGGCCAGCGCGTCCATCATCTCGATCGCCGCCGGCACGATGCCGGCGCCGACGATGGCCGACACCGCCCGCCCGCCCTGCTCGATGCTCTCGAACGCGGCCAGCACCGTGGTGACGGCCTCCGGCGCGCGGCTCAGCCGTACCGTGATCTTGGTGGCGATGCCCAGGGTGCCCTCCGAGCCGATGAACGCCCCGAGCAGGTCGTAGCCGGGATCCATCCGGTCGAGCGTCACCAGGTCGCCGTCGGGGGTGACGATCTCGCAGGCTTCGATGTGGTTGACCGTGAAGCCGTATTTGAGGCAGTGGGCGCCGCCGGAGTTCTCCGCCACGTTGCCGCCGATCGAGCAGACCTGCTGGCTGGAGGGGTCGGGGCGTAGTAATAGCCCTGGTCGCGGACCGCCTCGGTGATCGCCAGGTTGGTGACGCCCGGCTCGACGACGGCCCGGCGGTTGGGCAGGTCGATCTCCAGGACGCGGCGCATCTTGGAGGTGACGATCAGCACGCCGTCCTGGCGGGGGAGCGCCCCGCCGGACAGGCCGGTGCCGGAGCCGCGGGCCACGAACGGGACCCCGAAGTCGTTGCAGGCGCGGACCACCCCGGCGATCTGCTCGGCCGTCTCGGGCAGTACGACGACGCCCGGAGTGGCTCGGTGGTAGGTCAGGCCGTCGCACTCGTAGGTGCGCAGGCGTACCGGGTCCGTGATCACCGAGTCGGCGGGCAGCAGCGCGCGCAGCGCGGCCGTCAGCTCGTCGAGCGGCTTGTCGACCATGGCGCCCCCCTTCTGTCGGCCATCCTTGGTCCTACCGGGCTCTCGGTCACCCTCGGTCATACCCGGCTCTCCGCCATCCTTGGTCATACCCGGTCAATCGCACTACCTTTCCGTATATATCCGGCGCTGACCCGCCGGATATATACGGAAATTTCGTGATTACGGCATGCGGGCATACGCGGGAAGCGTCAGGAACTCGGCGAAGTCGTCGTCCAGCGCGACCTCCTTGAACAGCGCCGTGGCCTGCGCGTACAGCAGCTCGTCGTAGCCCGGCTCGGCCGCGATCTTCGCCAGCTCCTCCGCGATGATCCGCTCGACCAGCTCCTTCGTCACCGTCGCGCCCGTGTCGGCGAGCGTGATGTCGTTGTGGATCCACTGCCAGATCTGCGAGCGGGAGATCTCCGCCGTGGCCGCGTCCTCCATGAGGTTGTGGATCGCCACCGCGCCGAGCCCGCCCATCCAGGCGGCCAGGTAGCGCAGCGCCACGTCCACGTTGGCGCGCAGCCCGGCCTCGGTGATGTCACCCGGCGTCTCGGAGACCGCCAGCAGATCGGCGGCCGAGACCGAGACCTCCTCGCGCGTCCGGTCGAGCTGGTTGGGCCGCGAGCCCAGCACGCCGTCGAACACCTCGCGGCAGATCGGCACCAGGTCGGGGTGCGCGACCCAGGAGCCGTCGAAGCCGTCGCCCGACTCGCGCGTCTTGTCGGCCCGCACCTTCTCCAGAGCCGTCGCGTTGACCTCGGCGTCGCGCCGCGAGGGGATGAACGCCGCCATCCCCCCGATCGCGTGCGCGCCCCGCTTGTGGCAGGTCCGGACGAGCAGCTCGGTGTACGCGCGCATGAACGGCGCGGTCATGGTGACCGCGTTGCGCTCGGGCAGCAGGAACTCCCGGCCCCGGGTCCGGAACTTCTTGATCACGCTGAACAGGTAGTCCCAGCGGCCCGCGTTGAGCCCGGCCGAGTGGTCGCGCAGCTCGTAGAGGATCTCCTCCATCTCGAACGCCGCCGGGTACGTCTCGATCAGCACGGTCGCCCTGATCGTTCCCTGGGGGATGCCCAGCAGGTCCTGGGCGCGGACGAACACCTGGTTCCAGAGCCGCGCCTCCAGGTGCGACTCCATCTTCGGCAGGTAGAAGTACGGGCCGCGCCCCTTGTCCAGCTGCCGCTGGGCGCAGTGGAAGAAGTAGAGCCCGAAGTCGAACAGTGAGGCCGACACCGGCCGCCCGTCCACCAGGGCGTGCTTCTCGTCCAGGTGCCAGCCGCGCGGCCGGACCACGATCGTGGCCAGCTCGGCGTCGGGTTTGAGCGCGTACGTCTTGCCACCGGTCTCGAAGTCGATCGTCCGGTCGAGCGCGGCGCGCAGGTTGAGGTGGCCGCTGACGCAGTTGGCCCAGAGCGGGGAGTTGGCGTCCTCGAAGTCGGCGAGCCAGACCTTGGCCCCCGAGTTGAGCGCGTTGATCGTCATCTTGCGGTCGACCGGGCCGGTGATCTCGACCCGGCGGTCCTCCAGCCCCGGGGCCGGCGGCGCGACGCTCCAGTCGCTCTCCCTGACCTCCTTGGTCTCCGGCAGGAAGTCGAGCCGGCCGCCCGCCGACAGCTCCGCCTGCCGTACACGCCGGGCTTCCAGCAGCTCCTGGCGGGTCGCGTCGAACTCCCGCTGCAGGCTCTCCACGAAGGCGAGCGCCTCCGGCGTGAGGACCTCGTCGAAGCGGTCGAGCATCGGGCCGGTGATCTCCATACGCCCCTTCTTCCATGATGTGGAAAATTGGTTCTGGATTATGGAAGTGAAGCTACTTCATGGGCGGTCCCCGGTTCAAGGTGGGGGTCCCCTGGGGGAGGGTCAGGGGGAAACCCCGATGTACGGCATCCCCTGTGGACGCGAGGATCTGTCTCATGAAGACGATCGTGATCGCGGGTGGCCTCCTCGCCTCGGCATTACTGCTGACGGGCTGCGGGCTGAAGGACCTGGCCGGCCCGACCAACCAGGACACCGTCACGTACCAGGTCACGGACAAGGTCGCCAAGCTGCAGCTCAAGAGCGGCTCCGGCGACACCGTGCTCACCGAGTACGACGGCACCGCCGTGCGGGTCACCGAGACCCTCCATTGGCGTAACGACAAGCCGAAGGCCGAGCACAAGGTCGACGGCGACACGCTCTCGGTGTTCTACAGCTGCCCCAAGGGCTGGGACAGCTGCAGCGTCGACTACAAGATCGAGGTCCCCAAGGGTCTTCAGGTCGACGCCGACGCGGGTTCGGGCGACATCGCCATGAGGCAGCTGACCGGGCAGATCGAGGCCAACGCCGGCTCGGGGGACGTGGACGCCAGCGGTCTCGGGACCAAGAAGATCTTCGCCGAGGCCGGCTCCGGCAGCATAGACCTGAAGTTCGCCGTCGTGCCCGACAGCGTCGAGCTGAAGAGCGGCTCCGGCGACGCCACCCTGCGGGTTCCGGCCGGTGCCTATGATGTGAAGACCCAGGTCGGATCGGGCGACGTGCAGGTGTCGGTCGACAAGGACGCGGCCTCTCCGCACAAGGTGTCGCT
The DNA here is from genome assembly GCF_040648495.1 of Nonomuraea sp. NPDC049129. Lineage (NCBI taxonomy): Bacteria > Bacillati > Actinomycetota > Actinomycetes > Streptosporangiales > Streptosporangiaceae > Nonomuraea > Nonomuraea sp. NPDC049129. The sequence goes on along the minus strand of NZ_JBEZDU010000001.1, from coordinate 806,305 downwards.
GACCACGGGCTCGGGAGACATCAGCGTGTTGCCGGGATAACCAGGTGATGGCATGAGGGATGTCATGTCACCATCGGGGAAGACACTCCGGTGTTCAGACGTTGCCTATTAGAGATGACACGAATGCACGACTACTCCGCGCTTGACGAGTTCGAGACCGGCGAGATGGATCTTGAGGAGCGCCAGGCGCTACGCCGCGTGGCGGGCCTCTCCACCGAACTCCAGGATGTCTCCGAGGTCGAATACCGGCAGCTGCGGCTCGAGCGGGTCGTCCTGGTCGGCGTCTGGACCTCAGGCACGGCGGAGGACGCTGAAAACTCCCTTCTTGAGCTGAAGCTCCTGGCCGAAACGGCCGGTTCGGAGGTCCTCGAGGGCCTCATCCAGCGCCGTCAGAAGCCCGACCCCGCCACGTACATCGGATCGGGCAAGGCGCTCGAGCTTCGCGACGTGGTCGAGTCGACCGGCGCCGACACTGTGATCTGCGACGGCGAACTGGCCCCTGGCCAGCTCCGCCAGCTGGAGGAGACGGTCAAGGTGAAGGTCATCGACCGCACCGCGCTGATCCTCGACATCTTCGCGCAGCACGCCAAGAGCCGTGAGGGCAAGGCTCAGGTCGAACTGGCCCAGCTCAGCTACCTGCTGCCCCGCCTGCGTGGCTGGGGTGGCAACCTGTCCCGGCAGGTCGGCGGACGCGCCGCGGGCGGCGTCGGCATCGGCGGCCGTGGCCCCGGTGAGACCAAGATCGAGCTCGACCGGCGCCGCATCCGCGAGCGCATGGCCAAGCTGCGTCGCCAGATCAGCGGCATGTCCACCTCGCGCGACACCATGCGCCACCGGCGCAGTCGCCGGGAGGTCCCGGCCGTCGCGATCGCGGGTTACACCAACGCCGGCAAGTCCTCGCTGCTCAACCGCGTCACCGGCGCGGGTGTCCTGGTGGAGGACGCCCTGTTCGCCACCTTGGACCCGACCGTACGCCGGGCGCACACGCCCGACGGCAGGCTGTTCACGATCGCCGACACGGTCGGCTTCGTCCGCCACCTGCCGCACCAGCTGGTCGAGGCGTTCCGCTCCACGCTGGAGGAGGTGGCCGACGCCGACCTCATCCTGCACGTGGTCGACGGCGCTCACCCCGACCCCGAAGGCCAGCTCGCCGCCGTACGCGAGGTCTTCGCGGACATCGAGGGCGCCTTGGACATTCCCGAGATCGTGGTGATCAACAAGGCCGACGCCGCCGACCAGGAGGTGCTGGACCGCATCGCCAGGCGCGAGCGCGACAGCATCGTGGTCTCGGCGCGCACCGGTGCCGGCATCGCCGAGCTGATGGCACTCATCGAGCGTGAGCTGCCCAGGCTCGACCACGAGGTCGTGCTGCTCGTGCCGTATGACAGGGGTGACCTGATCTCGCGGGCCCACAAGGAGGGCGAGGTGCTCTCGGTGGACCACGTCGCGGAGGGCACGGTCCTGCACGCGCGCGTGCTCCCGAGCCTGTTCCAGGAGCTCGAGCGGGCCGGCAAGCCGGTCGAACGCGTCTCCTAGCGGTCGTATCGGGCAGCTCTTGGTGGTTGTGGGGGGCCAGAACCCCCAAAATCACTGCGGAGCTGCCCAAAGGCGGCAGTGGTCCCTGAACGCTGGGATTGCTAGGATAAGCCGAGTCTTACGACACTAATGGCACGGGTTTCAGATGATCGCTGCTGCGAGTCAGGTCGCGTGCGGGGGCCACAGGGGATCGATGGGGCTGAGTGGCGGTTGGGATGAGTGGGCTTCTTTCCGAATAACCCTGTACAGCAAGCCCAGCTGTGAAATAACGTAACTGAACTGAAATCGCCGGATCATGAGTCTGGCGATACGGTCACCGCACAGCCATAAGCGGATGAGATCAGGAGACCCCCCATGTCGTCCGGACCCGGAGCCGACTCAGTGGGCGCGGCGGCAGCCGTGCGCTGCTGTGCACTGTGCTCAGCTGGGGGATCCCGCGGGGCGGTGATGCGGTGACCGTTCGGCTCCTGACCAACATCGGCCGCCTCTGGACCGGCAACGAGGTCCTCAGCAACGCGGCCATCCTTGTGCACAACGACCGGATCGCGTGGGTCGGGCGAGCGCCCGACCTGCCGCAGAGCGTGCCCGGCGTTGTCGACGACATCGTCGACGTGGACCACGTCGAAAACCTGGGCGGGGCGCTCGTCACGCCCGGCCTCATCGACGCGCACACCCACCCCGTCTACGCGGGCAACCGCTACGCCGAGCTGGCGATCCGCACCGGCGGCTCCACCTCCTCGGCGATCACCGCGGCGGGTGGCGGCGTGGGCTCGACCGTCACCGTGACCCGCGGCACCGACCCGTGGACCCTGTGCAACGGCGTCCGCGAGCGGCTGCGCGGCTGGCTGCTCAGCGGCACCACGACCGTCGAGGCCAAGACCGGCTACCACCTCACCCGCGACGGCGAGCTCGCCGACGTGCGGCTCCTGCGCGAGCTGGAGAAGGAGCCGATGATGCCGCGGGTGCACGTCACCTTCCTCGCGGCGCAGGTGGTGCCGCCGGAATACTTCGGCCGGCAGCGCGAATACGTCGAGGCCGTGGGCGCCTGGTGCGCCGACGCGGCCGCCGCCGGCGCTGACAGCGTGGACGTCTACTGCGACGAGGGCCACTTCACCACCGAGGAGTCCCGCTGGGTGCTCGCCTCGGGCCGCAACGTCGGCCTGCTGCCGCGTATCCACGCCGGTCTCTACAGCCGCCGCGGCGCCGTTCAGCTGGCCGCCGAGCTCGGCTGCGCCTCCGCCGACGGGCTGCACCACATGTCCGAAGAGGACATCGCGATCATGTCCCGCTACGGCGTGCCCGCCGTGGTCTGCCCCGCGACGGCGCTTCAGCGCGGCCACCTGCCGCCGGTCCGTCAGATGATCAAGCACGGTGTGCAGATCGCGCTCGGCAGCGACCACAACCCCGGCTACTGCGGCATCACCTCGATGTCCCTGGTCATCGCGATGGCGGTGTCGGCGTTCGGGATGAGCGTCAACGACGCGCTGCGGGCGGCCACGCTCGGCGGCGCCACCGTGCTGGGCGCGCCCGACCGCGGCGTGCTGGCTCCCGGTCGCCTCGCCGACATCGTCCAGTGGGACGCCGACCACGAGGGCGCCTTCGCCTGGTCCTTCGGTCTCAAGCCGCGCCGGGTCTGGCGGGGTGGCACTCCGGTCCAGTAGTTGATCTCGGACTATGCCGCCATCGGTGTTCGTGGTCACGGATTCAACCGCCTACCTGCCTCCGGTGTCTGGTGTCGCTGTCGTACCCGTACAGGTGACTTCCGGCGGTCTTTCGTACGACGAGGACTCCTTCACCGGTGACCTGTCGTCGGCGACCACGTCCAGACCCGCACCCGCGCGCTTCGCCGCGTGCTACTCATCGCTGGCGGCCGGCGGCGCTTCGGCCGTGGTCTCAATACACCTTTCCGGCGATTTTTCCGGCACAGCCTCCGCCGCCCTGCTGGCCGCCAAGGAGTCCCCGGTACCGGTGGAGGTCATCGACAGCCGCTCGATCGCCATGGGCCTCGGCTACCCGGTGCTCGCCGCCGCCCGTACGGCCGCGGACGGGGGATCGCCGGCGGACGTGGCGACGGCGGCCCGGCGGTGCGCCTTACGGACCCGGACGTACTTCTACGCCGACACGCTGGAGTACCTGCGGCGAGGCGGCCGAGTCGGGACGGCGGCCTCGCTGGTGGGCTCGGCACTGCTGATCAAGCCGTTGCTGCACCTGGTGGATGGGCGGGTCTCGCTGCTGGAGAAGGTACGGACCGCGACCAGGGCCATCGCCCGGCTGGAGGACCTGGCGGTGGCGGCCGCGGCGGGCAAGGCGGAGGTACGGGTCGCCGTACAGCACCTTGGGGCGCTGGGGCGGGCGGAAGGGCTGGCCGAACGACTGGTTAAGCGCCTGCCTGGGGCGGTGGAGATGCGGGTGGTGGAGGTGGGAGCGGTTATCGGGGTTCATGTGGGTCCCGGGATGCTGGGACTGACGGTCACCTCGGCCGACTAACGCGCTGCGGCCTCGCCTCCTGCCGCACACACCGCCTGGCAGTGGCGTATCACGAGCGGGCCGGCCGGCCGCGCCTCCCACGGTCGCGGGCCCTTCCCTTCCGCGCTCGCGGCACGGCACGCGGCCGAGTGCGCGATCACGGCACTCGCCGCCGGGAGATGCAGCCTGTAAGAGACGTCGGGCACGCGGAGCCATGCCGACACCCACGCCGCACTCCCGTCACTGTGGCACCTCCTGCTGGGCGAGACCAGCTTCAGGTATGGCAAGCCGGGCAGGATCGGGCCTGACACCGTTTCCGCCGTGGACAACCTGTCTCGTCCACAGGGCCGGCTGATCGTGGCTCGGTTGTCCCCAGAACCTCGTTCACCGGCCTGCGGGCCCCTGCCGTTCTCGTACGTTCGCTGGCGTGCGCAACCACGATGCGACAGCCGAGCGGACCATCGCCGAGTCCCGCCTACGGTCGCTCACCAACCCCAGTCTGCCCGGCGGCGCACTCCAACACCCGCACGACCCGACTCCGCAGCCCGGCCGCGCCCTGCACGAAGGGCTCGTCCGGCCAGGCCCAGCCCTGCGCGAAGCGGCCGTGAGACCAGGCCCAGCCCGGCATGAGACGCCCGTGAGGCCGGACCGAGCCTCACATGGGACGCCCGTGCGGTCAGGCCGCGCTTCCACCCCGCACGAGCCGACTCAAAGGTCTGGCCGAGCGGCGGTCTCTCACGAGCCGACTCAGAGGCCGAGCCGAATGACGGCCCCGATCCCGCCCTCGTTCGAGGCCTTTCGCCAGGCCGTCACCACCAAGCCGCCCGCCTCGCTCGACCCCGGCAGGCCGGGCCTGCGCATCCTGATAGCCCTGGCCGTCCTGACCGCGGTGGTGGCGGGCGTGATCGCGTGGCGCTCCCAACCCACCCCAGAACCCCTCCCCGCCCCACCCCCCAGCCCGCCGGGACCCGCCACCCCATCTCCAACGGCCAAGGTGACCGTCCACATCACCGGCAAGGTCCGCAAGCCGGGCCTCTACACCCTCGCCATGGGCGCCAGGGTGGCCGACGCGGTGACGGCCGCAGGAGGTCCCGTCCGCAGCACCGCCATGTCCTCGGTCAACCTGGCCCGACGCCTGGTGGACGGCGAACAGATCGTCGTAGGTGCCCCATCAGGCTTCGCACCCGGCCTCGCCTCAGCCGACCCCGCCACCACGACCCTCGACCTCAATTCGGCCACTCCCGACCAACTCGAACAACTCCCCGGCGTGGGCGAGGTCCTGGCGGCCCGCATCGCCGACTTCCGTACCGCACACGGCGGCTTCACCAGCGTCGACCAGTTGCGCGAGGTCAGCGGCATCGGCGCGAAGAAATACGAGGAGATCAAGGGAAAGGTCCGCGTCTGACATGTCCCACAGCCTCCCCTCCCCATCTCACTCCTGGTCCCTGGCCCTGCCCGCCCTCGCCACCTGGGCCGCCACCCTCACCCTCCTGAACTTCTCCCCGACCACAAGCTTGATCGTCTCCGCTGCGGCCATCGTGGCCGTGCTCCTGACCGTCCTGAACTTCTCGCCGACCACGAGCCTGATGGTCTCCGCCGTAGCCACCGTGTCCGCACTCGTGACCCTCCCCAGGCGTTCCCGCGTTCTCCAAGCGGGCTCAGTCACTGGGATCGTGTCCGGTCGCACTTCCTCGAGAGCGGTTGTTCAGGGGGCTGTCCGGCGGTTGTGGCGCAACGTGGCCATCGCGACTCTTATCTGCGTCGCCGCGACCTCAGCCTCAGTGGCCCTGCGCGTTCACGCCGTGAGCACAGGCCCGGTGGCTGACCTGGCAACCCGCGGAGCGCAGGTCACCGCCCAGATCACTCTTACCGACGATCCGAAGATCAGACGCCACCGAGGCGGCCGCTTCACCCAGGACCGCATCGTCGTCCCCGCCACCCTGACCGTCCTCCAAACCCCAGCCAGCCTTGGATCGCCGCTTCGGCGGGGTGCGGCCGGCAGAGCAATCGCGGTGAACACCCCTGTCGTCGTCTTCGCCCAGGGCCCCGAGTGGAGCAGCCTCCTCCCGAGCCAGAGCCTGGAAGTAACCGCTCGCCTGGCACCGGCAACCCCAGGTGACCTGATCGGCGCCGTCCTCCTCGTACGAGGGTCACCACGCGTCCTCACGTCCCCGTCGTGGATCCAGGCCGCGGCAGGCACCCTCAGGGCAGGTCTACGGACGGCCGCAGACGTACTCCCGGCAGACCAGCGCGGCCTCCTCCCAGGCTTGGTCGTGGGCGACGTCTCCCGCATGGACCCACAACTCACCGCCGACCTCAACGAAGCAGGCCTGAGCCACCTGAACGCGGTAAGTGGCGCGAACCTTGCAGTCGTGGCCAGTGCCGTCCTGGCCCTCTCTCGCCTGGCCGGCTTCCCGCTCGCCCTGAGAGCCGTCCTCGCCGCCCTCGCGATGATCGCCTTCGCCGTGGTGGCCAGACCCTCGCCCAGCGTCCTGCGAGCCCTGCTCATGGGTATGACCGCCGCCATAGCCCTGGGCACCGGCCGGACCAAGGACGGCGTGGCGGCCCTGTCCGCGTCGATCCTGCTGCTCATCCTGTTCGACCCCGAACTGGCTCGTTCGTACGGCTTCGCCCTGTCCGTCTTCGCGACCGCCGGCATCCTCCTCCTGGCTCCCCGCTGGCGAGCCCACCTCACTGGCCCCGACCCGGAAGAAACCCCCGCCCACGCTGACACCCACGACGACTCCGCTGCCGAGAACCCCACTCCCACCTGGGCCGACGCTGCCAGCCGGCTCCGCGACTCGGCACCATACGGCGCCGTCGCGTCCGATCCAGCGGGCCGTGGTGCCGGCGGGTCGGGTTCGGCGGGTCGTGGTGTGGTCGGGTCCGATTGGGTCGTTGGTGGCGCGGCCACGTCCGATTCAGCGGGCTGTGAGGCCATCGGGTCCGATTCGGTGCTTCGCGATGGCGTCGCGTCTAATTCAGCCGCTGACTCGGCCGCTGACTCGGCAGCGTTTGGTGCCTTCACCTCCGACTCGGCACCTCACAGCGACGACGCCGACACACCTGATGTCGTCCTCGAGTCCCAGGAGCCGCACTCTGCCCCGATTCGCTCATCGCCAGGACGAGGTCGGCGCCGTCTGCGGCTGCCTCGGTGGGCGGCGGAGGCGGTGGCCGTGTCCGCTGCGGCGCAGGCCGCTGTGACACCGGTTCTCGTGCTGATGTCCGGCCAACTGACCCTGGTGGCCATACCCGCCAACCTCCTGGCGGGCCCGGCAGTGGCGCCGGCGACCATCCTCGGGTTCGTCGCCGCGTTGGTGGCTCCCCTCTGGCCGCAGGCAGCTCAGTGGCTGGTCATCCCGGCAGGGTACGCCGTGGGCTGGATCATCCTGGTCGCCCAGTGGGCCGTGAGCATGCCACTCGCCACGCTCCCATGGCCGGGCGGTCTTCCGGGACTCGGGCTTCTGATGGTCGCCGTGGCTGTGATGATCCTCGTGCTCAGACGCCGTACCTGGAGAACGGCGGCCCTCACGATGGCCGCCGCGGCTCTCGTGGTCGGGCTCGTGGTCCGCCCCATGGCCAAGCTCTGGCCGCCCCCGAACTGGCTCATGGTCGTCTGCGACGTCGGTCAGGGCGACGGCATGGTGCTGGCGGCCGGTCCCGGTCGTGGCATCGTCGTCGACACCGGCCCGGACCCCGTCGTCATGGACCGCTGCCTGCGCAGGCTGGACGTACGCGACGTACCCCTGCTACTCCTCACCCACCCGCACGCAGACCACGTGGACGGCCTCCCCGGCGTACTCAGGAACAGGCGTGTCGGCGCGGTCATCGTCAGCCCGCAACGCGTCGCCCCGCAGGAGAGCAACCGCATCGCGACCATCCTCGCCCGCCACCGGATTCCCGAATGGACACCTTCCTCGGGCAGTCGCTGGCAACTGGGCCCGTCCGAGATGACCATCCTCGCCCCCGACCCGGCCCAGGGTGACGCCGAGGGGCAGGGGGAAGGCAGCTTGATCAACAACTCCAGCGTCGTGGCGCGCGTACGCTGGCGAGCGGGCTCGGCCCTCCTGAGCGGCGACATCGAAACCGAGGCTCAAGACGCGCTGCTGCGGCGCCTCGCCCCGCGAGCGGACGTACTCAAGGTCCCGCACCACGGCTCGCGGCGACTGGACCCGGCCTTCTTCGCGTCCGTAGGCGCTCGCGCGGCGCTGATCAGCGTAGGAGCCGACAACGACTACGGCCATCCCGCTCCGTCCACGATCGCGCTCCTGCACCGCCTCGGCGCCCGCGTCTACCGCACCGACCGCGCGGGCGACCTGGCGGTCATCGACCAGGACGGACAACTGGCGGTGGTCGCCCGCGGCCCGTAGCCGGCACCGGCCGTGGATCAGTTACCGGTTACCGGTCCGGCTACCGGCTACCGGTTACCGGTCCGACTACTGGCTACGGCCGGTAGTCGGCACCGGTCCGTTCCAGCATGCCGTTCTGCGGGGCGCCGGACAGGAAGGAGACGAAGGAGGGGTGAGAGCTGACTGCGATCCGATCAATGGCTGTGTTGACGGAGGCTTTTTGATGGATGCGGCAGTGAAAGGCATCGGAATGAAGTTAGGCATCGGATCTCGCGGACGAGTACCGAGCGTGAAGGCGGCGGCCGCCGCGTCCACGAAGGCGGTGCGTCTATGAAGGCGGTCGTCTGCGGAAGTGGTGCGTCTGCGGAGGCGGTGCGTCTGCGGAAGCGGTGCGTCCACGAAGGCAGTGCGTCTGCGGAGGCAGTGCGTCTGCGGAGGCCGCGACAGCAATGACGCCTGCTAAAGCAAAGGCGCCCGCCCAGGCGAAGGGCGCTCGCCCCCCTCCCGGCGAGCGCCCCTTGTCTGGGCGGGCGCCTCCGGCGCGGGCTCAGGCGGGAAATTGGCTCAGCACGTAAAACGGCTTAGCAGGTACCCGGAGCATTTGCAGCTCACCGCATACAGGGCTCGGCACGTCGGTGCCTCGGCAGGTGATGGCTCGGCGTGTCAGTGACTCACGAGCTCAGCGGCTTGGCAAGTGAACGGCTCAACACGCAGTGGATCACTACGTCGGTCGCCCGGCAGGTCAGTGGATCGGCGCGTCACAGTGATTGCCGGTACGCGAGCCACGTCCTCCCCGCGCCCGCCATCCTGGCCCGGAACTCGCGCCTCTCCTCCGGCCCGTACCGAGCCTTGTAGGTGCGGAAGCGCGTCCACAGTGCGGCCAGTCCGATCACCGCGTCCGGGGGTGCGGACGACCACGACGGTACGCGGGACAGCAGTTCGTCCACCTCCGCTGGGGTGTGTCCGGCTTCGACGAGGTGGGGAGCGAGCATGGCCGCGTCGATCCAGGCCGCGCCCCGAGCGGAGAATGACCAGTCGATCGCGTACACACGGCCCTGTGAGATGAGCATGTTGTTCGAGCCGAGGTCGTAGTGGAGCAGCGTGTTGCCGCGGAGGTCGCGCGGTTCGAAGCGTTCGATCGCGGTGTCGTACAGGTCACGGTCCGCCGGGATGCCCTTGTCGCGCAGGTGGGAGTGCTTGGCCAGGAGCGGCAGGATGTTGTCGATGACCGGCGCCGCTCCCCGGGGACAGGGTGTGAGCAGGGCGCCGAGCAGGGACACCGTGTCCAGGACGGCGGGCAGGTCGGGGGAGCCGGGTGTCAGGTCGACGTGGCGGCTGTTGTCGTTGATGTACTCGAACACGGCCACCAGCCACCCATCCTGCTGCCCTCGCCACAGCAGGTGCGGTGCGGGAGCCTCGTCGGGCAGCACGTTCGCCGTCCAGGACTCCGTACGGTGTGCCTTGGCAGCGGGCCCGGATGCCTCGACGGCCTTGATGAACACGCTGTGATTCTCGGTCTGTAACCGGGCCGAGATGCCGGGCATGGTGCCTTCGCCGGCGGGCTCCGCCTTGATGACCGGGCCGCCGCATTCGAGTTCTACCGTTTCGCGCACGCTCGCCGGGAGGTCTTCCCATTGCTGCCGGGTCATCGTAATCCTCCATTTCCGGAGACGTCGGCGCAGCCCGAGTACCACTGGCCGCGTCTGCCGTCTGAGATCCGCAGTTCGGCGTCGAGCGGGAGAGCGGGGGTGCGCATGGTTTGTGCGGCGGCGGCGGCTCGCTCGGTCGCGGGGCGGAGCGCTGCCCCGGCCAGGTCGTCGGTGCCGTCGTCGCGTACGACTCGCCCGATCGGCTGATCGAGCGGGCCCTGGTTGATGAGGTCGCACGGGTGGGTCAGGGCTGGCGGGTCCAGCAGGGGGATCATTGCCGTGCTCCAGCTATGGGGGGACACGCGGAGATTGTCCGCGGGTAGCGCGGATGGGTGTGCGGTGGCGTCCGCGGGTACCGCGATGGGATATGTGGAGGTGCCTGCGGGTAATGCGGATGGGTGCGTGGTGATGTCCGCAGATAGCGCGATCGGACGTGCGGTGGTGTCCGCGGGTGACGCGATCGGACGTGCGGAGATGTTCGCCGGTAATGCGGGCCGGTGTGCGGAGGTGTCCGCAGGTGAGGCGGTGGGGGACACAGCGACTTCCTCACGGAGGTGGTGCTTGCTTGCGGCGGCCGGGGTTTGGAAGTCCGGAGCCTTCCGGCCGCCGCGAAGTGGTCCGCCTCGAAGGTACGAATCAGCGTTGTGGCCGCTCAAGTAAGTTTCGAAAAGTTTCTTAAAGATCTGGGCGAGCCGCGTCGATACAAGACAGCGCGAGCGGCCCGTAGACAGCCACTTCTGCCAGTGCGGTGAACGCCTTTTCGTAGACGGCGACGTCGTCCGGTTTCTTGATCCGGAACTGCGCGGCGACACCGTCGACCCGGACCTCGGTGGCGTCGTACAGCCAGAAGTTCTCCGGCGGCATGACGGGCGGTTTGCGGCTGTACGGGAGGATGCCGAGGCTGACGTAGGGATTGTCCCGGGTGTAGGTGGCCAGCCGGTCGAGCTGGGCGTTCATCCCGGCGGGGTTCACCATGGGGGTGCGCAGCGTCTGCTCGCCGAGTACGAACACGAAGCGCCGTACACCCCCGAGCGACTGCTGCTGCGCCATGCGCGCCGCCACGGCTCGGTCCAGGTCATCGGTTATGCCGCGGAAGGAGATGATCGTGGACAGGTGGGCGCGGGCGTACGCCTCGGTCTGCAGCAGGCCGGGCACGGTGGAGTGCTGCCACACGCGTAATCGGGTGGTGCGCTCGTACAGCGGGATGAACGCCTCCTGGACCTGGCCCAGTCCATTCCGCTCCAGGCGCCGCCATTCGGTGTAGAGCGTGTCGATATGGCGGGCGGCGGCGAGCAGGTCGGGTATTTCGTGTTCGGCTCCGCAGGCGGTGGCCCAGGCGCGGATATCGTCGTCGCTCGGGACCTGCTGGCCGTTCTCGATTTTGGAGATGCGGGACTTGCGTCCGCGCCACCCCATGGCCTCGGCCAGGCGGTCGCCGGTCATTCGCCGACCGTCCGCGGTGTGGGCGGTGCGTAAATCCTTGAGCCGGATAGCGAGCGACATTCGCGCTTCCATGATTGTGCTGTGACTTGTCACGGGCCACCTCGGCTTGGGTGATGGAGTTTGCTTCGAAGCTACGCCCGGGTTCGGCCCTCCGTCTGTAGGGTTTCTTGAAAATCATGAAGAAACCATTGAGTACGGTTCGGCCGGATGTGACCGCTGCTTTCGGCGAAACAGCAGCGACTCAGGCCAATTCGGCGGCCCGCGAGTCTCACCGCGCGCGGAGCAGGTCGAGGAAGGCGGTGAAGGCCGCATCGGTGCGGGCGGTGTCGCCGGTGGCGTCGGTGTCCATGAGGAGCCCGCGGACAACGGCGAGCGCGACGGTGGCCAGTGCGGGTGCCGCCGCGCCATGGTGGGCGCGCAGCCCTTGTTCCAGGACCGCGAGCCAGTCGGTGGTTGCGGCTCTGCGGAAGTCGGGCCACAGGGCCTGCCCGTCGGGCGTGTTGTGGACGGCGCCGAACAGGCGCAGGTAGGGCGCGCCCTCAGGGCCGGTCAGCACCCGCCAGGCTCGGGCGAGGGTCTCCTCGTACGGTTCGTCCCTTGGTGCGAGCGCTTTTCCGAAGAAGCCGAGCTGCCGTCGCCGGGCCTCGTCGAGCACTTCACGTAGGAGCCGTTCGCGAGTGCCGAAGTGGTAGATCAGCATGCGCGCCGTGGTGCCGGCGGCTTCGGCGAGCGGGGTCAGGCTGGTGGGCAAGCCGCGAGCCAGCACGTGGTCGGTGCAGGCGTCGAGGAGCGACCTTCTGATGTCGGGCTGTGGCTTGCGTCCCATGACCTTCCTTTGACGTAATGCGCGTTACGCATATTATCGTGCCCAACCGACAGGGAAGATCCGGGAGGTCATGGTGCGGGTGGTGTTCGTCCACGGGGCGTGTGTACGCGACGGGACATGGTGGTGGCACCGGGCCGCCGGCGAGCTGGAGGCGCGCGGCGTTCCGAGTTCCGCTCCGCCGCTGCCGAGTTGCGGGGAGACGGGGCGCGCGCCCAGCGGGAAAGGGCCGACCCTGGAGGACGACGTGGCGGCCGTGCGCGAATGGCTGGCGGCGGACAAGCAGCCGACGATCGTGGTCAGCCACAGTTATGGCGGTGTTGTGGCGAGCGCCGCGGCGATAGGGCTGCCCCAGGTGCGCCATCTGGTGTACATCGCAAGTTTCCTCCCGGAGGTGGGCGAGAGCCTGGCATCGTTCGGCGACGGGACGCCCGCGCCGTACCTGGACTTCGGCCCTGACGGCACCTTCAGCGTGCGCGCCGAGCTCGCCACGCAGACTTTCCTGCAAGACTGCGACCAGGAGACGGTGGAGCAGGCGCACGCGCGCTTGGTACGGCAGAGCACTGCCGTCATCACCGCCCCGGTCCAGGCCGCGGCTTGGAAACAGATCCCGTCCACCTACGTCGTGTGCGCGCAGGACAACGGCACTCCTCCGGCGTCGCAGCGCGCCCAGGCCAAGCGGGCCACGCGCGTGGTCGAGGTGGCCACGGGGCATCACCCCTTCCTGGCCCAGCCGGATGTCGTCGCCGGGCTCGTCCTCGATCTGACCTGAGCCGGGCTCGCTGTCACGGCGTAGGGTGGGTGGTGCGCGCTCAGGGCGCCACCGGTCCGCGGACAGGGCTAAGCCCACCTGATGCTCATCGAACGACCCGGCCCGACCTCTTTTCCGGCCTGATCATGCGGACGCCAGGCCAGACGGAAAGGAGGCCCTCGTGCCCATCCATCGCCTGCCCGACAACCCCAGCCTCGAACGGCTCCGCAAGCAGGCCAAGACGCTCCTCCAGGATGCGAAGGCGGGAGTTCCTGAGGCGCTCGGGCTCGTCGCCGAGTTCCATCCCCGAACGCCGGAGGCGCTCAAGCTGGCCGACGCGCAACTCGTCACCGCCCGCATGTACGGCTTCGCGAGCTGGCCCAGGCTCAAAGAACACCTCGGCACCGTCGAGCGCTACTCCCGCTCGCCGCACCGGGTCGCGCCGAGCCAGGAGTTGCCGGAGGAGTTCCTGCGGCTCGCCTGCCTCACCTATGGCACGGACTACCCGGGCCGGACCGCCGACGCCGACCTGCTGCTGGCCCGGCGTCCGCAGTTGTCCACCGCGAACGTCTTCACCATGGCGGCCACCGGCTCGGCCGATGCGCTGGCCGACGTGCTGGCCGAAAATCCGGGGCTCGCGCGCGAGCAGGGCGGACCCTTCGGGTGGGAGCCGCTGCTGTACCTGGCCTACGCGCGGCTCGACGCTCCCGGCCGGTACGTGGCCGCCGCCCGGCTCCTCCTCGACCATGGCGCCGATCCGAACGCCGGATTCCTGTGGGACGGGCTGACCTCGCCGTTCACCGTACTCACCGGCGCATTCGGTGGGGGAGAGGGCCACCAGCCACCGCATCCGCAGGGCCTGGCGCTGGCCAGGCTGCTGCTGGAGGCCGGGGCGGACCCCAACGACAGCCAGACCCTCTACAACCTCGGGCTCGGCGGCGCCCGCTCCGACGACACCGCCCACCTTCAGCTGCTGCTGGAGTTCGGCCTGGGCCGGGGCGCGGGCGGTCCGTGGCATGCCCGGCTGGGGCCCACGCTGCAGTCTCCACAGCAGATGCTGCGCGACGAACTGGCCACCGCCGCGCTGCGCGGCTGCCCGCGGCGGGCCCGGCTGCTCCTGGCACACGGCGCGGAGGTGGACGGCCTGGGCGGGCATCCGGCGTACGGCGGGCGCACCCCCTACGAGCTCGCCCTGCTGAACGGGCACACCGAGATCGCGGAGTTGCTCGCCGGGGCAGGCGCCTCGGCGGTACTGGACGAGATGGAGACCTTCACCGCCGCCTGCATGCGCGCCGACGCCGACGCGGTGGCCGGATTCGGCCCGGAACCGCTGGCGCGGGCGCTCGAACGATTCCCCGGGCTGATCATCAGGGCCGCCGAGCAGCGCAAGCCCGCGGCGGTACGGCTGCTGGCCGGTCTCGGCTTCGGCGTGAACCACCTGCATCGATCCACCCCGCTGCACGCGGCGGCCTGGAACGACGACGTCGAGACGGCCGAGACACTGATCGAGCTCGGCGCCGACCCGGCGATCAAGGACACGGCGTACGACTCGACCCCGCTCGGCTGGGCCGAACACGGCGGCATGCACCGCGCGGCGGCGTACCTGCGAAGTCTGGAGTGAAGGTCCGGTAACCGTCGTCGTCGAGTACCGGCTTGTCGGTGCCGCATGGCATGCTGCACGACATGGCGGCAACAGATCCAGCACTCGTGACCTTGGTCGTCGGCGACGAGGAGCTGCTGGCCGAGCGGGCGGTCAGCGAGGTGATCGCGGCGGCGCGGGCGGCCGCCGGCGGCGCGGAGGTGCACGATCTCATCGGCGGGAAGGTGGCGCTGGGGGAGCTGACCCAGCTGACCTCGCCGTCGCTCTTCGGTGATCGTTCCGTGGTGGTGATCCGGTCCGCGCAGGATCTCGTCAAGGACGTCATCGCCGAGGTCGTGAAGTACGTGGCGCAGCCCTCCGACGACACCGTGCTCATCCTGGTCCACCCGGGCGGGGTGAAGGGCAAGGCGCTGGTCGACGGGGTCAAGAAGGCGGGGGCGCGAGTCGTCACCGTCAACAAGGTCACCAAGGCCGGGGAGCGGCTCGACTTCGTCAAGGGCGAGATCAAGCGGGCTGGGCGCGGCATTTCGAGCGATGCCGCGCAGGCGCTGCTCGAGGCGGTGGGCAACGATCTACGGGAGCTGGCCGCGGCCTGCAACCAGCTGGTGTTCGACACGGAAGACAAGACGATCAACGCGGCGGCCGTGGCCCGCTATCACAAGGGGCGGGCCGAGGTCACCGGCTTCAACGTGGCCGACTCGGCGCTCGAGGGGCGGCTGGCCGAGGCGCTGGAGCAGCTCCGCTGGGCGCTCGGCACCGGGGTGGCCCCTGTGCTGCTGGTGAGCGCGCTGGCGGGCGGGCTGAGGGGCCTGGCCAAGGTCGGCGGAGCGCCGCGCAACCTCAGGGGTGGGCAGTTGGCGAGCCATCTGGGCATGCCGCCTTGGAAGATCGACCGCGTCAAGCGGCAGCTGAACGGCTGGGGTCCGGAGGGCCTGTCACGCGCCATCCAGGCGGTGGCCGACGCCGACGAGCAGGTCAAGGGCGGCGGCGCCGACCCGGCGTACGCGCTCGAACACACGGTGCAAGTGATCGTCGCCAACCGTACGGGCCGGTAGCCGCCCGTGCGGGAGAGTGAGTGCCACCCGCCCCGATAACCGATAGTCCGGTGGCCGGCGCCCCGGTAAGGTCGCGAAGCGTCGGAGGGCGATGCGCGCCTTCTGTCGGTTGCTGGAGGTTATGTGAGCTGGTCGCCGTTTCGTATTGAGGTGCCGGACGACGTGCTGGACGACCTGCGGAGTCGGCTGCGTAACACGCGGTTCGGTGACCCCACGCGGCCAGGGGAGCAGGCGTGGCAGGGCGGCGCGGACCCTGGCTACCTACGTGACCTGGTCGGCTACTGGGCCGAGGGATTCGACTTCCGGGCACGTGAGGCCGAGCTGAACGCTCTGCCGCACGGCATTGCGCACATCGACGGCGCGCGTACGCACTTCCTGAAGATCCCCGGCAACGGGCCCGCGCCCATGCCGTTGCTGCTGAGCCACGGGTGGCCGAGCAGCTTCATGGAGATGCTGCCGCTGGCGGCCCGGCTGGCCGATCCGGGACGGTTCGGGGGTGATCCGGATGACGCGTTCGACGTGGTGATCCCGTCCATGCCCGGCTTTCTCTATTCGGAGCTGCCCGCTGAGCCGCTGACCAGGGCGGCGATGGCGCGGATCCTGCACGCGCTGATGACCGAGATGCTGGGCTACGAGCGTTACGGCGCGTTCGGTGGTGACATCGGCGGGGCGGCGACCGGGTGGCTGGGGGCGCTCTATCCGGAGCAGGTGATCGGGATTCACCTGATCCATCCGCCGTTCCCGGCGTCGCTGGAGGTTCCGCCGCTGTCGGCGGAGGAGCAGGCGTTCCTCGACGCGGAAGCCGTCTATGACGAGGGTGACGCCGGCTACAGCGCCATCATGGGCACGCGGCCCGACACCATCGCCGCCGCGCTGCTGGACTCGCCGGTCGGGCTGGCCGCGTGGATCGTGGACAAATACCGGGACTGGAGCGACTGTCACGGCGAGGTGGAGACGCGGTTCGACCGGGACACCCTGCTGACGATCCTCACCCTCTACTGGGCCACGGGCTCGATCGGCACCTCGTTCAGGCAATACTTCGACTTCGAGCACAACTACGCCCGGCCGCCCATCACTGTGCCGGCGGCGGTCACGCTGAGCCACGAGCCGTTGATGGCCGACTTTCCGCGGGCGCTCGCCGAGCGGGCCCTCACGGACATCCGGCACTGGAGCGAGCCCGGCAGGGGCGGCCACTTCCTGCCCCTGGAGGAGCCGGCCCTCCTCCAGGAGGAGCTGACGAGCTTCTTCCGCGAACTCCGCCGCACCTGACGGGATACGGCCCTCACGCGGGTGAGGGTCAGCGGGTGGATTCCACGTTCACCAGGAGGCGTTTGAGCAGGCCGTCCAGGGTCGCCCGCTCCGCCGGATCCAGTGCGTAGACCATCGCGGCCTCCACCTCCCCCCGGATCCGCATGGCCTCCATCCACAGCTCATGCCCCCGGTCCGTGAGCTCCACGTCGACCCGGCGGCGGTCGTCCGTGCTGCGCAGGCGGCGTACCAGGCCTGACTTCTCCAGCGTGTCGAGGCGGCCGGTCATGCCGGCGGGCGACAGCATCAGCTCCGCGGCCAGCTCCGAAGGCGTCGCGGAGCCCGCCCTGGCCACCAGCCGATGCAGCGTCTCGAACTCGAAGTCCTGCATCCCCACCTCCGCCAGCGCCGCCTCCTTCGTCTGATGCAGGTGCTTGACGAGGAACTGCATCCGCGTCACGACCGCCTCCACCCGCTCGTCGTACGGCGCCTTGCCCCGCCACCGCGCCAGATGCCGATCGACAGAGTCACTGGAGCCGGAGCCTGCGTTCATCGAGTCCACCCACTAATCTTAAGCCAGCAAGTATTTAGTTGACGAATCATTAGCCAGCGAATTAATGTCGAACCCCATGAGACTTCTGCTCGGGCGAGCCATCTCCGCCTTGGCCACCGCCTTGATCCCCACCACCCTCACCCTCGCCGTCCTCCGCACCACAGGCTCGGCCGAGGCCCTTGGTCTCGTCCTGGCCTGCGAATTGATCCCCCTCCTCCTGCTCCTCCCGGTCGGCGGGGTGCTGGCCGACCGGTTCCGGCCCGAGCGGGTGGCGCTGGTGGCCGACCTGGTCCGCGGCCTCTCCCAGGCCGCCATCGGGATCGAGCTGCTGATGGGCGTCGGCCGCGTGCTCGACCTGGCCGTGTTGTCCGCGGTGGCGGGGGTGGCGATCGCGTTCGGCATGCCTGCTGTGCCGAGGCTGGTCGCGGCCGTGGTGCCGGGCCCGGATCGGTTGCGTGTGAACGCGCGCATCGGCGTGGCCACCAGCACCTCCAGCGTGCTCGCGCCCGCCCTGTCGGGCGGCGTGGTGCTGGTGGCGGGCCCGGGGTGGGCGGCGCTGCTCACCGCCGCGCTGTTCGCCTGCTCGGCGCTCACCCTTGGCGGAGTCCGTACGGCCAAGCAGCCCGAGAGAGCCCGGAACACCTTCGCCAAGGACCTGGCCGAGGGATGGCGCGAGGTCAGGACGCGGCCGTGGTTCCTGAAGTCGGTGCTCGGCCACGGCGTATGGCACTTCATGGCCGGGTTGTTCCTCACCCTCGGCCCGCTGACCGCCGTCAAGCAGCTCGGCGGCGAGGCCAGCTGGGTGCTCATCGTGCAGTGCGGCACGGTCGGCCTGGTCGCGGGGGTGTTCCTGGTGCCGAGGCTGCCCGTCCGCCGGCCACTGGTCGTCGTCCAGGTGGCCGCCGCGCTGTACCTGCTGCCGTTGGTGGCGCTGGCGGTGACCGCGAACGTGGTGCTGATCGCGGCGGCGTACTTCGTGGCGATGTTCGGGCTCGGGCTGCTCAGCCCACTGTGGGAGACCGTCGTCGCCGAGGAGATCCCCGAGGGCGCGCTGGGGCGGGTGCGGGCCTTCGATCAACTCATCTCGTTCGCGTCGCGGCCGTTCGGGCTGGCCGTGGCGGCGCCGCTCGCGGGCTTCGTGGGCATGACCGGGCTGCTGCTGGCGGGAGCGGTCGCCGTGGCCGTGGCGAACCTGGCCGCGATCACGTCCGTCAAGCCTCCGAAGACCGGCTCTCTAGAGGCGCAGCCTCCCGCAGGACTCCGTCGCTGATCTCCAGCACCCGGTCGGCCAGCGTGATGAGGCTCGGATCGTGGGTGGCGACGAGCGCGGTGACGCCCTCGCTGCGGACCAGGGCGCGCAGCAACTCCATGATCTGCCGCCCGGTCTGTGAATCGAGTTGTCCGGTGGGCTCGTCGGCGACGAGCAGCCGGGGCCGGTTGGCCAGCGACCTGGCGATCGCCACCCGCTGCCGCTGACCGCCCGACAGCTCGTACGGCCGCTGGTTGACGTGCTGTTCCAGCCCGACGAGGGAGAGCAGCACGCGCACGCGCGCCTCCCGTTCCGTGACCGGCGTGCGGGCCAGCCGCATCGGCACGCCGACGTTCTCGGCCGCCGACAGCACCGGGATCAGCCCGAACGACTGGAACACGAACCCCACCACGTCGCGGCGCAGCGCCAGCAGGTCGTCCTCGGACATCGAGGTCACCTCGGTCCCCGCCACGACGACGCGCCCGGCGTCGGGCCGGTCGAGTCCGCCGATCTGGTTCAGCAGGGTCGTCTTGCCGGACCCCGACCGGCCGCGGATGGCGATCAGCTCGCCGGGATAGGCCGAGAACGACACCTCCCGCAGCGCCACGACCTCCTTCGGCCCGGTGCGATAGGTCTTGCGCACCCCCTCTACGACGACCAGGGGCTCACTGCTCATTGGAGGGCTCCTCTCGGGCCGGCCACACGCCGATGTGGTCGGATTCGAGTTCGAGGCGCACCCGGCGTTCCATGTCCAGGGCGTTCATGAAGTCGCGGGGCAGCTGCAGCCGCCCCACGCGGTCGAGCACGGCGTACTCCTCAGCGACGCCCTCGCGGCGGAGCGTCTCGCTGCTGGTACGCCCGTCGCGGATGCCGATCGTACGATCGACGCGCTCTGACACCAGCGGGTCGTGGGTCACGATGACCACGGTCACGCCCAGCTCGCCGTTGGCCTTGCGCAGCGCCCCGAACACCTCCTCCGACGTCTCGCTGTCCAGCTCGCCGGTGGGTTCGTCGGCCAGGACGAGCTGCGGGGAGTTGGCCAGGGCGACGGCGATGGCGACCCGCTGCTGCTCGCCGCCGGACATCTCGGGCACCTTGCGGTCCGCGCAGGAGGCGACGCCCATCAGGTCCAGCAGTTCGGCGGCGCGTCCCCTGCGTGCCCTACCGGCCAGCTTCATCGGCAGCTCGACGTTCTCGCGGGCGGTCAGGTACGGGAGCAGGTTGCGCGCGGTCTGCTGCCAGACGAACCCGACGATGTCGCGCCGGTACCGCAGCCGGTCCTTCGCGGTCATCGACAGCAGGTCTGTGCCCGCCACCCTGGCCACGCCCGCCGTGGGCACGTCCAGGCCGGACAGTACGTTCAGGAGCGTCGACTTGCCCGACCCGGAGGCGCCGACGACGGCGACCAGTTCGCCCTCCTGGATGAGCAGGTCGAGGCCCTGCAGGGCGACCACCTCGACGCCCTCGGTCTTGTAGATGCGCACCAGGTTGTCGCAGACGATGTGCGCGTCCCCGCCGAACGCGGCTTTTTTCTCGGCGGCCTTGGCTTCGAGCTCGGACAACGTTGGACTCATGTGAGGTCACCCACTCGGAGTACGGCGCCGAGGCTGCGGCGGCGGCTGATGGCGGTGTGCGCGTAGGTGCCGAGCACGGCCACGGCGGCCAGCCCGGCCGCCAGGACGACCGGCACGACCGGATCGGCGGAGTAGTCGCCGACGGCCAGGTCACCGGCGTAGGCGGACAGGTCGATGCCGGGCCCGAGCGCCGCGGGCAGGCCGAGGCCGAGCGCGAGCCCGGTGAGCGAGGTGATGAGGATGAGCGGGAGGATCTCCAGCACGGTCAGGCCCCGCGCCTGCCGGTCCGACAGTCCCAGCGTGCGCAGGAACGACAGCGCCCTGGCCCGGTCGGCCGCGCCGATCACCAGCGTCACCAGCACGGCGATGAACGCGTAGACCGCGAGCGCGATGGTGGTGATGCGCAGGATGTTCTGGACGGTTCCGGTCATCGGGTCGTCCTCGATCGTGGCGAGGGCCTGTTCCTGCGAGGTCAGCTCGGCCTTGGGCTGTCCGGTGGCCGCCAGCAGCGCCGCGTGATCCGCCTCGCCCTTGATCAGCAGGGTGTTGACGCCGGGCCGCTTGTTCGTCGCGAAGGGCAGCACGATGAACTTGCCGCGCGGGTAGAAGCCGGGCAGCGAGGCGATCTCGCCGGCCGTGGTGACCTTCATCCGCTCGTACCAGGCGATCTCGAAGGTGCCGCGTCCGCGCAGCTCGCTGGAGACCAGCACCGGGATCCCTGAGGCTCCCGAGGCGGTGAGGGGCACGCTGATCGGCGCGCCGTCCAGCAGCCGCTGCCATGGGGCCAGGTCGACGGCGATGATCTCGGCCCGTTCGCCGCCGTAGCCGATCTGCGCGGTGGCGGTCTGCGCGGGCACGAGCAGCCGCACACCGGGCACCTTGCGCACCCGCTCGATGGCGTCAGGAGGCAACTCCACGGGGGAGGTCAGCTTGATCGGCGCGCCGACGCTCTGCCAGGACGCCAGGCGCTGCGTGGTGGACAGCCCGCCGGAGATCACCGTCCCGAACACCGACACGGCCAGCGCGGGCAGCAGGATCAGCACCGGCAGCACGCTGGCGGATCGGGCCCGGGCCGCCCTGGTCAGGCCCAGGAAGGGCACGGCGAGGCGGCCGCGCGCGGCCAGCCGTACGAGCAGCTTGAGGGGGAGGGGATAGCAGCGGATGGTGATCAGCGCGGCGGCGACCGTCAGCGCGACCGGCACGAGCAGCAGGAACGGGTCCTGGCCGCCGGTCGTCAGGCCGCGGGCACGCAGCAGGTACGCGCCGGCCAGCGCCAGACCGACGACCAGCACCTCCAGGGTGATCCGCCGGGCCGACGGGCGGGCGGCGGCCACGTCGTCGCGGCGCTCGTGCAGGGGCGTCCGGTGCGTCACGGCCAGCCGCGCGGCCGCGTAGCCGACGGCGGTGAGGGGCACGAGGGCGGGCCCCGCGTGGGCGAGCCACGGCACCGGCCCCGGCACCAGGAAGGCCAGCCCCCACCCGGCCAGAGCCGCGGGCACGACCGCGATCGCCACGAGCGCCGTGCCGGCACCCGCCACCTGCCGCAGCGACCCGCCGCGCGCCCGCGCCAGCGCGAGCGGGTGATCGATCCGCTCGGCCAGCAGTTGCACGGCCAGCACGAGCACCCCCAGCGCCACGACCAGCAGGCCGCCGAGCACCAGGAACATCACGGTCTGCGCGGTGCCCAGCGCCGTCCCGAACTTGTCCAGCAGGCCCGGCAGCTCCGTCTCCAGCCGGTACTGGCTGTCGGCGCCCGCCGGTTGCAGGGTGACCACGTGCCCGTAGTCCTCGATGGCGGCACGCAACTCGGGCAGGTCGAGAGAGGCGGCCGCGGTGGGATCGACCGGCAGGATCCAGCTGTAGAGCAGGTTGCGGTCGGCGCCGCTCAGGGCGGCCAGGCCGGCGGCCGGGATCAGCGCGGTCGTGCGCCGCTCCAGCTCCAGCTTGCCGGGCGGCTGGACCTGCGTGACGTGCAGGACGTCGGTGTCGTGGCTCCAGTAGCGGGCGCCGGGGTCCTTCGCCCTGAACACGCCCACGATCTTGACGGCGGCGTAGTCGCTCTCACCGAGGATCCGCACGTCGCCGATCTTCAGCGGCATCGTGGTGCGGGCCTCCTCCACGATGCCCACCTCGAACAGCGGGATCTCCGTCCCGCTCCAGCGCATGGTCGTCGGCTTGCCCGGCGCCCGGCCGTCGACCCACTCGACCCGCCGCTCACTGTCCGACAGCCAGGCGAGGTTGATGTAGGTCTGCCCGCCCGACAGGTGGACCGGCGTGTCGTACGTCTTCGCGCTCATCTGGCCGGTGGCCGAGACGAGCGGCCGTAGCTGCGGCGGCACGAGCGAGCGCAGCCGGGCGTCCCTGGAGGCGAACTGGCCGGGCTCGTGCAGGTCGTCCGGCCCGCCGCGCGTCCTGGTCTGTACGGTCAGGTCGGCCTGCTGCGCGGGCGCGTCCTGGAGGGCCTGGTGGAGGGCTTCGTCGTACGAGCCCTGCAGCACCCGCGGCAGCCCCGCCACGAGCAGGCAGGCGCTCAACGTCAGCAGGGACAGCATGGCCATCGCGCCCAGATACGCCTGGGCCAGCCGCAGGATCCTCACAAGTCCTCCTGACGCTGCCCACGCAGGTTACGGGCCAATACGGCGACGATGCCGAGCAGCACCGCGGCCACCAGCGCCAGCATGGCCGCGGTCGCCGCCCACGGGATGTCGAGCAGCACGTCCGGCGTGACGGCCGCGGCCTGCCCGGTGAGCACGATGTGCGGCACGACCAGGACGCCCACGACGACCGCCAGTGCCGTCCCCGCAACCAGCGACAGCCCGATGACGAACGCCTGCTCGACCGCCAGCAGCCCGAACACCTGCCGGTGGCTCACCCCGAGCGCCCGCAGGATCGTGAACTCGGCCATCCGCTCCCGCGCCGCGACGGTGGCGTTCACCACGAAGCCGAGCGCGGCGAACGCCAGCGCCGCCGCGAAGCCCAGGATCAACGCCCCCTGCAGCCCGCTGGCCAGCGGGTCGTCCCGCAGCCGCTCGGCGAGCTCGCGCTGGTCGACCGCGGTGACGTCCCACTCCGGCCGCTTCTTCAGCGCCGCGAGCGCGGGCCCGGCGTCGCCGTCGTGGGCGGCGAGCCACCATTCGGTGGCCGGTCTGGGGATCTCTCCCGCCGCCAGGCCGTACGCCTGCAGGGTGGCCCAGTCGGCCAGTACGGCGGGCTGGTCAGCGGCGGTCGTCGGCATCCGGTCGACCAGGCCCGCGACCTTGACCTCGACGATCCGCCGATCCAGGTTGACCCGGCCCACCTGGCCCGCCGAGAGCTTGAGCGAGGCGGCCAGATCGGTGGTGAGCACCACGGGCAGCGGGCCCGACAACTCGCCGAAGGCGACCGCGACCGGCTGTGATCCGGTCGCCTTGAGCGAGATCGGGCGATCCGCGCTCAGACCGGTCACCGTGACCTGCGCACTGCCGCTCTCGGGCGGATTGGCGACCAGGCCGCGGACCGACAGCGGATAGGTGATCTTCCCGGTCCGTCCCACGATCTCCGAAAGGTCGAGGTCGATCCGGTTGTCGCCCGGATGGAGCAGGCCCAGGGGCAGCTCGCGCCAGACGCCGAGCGCGTCCGAGACCATGATCCGCAGTGACACCGCGGCGTCGGCGCGGGCGTGCAACGTGAGCGTCGTGGGCCGGCCCGGCAGCTCCAGCGGGGCACCTCGCGGCCGGCCCGAGCCGAGCACCCGTGCCATCTCCGCGACCGATCGCGCCGACAGGTCGGGCCGCAACTGGAAGAGCCGGTCGAGCTTGCCGGCGTCGAGGCCGAGCAGGACCGCGCCCTCGCCGCTGAGCTGGACCGGGCCGCGGAAGGCGGGCGAGGCCGCCGTGACGCCCGGCAGCGCGGCGAACGCGGTGCCGCGCCCGAACGTGCCCAGCTCGGGACCGTCCGGCGGCCCGGAGATCCGCAGGTCGGCCCCGGCCTGATGGCGGGCCTGGTCCTGCTGCGAACCACGCCAGGTGGCGGCCGTGGCCATGGACACGATGCCGATCGCGATGGCCATGGTCAGCAGCAGCGCGGGCCCGGCGTACTTGAGCGGCCGCCGGCTGACCTGCCAGACGCCGAGCGCCGGGGCGAGCGTGGGCCGCCTGGCGGTGATCCGCTCGGCCAGCTTCGAGACGCGGGGCACCAGTCGCAGGCCCAGCATGCCGCCGGTGAGCAGCGCCAGGGCCGGTCCCGAGACGATGAGCGGGTCGATGCCGAGGTCACCGGCGGCGGTCGCGGTCACGGGCGCGCCGTAGCGCCGCAGCTGCCAGATGGCCAGCCCCGCGACCACCAGCAGCGCCAGGTCCGCCCCGGCCCGCTCGATCAGCCCGCGCCCGCCGCCGCGGCCGCGCGCCGACTGCTCCTCCACGTAGGTACGCCGGGCGCCGGCGAGGGCCGGGAGCATGAGGAGTACGGCCGAGGCCAGGGCCACGCCGATCGAGACCGCGAACGTGCCCAGGTCGGGCGAGGGCGCCAGCCGTACACCGGAGGCCCTGATCCAGGGCAGCGCGTTGACCAGGGCCAGCAGCGGCGGGCCGAGGAAGGGCGCGACGATCGCGCACGGCAGGGCCACCAGCAGCGCCTCGCCGCCCGCCAGCGCGGCCAGCCGCAGCGTGCCCGCGCCGCGCGAGCGCAGCAGCGCCACCTCCATGCGGCGGTGGTCGGCGAGCAGGCGGGCGGTGAGCATGAGCGCGTACGCGGCCAGCAGCAGCAACTGCAGGACCGGGATCAGCATGGTGGAGCGGGCGACCAGGGCGGCGGTGCCGAGCTGGGCGAGCATCTCCGGCAGGCGGCTGGTGGCGGTGCAGCTCGCGCAGCCGTTGGCGTGGAGTCGGTCGCGCAGCTCGGTCACCCGGGCGGCGAACGGCCGCAGCTGCTCCGGTGACAGAGCGCGCAGGTCGGGGACGGCGGTCCAGGTGGCGTTGACGTTCGTGGCGAAGCGGCTCAGGAACGTCTCGCGGGAGACCATCAGCGGGCCGTAGGTGGTGAACTCGCCCGTCTCGACGCCCCTGGTGAGCAGCTGCTCGGCGGTCCAGCGGTCACCGAACGGGTCGTTGAGCTGGAAGACGCCGGTGATGCGGACGTTGACCGCCTTGTGGTCGAGGCGGCCTTCTGTGGTGATCTCCTGACCCGCCTTGACGCCGAGCGCCGTGGCCGCCGACAGGGAGATCGCGGCCTCGACCGTCTTGCGTTCGGTGGCGTTCGGCCAGGTGCCGGAGACCAGCTTGGCGTGGGCGTCGAGGCCGTCATAGCTGCCGAACCTGAGCAGTTCGGGGGTCTTGCGGCTCTCCTGGCCCGGCCGGACGTAGGAGTCGGAGCGGAAGGCGGTCGTGATGGCGGCGGGCGCGCCCGCGTAGGCCCTGGCGAGCTCGGCGCGGGTCGCCCGGTCGAGCGCCGGGAACGTCTCGCCGGTGACGGGCGCGGCGATGGTCGCGGCCACCTGGCCCAGCGGCGCGGTCTCCATCGTGCGGCGCACGCCCACCTCGGCGATGGTGGAGGCGTACATGGTCAGCGCGACCAGAGTCGTGGTGGCCAGCAGGATCGACCCGAACGCGGCCAGCAACAGCAACGGCTCGCTGAACGCCCGTTTGACGACCAACGGCCCCCGCATGTGCCCCCCTTGCCCCGTTTAGTGAACCTTTGAGCATTCCGCTGGGGGAGGGCAAGGCGATCTTCGCAACGGTGACAGACCCGAGATGGCGGTGTGATATCGAAATCGTGACACAAAAAACGCCGCACCCCTTGACGGAGGTGCGGCGCTCTGGCGCCCTGCTCTTTGATCGAGCCTGGCTGGGCCTTACTTGGCTGCCAGGGAGGCGGCCTGCTTGGCGATCGCCGACTTGCGGTTGGCGGCCTGGTTCTTGTGGATGACGCCCTTGCTGACGGCCTTGTCGAGCTGACGGGCGGCGGCCCGCTGCAGCTCGGCGGCCTGCTGGGCGTCGCCCTGCTCGGCGGCCTCGCGGAACTTGCGCACGGCCGTCTTCAGCGAGGACTTGACCGCCTTGTTGCGCAGGCGAGCCTTCTCGTTCTGCTTGTTGCGCTTGATCTGGGACTTGATGTTCGCCACGAAGAAGCCTCGGTAAAGTCTGAGTGATGGATGGGGCGCGCGGGCTCGTGAGAGGGGCGCGCCACACGCAGTTGAACAGGTTACCAATAACCCAGAGGACAGCTCAAATCAACACCCTGGGAATTGGAGTCTCGGTCCAGTGTACGGCCTCAGGAGAACCACTCGGTGGTGTATTCGCGCCAATCCTCCTCCGTGGCGGCGAAATCGACGTACAGGGCCAGGCCGAACCGCTCCCGCCTGCCGTGCTCCGTCAGGGCCAGCTTGGCGCCCTGGGCGGCCATGGCCACGCTCTCGGCGGCGTCGCTCCATCCGACGCCGTGGTCGTGGTAGGCGGGGGCGCCCACGAGGATCTGCTTCGTCTCCGGGACCAGGTCCAGGGCGAGCGTGGCCTGCCGTACGACATAGCCCCCGTAAAGGGACTGCAGAGGGGTGAAGGAGTCGTACGTCATGATGGCCACCTGGTCGACGCGCTCGGCGGCCTCCCTGAAGTAGCCGCTCGACCAGTATTTGTCGTGGCCGAGGATCGCCCGGGCGGGCAGGCGTATCAGGGGGTACGGCTCGATCTGGGGTGTCGAGATCGACAGCAGCTTGGTGTACTGGCGGGTTCTGTCGAGGAGGTCGAGGAACTCGCGGTCGCCGTCACCGATCGGCTCGAAGTTGTAGTGGATGCCGTCGAAGCCGGTCTTCATGATGGCGGCGACTCCGGCCAGGACGTTCTCACGGGACTTGGCGTCATCGAGGTCGAGGAAGCCGTCGACCTTCTGGCCGAGCCAGGCGGAGACACGGAGGCCGGGGAGGTACTGTCGTGCCCATCGAACGAAATTTCCGGCGCTGGGGTATTTATCGGGTTTTAGCTGGCCGTCCTTCTCGAACGGGCCCGCGTGGACGTACAGGTCCTTGATGCCCGTGGCGCGCAGGCGTACCGCGAGCCGCTCCACGTCCTGCTCCGTACGGCGGCCGTCGACCCACGCGTGGCCGAGCCAGAGAGCGTCGTTGCCCGTGCTCTTCGCCCAGGCCGCCGGGTCACCGGTAAACTGAACGCGGAGCGCGCCGGCGAGGAGGCCGATCAGCGCGACGACGACGGCCAGGGCCAGCGCGACAAGGCGCAGGCCACGGCGAATGGCGGTTCGGGCAATCACCCGGGCATGTCACCATGAAAGACGCTTGACCTCAACCCTGTCGAAACGGACTTCGGTGCGCACTCAGCCTGGCCAGACCGACCCCGCGTTGATCCGCAACTTCTGCATCATCGCGCATATCGACCATGGCAAGTCGACCCTTGCCGATCGGATGCTGCAGATCACCGGCGTGGTAGACGACCGGTCCATGCGCGCCCAATACCTCGACAGGATGGACATCGAGCGGGAGCGCGGCATCACGATCAAGTCGCAGGCCGTGCGGCTGCCCTGGGACGGCCACGTCCTCAACATGATCGACACGCCGGGCCACGTCGACTTCACCTACGAGGTGTCCCGGTCGCTGCAGGCGTGCGAGGGCGCGGTCCTGCTGGTCGACGCCGCCCAGGGCATCGAGGCGCAGACGCTGGCCAACCTCTACCTGGCCATGAACGCCGACCTGCACATCATCCCGGTGCTCAACAAGATCGACCTGCCCGCCGCGCAGCCGGAGAAGTTCGCCGAGGAGCTCGCGGGCCTGATCGGCTGCGACCCGTCCGACGTGCTCAGGGTCTCGGGGAAGACCGGCGTGGGCGTACGCGAGCTGCTCGACCACGTGGTGCAGACCATCCCCGCGCCGGTGGGCAAGGCCGACGCGGCCGCGCGCGCGCTGATCTTCGACTCGGTCTATGACACCTACCGGGGCGTCGTCACCTATGTCCGGGTCTTCGACGGCCACCTGGGCAAGCGCGAGCGCATCCTGATGATGTCGACCCAAGCCGCCCACGAGACGCTGGAGATCGGCGTCATCTCGCCCGAGCCCAAGGTGTCGGATCTGGGGCTGGGCGTCGGCGAGGTGGGCTACCTGATCACCGGCGTCAAGGATGTGCGCCAGTCGCGCGTCGGTGACACCGTCACCTCGGTCACCAAGGGCGCCACCGAGATGCTGGCGGGCTACGAGCACCCCAAGCCGATGGTTTTCTCCGGCCTTTATCCCATCGACGGCGACCAATATCCCGAGCTGCGCGAGGCCCTCGACAAGCTCCAGCTCAACGACGCCGCGCTGATCTACGAGCCGGAGACCTCGGCCGCGCTCGGCTTCGGCTTCCGGGTCGGTTTCCTCGGCCTGCTCCACATGGAGATCGTCCGCGAACGGCTGGAGCGCGAGTTCGGCCTGTCGCTGATCTCCACCGCGCCCAACGTCGTCTACCGGGTGGTCATGGAGGACGGCTCCGAGCTGACCGTCACCAACCCGTCGGAGTTCCCCACCGGCGGCAAGATCTCGCAGGTCTTCGAGCCGGTGACCAAGTCGACCATCCTGGCCCCGGCCGAGTTCATCGGCGTGATCATGGAGATCTGCCAGGGGCGGCGCGGCCAGCTCCGCGGCATGGACTACCTGTCGGAAGACCGGGTCGAGATCCGCTACACGCTGCCGCTCGGCGAGATCATCTTCGACTTCTTCGACCAGCTCAAGTCGCGTACCCGTGGCTATGCCTCGCTCGACTACGAGCCCGACGGGGAGCAGGAGTCGGAGCTGGTCAAGGTCGACATCCTGCTCCAGGGCGAGGCCGTCGACGCCTTCAGCGCCATCGTCCACAAGGACAAGGCCTACGCCTATGGCGTCGACATGGCCAAGAAGCTGCGCGAGCTGATCCCCAGGCAGCAGTTCGAGGTGCCGATCCAGGCGGCCATCGGCGCCCGCGTCATCGCCCGCGAGAACATCCGCGCCATCCGCAAGGACGTCCTCGCCAAGTGCTACGGCGGCGACATCACGCGTAAGCGCAAGCTGCTGGAGAAGCAGAAGGAAGGCAAGAAGCGGATGAAGATGGTCGGGCGGGTCGAGGTGCCGCAGGAGGCGTTCGTCGCGGCGCTGTCGACGGACTCGAGCGCCGACAAGGCCAAGAAGTAGCCCTTTCGGAGGCGTTTGCCAGCTTTCGGAAGCCCCGCACCCGTTGGTAGGTGCGGGGCTTTCTCATGTCCGCCTGCCCAGCGACTGAACGGCTGTTTATAGTACTAAACATGTGTTCAGCCTCTTCGGATCTGACCGCCCAGGCGAAGATCCGCAATGCGGCCATCGCCCACTTCGCCCGCGACGGCTTCCAGAAGACCAACCTGCGGGCCGTCGCCGCCACGGCGGGGGTGAGCGCCGGTCTGGTCATCCACCACTTCGGCAGCAAGGACAAGCTGCGTGCCGTCTGCGACGAGCACGTCCTGCGGACGCTGGCCCGCAAGGGACGCGCCGGCCTGCCGAATCTGGCGAACGAATACCTGGCGGACCCGGCGGAGTACCACCTGTACGTGCAGTACATGGGCCGCGCCATCGAGGACGACTCGCCCGCGGGCGCCACGTTCGTGACCACGATGGTGGAGGAGACGGAGGCGACTCTGCGGGCCGGGATCGCCGACGGCTCCATGCGCCCATCGTCGGACGTGCGGGCGCTGGCCGTGTTCAGCGTGCTGACCAGCCTCGCCACGCTCACCATGGCGCCGTCGCTGGCGCGCGCCCTCGGCTACGAGGCCTTCGGCCCGGAGGCCCTGCGGCGGCTCGCGCTGCCGACGCTCGAGGTCTACACGCACGGCCTGTACGCCGATGACTCCCTGCTCAAGGCGGCCAGTGACGCACTGACCGACCCCCACTGGGCAGGCGCACCGAGCGACACCCTGGAAGACGGTCCGGCCGACAACCGATCAGAAGAAGCACCGACCAATACCCGATGGGAAGAGGACTGACGACCCATGCCCCCAGATACCCTTCCGGCTCTCACGCCGCTGCAGGAGACCCTGTGGCTGACGCTGTGCGGCCGGGCCCTCGACAACCGCTTGCCCCGCCCCATCCTCGGTGACGAGATGGCCGACGAGATCGTGCGCGAGGCCGGCTACGACTACAAGAAGTTCGGCCTCATCCCGAGCGCCGCGATCAACATCGCGCACCGGGCCAAGAAGCTGGACGAGGTGGCCCAGCGGTTCTTCGCCCGCCACCCCGACGGGGTCGGCCTCGACCTCGGAGCCGGTCTGGACAGCCGGGTGCTGCGCATCTCCCCACCGCCCACGGCCGACTGGTACGACATCGACTTCCCCGAGGTCGTGGCCGCCCGGCGGCAACTGCTGCCCGCCCGCGCCACCCCCCCATGGCATCGCCGCCGACCTGACCGACCCCGCGTGGCTGGACACCCTGCCCACCGACCGGCCCGCGGTGATCGTCGCCGACGGGCTGATCGCGTTCCTCTCCATGGAGGAGATGATCGCCTTGGTGGACCGCCTCATCGGTCACTTCCCAAGCGGGGAGATAGCCTTCAACGGGTACGGAAGCTTCCACGTCTGGGCCCAGCAGCACCTTCCCATGGCCGCCACCCAAGCCGTCAGGGACATCACCAAGTTCCCCGGCCTCGACGATCCCCGGGACGCCGAACGCTGGCACCCCAAGCTGAAGCTGGTCAGGGAGATCCTGTGCACCCGGGAGCGTGAGGTCGCCCTGTTCCCGCCGGTCCTTCGCTGGTGGACCCGTCTAGGCGCGCTGAGCGCGGCCCTATCCCGCCGGGGCAACGTCTCCACTACCGTTTTTAGCGAACTCGAACGTCAACAGCCC
The DNA here is from genome assembly GCF_040648495.1 of Nonomuraea sp. NPDC049129. Classification (NCBI taxonomy): domain Bacteria; kingdom Bacillati; phylum Actinomycetota; class Actinomycetes; order Streptosporangiales; family Streptosporangiaceae; genus Nonomuraea; species Nonomuraea sp. NPDC049129. The sequence goes on along the minus strand of NZ_JBEZDU010000001.1, from coordinate 775,211 downwards.
CGAGCACGTCCTCTACCCGCGCCTTCTGCGGCCCGAGCACGTCCTCTGCGACCTGTGCGCGTCCTCTACAGCGAGCGTGTCCTACTCGCGCCGAGCACATCCTCTACAGTCCGAGCAGATCCGGGGAGTCGGCCAGGACGCGCCAGCGGGCCGCCGGGTCGTCCACCAGGCGGCGGGCCGCCAGATCGAGCAGCCCGCCCACGCTGGTCATCTCGGCCGCCAGCCGCCCGTCGGCGTGCCTGAACTCCTGCGCGATCCTGAACGTCTTCCCCTCGCCCCACAGGAACGCGCACGTCACCTCCACCTCGTCGCCGCCGCGCAGCTCGCCGAGGTAGCGGATGGTGTTCTCCAGGGTCACGGGGCCGATGCCCGAGCCCAGCATGTCGTCGACCGAGATGCCCGCCGCACGCAGGCACTCCCAGCGAGCGTGGTCGCCGTACTGGTGATAGACGGCGCTGTTGACATGCCCTTGCGAGTCAAGCTCATAGCCGCGTACGGCGATGCGCACGGAAAAGGTCACCTGGACACCATCCTTCTGGTGGGCATCGTTACGGTGCCCGCTGTCATGCCCGACCTTCCAGCCAGGTGTGCGACTTCGCGGTGAGGTAACGCAGGCCGTCGTCGCGGATCTCGACCCAGTCGCCCCGAGCCCACCCGCCGGTCGTCTGCGGGGCGAACCCATGCCGCTGAAACAGCACCGACGCCTCCTTCTGCGTCAGCCCCCGCCGCCCCCACTCCTCGATGACTCGAGCCGTCCGCTCGTCCTCCCCTGCCTCCTCCGCCTCACCGAGGGCGGCGGCGAGCTCCTCGAACCCGCGAGCGATCAGCCGGAGCGCGGCCTGCGTACGTGCGAGATCCATCTCACATCGCCTACCAATCGATTGCGATTGCTAACCGATCCTACCCATGCCGAGCGCCCCTCGCCAAAGGGCCTTCGCTTCGCTCCAGGCGTTCTTCCTCCCCGCCCGTCACCCAATTCGGTGGTTGGCCGTTTGATCCCCGCCCGCCTACAACGGGCCTCCGCTTCGCTCCGGGCGTCCTCCCAGGCGGGCTGACGCCCGCCCCCTGAAGGACCTCGCTGCGCGAGGACCGCCTTCCCAAGAACGCTTCGCCTGGTCGGCTGATTAAACTGACCTAGGCGGCAACATCATCGAGACCGGCACCGACTCCTACCACCTGGCCCAGACCGAAGCCCGCGCACCGTGTTTGGTCCAACCGAAAACCATGTGAGCCCCTCTTCGCCCGGGCGTCCAGTGTCGCCCTGCATGCTTTTCTGCACTCGCCTGCGATGCGTGCCATGGGCGTATCAGGCCCGTCGGCGTGCTCGTACACGGGGCATGAACTGCCACATTCGCTTTCCTGACCAGAGGTATGGTTGCGCACTGCTTTCGGGGGAGTTGGGAGAGCGCTCAGTTCCAGTGCGGCGGGCGGTGGTAGACGGCATCTCCCAGGCCGCTCACCACATCGGGGATCTGGGAGCGCCGCACGACGGCCGCCCCGATGGGGAACTACGCGTCGCTGCACCTGCGCAGGCCGTCCGCGCTTTTGCCAGGCGGGAAGACGGCGACGGCCCTCGTCTTGGTGCCACGGAGTCCGTCGATCTCCCGGATCTTTTCGACCGCCCCGCAGAGATCCGAATCGGCCGACACAGGCATGACGACATCTACCTGCTTGAGGGCGATGTCAGCGACCATGGCGACGTCGGTCTTCTTCCCCTCGTAGGACCGCCAGGTGGCGCCGCACTTCCGGCATTTCCTCAGCTGCTCCTGGAACCGGCCATCGCTGCCGTGAGCGTCTGCGATTCTCTGTGTTTGCCTGAGGATTTCCGGCAATTCGGGCGGGCGTGGCGCGTGGCGGGCCGCCTGCGCGATGAAGTCGGAGCGCGCTTCGAAGTCCGCGACCGCTCGCCGTCGATGCCCCGCATGCGCGGCACAGGGCAAGTGTCAGGAAGGAATCCGACCTCACTGCCGAGCGGGTTGCTACACGACTTGAAGTCGCACAGTCGTCGCTCAGTCGCATCGAAGCTGGTCGCCGAGGCATAAACGCGTCCGATCTGTGGACTCACATGCGGACGGTGAACTATCGCGTACACAGCGTGTCTGACGCTACTACCGTTTCAGACGACGGATCACCCGCCACCGATGGAGCCCCCGCTGTGTGGACCAAACACGCTGCCGTGATCGCCGCAGCCTTTACTCTGGCCAGCACCCCAGCAGACTGCGGCAACCACAGCACCACCCACCCCGAAGGTCGCCATGGCTGCGAAAACTCCTGGGGGCCACTCGCCGCCGTCCAATTCGCATCGGCCGCGCCCTGAGTGAGGGTTAGCCTGCGCGTCATATGTGATCAGGAAGTCCTCACCACGTTCCACGCCCGGATCGCCATCGATCACAAGGACGGCCTATTCACCGACTGGTACGAGGTGGACCACGACTACTACGAACAGCTGCCTGGCCTGGCCAAGTCTTACACCCTCGTGACCCCATGCCGGGATGGCGGCAGCTACCGGGCGCGTGCCTCCATCGTCGGCACGTTCACCAGCGGCGAGCCCTACAAGGTGCAGGACGAGAGTTCCAGCAGCCACGTAGACTGCGACCACCCCGAACCGATCACCTGAGGGCTTGCCGGCTGCCGCTCACCACTCCCCACGGCGGGCACTCGATCACCGTACGGCCGAGCGGCGGCACCACCTCAAACGCCCAATGGGCCGCAATCTCAGGTTTGGCGTGGGGGATGTCCTCAGTGCTGTAGGCGGGCATCGTCGTGACGTCCGGCTTCCGGCCGGGCCACACGCCCCAGCCCCCGCCCCACCAGGCAACCCGCCACACGTGCTGCCCCTCATCCAGCTCGGCTACGTCCGCGTGGACCGCGGGCGTGACTCGGCGGCGAGACCACCAGCGCCGCCGCACGAACGCGTGACCGTGCTGCGGTGCGCCCTTGCGGCCAGGAAGGTGCATGCGTTTAGCGTCGCACATGGTGTCACGCCTGTCGCCGCTACCAGCATGTTCGCCCAGTCCTTCTCCCCACCCGTCACCCGATTCGGTGGCGGGCCGTCTGATGGCCGCCCGCCTACAACGGGCCTCCGCTTCGCTCCGGACGTCCTCCCAGTCGGGCTTACGCCCGACCCCTGAAGGGCCTCGCTGCGCTCGGACCGCCTTCCCAAGAACGCTTCGCCGGGTCGGCTGATTGGACTGACCTCGGCGGCAACATGATCGAGAGGCCTTCAACGGTAAGCGCGTGGCTGTGCGAGACAGCAAGGACCCTATTGGGGCGGTATTGATCTTCACGCAGTGGTTGGCTGGGGTGGGCCTGATCATTTCGTCTGCCTCGCTCCGCGTGAGGCGAGTAAGCCGCGCCCAGCCTGCGGTTCAGAGCAGGTCCCCGATGCGGCTGCCCGGATGCTGCTTGGGTGCACGGTCCTTTCGGCAGTCTTCAGCCGATCTGCTCCGCCAGTCCGACGATGATGCCCTCGGGGCCGCGGACGTAACAGAGCCGATAGGTGTCCTCGTACTGCTCCAGCGTGCCGACGAGTTCGGCGCCGTGGGTGCGCAGGCGGGCAATGACGTCGTTGATGTCGTCGACGGCGAACATGATGCGGCGAATGCCCAGCGTGTTCGCCGGCGCGTCTTTCGGGTCGGGGGTGATGGCCTTCGGCCGGTGGAACTTCGCCAGCTCTACTCGGCCATGGCCGTCCGGAACCCGCAACATGGCGATGTCCTGCCGGACGTCGTCGAGCCCGATGACGCGCTCCGCCTGCTCCGCCCAACGTCCCTCAAGGGGCCCCTTGCCCTCCAGTTCCATGCCAAGTTCGACGAAGAACGCAATAACGGCGTCCAGGTCGTCGACAACGATGAGGACATTGTCCATCCGCTGAATCGCCATGTTGGGTCTCCCTTGGTGTGCTGTGGCCACGGTGGCCGCATGTGCCCCTGAGACGGAGCCGAGAAGCCATTATCGACATCCTTTGCTCCATCCCCTTCGAGGGCTGCGGGGTCTGTCAGGACCATGGACTCTCAGCGAGGGGCCTGCACCACTCGAAATTCGATGGCCGCACTCAAGGTTCGGCGGCGCAGGACGCGCAGCCCTGGATCCCCGTGCATGCCGAGGTTTCTGTCGGTGACGACCGCTACCTTCTTGTCCGAACACCTGTGCGATAGGAGGGTGACATGATTGCCGCTGAGCAATTCGAGCGTGCTGCTGTGCTGGGGGTCGCCGTGGCGGAAGAAATGCGGCGGTTGCTGAGACTTCACGCGGTCCCGGCCGAGGGAGCGGGTGACGGCACCGTCCTGGTCGACGTGCCCTACCCTGACGCGGCCGTGGTGGTGGCCGTGCTCGACGTGGCCGCCGACTGTTTCGGCGAACGTGGCGATTCGGTCGAGGAAACCCGCCAGGCCGCCCTGGAGACGGTCTTACAGCTGGCGGGCTTCGATGATGATTCCCAGCTCAACCACGTGGAGGTCACGGGTTCGGGCGGACGAGACCGTGGCGGTACGCGTATGTGACGGCTTGCGCGCGGTCTCTCAGGCGGGCCTTGGCGAAGAGGTTGTTGATGTGGGTCTTGACGGTGGCCTCACTGATGAAGAGCCGGGCGGCGATCTCGGTGTTCGACAGGCCGTCGGCGATGAGCCGCAGCACCTCGACCTCGCGCCGCGTCAGGCCGTCACGCGCGCCGGCGAGCGCTTCGTCGTCGGTGCTTGTCGCGGCGTCTCCGCTGCCGGGAGTGCGCCGTTCGATTGTCGCCTCCAGCCTGCCAAGGACCGGCTCCGGCTGCTGCCGGGGAGCGGTCTGGCCGACGGAGAGATCGTCGCCGAACACGCTCCGGCCGGTGGAGGCGGCACCCTCGTCGAGAGTCGTCGGACCGGTTTGGTCAGGTTGTGTGCGCGTGTCGCGGTCGGGCTGCTCGGGTGGGTTGCGGTCATGCTGCTCGCGCGGATCGCGCGGATCGCGGTCAGGTCGCGCGCCCTGGGGCCGACCGCCGTCGGGAGCCGTCATGGTGTCGAGGAGACGGCGCTGGACGGAGGGATCGAGCTGGGCGTTACCGCTGACGACGACGGCGATGGCCTTGGCGATCTCGTCCGAGTCCGCGCTCTTGGTCAGGAAGCCTCGCGCTCCCGCCCTGAGCGCGGCGAACACCGATTCGTCGTCCGAATACGTGGTGAGCACCACGACCTGGGTGTCCGGGTGCTCGGCGCGGATGCGGCGGGTCGCCTCGACGCCGTCCATGCGCGGCATCCGGAGGTCCATCAGTGCCACGTCTGGCCGCCGCTCCGCGACCAGGCGGAGCGCCGCCTCACCGTCCCCTGCCGAGCCGACCACCTCGATCCCCGGCAGGAGTCCGAGCAGCAGGACCAGCCCTTCCCGAACGACCGCCTGGTCATCGACGACCACGACCGTGACGCTCATGATCCGGCCACCGTGACCCACCGGGCGAGAGTGGCGGGGCCGCCGGACGTGAGGGGGAGTAAACGGGAATCTCGCGACTCCGTGCTGGAGGCGGCCGGCTGGGTCTCGGTGGGGCCGGCGGAGATGGGGGAGGTAATGCGGGGACTCCTCGACTCCATGCTGGAACCGGCCGCCCGGATCCCGGCGGGGCTGCCGGACGTGAGGGAGGTCATGCGGGACTCCCCAGGTGGACGCGGAAGCCCAGGAGACTGGCGGATTGGCGGAAGCCGCCGTTCGTCTCACCCGTGCACTGGTTCACGCCGGGACCCGCAAATGGACGCGGAAACCGTCCGTCGTCTCGCCCGCTGACAGGGTGCCGCCGAGAAGTTCGGCTCGTTCGCGCATACCCATGAGGCCATATCCTCCCCCAGGTGTGCCTCGCTCGGCTCCGGCGGGGTTGGTGATGTGGAGGTCGCATGAGCCGGGCTCGTACACCAGTCTGATCGTGGCCGGAGAGCCGGGAGCGTGCCGCCGTACGTTCGTCAGCGCCTCCTGGGCGGTACGCAGCAGGGCGAGCTCCGTCTCCGGGGGCAGGCGGTGCTCCGTGCCCGAGACGTGCAGCGTGCACGCCCGGTCGGTGGCCGCCTGAAAATCCTCCGCCAGCGTCCGAAGTGCCTGCGGAAGGGCGGGCGTGTTCTCGCGCAGGGCCGACACCGCGCGCCGGGCTTCCTCGAGCCCGGATTTGGCCAGGTCGCGCGCGCGGACGACGCGGTCGAGCGCTTCCTCGGTCTTGTCCGCGCGGAGCAGGAGCTTGGCGCCCTCCAGATGCACGAGCTGCGCCGACAGCGAGTGGGCGAGGATGTCGTGGATCTCTCTGGCGATCCGTGCCCTCTCGGCGAGTACGGCCTCGCGGGCCTCGGCGGCTCTGGCCGCCCGGCGTTCCTTGACCGAGTAGGCCACCAGGAACACCAGGCAGAGGCTGAGGATGAGGCTGAGATCGCGACTCAGCCGACCGGCGATGGCCCCCTCCACGAGCAGCGCGCAAATGGCCAGCGCCCCGATCGGCACCGACTGGCGCAACGGCAGCCGGATGGCCGCCATGCCGAGGCTGTAGAACAGCACGGCGAACGCCGGGCCGCCGTCGGCCACCGCGTCGAGAGCGATCGCGAAGGCGGTCGATGCGCCGAGCGCGACCGCCAGGAGAGGCACCCGGGATGTGATCGCCAGTGCGGACAGCCGGGAGGTGGTCGCTGTGTCAGGCACTTGGGACGTGGTCGCTGTGGTGGATCGGCGGAACACGGTCGTCATGCGGGATACGCGGGACGCGATTGTGACCCCCTTGCGCGCCACGCTGGCGGGCCCGGACATGCGCGATGTCACTTGATCCCGCGGTAGCTGGGGAGTCGCTCGGTCCAGCGGGGATCGGGAGAGCGCGCGGTATGGCGAGAGCCGAGAGGTGGCTTGGTCCAGCGGTGGTGGGGAGGTGCTTTGGTCCGGTGGCGGGGGCGCCGCTCGATCCACTGGCGGTGGGGAGGGCGCTTGGTTTGGTGGTGTCGGGGATGCTGCTCGGGCCGGCCGGGGTGGGGACGGTGCCTGGTCTGGCTGGGGTTGGGGCGCCTTGCGGGGCTGTAGGAGCCCTGACGCCTTCCGAGTGAAGGGGAGTTGGGCGACGATCAGCAGGATCACTATGGCTGCGGTCAATCCGGTGATCGTCAGGCCGGAGCCGCTCAAGCCGAGCGCCGGCTTGGACCGTACCTGCGCCCATACGAACACGACGATCACCCCCAGTCGCAGGACGAAGGGGGCGATCTTTGACGGGTCCGGCATCACTCCACGAAGCTATCCGCCCGCACGGTCGTACCGGAAAGGGCGCGGCCGCGACGGGCGACGAGCAGAGCCTGGGCGCCGATGGTCAGGCCGACGAAGAACAGGATGCCGGAGGTCGAGACGTTCAGGCCGAGGGCGGTGCCGGCGAAGTACAGGCCCACGCGGCTCGCGACCGAGGCCAGCCAGGCCAGAAGGGTCAAGGGGGTGGCTTTCGACCAGGTAACCCCGGCCTCGTCCATCCAGACGCGTACGGTCGCGGCTCGGACGGCGCCGAAGACCACGGCGGCGATGGCCTCCACCACCACGAGGGCCAGGCTGAGGGCAAGCTGGGCGGTGTCGATGAGGCCGCCGGTCAGCAGGCCCAGTGCGACCAGGGCGGCGGAGACATAGACGATGCCGTTTCTGGCCGTGGGGCGGGTCATCATCTGCCGGTAGACGACGAAGATGACGGCGGCGGGGATGAGCAGCGCGCTCAGCAGGGGATCCATGGGTCTGACGGTAGGGATGAGCGGTGTGGCGGCGGATCGGACTGGGGGTTGAGTCCTGGATCTCCACCCTGGGGTGGAGAGCACGGGCAGTGGATCGGTCATGGGGTTCGGTTTGCCGTCGGCATATGCGTCTTATCTCAGTAAATGTCGGGAAACCGGTGGATGTTGAGTGGGCGGGCAAGCTGGGGCGGACGGCCATCAACAAGGCGTCTGTCGCGGGGCGGGTGGATGCGAACGCCAACGGGCTGGCGGGTGACGAACGGGCCGACAAGGCGAACCACGGCGGGCCGTGCCACGCGGTCCACGCCTACGCCAGGGAGGATTACGACTGGTGGAGGGGGTTCTGGGACGTGACCTGCGTGACGGCAGGTTCGGTGAGAACCTCACCACGTCGGGGCCGGACGTCAATGGGGCGCTGCTCGGGGGACCGGATCGCGGAACGGGTCCTCAAAGACGCTCCGTGAGCCTCGCCGGGCGGTCTTCCAAGAGCCGCCAAATAGTTTCCCGGATCGGAGAGTCACCGGATCGGAGAGTCACCGGATCGGAGAGTCACCGGATCGGTGAGTCGCCGGATCGGAGCGCCGCTGGATCAGGCAGTCAATGGCAGCGGGCAGACTGGAGGCGTGCCATCCACCCTGCCCGACGGCGACGCCGCGCCCTCCTCCGGCGAACTGCCCGAGAGCGCGCTGCGCGGCCTCGGCGAGCGTCCGTTCGGCTTCTACGTGCACGTCCCGTTCTGCGTGACGCGCTGCGGCTACTGCGACTTCAACACCTACACCGCCGCCGAGCTGGGCCCCGGTGCCTCGCACCGCGACTACGCCGACACGGCCATCGAGGAGGTACGGCTGGCCCGACGCGTCCTCGGTGACGTGGAGCTCCCGGTCGAGACCGTGTTCTTCGGCGGCGGCACGCCCACCCTGCTGCCCGCCGAAGACCTGGGCCGGATCCTCGGCGCGATCGACGCGGAGTTCGGGCTCAAGGCGGGCGCCGAGGTGACCACGGAGGCCAACCCCGAGTCGGTCGACCCGGCCTACCTCGGCAGGCTGCTGGACGGCGGCTTCAACCGGGTCAGCTTCGGCATGCAGAGCGCCAGGGAGCACGTGCTCAAGGTGCTCGACCGGCAGCACACGCCCGGCCGGGCGGCGCAGGCCGTACACGAAGCCAAGAAGGCCGGGTTCGAGCACGTCAACCTGGACCTGATCTACAGCACGCCCGGCGAGTCCGACGACGACTGGCGGGCGTCGCTGGAGGCGGCGATCGCCGCCGAGCCCGACCACGTCTCCGCCTACTCGCTGATCGTGGAGGAGGGCACGCGGCTGGCCGCCAGGATCAGGCGCGGCGAGCTGCCGATGCCCGACGACGACGTGGCCGCCGACCGCTACCAGATCGCCGACGCGCTGCTGGCGGAGGCGGGCTTGCGCTGGTACGAGGTGTCCAACTGGGCCACGGACGACGACGCGCGGTGCCGGCACAACCTGCTCTACTGGACCGGTGGCGACTGGTGGGCCGTCGGCCCCGGCGCGCACAGCCACGTGGGCGGCACCCGCTGGTGGAACGTCAAGCATCCGGCCGCCTACGCGCAGCGCCTGGCCGCGGGCACTTCGCCCGCGCACGCGCGCGAAGTGCTTGCCGACGACGACCGCGAGGCCGAGCGCCTGATGCTGGAGCTCCGGCTGGCCTCCGGCTACCCGGTCGCCGACGTGGCTCCGGGCGCGCGTACGGCCGTCGCGGTGGCGCTGGGCGACGGTCTGCTGGAGCCGGAGCCGTTCAAGGCGGGGCTGCTGGTCCTCACCCTGCGCGGCCGGCTCCTGGCCGATGCCCTGGTGCGGGATCTGCTCGGCTGAGCATTGCCCTGGTACGGGCTCAGCTCAGCCGACTATTGGCCTGGTATGCGGTCTGCTCAGCTGACCATGCGGATGGCGATCGGGTAGCGGTAGTTCTCGCCCTTGTTGGCGGCGATGGCGGCCTGGATGTGGAAGATCAGCGACACGATCCAGATGATGGGGAACAGGATGATCCCGATCAGGACGACCGTCAGCAGGCCCGCGACGACGTAGCCGATGAACATCGTGATCTGGAAGTTCAGCGCCTCGGCCGACTGGTCGCGGACATAGGGTGACTCGTCCCGCTTCATCAGGTAGATGATCAGCGGGCCGATCCAGGAGACGAGCAGGCCGAGCAGGTGGGCCAGCATGGCCATCGTGGTGTCGTCGCTGCCCGGCCGCGGACCGTAGACGCCGGGGACGTGCGGCGGACGCTGCTGCGGGGCCGCGTAGCCGTAGCCGGGCTGCTCGTAGCCGGGCGGCGGCGTGGGCGGCTGCCCGTAACCGTAACCGGGCGACTGCCCGTAGCCGCCGGAACCAGGCTGCCCGTAGCCGCCGGAACCAGGCTGCCCGTAACCGTAGCCAGGCTGTGGCCCCGACCCAGGACCGCTCTGAGGCCCGGAACCGTAAGCGGGCTGGTCACCATACCCAGGCGCGGGCCCCGAGCCGGGCTGACCGCCATACTCGGGCGCGGGACCGGACCCTGGCTGGGCGCCGTATCCGGGCGCGGGACCCGACCCAGGCTGGGCTCCGTATCCGGGCGTCGGTCCGGAGCCAGGCTGGGCGCCGTACTCCGGTTGCCGAGGGGTTTCGGGGTTGATGTCCGACTGCGAGATGCGTCGCGTCGCATCATCGTCCGGCGGCGGCTGCGGGGGATCCTGGCTCATGGTGCCTCCGTAACGAAGTCGATCAGTTCCTCGACCCGGCCGAGCAGCTCGGGCTCCAGGTCCGTGAATGCCGAGACGGCGCCGAGGATCCGCCGCCACGCGTCGGCCGGCTCCATCCGCCAGCCCAGGGCGGCGATCACGCCCTCCTTCCACGGCACCCCGCGCGGCACGTCCGGCCAGGCCGGGATCCGCAGCACGGAGGGCTTGACCGCCTGCCAGATGTCCACGTAGGGATGGCCCACGACGAGCACGTGGGGTGAGGTCACCTGAGCGGCGATCCGGCTCTCCTTGGAGCCCGGCACGAGATGGTCGACCAGCACGCCCAGCCTACGCTCCGGCGACGGGCCGAACTCGGCGACGATCGCGGGCAGGTCGTCCACGCCCTCCAGATACTCGACCACGACGCCCTCCACCCGGAGGTCGTGGCCCCAGATCTTCTCCACGAGGGCGGCGTCGTGCACGCCTTCCACGTAGATGCGGCTCTCCTTGGCCACCCTGGCCCGCAGGCCCTCGACGGCTATCGAGCCGGACGCGCTCCGCCTGGGGCTCGACACCCCCGGGGCGGCCGGCCGTACGAGCGTCACGACCTTGCCGTCCAGCAGGAACGCGGCGGGCGCGAACGGGAACAGGCGGCGCTTGCCGAAACGGTCCTCCAGCGTGACGGCCTCCTTGTCGCAGGCCACCACGGCGCCGCAGAAGCCGCTCTCGGCGTCCTCCACGACCAGATCGAGTTCGGCGGGCACCTGGGGGATCTTGCCCTTGCCCGGCCGCCGCCAATTTCCCGCTAGAACATCGCCGTCGTACACACGGGGACCGTAGCAAATCACCCGCCCGCCGCAAGGCGCTTGCGATGAGAGCTCCGCCGGGTCACCACCATGATCGTCGTGATGACGGCGGCCAGCACGCCCAGACCCGGGATCACCAGCAGCGCCGCCACACCGCCCACCAGCCCGCCCGCGGCGGCGGCGAAGTCGCGGCCGACGCCGAAGCGCACGTTGGTCGGCTCCTGGGTCGTGCAGGTGAACTGGTAGTCGCCCTTGGCAGGCGCGTTGACCACGAGGATGAGCTGCCACTGCGTGCCGTTGACGGTGACCCGCTCGGTGCCGGACGTCTTGGCGAGCCTGGCCTGGCCGGGACCGCCGTCGATCCGGCACATGTAATGGACCTGGCTCTCACTGGCGAGGTACACCACCGGCTTCTCCGCCGGGTCCAGCGGCACGGTGACGCTCTGGCCCGCCGTGAACGTCTTGGACGGGGCCACCGCGCCCACCGTGTTCAGGATGCCGCTCACGAACACTCCCACCCCGACCAGCCCGGCGAGCAGCGCCAGGCCCCAGGCGACCGCGATCCACCGCAACCGCGGTCTGATCAACTTCGGGTCAACCTGAGGGCCGAACCGCTGCGGCGTGCCGTAAGGTCCGGGCTGGTACGGCTGCTGCTGCCCGTAGGGGCCGGGCTGGTAGTGCTGCTGGCCGTATTGCGGCGGACCATATTGGGGCGGCGGCGGGCCGTACTGGGGAGGTTGCCCCTGGTACGGACCCTGTCCCGGCGGTGGACCGTAGGAGGGGGGCTGGGAGTCGTCGGTCATATCGGCCAGTGTGCGCCCTATTGGCGGCCACTCGCTAGCTCCGGTGTTATCGCACCTTGTGGGCGGGAGCCGTACACTTGGCACTCGGGAACACAGAGTGCTAGACCTGTCGTTTCCTGAAAGGCAGAGGTAGGAGGTGAGCGCGTGCTCGACGATCGGAAGCTGGCGGTGCTCCGCGCCATTGTCGAAGACTACGTGTCCACCAATGAGCCGGTGGGCTCCAGGGCGCTCGCCGAACGCCACAACCTGAAGGTCTCCCCAGCGACGGTCAGGAACGACATGGCCGCCCTGGAGGAGGAGGGCTACATCACCCAGCCGCACACCAGCGCGGGCCGCGTGCCGACGGACAAGGGCTATCGCCTGTTCGTCGACCGGCTCTCGCAGGTCAAGCCGCTCTCCGGAGCGGAGCGCCGGGCGATCGAGACGTTCCTCGCCGGCGCGGTCGACCTCGACGACGTGGTCACCCGCACGGTGCGGCTGCTCGCGCAGCTCACCCGGCAGGTCGCGGTCGTGCAATACCCGACGCTGACCCGCTCGACGGTCAGGCACGTCGAGCTCGTGCCCCTGCACGACCGGCGGATCATGCTCGTGCTGATCACCAACACGGGCCGCGTCGAGCAGCGGGTGGTCGAGCTGCCCGAAGTGGTGGAGGACACCCGCATCGCGCACCTGCGCGCGGTGCTCAACGCCTCCCTCGACGGCTGCGGCCTGCTCAACGTCCCCGATCAGGTCGCCGACCTGCCGGAGCGGCTGCCCGTCGAAGACCGTCCCGTGGTGGCCACTATCCTGTCGGTGCTCCTCGAGACGCTGGTCGAGCGCCATGATGAGAAGATCGTGTTCGCCGGTGCGGCCAACCTCGCCGGGGCCGACTTCTCGACCGGGCTGCGCGATGTGCTCGAAGCACTGGAGGAGCAGGTCGTGCTCATGCGGCTGCTCGGCGAGACTTCCACAGACACCCCGTCCACGCTCACCGTGCGCATCGGCTCGGAGAACCCGTTCCTCCGTGGCACGTCGATCGTCGCAACCGGGTACGGTTCTGGCGACAACGAACTGGCCCGGCTAGGCGTGCTAGGCCCCACGAGGATGGACTATCCCGTGACGATGGGCGCCGTGCGCGCGGTGGCACGCTACGTCAGCCAAATCCTGGCTGCATCATAAGAGGTCGATAAGTGGCAAACAGCGACTACTACGCCACCCTCGGGGTGCGCCGTGACGCCAGTCAGGAAGAGATCAAGAAGGCCTACCGCAGGCTTGCCCGCGAACTCCATCCCGACGTCAATCCGGACCCCGCGACCCAGGAGCGGTTCAAGGAGATCACGCAGGCCTACGAGGTGCTGTCCGACGCCAACAAGCGTCAGATGTACGACCTGGGCGGCGACCCCTTCGGCGGCTCCGGCGCGGGCCAGGGAGCGGCCGGCTTCGGCGCGGGCTTCCCGTTCAGCGACATCATGGACGCCTTCTTCGGCACGGCCGGGGGCGCGCGCGGGCCCCGTTCGCGGGCCAGGAGAGGGCGCAACGCGACCATCCGCGTCGAGCTCGACCTGCGCGAGACCGCCTTCGGCACCACCCGCGAGCTGGTCGTCGACACGGCCGTGCTCTGCGAGGTCTGCCAGGGCGCGGGCGCCGCGTCCGGCACCCACCCCGACACCTGTGACATGTGCAACGGGCGCGGCGAGATCTCCCAGGTCACCCGGTCGTTCCTGGGCCAGGTCATGACCTCCAGGCCGTGCCCCCAGTGCGGCGGCTTCGGAACGATCATCCGCCACCCGTGCCAGGAGTGCTCGGGTGACGGCCGCGTGCGCACCCGCCGTACGATCAAGGTCCGCATCCCCGCGGGCGTCGAGGACGGCACGCACATCCAGCTCGCCGGCGAGGGCGAGGTCGGCCCCGGCGGCGGCCCGCCCGGAGACCTCTTCCTGGAGATCGTCGAGCGCCCGCACGAGATCTTCGAGCGGCGCGGCGACGACCTGCACTGCACGGTCCAGATCCCGATGACGGCCGCCGCGCTCGGCACCAACCTCGCCGTGGAGACGCTCGACGGCTCCGAGGAGGTCGACGTGCGGCCGGGCACGCAGTCGGGCCAGGTCATCACGATGTACGGCAGGGGCGTGCAGCGGCTCAACGAGACGGGCCGCGGCGACCTGCTCATCCACGTCAACGTGGAGACCCCGCTGCGCCTCGACCCGGCGCAGGAGGAGCTGCTGCGCGAGCTGGCCAAGCAGCGTGGCGAGGAGCGGCCGCCCGGGAAGTTCGCCCCCGGGCAGCAGGGGTTCTTCTCGCGGCTGCGGGACGCGTTCAACGGCCGCTGAACGGGACACGTTCAACGGCCGGTGACCCGTAAGGGCACCAGGAGTTCGCCCGGGAGGGCCACCCGGGCGGTGATGCCGTGTGGCGGCGACTCGTCCAGCCACACGCGCACACCGAGCCGCTCGGCCAGCCTGCCCACCACGTAGTGGCCGAGGTAGCGGGTGGGGGCGGCGAAGAAGCGCCGTTCGCCACGGAGCCGGGCGTTCGCGGCGGCGCGCTCTCCCTCGGTCATCCCCACGCCCTGGTCGACGATCGCGATGTGGCACTCGCCCTCGCGTGTGCTGGCCCGGATCTCCACCTCGGTGTCGGGCGCCGAGCAGGTCAGCGCGTTGTCGACCAGCTCGGTCACCAGGTGCGCGATCTCGGCGACGGCCGTGCCCCTGAGCAGGGCGTCGTCCACTTCGCCCAGCACCGCGCGGCCGGACCCGGCCGCGCTCAGGGCCGAGCGGAGCACGTCGCGTACGGCCACGGGATCGGGCGGGCGGCGCGGGCGGCCGGTGGCGGGCCGGTGGGGCTCCTCGGCCGCGGGCCCCGTCGTGTCCGGGGCCTTTCCGGCGAGCCGGCGCGGCGCCGCGCGGGCGATCCTGGCAGGGACGGTGAGCAGGACGGTCAGCCGGGTCTTCAGCGCGCACGGCCAGCGCCGCGCGCGGCGGGTGTTCCTGGACATGAACGTCATCAGAACCACCCGTGGATACCCCGGCGTTCATGCCGGGGAGGGAACGGGAGCGGGAGCGGGAAGGCCCTTGAGGGCCTGAGTGTGCCCTGAGGTTCACCGTTCAGTGGTGGTCTCCTTGCTCGTGGTGTAGCTGTAGCCGTCGGCTCTTTGGACGACGCGTCCGGTGTGGACTCCGGTGTGTTTGCCGTGGGTGAGGGTGGCGCGTACGAGGTCGCCGGTGGCGAACCCATGGACGTGCTTGATGCGGGGGAGCCGCAGGCGGGGGAATCCGTACCGGTCGGTGCGGGTTCGGCGGTAGGTGTGTTTCGCAGGAACTCTTCGACGGGTGTTGTGTTCTTCGCCTGGTTGCACGGCTGGCACGCCAGCGTCAGGTTGGAGATCCGGTCGGAGCCGCCCCGCGCCTTGGGGTGGATGTGCTCGACCTGCAAACGCGTACCCGCCGCACCGCAGTACGCGCAGGTCCGGCCCCATTTCTCCAGCAGGTACTGGCGGACTTCGTATCCGGCCAGCGTCCCCTGCTGGTACTCGACGCCTTCCAGCGGCTTGCCCGCCGACATGGCGTGCGTGTCGAACGCGACGCGCTCGATCTGGATGGCGCGCACGGGTGCCCACCGGCCCAGCCGGGCCACCCACGACATGGTGGTGTCCACCCGGTGCCGTAGGGACGGTGCGAGCCAGCCCTTGGGTTTGGCGCGGTTGAGGAATCGAGGAGCGCGGTAGCGCAGGTTGCGAGATCTCCTGCCGCGCCGGTAGCGCGAGCGGGCGGTGAGCTTGTCGCGGATCGCGGCGCCCCGGTGGTCGAGTTGGACGCTGTACTTCCCGGCACGGCTTGCGCCGCGTTCGGTGAAGACGGCGATGCCGGTGTGCTTGGAGCCGGGGTCGAGGCCGATCTCGACGCCGGCGACCGTGGAGTCGGCCAGCGCGCGGTCGGTCAGGCGGATGACGAACGGGGTGTGCCGGACCACCACCGCCCGGCCCGCTTTGAGGAATTGCCGGGCCCGGCCGGGCCGGCAGGGCTGCAACGGTTTCCCGTGGCGATCGAGCACGAAAACGTGTGGGTCTGTAAGGACCCTTCCGCCCTTCCCGGACTGTTCCGGGTCGGGGTGACGCCCGCCGCCCGGTGCGGTACGGCGGATCTCCCCTCGCCCAGCTTCCACACCGGGTGCGCGGCCTGCCGCGCGTCCGTAAGCCGTTTCGTGCCCACCCTCGGGCGTGTCTGCTCCCACGGATTCCAGAGCAGCGAACTGAGGAAGCATTCGCTGGTGGGTCTGCGGTCCTGCGTGAAAGGTAGCCATCTGGATCACACCTCCAACGGTGATGACTAGGGCTGGTCAACACGGGGCTTCAAAGCACCTGGCGGCACCTCAAGCCTTCTCCTTCAGGAGGGGGTCGTTGACCGCTCTGGACCCCTCGTAGAGTGACCTCAGGAAGGTGCGATCGCGGCCAACCTTAATCGTTTCGTGATCCTATGGCTACTGAACGTGAAAATCTTTGGGGTGATCGCCGGTGACCGTGCCGGTATTCCTGGCCGACGGCCTCGCCGACCGCACCGGGCCGGAGCTGGTCCTCGACGGTCCTGAAGGGCGCCACGCGGCCTCGGTCCGGCGCCTGCGCGCCGGAGAGCGGATCGACCTGACGGACGGCGCCGGCACGGTCGCCGAGTGCGTCGTACGTGAGGCGTTGAAGGACGCGCTCAGACTCGACGTGCTGGGCCGCTACGAGGCGCCGCCGCCCGAGCCCAGGCTGGTCGTCGTCCAGGGGTTGCCCAAGGGCGACAGGGGCGAGCTGGCCGTCGAGATGATGACCGAGGCGGGCGTCGACGTGATCGTGCCCTGGGCGGCGGCTCGCAGCGTCACCCAGTGGAAGGGCGACAGGGCGGCCAAGTCGCTGGCCAAGTGGCGTTCGACGGCCCGGGAGGCGGGCAAGCAGGCCCGCAGGTTCCATCTGCCGGAGGTGGCCGCGCCGGTGTCCACGGCCGGGGTCGAGGCGCTGCTCGGCGGCGCGGCGCTCGGTCTGGTGCTGCACGAGGAGGCCGCCGAGCCGCTGTCGGGCGTGACGCTGCCCGCCGGGGGCGACATCGTCGTCGTGGTGGGGCCCGAGGGGGGCGTCTCGGACGCGGAGCTGGCCGGGTTCAGGGCGGCGAAGGCGGTGCCGGTGCTGCTCGGCCCTACGGTGCTGCGTACCTCGACGGCGGGGGTGGCGGCGGCGGCCGTACTCCTGGCGCGTACCGGACGCTGGTGAGCTCTCAGCCGCTCATGGTGTGGTGGCGAGAGGGGTGCCGCCGAGCGGGCTGGCGAAGGTGCCGGACGTCGTGTCGATGTCGGTCGGTGGGCACTCCTCGAGCGGACAGGGCCCGCCGGGCATGCTCGTGTCCGACGGCGTGGGAGTCGGCGTAGGCGTCGGTGTGGGCGTCGCCTCGTCCGTGGGGCAGTCCTCCGGCGGCTGCTCCTCGGTGGGCGTCGTGGGAGTCGGGCACTTGGGGGTCGGTGTCGCCTTGGGCGTCGGCTTGCTGGTGGACTTGGCGGTCTCGGAGGCGGGCAACGGCGCGGAGGTGATCGGGGCGGGCACCACGGCGGGCGGATCGTCCGGTGGCGGGGTCGGCTTGGGCGAGGCGGGCCGACTGGTCGAGGAGTTGGATGGCGGCTTGGACCTGGTGTCTCTCACCTGCTCCACGGTCTCCTGCTGGATGACCTTGTGGCGCAGCTCGGGGACGACCATCACGATCGTGCCCGCCACCAGCAGCGCGCTGGCGGCGGCGGCGCCCGCTCGCCACCAGAACAGGTTGCGCACTCCGCGCCGCTCGATGCGGGCGCGGATGATCTCCAGTCCTTCCGGCGAGGGCACGACCGTGTCCGCCTCCGCACGGAGCACACGGCGCAGGACGTCGCCATACTCGTCGGGGGACTGGGTCATGACATTTTCTCCAGGACGGATCGCAAGGCGGCCATGCCACGAGCTGTGTGGCTCTTGACCGCACCCTTGCTGATGCCCATGGCGTGGGCGATCTCAGCCTCGGACAGATCACCGTAGTAGCGAAGGACGAGTGCCTCTCTCTGACGTGTTGGCAGGGACCTTAGCGCTTCGATGACGGCGGTGCGTTCGAGCTCGCCGATCGCGCCGTTCTCGGCGCTCGGAGCATCGGGCAGGCCCTTGGGCGCGTACTTCTCGACGACCGCGCGGTGACGCAGCACGGAACGGGACCGGTTGACGACGGATTGCCGCAGGTAGGCAAGTGCTTTGTCGGGGTCACGCAGTCTACGCCAGGCGCCATGGATGGCGACGAACGTGTCCTGCACGACTTCTTCCGCGGTTGCCATGTCTCGCACCAGCAACACAGCGAGACGCACTAATGACCGAAAGTGCGCACTGTAAAGCGCGGTCACGGCCATGTCGGCGTCCCACCCGACCGGCACCGCCCCCAGCGACCTGTCGGCCAAGAGGGTTTCGGTGGTCACATCATTGGGACGCGCGGCCTTCCCGGAGGGTTTACGCTCTTGCGGTTCCTTAGAGGGCATTAGCCAGTCGTGTCCTCGCCAGGTGGCTTCGCCCGACCCTGAATCGTCTTATTTTTCGGCAGTCTCGCACACTAACCCTAACCGCGAGGATCTTCGGACGCACGGCACGGCGGATTACCGATTCGCAACGGAGACAGCGGATTCCGTCCGATCTAGGATCGAGGGAGAATGCGGCGCCCCCAGTCACCCCGCAGAGCCGCCCCGGCCGCTCGGAGCGAGCGGTTGAAGGACGTGGCTGCCATCGTGACGCCACTATGGGCCTTCCTGGGGGCGGTGGCGGCGCCACTGCTGGGCGGCGGCGCGGCCGGGCGCGTGGTGTTCACCGTGGCCTCCCTGGTGATCCTGGTCCTGACCGTCCTCGTGGTGGTGGTCATGCTCGGCGCCCGGCTCGGCCCCGTCGGGACGGCCGTCGCGTGGCTCGGCACCCTGCTGCGGGCGTTCTTCGGCGGGGTGTGGCGGCTGATCGTGTTCGTCGCCCTGCTGGTCAGGGCCGCCGTCGAGTGGGTGAGCCGGCGCACCGGGCCGCTGACGGCCGGGGCGCTCGGGTTCGTCGCCGGGATGCTCGCGGTGGTGCTCGTCCTGCAGGGCGGGCCGCTCGTACGGATCGGACTGGGCTGGGCGCTCTCCACCCCCTGTGACCAGCCGCTGGAGCTGCGGGTGCTCACCTCCGCCGAGAACGTGGCCGCCCTCCAGGCGGTCGGCCGCCGCTACGCCGACGAGAGCGCCGACCTGCGCGGCTGCCCGCGCGTCCGGTTCGCCGTGACCCCCCAGCCGCCGCTCGCCACCATGTCCCAGGCCGCCAACAAGGAGTGGAACGACCCCGCCTCCTGGAACAGCAGCACCTACCGCGCGCTGATCGCGGTCCACCCCGACATCTGGATCCCCTCCAGCACCGCCACCGAGGAATATCTCCGCCAGGCGTTCGCCAACCTGGGCCAGGTCACCTTCGATCGGATGACCCCGGTGGCCACCTCCGCGCTGCTGGTGGCGTTCACGCCCGCGCTGGAGGCGCGGCTGGGCACGCAGTCCCCGCCAACGGACCTGCCCGGGATGCGGGCCTGGCTGGAGAGCGTCGGGGCACCCCTGGCCAGGCCGCGCGCCGACCTGTCGGAGATCGGGCTCATCGCCAGCGCCGGGCTCTACAGCTCCGACACCTCCAAGGACATCTCCGACGAGATGGCCTACACCCCGCCGAACCTCCCGCTCTCCGACGCCGCCAGCCTCCTCTGCTACGCCCGCGACCGCTTCGACACCGTCAAGGAATCGCTTGCCATGATCGTGCCGGAGCACCTCGTCTACGCGGTCAACAACCACCAGGACCTGGGTGCCTGCGCTCCGGGGCGGCAGACGGCCGGCCTGTCCTGGCACCGGCTCGATGGACTGCCCACCCTCAGTTACCGCTACGTCCGGCTGAAGTGGGCCGATCAGTGGAACGACGCGCGCGAGCGGGCGGTGATCGACTTCCACGACTGGCTCGCCCAGGACAAGCTCGCCCCCTACGGCTACCGCGACTCGGCGGGCGTGTCCGACCGCAAGGAACCCATGCCGCTCGGCAAAGAGCTCGACTCGGGACAGGCCGACAGCGCCGAACCGGCCATCGTCGAACCGGCCCGACTGATCGACCGCCTCGGCAAGGCGCATCCGGAGACGTCGTTCCTGCTGCTGGTCGACGCGTCGGGCTCGATGGGCAATCCGATCACGGGCGGCACCGCGCTGCAGCGGGCCAGCTCAGGGGCCAGCACCTTGCTCAGGCGGCTGCGCGAGGGCCGCGACACGGTCCGGCTGGCCACCTTCTCCGACTCCGGCGAGATCGGCGAGACCCTGGTGACGGGCTCGGCTCAGGTGGCCGGACGGCTGGGGACGCTGGCCGTACACGGGCGCGACGCCCCGCTCGGGGACGTGCTGGCGCGGGCGGCGCCCCTGCTCGCGGACACCCCCAACCCGGTCGTGGTCATGCTGACCGACGGCGGTCACCAGGCGGGCGACCTCGGCCGTACGGTGGCCGCCCTGCGGAAGGTGAAGGGGCTCAGGGTACGGCTGCTGCTCACCGGGGAGCAGCGGTGCGACGCCGACCACATCGCGCGGTTGGTCAAGGCCGCCGGCGAGGTCGTCAAGTGCGCGCCCATCAGCCGGGCCGAGGCCGCGACGCCGTACCAGGACCAGGTCGACGAGGTCGACAAGGAGTTGACGGAGCTGTGGCGGGAGAGCCCGTGACCGTGCGGCGATGGCGGGCCGCGGCCGTGGGCGCGGCGGCGGGGGTGCTGCTCACGCTCGGCGTGGTCGGCGTCAAGGAGCGGCCGGCGCCCGCGGAGCAGTGCGTGGACGACGACGTGATCAGGGTCGCCACCGGCGATGACGTGAGCGTCGGCGGCGCGCGCAGGGAGCTGATCCGCCGCTGGAAGGGCCCGCTCGTCCAGATGATCGAGATCTCCAGGGTGGCCGACCTCAAGCGCGACGAGATGCTGGCCGCCGCCCAGGCCGACCCGTGCCAGGCGTACGACCTGCTGATCATCGACATGGCCTCGACGGCCGAGTTCGCCGCCGCCGGCCTGCTCAGCGAGATCCGGCCCGAGGACGTCCCCTCGGGTCTGGTACGCCAGGCGCGCGAGAGCGGCCAGTGGGACGGCAAGCAGTACGCGCTGCCGTTCGCGGTGGACGTGGGGCTGCTGTACCGCAGGGCCGACCTGCCCGAGCCGACGAGCTGGGACCAGCTCTGGCCCGCCGCCCGCCAGGCCGGGGCCAGCTTCCCACACGGCGGGTACCTGGCGCAGCTCGCCGACTTCGAAGGCAGGACCGTGGGGCTGCTCGAACTGCTCCGCGCCTATGGCGCCACCGTGGTGGACGACGACGGCGAGATCGTGCTCGACCAGGCGCCCAACGACCGGCGGGCGCTCGCCGCGCTGCGGTGGATGCGGCAGTGGCAGAGCGACCAGACGCTGGGGGACTCCTGGAAGGACAAGGAAGCCGAGAGCCTGGCCGCCTTCGCCGACGGGGGTGCCGGATACCTTCGGCACTGGCCGTACGCGGATCTGCAGCTGATCACCGACGGCAGGACGCCGGTCAAGCTGTCGAAGCTCCCCGGCCCGGCGACCCTCGGCGGCTCGAACCTCGCCATCACCGCCAGATCCACCAAGTACGACAGCGTCCTCAAGTTCGTGAAATACCTCCTCCAGCCGGACAACCAGCGGCAGCTGTTCGCCTGCGGCGGCTACGCCCCGGTCGTCGAGGTCGCCTACGAGGACGTGGCCGTCTGCCCCGAGGCCGACGCGCGCGAGACGGGCACCCCGCCGACGCGCGAGGACCTCCGGCGACTGGCCTCCGCGATCAAGGACTCGCTGCCGACGGCCACGCGGCCCAAGCTGGAGCACTACACCCGGTTCAGCGAGGTGTTCAGGGCCTGCGTGACGAAGTACGTCTTCGCCGCGGAGGAGCCGACCCTTGACGACATCGGGATCATCGCCGACGAACTGGAGGCGGCCAAGCTGGGCAGGACCGAGGAGGGCGAGCCCTGTGGGTAGGGTGCTGCCTGTGACCGACTGCCTCTTCTGCAAGATCGTGGCCAAGGAGATCCCGGCCGAGATCGTTCTCGAGAACGACCGGGCGCTGGCCTTCCGCGACATCAACCCGCAGGCGCCCACGCACGTGCTGGTCATCCCCAAGGAGCACCACGCCGACGCGGCCGCCCTGGCCCAGGCCGACGACGGCCTGGCCGACGACGTGCTCAAGACCGCGCATGCCGTGGCCGTGCAGGAGGGCGTGGCCGAGCGCGGCTACCGGGTGGTCTTCAACACCGGGCCGGGCGCCGGGCAGACGGTCTTCCACGTGCACGCCCACGTGCTCGGCGGGCGTGATCTGCGGTGGCCGCCCGGCTGATCCGGCGCGGTGATATTGGCGCGAGCAATCAGCCTGGTCCCGGCTACGATGGGCGGAGAAGTACATCCGAACAGACCGGGAGGCATCAGGCCGCTGGCCTGCCCATGTCCGAACTACATGAATCCCGAAGAACGGCACCTCCCTCGCGCACTCAAGCCAAGGTGCTGATACCGGACGAATACCCAATGGTCAGCCTCCTGGGCTCCCGTGACGAGCTGCTGCGCGTCATCGAGGGTGCGTTCAGGGCCGACATCCACGTGCGTGGCAACGAGATCACCGTCACCGGCAGCCCTGACGAGAGCGGCGCCGTGGTGCGCCTGTTCGAGGAGCTGGTCGAGGTGCTGCGCAATGGCGGCGAGCTGACCGCCGACGCGGTCGAGCGGAGCATCGCCATGCTGCGCATGACGTCCGACCGCCCGGCCGAGGTGTTGTCGCTCGACATCCTGTCCTCACGCGGCCGGACGATCCGGCCCAAGACCGTCAACCAGAAGCGCTACGTCGACGCCATCGACCAGTACACGGTCGTGTTCGGCATCGGTCCCGCGGGCACCGGAAAGACCTATCTCGCGATGGCCAAGGCCGTACGCGCGCTGCAGGAGAAGCGGGTCAACCGCATCATCCTGACGCGGCCCGCCGTCGAGGCGGGGGAGCGGCTCGGCTTCCTGCCGGGCACGCTCTACGAGAAGATCGACCCCTACCTGCGCCCCCTGTACGACGCGCTGCACGACATGCTGGACCCCGAGTCGATCCCCAAGCTGATGGCGGCGGGCACGATCGAGGTGGCACCGCTCGCCTATATGCGCGGCCGTACCCTCAACGACGCCTTCATCATCCTCGACGAGGCACAAAACTCCTCGGCCGAGCAGATGAAGATGTTCCTGACCAGGCTCGGCTTCAATTCCAAGATCGTGGTGACCGGTGACGTCACGCAGGTCGACCTGCCCTCGGGCACGGTCAGCGGCCTGCGGGTGGTCCAGGAGATCCTCGATGGCATCAACGACATCCACTTCTCCCGGCTGACCAGCGCCGACGTGGTCCGCCACAAGCTGGTGAGCGAGATCGTCGACGCCTATGGTCGCTACGACGCGCTTCAGGAGCCGAAGCAGATTCAGCATCGGGGGAAGAGACGTTGAGGAATCGACGATGAGTATCGAGATCAATAACGAGTCGGGCGCTGAGGTCGGCGAGCAGGGCCTGGTCGAGCTGGCCACGCACGTGCTCGGCGAGATGGGCATCAACCCGCTCGCCGAGCTGTCGATCGTGGTGGTCGACGAGCGCACGATGGCCGAGCTGCACGAGAAGTGGATGGGCGAGCCGGGTCCGACCGACGTGCTCGCCTTCCCCATGGACGAGCTGCGCCCGGGAGGCGGGGCGCGCGGCGACGCCGACACCGCCGCCGACCCGGCGCTGCTCGGCGACGTGGTGCTCTGCCCGCCGGTGGCCGCCCGGCAGGCGGAGGAGGCCGGTCACAGCGCGCAGGAGGAGCTGGAGCTGCTGTGCACGCACGGCATCCTCCACCTGCTCGGCTACGACCACGCCGAGCCTGAAGAGCACAAGGAGATGTTCGGCCTGCAGGCCCGGCTCCTCGAGTCGTGGCGGGAGGTGCGCAGCCCGCGGTGAACGCCTGGTTGCCTCTGGCCATCGCCCTCGTGGTGATCGGTGGCCTGATCGCCAGTGCGGAAACGGCACTGACGCGCATTTCCAGGGTGCGCGCGGAGGAGTTCGTGCGCGAGGGGCGGCGTGGCGCCCCGCGGCTGCGGGCCATCGTCAACGACCCCCCGCGCTATCTCAACCTGCTGCTCCTGCTCCGGCTGAGCTGCGAGCTGGTCGCCACGGTGATCGCGACGCTGCTGTTCATCGACCTGATGCACGACCAGGGCTGGGCGTACGTGTGCGCGGCCGCCGTCATGATCGTGGTCAGCTACGTGATCGTCGGCGTCTCGCCCCGCACCCTCGGCCGCCAGCACGCCGAGCCGATCGCGCTGGCCAGCGCCCCCATCGTCTACGGCCTGACCCGGATCTTCGGCCCGCTGCCCAAGCTGCTCATCCTGCTCGGCAACGCGCTGACCCCCGGCAAGGGGTTCCGCGACGGCCCGTTCACCTCCGAGGCGGAGCTGCGCGACCTGGTCGACCTGGCCGAGGAACGACGGATGATCGAGCCCGACGAGCGGGAGATGATCCACTCGGTCTTCGAGCTGGGTGACACGCTCGTACGCGAGGTCATGGTGCCGCGCACCGACATGGTCTTCATCGAGCGGGGCAAGACGCTCAGCCAGGCGCTCTCGCTGGCGCTGCGCAGCGGCTTCTCCCGCATCCCCGTCGTGGGCGAGAACGAGGACGACGTCATCGGCATCGCCTACCTCAAGGACGTCACCCGCAGGGTGCACGAGTCGGACTCGGGGGAGGACGGCGGCGAGGAGAAGGTCGAGTCGATCATGCGCCCGGCCACTTACGTCCCAGAGAGCAAGCCGATCGACCAGCTCCTGCGCGAGATGCAGGCCAGACAGATCCACCTGGCCATCGTCATCGACGAATACGGCGGGACGGCCGGCCTGGTCACGATCGAGGACGTGCTCGAGGAGATCGTGGGCGAGATCGCCGACGAATACGACCGGGAGGCGCCCCGCGTCGAGACCATGCCCGACGGCGGGCTCCGGGTGACGGCCCGGATGCCGGTCGACGAGCTCGCCGAGCTGTTCCACACCGAGATCGAGGTCGACGACGTCGAGACCGTCGGCGGGCTGCTCGCCCACGCGCTGGGCCGGGTGCCGATCGCGGGCTCCGAGGCGGAGATGGCCGGGCTGCGGCTGACGGCCGAGAGCCTCGCCGGGCGCCGTAACCGGATCAGCACCGTGGTCGTCCGCAGGGTGGCTCCGCATGAGGGTGATGTCGTACCCGCCGCCGCCGAGCACGACTGACAGCGCGCTGACCCTTTTGCGATGGATGTGGCAAGTGTTCTACAAGTCTGTTGCAAGCGGCGTACGACAGCCTTAATCCCGACACCCCAGTGCGGTGGGTGTCACTGGGGAAGCATC
Source organism: Nonomuraea sp. NPDC049129 (assembly GCF_040648495.1). NCBI lineage: Bacteria > Bacillati > Actinomycetota > Actinomycetes > Streptosporangiales > Streptosporangiaceae > Nonomuraea > Nonomuraea sp. NPDC049129. Next base: position 749,810 of record NZ_JBEZDU010000001.1, on the reverse strand, counting down.
CGAACGCCGGGTGGGGTTCGCGGCGGGAGGATGTCCCTGGGGGGGACGACAACGTCTCGGTCTGCTAGCCGATCGTGACGTTGCTCGGCGTAAAGGGGGTTCACGTCCGGTAAGCCGGACGAGAACCCCCTTTTAGCGTTTGGGGCTTTGTTGGCGACTCTGGTGGATTGCCGTATTCGTCGCCCGGGGACGTTGCGAACCGGGGGGAATCATGGAACGCGGGATCATCATCCTGGCCATCATGAGCGGGCTGCTCGCCGGCTGCGGCGGCGGGCCGGCCGAGAGTTACGTCGACGTCCAGGCCATGGCCCGGCTGCGCGAGGTGCTGAACAAGGATCCGCAGCTGCCTGACGGCTTCTCCGCCCGGTCCGAGGAGCCGTGGCGGGTGCCGTTCGCGGCGGCGGACCACAACTGCCGGGCCGCGCTGGATCCGGCCGCGGGGCGGGCGCCCGCGCTGGCGCTGACGGCGCAGGCGGCGGCCAGCTTCGAGGGGGACGAGCTGGGCGAGGTGGCCGGGGTGGGCCTGGCGCGCTACGCGGGCTCGGAGGCGGAGGGGCGCATCGAGGAGCTGACCGAGGCACTGGAGGCGTGCCGGGCGGTGCGGGCGGGTGGGGGCACCCGGTTGCGGCTGACGATGCTGCCGGTCGAGGACGTGGGCGACGAGGTGGTGGGCGCGGAGCTGCGCGGGCGGCTGAACGGCTACCCGTACGCGCTGGACGTGATGCTCGCGCGCTCGGGGGACACGCTGGTGTCCGTCGTGCACACGGGCATCGCCAAGGTGGACCCGGAGCGTACCCGGCAGGTGCTCAGCGCCGCTGTGGGGATGGTCAGTGCTTAACCTGTGGGGATGGTCAGCGCCTAACCTAGAGTTCGTGACTCTCGATCCAGAAGACAGCAAGATCATTACGCTCGCGCGGGCGGCAAGGGCGCGCAACGGCTCGGCCGAAGGCGCCGCCGTACGCGATGAGACCGGGCGCACCTACTCCGCCACGAACGTCGCGCTCTCCTCCCTCACGCTGTCCGCGGTGCAGGTGGCGGTCGCCACGGCCGTCTCCAGCGGCGCGCAGACGCTGGAGGCGGCGGCGCTGGTCACGGCGGGCGACGGGCCGAGCGCCGAGGACGAGGCGGTGGCCGCCGAGCTGGGCGTCAAGGCGCTGCTGGTGGCCGGGCCCGACGGCACGCTGAAGGGCTCCGGGCCCGACGGCACAGTGAGAGGCTGACGTGGCGATTTCGCCGTATTTGGCCGGGGTACGGGCCAAGGTCGGCTCCGATCTGCTGATGCTTCCGTCGGTCTGCGGCTTCGTGTTCGACTCCGCGGGAAGGGCGCTCATGGCGCGTCACGGCGACGTGGGCCTCTGGGCCGCACCCGGCGGCGGCGTCGACCCCGACGAACGCCCCGAGGACGCCCTGGTCAGAGAGCTCCAGGAAGAACTCCGCATTGACGTCGCGCCGCGCGGCCTGATCGGTGTGTACGGCGGGCCCGAATTCCGTACTGTCTACCCCAACGGGCACCTGTGCGCGTACGTCATCGCCGTGTACGGCTGCGTCATCGAGTCGGGCACGCCCACCCCCGACGGCGACGAGATCACCGACGCCCGATGGGCGACCGAGCCGGAGATCGCCGGCCTGACCACGACCACCTGGATGCCGTTGGTGCTGCCCGACGCGTTTGCCTGGTGGCGTCGACAGGGCGTTTGATAGGCCACAATGCACTATGTGACTTCGCCAGACAGCCATCGCGCCGGATTCGCCTGCTTCGTTGGGAGGCCGAACGTCGGCAAGTCCACGCTGATGAACGCCCTGGTCGGCACGAAGGTGGCGATCACCTCGTCCAAGCCGCAGACGACCCGCCGCGTCATCAGGGGCATCGTGCATCGGCCCGAGGCCCAGATCGTCATCGTCGACACTCCCGGCCTGCACCGCCCCCGCACCCTGCTCGGCGAGCGGCTCGACAGCCTCGTGCTGTCCACGCTGACCGAGGTCGACGTGATCGGCTTCTGCGTACCCGCCAACGAGCCCATCGGCAAGGGCGACCGCTTCATCGCCGACAAGCTCTCGGCCGTGAAGAAGACGCCGGTCGTCGCCGTACTCACCAAGTGCGACCTGGCCTCCAAGGAGCAGATCGCGCAGCAGCTCCTGGCGTTGTCGCAGGTGGCGGAGTTCGCGGCGATCGTCCCGGTGTCGGCGCAGTCGGGTGACCAGCTCGACGTGCTGGCCGAGGTGCTGATCGAGCACCTGCCGGAGTCGCCGCCGCTCTACCCGGGCGGGCAGCTCACCGATGAGCCCGAGCAGGTGCTGGTGGGGGAGCTGATCAGGGAGGCGGCGCTGGAAGGGGTACGCGACGAGCTGCCGCACTCGATCGCCGTGGTGGTCGACGAGATGATGCCACGCGAAGGGCGGGATGATCTGCTCGACATCTACGCGCACATGTTCGTCGAACGGCCGTCGCAGAAGGCGATCGTGATCGGCCACAAGGGCGAACGCCTGCGCGACGTCGGGACGCGGGCACGCGCCCAGATCGAGGGGCTGCTGGGCACTCGGGTCTATCTCGACCTGCGGATCAGCGTGGCCAAGGACTGGCAGCGCGACCCCAAGCAGCTGCGCCGCCTGGGCTTCTACGACTGACGGCTTTCGCACGGGACACCCGCCTGCAAGCCGGTGGGGATTCCCCATCATCGCGCTGCGATACCTTTCACGATTCGCCCTAGATCATGTGCGGGGGCGGTGACCACGATGGCCAGGCCGAACTCTGGAGTCCAGGCGAACTTCCGGCTGGCTCTGGAGGCCCCCATACCGAGCAGCATCCCTTGCACCCCGGCGATGGTCGTCGGCTTCGGCTCGCCTCTGGAGACGCTGCTCCACCAAGTGGCGCTCGGCACCGCCGCGCCACGCTGGACGGAGACGGTGACGCTGCCTTCGCCGTCCGGGCCGATCCATCGCCGGATGGTGGAACGCCAGCGTGGAGTGATGACGGTCCCCACAGGACCCGGCCGCAGAGCTGGGCCGGCGAGGTAGGTGGCGATGCCGTCGACGGACTCGCCCTGGCCTTCGGAGGGCGACTGGATGCCCTCGGCGATCCGTACCAGGTCTGCCTCCGGCAGGTGGTCCCCCCTGATCCGTACGCCGATTCCTGGCTCGACCAGCCACAGCAGCACCCGGCCTGCCTGTCCGGTGGCGCCGGCGTAGGCCGGCCGGCCGTGTACCGAGGCCGGACGCACATCGGTCAGCACCTCCTGCGGCGGTCCGGCGGCACGCAACTCCTCCAGCGTCGTCCCAGCCTGGCCGTATACGACCTCGATGGAGACCTGCCGGCCGGACTCACCCTGCCAGAGCCGGGTCAGCGCGTCGAGATTCGCGCCGACCGTTCCCGAGACCCACATGCCCGCCGGCATGTACGTGACGCGGAGCCCGGCGAAGGCGGGATTCCAGCCGGTCACGCGCAGACCGCCGACGATTCGGTCGCGCTCTCCCTTCAGAGCCGCCGAGACCGTGACTTCCAGCACAAGGCGGTGGTCAGCGACCCACATCGCGCTGGTGCCGTCACCGGACAGCACCGGATCATCGATGGATCGCGGCTCGACCGGTGCGTCGACAACGTTCATGGCCATGATGTCCATCGCGTCGCGCATGACGCCGTCCACCCGGTAAACCGAGACCTGGACGAAATCGCCGCCGGCCTGCCATCTCAGCGCCTTACCGCGCAGCCGGATCTGCCCTCCGACGTTTTTCTCCTCCTCCCGCAGGCGTTGCGGGGCACCCAGGCCCTCCGGGATGTAGCCGATCCGCACACCTTCCAGTTCCGGGGGAGCGGCGACCGGGTCCGGCCGGGTGACGATGTACGGCGACACGATGCCGATCGCCACCAGCACGACAGCGGCAGCCGCGGCGACACTCGCCGCCAGCCTGCGCCGCCTCCTGCGCAGCGCCACCCGGGCCATCACCCGTACGGCCAGCTCCGGCGCCCCCCGCACCGGCCGGGTCGCGTCGGTCATTCCCTGGCGTAGTCGTTCCTCAATACCGCGCACTGTTCGCCACCTCCTCACCCAGCAGCGCCCGCAGGCGTTTCAGCGCCTTGGACGTCTGGCTCTTGACCGTGCCGATGGAGCAGCCGAGCATCTTCGCGGTCTGGGCCTTAGTCAGGTCATCCCAGAACCTGAGCACCACCACAGCCCGCTGACGGGGCGGCAACGCCCGTAACCCGTCCATGACGACGTGCCGTAACTCGATGTCCTCCCGCGCGGCGGGCAGTTCGGGAGGGGTGTGCGTCGGAATCAATCGCACGATCGCCAGACGCCGCGCCCGGCTGATCGCCAGATTGACGATGATCCGCCGAATGTAGGGCTCAGGGTCGCCGCCACGGCACAGCCTGTCCCAATGCAGGCACGCCCGCTCCAGCGCGGTCTGCAGTAAGTCTTCGGCTTCCCCGAGCGAACCGCAGGTCAGGTACGCCGTGCGTAACAGGCTGGTACTGCGGGCGGCCACGAACTCCGTGAACCCGCCCGCATGTGGCGTCACTGAACGCCCTTTGAAATCATGACCCCATACACGCACAGCACGCCGCGAAGGTTGCCTTGGTCTTCCCGCCTGGGGGCACCTTCGGGAGCGGACCCCCGCTGGGCGGCTATGCCCGGCGGCCGCGTACTAGCGACAGGACGGCGAGGGCGATCACGGCCAGCGCGCAGGCCAGTGCGGCGAACCACCCGTAGCGGATCCCCGGCTCGATCGACAGGAACCCGAGATCGACGGAGACCCCGTTGCCGACACCGGGCGGATCGACCACGAACATCACCAGCCAGATCGTCGCCAGCGCCCCCGGGATGACCGCCAACGCGGCCGTCCGCGGCCGGGCGAACAGACCCGCGACCCCGAGCGCCAGCGTGGCGAGCCCGGCGATGAGCGCGTAGACGCCAAGACTGTCGTCAATGCCCCGTAGGTCGTTGGACACGCCGCCGATGGCACCGATCCTGGCCTCGACCCCCGTCCACGGCAGGAACGCGCAGAACACCAGCAGCGCCCCCGCCACCGCGATGACGAACGCGTAGCCGCGCCGCGCCTTGGGCTTCGCGGGGCTCGGTGAGAGAGAGTCGGCCACCCGATCACCTTAGGTCGGGCGCGCGGCTCCTGCCAGGTTACCGAGGGCCACACCCTCACCCCACTCCAGACGCCGGCGCAACGCGACGGCGTCGGCGGCCAGCGCGGACACCAGCACACCCGGTCCGGCCAGCGGCAACACGGCTACACCTTCCGCGACCACAGCCCCTGAGGCGGCTTGCGACGAGATGGCGCGGGGCGGGGCAGAGGCCAGGGAGGGGGTGATCAAGGTGGTGCCGATGCAGCGGGCGTCGCCGTAGACGGCAGGCGAGGCGTCGATGGCGGGGTCGCCGACCGTGTACTCCTGCCTGAGCAGCGGGCGGCCGTCGTACGTGGCGTCGAAGCGGGCGTGGCAGCGGCCCGGCGTCTCGCCGTACCGGCCGAAGACGATCTCCTCGCGCCAGAACACCCGCGCGCCCGCCGAAAGCGTCAGCCGTACCACCAGGCGATGAGCGCAGCCGGCGGCGAGCACTGTCGGCTGGGGCGCGAAGCGGAGTGCGGCGCCCGCCCCGACGCGTGCGGAGATCACCATGACGGACTCACCGTCGCCCGGCAGTACCAGCGTGCCGGCCACCGAGCCGACCTCGAGGCTGGTGCCGGGTGCGACGTCGAGGTCGAGTTCGAGCCGGTCGCCACCGAGCGGCCCGGCCGCCGTGGAGACCAGGCGCACGGTCCGCGGACCCGTCTGCCGCAAGGTCAGGGGCGGCATCGAGCTCAGCCTGCTGATGACCGTCCGGCCATCGGCCAGGGAGGTCGCGACAGCCGCCCGAGCCCGCATCGCCCGCCGCCCGACGGCGCTGATGGCGCTCGCCGACGTGTCCTCCTGGGCGTCTGACGACGTCTCTGCCGCTGTCTGCGGCAAGCCCGTGTCAGTCATAGGGCGACGCCCGTCAAGCCGCTGAGACGGGCTCGTGGGGCCAGGAAAGGGCCTGTTCGGAGACCCAGGCCGCCACATCCGCCGCCGAGGGGTCCTGGCGGATCGAGGTGAACAGTACGGGTTTGTCGCCGCGTACCGCCGCCGCGTCGCGGGCCATCACGGTCAGGTCGGCGTCCACCAGCGGCGCCAGGTCGGTTTTGTTGATCACCAGCAGGTCGGCGGAGGTCACTCCCGGGCCGCCCTTGCGGGGCACCTTGTCGCCGCCGGACACGTCGAGGACGAAGATCTGCCGGTCGGCCAGCCCACGGCTGAACGTCGCCGTCAGGTTGTCCCCGCCACTCTCCACGATCACCAGGTCCAGCGGGCCGAACCGGTCCTCCAGGGTCTCCACGGCGTCGAGGTTGGCGGCGATGTCGTCGCGGATGGCCGTGTGGGGGCAGCAGCCGGTCTCGACGGCGAGGATGCGTTCCTGATCGAGTACCCCGGCCCGGCGCAGGAAGTCGGCGTCCTCGGTCGTGTAGATGTCGTTGGTCACCACGCCCAGCCGCAGGGAGCCGCCGAGCGCGCGGCACAGGGCGGCGACCAGGGCCGTCTTGCCGCTGCCCACCGGCCCGCCCACCCCGAGGCGAAGTGCTCTGCCGTGGTGGGCGGGCGCGTGGTGATGGTCGTCGTGGTTGGCGCCCATGGTGTGTCCTTCCTAGGAGACGAACAGTCTGACCGTGGCCTCCGCATGCCGCTCGGCCAGCAGGTCCAGCGCGGGGGCGGACCGGGCGGGCAGGTCGGCCCAGCTCCCGCCGTACGGCGAGGTGTCGCAAGCCGAGGTGGCGAGGTCGGATGACGTGGCGTCGGAAGCCGTGGTGGCGAGGTCCGGGGTCAGGCCGGCGAGCAGGCCGTGGACCGCTACCGGGTCCAGGCCGAGCAGGCGGACCGCCGCCGTGGCCGGGCCGGTGATCGCGTGGTAGGCCGCCGCCAGGGCGGCGTCCTCGGGCGACGCTCCCGCCGCGTGCGCCGCCGCGCCGAGCGCGATGGGGTGATGGGGATTCGGTACGGCCTGCGCCAGGCCGTCGAGCGCGACGGAGCGACGGGGACTCGGTACGCCCGGCGCCAGGTCGTCGAGCGTGGGCGGCGGCCACAGGCGGCGGGCCACCCGCAAGAGCAGTCTGCCCTGAGTCCTGGAGGCGGCCCGCTGGGCTGGGGAGGCGGTCCGGGCGTCGGCCTCCGCGTCCAGCAGATCCCATGAGGTGTCGGAGGAGCGGTTGGCGCCCAACGCGCAGGCGGCGGCGGCGAGGGCGGCGGCGACATGCCCGGAGGTGTGCAGGCGGCCCCTCAGGAAGGCGGCCAGGGACGTCAGGTCGTGGACCGCGCCCGTGGCGATCGCCTGTTCGGTGCCGCCCGAGTGGGCGTGGCCCCCGGCCGGGAGGCGGGAGTCCGTGAGGAGCAGGAGTGCGGGGTTCATGGTCATCAGAACAGGAAGTAGCGCTGGGTCATCGGGAGTGTCTCGGCGGGCGCGGGTTCGATCAGGTCGCCGTCCACGCGTACCTCGAACGTGTCCGGAGCCACGTCGATCCGGGGCAGCGCGTCGTTGAGCGGCATCGCGTCCTTGCCCCGCCCCCGTACGTCCGCCACGGGGACCAGGCGGCGGCGGACCGCGAGGCGGTCGGCGAGGCCCGCGTCGAGGGCGAGGGGTGAGACGAAGTGCAGTGACGTCGCGGCGGCCGTGGCCGGGGCGGCGCCGAACATCGGGCGGGGCAGCACCGGCTGCGGCGTGGGGATGGAGGCGTTCGCGTCGCCCATCTGGGCCCAGGCCACCACGCCGCCCTTGAGCACCAGCGTGGGCTTGACGCCGAAGAACGCCGGGTCCCAGAGGACGAGGTCGGCGAGCTTGCCGCGTTCGACGGAGCCGAGTTCGGCGTCGAGGCCGTGGGCGATGGCCGGGCAGATCGTATATTTCGCGATGTAGCGGCGGGCGCGGAGATTGTCCGACGGGCCGCCCAGAGCGCCGCGGCGGCGCTTCATGACGTGCGCAGTCTGCCACGTGCGGATGATCGTCTCGCCGACGCGGCCCATCGCCTGCGAGTCGGAGCCGATCATCGAGATCGCCCCCAGGTCGTGCAGGACGTCCTCGGCGGCCATCGTGGTGGGCCGGATCCGGGACTCGGCGAAGGCCAGGTCCTCGGGGATCGACGGGTTCAGGTGGTGGCAGACCATCAGCATGTCGAGGTGTTCGTCGAGGGTGTTGATGGTGTGGGGCCGGGTGGGGTTCGTGGAGGAGGGCAGGACGTTGGCGAACGACGCCATCCTGATGATGTCGGGCGCGTGCCCGCCCCCCGCCCCTTCTGTGTGGTAGGCGTGGATCGTCCGGTCGCCGATGGCGGCCAGCGTCGACTCGACGAACCCGGCCTCGTTGAGCGTGTCGGTGTGGATCGTCACCTGTACGCCGTGCGCGTCGGCCACGGTCAGGCAGGCGTCGATCGCGGCCGGCGTGGAGCCCCAGTCCTCGTGCAGCTTGAACCCCGAGGCGCCCGCTTCGAGCTGTTCGACCAGGCCCTCGGCGCTCACCGTGTTGCCCTTGCCGAGCAGCGCGAAGTTGAGCGGGTAGGAGTCGAGCGACTCCAGCATCCTGGAGAGGTACCAGGTGCCGGTGACCGTGGTGGCCTTGGTGCCCTCGACCGGCCCGGTGCCGCCGCCGACGATCGTGGTGACGCCCGCGCCGATCGCCTCCTCGAGGATCTGGGGGCAGATGAGGTGTACGTGGGAGTCGACGGCGCCCGCGGTGAGGATCTTGCCGTTGCCGCTGAGGATCTCGGTGGACGGCCCGATGACGATGTCGACCCCGTCCATGGTGTCCGGATTGCCGGCCTTGCCGATGGCGGAGATCCGGCCGTCGGTGACGCCGACGTCGGCTTTGACCACGCCCCAGTGGTCGAGGATCACCGCACCTGTGATGACCAGGTCGGGCGCGCCCTCGGCCCGGGTCGTCCTGGCCTGGCCCATCGACTCGCGGATCACCTTGCCGCCGCCGAACACCGCCTCGTCCCCGGCTCCCGCCGGCCCCACGGACAGGTCCTCGGTGACCTCGACGAACAGGTCGGTGTCGGCCAGCCTGATGCGGTCGCCCGTGGTGGGGCCGTACAGGGCGGCGTATCGAGCACGGGAGATCTCAGCCATCGAGGGGGCCCGCCCATTCCGGTCGCAGGCCGGGCACCACGCGGCGCCCGGCGATCGGTACCAGGGTCACGTCGCGCTCGACACCCGGCTCGAACCTGATCGCGGTGCCCGCGGGCACGTCGAGCCGCATCCCCCAGGCGGCGTCGCGGTCGAAGGCCAGCCCGGGGTTGGCGGCGGCGAAGTGGTAGTGCGACCCGACCTGGACCGGCCGGTCGGCGGTGTTGACGACCCGGACCGTGACCCTCGGCCGTCCCGGATTGAGCGGGATGTCGTCGGCGGGATGCAGATATTCGCCCGGAATCACGGGATCGGCCTGTGCACGGTGACCAGCTTGGTGCCGTCGGGGAAGGTCGCCTCGATCTGGACGGAGTCCAGCATCTCGGGCACTCCCTCCATGACGTCGTCCCGCCCGAGCACCGAGCGTCCGGCGTCCATCAGATCGGCCACGGTCCGCCCGTCCCTGGCCCCCTCCATCAGGAACGACGCGATGATCGCGGTAGCCTCTGGGTGGTTGAGGCGCAGGCCCCTGGACTGACGCTGCCGGGCCACCCCGGCGGCGACGTGGATGAGCAGGCGCTCTTGCTCGTGTGGGGTAAGCCGCATGGCCCGGACCTTAAGAACCGGCCGTTTCCGCGATGTTGCCGGAGGATGTCGAGTCGGTTTCCGGTCGGCCCACCAGTTTCACCCCACCACGTTTCACCCCACCATGGGCAGCGCTTGGGAGCGGCCCAGATCGTCCTCCAGCGCCTCGAAGACCGCCAGCGCCGACCCCGCCAGCTCCCTGGCCCGCTCCGCCGCGCCCTCCGCCTGGTTCACCCGGGCCAGGGCCAGCAGGGCGTACGCGTCGAGCAGCTGGTCGCCGAGTCGTATGGCGATCCCTCTGGCCGTCTCGGCGGCCGTTCTGGCGTCGGGGACCGCGTGCTGCGCCAGCCGTACCGAGCACAGATCCAGGAGCGTGTCGGCCTGCCGGTAGCGGTCGCCGAGCGCGTCGAGGTGGGCGGCGGCGGTCTGGAGGCGGTCCGCGGCCTCGTCGAGCCGGCCCGCGCGGTGCAGGACCACGCCAAGCACGCGCAGCGCTTCGGCGGCGTCGCGATCGTTCTCCGCCGCCTTCAGGCAGCCGAGCAGGGCGCGCTCGGCCTCGGGCAGCCGGTCGCGTTCGAGGTGGACGCGGCCGAGGCGCCGCCTGGTCTGGTTGACGTCGCGGGTGCGTCCCTCGCGCAGGAACATGCCGAGCGCCAGCCTGAGCCGGTCGTGCGCCAGGTCCCACTCCCGTTCGGCCAGGTGCAGGTCGCCCAGGTCACGCAGGATCAGCGCCTCGCCTATGGCGTCGCCCGCGCGCCGCGCCGACTCCAGCGCCGCCGCCGTGACGTGGCGCCAGTCGTCGAGGAAGCGGTGGCGTTCGAGGTACGGTCCGAGCAGGTGGGCGAGCCGCCGGCAGCCGTCGTCGAGGCCGGCCTGATGGAGGTCGGAGACCAGGCTGACCAGGAAGGCCCGCTCGGCGGCGAGCCACTCGACCGACTCCCTGATGTCCCTGGTCGCCACGAGGGTGCCCGGATCGCCGGAGACCAGCGAGAAGCGCGAGGACCGTACCCTGGCCAGGACCACGTCCATCAGCCGTACGAGCGCGTCCGGTGCGCCCTGGCTCGTTTGCTCGCGGGCGAACAGGCGGGTCAGGTCGTGCAGCCGGTAGCGCACCTGCCCGGCCACGTCGACCATGTGCGTCTCCAGCAGCCCGGCGTCGACGAGCGCCTCGGCCTGCCCGCCGAACAGCTCCGCCACCCAGTCCGCGAAGTCCGGCGCCGACAGCGCGCCGAGCCCGCGCAGTGTGGCCTTGGCGGGCTCGGGCAGGCCGTCGTAGCCGATGGCGAGCACGCTGCGTACGGCCTGGTCGCCGGAGCGCAGCCCGTCGAGCCGCTCGTGCTCGTCCTCCAGCAGGCCGACCAGGTAGTCGACGGTCCAGCCCGGCCGGGCGGCCAGCCGGGACCCGGCGATGCGCAGCGCGATCGGCAGCCCGCCGCAGAACCTGGCCAGCCTGCCCAGCGCCTCGTCGGCCACCCGGCCGGAGGTGCGGACGAGCAGGTCGAGCGCGTCGTCCTCGCCGAGCACGCCCACGGACACGCGGGTCGCGCCGGACAGGCCGCCGAGGGAGGAGCGGCTGGTGACGACCGTGGGGCAGGACGTCAGCAGCGGCCGCACCTGGTTCTCGGCCGACGCGTTGTCCAGCAGCACCAGCAGCCGGCGGTTGGCCGCGTACGTACGGAAAAGTCGCTCTCGTCCGTCGAGCGAGGCGGGGACGGCCTGGGCCGGGCAGCCCAGCCAGCGCAGGAAGTCCTCGAGCACCGCCGCGGGCGCCGTCGTCTCGCGCAGGTCGGCGTAGAGGATCCCGTCGGGAAAGCGCTCGCGCTCGCGCCAGGCTGCGTGCACGGCCAGCGCCGACTTGCCGGCGCCCGCCTGCCCGTGCACCACGACCTGCCCGCCTACCACCAGATCGAGGAGGTCGGCGCGGCCGGTGAACCCGGGCACGTCGTGCGGCAGCAGCACCGGCGGCCCCGCCGAGACGTGCAGCGACACGTCGTCGTGCAGCATGCGGTGATAGAGCAGCTGCAGGTCGGAGTCGGGCTCGATCGCGTGGCCGTCGTCGAGCGCCTCACGTAACGCCGCGTACGCGTCGAGGGCCTCCGCCCGCCGCCCGCTCCGGTAGAGCGCGAGCATGTACTGGCCGCGGAAGCGCTGCCAGAGCGGATGCTGCCCGGCCAGCCGTCGCAGCTCCGACAGCAGCTCGCGGTGACGGCCGGCGTCGAGGTCGAGCTGCACCCGGCGTTCCAGGGCGAACAGCCGCAGCTCCTCCAGCTCCTCGCGCAGCCGCCGCGTCTCCACCCAGCGCTCCCCGTCGGGGTCGAGGTCCTCGAGCGCCGGTCCGCGCCACAGGGCCAGCGCCTCCTGGTACGAGCCCCGCTCCACCAGCGACCTGAAGCGGTCGACGTCGAGTTGTTCCTCATCGATGGCCAGCGTGTACGTGCCGGACACCGTGGTGATCACGTCCTTGCCGATGAGCTGGCGCAGCTGCCCGACATAGCCCCGGACCAGGGAGTCGGACCGGTCGCCGCCCTCGCGCGCCCACAGCAGCCCGCGCAGCCGTCCGACGGTGAGCGGGCGGCGCGCGTTGAGCACGAACATCGCCAGCAGGTCGCGGTGCTTGGGCGCGGTCGGTGTGCGGTCGTCGTCGCCGTCGAGCACTTCCAGCGGACCCATGATGCGAAATTCCACGCGGCCTTCCTCAGCAGAGCGAACTCGACCACAATTACACACTTGATGATCCCTCTGACTCCCTCAGACCCGCACCGGTTGGGCCGCTACTGGCTCGCCGGGCGGCTGGGCGCCGGGGGCCAGGGCGTCGTCTATGAGGCGTACGGCGAGGAGGGGGAGCGCGTCGCCGTCAAGGTGCCCAGGTTCGATGATCCAGAGTCGCGGGCCAGACTGGCCAGGGAGGCGGCGGCGGCCGCGCGGGTGGCCTCGTTCTGCACGGCCAGAATCATCGAGGTGGCCGAGCCGTACATCGTCAGCGAGTTCGTGCCCGGCCCCAACCTGCGGCAGGTGATCGCCGAGCACGGCCCCTACGAGGGTGACACGCTGCGGCGCCTGGCGATCGGCGTGGCCACCGCGCTGACGGCCATCCACCAGGCCGGCGTCGTGCACCGCGACCTCAAGCCCGACAACATCATCCTCGGCCCCGACGGTCCCCGGGTGATCGACTTCGGCGTGGCACGCGAGGCCGGGCCGACGACCACGGGTCCGGTCATGGGCACGCCCAACTACATGGCGCCGGAGGTCCTGGCCGGGCGGGGCGCGACGGCCGCGGCGGACCTGTGGGCGTGGGGGCTGGTGGTGCTGTTCGCCGCGCGGGGCGAGGACGCGATCGAAGTACGCGAGCCGGTCGCGGTCATCGGCGAGGTCATGGACTTCCGGCCCGACACGGCCGACCTGGCCGACCCGCTCGGACGACTCGTGGCGAGCGCGCTCACGAAGGACCCGGCCGCGCGGCCCTCGGCGCGCGCGGCCCTACTGGACCTGATCGGCGCCGACGGCGACCCGCTTTCTCGTGGCGGGGCGCTGGCCGGCCCGCTCAGGAGCCCGGCCGAGCCCGACCTGGGCGCGATCGCCGAGGAGCTGTACGACGAGCTGTCCGAGGCCGAGCGGGCGGCCGTCCCCGAGGTGCTGCTGCGCATGCTCGACGGCGACGGCTCGCTCAGGCCGGTGACCCGCGACGAGCTGCCCGAGACCGAGGCCGTGTCCGCCCTGCTCGCCCTCTTCGAGGCGGCGGGCCTGGTGACGAGCACCGGCACCACGTACGAGCTGGCCAAGCCCGCCCTGATCCAGGCATGGCCCCGGCTGCGGACCTGGGTGGCCGACAACCGCGAGGGGCTGCCGGTCCACCGGCGCCTGGTCGAGGCGGCCGGCCTCTGGGACGGCCACGGCCGGAAACCCGCCGACCTGCTGCACGGCTCCAGCCTCGACCGGACACTCCAGTGGGCCGCCGCCGAACGCAAGGACCTCACGCTGGCCAGGAGGGAACGCGAGTTCCTCGACGCCGCGGCCAAGCAGACCAGAAGCCAGTCCAGGAGGCGCGGCCTGTTGGCGACGGCGCTGGCCGTACTGCTGGTGGCGGCCCTGGGCGGCCTGGGGACGGCCGAGTACCTGCGCAGGGAGTCCGGCAGACAGCGTGACGACGCGCTGGCCAAGTCGCTCGCGTTGCAGGCCGCTGATCTGCGGGAGAGCGACCCGCAACTGGCGAGGCTGTTGACCGTCGCGGGCTGGCGGCTGAGCCCTGACCTGGTCGAGACGCGGGGCGCGCTGTACGAGTCGCTGTCCAGGCCGGCGAGCGACGTCTTCACCGACCCGTACGCCAGTCCGAGCAGTGTCTACGGACTGGACGACACCGGACGCACGCTGGCGGCCGTCCAGGAGGGCCGGGTGCGGCTCTGGGACGTACGCGCGCACCGCCTGCTCCGCGAGTTCTCCGGCGTGGGCACGGCCGTGCGCCAGGTCGCGCTCAGTCCCGACGGGCGGACGCTCGCCGTGCTGGAGGACAAGGATGTGCGCCTCTGGGACGTTATGGCGGGCACGGCGATCGGCGCCACGTTCGGCGGTGGGTTCGTGGTGCCGGAGGGAGGGGGGAGGCTCGCCTTCGACCGCGCTGGTCGCACCCTCCTTGTACCCGAGGGGACCGGCGGCGCCGAGCGCGCCTGGGACGTGGCCACCCGGAAGCGGCTGACCGCCGGATCGGGAGCGGGGCTCGACATGGTGGACCCGGCACGCCACGTCGGCGTGGTGTCCACAGGTGGGCACGGCAAGGTCGAGCTCTGGAACCTGCGCACCGGCAAGCGGCTGCCCGCGCCCTGGCTGCCCGCCAAGACTGACGTCACGTACGTGCGTCTCAGCGACGACGGGCGCGCGCTCACGGTCAGCGAGAATCCGCCACCGCCGGGCGAGCGACGGATGCGTGTCTGGACCGTCCCGGGCGGAGGCGTGATCGGGGGACGTTACGGCGGCGAATCGGACCGAGATACCGCCTTCGGCTTCGGCGACCGCTACGTCGCGGGCTGGACCTACCTGGGGGAGCTCATAGTGTGGCGGCGCGCCGGATGGTCGGTCGTTCTGGAGCGCGACATGCCCGGGGGCATCAACGACGTTCACTTCGACGAAGCCGACCGTGTGCTGCGCTACCAGGCCGATAATGGCGAGATCGACACCGTGGACATATCCATGTTGTTCGACCAACCGCTGACCACGGGAACCTCCGAAGGGCACGCGCTGCTGGGGCCGGGTGGGCACACAGTGGCCATCACGAGGCCCGGGGAGACCCGGCTGTGGGACGTGGCGACCAAGCGCCCACCCGGGCCGCCGATCGGCGTCATCGGCCGCGAGCCCGCGCTGGCCTTCAGCCGGGACGGCGGGCGGCTGGCCGTCGGCGACGAGTCGGGCACCCGGATCGTGGATGCGCACACGGGCCGCGTGCTCGACGCGATAAAGGTCGCGGACGTGGACGACATGGCCTTCAGCCCCGATGGTCGAACGCTGGCCGTCTCCCCCACCAGGCCCGACCGCACCGGCGCTCCGCTCGAGCTGTGGAACCTGGCGAAGGGCACCGTCACTCGCGCCGCCGTGCCCGGCCCCGGCACGCTCGCCTTCCGTCCTGACGGCAGGCTGCTGGTGGCCGGAACGGAGCCCCAACCCATCGACCCGGTGACCGGCGCCCGGTTACCGCTCGCCGAGGGGCTTGGCCGGTTGAACGGTACTCACGCCTTCAGCCCCGACGGCCGGCTCATCGCCTTCTCGGGGCCCGACCGGATGGCGTTGTGGGACGCGGACCTGAAGGCGCCCGTCGGGGCGTTCCCCGCCGTGCCGGACAGCCCGATCCAGGGGATCGCCTGGTCGCCTGACGGCCGTACCATCGCCACGTACGAGAACGGCGACCGGGTCAGGCTTTGGGACGTGCCCAGCAGGCAGCCGCTCGGTCTGATCTTCGACGGCCAGAAGAAGATCCCACTGGGCGACGGGTCACTGGCCTTCAGCGCCGACGGCGGCACCCTCTACAGCGCCATGCCAGACGGCGTGGTGCGGACGTTCCCGCTCGACGGTGGCAAGGTGGCGGCCGCCGTCTGCCGCCGCGCCGGTCGGTCGCTGACCGAGCGGGAGTGGCAGCGCTACCTGCCCGAGGCCGACAGGTTCGACCCCTGCGTCAGCCCGTAGCCGCCCACTGCCGTGCCGTCGCCACGATCTCCTCCAGGTGGCCGCTGTGGGCGCCGTGCCAGTACACGTGCCCGCACTCCTGGCACCGCCCGTACGCGTCGTAAGCGTGCCGGGTGCCCGCTTCAAGGACCGGCAGCACCTCGCGCTTCTCCACCGGGGTCAGCTCGCCGTTGCAGGCCGTGCATCTCGTCCACGGGCGCAGCGGCGGGGTGAAGCGTTCGAGCAGGTCGCGGAGTTGGTCGTGGGGGCGGGAGCCGCGCACGTACGCGCCGAGCCACAGCGCGCGGCGGCGCAGCAGGCCGCGGTCCTGGGTGAGCAGCACCCGGCGCTCCTCGTTGGCCTGCACGACCAGCGCCGGGTCGTCCATGTCGTTGTGGTAGGCCGTGTCGAGGCCGAGCAGGCGCAGCCGTCGCGCGAGCGTGCCCAGGTGCACGTCCAGCAGGAAGCGGGGCTCGCGGGGCAGCGGCTGGGGTCTGGGTATCGGCCGTACCTCGATGAGGTCGCCAGCTGCGGGCTGGTAGGAGGGGCCGACGCCGCGGCCGTCGACGGTCATCGGCCCGACCTCCGTCAGCGGGATGCCGGCCGACTCCACGTGGTGGCCCAGGGTCGAGCTGCCGCCGATGGCGATCCGGTGGCGTTCGCGGCGCCGGCTCACGGGCAGGAACATCATCAGGTCTGCGGAGATTCGAAGGTGCGCGTCCCGTTCGGTCACATTGTCCATTCTGCTTGATTCGATAACGTGAGCCTGTGCCGATGTCCCGCCGTGTCTTTCTCGCGCTCGCCGCGCTGAACGCTGCGGGCTGCTCGGTCACCGCCTCGGAGCAACGCTCGCTGCGGCTGGCGACCGGGTTGGCCGGTGGGCCGTACGGGGCGCTCGGTGATCGGTTCGCGGCCGAGTTGCGGCGCGACGGGTTCACCGTTGAGGTGATCGAGACCGCGGCCAGCGTCCAGAATCTCACCATGCTCACCGACGGCCGGGCGGACCTCGGGTTCTCGCTCGCCGACAGCGCCGACGACGCCGTACGCGTGCGCCACCAGCCCGTCGCCGCGCTGGCCAGGATGTACATGAACTACGTCCATCTGGTGGTACGCGCCAACTCGGACATCTTCGCCCCCAAGGACCTGGCCTGGCGGCAGGTCTCCATCGGCGCCGACGGATCGGGCACCGCCGTGACCGCCGAACGGGTGCTCGACGCCGCCGGGGTACGTAATCACATCACCGCCAGGCTTGGCCTCGACGGGTCGATCAAGGCGCTCGTCGACGGCGTGATCGACGCGTTCTTCTGGTCGGGCGGTGTGCCCACCCCCGCGCTCGCCTCACTCGGCGGCATCAGGATCGTCTCGTTGGAGCCGTTCGTGCCGATGCTGCGCCGCATCTATGGCCCGGTCTACGAGCACGCCACCATCCCCGCGGGCGTGTACGGCAGCTCGAAACCGGTCCCCACCGTCGGCACACCCAGCTACCTGGTCTGCCGTCAGGCCCTGTCCGACGACGTGGCCTACACCGTCACCGGGACGCTCTTCAGCGCCCGCGACCGCCTGCGGGCCCCCTCGGCACCGGGCGGCCTCCTCGACAAGCGCTACGCCATCGGCACCGGCATCGTCCCCCTGCACCCCGGCGCCGCCCGCTACTACAGGTCTGTGTACGGGTAAACAAGCGCTAGAGCTCCGTGTACGGCTCAGCCAGCCGCAACTCCACGACCAGCCCATGGGGTACGGCGGGCAGCAGGCTCAACGTCGCCCCGCACGACTTGGCCAGCTCGGTGGCGATGGCCAGCCCCAGCCCGCTGCCCGGCACGTTCGCGTGCGCGCCCGACCGCCAGAACCGGCCCAGCGCGTCACCCCGCTCCTCCTCGGCCAGCCCCGGCCCGTCGTCGGCGACCCGCAGGACGCCGTCGGAGAGCGTGACCGTCACCGTGCCGCCCGCGGGCACGAACTTCTGGGCGTTGTCGAGCGCGATGTCCGCCACCCTGGCCGCCGCCTCCGGCACCAGCGACATCTCCGGCACATCCACCCGCAGGGTGAGGTCCTTGGCCGGGTAGACCTCCCGCCACACCGCCAGCCGGGGCCGCAGCTCGATCTCCTTGGCCTCGGTGCCCGCGCCCGCCTCGACCCTGGCCAGCGCCAGCAGGTCCTCCACCAGCAGAGCCAGCCGGTCGAGCTCGGCCATCGCCTCCTCGAACTCGGTGGTGCCGTCGGAGCGCAGGTGCGGCTCCAGGTTCTCCAGCCGCAGCCCGAGCACGGTCAGCGGGGTGCGCAGCTCGTGCGAGGCGTCGGCCACGAACGCCCGCTGCCGCTCCATCGCCCCCGACACCGCGTCGGCCATCGCGTTGAACCGCTCCTCCAGCCGTTGCAGCTCCGAGGGCCCCCCGCCGGGATTGGCCCGGGCGTCGAGATGGCCTTCCGCGATGGCCCGGGTGGTGCGGTCGAGCTCGGTCACCGGGCGCAGGATCCAGCGGGCCAGCTGTCTGGCCGCCAGCACCGAGTAGCCCAGCGCGATCAGCGCGCCCAGCGCCAGCGCGCCCCAGACGAGCGAGACGTCCAGCCGCGACTGGTCGGTGCGGGCCTGGAGCAGCACCACGCCGGACAACTGCGCGTCCCGGCCGGCCGGCTCGGCCAGCAGGACCTTCGCGGGGCCGAAGGGGCTGATCGTGGGCAGGTCCTCGGTCGTGCGGCCGCTCAGCGCCAGCCGGGTCTCCGCCTGGTCGTCGCCCTCGAAGCGGCCGGCCGTGACCACGATCATGCCGTCTCTGTCGCGGACGCGGATGGCCGCGCCGTACAGGTCGGCGTAACGGACGACCTCGGCCGTCAGCGCCGTGCGATCGTCGTCGCGCGCGGCCTGGTCGGCCAGTTCCGCGAAGCGGGTGGCGTCGGCGCGGCGGTCGAGCAGCAGGCGGTTCGTCCGGTGCGAGGCGTAGGCGAAGCCGAGCGGCACCGCCAGCGCCGCGATGAGGAACACGATCAGCGTGGTGAACGTGACCACCAGGCGGGAGTTCACGCCGTGGAACCCAGGCGGTAGCCGGTGCCGCGCAGCGTCTCGACCAGGTGCGGGCGGCCGGTCTTCGACCGCAGCCCGGCCACGTGCACGTCGAGCGAGCGGGAGGCGGACAGCAGCGGGTCGCCCCAGACCTCGTCCAGGATCTCCTCGCGGCTGCGCACCACGCCCGGCTCGCGGGCCAGCAGGGCCAGCACGTCGAACTCGCGCCGGGTCAGCGTCACCTGCTCACCCGACACGGTGACCTGCCTGGCTTCCAGGTCGATGCGCACATCGCCGACGCTGACCACGTGGTCCCGCGTCGGCATCGGGCGGGTGCCCCTGCGCATCACGGCCTCCATACGGGCCATCAACTCGACCGTACGGAACGGCTTGACCAGGTAGTCGTCGGCCCCGGACCGCAGGCCGCGAAGCACCTCGCGCTCCTCCGTACGGGCGGTCACCACGATGACCGGCACGGCCGACACCCGGCGCAGGCGGCGCAGCACCTCAAGGCCATCCATGTCGGGCAGGCCCAGGTCCAGCAGGACGAAGTCGACGCCCCCCGCCAGACGGAGGGCGTCGACTGCCAGCCCGGCGCGCGCGACCTGGTGGCCATGGCGCGCGAGGGCCGTGGTGAGCGCGGAGGCGAGTCGATCGTCGTCTTCGACCAGGAGAACTCGCATCAGGCCAGATTAGGCCCGGACGGAGACCGACTCCGCCGCTCCCTCTCGCTCCGAGCGGGAGAGCGCCACGTCGCGCGTCTCGCGCATGGTCAGGTAGACCACCAGCGACACGGCGGCGCAGCCCGAGACGTACCAGTAGAAGCCGGACTCGATGCCCGCCGACTTGAACCACAGCGCGACGTACTCCGCCGTGCCGCCGAACAGGGCGTTCGCGATGGCGTACGGCAGGGCCACGCCGAGCGCCCGGACGTGCGTCGGGAACAGCTCCGCCTTGACCACCGCGTTGATCGAGGTGTAGCCGGTGATGATGATCAGGCCGACCAGCGACAGGATGAACGCGCCGACGAAGCCGGAGACGCTGGACAGCGCGGTCATGAGCGGTACGGTGCCGAGCATTGACCCGATGCCGAACGTGATGAGCAGCGGCCGCCGGCCGATCCGGTCGGACAGCCCGCCGGCGAGCGGCTGGATCAACATGAAGATGAACAGCGCCGAGAAGCTGACCAGCGACGCGGTCTCCTTCGGCAGGTTCGCGGTGTTGACCAGGTACTTGGTGAGGTAGGTCGTGTAGGTGTAGTACGCGACCGTGCCGCCCATGGTCAGGGCGATGACGAGCAGCGCTTCCTTCTTGTGGGCCATCAGCGCCTTGATGGTGCCGCGCTCGCTCTTCTCGCCGTCCTTGACCTGCTCCTCCTCGTCGTAAGCCTCGGTCTCCAGGAGGTTGCGCCGCAGGTAGAACACGACCGCCGCGCCGAGGGCGCCGATGATGAACGGGATGCGCCAGCCGTAGGAGTTGAGCGCTTCCTTGGTCATCGTGTTCTGCAGGATGATCTGCAGGCCCAGGCCGACGAGCTGACCGGCGGTCATCGACACGTACTGGAAGCTAGAGGCGAAGCCGCGCTTGCCCGCCGGAGTGGCCTCGGTCAGGTATGTGGCGCTGGCCGCGTACTCACCGCCCACGGAGATGCCCTGCAGGAGGCGGGCGATCAGCAGGACCACGGCGCCGAAGTAGCCGACCGACGCGTACGTCGGGGCGATGGCGATCAGCAGCGCGCTCAGCGACATCAGCGTGACCGTCATGGTCAGCGCCGCCTTGCGGCCCTTCGTGTCGGCGTAGCGGCCGAGCAGCCAGCCGCCGATCGGGCGCATGAAGAAGCCCACGGCGAAGATGCCCGCGGTGTTGAGCAATTGTGCGGTGGAGTTGCCATTGGGGAAGAAGGAGGCGGCGAAATAAACGGCGAAACTGCTGTAGACAAACCAGTCGTACCACTCGACCAGATTGCCGACGGAACCGCCGATCACTGCCTTCCACGGCACGCGGGGTTGGCTCACTGGAATACCTCCTGTGCGGGGCCTGGGGGGAGTAGGTGCAGGCCAGAGCCTCTCCGCAGAAGGTTGTTCCGACAAGGGGAGACGGGCCAGATCTAACGTCCGCTTAACATCAAGGAAACGGAGTGGTGAGATCAGGCCCGTTTTCCCGTCATTGCCGGTAGTTCTCCACCTCGCCGGCCGGCCGGGCCTTGGCGCCCTCCGGGTTCTCGCCCGCGTCCCTCCTAGCCCTGCGCTGCCTGAGCAGGTCCCAGCACTGGTCGAGAGCCGTCTCCAGCTCCTTGACCCGCGCGTGCTCCTCGTCCGAGCTGACCTCGCCCGCCGACAGCCTGCTCCGCAGCTTGTGCTCTTCGGTGACCAGATCGCTGATCTTGCTGAGAATCTCGTTGTCACGCATGTCCAAGACTTTAGTTACTACGTGATAGAACACGGCCTATGCCTGGTATCGCGCTGGTAAGAAAGCCCGGCCCACGGATCTCCGAGGGCATCGTCACGCATGTGGAGCGCGAGCCGGTCGATCCCGGACGGGCCCTTGACCAGCACGAACGCTACGTCGCCGCGCTGGAGGAGGCCGGGTGGCAGGTACGCCACGTGGAGGCGGCCGACGACCTGCCCGACGGGCCCTTCGTCGAGGACATGGTCGTCGTCTGCGACCGGCTGGCCGTACTGACCAGACCGGGGGCGATCGAGCGACGGCCCGAGGTGGACACCGTGGCGGCCCTCGTACGGGAGCTCGGGGTCAAGTCCGTCAGGATCGCGCGGCCCGGCACGCTCGACGGCGGTGACGTCCTTCAGGTCGGCAGGACCGTGTACGTCGGCAGGTCGGGCAGGACCAACGACGAGGGGATCACCCAGCTCTCCGCGTTGCTGCCGGAGCGGCAGGTGGTGCCTGTGGACCTGACCGGCGTCCTGCACCTGAAGTCGGCCGTCACGGCGCTGCCGGACGGCACGCTCATCGGCGACCCCGACCGCGCGGACCTGCCGGGCCTGCTCGTGCCCGCCGAGGAGTCGGGGGCGCACGTGGTGCCGCTGGGCGGCGACCGGGTGCTGATGGCCGCCTCCGCGCCGCGGACCTGCAAGATGCTGCAGGAACGCGGGCTGGAGGTGACGCTGGTGGACATCTCGGAGTTCGAGAAGCTGGAAGGCTGCGTCACCTGCCTGTCGGTTCTCATCATGTGAGATCAAGGACGGTTTACCGCGAGACGTCTGGTAGCGTGCAAGGCATGCTGCGTGGCCTCCTTCTTAGCTGCCGCGGCGGGGGCCACTGAGGCCGGCTCCCTCGCCGCGGAGCGAGCCATGCGCGTCGGCCGCTTTTCTTTCGACCGACGAGGAGCTCCCGACATGACCGCTCAGCAGCCCAGCCCGATGCCTTTCCAGCGTTATCAGCCGTTCGAGCCGATCCGGCTGACCGATCGCACCTGGCCTGATCGGGTCATCACCGAAGCGCCGCGATGGTGCGCGGTGGACCTGCGTGACGGCAACCAGGCATTGATCGACCCGATGGACGCCCATCGCAAGCTGCAGATGTTCGAGCTGCTGGTGAAGATGGGCTACAAGGAGATCGAGGTCGGCTTCCCCGCGGCCAGCCAGACCGACTTCGACTTCATCCGGCAGATCATCGAAGAGGACCGGATCCCCGGCGACGTGGTGATCCAGGTGCTGACCCAGGCCCGGCCCGAGCTGATCGAGCGCACCTTCGAGTCGATCGAGGGCGCCAAGCAGGCCATCGTGCACCTGTACAACTCCACCTCCACGCTGCAGCGCCGGGTGGTGTTCGGACAGGACCGCGACGGCATCACCGCCATCGCCGTCGAGGGCGCCAAGCTGGTCAAGAAGCTCGCCGACGCGACCGACGTGGACGTACGTTTCCAATACTCGCCCGAGTCCTTCACCGGCACCGAGCTGGACTACGCCGTCGAGGTCTGCGACGCGGTCAACGACGTGTGGCAGCCGACGCCCGACCGCAAGGTCATCGTCAACCTGCCGGCCACGGTCGAGATGGCCACGCCCAACATCTACGCCGACCAGATCGAGTGGATGCACCGCCACCTGAAGTACCGCGACTCGATCGTCCTGTCCCTGCACCCGCACAACGACCGCGGCAGCGCCGTGGCCGCCGCCGAGCTGGGCTACATGGCCGGGGCCGACCGCATCGAGGGCTGCCTGTTCGGCAACGGCGAGCGCACCGGCAACGTCTGCCTGGTCACCCTGGGCATGAACCTGTTCTCCCAGGGCATCGACCCGCAGATCGACTTCGGCGACATCGACGAGATCCGCCGCGTCGTCGAATACTGCAACCAGCTGCCGGTGCACCCGCGCCACCCGTGGGGCGGCGAGCTGGTCTACACCGCCTTCTCCGGCTCCCACCAGGACGCCATCAAGAAGGGCTTCGACCACCTGGAGGCCGACGCGGCCGCGGCCGGGGTGCCGGTCGACCAGTTCACCTGGGCCGTCCCCTACCTGCCGATCGACCCCAAGGACATCGGCCGCACCTACGAGGCGGTCATCCGGGTCAACAGCCAGTCGGGCAAGGGCGGCGTCTCCTACATCATGAAGGCCGACCACCAGCTGGACCTGCCGCGACGGCTGCAGATCGAGTTCTCCAAGGTCGTCCAGGCGCGCACCGACGCCGAGGGCGGCGAGATCGGCTCGGCCGAGATGTACTCCATCTTCCGCGACGAATACCTGCCCAACCCGGCCAACCGCTGGGGCCGCCTCAGTCTGATGGCCCACCGCCACGAGTCGGCCGGGGACGACAAGGACCGCATCGGCGCCGACGTACGGCTCGACGGCGAGATCCGCGAGATCGAAGGCGTCGGCAACGGCCCGATCTCGGCCTTCATCGACGCGATCGCCAAGGTCGGCATCCGGGTGCGGGTGCTCGACTACGTGGAGCACGCGATGAGCGCGGGCAGCGACGCGAAGGCGGCCTCCTACCTGGAGTGCGACGTCGACGGCCGGGTGCTGTGGGGGGTGGGCGTCGACGCCAACACCACGACGGCCTCGCTCAAGGCGATCATCTCGGCGGTCAATCGCGCGTCGCGCTGACCGTTGTCAGTCGACCGCGCCCCCTGAGCATGGTGCGGCGCGGTCGACTTACTGGTCCATTTCCCGAAGGATCTGGTCGATTCGGCTCTCTCGATTGTTCATGGCGTGGTTGAAGGAGTGCATGACCTCCTCGAACTGTTCCATGGCCGCGTCAGGGGACGGTGGCGTCCGGCCGACGGCGTCGCGTAGGAGTTCCTCGTGGTTCCTCTCGCAGTCGTCCTGTGCGCGCCGCACCGCGAGGGTGATCTCCTCGCCGAGGTCCTGGCTGCTCAGTTTCATGGCGCGGGGGTCGAGGCGCACCTCGGTGATGCGGCCGCCGGAGTCGGTGCGGGCCCTGATCTTGCCGTCGGCGCTCTCGCCGGTGCCGTAGACGTCGTTGAAGCCGCCACCGGCTTTCTTCAGGCGGCTGTGTGCCCGTTCGGCTTGTTCTGAGATTCGGTGGAGTTCGTCCTGGTAGATATTTTTGGAGTCGTCGGAACTCATGTTCTCCCTTTGACGGCTTAGCCGGTCGGGTTGGTCCGGTCGTAGTTCTTTCCGGTCTGGTTCAGAGTCAGGCCCGCGTTGTTCAGGTTCCACATCAGGGAGTCCACCCAGTCGATGGTGTTGGTGTAGAACTTCAGATAGTCGTCGGCCAGCTCCTGGGATCCCTCGGGGAGCAGGCCGAAGCAGGTGGACGTCGGCCTGGCCGCCTCGGCGAAAGCGTTTCGGGGAGTGGACAGCAGGCTCATCGATTCGTCGGTGGCCTTTCCTCCCTTCTTCAGGTCGTCCGTGGAATATCCGACTTCCTTGCTCTTTCCGGTCATCGCACTCTCCAGTCGGTCACTTCAGTTTCGGGAGTTTCAGCGGCGTGCCCGGTTTCAGGACCCCGGGGTCAGGGCCGATGACGTCGCGGTTGGCCTCGTAGAGTTGGGGCCAGTACCTTTCGCTGCCGTAGACCCGTTTGGCGATGCCTGCCAGCGTCTCCTCCCCTCCGACCTGGTGCGACGATGCCTGGGGGGCGGTCGTGGTGGGGTCCTGCGGCCGGTAGTCCATCAATGGGGGAGTATCAGGCTCCGGGTACTTCTTATGGTCGATGTGCGCCGGCGGCTCCGTCTGTTTGAAGGGGACGCCGATGGGTGGGGGAAGGTTGCGCAGGGCGGTGCCGGGGATGATCGCGCCGGTGGAGTTGAAGAGCTGGACCTGGAAGTCGCCGGTGATGCCGATCTTTTTGAGTGCGGCACCGTTCAGGGCGCCCCAGCCGCCGTTCAGCACCGCCACCTTCCCGATGTCCTTGACCATTTGCCCCAGCGTCTTGCCTTCGAGCCTGTCGTTGATGATCGTGTAGCCCGTTCCGGTCATGGCTCCTGCCGCGAAGAGGGCCTTGGCGCCGTACGCCTTTTTCGCCTTGTCCCAGCCGACGCGGCCCCAGGGGAAGGCCGACGATATCGCCGCGGAATTCACCATCTGCGCGTATTGGAGGCCGAAGGGCGCGAAGAACGACTGGCCCTTGAGCTCCCGGCCCAGGCCCACGAACATGAACTGGCCGGCGCCCAGCTGGAGGCCGAACATCTTGGCGTAGCTCTTGAAGGACGTCAGGGCCGTCTTGCCGAAACTCATGCCCTGCGTGCCGTTCAGCACCCAGTTCTGCGACTTGAAGACCGTCAGGCCCCTCCTGAGCGCCTTGCTCCTCTTCATCAGCTCGGCCAGCTTGCGCAGGGGTACGGCGACCTTTTTGAGAAACCAGATCAGCCGCGCCAGGATGGTGGCCGCGAGGCCGGCGCCCTGGGCGGCGATCTTGGCTCTGGCGACCCACGCGGCGTACCTGCCCATCACGCCCGTGAACATGGAGAGGGCCACGCTGATCGCCAACGCCTGGAGGATGGATTTCAGCAGCTCCCGGAACGCCCGTTTGGTCTCGTGGGTGGCCTCCTTGGCCATGAGGAGCACTTCCGACACGTGGCCGAGGCTCTTGACCAGCGCCTTCCGTTCGGCCGGGTCGAAGTAGGTGTCGACCATCTCCTGGTAGTGCGTGGCCGCGTCGCCGGTCCACTGCTTGCGGCCCTTCTGCACGGCCGGGTCGATGTTCTTGTCGCCCACGGAATCCAGACTGGCGGCCAGCTGCTTGCACGCCTCGGACATCTGCGCCAGCTGGCGTTCGTCGTTGTCGTTGCCCGCGGCCCTCATGGCGTTCATGATCGTCGTGATGAGCTGCGACAGCGCGTCGCCCTCAGCGGCTAGGTCCATGTACTCCCCTTCATGCGTCGCGCTGTCCTCAATTCGCCAAAGCTGCGATCCGCAGACGCAGGGAAGCGCTCGAGGTCCCCCTCCCATGCGGCTCCCGGTAGGGCAGGCGGCATCAGGTCATGTGGTCATGATCGCTGCGGTGCCCCGCATTGTGGCATGCGGGCGGATGTTCGGCCAGGGATCCGGAGATCAAGGACGTCCGGCGTCGAGTATGGCCCCGCGCATCACATCCGAACCTTAAGTGTTTGTTAGATCGGAGATGTGGATCTTGACGGTGTCGATCAAGGATACATACGTTCGGTGACGTTTCGCGACTGTTCGCAGCGCCGTGACCCATCGACGCCGTGACAGGCGAGGCGACCCCCCACAGCCGAGACACCGTCTACAGACGGGAGAACGGATCATGGAACCCACCTACCTCATCTGCCTGCCCTTCGCCGGGGCCGGCGCCTCCTTCTTCAAGGGCTGGCAGCGCTACCTGGCCGAGGGCCTGAGCATCCTGCCGGTGCAACTGCCCGGCCGTGAGGAGCGCTTCGTCGAGCCTCCGCACACCGATGCCGCCCGCGCCGCCGACGAGGCGTGCTCGCAGGTGCTGCAGCGAATCGGCCCCGGTTCCCGGGTGGCCGTCTTCGGTCACAGCCTCGGGGCGGTGCTGGCGTACGAGCTGGCGCACCGGCTCAGCGGCGTGACCGGATTGCGGCTCGCCCGCCTGTACGTCAGCGGTTCCCCCGGGCCGTGGAGCGGGCGGGAGAGCCGCGCCACCGGCCTGGATGACGAGGCGTTCCTGGCACGGATCCGTTCCTTCGCCGGATACTCGCACCCGGCCCTGGAGGACCCCGAGATGCGGGCGCTGCTGTTGCCCATGCTGCGCGCCGACGTCGAACTGCACGAGAGCTACCGTCCCCAGTCCGACAAGCCGCTGTCCACACCGATCACCGCCGTACACGGCCTCGACGACGAGCTGGTGGACATGGCGATGATCGCCCAGTGGGAGCGGGCCACGAGCGCCGGGTTCAACACCGTGGAGCTCGACGGGGGCCACATGTACCTGGCCGATGATCCCGCTCCCCTGCTGCGCGTGATCGGCGCCGAGCTCGCGACGCCGGATGAGCGGTGACGATGCGCCTGTCCGGGAAGACGGCCGTCATCACCGGTGCGGCCCGCGGGCTGGGCCGGGCCAGTGCCCGGATGTTCGCGCGGGAGGGCGCCGACCTGGTGCTGCTCGACGTCGCGCGCGATCTGCCGGGTGTGCCGTACGCGCTCGGCTCGGCCAGTCAGCTCGAATACACGGCCGAACTCTGCCGGGAGTTCGGCGTCTCCGTCCTGACCAGGCAGGCCGACGTACGGGAGACGCACGAAGTCGAGGCCGCGGTGTCCATGGCAATCGGGCGCTTCGGCCGCATCGACGTCCTCGTCAACAACGCCGGCATCGCCGCGCCTTCCGGCAAGGTGGCGCACGAGATCGACGAGCACGAGTGGCAGTTGATGATCGACGTCGATCTCTCCGGTGCGTGGCGCGCCATCCGCGCGGTCGGCAAACTGATGGTCGAGCAGCGATCCGGCAGCATCGTCAACATCGCCTCGACCGCCGGGCTGGTGGGATATCGGCACTTCGCCGGATACGTGGCCGCCAAGCACGGTCTCATCGGCCTGACCAAGGCCGTCGCGCTCGACTACGCCCCCCGCAAGGTGCGGGTCAACGCCCTGTGCCCTGGTTCCGTCCGCGATGACTCGCAGGTCGAGGGCCGGATGCTGGCGGAGATCGCGCGTTCGCTCGACGTGCCGGCGGACGAGCACGAGGAGGCCTTCGTGCAGGCCCAGCCCATGAACGCCCTCATCGAGCCGGACGACGTCGCCTCGGCCGCCGTATGGCTGGCCTCCGACGAATCCCGGCAGGTCACCGGCAGCGTACTCACCGTCGACGGCGGCTTCACCGCACGCTGACGCCCGCTCTTTCACCACGACCACGCTCTGGAGATCACCGCGTGCCCCGAACCGATCTCATTCCCCCAGACCGCTCGCCCTCCGCACACTGTCATGCCCGCCGCGTCAGGCTGCCCGATGGCGTTGGTGCCACCTGGCTGGCCGGACTCTTCGAACGCGCGGTCCGCACCTGGTGGGGGGACACGCCTGATCGGCTGCCCCGGCTCTGGGACGAGCGGGTTCCGGCCGCCTGCGACTCCGCGGTGGCGGGCCGCCGCGTCGAGGCCGAACTGCACCGTCCTTTGGACGCGGAGGGCGCCTTGCTGCGCGCGGTGCTGCTGCGGTACGCGGACGGGCCCGCCGACCTCGTGCTCGTCGCCCATCGCGCCAATCTCGACGCCCTGTCGCTGCGCGCCGTGGCCGACGTGCTCACCGGGCGGGCTCGGTATGAGGGATTCACCGACAAGACGGCGAGTCATGCCATCGCCGCCGCAGACGCCGAGACGTTCAAAAGATGGCGGGAAGCGGATTTTTCCGGACGTATTGCGTGGGCCAGCGGCGACGACGCGGCGGGTGACCGTACCGGCCTGGCCACCGTGGCGATAAGCGAGGCCGGAGCGGATGTGCCGGCCACGATGGCGGCGGCGGTCGGGCTGGTGCTCGGACGGTACGAGAACCAGGAGAACCCGGTCATCGGCGTGCTCGGCCCCGTGCCCGAGCGGCCGGAAGGAGCGCTGGGCGCGTTCGACGCCGGGCTCCTGCTGGCACTGGACCTTTCGGGCGCGCGCACCGCGGGGGAGCTGGTGGCCGAGACCGCCCAAGCCCTGGCCTCGGGCGGCGGGCGGTGCGACGGGCGGCAGTACGCCGAACTCCTCGCGGAGACCGGCGGCCGGGTCGTGGCCGGTCTGCTCACTGACGAGCCGGCGGAGAGCGGGTCCGGTACGCACGTTCCCTGCCAGACAGCCCCGTTCCCGCTCACGATCGTGCCCGGCCACACCCCGGACGGCGGCCTTCAGCTGGTGGTACACCACCGGCTGGAAGACGTGGACGCCGACTCGGCCAGGCGCTTCGCCCGCCATGTCGCCCGCGCCTATGAGCAGTTGGCCAACGCGCCCGCCTGTCTGGTCCCCGCCGACGTCGAGCTGCTGGACGAGGCGGAGACACGGCAGGTGGTCGCCCTCGGCCGTCCGTTACGGCGGCTGGACTGGCGGCCGGAGCGGATCGACGACGTGTTCGCCGCCCGCGTGGCGGAGTGTCCCGACGCGGTGGCGCTCACCTGCGAGGGCCGCTCCCTGACGTACGCGGAACTGGACGCGCGCGCCGGCCGCTTCGCCGCCGCCCTCCTCGACCGGGGCGTGCGTCCGGGGGAGCGCGTCGGCGTCTGCCTCGGACGCACGCCCGATCTCGTGGTCGCCATGCTGGCCGTGCTCAAGGCGGACGCGGTGTACGTGCCCATGGATCCGGCCTATCCGGCCGATCGGCTGGCGTTCACGGCTCAGGACGCGGCCTTGCGCGTCGTCATCGCGGACCAGGACTTTCCCGGCGGCGGGTCGGCGAGCTTGGTCAGGCCCGAGGAGCTGGAGACCCACGGCGGCGAGGCAGGCCGTGCCCGTCCAGAGCGGCGGGGGCCGGGTGAGGCCGCGTACGTCATCTACACCTCGGGCTCGACCGGGCGCCCGAAAGGCGTCGTGGTGCCGCATCGCAACGTCGTCGCCCTGCTGTCGGCCACCCGTGACGATTTCGGGCTCGGTCCCGGTGACACCTGGACGCTCTTCCACTCCAGCGCGTTCGACTTCTCCGTCTGGGAGATCTGGGGAGCGCTGCTCACCGGCGCCCGGCTGGTCGTGGTGCCGTACTGGGTCTCTCGCTCGCCCGAGGAGTTCCGCGAGCTGCTGGCGCGCGAGCGCGTCACCGTGCTGAACCAGACGCCGTCGGCGTTCGCCCAGCTCATGGAGGCCGACCGGCGGCAGGACGAGCGGCTGGCGGTCCGGCTGGTGATCTTCGGCGGTGAGCCGCTGGACGCCCGGCCCTTGCGGGCCTGGTTCGACCGGTATCCGGAGGACCGGTGCCGGCTGGTCAACATGTACGGCATCACGGAGACGACGGTGCACGTGACGGCGCAGAACGTGACCCGCCGTGAGGCGATGACCGGGTCGCGGTCCGTGGGGCACGCCCTGCCCGGCTGGCACCTGTACGTCCTCGACGAGCGCGGCCGTCCCGTGCCGTGCGGTGTCCCCGGAGAGATCCACGTCGGGGGAGACGGGGTCGCCCTGGAGTACCTGGACCGTCCCGAGCTGACCGCGCAGCGCTTCCTGCCCGATCCCTTCACCATGGGCCGCGTCTACCGCAGCGGCGACCGGGGCAGGCTGCTGCCCGATGGCCGGCTGGAGCACCTCGGCCGTCTCGACACCCAGGTCAAGCTGCGCGGATTCCGCGTCGAGCTGGACGAGATCCGCAACGTCCTGCTGGACGACCCCGCCGTCACGGCGGCCGCCGTGGTGCTGAACGGCGAGCGGGACGCCGCGGGAGCGCGCATCGACGCGTACGTGGTGCCGGCCGGCGGCGATCCGGCGGCGATCCGGCAACGAGCCGCCAAGGTGCTGCCGGAGCACATGCTGCCCGCCACCATCACGCCCCTCGACACGCTGCCACTCACCGCCAACGGCAAGCTCGACGTTCGCGGGCTGCCCGTGCCGGTCGTCGCGCCCGCCGCGCCGATCCGGGCTCCGTCAGGTGAGCTGGCGGGCGCGCTCGCCGCGGTGTGGGAGGCGGTGCTGGGCGTGCCCGTCGGTCCCGACGACAACTTCTTCGAGCTCGGCGGCAACTCCCTGTACGCCATGCGGGTGGCGGCGGCCATGCGTGACCGTGGCCTGCCGGCCTTTCCGATGCGCGAGCTGTACCTGCACCCGACGGTGAACGGCCTCGCGGGGGTGATCTCCCATGAGTGATCGGCTGCTGGACGGCTGCGACGACACGGCCACGGACTATCCCCGAGACAGCCGCGTCGAGCGGCTCTTCGCCGAGCAGGTCGAGGCGGCGCCCGGC
The DNA here is from genome assembly GCF_040648495.1 of Nonomuraea sp. NPDC049129. NCBI lineage: Bacteria > Bacillati > Actinomycetota > Actinomycetes > Streptosporangiales > Streptosporangiaceae > Nonomuraea > Nonomuraea sp. NPDC049129. The sequence goes on along the minus strand of NZ_JBEZDU010000001.1, from coordinate 718,696 downwards.
CACCCGGCCGTGGTGTACGGAGATACCACGCTCACCTATGCCGAACTGCACCACCGCAGCACTCTGCTGGCCCAGAGGTTACGCCGCGATGGGCTGCGTCCCGCGGAACCGGTGGCGCTGCTGCTGCCGCGTACCCCCGACCTGATCGTCGCGGCGCTCGCCGTGCTGAAGGCCGGCGGGTTCTACGTGCCGATGGACCCCGCCCATCCGGCGGATCGGATCTCCCAGCTGATCGAGGACAGCGGCGCCGGCCTCCTGCTGACCACACGAGAGCTGACCACGCGAGAGCCGGCCCGCGGGCCGGCCATCGCGGTGGACGCCCAGGACCGGTCGGCCGAACCCGAGGCCGACCTCCCCGCGCTGAGCGACGCGTCGGACATCGCGTACTTGATGTACACCTCGGGGACCACCGGACGGCCCAAGGGCGTCCTGGTCCCGCATCGCGGCATCGTCCGGCTGGTGCGGGGCGTCGGCTATGTACGGCTCGACTCCACGGCCAGGGTGGCGCAGATCGGGGCGACCGGTTTCGATGCTTCCGTCTGGGAGACCTGGGCCGCCCTGCTCTGCGGTGGGACCGTGCACATCCTCGACCGGGAGACGTTCCTCGACGGCGCGCAGTTGAGGCGGGCGCTGGCGGACGGGGGTATCACCACGGCGCTCTTCACCTCCGCGCTGTTCAGCCAGCTCGCGGGCGAGGACCCGACCGTGTTCGGGCCGCTGCGGGACCTGCTGGTCGGAGGTGACGTGCTCTCGGCCAAGCACGCCAGGTCCGTGCTGCGGGCCAATCCGGGTCTGCGGCTCGTCAACGCGTACGGGCCGACCGAGAACGCGGTCATCTCCACCTGCCACGAGGTTCGCGAGCCGATCGGCGAACGCGTGCCCATCGGCCGCCCGGTGCCCAATACCACCGCGTACGTGCTCGACCAGGACAGACAACCGCTTCCAGCGGGCGTCGCCGGAGAGCTGTACGTCGGCGGCGACGGTCTGGCGCTCGGCTACCACGGGCGCCCCGACCTGACCGCGCGCGCCTTCGTCCCCCACCCTTTCCGGCCAGGAGAGCTTCTCTACCGGACCGGCGACCGGGCGCGCAGGCTGCCCGACGGGTCGATCGACTTCCTCGGCAGGATGGATCACCAGGTCAAGGTGCGCGGTCTGCGCGTCGAGCCGGGCGAGGTCGAGGCCGCGCTGCTGGCCCGCCCCGGAGTGCGCGAAGCGGTGGTGGTGGAGCGGCGCGCTCCGGATTCGTCCGACGGTCACCTACGCGCGTACGTCTCGGGTGAGCGGTCCCTGGAACCGGAGCGGCTGCGGACGGAGATCGAGCGCGTGCTGCCCGCTCACATGGTGCCCGCCCAGATCGTGGTGCTGCCCGCGCTGCCGCTGAACGTCAACGGGAAGGTGGACCGGGCCGCGCTGCCCGAGCCGATCCCCGCGGGCGGCGGGACGGCTGGGGACGAGCTCGAGCGAGAGCTCGTCGAGCTGTGGGAGGACGTCCTCGGCGTGCGCGGGATCGGCGTCGACGACCCGCTCGACCGGCTGGGCGGCAGCTCGCTCACCGCGACCCGGCTGGCCGCCAGGGTGCGGAAGAGGTTCGGGGTGGCCTGTCCGGTCTCGGCCGTGCTGGCGGTCCGTACGGTGTCGGCGCTGGCCGACCTGGTCCGTGCCGCGGACGGCGCCGACGTGGTGGGGCCGCGTCCGTGCCAGGCCGGCGAGCGGACCCCGCTGTCACCCCAGCAGAAGGGCGTCTATGTCGAGCAGATCAAGGACCCGTCCAGCACCCAGTACAACCTGCCGATCGTCGTCGACCTCCCCGGCCGGATCGACGCCGGACGGGTGCGCGCCGCTCTCGCGACCCTCGTCGAGCGGCACGAGATCCTGCGCACCGACGTGGCCGTGGGCGACGACGGGCAGCCGTACCAGCGCGTTCACGAGGTGCTATGTACGGCGCTGGACGAGGTCGGCCTGTTTCGCGGTGCGAATCTCGACGGCTGGACCGAGAGGTGGATCCGCGCCTTCGACGTCCATCAAGCCCCCCTGTGGCGGGCGGCCCTGGCGCGGCATGACCATGGGACCCGGCTGGTGCTGGACATTCACCACCTCCTCACCGACGGCCGCTCGCTCGCCCTCCTGATGGCCGAGTGGGCGGCGCTGCTCAGGGGCGAACCGCTCCCTGAGGTGGAGCTGCGTTACCGGGACTTCGCGCAGTGGGCGAACGGGCCGGAGCGGCGCGCGCTGTCCGAGACCCAGCGTGGCTTCTGGGCCGAGACGTTCGCGCGGCCGGTCAAACCTCTCGATCTGCCCATCGACCTGCCCCGGCCGGCGGTCCGCCGGACGGAGGGGGACCACCTGCCGTTCGCGTTCGGCGCGGAGCGCAGCCACGCGGTCAGGGAGCTGGCCCGCGCCCAAGGGGTGACGGCGTTCCAGGTGATCCTGGCCGTGTACACCGTCTTCCTCAGACAGGTGAGCGGGGGCGACGACGTGACGGTCGGGACGCCCTTTTCCGGACGGCACCTGCCGGGCGTGGACCGGGTTCAGGGGATGTTCGTCAACACCCTGTGCCTGCGGGCCTACCCGGCCCCCGAGCTGCCGTTCCGCGTGTATCTGCGAGCCGTGGCCCGGCACGCGGTGGCCGCCGGCGACCACCAGGATCACGCGTTCGACGCTCTGGTGGCGATGCGGGGCGAGCATGACTTCAGCCGCCACCCGCTCTTCGACGCGTTCTTCGCGATGCAGGACACGGGGCTGCACCAGGTGGACTTCCTCGGCGGCCGGCCCCGGTGGCTGCCGGAGGCCACCCGGCGCACGATCTTCGACCTGGACCTGCAGGTCGAGGACTCACCCGAAGGGTACGAGGCCCGGCTGGCGTACGCCACGAACCTCTTCCTGCGCCCCACCGTGGAGACGTTCCGGGACGAGTTCCTGTCCTTGCTCGACGCGGCACTCGCCGAGCCGGACACGCCGCTCGGCGAGCTCGGCCGGGCGCCTTCGGCCCGGCCCGGCCCGCCCGCGCTCGCGTTCGACTTCGACTTCTGAACTGGAGGGGCCATGCAGTCCATCGAGACCCTGGGCAGGCTCAAGGTCGCGGCCGCGAAGCGTCGCCGCGAGGGGGTGTTCTGGCGCGCCCAGCTCGCGGCGCTGCCCGAGCGCACCGGCTTCCCGTCCGACACGCACGGTGGCTCGGCAGGGGAGGCGGCGCGCGCGGTGACCGCGCTCGACCTCGGCCCCGAGCTGACCGCCAGACTCGGCAAGCTGGCCCGGGGCCAGGACATCGCTCTGCGTTCCGTGCTGATCGCCGTGACAGGCGCGTTGCTCCAGCGTTACGGCGGTGGCGCCGAATCCGTGCTGGCCACACCTCCCGCCCCCGTGCCCGCCGGACCCACGCCGCTGGCCTCCTCACTGGTGCTGCGGCTGCCGGTCACGCGCGACACCACGCTGCGCGGGCTGCTGGGCGAGGTCGGGGACCGGCTGCGGGCCGCGATCGAACACCAGGACTACCCGATCGAGCTGCTCGCCGACGAGTTCGGGACCGCGGCGGGGGAGGGGGACGATCCGTTCGCCGACGTGCTCGTGGACGCGGTACGCGACGAGGCGGATCCCGCCGGACGGCCCGGCTTCCCACTCGCCTTCGCCTTCGTACGCGGGCCGGCCGGGCTGGCTCTGGAACTGCGGCACCGGACCGGCACGCACGGCCCCGACACCGCCCGGCGGCTTCTCACGCACTGCGTGATGCTGCTCGACCAGGCCACCGCCTCGCCCGACACGGCGATGGCCGCCTTCGACCTGCGATCCGACGACGATCTGGCGCTGATCGACAAGGCGAACGACACGGACGCCGCCTTCGAGGACACGGTGCGGCTCGACGAGCTCTTCAGCCGCCAGGTCACCGCGACCCCTGACGCCGTGGCCGTGGTGGGCGACGGCTTCCTGCTCACGTACGCCGAGCTGAACGCCCGGGCCAATCGCCTGGCGCACACGCTGCGCGCCCGCGGCGTGGGCCGCGACGACCTCGTGGCCGTGCTGGCGGACCGCTCGCCGGAGATGCTCGTCGCCGTCTACGCCGTGCTGAAGGCGGGGGGCGCGTACCTGCCGATCGACCCGGGCAACCCGCGCGACCGCATCGCGTACATCCTCCATGACAGCGCCGCCCGCCTCGTCCTCACCCAGCCCCGCCACCAGGAGCTGGTCGGCGACGGCGTCGCCGTCCTGGACCTCATGGACGAGGGGTCCTACGCGCAGGAGGTGAGCACGCCGCCGGTCGAGGGCGGCGCCCGCGACCTCGCGTATGTCATCTACACCTCGGGTTCGACCGGTGCTCCCAAGGGCGTGCGGATCGAGCACCGGTCGGTCGTCAACCGCATCGGCTGGATGCAGAAGGCGTACCCGATCAACTCCACGGACGTCATCATGCAGAAGACGCCCACGTCGTTCGACGTCTCGGTGTGGGAGCTGTTCTGGTGGACGTTCGCGGGGGCGTCGGTGTGCCTGCCCGAGCCCGGCGCGGAGCGGGAGCCGGAGGCGCTGACCGCCGCGGTCGAGCGGCACCGCGTCACCACGATGCACTTCGTGCCGTCCATGCTCGGGGCCTTCCTCGACTTCGTCTCGGGAACGGGCGAGCAATGGAGGCTGGGCACCTTGCGGCAGGTGTTCGCCAGCGGCGAGGCGCTGCCGGCGCACCACGTGCGACGCTTCCACGAGGTGGTCACGGGTTGCCGGCTGATCAACCTGTACGGGCCCACCGAGGCGGCCGTCGACGTCACCCACTACGCCTGCCACGGCGGCGAGACCATGGTGCCGATCGGGCGGCCGGTCGACAACACGCGTATCCACGTGCTCGACGCGGACCTGCGACCCCAGCCCGTCGGCGTCCCGGGGGAGCTGTGCGTCGCGGGGGTCCAGCTGGCTCGCGGGTACCTGGGTCGCCCCGAACTGACGGCCGAGCGCTTCGTCGCCGCGCCCCAAGCGGGCGAGGAGCGCGTCTACCGTACGGGGGACCTGGCCCGCAGGCTGGCCGACGGCGGCATCGAGTACCTGGGCCGCATCGACCACCAGGTCAAGCTGCGGGGATACCGCATCGAACCGGGTGAGATCGAGGAGCGGCTGCGGCAGCACGCCGCCGTGAGGGACGCCGTCGTCATCCCTCGCGGACAGGATCATCTGTGCGGTTACGTCGTGGCCGCCGAGCCCCTGCCCGAAGATGAGCTCAAGGAGCACCTGAGGCGCACGCTACCGGAGTACATGGTCCCCGCGCGCCTCGTCACGCTCGCCTCGTTCCCGCTCAGTCCGAGTGGCAAGCTGGACCGCCGCGCGCTGCCCGACCCCGGCGAACCGGCCCGCGCAGTGGACCACGTCGCCCCGCGCACGCCGCAGGAGGCGGACCTGGCCCGCGTCTGGGCCGAGGTGCTCGGCGTCGAATCGGTCGGGGTGCACGACAACTTCTTCGCGCTCGGCGGCAACTCGATCCACTTCGTCACCGTGCTGGCCAGGGCGCGCGCGTGCGGCCTCGACTTCACCTTCCAGCAGCTCTTCGAGAATCCGACCATCGCGAGTCTGGTCGCTCTCGCGCGGGACGCGGATCCGGCGACGCGCCCGCTCCGGCCGTTCGAGCTGCTGACGCCTGAGGACCGGGCGAAGATCCCGGCCGGGGTGGCCGACGCCTACCCGATGACGCAGCTCCAGGCGGGACTGGTCTTTCAGAGCGAACTGTCACACAACACAGTCGAATATCACGACATCATCAGCTACACGATCCAGAGTTCGTTCGACGCCGGATGCTTCGAGCGGGCGGTCCGGCACATCGTCGCCGCGAACCCGATCTTCCGTACCAGCTACCACCTCACCGGCTACAGCGAGTACCTGCAACTCGTCCACGAGGACGCGCCGTCACCGCTGTACATCGCCGACCTGCGCGGTATGCACGAGGACGAACAGGACGCCTGGTACCACGTATGGGCGGAGCGGGAGAAGGCTCATCGCTTCACCTGGACCGAGCCCGGCCTCGTCCGGTTGCACGTGCACGTGCTCGGCGACGACCTGTTCCGCTACACGCTCAGCCAGCACAACTCCGCACTGGACGGCTGGAGCATCACCCTGGTGCACACCACGCTGTTCGACACCTACTACCGGCTGCTCGACGGACGGCCGCTGCCGGACGTGGAGCCGGACGGGTACGCGCGCGACTACGTCTCACTGGAGCGCCGGTCCCTCGCCGACGAGGGCCACCGTTCCTACTGGGCGGGCGTGCTCGAAGGCAGCACCTTCGCCGAGGTGCCCCGCACGAGGGAATCGGCGTCGCCGGACGTCTTCCCCGTCGTGTTCCACGAGGTGGAGTTCCCGCGCGGCCTGTCCGACCGGATCGTGGCGCTGGCCGGGGCGCTGTCCGTGCCGGTCAAGAACGTCGCGATGGCCGCGCACGTCAAGGTCCTCTCCCTGATCACCGGCGAGCGCGACGTCATGACCGGGTACGAGCACAGCGGCCGGCCCGAGGCGGAGGGCGCCACCCGTTCGATCGGCCTGTTCCTCAACACGGTGCCCTTCCGGGTGCGTACGGGCGAGGGCTCCTGGGAGAGCCTCGTGCGCGACGTCTACCGGGCCGAGGTCGAACTGCTCCCCGCGCGGCGATACCCGATGGCGCGGATGAAGCACGACCTGGGGACACAACAGGCGCTGTTCGAGACGGCCTTCAACTTCACGCACTTCTATCTGCTCAGGCAGCTGGAGGCGCTCGACGGCTTCTCCCTGCTCGACGTGCGGGCCAACTCGGAGACGGAGTTCGTGCTGCGCGCCGAGTTCTCCCGGCACTTCATCACCGACGAGGTACGGCTCAGCCTGCACTACCACGCCCACCTCTTCGAGCCCTGGCAGGTGGCGCGGATGGGGGCGTACTACATCGCCGCGTTCGAGCAGATGACAGCCGATCCGGCCGCCCTCCATCACCTCGCCGATCTGCTGCCCGGCGAGGAGAGCGCGGCGCTGATCGCGATGGAACAGAGCGAGAGCGTCCTGCCGAAGCTGGCAGACCATTATCGGGCGCGGGTCGTCGACGAACACGGTCTGCGGGTGCCCTTCGCCACGCCGGGGCGGATCGTGCTGATCGCCAACGGGGTCACGATCCCCACCACAGGTGTGTACGGACGCCGCATGCCCGGCGGCCTTGAGCTGTTCCAGGCACCCCGACGCCTGACGTTTCACCGTTCCGAAGAGCGGAGTGCCGCCGGAGAGACGGGCCGTCACCCCAGCCGTCACCCCGGCCCTCGCCCCAGCCGTCGTCCCACCGGAGCGGTGGGACCGCGCATCGCGGAGGTGTGGTCCAGGGTGCTCGACGTGCCGCTGGAGCAGATCACCCTCGACGGCAACTTCTTCGAGCTCGGCGGCAGCTCGCTGTCGGCCATGCGGGTGGTCATGGAGTTGGAGGGGCTCGTGTCGCTCACCGACCTGATGCGCAACTCCACCCTGGGACCGCTGTGTGAGGTGGCCGAGGCTCGTCTGAACGATGGCGCGTCCACGTCCCGCTCGCCGCTGCTTCGCTCGCTGTCGGCCGACCCCGGCCGGGCCCGGGCCGCCCTCGTGTGCTTTCCCTACGCGGCCGGCAACGCCGTCAACTTCGAGCCGCTGGCCACCGCCCTCGACAAGGCGGGCGCCGACGTGGCCGTCTATGGCGTGGAGCTGCCGGGCCACGATCCCGGCCATCCGGACGAACCCTTCCTGTCCATCGAGGAGGCGGCACGGCGGGTGGCGGAGGAGGTCCGCGCTCTCGCCGAACGCCCCGTACTGCTCTGGGGCCACTGCGTCGGCTCGGCTCTGGCCATCGAGACCGCACGCCTGATGGAGGCGGGCGGAAACGCGCCGCTCCACGTCTTCGTGGCCGGAAAGCTGCTGCACGACGCCCGGACCACCCGCGAGTCCATGGAGCGGGTGGACGCGATGACGGATGAGGACATCGTGCGCTGGCTCGTCGAGGCGACCGGGTACTCCGGGCTCGACGTGCTCTCACCCGAGCAGGCGGCCTTCGTCACCAGGACGTTCCGGCACGACTCCGGCTCGGCCAACGGCTATCTGCTGGCGGCGGCCGAGCGAGGGCCCGTGGCCAGGCTGCGCGCGCCGCTCACGGTCGTCCATGCCTCGGACGATCCGCTGACCCCTGACCATCGGCGGAGGTACGAGGACTGGTCGCTGTTCGCCGATCGGCCGCGGCTCGCGGAGCTCGGGCCCTTCGGCCACTACTTCTGCCGGACGGCCCCGGACGCCGTGGCCACACTGCTGCACGGGTTGGTGCCGTGTTCGGAGGATCAGCCGGGACCACGTACGGAAGACCAGCCGGCACCCCCTACGGAAGACCCGCCGGTTTCACTTACGGAAGATCAACGGAGCGAAGCGCACTGACATGACCACCACGAACACCCCCCAGGCGGTCACACCGCTGACCCCCGGCCAGCAGTACCTCGCCGGAGCGAGGAGCATGGTGCCGTTCCTCGCCTCGGCCATTCCCATGGGCATCGCCGGAGGCGTACTCGGACTGTCGAGCGGGCTCTCCGGCTGGGCGACCCTGGGCCTGGCGATGGCCGTGAACTCCGGCACCGCCCAGTTCGTCGGCTTCGCCCTCATCGCCGGCGGCACGGGCTGGGCCGCGATCATCCTCACCACGCTCATCCTGGGGCTCCGGATGCTCCTCTACTCCACCATCCTGATCCCGTACATCAAGGAAGTGCCCCAGCGGTGGCGGGTGCTGCTCGGGTTCGGGCTGATCGACGAGGTCTTCTTCGTGGCGATCGAACGGCTGAGGAAGGGCGAACTCACCCACAACAAGCACATGTTCTTCCTCGGGGCGTCCTCGCTGCTGTACGTCACCTGGATGCTGTGCACGGCGGTCGGCATGTCCCTCGGCTCGGCCGTCCCGGACGTGCGGGGGCTCGGACTGGACTTCCCGGTGACCGCCATGTTCATCGCCATGCTCGCGATCGGGCTGGCGAACTGGCGCGTGACCGCGGCCATCTGCGCCGCGGGAGTGACCGTGATGCTGGCGCGGGGCCTGCCGTACAACCTCGGCGTCGTGCTGGCCGCGGTGGTGGGAGCGGTGGTGGGGGCCGCGTGCGAGTACGCGGCGAAGTCGAGGACGAAGGAGATCGCCCGATGAGTATGGCGCTGCTGATCCTCGGCATGGGGTTGTGCAGTTTCCTGCCGCGCTACCTGCCGCTGGCCCTCTTCGCCGACAGGGAGATGCCGCCGCTGGCGGAGACGCTGCTCAGGTACACGCCGCCGGCCGTGCTGGCCGCACTGGTGTTCCCGGCCGTTCTCGCGCCCTCGGGGAACGGCGTCGAGCTGACCCTGACGAACCCTTATCTGATAGGCGGCGCGGTCACCTTCGCCGTGGGTCTGGTGTCGAAAAGGTTCCTGCTTGTGACAGCAGTCGGAATTGTCGCTTTCTATCTCAGTCGCTGGCTTGTCGGCTGAATGTTATAGGCGTCTTAAGTTTGTCGAAATTCATTTGACACCCGACATCGTTCGGGCGCTTTCTCATGCCTTTTTTTACCCGCTCTCAACTGGTGAGACATCCTTGACAATCAGCTATTGCGAGATGATCCGGTCGCCCGTTAAAGTATGGCCCGCAGGTGCGGACTCGCAATAAAGAGACGGGGCATCTTTCGCGTTCGGTCTGTGCCTCAGGCGAAACGACCAAGAAAGGATGACCGGGTCTCCATGACGACCGTGTCCGCTGAGAAAGAATCACGTGCCTTAAACGTGACCATGCGCGTGCTGAACAGCGTCGAACGCGCCGGTAATAAACTGCCTCATCCGTTCTGGCTCTTCATCATCCTGAGCGTCGTGCTCATGGCGCTGAGCTGGATCCTGTCGGCGGCCGGAGTGTCGGCGGTCAACCCCGCCGACAAGACGACCGTCGCGGTGAAGAACCTGTTGTCGAGCGAGGGCGTCACACTGATGCTCGGCGACGCCATCAAGAGCTTCACCACCTTCCCCCCGCTGGGCACGATCCTGGTGGTCATGCTCGGCGTCGCGGTGGCCGACAGGGCGGGGCTGCTCTCGGCGGTCCTGCGCCGGGGCGTCTCCCGCGTGCCGGCCCGGTGGGTCACGTTCGCGCTCGCCTTCACCGGCATGATCTCCCACGTGGCCGCCGACTCGGCGTACATCGTGCTGATCCCGCTGGGCGGGCTGGCCTTCTACGCGGTCGGCCGCAGCCCGATCGTCGGCGTCGTGGTCGCGTTCGTCTCGGTCGCGGCCGGCTTCGACGCCAGCCCGGTGGTCACCCCGCTCGACGTCATCCTGGGCGGCATCACCACCGACGCCGCGCACACCATCGACCCGAGCTACACCGTCACCCCGCTCGCCAACTACTTCTTCTCCATCGGCTCGTCGGTCGTGCTGTCCATCGTCATCACCGTGGTGACGGAGACGATCCTCACCAAGCGGGCGGCGAGCATGCCGATCGACGAGGACGCCGAAGTGGGCGACCTCGGCGCGCTGGAGCTGACCGACAAGGAGCGGCGCGGGCTGCGCTGGTCCGGCGTCGCGCTGCTGGTGATCGCCGCGCTGATCGCGCTGTCCATCATCCCGGCCGACTCACCGCTACGCGGCGAGGGCGGCAGCCTGGTCACCGGCCCGCTGCTGAACGCGATCTCCGTCATGCTCGGCGTCGCCTTCTGCCTCGTCGGCATCGTGTACGGCCGCGTCGCCGGCACCATCAAGAGCGGCAACGACGTGCCCACGTTCATGGCCGAGGGCATGCGCGAGATGGCGCCGGTCCTCGTGCTGTTCTTCGCCATCTCCCAGTTCCTGGCCTACTTCAAGTGGACCGGCATCGGCACGATCGTCGCCATCAACGGCGCGGACCTGCTGAAGTCCGCCGGGATCAACGGCCCGATGATCTTTGTCGGCATCCTGATCATCGTCACCTTCATCAACCTGCTGATCACCAGCGGCTCCGCCCAGTGGGCGCTGGTCGGCCCGGTCTTCGTACCGATGCTGATGCTGCTGAAGATCTCGCCGGAAGCCACCCAGGCGGTGTACCGCATCGCCGACTCCTGCACCAACGCCCTGAGCCCGATGAGCCCCTACTTCGTGCTGGTCCTCGGCTTCATCCAGCGCTACCGCAAATCCGCCGGCATCGGCACGCTGATCGCCCTCACCATGCCGTTGTGCCTGATCATGCTCGTGGTCTGGACACTGTTCTTCCTGGCATGGTGGGCGCTCGGCATCCCGCTGGGCCCCGGCGTCCCCTCCTAACTCTCCTCACTCTTAGCGAAAGGATCCTTTAGTGACACCGGCTCCCACGTGGACCCGCCAGGCGCTCCCCTCCATGCTCGACGACCTGCGTATGCTCGTCGAGCTGGAAAGCCCGAGCAACGACAAACAGCTCCTGGACGGGGCACTCGACGCGATCTTCCGCTGGGCGGTGGACCGCGCCGGGGAGCCGGACGAGTTCACCCGGCACGACGGCGGCCAGTACGGCGACGTGCTGGAACTGACCTACCAGGGCACCGCCCCCGGCTTCGTCCTGCTGGTCGGCCACTACGACACCGTGTGGCCGGTCGGCACCCTCGCCGACTGGCCGTGGCAGGTCACCGACGGCGTCATCAGCGCACCTGGCGTCTTCGACATGAAGACCGGCCTCGTCCAGGCGGTCTGGGCGGTACGCGGGCTGCGTGAGCTGGGCCTGCCGCATCCCACGGTCCGCCTGCTGTTCAACGGCGACGAGGAGATCGGCAGCCCGGCCTCCCGCGCCCGCATCGAGGCGGCCAGCGCCGGGGCGCTGGCCAGCCTGGTCTTCGAGGGCGCCATAGACGGCGCGGTCAAAACCTCCCGCAAGGGCGTCGGCATCTTCCAGGTGTCCGTCACCGGGATCGAGGCCCATGCCGGCCTCGACCCCACCGCCGGTGCCAGCGCCATCCACGCCATGGCCGACCTGATCACCCAGATCGCCGCCCTGGGCGCCCCCGCGCTCGGCACGACGGTCAACGTCGGCCTGGTCAGCGGCGGCACCGGCACCAACGTCACCGCAGGCCAGGCAACCTGCGGCATCGACGTACGCGTGTCCGACCCGGCCGAGATGGCCCGGGTGGACGCCGCACTCACCTCGCTGCGCGCCCCCGACCCTCGGGTCTCCGTGGCGCTCTCCGGCGAATGGAACCGGCCGCCCATGACGCCCAACCCCGCCTCCCAGGACCTGTACGCCAGGACGTACAAGGTGGCGATCGAGCACGGCTGGGACCTCCGCGAGGCGGGCGTCGGCGGGGCCAGCGACGCCAACTTCATCTCAGCCCTGGGCCGGCCCGTCCTCGACGGACTCGGCCCCGTCGGAGCGGGCTCCCACTCCCGGGGAGAGCATGCCATCATCGAGTACATCCCCGAACGCACCGCCCTGACCATCGGGCTTATCGCGGGCTTCGCCAGCTAGTCGCCCCGTCACGCGATCTTGGCCGGCTTGCGCTGTGGGGTGCCGGCCTGGACGTATCGCCGGGCCGGAGCTCAAATCGCGCGTTTGAGCAGCGGTTTTCTAGGCCGAAATTCTTGATGTAGCCAGGCTGGCCAGGTGGCAGGCGTTCGTTCGGGAAGGTAGTGCGGTCGGCGGCTCCCGGAATGGAGGCGCGGGCCTCGGGGTGCAGGCCGAGCGGGTCTTGGGCCACTGCCAGGGTCAACAACTGGACCTCGGCCAGTTTCCGGCGCTCGTCCGATCGACCGTCACGTACGGTCTGTGATAAGGGTGTTGATGATCGGTTTTGTGACAACAGGCCAATCCTCAACACCCCTTGTCATTTCCCGAACGACTCAGGACCTATTCGTCGCTAGGCGCCGCCCTTGTCCAGCAGTCGATCGAGTGTCAGTCCCACGTCGGTCATTGTGCGCTGCAGGGTGTCGAGTCTGCCTAGCATCTGCTCCTGGGCGGATGTGAGCTGCTCGAGGGTGTGTCGGCGAAGGCCGCCGATCTCGTCTCCGAGAGCCGCGAAGTCCTGGGACGTTTCCGCCTTGATGCTGGCGATTTCAACTCTTATCCGGGCAACGGCGACCGTCGTTGAGGCGATGGCGGTGTGTATGCCTTCCAGGCATGGGCAGCCGTTTGTCGGGAGGCTCGCATGTTGACGCCGCGCGCGAGGGCCGCGATAGGCCCCATTACGGGAACGCGCTGTCGCTTCGACGGCTGCCGCGCGAAGTTTTGCGTCGCGAGTCTCCGCCTCTTCGTTCATGTACCCCTACCTTTTCGGTAGCTGGAAGGATCCCGGCCTTGGCAGCCGAGATCACTGTGTGTGAGTACATCGTCGCAAGAAGTTGTTGTCGATGACGCACGGTCATCGGAATCCGGGTGTGGTTTTATTCATCGCGGTGTGGCAGAGATGCACCTGAGTCCAATTTTGGGCTCACGTGAATGTGTCGTGACTGGGACATTCTGGGACGCTACGGGCTGGCTGGATTTTTGGCGGCGGTGCTATTTGCTAGGCGCCGGGGGTGCAGTTGTACAGGTGGCCGTAGCGTTTTTGGGCGATGCGCATGAGCTCGGTCATGTCCTTGATCGCGTCCCTACCCTTGGCGACCTGGGCCAGGTAGATGTCAATCATTCGTTCTTTGCCGCCGCAGCGGAACTTCGCGCTCGTCCGGTACGGTTGGTCGGCCAATGGGCTATTCGTCAGATGGGCAGTCATGCCGTCGCCGAGATCGGTAGGGAGCTTCACTCCGCCGTGCTGCGTATAAACGTTACGCCTGTCATCCATGAGAAAGTCCAAATGCTCCTGACTTGTCCCACCGTCCGCTTGCAGCCAGTTCACTTGAAGAGGCCAAGGGGTCGTTTCTGGAGCCCAGCACTCGCCGCTCTTCTCGCTGCCAGCCGTTTTCCCCACAAGAGACCCTGTTGCTCCGCTCACCAAACGAAGCCCCTGCTCAGGGACAAGCTTGCAGACGTATGGGGGAACATCCACGATGGGCTGGAGGGCTGGAGTCGGTGTGGAGACGACGTCGTTCTCTGGGGTGCATGCTGCCATGAGCAACACGAGAGCGCTAAAGGCGGCAGACGGACGAGAATTCCTCATTTTTCACCCCCTGTAGAGGAGGGTGGGATCTGCAGGCCGAGATAGTCGTCCACCTCACTGGTCCTGCGGAAGGTGCCGCCGAAACGATCGAGCAAACTACTGCTTCCACCTTTGTCCCGAACCCAACGAAGGAACTCGCTGTATTCCTGCGCGCTCATCTCGGCAAAAGGTTTGATCGCCGGCGGTGTTCCGGTAATGAATATCTGGCCCTTCATAGGGAACTCGTCAAACAAGCCTTTGTTCAGCATGGCCGTGGCGAGCATCTGCTCCGCCAGCCTCTCCACCGCCAGACGGTTGTCCGCAAGCGTCCGGTGCGTATCGTCCAGGCCCCGCCGACTTTCTGACATCTGCTGGGCGATCTGTTTGGCGATCTCGTCATATCCGGCTCCTGCGAGTTTGCCGTACTCCTTGCTGATCAGCTCGCCGAAGGCTCCGGTGGCCAGCTGGCCTACGAGCCTGGCGCCCGGTACCGGGAGCAGCCCCAGCGCGTCGCCCACCATGGTCTTCAGCGCTTCGTCCGCCTTCTTGTCGTTCAACCCCTGGGCGATCAGCACCTGGCGGCGGATCTCCACGATGTGGGTGAAAGGCCGTGCTTCCGCCACGGTCCGGTCTGTCAGGTACTGCATGATGTCGGCCTTGTCCACCTGCCCATCCCCGTCAAAGTCGTACTCCTTGACGTCGGACTTCTTGAAACCGAGCCGCTCGGCGTTCGAAGCATCGAGTCCCACCGGAGGCACAGTGTCGAGCGCTGCTCGCATGTGTTCGGTCTGCGCCCTCACCAGTACCTCAAACGCGTCGTCGTCGGCGGTCGCCAGTGCCAACGCGTAGTCCATGTCCTGGGCCGTGACCTTGCCGAAGGTCGCATGGTTCAGGATTAGCCGGGAGAGCTCGTCGATATTGGCGGCGATCACGCGGCCCAGCGGGTAGCGCAGGGAAGCGAGACGATCGAATGTGTCCCTGTCCCTGATCTCCAGGTTGCCGCTCTCGCCTTTGTCGAAGGCGCCGCGTACGTCATCTGCGACGACTTTGATCATCTCCGCGGCCAACCTCTGGGAAGTCTCATCCCGGCCAGTCGTCGCAGTCACCAGCAGGTCATTGAACGGCCCGTAGTCCCCCAGATAGCGGGAAGCCCCCCACCGGCTCGTCAACAGATAGTCCAGCACAGACTCCTGCCACCCGGCCGGCGTGTGGTCCAGCAGGGCATGGGACGCCTCCCGGCTGGATTTCGCCGCGTGGAAAAGATCGTCCACCAACGATGAGCTAGCCTTCGCGCCCGGATTGCCCACATGCGTTCCCGGTCTCAGCATGCTGCCAAGACCCAGTGCACCGGCCAGGTCGACTATTGGGACCTGGGCTCCCGCGAACATCCGGCCCAGCAGATCCTTGCTGGCCGCCCATTCGTCCTTACGCTGCTCGTACTCGTAGACGATCACGTCACGCCCGACGACCTCCATGAATTCCTTCGAGTACGGCGGCTTCCCGTCGTGGGCACGCCAGATGAGCGCCTGGGCCTGGTAGCCCGTGTACTTCGTGTCGCCGGACTTCTGCTGAGCCCGGCCCTCCTTCACCAGGTCCTTGAGAAAGCCGGCGCCCACGTACGCGGGACTTTTCGGATCTGTTCCTCGGGCCAGAGCCGCGCTCAGCATGCGCAGAGCCTCCTTGCCCTGATTGGAGAGCTGGGTCGCCATGCGATCGGAGTCCCCGTGAGTCCTGGCGTCGCGCAGTCGCGCGGTGAGCGAGCCCGGTAGCCGCGTCACGCCCTGGGCGCCCAGCGTGCCCAGGAACGCCTTCACGAACTCCGCGTCCCCAGTCCGTGCCGCGTATTTCTGCAGCTCGGCCAGCGCCTGTGCGTCCCCATCCGCGGCGTTCAGCGCGGCGCGACCAGCCAGCGTTCCGTCCAGCAGCCCCTTGGCGGCCTCCAGGCCATCAGGCATCTCGAGGAAGCTCCCGGCGGCCGTACTCATGCCGAAGGCCACCTTCTGCCGCTGCAGCTCGTGAATTAGTTTCTGCCGCCGCCGCAGGTCCTCGGCCTGTGTGGTGACGCGGCCGGCCAATTGCCGCAGCCGCGCCGCCGGAGAAGTGTCGAGCCCGGCGCTCTGCAGCTCGCTGTGCAGAGTCTGCGCCAACTCCTCCAGACGCCTGGCGGCCTCGGTGTGCTTGCTCGCCATGGAGTCGAATTCGGGCTGCTTGACCCCGGTGAACTCCGTCATGGCGCGGCCTGAAGCGAGGCCAGCTTCTGGTTCGCGCTGTGTACGGCCTGCGTGAGCAGATCCCGCAACTCTCGCTGGTCGGCGTGAACCTGGGCGCCGAACCGGACGCCTGTTGGCCCCACCCACGCGGCCTTCTCCATCAGGCGGCAGGACGGATCGAGCGCCCACCAGTGCTCGTCGGACAGCCGCTGGATCCGCTCCGCCACGGCCCGCATCGCCTGGTGGTCGAGGTAGGCCACGATGATCCCCTTGCATGGCTCGCAGTACCAGAACAGATCGGGAGGCGGCGTCCTACCGTAATCAACATCGCATCAACAAAACAAGCTTAACCTCGGTGAAAGGCTTAGCCCTTCCGCTTTTTGTTCTGGATTGGGCAGTTTTTCCGATAAGGGCATACCTAGCACCGAGAATAAAACCCGACGGATGCCCGTTGAGCGTCAGCTAAAGCATCGGGCGGAATCGCGATTGGAAGATTGACGAGTACGCCGCCGTGGACGGGAGATGATGTCCATCGGACGGAAGGAGTAAAGGAGTTTTCCGGCTATGCCGTCTTTGAGTTGGTAGTCACGCTTCTTGCCGCTCTCGTTAGTGGCGCTCCACGTGGAGACGTCCGGATCCTTCGGCGGATCCCGGCCAGAGCGCGTCGTGTCACACCCGGCCGACGCCGGATGGAGACCGGCGTGGCGCCGTACCGCTGGGCCAACCCCAGTCGCAGTTCGGGCGATGCCTCGTCGGCTTGGACCATGACCTGGTTGCGGTCTTCTCGGATCGAGGCCGCGAAGAGCTTGCTGGCTCGCGGGTCTCCGCGTCGAGGCGCAGGATCTCGGTGGAGATGGCGTTGAGCCTGGCAGCGCTATTGGTCATCATCGGGACGCGCGGCTTGAAGATGAAGGGCTCGCCGACGGCAGGCACGCTGTCGCCGTCCTCATTGGATTCCAGCGCTCCCTCGAACTCGCCCTCGCCACTCCACTCCATTTCGCGCCGCCATTGTTGATCTAGGCGGTCCCGGCCAGCGCGGGGATGCTCGTGCCTCCGGCGGTGATCGCCGACGCGATGACCCTGCCTATCGGCCAGGGGCGGCGCCAGCACTGAGGGGTACGACGCCACGAAGGTGTGACGTCGAGGGCCGGTCAGTTCGCTGATGGTTTCGGGCGTTATCTATGTGGCCTGCGGGGAGGCTTAGAGCCTTGCCCCGCAGGCTGTTTGGTGGGGCTAGTCGAATTCGCCGTTCTTCACTCCGCCGATGAAGGCATTCCATTCGCCGGGGGTGAAGATCAGTGCGGGCCCGGTTGGGTTCTTGCTGTCGCGGATGCCTCGGTGTCCGCCGGACAGTTCGGCGACTTCAACGCAGTTGCCGCCGTCGGGTCCCGATCGGGTGGATTTGCGCCATGTAGCCGTGTTGAGCTCTCTTGTCAGCTCGCCCATCGCCGCATCGTCTCCTTGATCATGCTTATGGATCGCGCTAGGAGGGGGCTTCGGAGTGGATCCCTCATATCTGAATGCCGGGATCTCGACGGGGCCGGAAACGTTCCCTGCAGGATGATCGGCAAGGTCAGTCGAACTCGCCGTTCCTCACACCGCTGATGAAGGCGCTCCATTCGCCGGGGGTGAAGATCAGTGCGGGCCCGGTTGGGTTCTTGCTGTCGCGGATGCCTCGGTGTCCGCCGGACAGTTCGGCGACTTCGACGCAGTTGCCTCCGTTGCTGCCCGAGTTGGAAGACTTGATCCACGTAGCAACCCGCAGTTCTTCGGTCCACTCGTCCATCGCTGCATCACCTCCTTGGTGAGTTTCGGGGCTCGCGCTTGGAGCAGTGCTTCGGGGCGAATATCCCTCATATCTGAATGCCGGGATCTCGACGGGGCTGGAAGTGTTCCCCGCAGGGTGATCGGCAGGGTCAGTCGAATTCGCCGTTCCTCACACCGCTGATGAAGGCGCTCCATTCGCCGGGGGTGAAGATCAGTGCGGGTCCGGTTGGGTTCTTGCTGTCGCGGATGCCTCGGTGTCCGCCGGACAGTTCGGCGACTTCGACGCAGTTGCCTCCGTCGCTTCCCGATCGGGTGGACTTGCGCCATGTAGCCGTGCTGAGTTCTTGGGTCAGCTCGTCCATCGCTGCGTTGCCTCCTTGATCACCTTCATGGACTCGCGCTGTGACAGTGCTTCGGCGCGAATGCCTTCATATCTGAATGTTAGAGCGCTGACGTCTTCTGGCCGCTCGGTTACCCGCCCCAAAATTCCGGCTGATTCGATGTAGGCGGTGTCAGGGGCGCCTTGCGTCTGGGCAATGGCGAACCCTCCCAGAAGCCCAGGTGTGGAATAGGCGTTGAGGCAGAGAATCTGAACAGTGATCCGGGGTGCCTGTGCGAGCTCGATAAGGTGGTTGAGCTGCGCAGACATCATGGCGGAGTTGCCGATGGGGCGATGCAAAATTCCTTCGTCGAGGACCACCCAGAGCATAGGAGGCTTGGCACGCCTGAGAATGCTCTGGCGCTCCATGCGAGCAGTGACCTGCTCGTCGATCTGCTCCGGTCCTGCGCCTGGTTCGCCGCTCAGGATGGCCCGGGCGTAGTCCTCGGTTTGAAACAAACCGGGGATCATCAACGGTTCCCATGCACGAATTGCCTCTGCCGTGGCTTCCACGTCGAGCCATGGGCGGAACCACGTGGGGGCCGCCGTGCGGCTGACCATTGGCCAGAGTCGCGTCAGTGCCCCGTCCGCCTCCAGCGCCTCGTCGCAGTATCGGGCGAACTCCTCCGAGGGTGACCGCTGTGCGGTCTCGATCATGCTGATGGTGCCGACGGAGTAGGGCACCGTCTTTGCGAGTCGGAGTTGGGACCAGCCTCGTGCTTTGCGGTGTCGCCGCAGTTCGAAGCCGAAGAGTGCGGTGGGGGAGTCCGAGGGGTATAGATCGCTTTCCTTTGGCATCTGACCTCCGGGGGATTTCATCGGCGTTTCAGCCAGTAGCCCAGCGGAACCGTTGATGACTGGTTGAAGTCAATCAGCTACTGACTGTAGCCAAGTCGGGGGATGGTTGGAAGGCCGATCGAGGCCGACTTCTTCGAGTGGGTGAAGCCATGAAAGCAGTGAGCGCGGAGCCGTGGATCATCGGTTCGATCCAGCTGGTGGGCATTCGCGAATCCGTCTCGCGCGCCCGCTCCGAAGTGCGCGGATGGCTCGGGGACGATCACCCGGCCGTGGATGACGTCGTACTGGCGGCGTCCGAGCTCGTGACGAACGCGCTCCGTCACTCCGACGCCAAGCCGTACGACCTCATCAGCGTTACCCTCACCGCGACGGAGGAGATGGTCTACCTGGAGGTGCGCGATCCTGGTTCCGCGTTCTCCGGGCCGCACATCCGGCTGGAGCCGGAGGCGGAAGACGGCCGCGGCCTGCTGATCGTCCGTGAGATCTCCCAGGACTGGGGGGTCCGCGAGCATGGCCGCGGGCTGGGCCGTTCCGTCTGGTGCGCCATTCGATCGGCTCCTCCATCCACTGGTCCGTCCGCTCCCGAACCGGTCTCGGATTCGGCTGGCGTACGTGGCCCCGGCTGATCGCGCAGCCGGCCAGGGTCAGGCGGCTCCGCCTTCTCGTGGAGGGGGAGTGGCGGAGACGCCGTAGAAACGTCCGGCCAGGATCATCCCCCGTAGCTCCAGGCCGGCCGGGCCCCCGATGAGCGCGCTCAGCCCACCCTCATCGGGGGCCATCTCCATCGCTTTGGGCGGCCCTCGTGCCGTAGGCCGTACCGGCTCGATGGATCAGGCGGGGGCAGCTAGTCCGGCCAGTTTCAGGGCGCTACTCGAAGCACTTGCGCGGCAAGGTGCGTGAGCTACGGCTGGCGCTGTCGCGCCGCCGGGTGCGCATCACCTACTGGTTGGCCCCTGGGCGCCGGGTTGTGTTGCTGACGACGTTCTACAAGACCAGGCGCAAAGAGACGCCGCAGATCGACCGAGCGGAGCGGGCGCAGATCGTCTGCGAGAGTGGTCATGGTCCGGCGCGTCAGGCGTACCACAGAGAGTTCAAGGAGGATCTGTGAGGCGGGCACAGTAAGTGGCGGACGACCCGGCATCGCCGCCTCGCCGGTGAAGTGAACGACCCCGAGTACGCCAGGCTTTACGAAGAGGCGGAAGCCGAGCAGCGACTTGGCCAGCTTGTCTACGACCGGCGCGTTGTTCTTGGCCTGTCGCAGGCGGAGCTGGCCAAGTCGCTGCTCGGCTTCCTTCCTCACCAAGCTGGATGAGTCGGGCCCGCCTGACGCGCACGCGGCCGGGCCGCCCGCATAGGAGCCGCTCTTGGTGGGCAACGCAGGGCGAGGGAGGCCACCCAATGGCTGCCGTGCCGAACATCGTCAGGCGGGTCTGTCCTGGCCGGTTGCGTGGTGCAGGAGGTGGGCGACCGCGTCGGAGACGGGTGTGTCGCCGGTGGTGAGCTCGACGATGACGCGGTTCAAGGCCGGTTCGTGCAGGGCCGCGTCGATGAAGGCGGCCACGTCGTCGCGGGGCACCTTGCCGTACTCGATCGCCGGTCCAGCCGTGACCCGGCCGGTGCCGGGCTCGTCGAGGAGGGTGCCGGGGCGGATGATGAGCCAGTCGAGGCCGGTACGGGCGAGATAGACGTCGGCTGTCTTCTTGACCTTGATGTAGTGCTCGAAGCCCTCGTTGGGCTCGCCGCCACGCAGCGCGTCGGGAAACACCGACACGAGGACGAAGCGCGACACACCGGCGCGGGCGGCTGCGTCCGCGGCCTTCTCCAGGCCCTTGCCGTCGATCGCGGTAGTGAGGTCCATGCCGGTGCCGTGTGCGCCGGCCGAGAACACGACCGCGTCATGTGCGCTCATCTTGGTCGCCAGGTCGTCCATGGTGTCGGCGATGAGGTCGCCGGTCAGCGGGGTGGCGCCGGAACTGCGCACGGTATCGGCCTGGGCGGGGTTGCGGAACATCCCCGTCACCGTGTCGCCGCGGGCGGTCAGCAGGCGGGCCAGCCGGTTCCCCACGCCGCCGGCGGCGCCGATCAGGAACACCTTCATGATCATCCTTTCGAGAGGTGTTTTCTTTCAGGTGGATGGCAGTACGGCGGAACACCCGCCGAGGGGGCGTGATGGCTGTCGCTGCAATCCCCTAGAAGGACACCATGCGGCAACCCGTGACTCTCCGTGCGCCGTCGGTCCTGCCACGACATGCGGAGTGGCAGGCAGGCAGTACGTACGGTCAGGCAGCGAAGACCTGGGCGTCGTCGGCGAACGCCTTGAACTCCAGGGCGTTGCCGGCCGGGTCGAGCAGAAACATCGTCCATTGTTCGCCGGCCTGCCCGGCGAAGCGCACATAGGGCTCGATCACGAACGGGACGCCTGCGGTACGGAGCCGGTCGGCCAGCGTGTGGAAGTCCCCGATCGTGAGGATCAGGCCGAAGTGCGGCACCGGGACGTCGTGGCCGTCGACCGGGTTGTGGATCTGCTGGGTTCGGGCCGGCGCCAGGTGGGTGACGAACTGGTGGCCGTACATGTTCCAGTCGATCCAGGTTTCGGCGCTGCGGCCGTGCCGCAGGCCGAGTACCTCGCCGTAGAAGCGGCGGGCGGCCGTCAGGTCGTCGACCGGCATGGCCAGGTGGAAGCGCGGGATCGGGGAGTTCAACACGCTCATGACGGGTGGGCCTTTCTACCAAAGGAGGAAATGTCCTAATGTTGACATTACGTCACTGCGCGGAAGTTGTTAACATTGAGACAATCAGCGGAGGGCAAAGGGTCATGGGGGAACAGAGCACAGTGGCTCCCGCTCGTCGTCGAGGGCTGGCCGACGAGGTCGCCGATCGCGTACGGGAGGCCATCTTCGGCGGCGTGTACGCCCCTGGGGCCCAGCTGCGCGAGGTCGAACTGTCCCAGGCGCTGGACGTGAGCCGTGGCCCGGTCCGCGAGGCGCTGCTCCTGCTGGAGCGCGAGGGTCTGGTCCGCAGCCAGTGGCATCGCGGCGCCACAGTGATCACCCTGTCCCCGCAGGACATCGCCGAACTGGACAGCCTGCGCGGCGCGCTTGAGCACCTGGCCGTGCAGCGGGTGGTCGGCCACGCATCCGAAGAGGACCTTGCCAAGATCGACAAGGTGGTCGACGGCATGGGGCGCGCGGTGGACGCGCACGCGATGGTCCGCTGCGACCTCGCGTTCCACGACGCCGTCTACGACGCCGCCCACCACCGGCGCCTGAGTGAAGCCTGGCAGGCGATCCGCTCACAGATCCACCTGTTCCTGCTGACCCGGATCGGCCGCAGTTCCGACGGCTATCTCGAGCACATCGCGGACGAACACCGCCTGCTCGCGGATACCCTGCGTGCCGGCGACGCTGACGCCGCCTTGAAGCTGTTCGCCGCGCACCGTCACCATGCGGCCCAAGTGCTCACCGCTCACGACCTCCCGCCGGGGCAGGAGGATCAGGGCGTTGTGGGGTCCACGGCGAAGCGGTAGCGCACATCGCTCTTCAGTACGCGCTCGCGGTTGTTAGTGAACGTTGCGTTTCTATGAGGTGAATCGTATGCTCCTTAGAGAACGTTTCGTTCTCTAAGGAGCTTGCCATGGGCCTCGTGCTGCCGGGTCTGCTGCTGGCGATGCTGCTGGGCGCGCTCGACCAGACGATCATGGCGCCCGCTCTGCCCGCCGTGGCGGGGAGTCTCGGCGGGCTGGATCAGATGCCGGCGGTGATCAGCGCCTACCTGGTCGCCGCGACCGTCGTGATGCCCCTGTACGGCAAGCTCGGCGACCGGTACGGGCGCAAGCCGATGATGCAGGCGGCGATCGTCATCTTCGTCACCGGCGCCGTGCTGTGCTCGGTGGCCGCGTCGATGCCGCAGTTCATCGCGTTCCGTGCGGTGCAGGGCATCGGTGGTGGCGGGCTGATGATCGGGGCACAGGCGATCATCGGCGAGGTCGTCAGTCCGCGTGAGCGTGGTCGCTATCTGGGTCTGATCGGTGCCGCGTACGTGGTCGCCGCGGTCGGTGGACCGCTGCTGGGCGGGTTCTTCATCGACCGGCTCAGCTGGCGGTGGATCTTCGCGATCTACCCGCCGCTCGGGCTGCTCGCCCTGGTCGTGCTGACGGCGACCTTGCGGCTCCCCAAGCCCGAGCTCACGGTCGAGAATCGCGCGCCGATCGACTTCGCCGGTGCGGTCACGTTGGCGGTCGCCGTGGTCGGCGTGGTCATGCTGGGACAGACCAGGAACCTGGCCTTCCTCGCCCTGGCCGTCGCGGGCGGGGCGGCGTGGCTGGTGAGCGCCCGGTACGCCGCCGATCCGATCCTGCCGCTGCGTCTGTTCCGCGACCGCGCCTTCGCCGTGCCCGTGGCGATCAGCCTGCTCATCGGATTCACCCTGTTCGGGACCATCGCGTACATGCCCGCCTACCTGCAGATCGCCCTGCGCTCCACCGCCACGCAGGCGGGCCTGCTGGTGACCGCGCTCATGGGGGGCGTGCTGACCACCACCATCGTCTCCGGCAGGCTCATCACCAGGACGGGGCGCTACAAGCCGTACCCGGTGGCGGGCACGGCGATGACGGCGGCCGGGCTGGCGCTGCTCGGGATCGTGGGCGACCGCGGGGGAGCGGTGGCGATCGCCGCCGTGATGCTGCTGATGGGGCTCGGCGTCGGGCTGGTCATGCAGGTCATGGTGCTGGCCACGCAGAACGCCGTCGACTACGCCGACCTCGGCACCGCGACCTCGGCGGTGACGTTCACGCGGCAGATCGGCGCCTCGGCCGGGGTCGCGCTGGTAGGGGCGCTGATCACCTGGAGGTCCGGCATCACCGCCACGGAGGCGGCCGACCTGCCCGGCAGCGTGCGGGACGCCTTCGCCACGGCCGTGCCACCGGTGTTCGCGGCCATGGCGCCGCTGCTCGCGGTGGCGTTCGTCCTCGCGTTTGCGCTGCCGGCGCGACCGCTCCGCACCACCGCCTACGCCGAGGAGAACCAGTGACAGTCGAGGAGAGCCGGTGAACAGCCGAGGCGGACCGAGCGACGGTCGAGGAGAGCCGGTGAACAGCCGAAGAGAACCAAGTGAAAGACGGCCAGGAGCAAGTGAAAGGCGGCGAGTACCGAGTGAAAGCCGGGGAGGGCCAGTGAAACTCGTAGCACCCCTGAACGCCTTCGGCCGCGGCGACCTGGCTCTGGCCGGCGGCAAAGGCGCCAACCTGGGCGAGCTCGTCAAGAACGGTTTTCCCGTCCCGGGCGGCTTCGTCGTGACCACCGCCGCCTACGACCTGGTCGCCGACGGGCACGACACCCGTACGTACTTCGAGAACGTGGAGATCCCCCCGGACCTGCACGAGGCGATCACCGGCGCCTACGCCGAGCTCGGCGGCGGGCCCGTGGCGGTACGGTCCAGCGCCACCGCGGAGGATCTGCCGGGGGCGGCGTTCGCCGGGCAGCAGGACACCTACCTCAACATCGTGGGCGCGGAGGCGGTGGTCGACGCGGTCCGCCGGTGCTGGGGCTCGCTCTGGACCGAGCGGGCCGTCGCCTACCGCGAGAAGCGGGGTGTCGACACGGCCGAGGTGCGCATCGCGGTGGTGGTGCAGCGCATGGTCCAGTCGGAGGCGGCCGGCGTGCTGTTCACCGCGAACCCGGTCACCGGCGACCGTACGCAGATCGTCGTGGACGCGAGCAGCGGGCTCGGCGAGGCCGTCGTCTCGGGACTCGTCACGCCCGACCACTACGTGCTCGACGCCTCGGGGCGAGTCGCCTCCTTCACACCGGGCCGTCGCGAGGTGGTCATCCGCGGTACGGCCGGCGGCGGCGTCGTACACGAGACCGGAGACCCCGCCACCGGCGAGGCGCTGCCCCGCGCGGCGCTCGCTGAGCTGGCCCGGCTGGCGAGCGAGGTCGCGGCTCGGTTCGGCCGCCCGCAGGACATCGAGTGGGCGTACGCGGGCGGCCGGGTGAGCCTGGTCCAGGCCCGTCCCATGACCGCGCTCCCGCCGGCGCCGGTGGGGCCGCTCAACCCTGTCCAGCGCAAGGTCGGCAGCGTTCTGCTGGAGTATCTGCCCGTACGCCCCTATCCGATCGATATGACAACCTGGCTGCCGTACGGTCCGGCGGGCATGATGGCCGAGGTCGCGGCGGCCTTTGGCATCAAGGGGGTGTTCGAGGACTTCCTGCAGGAGGAGGACGGTGTCGTCTACCGGTTGGTGCCCCGCTCTCCGCGTGTGACAGCCGGTCTGCTGGCAATCCCGTTCCGGCTCGTTCGGCGGGCCAGGCACTACGATCCCGCCCGGTGGACGGAGGATCCGCGCTTCCAGACCTTCCTTGCCGCGAACCGCGAGCTGGCGGCCCGTTACCTGGCCTCGATGTCTTGGCCGGAGCTGATTCGGGTGCCCAGACAGGCACTGGACCTGGTCCGGCCGGTGACGGACCTGCGCACCGACTACCTGCCTGGCACGGGGCTCGCCCTGTTGCGGCTGCTGGTGGCGGTCAAGTTGTTGCGGCGTGGCGCGCTGTTCGGCGAGCTGATGACCGGCGCGCGTACTCGTACCTCCGACGCCAACCAGGCGCTGGAGGAGCTGGCCGAGGAGGCCCGGGCGACCGGAGCGCTCGACGCGGATCCGATGCCCTCCGGCTTCGCCGCGAAGCTACGCGACTTCCTCGCCGAATACGGGCACCGGGAGACGGTGACTCCGATTCTGGTCACCCCGCCGACCTGGGGCGAGGCCCCGGAAATCGTCCTCGGAACGATCAGGGTGCTCGCGGCCAAGCCGCCCACTCCCGTGACCGCCGCGACCACCGCAGACGGGGCGGCCGCAGACGGGGCGGCCACGGACAGGGCGGCGGCGGAAGCGAGCGGGGCGTTCGAGCGGCTGCTCCGGCACCCCCTGCTGGGGGCCGGGCGCCGGAGGGCCCGGGTCGTGCGCTGGGTCGAGGCGGCTCGCGCGGGTCACGCGTTCCGCGAGGACAGCCACTTCTACTTCACGCTGCCGCTGCCCATTCTGCGCCGGTCGCTGTTGGAGATCGGGGCCCGGCTGCGCGACGCGGCCGTGCTCCAGCGGCCCGAGGACGTCTTCCACCTGCGGTTGGAGGAGCTGGAGTCGATCAAGGGCCTGGCTGGCTCCGATGAGTGCCTCGACGGGCTGCGGGCGGCCGTGCAGCAGCGGGCGGCCAAGCGGGAGGAGCTCTCGGGTGTGCGGCTCATCGACCCGCGGGCGATCTTCCCCGTCCGCGACGCGGGCGACGCGATCGTGACCGGGACGCCCGCGGGCGGCGGCAGTGCCACCGGGCCGGTCAAGGTCATCCGGGATCCGGCCGAGTTCGGCAGCCTGACGAGCGGGGACGTGCTCGTCTGCCCCTACACCAACCCGTCGTGGACCCCGCTGTTCCAGCGTGCGGCGGCCGTCGTCGTCGACACCGGGAGCGCCGCCTCGCACGCCGCGATCGTCGCCAGGGAGTACGGCATCCCGGCCGTCATGGGTACGGCCGGAGGCACGTCCACGCTGGTCGACGGGCAGGTGGTGACCGTCGACGGGGACGCGGGCACCGTCGTCATCGCCCACTTGAGCGGGGACGCGGACCCCGCGGGCTCGGGCGGGGATGCGGTCGCCCCGGTCTCAGATGACGGCGTGGGCACGGTCACCGCGGCCTCATAGGATGCCTGTCATGGTCACCGACCACCGTAAGCTGCCCCGTCGGCGCGGCGAGGCGCTCAACGTCGCCATCTATCAGGCGACCCTCGCCGAACTCGCCGAGGTCGGCTACGCCCGGCTGACCATGGAGCGCGTCGCTGAGCGGGCCAAGGCCAGTAAGGCCTCGCTCTACCGGCGCTGGCCAACCCGCATCGAGCTGGTCATGGACGCCGTCTATCACGTACTGCCCGACGCGCTGTCCGTCCCCGACACGGGCAGCCTGCGCGGCGACATACTGGCGGCGTTGCGGCGGACGGCCGAGGCGCTGGCCGGTCCCGCGGGTGAGGCGATGCGCGGGCTGCTCAGCGAGGCGCTGGGCGACGAGTCGCGGGCCGCGACGTTCCGGGAGCACTCGCAGGGCACCGGCAGGCGGCTGATGCGGGAGATCGTCCGCCGGGCGGTCGAGCGCGGCGAGGTCGCCCCCGAGGACGTGACCCCGCGCCGGCTCGACGCCGGTCAGGCGCTGCTCCGGCAGCATTTCCTCTTCCAGGGCCTGCCCATCCCGGACGAGCTTCTCATGCAGATCGCTGACGAGGTCATGGTCCCGCTCTTCACCCGAGCCTGAGCCCGGCGGGCGGGCAGGCGGGCAGGCGGGCAGGCGGGCAGGCAAAGCGTTCACCCAGGCCTGGCTCCGGCAGGCAAACAGAGCGTTCACGCGGGCTTGAGGCCCAGCAGCGCGCCCAACGTCCGCACCGATTGCTCGAAGCTCCCACGCCTGTCGTCGATCGTGTTCTCGAACTGGCCGAACACCTCGAAGTTGACCCAGCCGTACAGGCCGGTCCACGCGGTGAGGCCACGGAAGATCAGGTCGTCGGGGACCCCGGGCATGATCTGGCGCAGGTTCGCCGCGTCCGCCGACAGCGTGGCAGGGGCGGGCCGGGCGAGGTCGGGTGGGGTCAGCGCGCCCGCGTCGTACGCCTGCGCGGTGATCCGGCCGAACACCGCCACATCGCGCAGCCTGGCCGTGATCGTCTCCTCCGGCGCCTGGTAGCCGGGCACGGGGGAGCCGTACAACAGCGTGTACTCGTGCGGATGGGCCAGCGCCCAGTCACGTACGGCATGGCAGACGGCCAGCCAGCGCCCCGCGAAGTCGCCGGGCGGGCTGTCCTCGTCGGCGCGCTCCACCGCCGCGCCGAGCGCGTTGTAGCCGTCGATGATCAGGGCGGTCAGCAGGTCATCGCGGCTGGGGAAATAGCGGTAGATGGCCGACGAGACCATGCCCATCTCGCGGGCCACCGCGCGCAGGGAGAGGCCGCCCGCGCCCTCGGTGGCCAGCTGGCGACGGGCGATGTCGGTGATCTCCTTGGTCAGCTCGGCCCTGACACGTTCTCTCGCGGTACGGCTCGCAGTCATGTCCCGACCATATCAGAGCACTGAGAAAAAACGAGAGCACCGCTCTTGACGACTGTCGCTCTCATGAGAGAGCATTGCTCTCGTAAGCGAACGGCAGTCACGCGGAGGTTGAGATGCTGAGCATCGCCAAGGGAGCCAACCTGGCTCTGATGTTCTTCCTGGAGCTGGGTGTCCTGGTCTCCGTGGGGTACTGGGGCTTCACGGTGAGCCCCAACTGGGCGATCAAGCTCCTCGCCGGGCTCGGCGGGATGGCGCTGTTCATCGGCGCCTGGGCCCTGTTCGGTGCGGGCGGCGGCGCCAACGCCACGTTCCCGCTGACCGGCCTGGCCAGGGTCGCCCTGGAGATCCTCTGGTTCGGCGGCGGCGCCCTGGCGCTCTACGCCGCGGGCCGGGTCGCACCGGCCGCCGTCTTCGCGGCGCTCTTCGTCCTCAACGCGGTCCTCCGCATCGTCTGGAAGCAGGTCTGATCATGGGTAAGCACGTCGTCGTAGGTTCCGGCCAGGTCGGTACGCATCTGGCCACCAAGCTCCTGGCTCAGGGGCACGAGGTCACCGTGGTGACCCGCTCGGGCAGCGGCCCCGCCGGGGTCCACAAGGTGGCGGCCGACGTCGCCGACAGGGCACGGCTGACGGAGGTCGCCAAGGGCGCCGACGTCCTGTACAACTGCGTCAACCCGCAATACCACCGCTGGCTGACCGACTGGCCGCCGATGGCGGAGTCGTTCCTCGGCGCCGCGGAGGCCACGGGCGCGGTGCTGGTCATCCTGGGCAACCTCTACCCCTACGGCCCGGTCAAGGGTCCGATGACCGAGGACCTGCCGCTCGCCTCGGCCACCCCGAAGGCTCAGGTGCGGGCGAAGATCTGGAACGACGCGCTGGCCGCGCACAAGGCGGGCCGGATCCGGACGACCGAGGTGCGCGGCTCCGACTACTTCGGCCCCGGCGCCACCGACCAGTCGCATCTGGGCGGGCGGTTCCTCGTGCCGTTCAGGGCGGGCAAGACCATCCAGCTGGTGTTCCCGGCCGACGTTCCGCACAGCTGGACGTACCTGCCCGATGTGGCCGACGCGCTGATCGTCGCGGGCACGGACGAGCGGGCCTGGGGGCGGCCGTGGCACGTGCCCACCAGCGACCCGCTCAGCTTCCGCCAGGTCGGTGAGCGGATGGCGGCCATCGAGGGGCGGCCCGCGCCCAAGCTGGCCACGCTGCCGTGGCCGCTGGTCCAGGCGATGGGTCTGTTCTCGCCGATGGTCAGGGAGTTGAAGCACGTCCGCTACCAGTTCACCGCGCCGTACGTGCTCGACTCCTCGGCCTTCCAGCGGACGTTCGGTGTCGCGCCCACGCCTGTCGACGAGGCGCTCGCGGCTACGCTCGAGGCGTGAAAACAGCCATGATCGGCCTGGGCGACATCGCGGAGAAGGCGTACCTGCCCGTACTCGCCGCCCAGCCGGGCCTCGACCTGCACCTCTGCACGCGCAACAGCAAGACCCTGGACCGGCTCGGCGATACCTACCGGATCGCCGCCCGGTCCACGTCGGTGGACGACGTGATCAAGAGCGGGGTCGAGGTCGCGTTCGTGCACGCCGCCACCGGGGCTCACCGCGAGATCGTCGAGCCGCTGCTCGACGCCGGGGCGCACGTCTACGTGGACAAGCCGATCGCCGACAACCTGGCCGACTGCGAGGCTCTCGTACGGCTGGCGAAGGCGAAGAGACGCTCGCTGATGGTCGGCTTCAACCGCCGGTACGCCCCCGGATACACCGGACTTCTCGCCCTCCCTCGGCACCTCATTGTGCTGGCGAAGAACCGCGAAACATACCCCGACGTGCCCCGCCGGGCGATATTTGATGACTTCATTCATGTGGTCGACACGCTCCGCTTCCTCGCGCCCGGCGAGGTCACCGGCACCCGGATCAGGACCCGCGTCCAGGACGCACTGATCGAGCACATCGTGCTGGAGCTGTCCGGCGACGGCTTCACCGCCATCGGCCTGATGAACCGGGTCAGCGGCGCCACGGAGGAGACCTGCGAGGTCATGGGCGACGGCGTCAAGCGCCGGGTGGTCAACCTGGGTGACGTGATCGACTACGCGGGCGGCGAGACGCTCACCAGGCGGCCCGACTGGGTCCCGGTCGCCCGGCAGCGCGGCATCGAGCGCATCTGCCTGGAGTTCCTCGCCGCGGTCCGCGACGGCCGCACGATCAGCGCGGACGACGCGCTGATCAGCCACGCGATCTGCGAGGACATCGTCGCGAACGCCTCATGACCGGCCCGGGCCACCGTGACGAGCGCGCCCTGTGCCGGGCCGCCGTCACAAGCTCTGCCTGTGGCGCATCCAGGTGTCGGCGCCGGCCAGCAGTCGGCTGAACGGCCGGCCGCCGAGCCGGGCCAGCACGGTGAACCCGCCCGCGTCGCTCATCGGGCTGGAGGACGACACGACACCCGCCACCTCCTCCCCGTACACGGCCGGACCGCCGCTGCCGCCCGACGGGGCGTGACAGTTCTGGGTCACCAGCACACCCGGCCCCTGTGCGGTGGCCTCTTTGGCGTCCCCCACGCAGTGGTACATCCGGGTGCCGGGATACCGCCGCCCCGCCGGGTAACCGAGCAGGTCGAGCCCGCGCAGCGACGTACCCCTGCGGGTGGCCAGTGTGCGCAGCCCGGGCCCGGTCGTGTCCTCCAGCGTGCCGCCGCGCCGCATGACCCCGACCAGCCCGACGTCGTACGGCAGCAGCTCGGCGGAGTACGGCCGGCCCCGCCACTGATCGGGCACCCAGGTCCGCACGGCCGGCCAGACGCCGAACGGCGGCCGCCCCTGGTCGAAGCCCGGCAGGAAGACCACCTGCCGCAGCGGCCGGCCATCGTGGTAGAGGCAGTGCGCGGCCGTCAGCACCAGGCTGCGGCTGCGGGACCTGATCACGGTGCCCCCGCACAGCACGGTCGTACGGGTGGCCGGATCACGCCCGAGCAGCACCCCGATGAGCCGTTGGACGCCGGTGTAGGGGCGGGGGACCAGTGCGTACCCCAGGCGGTCGCCGTCCGGTGTCAGCACCCTGCGCGGGGGCACCGATCGCTGGGGCACCTCCGCGAGGCCGGTCGGATCGAGCAGGGCCAGAGAGAGCACCATCCTGAGCACCTGTACACTCTAGGCCGATGATCATCAGTGCTCTGACCTGCGACATGAAGGTTTACCTAACCGTGTACTGGGCGCCTAGGGCGCGCAGCCGCGAGTGCGCCGAATCGTAGGCGGCCGGGGTGCCGAGGTAGGACTTGGGAAGTTTGGCGACCATCGTGTAGTTGGTGTCGCACACATTTCCCACC
Source organism: Nonomuraea sp. NPDC049129 (assembly GCF_040648495.1). Taxonomy (NCBI): domain Bacteria; kingdom Bacillati; phylum Actinomycetota; class Actinomycetes; order Streptosporangiales; family Streptosporangiaceae; genus Nonomuraea; species Nonomuraea sp. NPDC049129. The sequence continues at coordinate 687,140 of NZ_JBEZDU010000001.1, read as the reverse complement.
GGTGCCTGCCCGCCCTGGCTGACCAGCTGGTAGGCGTCGAGCGTGTCGAGCCCGGTCAGCGCCGACGTCCAGGTGACCAGGTCGTGCTGGCTGATGCGGTAGGCGTCCTCCAGCGGCCGGGCCGATCCGGTGGACATCAGATGCAGATCATCCTCCAGCCGCGGCCAGGGCGTCGCCACCCCCTTGATCAGCTCGACCGCCACGACCGTGTTCATGGCGGCCTCGACCGCGGTGCCGCACACCTCGCCGTGGCCCTGCCGGCCGTGGCCGTCGCCGATGGAGAACAGGCCGCCCGCCACGTTGACGCCCAGGTAGACGGTGACGCCGGCGCGCAGCTCGGGGGTGTCCATGTTGCCGCCGTGCGCGTCGGGTGTGATCGTCATCCGCGACTCGTTCGCGGCGGGCGCGACGCCGACCGTGCCGTGCATCGGGTCGAGCGGCAGCTCCACGCTGAAGTCGCTGTTGCGGGCGTGGTAGACGGCGACGCCCTTGGCGGTGTCGAGGTCGTAGCGCCAGACCCGCTCCTCCAGCGGCGGCTGCAGCATGGCGGTGGTGTGCGTGCCGGTCAGCGCTCCGAAGTGCGGGAACGTGGTGGAGACCGCCCAGTCCCTCGCCGGCGTGATCGAGACGAAGTGCAACGCCAGCGTGTCGCCGGGCTCGGCGCCCGTCACGTGGAAGGGGCCGGTGACGGGGTTCAGGTAGGGGAACTCGCACACTCGCGACGGCAGGTCGTCGACCGTGCGGACCCGGCCGCCGAAGCAGTCCTCGGTGAACAGTTCGAGGATCGTGCCCGGCGTCACCTTGCCCACCGGGGCGCGCCCGCCGAAGGTGTAACCGAACTCCTCCGGAGAGGGACGATAGGAGACGACGTTCACGAGACCTCCGAGGGCAGGACGGGCTTGCGGCCCAGGACATAGAGCGCGATCGTGGCGAGCAGCCCGATGCCGAGCCAGATGAAGCCGAGCCGCTGGGCCGCGACGTTGGCATTGATGACGACGAGGACCAGCACGGCGAAGCCGGCCACCGGCACGACGAGGTGCGCCAGCCAGCGGCGGCTGCGCCGCCGCACCACGTAGTGCACCACGACGGCCACGTGCAGCAGCAGGAACGCGGTCATCGCGCCGAAGTTGACCATGGTGCTGAGCAGGTCGATGCCCTTGTCGTAGAGGCTCATGCCGACACCGAGCAGCAGCGAGACGACCGCGACCGCGAACGTGGCGTTCACCGGCACCTTGTGCTTGGGGTCGATACGGGCCAGGAACGACGGTAACTGCCGGTCCCGCGCCATCGCGAACAGCAGCCGCGAGGTGGCCGCCTGCGCGACCAGCGAGTTGGCGAAACCCCAGGCGATGGCCGTCGCGACCGCGCACAACACACCCAGCCAGGCGCCACCGGCGTACGAGGCCAGGTCGTAGAAGGCATTGCCCAGCTGGGCCCCCGGGGCCAGGAGGGCGGCCCGGTCGGGCACGAGCAGGGCCGCGACCCAGGTCTGCACCACGAACAGCACCGCGGCCAGCGCCAGCGCGGCCACCATGGACCGGCCCAGCCGCCGCGCGTCCTCGCGGTTCTCCTCGGCCAGCGTCGAGATGCCGTCGAAGCCGAGGAACGACAGCACCGCCACCGAGGCCGCCCCGAACACCAGCGTCCAGGAGAAGCTCGAGGAGTCGTAAAGAGGAGTCAGTGCGCCCGTCGTGGCCTTGCCCTGCGCCAGCGCGATGCCGCCGACGACCAGGAAGATCGCCAGCACGAGCAGCTCGGCCACCAGCATGATCCGGGTGATGCGCGCCGTCATCTGGATGCCGAAATAGTTCACCACGGTGTTGAGCAGCACGAAGGCGACGAGCCACAGCCACACCGGCACCGCCGGCACGAACGAGTTCATGGCCGTGCTCGCCACCAGGTAGAGCAGTGCCGGGACCAGCAGGTAGTCGAGCAGGATCGCCCACCCGGCCATGAACCCGACGGGCGGCGCGATGCCGCGGCCCGCATAGGTGTAGACCGAGCCGGCCATCGGGAAGGCCCTGGCCATCTGCGCGTACGACAGCCCGCTGAACGCCATCGCGACCAGCCCGATCATGTAGGCGAGAGCCACCATCCCACCGGACAGGGCGAAGACGTTGCCGAAGATGCCGAACGGCGCGATCGGCACCATGAAGATCAAGCCGTAGATCATCAGATCCGCGAAGCCCAGGGAACGCTGAAGCTCCTGGCGGTAGCCGAACTGCTCGACGCTGCTCATGGACGGCTCCTTGACGCAGGGGGCAATTCGCACGGTAGATCCAAAACCTCCTGCTGAACAGGCCGCGGGCGGCCCGATCAGGGTGTGATCGCGCGGGCGAACAGGGCGGCGTGCGCCGTCATCCGCCGCCGGGCCAGCTCGCGCTGCTCCGGCGTGGCCCCGTCGTGCAGCCACAGCACGCGGGCGTGCGCTATCGGGCCCAGCAGCGAGTACGCGAGATCGTCCGGCGACCCCAGATCGTCGCGCACCCGCCCCTCGGCCAGCCACCGGGCGAACACCTCCGCCAGCCCGGCCAGCGCCCGCTCGATGCCCAGGCCGAGCATCTCGTCGTGAATCAGCCCGTCGCGGGAGACCAGGCTGATGCTCTGCCTGGCCTGAGGTGTGTCCCAGGCGGCCAGCACGCGGTCGGCGAACGCGCGGACGAACTCCGCCGGGTCGTCGCCAGGGCCCTCGTCGCCCAGGGCGACCAGTGCCACCTGCGGCCCGGCCAGGGACATCGCCGCCTCGTAGATCGCCTGCTTGCCGGGGAAGTGCGCGTACAGGACGCTCTCGCTCAGCCCCACCTCGCGGGCGATCGCCCTGATCGAGGTGCCCGCGTAGCCGTACCGCGCGAACAGCCGCAACGCGGCGTCGAGCAGGGCGGCCTTGGTGTCTCCGGCCTCGGCCTTGGGCGGGCGGCCCGGACCGCGCCGGCCTGTCGTCGTCTCCACAAGGGCCATCCAATCACTTGTAAAATAATCGAGTGTTCTATTATTTTAGCAGCAGCCGAGAGGAGCAGAAGATGTCCAAGTCCAGAATTCCGGAACGCGAGATCGCCGAGCGGCCCGAGGGATACGGCGGGCCCAACCTGTCACCGGTCGGCCTGGAGCTGGCTCCGCACGCCTTCGCCGACGGTGTGTACGCGCTGATGGCCGGCATCCCGCCCAAGGACAACAACGGCCTCATCGCCGGCCGCGACGCCGCGCTGGTGGTCGACGCGGGCATCACGCCCGCGATCTCCCACCAGATCCAGCGGCTCGCCGCCGAGCTGACGGCCAAGCCCGTGCGCTACCTGGTCAACACCACGTATCACGGCGACCACACGTTCGGGAACGCGGCGTTCCCCGCCGAGGTGGTCATCCTCTCGTCGCGGCGGAACAAGAGCGAGATGTCCGACCTCGCGTACGAGAAGGAGATCAGGTCCGCCAACATGTACGGCGACGGCGGGCTGCTCGACGAGGTGAGCCGGTGGCGCACCCCGGACGTGGTGTTCGACTCCTACGCCGAGATCGATCTGGGCGGACGGCTGGTCCAGCTCCACCACTTCGGCCCGGGCAACGGCCCCGGCGACACCGTCGTGTACGTCCCCGACACCCGCACCGCGTGGACCGGCAACTTCCTCTGCCACGCGGGCACCGCTCACATGCTGTTGCAGGGCGGACCCGAGCCCTACCTGGCCTCACTGCGCCGGATGCGCGAGGCGCTGCCCGACCTGGACACGATCGTGCCGGGTCACGGGCCGATGGGTGACGGGCACGCGGCCATCGACGCGCTCGTCGGCTACCTGGAGGTGCTCCACGACGAGGTCGCCGCGAGCGTGGCGGCCGGGCGGAGCCTGGAGGAGACGTTCGCCGCCTGCTCGAACCCGTGGGCGGAGCGGCTGGACCCGGCGCTGTCGGCGGCGCTCACGGCCTACGCGGTGCCACGGGAACTGGCCCAGGCCGGCATGCTTCAGCTCTGCCGTGACCTGCACCGGCTGAACATCCTGGCCACCTACCGCCTCTATGAGGGTCGGTGACCGCCCTGGTATCGATCTCTGTGATGGTCTGTGGTGGCTGATGTCCTTATGGGAGGTACCCCGTTATGGCTGGGGTTCCTTCGGGGGTGAGGGAGAAGGTCCGTTGTCGCTGGTGTCCCTCTGAGGGGTTTGGTCCTGATCGCTCCAGATGAGCAGGGCGACGCCGGCTGCCGCGACCGCGAGGTACACGGGGGTCGGGATGTCGAACAACCTGTGCAGCAGGCCCCATTCGGTGTCGAAGAAGACTCGCGCCACGAATCCGCCCAACCCCTGAATGACCGCGATCACTCCCAGAAATCCCCTCATGCCTCCACCATGGCGAGTCGGTGGAGGCACGGGCATCGAACCTAGGGCTACGGCAGGGGGCTACTAAAGTTCAGGCCGTCACGGGTAGAGGCCGCGCATCTGGTGTGCCTCCGCCACCCGGCCGACGCCGATGACGTGCGCCGCCTGCCGCAGGGTGAGGTCGCGGGCCGTGGCCAGCGAACGCACCTCGGCGTAGGCGCCCTCCATCAGGTCGCGCAGCTTCAGCTCCACCTCGCCGCCGCTCCAGGAGTAGGCCTGCATGTTCTGCACCCACTCCAGGTACGACACGATCACCCCGCCCGCGTTGGCCAGGATGTCGGGCACCACGATCGTGCCGTTGGCGGCCAGGATCTCATCCGCCTCCGGCGTGGTGGGCCCGTTGGCGCCCTCCACGATCAGGCGGGCGCGGATCCGCGGCGCGTTCTCGGCGGTGATCGCCCCCTCCAGGGCCGCGGGCACCAGCACGTCCACGTCCAGCTCGAACAGCTCGGCGTGGTCCAGGGCGTCCGCGTGGCGGTAGCCGGACACGCCGCCCGACTCGGCGGCCCAGGCGCGCAGGTCGGCGATGTCGAGCCCGCCGGGGGCGTACACCGCGCCCGTCGCGTCGGACACGGCGACCACCGTGCAGCCGGCGTCGGAGAGGTATTGCGCGGCCGGGGCGCCCACCTTGCCGAACCCCTGTACGGCCACCGTCACGCCCTCGGGCGAGCGGCCGAGCGCGCACATGGCGGCGATCTGGACGCCGCGCGAGGTCGAGCCGGTCCGGCCGAGCGAGCCGCCCAGCGTCAGCGGCTTACCGGTGACCACGCCGGGCACCGAGTAGCCGGTGTTGACGCTGTAGGTGTCCATGATCCAGGCCATGGTCTGCTCGTCGGTGCCGACATCGGGGGCCGGGATGTCCTTCTCCGGGCCGATCATCGGCAGGATCTCGTTGACGTAGCGGCGGGTCACGCGCTCCAGCTCGCGCTGGGTGAGCTCGGTCGGGTCCACGGCCACGCCGCCCTTGGCGCCGCCGTACGGGATGCCGACCAGCGCGCACTTCCACGTCATCCACATCGCCAGCGCGGTGACCTCATGGATGTCGGTGCTCGGGTGGAAGCGGAGGCCGCCCTTGGCGGGCCCGCGTGAGACGTTGTGCTGGACCCGGAAGCCCTGGACGACGTCCATGCGCCCGTCCTCGCGGCGCACGGGGACCGAGACGGTCAGCGAGCGGCGCGGTGTGGCGAGCATCGTGCGGAGCCCGGCGTCGAGCCGGAGATGTTCGGCGGCTTGGTCCAGCTGGTGGAGAGCCGAATCGAGGGCCTGGCGGCCAGGTGTGATCAGGGCCGGCGTCCTTGACGGCACCATGACGGTCATGGAAGGGAGTCCTCCTGTTGTCTACGCCCGGTACGTAAGACAGGCGCCATTGCCTGCCTTGTTTGGGCGTTCGTGTCACGATCATCCTAGAGCGCGGCGTTTATCGCCGCCTACGGTTTTCGGATTGCCGTATCCAAGGCGATCTGCTGTCATCAATTACATGCGCTGAGCGGGATGCTGCAAACGCGCCACTCTGGCAGGCTTGCCCCGGCAAGTGTGCCGAACTGTCGAATCTGGGGGACTGATGCCCGCACTGGTCGTCGGGCCCATGCTGCGTTACGTCGATTCAGCCAGCGCCTCGATCTGGGTGGAGGTCGGCGAACCCGGCGTGGTCACCGTGGAGGCCGCGGGCCGGGCCTTCACCTCGTCCACGTTCACCGTCCACGGACACCACTACGCGATCGTCGATCTGCTCGGCCTGACCGAGGACGTCGACTCGTACGTGGTCAAGATAGGGGAAGAGCGGGTCTGGCCGCTGGAAGGCTGGCCACCCAGCCGGATCAGGTTGTTCCCGGCGGAGGGGCCGAGCCGGCTGGCGTTCGGTTCCTGCCGCACGAGCGTGCCTCACGACGGCACGTACGTCCTGACCCACGGCGAGGACGTGCTGCGCACCTATGGCTCGCACCTCAAGGACGCCGGCCCCGAGGAGTGGCCGGATCTGCTGCTGCTCCTCGGCGACCAGGTCTACGCCGACAACCCGTCGCCCGAGATGCTGGAGTTCATCGCCGCGCGCAGGAACAGCGAGCCGCAGAAGGAGATCGCCGACTTCGAGGAGTACGCCGAGCTCTACCGCCAAGCGTGGACCGAGCCGGAGATCCGGTGGGCGCTGTCCACCGTGCCCACCGCGATGATCTTCGATGACCATGACCTGCGCGACGACTGGAACACCTCACAGACGTGGCGCGAGCAGATGGCCGCGACCTCCTGGTGGAAGCGCCGGGTGATCGCCGGGCTCGGCGCCTACTGGGTCTACCAGCACCTCGGCAACCTGTCGCCGGCCGAGCGGGCGGACGACGCGCTGCTGGCCGGCCTGCTGAAGGGCGAGGGCGGCGACGCGCTCGACGCCTTCGCCGAGCGGGCCGACGCCGACCCGAGCAGCAATCGGTGGAGCTACTCCCGCGAACTCGGCGACACCCGCCTGATCATGGTCGACACCCGGTGCGCCAGGCAGCTGACTCCGGGCGACCGGCGGATGCTCGACCCGGTCGAGTGGGCCTGGCTGCGGGAGGAGGTCGCCAAGCCCGCCGAGCGGCTGGTCATCGGCTCGTCGATCCCGTTCCTGCTGCCCGAGGGCGTCCACTTCGTACAGAACTGGAACGAGGCGCTCTGCGACGGCAAGTGGGGCCGGTTAGTCGCGCGGCTCTCGGAGCGGTTCCGGCAGGCGATCGACCTGGAGCACTGGGCGGCCTTCCGCCGCTCGTTCGAGGACCTGGCCCGGCTGCTGGTCGAGGTCGGCAAGCCGGTGCTGCTCCTGTCCGGCGACGTGCACTACTCCTACCTGGCCAAGGTCAACGGCCGGCCGATCTACCAGGTCGTCTGCTCGCCGATCCGCAACCCGCTCAGCCCGGTGCTGCGCTGGGCCAACGTGTTCAGCCAGTTCGGCCTGGCCACGCTGGTCGGCGGGCTGCTGGCGCGGCTGGCCCGCATTCCGCGCCCGCCGTTCCGCTGGGAGGTCATCGCCGGGCCGTGGTTCCAGAACGCCGTGGCCACGCTGACGCTGCCCGGCGAACTGGACTGGTACGAATCATCCGGTGACGCGGTCAAGCACATCGATTCTGTACGGATTCCGTGAAAACGGTTATCGTTGGCTTTTGTGTACCATGACCAGTACTCCGTCGCCGTGCCCTTCTACGACCTGTGGCACGAGGACGGGCACGTCCCGGAAGTACGCCGGCTCCTCCCGCCGCTGCTCAGCGGCATCGGTCGGAGCATCATGGAGATCGGAGCCGGCACCGGCCTGATCACCGAGCTGATCGCGTGGGAGACGCCGGCGGAGATCTATGCCGTCGAACCGTCGCTCGGCATGCGCTCGGTCCTGGTCTCCCGCCTGGCCGAGCGCGCCGACCTGCTGTCCCGCGTGACCGTCCTGCCGTGCGGCGCGCTCGACGTGGAGGTCGACGAGCCGGTCGAGGCCATCGTGATGATCTCGGTCCTGCACGGGTTCGACGCCGCCGAGCGGGAGCGGCTCTGGGAGGTCCTGGCCAGGCAGCTCGAACCCGGCGGGCTGCTGGTGTTCAACCACCGCGAACCGCCTCCCGCCGTCCCGGGCGAGCTCGAGCGCATGGGGTCGTACCAGGTCGGCAGGCACACGTACGAGATCTGGGGACAGGTGCTGGAGACGGCGGGCGAGACCGTCAGGTGGCGCTTCCTCTACCAGATCAGGCAGCGTGGGGTGCTGATCAGTGAGGACGAGGTGGTGAGCGTCAGCCATCGGCCCGGCAGGGAGCGGCTCGAAGCCGAGCTCGACGCGGCCGGCTTCACGGCCCAGCGGGCTTCAGAGGGCCTCCTGGCGTGGCGCCTCAATGGCGGATCGGCGTGGAAATAGCGTGAAATAGGTGGAACCGAGGTCCCGCGTGCGGTCAACAACAGGGTGACCGCATGAGAGAGGACCGGCACGTGGTGGGTGTTCAGGAGAAACCTGAAACGCTGGACGACTCGGCGCTGATCGCGCAGTCGGTGATTGATCCGGAACGTTTCGCGGTGCTGTTCGACCGGCATGCCGACGAGATCCACCGGTACGCGGCCAGGCGCCTCGGTCCCGAAGCGGCCGAGGACGTGACGGGCGAGGTGTTCCTGGTCGCCTTCCGCGTCCGGGCGCGCTATGACCGTACGTGGCCGGACGCCAGGCCCTGGCTGTACGGCATCGCCACCAAGGTCGTCGCCCAGCATCGCAGGGCGGAGCGACGGCGCATTCACGCGATGTCGAAGGTGAGCGCGGAGCGGCCGGGCTCGTTCGACGACCGCAGCGCGGACCGGGTCACCGCCGAGCAGCTCCAGCCCAGGCTGGCGCGGGCGCTGACCAGGCTCAGCGCGGCGGAGCGCGACCTGCTGCTGCTGGTGGCGTGGGCGGACCTGACGTACGAGGACGCGGCGCTCGCGCTCGGCGTGCCGGTGGGCACGGTCCGGTCCAGGCTGCACCGGCTCCGCGTCAAGGTACGCAGAGCTCTCGGCGGCATCGACCCCTTCGCAGAGGAGCCCCAGCATGGATGACGAGATCCGGATGTTCGCGGACGGGAGGCCGGCCGCTCCGTCGTACCCGGAGGAGGCCCGCGCGAAGGCGCGTGAACGGTTGCTACGAGAGGCCCGCGAGGGGCGCGGGTTTCGCTTGCCGAAGCTGGGCTGGCAGGCCGCGGCCGCGTTCGGGGTGACGGTCGCTCTTGTCGGGGGCGTGGCCGTGGCTCTGTCGGCGCAGCAGCCGAAGATCGGGGTGGCCACGTCGGCCGCCACCCAGTCGGCGGCCGTGTCGGACGGTGAGCTGCAGCCCAAGCCGGGGCAGTTCATCATGGTCGCGTCCAACACGATGTACAGCTCGTTCACGCAGGCCAACGGCAAGATGATCCGCTATCTCTACCGGACGCACCGCGAGATCTGGCAGTCGGCCGATGCCAGCGCGGACGGCGTGCTGCTCATCGCGGGGCTCTCGCCCAAGCCGTGGCCGGGCGAGCCGCTGCCCAAGGAGGCACAGAAGTGGAAGGGGGAGAGTTGGATGCAACTCGCTTCCTGCCCGGACCGGCTCGCGGCCTTCCGGACCGACTACGCCTACCTCAGCACGCTGCCGAACGACCCGGCGGCGATGCGGGACTTCCTCTACAAGCGGCAGCCCGCGCAGTCCGGCGGCAAGGAGGCCGCCGGCAAGGGGGAGGCCGACCGGGAGGCGTTCGTCGCGGCGGGGGACCTGCTCAGGGAGACGTACATGCCCAAGGCGCAGCGTGACGCGCTGTTCGAGGCGGCCAAGGAGATCCCGGGGGTGCAGGTGGCCGAAGGGGTCGAGGACTCCGACGGGCGCCAGGGGGTGGCCCTGGGCAGGGAATCGCACGGGATCCTGGAGCAGCTGATCTTCGATCGGGACACGCACATGCTGCTGGGGGAGCGGCACACGGTCGTGGACGCCAAGGCCGCCGGCGCGCCGGTGGGCAGCGTGCTCGCCCTGACGGCCCAGCTGAAGGTGAGTGTCGCGGACCGGCTGCCGGAGCAAGCGAGTAAGGCGGAGAAGGACTCCTCCTGCCTGCCCCAACCCGGCGCGACGGCGGACTCCACCGGACAGCCGACCGCTCCGCCCACTGTCGAGGTGACCGTCACGGCCACCGCTCCGGCTCCTGTCGAGACGACCGTCCCGCCCACCGCTGAGCCGACGACCGACTCGGCCACAGCCGAGGCCACCGTTGAGCCGACGGCCCCTGTCCCTACGAAGACCGGCTGAACCAGTACGGCCCGCGCCCCGGAGTAGATGCGCGGGCCGTACCTGTTTCCGGATGTGGTCTCTAGCTCTGGCGGAACGAGGCCAGGGCGTCGGCGAGCTGGTCGACCGCCCAGACGAGGTCCTCCTCCGAGATCACGATCGGCGGCGCCAGCCGGATCGTGGAGCCGTGCGTGTCCTTGGCCAGCACGCCGCGCGCCATCAGCGCCTTGGAGAGCTCGCGCCCGCCGGCCAGCGACGGGTCGATGTCGACGCCCGCCCACAGCCCGCGCCCGCGTACCGTCACCACGCCGTGGCCGATCAGCTCGCGCAGCCGCGCGTGCAGCACCTCGCCGAGCTCGCTCGCCCTGGCCTGGAACTCGCCGGTGTTGAGGATCTCGATCACCGCGTTGCCGACCGCGCAGGCCAGCGGGTTGCCGCCGAAGGTGGAGCCGTGCTGGCCCGGCTTGATCACGCCGAGGATGTCCGCGTTCGCGGCGATCGCCGAGACCGGTACGACGCCGCCGCCGAGAGCCTTGCCCAGGACGTACATGTCGGGCACGACGCCCTCGTGGTCACAGGCGAACGTCTTGCCGGTGCGCCCGAGACCCGACTGGATCTCATCGGCGATCATCAGGATCCCTTCGGCGGTGCACAGCTCCCGCACCTGCGTGAGGTAGCCGTCCGGCGGCACCAGCACCCCGGCCTCGCCCTGGATGGGCTCCAGCAGCACCGCCACCGTGTCGGCGTCGATCGCCTCCCTGATCGCCTCGACCGAGCCGTACTTCACGATCCGGAAACCCGGGGTGTAGGGACCGAAATTGTCGCGGGCGTCGGGGTCGGTGGAGAAGCTGACGATCGTGGTCGTCCGGCCGTGGAAGTTGTCCTCCATCACGATGATGTTGGCCTGCTCCGGCCGGACGCCCTTGACCTCGTAGCCCCACTTGCGGGCGACCTTGACGGCGGTCTCGACGGCCTCGGCGCCGGTGTTCATCGGCAGGATCATGTCCTTGCCGGTGAGGTCACCGAGCCCGGCACAGAACGTGGCGAACTGGTCGTGATAGAACGCCCGGCTGGTCAGCGTCAGGTTCTTCAGCTGCTCCTGAGCCGCCTGGATGATCTTCGGGTTGCCGTGCCCGAAGTTGAGCGAGGAGTAGCCGGACAGGCAGTCCAGGTAACGCTTGCCCTCGACGTCGGTCACCCACGCGCCGTGTGCCTCGTGGATGACCACGGGCAGCGGGTGGTAGTTGTGCGCGCTACGGCGCTCGCTTACGTCGATCAGCTCTTGGGTGGTGCTCATCTCAGTTCTCCCCCCGGATCTCCAGCGTGCAGCACTTGGGGCCGCCGCCTGCCTTGCGCAGCTCTGACAGGTCGACGGGGATCGGCTCGTAGCCGCGCCGCTTGAGCTCCAGCTGGAGGTCGCCCGCCTCGGCGTTGATCACTACGTGGGTGCCGTCGCTGACCGCGTTCAGCCCGAGGACCTCGGCGTCGGTGTCGGTCGCGAGCACCGCGTCCGGGAACAGCCGGGCCAGCACCGCGCGGCTGCCCTCGGAGAAGGCGGCGGGGTAGTAGGCGACGTTGCGGCCGTCGATCGGGAACAGCGCCGTGTCGAGGTGGTAGAAGCGCGGGTCCACCAGCGTCAGCGAGATCACCGGACGGCCGGTGAACTCCTGCGCCTCCTGGTGCGCCGCCAGGTTCGTACGGAAGCCGGTGCCGGCCAGGATGACGTCGTCGAGCGTGAGGAAGTCGCCCTCGCCCTCGTTGACGTGCACCGGCTCCTTGACCGGGAAGCCGTTCTCGGCGAACCAGCGCAGGTAGGCCGGACCCTCGGCGGCCCGCTCCGGGAAGGCGAACCTGGCGCCGTAGACGCGCCCGCCGACGACCAGGGCGCCGTTCGCGGCGAACACCATGTCGGGCAGCCCTTCGACGGGATCGATGAGGCTGACCTGGTGCCCGAGGCTCTCGTAAGCCGACTTGAGGCCCTCCCACTGCCGGATCGCGAGATCGCGGTCGGTGTCGGCCTCGGGATGCATCCACGGGTTGATCGCGTACTCGACCGTGAAGTATTCCGGGCGGCACATGAGGAAGTGCTTGGGCATGCAGGTCTCCGTCGGGGTCGTCGGGAAATGTCCCCTGCGGGGACGAAGACAGCCTAGAAATTTATGTTTGCGCAGGCCAAGGGGTTGACATTGCGTGTACGCGCGGGTCTGTTGCGAGTCTCAACCACCGACCTGCGTTCTGTTGCGCTCATCCGGTACGGAACCCCCGAACGGGTCCGACTCCGGCAGGGCACCGCCGGTGGGCGGCACCTCGGGGATGGCTCCCGGCGGCAGGTCGACGAGCCGCGACAGCACGATCGAGCTCTTGGTCCGCACCACGAACGCCTCGGCGGCCAGCCGCTCGATCACCCGCTCGACGTGCCGCACGTCCGTGGCCCGGATGTGCACCAGCGCGTCGGCCTCCCCCGTGATCGTGGCCGCCGCGACGACCTCCGGGCACTTGGCCACGGCCAGCGCGATGTCGGACGGCTTGGTCTTGCCCTGGCAGAACAGCTCGACGTACGCCTCGGTGGTCCAGCCGAGCGCCTGCGGCGCCACCCTGGCGCTGAACCCGGTGATCGCCCCGGCATCGCGCAGCCGGTCGACCCGGCGCTTCACGGCCGACGCGCTCAGGGCGACCCGCTGCCCGATCTCCGCATAGGTCTGGCGGGCGTCGTCGACGAGCGCCGCGATGATGTCACGATCCAGCCGGTCCAGTTCCACGCGCCCTGTATACAGCCTGTCCCGGCTGGCGCGCGACGAGCGCGCCGGGGGAGACTGGGCGCTCGATCTTTCACCGGAGGATACTGGGCAAGTGAGCAGCGCAGCCTTTCCCGCGAATTTCGTCTGGGGCGTCTCGACGTCCGCCTATCAAATTGAGGGCGCCAATGTGGCCGACGGCCGGGGACCGTCCATCTGGGACACCTTTTCCGATTCGCAGGCCGCCTGCGACCATTACCACAGATATGTCGAGGACATCGGCCTGCTGAAAGACCTGGACGTGACCGCCTATCGTTTCTCGGTGAGCTGGCCGCGGGTGGTCCCCGATGGCTCGGGGCGGATCAACGCCGCCGGGCTGGATTTCTACGAGAAGCTGGTCGACGAATTACTCGGCGCGGGCATAAAGCCGTACGCGACGCTTTACCACTGGGATCTGCCGCAGGCGCTGGAGGACAAGGGCGGCTGGGCGGTCCGCGACACGGCCGCTCATTTCGCCGACTACGCGCGGGTCGTGCGTGATCGGCTGGGCGACCGCGTCGACACCTGGTTCACGGTCAACGAGCCGTGGGTGGCGGCCTTTCTCGGTTACGGCTCCGGCATTCACGCGCCGGGCCGCACCTCGGCGGGCGACGCCTTCAGGAGCGCGCACCACCTGCTGCTGGCGCACGGGCTCGCGACCCAGGCGCTGCGCCCGTCCAAGGTGGGGCTGGTGCTCAACTTCGGCCCCGTCATGACGCCGGGCCAGGTCGGCGACCTGTCGATGGAGCTGCCGGAGGAGGACGCGGAGGCGGTGGCCAGGATCGACACGCTGCTGCACCGGCAGTTCCTGGAGCCGGTGCTGCGCGGCGCCTATCCCGCCGAGCTGCTTCCGGTCATCGAGCGGGCCGCGGGCCTCGACCACATCCAGGACGGCGACCTGGCCACCATTTCCCAGCCGATCGACCTGCTCGGCGTCAATTACTATGCGCCGACCGTCGTACAGGCCCAGCCGAGTCAGCCCGCCGACCCGGCCTATCCGGGAAGCGCGGGAATTCTCTTCTGCACCGTGCCGACAGCGGTGACCGCGATGGGCTGGCCGATCGTCCCGGACGCACTCCCGCTGCTGCTCCGCCGCCTTTCCCGGGAATATCCAGAAACCCAGTTGATGCTCACCGAGAACGGCGCCGATTTCGTCGACGTGATATCGGGCGACGGCATTCACGACGTCGACAGGATCAATTTCATCGAGGAGCACCTGCGGGCACTCCGGGTGTCGATCGAGGAGGGTGCGCGGGTCGGCGGATATCTGCTCTGGTCATTGCTGGACTGCTTGGAATGGGCCGACGGGTACCAGCGCAAGTTCGGCGTCTACCACGTCGACTTCGCCACCCAGCGGCGGCGGCCGAAGGACAGCGCCCACTGGTACCGCGACGTCATCAAGCGCAACGGCCTGGGCGAGAGCCGCCCGAAACGGCCCACGCTGGAGACCGTCGCCGCCCGCGCCTCGGTCTCCAGGGCCACCGCGTCCCGCGTCATGAACGGCGAGGCGTCGGTCAGCTCCGAGGCCCGCGCCAGCGTGCTGCGCGCCGTACAGGAGTTGGGCTACGTCCCCAACGCGGCGGCCCGCAGCCTGGTCACGCGCCGCACGGAGTCGATCGCGCTGGTCCTGTCCGCGCCCAGACCCGGCGGCGAGGCGCTGACCGCGGCCGTCGTCCAGTACGTCACGAGCGTCCTGGAAGGGGCGGGGAAGCGGATCACGCTCATGCTCGCCGACACGGCGGAGAGCCACCGGCGCATCGTCCAGCACGTCGAGGCCCGGCTGGTGGACGGTGTCATCCTCGCCATGCCGGACCGGACCGGCCCGCTGACCGAGAGCCTGGCCCGCACGGGCCTGCCGCTGGTCCTGCTCGGCAAGCCGCCGGTCGCCTCTCTGGTCCCTTACGTGGACGTGGACAACATCGGCGGCGCGGCGGCGGCGACGAACCACCTCCTGGCCGCCGGCCGCCGCGACCTCGGCATCATCTGCGGCCCCCTGGACCTGGTCACGGTCCAGGACCGCCTGACGGGGCACCGAAACGCGCTCGAACGGGCAGGCGCGCACCCCTTGATCGCAACCGCCGACCCCACCCTGGAATCGGGCGCGGCGGCGGCGCGGCGCCTGCTCGCGGACAACCCCCGGCTGGACGCCGTCTTCGCCACCTCCGACCACCTGGCGATCGGCGCGCTGCGCGCGGCCCGGCAGGCGGGCCGCCGAGTGCCTGACGACCTGGCGATCGCGGGCTTCGACGACATAGACGCGGCCGCCTGCACCACCCCGTCCCTCACCACGGTTCAGGCGCCGGTCGCGGAGCAGGCCATGGCGCTGGCCAGGCTGCTGCTGTCGAGGCTGGAAGGCAGGCACACCACGTCGGTCATCGTCCCGACCCGCCTCGTGGTGCGGGAATCCACCTAGACGGCCTCACCGCTTGGACGGCCTCACCGCGCCCGGCTCACTCCGCCGGGCGCGGGGGCTATAGCGCGTCGGCGAGATGGGGGAAGACCTTGGACACCTTGGCGAGGAGATAGTCCCCGTATGTGCCGCTGAACGCTCGCAGATCCTGCCCGTCCCAGCGCGCGCGGCCTCCAGGTGTGTACGGAAGCGGCGGCACCTCACAATCCCATCCGGGATCGAAGAAGAACGGATAACTCAGACGCTCGTTGCCGCTCAGGTTGCGCACCCGGTGCGGAGTGGACCGGTAGAGACCCCCGGTGAGCTTGTCCAGCATGTCGCCGATGTTGCAGACGAACGTGCCCGGCAGCGGCGGCGCGTCGATCCAGCCGCTAGAGGTGTGGACCTGGAGCCCCTCGTTGCCGTCCTGAAGCAGGAGAGTGAGCAGCCCATAGTCAGTGTGCTCGCCGACGCCCCACGCGTCCTTGTCCGGCGCCGCGGGCGGATAGTGAAATATCCGGAAAAGGATGGTCGGATCGGCCGTGTAGCCGGTCCGGAAATAGTCCTCGGGCAATTCCAGGCTGAGCGCGATCCCCGACATGACGGCCTGGGCGACGCCGGTCATCGTGCCGAGGTAGTCAAGTACGGCCGCGCGCAGCTCGGGCACCTGCTCGGGGAACAGGTTCGGGCCGTGCAACGGCAGCTCGCTCGCGGGCTCCTCGGCGCCGAAGTAGATGCCTTCCTTCTGGTCCGGCCGCCCGGAGGTCAGCTCGTCGCCGACCGGGAAGAACCCGCGCCAGGCCCGGCCGCCGCGCTCCATCGAGATCTCGTTCTTCACCTCGACCGGCAGCTCGAAGAACCTCCTGGCCGCCGCGTCGAGGCGGGCGACGAGCTCGGGGGAGACCCCGTGGCCGGAGACGTAGAAGAATCCGCTGTCCCGGCAGGCGGCGCCGATCCGCTCCGCCACGGCGTCCGCGTTCCCTTTGGAGAGGAGCGGTGAGATATCGATCACCGGCAATTCGCTCACGACGCCATTGTTCCGCATTCCCGGCGATTAGCATCGAATGACAGGACCGCGTTGGAGGCCGCATGCGCTTCACTCGCCGGAACGAGCACGAGCACGGGGACGAATCCGACGAGCCACGCCAGGTCGCCCGTATCGCCCCCGCCGTCGCGTACGACGGAGATCTCTACCACCTGCCCGACTGGGCGCAGCGCCGCCGCGAGGAACGCGAGCTGGGCCGCGCCCACGCCACCGACGGCCAGATCGACACGCTCACCCTCGAAACCGGCAGCGTGCCGCGCTTCCACGAGCTGGAGGACGAGCGCCTGGCCGAACTGGCCCAGATCGAGAACCTCACCGAGCGCGAGATCCAGCAGGCCCGGGCCGAGTTCGAGGCACAGAAGATCAAGCTGACCGAGTCGCAGCGCACGTTCGGGGAGGCCCGCCAGGCCCTCGACGACACCCAGCGCCGGGTGCGCGAGCTGGAGCAGCCGAGCAGGCGCCCCGGCGACGGCCGCCCCAGCTCCATCGCGCTGTCCGGCAGCCGCTGGCCGGTCGTACGCCGCTGGCTGCCCGCCGCGCTGCTCCTGCTGCTCCTGCTGATCGTCGAGGTGCCCATCCTCTACCAGGTGATCCTGAACTGGGGCGACAGCGTGGCGATGACCGCACTGCTCGCGGCGGGCGCCGCGTTGATCATGCTGGTCGCACCGCACATGTACGGCAGGTCGTTCCGGGCCTGGCAGGAGAACGGCAGCCCGGCCAAAGGGCGCTGGCTGCTGATCGGTGTCGCGCTCGTCTGGCTCGGCCTGATCGTCGCCGTGGCCGTGCTCCGCCGCGAGGCCCTGGTCAAGCCGCTGGTCGTGGACGGCCAGGAGATCGGGCCCACCTCCTCCGGCGTCGGCCTCCTGCCCACCATGATCCTGCTGCTCGCCCTGCTCGTCGCCACCGCGCTGATCGCCGCGGACCTGGGGCGCAGGATGCACAACCCCAACGACCGCCGCCTGCGCGAGTTGCGCGCCAAACGCGACGCCGAGGCGTCGGCCTGCGCCGCCGCCCAGGCCGACTACCAGCGAGACGCCGGGTACGCGGAGAGCGTCGCCCAGTACCTCCAGGCCGTCGAGCGGCGTCAGGCCAGCAGGATGAGGCAGCTCGACAGCGGGTTCGACAGCCTCGGCACGGCGTACCTGGGCGGCGTGGTGGAGGGCCTGCACGACCCGGAGGCGGCGAGCTGGGCCGAACGCATCGTGGTCAGACGCCGCAGCGCCAACACCCCGGGAGCGTCGCCCAGCGTCTGATCAGTTGGCGCGCTCGGCTTCGCTGCGCTCAACACAGAACTCGTTGCCCTCAGGATCGCGCAGCGTCACCCAGCCGCGCCCGTCAGCGGTCCGGTGGTCCTCGTACAACTTCGCCCCAAGGGAGATGATGCGCTCCACCTCCTCGTCGCGGGTCCGGTGGCCGGTGGGTATCCAGTCGAAGTGGATCCGGTTCTTCACCGTCTTGCCCTCCGGCACCCGGATGAACAGCAGGCCCGGCACAGGCGAGGGCGCCACGACGAGCACCTCCGGATCACCCGGCTCGTCCTCGTCGGACACCGGCCACCCGGTCACCTGGCTCCAGAAGGTCCCCAGCTCGTACGGTTCGGCACAGTCGATCGTCACATGGCGCAGAATCATGACGCCACCCTAGCCAGGTGATCAGAGCGGTCCCGCCATCTCCCCCCAGAGGCGATCCCTCAGGGGACTGACGGACCGGGGCGATCAGGCGGTGGAGAACGTGAACCAGTTGACGTTGACGAAGTCGGCCGGCTGCCCGCTGCTGAACGTCAGGTAGACCGTGTGCGTACCAGTTACTCCCGAGATGTTCGCCGGTACCGTCCGCCAGCTCTGCCAGCCGCCCGTGTTGGCCAGCGCGAAGTCGCCGATCGGTGTGGCGGTGGGGCTGTCGAGCCGTACCTGCACGAGCCCGCTCACCCCGGCCCCCGCCCCCGACGCCACCCTGGCCTTGAACTGCCCGGCGGCCGTGGAGCCGAAGTTCACGCCGTCGAAGCGGAGCCAGTCGCCGTTGGCGATGGCGCCGACGTTCTGGCCGCCGCCCGTGTCCGTGGTGGTCTCGACGATGGTGCCCGACTGAGCCTGGTAGCTCTCGGCCTGGATGGTCGAGCGGGCGTCCACCCCGCCTGGCGGGTTGGTGGGTCCGGAGCTGCCGCTCTGCCATACCGCCACGTAGTCGACGACCATCGGCCGCCCGGGGACGGTGGCCGCGACCGGCGTCCCGCTGCCGGCCAGCGCGTTCGGGAACGCCCCGCCCATGGCCACGTTGAGCAGCAGGAAGTAGCCGGCGTGCCCGGTCATGTTGGCCCAGCTCGTGGCGTCCATCTGCGACTGGCTCACGCTGTGGAACTGCTGGCCGTCCACGTACCAGCGCAACTGGTTGGGACTGACGCTGCGGTCCCACTCGAAGCGGTAGGTGTGGAAGGCCTCCTGGCACGTCGAGCCGGGGCAGGCGCGGTTGGCGCCCAGCCCGGTGGTCTCGTTGCACGGCCCGCCGGGGCTCACGCCGCAGTGCAGGACGCCCCAGACGGAGTTGATGCCGTTGACGTTCTCCATGATGTCGAACTCGCCGATGCCCGGCCAGTTCCAGTAGTTGCCCCGGTACGGCGAGCCGAGCGCCCAGAACGCCGGCCAGTAGCCGAGGGCGGCCTGACCGGTCACGTTCGGCATCTGGATGCGGCCCTCGATGCGCAGTACCCGCCCGTCGGCCGGCTTGAAGTCGGATCGCGTCGTCTCGATGCGCGCCGACGTCCATTCGCCGGAGCTACTGCGCTGGGGTGTGATGCGCAGGTTTCCGGCGCCGTCGAGGCCGAGGTTGGAGGAGGAGCCGGTGTAGTTCTGGATCTCGCCGGTGCCCCAGTTGCCCGGCCCGCCGGGGTACGCGTGCCCGGTGTCCACGATCCAGTTGGCCGACGAGGGCGGCGCGCCCGCGTTGCCGTTGAAGTCGTCCGACCAGACGAGTGACCAGCCGGAAGGGGTTGGGGGCACGGCCGCGGACGCACTCACGGCCACGTGCACGAGGAGGGCGGAGAGCACCGCCAGCGCCACGGCCACCGCCGCCAAGCGCCTGCGGCTCGGTGATTGTGCTGCCATTCCTTGCTCCTGGGGGATGCGGAGGCTTGAGCAGAGATCGTTTGCTAGAGAGCGCTCTCTCAACGAGACGTAAACACAGCCGTAACGCCGTGTCAACAAACCGCATTCACAGCCTTGACGGCTGGGAGCAAGGCCATTTTCTCGCAGCCAGAGAGCGCTCTCGAAACCCTCGGCTACAGGAGGTCGACCGGGCTCGCTCCCGCCGCCTCGAACGTCTCCTTCCAGAAGTCCTCCAGCAGCGGGAAACGGTCAGGACTCGCCGTCTTCTCCCGCAGAAATCCATGCACGACCACCCCGTAACCCGCCAGATCAGGCATCAACTGCGACTCCCGCAACTGCTTGGCCTTCTGCTTTCTGGCGGCCTCGCTCAGGTCGAGCTTGTTGATGTTCAGCTCGCCCCGGTTGTTGATGAGGTCGCTGAACACGATGATCTGATGCGCCTTGTCCGGCTGCCGCTGGGCGCTCATCTGCTTGACCAGGTACCGAAGCGCCCCCAGCACATCCGACCCCTCGCCTTCGGTCGGGCAGTCGAACAGCTTCACCGCCCGGGGGAGCACCTCGGTGATCCGATGGGTCCGGATGCGGTCCTCGACGACCGGGTTCGCGTTGGGGTTCTCGGCTTTGGTCGCCGCGATGGACACCGGGTCCTGGCGGCACGTACTGCTCTCGGAGCTCCCGGTCACGGCGGCGTACGCGATCCAGTCACAGCCCTGGGCGAAGGCGGGCAACTTGGAGGTGACATCACTGCGGGAGGTTGCCGGATCGGCATAACTCGTGGAGTCCACGACCACCCCACACACGGCCTTCGCCTCGGTACCACACCCACTGACCCCCGCCCCCACCAGGACGACGATCCCCACAATGGCTACCCCACGCCGCGCCATGCCCCTTCTCGGCCCGGCGACTGGGCGCGCAGGTATCCGTCTCAGAAGCTCCCCCCGAGACCCGCCGCAGCCGCCTCCATCCGTCATCGCCCTCCTCCAGCCCTCGGCCCATCACCCTCAGACCCGGCCCCCTGATCAGGCACCATTTCTCCAGCAGGACCCAGCTCGGAGGCGGGGGCCGAGTCGGCGCGCGCGGTGGAAGCGGTGTGGTGGTCTGCATCGGGATCGGCGTCGGGACTCATGGCGGCGTCCGAACCGAGGTCCCCATCGGAACCCTCCGAGTCCGGGTCGGCATCGGGGGTTGCCTCTCTGGGCAGGGAGCGCCGTACCTCGCCGGGCAGCGCCCGCGGTATGACCTCGGCGTGCCACGCCTCGATCCGCGCCTCGACCTCCTCCATGATCCGCCCGATCTCCTCCCGCCCGGAGACCGCCGCAGCACTGTCTCCCGAGGAGTCCATGGCTATGACCTCGCCCTTCCACAGCGACGGAATCTCCTCTTTGCGCGGATGAGCCCGCATCACCCCACCCCGATAAGCGGCGATGAGCTGCTCGGCCCTGGCATGCACGGTCTCCACGGCGTGGTTGCGCTCGATCAGCGCACTCTCCCACTCCTGCGTGAGCCGCTCGATCTGCGCCCTGGCCCGATGAACCGTGTCACTGGCCTCCTGTAACACCACCCTGCGCCGCGCCTCACCCCGCCGCCGCCTGGCCTCCGCGATGGAAATGAACGCATCCTCCCCACCAGCGGAGGCCCGGGCCGAAGCATCGGCAGAAGCAGCAGTGGAATCACCCGCCGATCCGGCACCCTTGACCCCGGATCCGGACCCGTTGCCGCCGACCGGCCGCAGATCGGCCCGCCCGAGCTCGCGCAGTATCGTCTCCCGAGCCCCCACAGCCCGCTCAAGCAGCGCGGTCCTGGTGGCCGCCAGCCGCCGATCGACCTCGGTGATCCGCTCCCGCGCCAGAGCACGCACCTCGGTCACGTACGAAGGCTGGAACTCCGGGTCCGTGAATTCCCCAAGCGGATGCTGCCGGGCATCCCGCATCCCCTGCCGACGCGCTTCTTCCCGCTCGGCCAGCGGATCGCCCGCCCCCCACTTGAACAGCCGCGACCAGAACGCCATCCGCGTCTCCCGGCAGAGAACCGCTACCCGACTAGTGTGCCCTCGCTGCTCACCCTAATCGCTCGAATCACACTCCAAATGGCTCCTGGCCAAGCCGATGCCGACACAGGTCGAGAATCCGACCGAGATGGCTCCCTGGTCGGCCCGGACGCCGCAGATCGGCTTCCACATCGATCGGGTGCCCGCCACCACCGGGGGAGCCGCGGACGCAGAGGCCCTGAGTGGCAACTCTTCAGGGGGTCAAGCTTTCCACGGCAGCCGGACATCGAGGACGAAGTGCCTGTTCTGGTTGGCGTGCGCTATCGTGCCGCCCGCCATACGGACCCGTTCCCCCAGGCCGACCAGGCCCAGCCTGCCACCGGGACCGGCGAAAGCCCCGTAAGGCGTCGGGTTGGTCACGCGGATGCACAGCGCGTCGCCCGGCTGCCCGTTCAGCTCGACCGTCACGCTGCTGCCTGGCGCGTGCTTGCGCGCGTTGGTGAGCGCCTCTTGAACGACCCGGTAGGCGTTGCGCCCGGTCTGTGTGGGCAGCAGGTCGCGCTGCTCGATGGTGTCGGCCACGTCGACCTTCTGCCCGGCCGCCTGTACCTCATGGAACAGCTCTCGCAGGTCGGCCAGTGTCGGCTGCGGGCCCGCGGTATCGCCCTCGGAGTGGAGGGTGCCGAGCACGGTGCGAAGCTCGTTGAGTGACTGGTGGGCGCTCTCCTGGACGGCCTGCGCGGTCTGCCGCATCTCCTCCGGGCCGAGGTCTGTTCGGTGGGCCAGCCCGCCGGCGAGCATCGCCAGCAGCGACATGCGATGGGCCAGCGCGTCGTGCATCTCGTGGGCGATGTTCGCGCGTTCGGTCAGCTTGGCCTGCTCGATGCGCTGCAGCTCGGCCCGCTTGGCGGCCAGGTCGGCCTCGCGCAGGGAGCGGAGGTAGAGACCGAAGACGGTCAGCCCGCCGAGGATCGCGGTGCTGGTGACCAGGCTGATCATGGCCTGCTGCGTGGGGCCGTCCGCGAACGCGTACCCGCCCGCGCAGGCCCAGAACAGGGCCGCGATCGGGATGATCTGCCGCCAGCGACGGTGCGCGCACAGGGACACGTACGCCACATAAGCGGGACCGGTCGCCATGCTGGACAGGACGGTCAGCAGCGCGGTCACCGCGGCGATCTGCCACGACCACCGGTGCCGCCACCTCATGAGGACCAGCGCCACCACGCTCAGGCCCACGTCGAGCAGGGCGCGTGGCAGCCGATCCGGCTCCTGCGGGACGAGCCAGACCCAGAGCGCGCCGTAAAAGAGCATCGGCGCCAGCGCCGCGACGTAGCGCAGTGCGTTCCCCCATCGGTCGAGAGGATGCTGATGGCCGGAGTGATCGTGCACGGGCCCAAGCATAGGAATCCTGCGGGCGGCGTACTCGCTCAGCCCGCAGGAAGCTCGCCGGGACGGTGGTTCAGCGGTTCGAGCGGATCAGCGACAACCCACCCTGAGGAGCCAGAGACGACCTTGGTATTTGGTGGGCTCGCTGCCGTGGTTCTCGGCGTCATCGTGTTCGGCCTTGATGGTCACGCAGAGGTTCCTGCCGTAGACCTTCACCGGACCCGCGTAGACCTTGAAGTTCCCACCATCGTAGTCTCTCTTGTTCTTCACGTTCTTCACATTGTCGTCGCCCATAAGGTCGTTTTCCATATATATATTCATCGGAGTGCGCACGCCGTACCGTGGGAGGCCGGGACGCTTGGCGAGGACGGCGCAGTTCCAGCCGGTTCTCGCGTTGTAGTAGAGCTTGACGTCACTCCGGTAATAGGTCTTTCGGGTAATGGCGTCTTTCAGCGGCAGGGGCCAGCTGCGCACCAGCGATCCGGTGCAGCCGTACGCGCCCGCGTTCGCCGGCGCTGACGCGAGTGCTTGCAGGGTCATGACGGAGGCCGTCGCAAGAACGACCGACAGAGATCTGCGAAACATCGAAAACTCCTGACTTGACGTCGTCACAGGGGGGATGCCGCTCGAGTCCGGAGATCGGCTCCACTGCGAGCGCGGGCGCGGCAGGCCCTCAGCTCCGCTGGCGAGGTCGCTCACGTGACCGCTTCCGCCCACGTACCAAGATCGCCTCATTACTTTCGGTAATTACTCCGGTCAGGACGACATCCACAAAAGATACACCATTCCGGAGCGCGCGCTCTGTTATCGTGGGTGGGTGTGCCAGCCTGTTCCGCGCCCGTACGACAAGCAGGCCGAGGGGCTCTTCGACGGGAACCACCAGGCCGCGGGGATCGTCAAGGCGCTGCCGCCGACGTCCGAGAAGTTGTTCGCGGCGGAGTTCCTGGACAAGGTGCGACGACCTGCGCTCCCGCGGCGCGACGCAGACCCTCACCGACACGGGCGACGTGGACCATAACCAGACCGTTCGCAAGGCGCTGCCCTTGGTGATCGCCGGGTTCACTCAGTGATGTCATCAGGGGGATTTCAGGGATGACCTTGAGGCCGGGTACGGGGCGGGTCGCCCAGAATTGAGCACCATGAAGATGGAGAGAACAGCGGTGATCGCGGGCCTGCTCGGGCTCGCGGCGGTGTTGACCGGATGCGGCGCCGGTATTCCGTCCGAGGCGGACACCGCGTCGTACGACCTCACCGACAAGGTGGCGGCGCTGCACATCGAAGCCGACGCCGGCACCGTGGACGTGGTCGAGTCGGATCGGCAGGGCATTCATGTGATCGAGCGCCTCAACTGGCGCAAGAACAAGCCGACGACCCGCCGCGAGGTACGGGGCGACACGCTGGAGTTGGCGTTCGACTGCCCGACCAGTTGGGGGCTGGGCGCCTGGGGCGTGACCTGCGACGTGAGCTACCAGGTCGAGGTGCCCAAGGGCCTGCGCGTCAAGGTCCGCTCCGACTCGGGGGACCTGACGCTGAAGGGGCTGTCGGGCACGCTGGAGGCCACGAGCGACTCCGGAGCCGTCGAGGCCAGCGGCCTGACGGCCAAGTACGTCGTCGCGAAGACCGATTCGGGGGACATGACCCTGACCTTCACCGGGCCGCCCGACAAGGTCACGACCGTCACCGATTCGGGCAAGACCGTGATCCATGTGCCGCAGAGGCCGTACCGGATCGACGCCAAAACCGACTCCGGGAACAAGGTCATCAGGACCGTCAGTGACACCTCGGCCCAGCGTTCGATCGCGCTGTCCAGCGACTCCGGGGACATGGAGGTCGCGACTCCCTGAAGCCCGCCACCAGCCCGCCGGTGATCTCGGCGACCGCCACGCCGCCCCGCACCTTCACGCCCCGCTCCTGACGGGATGACACCCGTGCTGTCGCTCCCATCAGAGGCCAGGAGCAACTGCTCGGCTGATTCGGAGGCCCACATGACTTGCGAGCGCCTCACGTATCGCCCGATCGACCAGTACGGCAGTCTCCTCCGGCAAACCCCGATGGCCGGAGACGGCGATGCGGACCATGATCCCCCTCAGAGCAGAGTGGTGTGAAGACGTTCGTCGAACGACCGGAGAGCGTTGGACGGCGGGCCACCATAGGCACGGCGAAAGGTCCTGACCCGATGCAGGACACGCTCCGAGCCATACGTTGTCCCCACCGTGAGCGCGTTGGACGCCAGATACAGGGCCTCGTCATAGCGTCCCGACATGGCCTGGGCGGTCGCGACCTCGGTCATGAGCACGCCCCGTTGCTTCGCCCTCGGACCGCCGACCTGTTCGCGGCGATGCGGCGAGATGGCCCGTAGCCGAACATGTCGATGCGGGAGAAGACGTCCCGTAGTTCGGTGAAGGGCATCGAGTTTCGGGGTGTACGAGCGGGGACTGCTAACTCGCTCAGAAAGAAAAACACCACCCCCGCATGAAACACAGGGGTGGTGCAAGGGGAGGGAAGGGAGTCAGCCCTTCTCGGCCTCTCCGGTGGCCTGTTCCATGGCGTCCTCCGGGGACGCCTCCAGGTCCTGTTCGGCGTCGGCGCCTGCCTGGGCGGACGCCTTGTCGAGGCGGACCCAGCTGGTCACGCTCTCCACCGCGAACAGTACGAACAGGTACGCCGTCAGTACCGCCAGCACCGGCGTCAGTACGCCCAGTGCCGCGCCGACACCGATGATCAGCAGGCGTAGCTCCCAGCCGAGCCCCGCGTGGAAGACCCAGGCGGGCGGCCAGATGCTCTGCCGCGTCCGGTAGACGGTGTCGTACGTGTGGTAGCCCACCACGTACACGAGCACGAACAGCAGCCACTTCGGTACGTCGGCCGCCAGCCCCACCGCGATGATCGTGAGGAATTCGGCGCCGCGCAGCAGCGGTGGGGTGAGCCAGTCGAGGCGGCCCAGGTGGTCGCGGGGCGCGGTCGGGAGGACCAGCAGGAGGACGATCAGCGGCGGCAGGAGCAGGATCGGGCCCGGCTTCAGTACGCCGGTGACCGTCACGGCCACCACCGCCAGCAGGGCGACGAAGGTGGCCGGGACCGGCGGGATGCCCTTGCCGATGCGGCCCGCCAGCGCGTGTACGAGGGGGCCGTCGTCGCGGTAGGCGAGGAGGCGGGCGGTCTGGATGCGGCGGCGTTCCTCGTCGGGATCCGGCGTGGGGGTAGCTGCGGCCAGTGGTGCGGTGATCATGCGAGCGACCTCATGAGGCGTCCGGTGAGGGTGTAGGCGGCGGCGACGGAGCCCCAGATCACCAGGGTGAGGAAGGTGATGCGGGCGTCGAAGAGGGCGGCGGTGATCGCGATGGCCGCGAACCGCTCGCCGATGGGGAAGACGATCATCTTACGCGCCCAGTGCACCGCTCGGAACCGCCCGGCGCGGGTCCACATCTTGAGCACGCCGCGGATGCCCTGACTGCGCTCCACCTTACGACGTTCCAGCGCCTTGCGCAGGGCGCGGTCGTCGGGGGCGTCCAGGGGAAGCGTGGGCAGCTGGGCGGGCGGTTTGCGGCGGTTGGAGACACCGAAGGAGAAGTCGAGCAGGTGGCGGGTGGACTGCAGGCCGAGCGCCGCCAGCGCGAGAATCCAGATGTCATCGCCGTTGCCCGAGACGACCCAGCCGATGGCCAGGCCGGCGAAGACGACGTATTCCTTGAAGCGGTCGAAGGTGGCGTCGAGCCACGCGCCGAGCACGCCGAACTTACGGGCGTAGCGGGCGACCTGGCCGTCGACGCAGTCGAAGACGAAGGCGAAGTAGATCAGCACGCCGCCGGCCACCATCCACGGCCGGGCGCCGGTGGCGAAGCAGGCCGCGGCGAGCACGCCGAGCGTGATCGAGATCAGCGTCACCTGGTTGGGCGTCAGGCCGCGACGGGCGGCCCAGCGGGCGATGAAGCGGGAGTAGGTGGAGACGAAATAGGTGGTGAAGAAGCCATCCGCACCCTTGACCGCGTTGTTGAGTCTGGCCCGGTCCTCGTCGATGCCGGACATCTCGGTGCCGGCCTCGTTGACCTCCTCCCGGGTGGTGACCCGGCGGTAGAAGAGGTCGCGGCGGCCGCGGATGCCGACGGACACGCCCTTGCGGACCAGGCCGAAGACGATCAGCTGGATCAGGTCGTCGTCGGCGCCGAACGAGTCGGCCATGTCGGCGAGCTCGCGGCAGGTCTCCGCCAGCATGGGAGCGTTGCGCGCGCTCACGTGGAGGGGGCCGAGCAGCGCCGTGTTGGGCCTGGTCACGGCGTGGTTGGCGGTGCCGACGGAGATGATGCGGGACTTGCCGGCGCGTGCGCGGACGGGCAGCCCTTCGAGCCTGTTGAGCCCGATCTCGGGCTCCGCCTCGTCGATCGGGACGATCTCCTCTTGCGCCTGGTCGACCACGTCCGGGCGCGGCTCCTTGGCGACGAGGGCCAGCGCGCCGCGCTTGGCCTTGGTGATCTGGTAGATCAGCTCGTCGTGGACGATCGAGTTGTCCGGGATCAGGAACAGGTTCTCCGTTGCGGACTCGGCTACGTCGGCCAGCGCGCGCAGAGCGGAGGCCACGTCGCCGGGCTCGATCGTGGCCGGCTGCGGATCCAGGGAGAGGATCTGGCTGCGCAGCCGTTCGGCCACGGTGGGATTGCCAGGCAGCGCGGCCAGCCTCAGGCCGGTCGGAGCGGTGTCGGGGCCGGGCGAAGAGCCCAGCAGGACCACGCGGGTCATGACTCCCTTTCGAGGCGGTTGCGGGGGGTTGAACAACGGGTAGAGCGGGGACGGACGTCAAAGTCTAGTGAGGGTTGCGCAAAGTCGCTCCATCCGCGCTCTGCGAAGCCGTTCCAGCCGGGCATCGCCCCACCGTTCCACCCGGGCTTCGCGAAGCCACTCCACCCGGGCTTCGCGAAGCCACTCCACCCGAGCATGACCTTGGCGCGCCATAGGATGGGCGAGTGAGTCTCTATCGTGACGAAGGCGTGGTTCTGCGCACGCAGAAGCTCGGTGAGGCCGATCGCATCGTCACCATCCTGGCCAAGCGCACCGGCAAGGTCCGCGCCGTGGCCAAGGGCGTGCGCCGCACCACCTCGCGCTTCGGGGCCAGGCTGGAGCCGTTCACCCACGTCGACCTGCAGCTGCACACCGGCCGCACGCTCGACGTCGTCACACAGGCGGAGACCATCAGGCCCTACGGCGAGGCGCTGGCGATCGACTATCCCCGCTACACCGCGGGCACGGCGATGCTGGAGACCGCCGACCGGCTCACGCAGGGCGAGAAGGAGCCGGCGCTGCGGCAGTTCCTGCTGCTGGTGGGCGGGCTCCGTACGCTGGCCGACGGCGAGCACGAGGCCAGGCTGGTGCTCGACGCCTATTTCCTGCGCTCCCTGGCGGTCGCCGGCTACGCCCCCGCGCTGGACGCGTGCGCCCGGTGCCAGGCCCCGGCGATCAGGGCGTTCGCCATCGTGGCCGGTGGCGTGGTGTGCGGGGCGTGCAAACCGTCCGGGTCGGTGGTGCCCGCGGGGGAGACGATCGGGCTCATGACCGCGCTGCTGCGCGGCGACTGGGCCACGGCCGAC
Organism: Nonomuraea sp. NPDC049129; assembly: GCF_040648495.1. Lineage (NCBI taxonomy): Bacteria > Bacillati > Actinomycetota > Actinomycetes > Streptosporangiales > Streptosporangiaceae > Nonomuraea > Nonomuraea sp. NPDC049129. Next base: position 658,802 of record NZ_JBEZDU010000001.1, on the reverse strand, counting down.
GCGTCGCAGTCACGGCATCGCGGCGAGTGCAGCGGCCTCGTCGCCGCATACCTCCAATGGCACCTCGAGCACGGAATACGCTCTCTCCGACACGTCGAAAGGGAGCCTGCGTGAATGTCCGACCCCCGACCCCGCATCCGTCCGGCGCGGTTGCGCCGCCGATTCCGCGTGACCTGGTGCCCAAGCATGTGGCGATCATCATGGACGGCAACGGCCGCTGGGCCAAGGCCCGCGGGTTGCCGCGCACCGAAGGGCACAAGGCCGGCGAGGCGTCGCTGTTCGACGTTATTGAGGGTGCGCTGGAGCTGGGCATTCCCTACCTGTCCGCGTACGCCTTCTCCACGGAGAACTGGAAGCGGTCGCCCGACGAGGTCCGCTTCCTCATGGGCTTCAACCGCGACGTCATCCGCCGCCGCCGTGACGAGTTGCACGCGATGGGTGTACGGGTGCGCTGGGCGGGCAAGCCGGGCCGCCTGTGGAAGAGCGTGATCTCCGAGCTGCAGACCGCCGAGGAGCTGACCAAGGACAACCGCAAGCTGACGTTGCAGTTCTGCGTCAACTACGGCGGCCAGGCGGAGATCGTCGAGGCGGCGCTACGGCTGGCCGATGACATCGCGGCGGGCCGGGTCAAGCCGTCGAAGGTCAACGAGAAGGTCTTCGCCCGTTATCTGGACGAGCCGGAGATCCCGGAGGTCGACCTGTTCGTACGGTCGTCGGGGGAGCAGCGGTTCTCCAACTTCCTACTGTGGCAGTCGGCCTACGCCGAGATGGTGTTCCTCGACCGGCTCTGGCCGGACTTCGACCGCCGCGATCTCTGGGAGGCGTGCGAGACCTTCGCCAAGCGCGACAGGCGCTACGGCGGGGCGATCCCCAACCAGATCCCCAACCAGGTCTAGACGATCCAGCCAGGGCGCGTGGTGACCTCACCCCCGAGTCAGGAGAAGCGATCCAGCCCGGTGAGTTCGCTGGAGAGCGCCCAGAGCCGGGATGCGGAGTCGGGATCGACCGCCCACGGCTTGACACCGCCGATGAGCATGTCATCGGTGATCGCGGGCTCTGCGACGTCGCAGTCCTGGCAGTAGGCGCCGCCGTGCTCGTCGAGCAGGGGCGAGGTGGCCGCCCATACGGCCGTCGCCGCGCCCTGGGCTGGAGTCTTGAAACCGTCGGCGTGCCGGCCGTCCCGGGTGATCCAGCCCTGGGCGATCTGCTCTTCTTGGGGGATGCGCCGTTGCAGTTCAGTGAGGATGCTGCCGGGGTGCACCGCGAAGGCATGCACGCCACTGGCCGCGCCGAGGGTGTCGAGGTGGACGGCGAACAAGGCGTTGGCCGTCTTGGACTGCCCGTAGGCCGACCAATGGTCGTAGCCGTGGCGGAAGTGCGGGTCGTCCCAGCGGATGTCGGACAGGAAGTGCCCGGACGAGGCCACGGACACCACTCGTGCCCCGGTGGGGGACAGCGCCGGGCGCAGCCGGTTGACCAGAGCGAAGTGACCGAGGTGGTTGATGGCGAAGTGCGCTTCCCAACCGGAAGCGATGAGCCTGTGCGGGTAGGCCATGACGCCCGCGTTGTTGATGAGGATGTCGAGGGTGCGGCCGGTTTCCAGGAACCGGTGGCTGAACGTCCGGATGCTGTCGGCGTCCGACAGGTCGAGCTCGTGCACCTCCGTTCGCGGGACGCCGGACAGCGCCTGCCTCGCCACCGCAGGACGGCGGGCGGGCACGATGACGTGTGCCCCGGCGCGGACCAGCGCGCTTGTGGCCTCCAGGCCGAGTCCCGAGTAACCGCCGGTGACCAGGACGTTCTTGCCGGATAGCTGGATACCGGCTAGAACGTCGTTCGCGGTGCTGTGCGCGTCGAATCCCGAACCGATCTTGTGTTGCGTGATTGCCATGCCTCGAACGTTAGAATCTAGACTGCAATCTAGGTCAAGCTAGGCGGAACGGCATGAGTAAGAACGCAACTGGAGACGGGCTTTCCATCGGCGACGTCGCGAAGGCGACCGGGCTGGGTGTGCACGCGCTGCGGTTCTTCGAACGGGAGGAGCTCTTCCTCCGCCCGATCCCGCGCACAGTCGGGGGGCAGCGGGTCTATGACCCGGAGGATGTGGAGTGGCTCCTGCTGTGCAACCGGCTGCGGGACTCCGGCATGCCCATCGCCGGCGTGAAGAGGTTCGCCCGGCTGGTTCGATCAGGTCCGGGCAACGAGCCGGAGCGGCTCGCGCTCTTGGAGGAGCATGAGAGAACCGTCCGGGACAAGATCGCCGACTTGACGGCGAGCCTGGAGATCATCCATGGCAAGGTCCTCACCTATCGCAAGCATGTCGAGGACGGAACCGCGGCCGGACTCTGGTCGCCGACGCCGTCTCCGTAGGCGTGGTCAAGATGCACCCGCTGTGTGCGCGTCGGTTGCACGCACGAGGTCGGGCAGCGCGGCCGTCCCCTGCAGTTACCAGATCACATTTCATGACAAGTCGTGTCTTGTTATGGTCGGGCCCTTGCAAAGCTGACACGTTCTCTTCACTCTTCTCCCCATAGGCGTAAAGATCAGCTCTACTCCATGGCGTGAAGGAGAGCGTGTGCCGTCCACCCCCCATTGGCGTGCGATCTTGATCGCGGTCGCCGCCGCTGTCACCCTCATCCTCCCCCAGGGCGTGGCCCAAGCCGCGCCCGATCCGGGAAAGATCAATCAATCCGTCCAGGCCGACCTGGCAGCGGACGGAAAGGCCACCTTCTGGGTACGCCTGAAGGGCACCGCCGACCTCAGCGGCGCCCGCCGGGCCACGACCAAGGACGACAAGGCCGAGCAGGTCTTCGAGGCCAAGACCGCCAAGGCCGGCAGCTCGCAGGCGGCCCTGCGCAAGCTTCTGGACTCCCACAAGGCCGACTACACCCCGTACTGGATCGTCAACGCCGTCAGAGTGACCGCCGACCCCAAGCTGGCGGCCGAGATCGCCAACCTGCCGGAAGTGGACCGGATCGACCCCGTACGGACCGTGTCGCTGCCGAAGCCGGCGCCCGGCAAGGCCGAGGCGAAGGTCAACGCCGTCGAGTGGAACATCGACCGCGTCAACGCCCCGCGCGTCTGGAACGAGCTCGGCGACCGCGGCGAGGGCATCGTGGTCGGCACCATCGACTCCGGCGCCCAGTTCGACCACCCCGAGCTGGCCGCCGCCTACCGCGGCCGGAGCCCTGACGGCTCCGTCGACCACAATTACAACTGGTTCGACCCGGCGCACATCTGCCCGAGCGCGGCGCCCTGCGACAACCTCGGGCACGGCACGCACGTCATGGGCACCATGGTCGGCGTCAACGGCATCGGGGTGGCGCCCGGCGCCAAGTGGATCGCCGCCAAGGGCTGTGAGGTCAACACCTGCACGGACGCCTCGCTGCTCGCCGCCGGCCAGTGGATGCTCGCCCCCACCGACCTGAACGGCGCCAACCCGCGCCCCGACCTGGCCCCCGACATCGTCAACAACTCCTGGGGCGGCGTGGGCTTCGACCCCTGGTACAAGGAGATCGTCGACGCGTGGGTCGCCGCCGGCATCTTCCCGGCCTTCGCCAACGGCAACGAGGGGCCCGCCTGCCGGACCAGCGGCTCGCCCGGCCAGTACGTGAACAGCTACAGCGCGGGCGGCTTCGACGTCAACAACGTCCTGTACGCCCGCTCCAGCAAGGGCGAGGGCGAGAACGGCGAGATCAAGCCGAACCTGGCCGCCCCCGCCGTGGACGTCCGCTCGTCGGTGCCCGGCAACGGCTACGACAGCTACACGGGCACGTCGATGGCCTCGCCGCACCTGGCCGCGACGGTGGCGCTGATCTGGTCGGCGTCGCCGGGGCTCCAGGGTGACGTGGCCGCCACCCGGCCGCTGCTCGACAGCACCGCGATCGACGTCAACGACACCAGTTGCGGCGGCACCGCCGCCGACAACAACGTCTGGGGCGAGGGCCGCCTGGACGCCTTCGCCGCGGTGTCCGCCGCGCCGCGCGGGGGTCTCGGCGACCTCAAGGGTACGGTCACCGCCGCGGGCAGCCCGGTGTCCGGTGCCACGGTCACCCTGTCCGGGCCGCTGAGCCGTACGGTGGTCACCGGTACGGACGGGACGTACGCCGTCCCGCGCCTGCTGCCGGGCGACTACCAGATCGCCACGGAGAAGTTCGGCTACGACAAGGGCAGCGCGACGGCGACGATCGCGGCCGACCAGAGCACCACCGCCGACGTGGTGATGACCCAGAAGGCCACGGGCGTGGTGACCGGCACGATCACCACGGCGGGCACGCCGGAGCCGGGCGCCAAGGTCGAGGCGGCCGGCACGCCCGTCAGCGCGGTCACCGACGCCGCCGGCCGTTACCGGATGTCGCTGCCGAACGGCGCCTACGACCTCACGATCACTCCGGCCTCCCGCTGCGCCAGCAGCGCCACGGCGTCCGTCACGGTGGCCGGGGACGTGACCAAGGACGTCGAGCTGCCGTTGCGCGGCGACGACTTCGGCTACACCTGCCGCAGCGCCGCCGCCCCGTACGTCGCGGGCACCGACAAGCTCGCGCTCTCGGGCGACGACGAGGCGCAGCAGGTGACGCTGCCGTTCCCGGTCCCGTTCTACGGGGTGGGGCAGAGCAAGGCGTGGATCAGCACCAACGGGTTCGCCACCTTCGCCACCGACAAGGTCGTCACCGGCAGCAACGGCAAGCTGCCCAGCGCTGGTACGCCCAACAACGCCGTCTACCCGTACTGGGACGACCTGGTGGTGGACGCCGACAGCGGCGTCTACACCGGTGTCACGGGGACGGCGCCGCACCGCCAGTTCGTGATCGAGTGGCGCAACGCGAAGTTCTACTCGGCCACCGATCAGCGCGTCTCGTTCGCCGCCCTGCTGGGCGAGGACGGCACGATGAGCTACCGCTACAAGGACATCGAGAGCGAGCGCGACAAGGGCACCAGCGCCACGATCGGCATCGAGAACGCGACGGGCACCGACGCGCTCCAGTACGCCAACGAGGAGGCCGCGCTGTCCAACGGGCAGGGCCTGACGTTCATCGCGAGCAGGCACGGCCTGGTGACCGGCACCGTCACCGACGCCAACGACGGCAAGCCGCTGGCGGGCGCGACGGTCAAGGTGGGCGACGTGGCCACCTACACCACCGGCGACGACGGCGCCTTCTACGGGCAGGTCCTGGCCGGCGACTATGAGGTGGTGGTGTCGAAGGAGAACTACGGCACCTTCACCAAGACCGTGACCATCGCGCCGACGACGGTCACCAGGATCGACACCGCGCTGGTCACCGGCCGGGTCAGCCCCTCGGTCAGCGAGCTGACCGTGGTGATGCCCGCGAACGCCGCCAGGACCCGCACGATGGAGCTGACCAACCTCGGCTCGCCCACGGCGTACACCGTCACCACCGACCCGGCGCAGAGCTGGATCGGCGTCACACCGACGGCGGGCGATCTGGCCAAGGGGCAGGCGATCACGCTGAAGGTCAGCGTGTCCAGCACCGGCGTCCAGCCGGGCACGTACCGCTCGGGCAAGCTGATCGTGAAGTCGGCCAGCGGGCGGCAGCCGATCATCGAGGTCACGGTGACGGTCGTGGTGCCCAAGCTCCAGGTGGCTCTGGAGGCCGGCGGCACCAAGGCCGTGACCGACACCGCCGGTGACGCGTGGACGGCCGACAAGAAGTACAGCACCGGCGGCTACGGGTATATCGCCACCTCGACCCGTACGACCACCTCGTCCAAGGCCATCAAGGGCACCGACGACCAGGCGCTGTTCAAGTCGGCTCGCGAAGGGATGCTGGAATACCGCTTCGACAACGTGCCGGCCGGGACGTACACCGTCGAGCTGGACTTCGCCGACGTCAAGTCGACGCAGATCGGCCGCCGGGTCTTCGACGTCCTCGTCGAGGGCCAGCTCGCGATCCCGGCGCTGGACCTGGCGCTGGAGGCGGGCACGTACACGGCCGTCAGCAGGCAGTACACGGTGAAGGTCACCGACGGCCAGCTCAACGTCCGCTTCGCCACGCGGCAGGGCATGACGATCGTCAACGCCATCCGCATCTCGGAGCGGCCCGACAAGGCCTCATGAAACAGCCAGAATGACCCGGGCCCGCCTCTAAGGCGGGCCCGGGAGGCTTTTCAGCGGGCGCTGTGTAGTATCGCAGGTTCCCCCTCATGGTGAAGGGCGATCGTCCATAGCCGGGGAGGCCAGGGGCAAGGTGACCGCGACCTCGAAGCCGCCTGTCGGCTTCGGCCCGGCCGTGACCGTTCCCCCGTAGAGCTTGACGCGTTCGCGCATGCCGATCAGGCCGTGACCATCCCCGTCCGGGGTGACGGCCGGCCCGCTGCCGTCGTCGGTGACGCGCAGCTCCAGCTCGGCGCCGTAATGGAGCGAGACCGTCGCCGTCGCCGGGCCCGCGTGCTTCAGCACGTTGGTGAGGGATTCCTGGACGATCCGGTAGGCACACAGGTCGATTCCTGGAGGTAACGGGCGTACGGCGCCGGTGATCGACATCTTCACCGGCAGGCCGGCCGAGTTCACCCGTTCCACCAGCTGTTCGAGCCGTTGCAGACCGGGTGCCGGGTCGTAGCCATCCGTGTCGTCGCTCGCTTCTATGCGCAGGACGGACAGCAGTCGTCTCATCTCGCCCATGGCCTCGCTGCCGGTGTCGGCGATGGTGGTGAGCGCGCCGCGCGCCGTGGCGGGGTCGGTGCCGAAGACGTACCGGGCGAGTCCCGCCTGGATCACGATGACCGACATGTGGTGGGCGACCACGTCGTGCAGTTCGCGGGCGATGCGCACCCGTTCCTCGGTGACGGCGCGCCGCGCCTTGTCCTCCTGCTCCTGGCGCAGCCGTCCGGTGAGGTGGGCCAGCTGCTTGTTGCGTTCGACCAGCATCCGGGTGCTGTTGCCGAACGTCCAGGCGACGGCGACCATGATGCTCACCTGCAGGACGTTCGGCCAGGCGAAGTCGGGCGGGGCGAGGAACGCGGCGTGCCACCAGACGGCCGTCATGGGAAGCACGCAGGGGAGCGAGACGGCCGGACGCCACCGACTGGCCACGGTGTACAGCGCCAGCAGCGGCGCCACTTCGTTGAACCTGGAGTCGTAACCCGCCAGGTGGAAGACGAACGCCGCGGCGCAGGAGATCGCCAGCACGGTGAGGGACGCGCGCCGCCGCCAGGCCAGTACGAGGTTGGTCACCAGCGTCAATCCCACGCCGACGGCGTCCAGGGGACGCTCCGCGTAACCCGCCTCGGTCCCGCCCACGGAGAACAGGAACGTCAAGGTGATGGCGGCGACCGCCGCGCCGAAAGCCAGGTCGACGATGAAAGGGTTCATCGCGGCCAGCCGTCTGAGGGACGACAGCAGCTTTACCCGCATCAGCGCATGTTAGCGGCGATCTCCGCGCGCCGCTGGACGGCTTGGGCGCGGACCATCCGCGCGTACAGGCCGCGCCGGTCGCCGAGCAGTTCCGGAGGCGTGCCCGACTCGGCCACGCGTCCGCCGTCCAGTACGACGACCGTGTCGAACGCGTCCAGGCCCCCGAACCGATGGGTGATCATCACCGTCGTCAGCCCCCTGCGGCGCCGCAGAACCGCGTGGACGACTTCGCGTTCGGCCAGCGGGTCGAGCGCGGACGTCGCCTCGTCCAGGACCAGGACGGGCGCGTCGCTCAGGAGCGCGCGGGCGAGGGCGAGGCGCTGACGTTCACCGCCGGAGAACAGCGCCCCGCGCTCGCCGACCACGGAGTCGTAGCCGTCGGGCAGGGCCATGATCCGCTCGTGCATCCTGGTGGTCGCGCAGGCCGCGACCAGGTCGTCCAGGCCGGCGTCGGGGGCGGCGTAGCGGAGGTTGTCGGCGATGGAGCCCTGGAAGAGCAGCGCCTCCTGTGGGGCCAGGCAGACGCGCCCGCCGGTCCGTACGGAGCCCTCCGCCGGTTCGTACAGACCGGCGAGCAGGTGGCCGAGCGTCGTCTTGCCCGATCCGTTCGGGCCGACGATCAGGGTGGCGGAGGCGGCGGGCAGGTCGAGGGTCACCTCGCGGAGCGCCCACCGGGTCTCGCCCTGCGGCCCCGCGTAGGCGTACGAGGCGCCCGCGACGCTCACCTCACCCGCCCCTGCTCCCCCCACGGGAGGGGGCGATTCCGGCGGCAGGTCCAGGTACTCGAAGACCCGCTCGAAGGCCGCCTGGGCGGTGCGGAACTCCGTCGAGATGTGCAGGATCTGCCAGAGCGGCTGGTAGAGCCTCGACTGCAGGACCACGAACGCCATGAGCGTGCCGGGCGTGATCCCGTCCATGAGCCCGGCCGCGACGAACACGATGTACGGAGTCAGGACGAAGAAGATGTGCCCCGCGCTCAGCACCGACTGAGCGGCCAGGCTCGCGCGGACGCCCAGCCCGGCCAGCCGTTCGCTCTCCGCGGCGAACACCGCGGCCTCGTGGCCGTCGCGCCCGTGCACCCGGGCGAGCGTGATGCCGCCCAGGGAGAGGCGTTCGGCGGCGATGGAGGCGATCTCCGCGCGGGCGCGCTGGCCGGCGGCGGAGAGGATCTTGAGCGCGCGTCCCGAACGGGCGGTGACCCACAGGATGGCCGGCGCCAGGCAGAGGGTGACCGCCGCGAGCCGCCACGACAGCGAGAACATCGCCCCCAGCGCGAACAGGAACCCGAGCAGGCTGCCGAGCAGGCTGGGCAGCGTGTCCTTGATCGCGTCCTCGATCTGGTCGGTGTCGTTGGCCAGCCTCGACTGGATCTCGCCGCTCCGGGCGGCGGCGAAGAAGCCCAGCGGCATCCGCTGCAGGTGGCCGAACAGCCGCGTACGCAAGGAGTGGATGACCCGCTGGGCCATCCGGGCCGAGATCCACGCCTGGGCCAGGTCGACGCCCGCCGCCCCGGCCGCGACGACCGCCGCGAGAGCGGCGATCAGGGCCAGCAGGCCGGGCCGCGGGCCGCCCGCGCCGAACAGGGCGCGGTCGAAGACGACCTGGGTCAGCAGCGGCACGGCCGCGTTCAGCGCGGAGAAGATCGCGACCAGCAGCACGACGAGCAGGACGGCGCGGCGATACGGCGCGAACAGCCGGATGATCCTGCGGGTCGTCACGACGCCTGCCCTCTCGGAGATGTGGAAACGGCGTGCGGCCGATGCCAAGCCGCACGCCGCTCTCGCTATTAGTTGGTGTCGGTGCAACCCGGGTGCTTGATGCAGTTGCTCAGCAGCGCCGACTCCGAGGTGCTCGGCTCACGCTCCTGCAGGTTCTGCAGGTCCTGAACGTCGAAAGACATGTTCTCCCCCCTCTCTCTGGTTCCGTTCCTTCGGGTATCACCGCGCTCGAAGCGCGGTGAGCTCATGGGCTGGGCGGCCGATGACGTCGTCGAGCATCCACAGGCGCGGATGTCCGTGACGCAGGCGCAGCAGGAAGGCGAGGACGCCCGCGGCCCCGCCCAGGTAGCTCGGCAGGATCCGGCCCAGGCGGTCGGGCACGTGCAGCTTGCCCGCGCGCCTGACGGCCCGCGCGGTCAGGCAGGTGGCCAGATCCTCCGCCCATCGGTGGTACCGCTCGTCTCCGGTGAATTCGGCCATGTCGAGCAGGAAGTCGCCTTCGCCCGGCAGGCCGTGGCACAGCACCGAGCCCGACTGCCACCTCGTCCGGTGTACGGCGACCGCCGCCTGCTCGGCGAGCTCCAGCGCGATCGGGTCGCCGGTGGCGTGCCAGTAGCGGATGAGGAACGAGCCGACGCCCGACGATCCGCTGCACCAGTGGGGGCGGCGCGGCCGTACGGACTCGTGCTCGTCACGCCGGAACGGCCACCAGGCCGCACCCCGTTCGACATCGGCGTGCGCGTAGAACGTGTGGGCCACCTCGCGCACGGTCTCCAGCCACTCCGCCTGGCCGAAGGCGACGCCTCCGTAGAGCAGGGCGGTGCCGATTCCCGCCAGGCCATGGGCGAAGCCGAAGTGATTGGTGCCGGCGAGGCTGGAGTCATGGGAGGCCGGTGTCAGCCATTGCGGGCGCCCGTCCAGCGAGGACCGCGCGTCGTGCAGGTTCTGGAACATCCGCGCGGCCCGCTCGCGCAGCGCGGCGTCGTCCGCGCGGATGGCCAGGCGCAGGGTGGCCATCGCGCACCCGGCCAGGCCGTGGGTCATGTCGGGGCTGGGATGGTCGGTCGGCAGCCGGTACGCGGCCCGCACCGCGAAGTCCCTCGACTCCGCGTCCCGCGCCGCCTCGTACAACGCCCAGAGGGCGCCGGATCGCCCGGCGTAGAGGCCGGACGGCCAGACGTCCTCCTCGGCGAGGCGGCGGCGGAGCCAGCGCGAGACGGTGCCGGCCTGTTCGGGAGAGAGGACCGGGAGGATGCCGGCCGCGCCGGCGCTCACCGCGCAGGGGTCGGCTTCGAGCCCATAGGTGATGTTGGGCCAGGGGGACGGGCTGTCGGCGCGGTCGTCCATGGTCTCGGCCAGCCAGGCGAGCCCGTCGGCGACCAGGTCGTCCGCGCTCACGCGAGACGGAAGAACGCGTCGCGCGAGGGGCTCTCGGAGCTTGGCCAGGAAGCGCGCGCAGGCGTCGAGCGTCCAGCGGTCCTCGGGTTCGGCGAGCAGGCCCGCCACCATGGGCCGGAGCGCCGCCAGAGCGGGGTTGCCCTCGGCGACCCTGGCCAGGAGGTCGCCGGCGCGGGCGCCCCAAGCCGGGCCGGCCTCCTCGTCCTCCGCCAGGCCGAGCTCGGCGCCGACCGCGAGGAAGTACACCAGCGCGCCGAGGCTGTAGAGATCCGCCGCCGCCGTGGGCGCCTGGCGGAAGGCTCCGGAGTACGGCGCCAGCTCCGGCGCGAGATAGCCGGGGGTGCCGCCGATCATGACGGTGCTGTCCCGCTTGGCCGCGTACTCGAGGTCGACGAGCCGGATCTGGCCGTCGGGCAGGATCATGACGTTGCCGGGGGAGAGGTCCCGGAAGACGTAGCCCTGCTCATGCACCTTCTGCAGCATGCCGACCAGGCGTGCGACGACCGGTATGACCTGCTCGGCCGGGCAGCCGAAGCCGTCCCGGCCGAGAGGCGTCGCGTGCGCCTCCGTCCATCGGTGCGCGGTCTGGCCGGGCACCAGCTCCTCCGCGAGGAAGGCGTGGCCGCCCTGTTCGAAGGAGTCGACGACGGCGGGCACGCCGCCGGTGGTGGCTAGGTCGTCGAGAGCCGAACGTTCGAGAGCCAGCCGGTCCTTGGCGTCCCGGCCGCTGAGGTCGGAGGAGGCATGCGGGCGACCCTCCTTGATGACGACCTCGCGGCCGGTCTTCGTGTCTTCGGCGATGTACACGCCGCCCCTGTTGGCGTGTCTGATCGCCTCCCGCACCACGAACCGGTCGTTGAGCATGACCGCGGACGTCCCTTTTGCGGTCTTTTTTGGTGGTTCAGGGAAAGGGCAGGCCGCGAAGCTCGGCGGGGTGAAGGAGGCCGCCCGTTCGTCGCGGACCAGTTGTCCTCCCGGAGCGCGCAGTCGTACCTCGTAGAACCCGTCGTTGCCCAGCGTCCGGTGCCCGGAGAAGGCGCCATAGCGGTAGTGGACGAGGCCGCCCGCGCGGTAGGGCCGGTCGGAGAGGATCGCCGGGCCAGGCAGTCCCCTGGTGGCCTCGTCGAGGAGGGCGGCCAGGCGGACAGATTCGGCGTCACTGGTCGGGTAGGCGGTCACGAACTTGCCCGCCTGCGCCCGCGCGCAGTGCGGGGCGAGCAGCTCCCAGTAGTCGCCTAGCCGGTCGGGGAACTTGAAGGCGCATCCCGCCTCGATGAGCACCCGGGCGACCTGGGCCAGTACGAAAGGAGCCGACAGCATCGTGGCGGAGACGTGCAGCTTCCATCCCTGATCGGGCATCGGATAGCCGTCGGGAGTGACCCGGCACCAGAAATCGGCCGCCTCGATCGCCCAGCCGCCCTCGCCGGACCGGGCCAGCTCGTCGGTCACGAGGTCGCGCAGAATGGTCGCCTCCGCCCCCATGGCACTACCTCCCGAAGTCCGGCGCCGCTCGTGGAGCGCTCCATAGGAGGGTGGCCGACGGGTCTTGCATTTCGCTGACAGGGGCTGTCGGCGCCTGACTGATCGTCAGATGGGCGGCGAGCGACGCCGCGGGTTTCAGCCCAAGAACATCGGGGTCAGCCCAGGAACTTCGCGGTCGTCGCCACGAACCGGTCGGCGTTGTCGACCCACGGGAAGTGGCCCGCTCGCGGTTGAACGACGAACTCGGCGTCGGGGAACAGCCCGGCGTACTCGGCCACGACGCTCGGGGGCGTGTTCAGGTCGACCTCCCCGGCCAGCAGCAGCACCGGCGCGTCGAAGGCGGCCAGTGCCGCGCGGGTGGCGGCCGGGTCGTAGACGCCCTCGGCGCCGAAGGCGGCGGCGGCCTCGTCGTTTCGATGACCCTCCTGAGCGGCGTGGTGGGCCTGCGCGGCCGCGTCCCACCGGCCGTAGAAGAAGGGGTCGATGGCCGTCCAGCTGCCGTCGGTGGCCTTGCCGCCCATGATCGCCTCAAGGGCCGCGAAGGCGGCCGCGAACCAGGGCTCCTCCTCGCGCAGCCGCGCGACCTCCAGCCGAGCCTCACCGGTGACCGCGAGGCCGACGGCGAAGGGGCTCGGCGTGATCAGCGCGAGTTTGCCGACGCGTCGCGGATGCCGGGCCGTGTACAGGGCCGCGAGGTTTGCGCCGGCGCAGTGCGCGAGCAGGTCGATCCGGTCAAGACCGAGGTGCTCGCGCAGCGCCTCGACGTCGTCGACCAGCCGGTCACAGCGGTAGGAGGTGGTGTCCTCCGGTGTCGCGGACCGGCCGGTGCCCCGAGGGTCCACCATGATCAGCTGTCGATGCGCCGACAGGCCGCCGAGTTCGCCGAGGTAGTCGGCGTCCTGCATCGGGCCGCCCGGCAGGCAGATCAGCGGGGTCCCCGCTCCGAACACGTGGTAGGCCAGGGTGGTTCCGTCGGGTGCGGAGAAGGCAGGCATGGCGTGGATCCTGTCAGCGGCGTTTCGGTCAGGGCGAACGATTATCCCGAGCCCCGGCCAGTGCCCCGAGCCCGGGTCTGGTCGGCGTCCCGGGCCTGGTCAGCGGCCCGGGTCGGCCGGTGCTCTCGGAGACACGGCCTGAGGGTCAGGTGGTGACGATCGCCGCGTTCTCCCCCAGAAGCGCGAGAACGACCGCCGTGTCGAGCAGTAGCGACGGGATCAGCCGGACCCGGAACACCGCGAGTATGGCCGCCACCTCGTCCGCGTGAGCCGTGTCGATCACCGGGACGGGCAGGCGGGCGGCAGCGGCGGCGGTGTCGGCCAGCACCTGCTCGCGCGCCTCGGCGTACTCCGCGCTGCGGGCGATCGGCTCCAGCCGCCGCCATACCTGCGGCATGAAGCCGCCGATCGCGCGGTAGTAGCTCAGCACCCGGGGATGACCGTGCACGGCGCGGATCTCCTCGTACACCCGCGCCAGTTCCTCGCCGGGCGGAGTGCCGTCCGGCACGATGTTGACCGCTTCCGGGGCGACGCCACGCGGGCCCGGATCGGGGGTGGTGCCGTCGAGCGCGAGGGTCGCGGGGGCGCCCACGGTCAGCCCTCGGTACCAGCACGAGGCCAGCAGGAGGATCTCGGGCAGCAGCCGGTGGAACGTGATCGTGTAACGGCGGATGTCACCGGCCGCCAACGACTCCTCCGGCGCGGGCAGTAGCCCGGCCGGCACGCCCAGCCCCGCCGCGGCCTGCTTGAACTCGGGTGAACCGATGATCGGCTTGAACCGGTTCCAGGCCGGGACGAGGTAGTCAGGGTAGTTCGCGAGCGCCTGGAAGATCGGGCTGACGAACGGTACGCCCAGGTAGCCCGGTACCTCCTCGATCACCTGGGCGGTTTCGGGGGTCAATTCGGGCTTGCCGGGCAGCGACGGCAGGAGCACCGCGCCACGGGCGGCATCGCCGGGCTCCGTCGTGGTGATCGCCTCAGTCCGCGGGCCGACCGACGAGGAGCGCTTCGAAGATTGCATGCAACGTAGGGTACAAATTTGGATCCAATTGCTCAAGAGGCACCATTTCCGCCGCAACCGGTTGACCCACCACGCTCCCGACCTGTCCGGGAGCGTGGTGGGTCAACCGGCTATGGGCGTCGTGCCGCCCAGGCGGTCCTCGTGGTGCGGACGGGAAGGTCGCCCCTCCGCAGGATGCCGTCGGGCCTTTCGTCGTCGAGAAGGGCGTCGAGTGCGGCCAGGTCGTCGGCGCTCAGCCGCTCGCCCAGCCCGGTTCGCAGGCGTCGCAGGGACAGCTGGGCGTAGCGGCCGGTGGCGGCGGGCAGAGGGGGCGTCAGGTCGACGGTGAAGACCCGTTCGGTCTCGACGGTGAACCCGGCCCTGGTCAGGAGTGGGCCCCAGTCGGCGCCCATATGCGGGAGCCGGGCGCTGCGCTCCTCGGCCATTGCGGCGTGGCAGCGCGCTTCGAGTCCGGGGCGGCCGATGCCGAGGTCATCGGGCAGGAAGCGCGGGAAGGAGTCGATCTCGACCGCCACGAGCAGCCCGCCGGGGCGGAGCGCCGTGCGGACGTCGGTGAGCGTGCGGACGGGGTCCGCCATGTGGTGCAAGGACGAGGCCGCCCACACGAGGTCGACGGGGTCGAGATCGGGCCAGGTCGCGTCCAGATCCGCCTGAACGGTGCGGACACGGTGGGCCACGCCCCGTTCATCAGCCTTGTTCCGGAGGTGGTGCAGATAGGGCGCGGACATGTCCAGCGCGGTCACCTCGGCCTTCGCGAAGCGCTCCAGCAGGGCGAACGTGCCGGTGCCGGTTCCGCTGCCGAGGTCGAGGAGATGGCTGGGGGCCGGGTCGCCGGCGAGCTGGTGGACCCAGGCGGTCACCTCGGACAGGTACGCGTGCAGCACCTCCGCGTCGAGATCCAGCAGTTCGGTCATCACGGCGTCGTCGGATCCGGCCGTGGAGTGGTCGTGGTGGGTTGCCATGTTCGGAGACTATGTCCACCTTGCTCCTCTGGCATAAGGTCTTGCGTATGAAGCAAGACGGAGATCTCGACGGCTTGGTCCGCAAGCGGATCAGGGGCCTGCGTACGGCCCGCGGCTGGTCACTCGACGACCTGGCGGCCCGCTGCTACCTCAGCCCCTCCACCCTGAGCCGGATCGAGACGGGCCACCGGCGCATCAGCCTCGACCAGCTGACCGCGATCGCCCGCGCCCTGGAGACCACCCTCGACCACCTCGTCGAGTCGGTCACCGACGACGATGTGGTGAT
Source organism: Nonomuraea sp. NPDC049129 (assembly GCF_040648495.1). NCBI lineage: Bacteria > Bacillati > Actinomycetota > Actinomycetes > Streptosporangiales > Streptosporangiaceae > Nonomuraea > Nonomuraea sp. NPDC049129. The sequence continues at coordinate 643,568 of NZ_JBEZDU010000001.1, read as the reverse complement.
CAGGCCCCAGCGCAACGAGGCGCGGGGGATGACCATCTGGACGCTGAGCCGGGAGCCGGGGCCGAACGGCATGACCGTGGCCAAGATGCGCCTCACCAAGCCGCCCCCGAGGGACCCCGCCGAGCTGAAGGTCCACCCCGGCAGGGACTGGTTCACCGTTCTGTCGGGAGCCGTCGTACTGCTGCTGGGGGAGCGGACCATCGTGGTCGAGGCCGGTCAGGCGGCGGAGTTCTCGACCATGATCCCCCACGCCTTCGGCGCCCACGACGGCCCGGCCGAGATCCTGACCATCCTGGAGCACGACGGAGAGCGCACCCATCTCCGCTCATCGCCGTGACCGGGCCTTCAGGACAGGTACAGCCCGGCGGACGTCCGCAGGGCGTCGAGCCGGCGGCAGGCCGCGGCCTGGACGTCCTCGACGTGGATCCGCGCCTGCCGCTCCGCGCCCTCACGGTCGCGGTTCGTCAGCGCCTCGACGATGCGCTGATGGCCCGCCACACACGTGACCACCTCGTCCGGGGTGAAGAGGACGGCCATGTTGTACGTGATGCCGAAGTCGCGGTTGCGCAGCCATTCGTCCAGCAGCCGGCCGTTGCCCGAGGCCCGCACGATGGCCTCGTGGAAGTCGCGGTTCATCCGCCCCAGCTCGGCCCGCGGGCGCTGGATGAAATCCGCCATCGGCCCGTCGTAGAACGCGGCGATCGTGTCCAGTTGCTCCTCGGACGCGCGCACGGCGGCCAGCCCGGTGGCCATCGACTCAAGGGCGCACCGCACCTCGTAGATCTCGCGGATCTCGTCCGGCGTGTGCTCGCGCACCACCCAGCCCTGCCGCTCCCGGACGACCAGCCCCTGGTCGACCAGCCGCATCAGCGCGACGCGTACGGGGGTGCGGCTGCTGTTGAGCCGCGCCGCCACCTCGTCTTCCGGAAGCCGCTGGTTGGGCCGGTATTCGCCCTGGAGGATCGCGGCGCGTATGTGCTCGTACGCCTGATCGCCGAGCGACTCCCCGCTACCCGCGCGGGGCCTCCTGCGCTTGACCGCAGGCTCCTCCGCACGTGCCTCGCCGGGTCCTTCGGCCATCAGTCCTCCGGTCCGTCGCCTGTCATGGAGATTCTTCCAGAATGCGATGAGATCCAGAAACCTGAGGATCCTGCGATCAAAGTGCCGTTGACTAAGGTTGTGGCCGTGTCAGGTGTGGCTCAGTTAGAAGTCCCACGGGTGTCCGAGGACGTGCCGGACGTCGTGGTCGTGGATGGGCAGGCGCAGTCCTACAGCGGCAACGTCCATGAAGAGCTCAAAGTGGTTCTCGTGCTCGACTCCGGTTTCACCGTACGCAGACGTGGCACGACATTCCACGCCGCTCCCGGCCAATTACTCGCTCTCCATCCGGATGACGCCCATTCCGGGCAGCCGGATGATCCCGGGTCGGCGCACTGGCAGATCATGTGCGTGTCACCATCCTTGATCGCCGAGGTCGCCGCGCCTGACGCCGTGCGCTACGGGGACCCGGTGATCCGGGACGGCGGGCTGGCCGGCCGCTTCCGGTCCGTACACAGCTCTCTCTACCTGCCGCAGGGGCAAGCCGGTTCGGCGCTGCGGCAGGAGACGGGGGTGCTGGAGTTCGTCGCCGCGCTGGCTCGGCACGCCTACGATCCCGAGGGCGGGAGGGACACCAGGCAGCGGGCCCCCGAACTCGTACGCGAGTATCTGCGGGCGAACCTCTCCCGCAACGTGACGCTGGACGAACTCAGCGCGATCGCGGACCTCAGCAAGTATCGGCTCGTCCGCGCGTGCACGGCGCGGTTCGGTCTGCCGCCGCACAAGCTGCACCTGCGTCTCCGGCTGGATCGGGCCAGGGAGTTGCTCCGGCGCGGCGCGGGGATCGCCGAGGTCGCGTACGAGACGGGATTCCACGACCAACCCCACCTGACCCGGGTGTTCGCGCGAGCCTATGGGATGACCCCGGCCATATATCAGTCGACCTATCGAGGCACGACCTGGACCTCGCGCTGATCCTGGCGGGGCAAGAACGTGCAATACGGATGCCGATCACGGTCGATAGGTTCCTTCGCGTCGCCAACTTGGCGCGAATGTGAAGGAGATTATGTGATGCGGTACCGACTGCTTGGTCGCACCGGTTTGAGGGTGTCTGAGGCGTTCCTTGGCACGATGACCTTCGGGCAGGACTGGGGATGGGGCGCCTCCATCGAGGAGTGCCGCAAGATGTTCGCCGCCTATGCCGAAGCCGGCGGGAACGTGATCGACACCGCCAACCGCTACACCGAGGGCAGCAGCGAGCAGATCGTCGGGGAACTGCTCGGCACCGACCGCGACCGCTTCGTGCTGTCCACGAAGTACACCCTGACCATGGACGGCACCGACCCCAACGCCGGCGGCAACCACCGCAAGAACCTGGTCCGTTCGGTCGAGGCCAGCCTGCGCCGGCTGGGCACCGACTACATCGACCTGCTGTGGGTGCACATCTGGGACCCCAGCACACCCATCGAGGAGACCATGCGGGCTCTGGACGATCTCGTACGGGCCGGGAAGGTGCTGTATGTCGGAATCTCCGACGCGCCCGCCTGGCTGATCTCCCGCGCGAACACCATCGCCGAGTTCCGCGGCTGGACGCCGTTCGCCGGCCTCCAGCTGCCCTACAGCCTGGTCAAACGCGACATCGAGCGCGAGTTGCTGCCCATGGCCGCCGCTCTGGAGCTGTCGGTGGCCGCATGGTCGCCCCTGGCCGGCGGCGTCCTGTCCGGCAAGTTCACCCGGTCCGGTGCCGACGGTCCGTCCCGGGTCGACCGCGCCACCATCTCCGAACGTGACCTGAGCATCGCGCGCACGGTGGACGCCGTGGCCGACGAGCTCGGTGTCTCCTCCTCGCAGGTCGCCATCGCGTGGACGCGGGCGCACCGGCCCTGGATCCACCCGATCCTGGGCGCCCGCACCCTGGACCAGCTGACCGACAACCTCGCCGCCATCGACCTGGAACTGCCAGAAGAGGCGGTGCAGCGGCTGGAGCAGGCCGCCTCGATCGACCTGGGCTTCCCGATGGAGTTCATCATGGACACCACCACCGACTTCGTCTACGGACCCAGCGGAAAGCTGGTCGACGGCCGCCCCGTCGGATAAGCGCGCCGCCGGGCCGGATCGGCGGCTGAGCCACCCCTTTTGAAACAGGAGCCTCCCATGAGGTCTATTCGTCATGCCTTCCTGGCCGGAGCTCGCCGGCTCTCGGCGGTCATCGCGGTCGGCGCCGTCCTGGCCACCGCGCCCGCCACGGGCCCGCGAGCGAACGCAGACACCTGCGACCAGGCCTGCCAGATCGACTGGGCCTGGACCGCCCAGCGGCAGAACGCCCTGCCTCGTACCCCCTTCTACGACGCTCCCGACCCACTGCCGTGGGCGCCGAGCGGAACCCTGATCCGCGCGGCGGCCACCTCCGACTACGTGGTGGAGAACAAGCCGGTCAAGGCCGTCCGCGTGCTGTATCACTCCCGTACCTCCCGGGGCCGGGACGTGGCGGTCTCCGGCGTCGTCCTGGTGCCGCAGGACCGCCCGCGCCCGGCGGGCGGCTGGAAGGTGGTCGTGGACGCGCACGGCGCCAGCGGCATCGCCGCGGACTGCGCGCCGTCGCTGATGCGCGACCTGTACCACGGCAACCAGATGGTCCGCTTCCTGGAGCGGGGGTACGCGGTCGTCGCCCCGGACTACGCGGGCCTGGGCACGACCGGCCGTCCGGAACTGGTGAACAAGACCGCCGAGGCGGAGGACATCGCCGGGGCGGTGCGGTCCGCGCGCCAGGCGGTTCCGGACCTGTCGGGCGACTGGGTGCTGTGGGGCCACTCCCAGGGCGGCGGCGCCGCACTCGGCTTCGCCGAACGCCAGGGGACACGCCCCGAGCCGGGCTACCGGGGCGTGGTCGTCACCTCGCCCGCCGCCGACCTGCCCGCGCTGGCCGCCCACGTGGCCACGACCGTCCCGTACGGCGGGTTCGCCCCGCTGCTCGCGCAGGGCGCCGCCTACAGCGATCCGAAGATCGACATCGGACGTCTCCTGACCCCCGCCGCCCTGTCCCGCCAGGACGCCGCCCGGAACGGTTGCCTGGGCGTGGCCACCGCGGTCTACGGAGATCTGACCGGCCCGGCACTGGTCCAACCGGGCTACTCCAGCGACCCGCGCTTCACCCGATACCTGCGCGACAACAGCCTCGGCCGCAAGCGCGTCGTCGGCCCGGTGCTGTTCCTGCAAGGCGGTGCCGACACCGTGACCCCTGAGCCGATCAATGCCCAGGTCGCCGCCCGCCTCCGCGCCACAGGCTCGCACATCACCTACCGCGTGTACGACGGTCTCGAACATGACACGTACGGCACTGCGATGGGCATCGACGACGGCGCCATGCCCGACATCCTCGCCTGGATCGGCGCCCGGTTCGCCGCCGTTGAGATCCCTTGATGCGAGTTCTGACCCGGCGTTCCCGGGCGAACACCCGGTGAACGCCGAATGTCGGAAAAGCGTAGATGTGATCGTGACGACAGAGAGACACTTCGGACATATCAGACCGTGAGCATGATCACATGACGACTCCGTCCTCGCGATTAACGGTGACCGATGGCAGAAGCCCCTTCTGAGGGGCCGTCGCGGCCGCCCCTCGACATCGATCACGATCAGCTCAGGAAGCACGCGGCGCCCGCCTTCGACGACGCGTCCGCGGCGGTGCGGCGGGCCGTCGGGAAGGCCGCCGACGCGCTGAGCGCACTGGGTGGCTGGCCGGTGAACGAGCCGGCCGACAAGGCGTTCGTCGAGTGGTACAAGCCGAAGCGCGACGAGATGCTCCGCATGATCGAGGACTTCGCGGCCGTGTACGGGGACATCGCCGACGGCATCCTGACCATGCGCCGCAATGTGGCCACCGTCGACTGGGGCATAGCCGACGACATCAAGATCGCGGACGTGCCGGTCTACACCTGGCCGGTGGAGGGCACCCCGTGATCCCCCTCAGGCCGATGCTGTCGCCGACGGCCTTGAGCGGGGCCAGGGTCCTGTCACCCGCCAGCCTGATGACGACCCTGCTGCTGGCCTCAGCCGGGACGATGGTCGCCCTGCGCGTCTACGCCGGCGTCACCGCGCCGGAGATCGACCCGGCGGAGCTGCGCAAGGCGGCCGCCGCCTTCCGCGAGCTGGCCGACGACCTGAACGGCCCGGAGCAGCCTCCCCCGCACGGCCAAACCGGCGGCGTCGCCGGGATGGCCGACAGCGCCGCCGCCTCGGTGTGGAACAACAACGGCGGTCAGGGAGTGGACGCCTTCGCCCAGCTCTACATCCTGCGGATCATGGGCTTCCCCGCCGCGTTCGCCAAGGACTGCCGGGTGCTCGCCGCCGGCTGCGACGCGTACGCCGACCTGGTGGAAGGGGTGCGCAAGCAGCTCGCCGAGCTGGACAAGGCGATCGTGCAGCTCCTGTGGCTGGTCTGCTTCCAGCCGTTCACGACCATGTTGTACGGCGTGGCGCAGGCGATGGCCGCCGCCCAGATGGCGCGGCTGGTGAAGCTGGCCCAGACGGTCAAGGCCGTCTTCGGCGTCAACGTCGGCCGGATCCTGCAGATCTGCCTGCCGAAGTACGTGCTGACCACGCTCAACTACGCCGCCATCGACGGCCCCGCCTACGCCGCCGGTGCGCTCACGCTGGACGCGGCGAGCGACGCCGCCCACGGCCGGCCGACGAGGTCGGCGGGCGAGAACACCAGGGAGTTCGGCGGGATCGTCGCCGGGAACACCGGCTACATCCTCGGCTACGACGTGGCCAAGCTGGGCCTGCCCGGTCCCGCCACGCGGGGCGGCGAGCTGGTGGCGCGGCTGTTCGGCTCGGGGTTCGGCTACACGCCGGTCAAGAGCGCCCTGGACGGCGACGGCGAGATCATGACGACGCCGGAGGAGTGGGCGAGCAAGGTGGAGGGACACGGCCTGCGGGCGCTCATCTTCCCGCCGGGCTGGAAGTTCGGCCGCTGAGTCCCACCAGCCATTCAGCCGGTGCTGTGCGGCGAAGGGGATGACCCGAGTTGATCCCCTCTCAAGCACCCGGCAGGATATCCGGACGTCCTTTACCCTCAATTTACGGATGACATGTCATACCGAAAGCTCCTGCCAGCGATCATCCTCGCGGCCGCGATCACCACCACCGCCGCGCCTCCGGCCAGCGCCAACGGCTTCGGCAGCGCCAACGGCTGCTGTCCCTTCGCCGACAACGGCAAGCACTGGTACAACTACGCGTCCCTGGAGACTCGTACCAGGACCGCCGTGAAAGCCGCTCTGCTCAACCTGGACTCCCAGACTGACATGACCGTGGCCCACGACACCACCGCGGACCCGAGCACCGACGTCGAGTCCTTCGACCAGTACTACGTCGACCACTGGGGCCTCGACTGGGACGGCTCCAGCACGGGCTACAACCTGTTCGCGTACTCGAAGTGCGTCAAGACCGTCGCCCCGGCCGACAGCAGCCAGCCGTGGCGTTGCGACCAGTACGAGGTCCGCTACGATCTGGCCGACATCGACTGGATGACCGCGACCCAGCGGCAGGCCCTGGCCTGTCACGAGGTCGGGCACACGGTCGGGCTCGACCACTCCACCGAGTCGACGTCGTGCCTGAAGACCGGAGCGCACAAGATCATCAAATACAGCGCGCATGATGTCGCCCACATCAACGGCCGCTACTAGGAGACCGGCGATGCGAAACCTCAAACTCCTCACGGCCGTCGCCGCCTGCGCCACCGCCGCGCTGACCGGATGCGCCCAGCAGGCCGCCCCGCAGGCCGGTCAGCAGCCGCAGCGCTCGTTCTGGTCCCAACTCCACACGGACGCGGGTGGGACGGGCCAGTATCTCTTCGACTCCCTGGAGGACATCACCCCCGGCGCCCGGCCGTCCGGCGCGTTCCGCCCGGCCGCCGCGCTGGTCGAGGGCACGGTCGTCGGCGTAGAGCCGGGCATCGCGTACGCCTCGGACGACGACTCGCTGACGCCGCGGGTCGTGCCATACGAGAGCCAAGAGGCCGCGATCCGCTGGGCCAGCGTCGTGGTCAAGGTGGACAAGGTCCTCGCCGGCAAGCTAGGCCGCGGGTACACCGGGGGACAGATCCGGCTCCGGGTCGAGCAGCCCACCGGCACGACGCTCGACGGCCTGCGCCAGTCGATCGGCACAGCCGGCCGCGGCCTGTTCTACGTGGACAACGCCCTGGACCGGGTCAAGCGGCGGGCCGCGTCGCCGCAGGCGCAGGCGTACCAGGCGTCCGTGCAGCTCCCGATCGGCCAGGGGGTGTTCGTCGAGGAGAAGCCGGGGGCGGCGCTCGTCGCCCCCCTCGCGGACGAGGACCGTGCCGCCCAGCTCCTGGGTACCGACGGCCGGCAGGCGCAGCTCAGGTCCACCGGGGACTCCCCGCTGGCGCAGCTCCGCGGCCGGGCCCAGGAGTCGGCCTGCGAGAAGGGCACGGCGACAGACAAGGCCGCCTGCTGACGGATGCCACGGCTGAGAGGCCCCCGACGGGGCCCTCAGCCGTGCTCTCACCGCCGCGCCCGCTCACCTGGCCAGGTCGCGGACCAGCGACGGGTAATCCTTCAGGGTGATGTTCTCGGCGAAGTCGTCCGCCATCTTCATCATGAGCTTGAGCATGAAGCTCGCCTTGAACATCCAGTTGCGCATCCGGATCCGCCCCTTCGACGGAGGCGCCAGCCACGGACCGGCGTTGCCCTTCTCCGAGACCTTGGCGTACTCGCGGAAGCCCTCCTCGTACCGCCGGAACGCCACCCGGTGGTCGCCGTTGGCCGCCGCCAGCTCACCCGCCAGCACGTACGCCCCCACCAGCGCCAGCCCTGACCCGAACCCGCCCAGCGTGTTGGCGTAGGCCGCGTCACCCAGCAGCGCCACCCGCCCCTGGGAGTACCGGTCGATCTTCACCCGGCTGATCGAGTCGAGGTAGAAGTCGCCGGTGCGGCGCACCGCGTCCAGGATCTCGGGCGTCCGCCACCCCATCCCGGTGTAGGCGTCGAGGACGACCCGCTTCATCGCCTCGGTGTCGTAGCGGTCGTAGTCGAGGCGCGGGGAGGCGAAGACGAAGAAGGCCGACGCCTTGGGACCGCCGGCGGCGACCATCCTGCCTGGCTCGTTGTACATCTTCGCGTTCGCGCCGAACCGCTCGGGCACCTCGGCCAGGGCGTAGTAGTGGCCGAGGAACTCGACGTAGTCCGACTCGGGGCCGAAGACCAGCCGCCGGACGTTCGAGTGGATGCCGTCGGCCCCGATCACCAGGTCGAACGTGCGGGGCGCGGAGCGCTCGAAGGTGGCGTGCACCCCGCCCGGGGTCTCGGTGAGCGAGGTGATCGAGTCGCCGAAGACGTACTCGCAGCCGGCTTCGACACTCCTGTCGTAGAGCAGGCGGGCCAGGTCGCCGCGGTGGATCTCCAGCTCGCCGCCGCTGAACTCGCCGGGCATCACCGCGAGCGTCCGGCCGCGCGCGTCGACGAAGGCCTGGTCGGTACCGCCGGTCTGCAGGCGGCGCACGTCGTCCAGGATGCCCATGCGGCGCAGGACCGTCATGTGGACCTCACCCTTGAAGTCGACGGCCTGGCCGCCGGGGCGCAGGCCGGGGGCCTTCTCGACGATCGTGACGCGGAAGCCGTAGCGGGCGAGCCAGTAGCCGAGGGCGGGGCCGCCGACGCTGGCACCGGAGATGAGGACGTTGGTGTTCTGCATGTCCCCGACTCTCGCGGGGCGCGCTGACACCCCGAGGACAACCGGCTGACAGTGCGTCCCCTTAACCGACGAGGACTGACAGCGCCTCGTCGCCGCTCAGCGCGGCTCCCGTGGCGAAGTGGGCGGCGAACACGTCCGCGCCCAGCCGCTCGGTCGCCGCCGCGGCGACCATGGCGACGTCCCGATCACCCGCGACGGTCGTACCGCGCAGCGCCACCCCCACGCCCAGCAGGTACGCCGCCCGCTCAGCCGCTCCGTCGAGCAGCGCCAGCCCCGCCTGGCCCTCGGCGATCTCGGCCGCGTCCGTCGGCACCACCGTGCGCGCCAGTTCCAGCGCCTCCCCGTGCCTGCGCCTGGCCTCGGTGAGATCTCCCTCGGCCGCGGCCAGCCGGCCGAGCGCGGTACAGGCGAATGGCCTCATGCCCTCGGTCGCGTACGAGCCGGGAACGGCGGCGTCCAGCACGGCGGTGTAGCGGGCCCGCGCCTCGTCGTACTGACCCGAGAACCGCGCCAGGTCGCCCCACGCCATGTTCAGCAACGGCAGCCCGCGCGACATGCCCGTCCGGCGGGCCAGCTCGGTGGCGCGTTCGAGATCGGCGCGGGCCCCGTCCAGGTCGCCTTCCCGCGTCAGCCCCGCCGCCCTGCGGCACAGCACGTCCACCAGCTCGTCCGCCGCGCCGAGCTGGCCGTTCAGGTCCACGGCCTGGCCCCAGAGCCGCCTGGCGGCCGCCCAGTCGCCGCGCCGGCTCGCGATCATCGCCAGCCATTCGTGGCTCTGCGCCATCCCCCAGCGCTCGCCGAGGGCGCGAAAGCGGGTCAGCGTCTCCTCCAGCCGCTGCTCACCCTCGGCCACCTGGCCGCCGTGCAGGTGGATCAGCCCTTCTCCCAGCATGGACACGGCCCGGCTCCACGGGTCGGAGCCGAGCAGTCGCCCGCGGCGCCGGGTGGACACCGCGTCTGCCGGGCCCGCCGTCATGCCCCACAGCACGGCCAGGAACGGGTGCCGCAACTCGCCGTCCAGCGTCGTCATGATGTCCACGGCCCGCGCCCACCGCTCGGGGGACACCTCCGGTACGGCCTGCAGCACGCACATGACGTACTCCTCTTCCAGCCCCGCGACCGGCTCGTCACCCATCAGATGGAGCAGCCGCATCGCGGACGAGGCGATCTGTTCGCGCCGCCCGCTCAGCCACGAGTACACCGACAGGGCCGCGACCAGCCGCGACGCCGTCTCCGGATCGTCCTCGACGGTGTGCCGGAGCGCGGCCCGCAGGTTGTCGTACTCGGCGGAGAGCCTGGCCAGCCAGTCGAGCTGTTCGGCCCGCCGCAGCCACGGGTCGGCCCGCCGGGCCAGATCGAGGAACCAGGCGGCGTGCGCGTCGCGGATCCGCCGCTGCTCTCCCGCCTCGGCCAGCCGCTCGGCGCAGAACAGGCGGATCGTGTCCAGCATCCTGTAGCGCCCGCCGTCGGCCTCGATGAGCGATTTATCGACCAGGTCGGCCAGCACGTCGCCGTCACCGCAGACGGACTCGGCCGCCTCCACCGAGGCTCCCCCCGCGAACACCGAGAACCGCCTCGCCACCTCCTGCTCCTGCGGGGTGAGCAGGCTCCAGCTCCACTCGACCACCGCGTGGAGGGTGCGGTGCCTGGCCGCCGCCGTACGGTCGCCGCGGGAGAGCAGCTTGAAGCGGCCGTGCTCGTTCAGGCGGTCGGCGATCTCCGCCGGGGTGAACGTACGCAGCCGCGCCGCCGCCAGCTCGATGGCCAGCGGCAGGCCGTCCAGCGTGGCGCAGATCCCGGCGCAGACCTCCATCACCTCGGGATCGGCGGTGAACCCGGGCCGGACGGCGGCGGCCCGCTCGGCGAACAGCCGTACGGCCGGGTAGGTAAGGGCCTCGGCGGGATCGATGCCCGGCGGCGGCACGGCGAGCGGCGCGAGGGGGACCAGAATCTCGCCGGTGAGCCCGAGCGGCTCCCGGCTGGTCGCCATGATCGCGACGCCGGGGCAGGCGTCCAGCAGCCGCCGGACCAGCTCGGCGGCGGCGGCCACCACGTGCTCGCAGTTGTCGAGCACGAGCAGCGCCGGCTGGTCGGCGAGGGCGGCGACGAGCCGGTCGACCGGGTCGGGACGGTCCAGCGCGGGCACCTGCAACCCGGCCTCGCGCAGCCCGAGCGCCCCCAGCACGGCCGGGGCCACCTGAAGCCCGTCGTCGACCGACGACAGATCGGCGAACCCCGCCTCCCGGCCCGGACCCGCCCGGTGGACGGCCTCGACGGCGAGCCGCGTCTTGCCCATGCCCCCGGGGCCGACGATGGTGATCAGCCGGGCGTCGCCGAGCGCGACGATCCTGGCCAGCTCCTCCTCCCGGCCGACGAGCCGGTTGAGCGGCACGGGCACCCGCCGCCGGGGAGCCTGCTCCCGCCGTTCCTCGCCACGCAGGATCGCCAGGTGCAGGGCCGCCAGCTCAGGAGCGGGATCGGCCCCCAGCTCGTCGGCCAGCAGCCGCCGTACCTCGTCGTAGACCGCCAACGCGGCGGCCTGCTGCCCGGAGGCGTGCAGCGCCCGCATGAGCTGACCGCGCGGCCGCTCGCGCAGCGGATGGGCCGCCACCAGCTCGCGCAACTCGGCGACCGAGGTCCCGCCGGGCAGGGCCAGCTCGGCCTCCGCCAGATCCTCCCTGGCCGTGAGCCGCGCCTCCTCCAGCCGCGCCACCTGCGGCGCGGCGAACGGCGCGTCGGCCACATCGGCCAGCGCGGGCCCCCGCCACAGGGCCAGCGCCTCCCTCAGCACCCGCGCGGCCGACTCGTGCTGCCCCGCCGCCAGCAGCCTCCGCCCGTCCCGGGCCAGCCGCTCGAACCGGTGCGCGTCGATGTCCTCCGCCTCCACCGCCAGCCGATAACCGGCGCCGTGGAACTCCACCAACCCGGCCGGCAGATTCCGGCGCAGCCGGGAGACGTGAGCCTGGATGGCGTTGGCCGCCCCGGCGGGCGGGTCGTCGCCGTACTGACCGTCGATGAGCCGCTCCACGCTGACCAGCCGCCCGGCGTCGAGCAGCAGCAACGCGAGCAGCGCCCGAGGGCGCGGCCCACCCACGGCGACCGCTTCACCGGCGGCCGTCCGCACCTCAAGCGACCCAAGGATCCCGAACTGCACGGCACCGATTCTGTCCCATTCGCCGGGCATGCTCTCCCGCAGATCCACATCGCGGCCCGCACACCGGGCATGTTCGCGCGGCATCGCCTCCTTCCAGCCAGCTGGGCATCCGGAGCCCGGCGGCTGGGTGAGCTGGTCAGGGTTTGAGCACGTAACGACCGCGCACTCCGCCCTTGGCCATGGCCCGGTGGGCCTCGGCGACCTGGTCCAGCGGCATGACCGCGTGCACTCGGGCCGGCAGCCCATCGGACGCGGTGCGGGCGAGCAGGTCGCCCAGTCGAGCGCCGTCGGGATGCACGACCACGGCGTCTACGGTGATCCCGCGCTCCGCGACCGGCTTGGCGCTCGGCTGGACGCCGACGAAGATGCCGCCATCGCGGACCAGGGCCAGGCCCCGCTCCTGCAGCGCCGCACCGTCGGCGACCGCGTCCCAGCCCGGCTCCGCGTGCGTGGTGAACCCGGCGCCCAGGCCCCGGATGAACTCCTCGTCCTCGGCTCTGGCCAGACCGGTCACCTGCCAGCCGCGGTCCCGCGCGAGCGAGACGACGTACCCCCCGGCCGCCCCGGCCGCCCCGGTCACCAGCAACTGGTCGCCGTCGCTGGGTGCGTCACCAAGGAGATCGATGATCTGGGCGGCGGCCAGCCCGTTGAGCGGTACCGTCGACGCCGCGATCAAGTCCAGCCCGCCGGGAACGACGGTGACGTCGGCGGCCCGCACGACGAGCTGTTCGGCGTAGGTGCCGAAGTCGCGGTCGAAGCCGTCCACCAGGCCGGCGACCGGCGTGCCGGCCCTCAGGTCCACGCCGGGGCCGGTCGCGACGACAGTCCCGGAGAAGTCCCAGCCCAGGCCGGTGTGCTCGGGCTGGTTGACCAGCCCCATGGCATGGAAGAGGCCGCGGGCGACCGCGAGGTCGACGGGATTGACCGACGCGGCGGCGATCATGACCCGGACCTCACCGGGCCCGGGCTCGACGACGGGAACGTCGATGATCTCAATCGAGTCGGGTCCGGTCGGGGTGCGGACGGCTGCCGTACGGAAGGTCGGGATGCTCATGGTTTCGCTCCTCATGGCTGGGGGTCCCGGTAGCAATCGCGGAAAAAACAACGAACCCGTCTCTGACCTGCGTCGCAGCCAAGCAGTTGTGGGGGGTGGTCGGTCCAACTACGGACGCGTCGTCGGTATCGTCGGCCTGTCGCATACCGGCCGGCGGGTGGCACACCTGCTGCGGTCCTTCGACCTCACCGTGCTCGCGAGCGACCCCTACGCCACCGAGGCGGACGCCCAGGCCCTCGGCACGACCCTCGTTCCGCTGCCCGACCTGCTGCACCGCAGCGACATCGTGACCCTGCACGCGCCGTCGCTGCCCGAGACCCGGAACCTGCTGAACGCCGACCGCCTCGCGCTGCTTCCCGACCACGCCACGGTCATCAACACCGCCCGAGGCAGCCTGATCGACACCGGCGCGCTCACCGCCGAATGCGTGAGCGGGCGGCTCAGCGCGATCCTCGACGTCACCGACCCCGAACCGCTGCCGGTCGACTCACCGCTGTTCGGGCTGGCCAGGTGGGTGTACGGCCCGGTTCAGATCTCGGTCGTGACGTTCACCTCCGTCGGTGGGGCCTCATGCGCCGCCGAGCTCGCAGCGGTTCAGTCCGCCAGGTCGACGACCAGTCCGGCGAGCTGGGCACAGCCGTGGACAGACCTCTTTCGGCGTAGCCGTTCCACGTGCGCCGAGGTGGCGGTACGGTCCCAGGGCCGGATGTGCGAGCGAGGGGGCAAGGATGCTGGAAGAGGCATTGGTGGCTCTGGCCGCGGCGGGCGGCACCGCGGTGGTCCAGGCCGCCGGCAATGCGGTCACATGTGCGCCAGGCCCGCACGCGCCGGGCTCAGCCTGCTTTGTAGGAACCTTCAGGCGGTGGTCGCGGTGGGGCCGACCCGCGGAGTTCTGGTCACCACCGAACCGGCCCGGCGCCGCTGCCCCGAGTTGCCGACCGCTGCATGGCGCGGCGCACGGCTGCTCGACAACACAGGTAACGGACACCACGTCGTCGTGAGAGTGGGACCTGCGGTACCCACACTCGCCGAGGTGACGTTGTCCTACCGGGGCGCGGTACAGGCGGCCCGGGTCGCTGACACCATGCCGATGTTCCGGCCGGTTGTCGAGTTCGGGAACTCAGGTCTACCGGCTACTCGCCGGCCTCCCCGTCCGTCTTGGCTTCCGGGCCAGCTCGACTCGATGGTGGGCCGGCTCCTGAACACCGATCCCATCGTCTTCGCCACCGCGGAGCTGTTCCTCGACCGCGCCGGCGACGTCCGCGCCGTCGCGGACCGGTGCACTCGACTGCCGTCGCGGATTCAGCCCGCCGGAAACAACTCCTTTGGCGTCATCGCAGCGAGCTGCATCCCTTCCCATCGGTACCGTCCTCGCCGCCGAACAGCCAGTTCGCAGAGGCCCGCGGCCATCATCGCCGTCATGACCCTGAAGGGATGTTCCGCCTAGGTCAGCGCAGGATTCGGCTGACTGTTGGGTGAGGGAAACATGGTGGCACAGGGATTCAAGATGGCACTGACGAGGAGTGCGGCCACCCAGCGCGGCGGTTGCACAAACCGCGGCGCTCGCGCTTACAGGGCACGGCAGGTCCTGAGGTAGCTGAGGAACGAGGCCTGCAGCCCAGTCACGTGCGTTTCGTGCATGAGTGCGCTGGTGACGGATCCGCTGCGTGAGGTGAGGCGGTGAAGGAACGTGGCCGCGTTCTTCGCGAGATTCTGGTAGACCGCCACGTCTCCGAGGATCTCTCGGTCGTTGAAGGTCACGTGAAGCTTGGTAGCAGGCAGGGTGTCACCCATTGCTTGAAGACGAGCGAAGACCTGACTGTCTGCATTGACAATGCCGGGGCTGCCCGCGCCGATGCTCTCGAAGAAGGTGCTATTGGTGAGCCAGGAGTAGAGACTGAAGAGTCCGCCGTAGGAATAGCCGAAGAGGCCGTGACCAGTCGGGGCAGTGCCGTAGTCGCGTTCGATCCGCGGGTGTAGATCGTCGGTAAGGAAGTTCAGGAACATATCCCCGCGGCTGTCGCTCAATTCAGCGAGGTAGGCGTCGGCTTGCTCGCGAGTCATCGTGCCCGCTTCGACCCCCATCTCCACCGCATCGATGTACTCCTTCGCGATGGGTTCGCCGGGGGGCACGAGGTCGCGGTTGCGCAACCGCTCCCAGTGCTCTGCTTCCTCGCCTGCGTAACCCACGCTGACTTGGACGTAGGGCTGAATCGACTGCATGGGGTCCAGTTGCGTGACGATGAGTGGGGCGGTCATGCCCACGGCCCAGTTGCCGTCGAGCACGTACACGACAGGCGCTTGCGCCGCGGCAGGGTCGTAGCGCGGTGGCGTGGTGACCCAGACGCCGTAGTCGTGCCCACCGCTGGAGCGCACCTCAAAGTAGTCGGTGTGGGCGAGGCAGCCCTGCCACATGGTGCTCATCTGAGGTCCTTTACGATTTGGCCGGCCTGGATTACGAGGACGGCGTTGGTGGGGTCGGAGAACAGTTCTGGGTCTTCGAGCGGGTTGCCGTTCCAAAGAACGAGGTCTGCCTGCGCGCCGGGAGTGATGACACCCACCTGGCCGGACAGGCGGAGGATCTCGGCGTTGGTCTGGGTCGCCGCCACGAGCGCTTCCATCGGCGTCTCGAGGGCTGCGCGCAGGCTGAGTTCTTTGCCGCGACGGTCCTGGGCCGGACCGATGAGATCGGAACCGAGCCCGATCCGTACTCCTGCGTGCTTGGCGACAGCGAGCGCCTTCGTCATCTGCTCGCGTGCGCCCTTGGCTCGGTCGCGGGTCGACTCGGCGAGACCTGCTCCGGCGGTGTCGTGCAGCAGTTGCTCGACGACAGCGAACGTGGGCACGAGGGCAACCTCGCGAGCGGCCATCAGGGTCGCTGTGGATTCGTCGAGGCTAGTGCCGTGCTCGACACAGCGCACCCCGGCCTCGACCGCATTTCGTATGCCCTCGTTGTTGTGGGCGTGAACTGTCACATAGGTGTTCCGTGCCGCAGCTTCTTGAACTGCAACAGCGATCTCTTCGACGGTGAACTGGGTGTCGGTCAGTCGATCATGTGCGCCCACCACTCCGCCGGTCACGCAGAGCTTCAGGAAGGAGGCTCCACGGCGGAAGGCTTCGCGGACGTTGTGTCGCAGCTCGTCCGCGTTGCCCGCCATCATGGAGAGGGCGCACAGGCCCGGGATGTGGTGGCTGCTCCACAGCTCGGTGGGTTCCCATTCGGCTCCGTAGTAGCCGTGCCCGCCGATCTGGCACTGAACAGGGCCGCACGACAGGACGCGCGGCCCTCTGACCTTGCCCTTCGCGATCGCGGTGACGACACCGCCGTCGATCCCGCCGGTGTCGCGAACGGTGGTGAAGCCGGCGTCGAGCGTCGCGCCGGCCGTGGCGAAGATGTCCGCCGCGATCTCGGCGGCGCTTATCTGAAACGAGAAGTGCGGCTGGATCGGGCTCGACAGGCCCAGGTGGACGTGAGCGTCGATCAGGCCGGGCGTCATCGTCAATCCCTCGGCATCGAGACGCTCGCCGTGCGCGCTGGAGGCACCGAGTTGGGTGATGCGGCCGTTCTCGATGGTGATGTCGAGGTTGCTGGGATCGCGCCCCGATCCGTCGATGACCGCCGCGCCGACTACATGAGCAGGTCCCATAGTCGATCCTCCGCCGTTGCGAGCTGACTGCGACCATGTGCGAAGCAACACGGAACCGCCAATCCTTCTTTTCCAATGGATAAACTGTGGGAGTGATCCTGTCAACCTCGGAACGCAAGGGCAGCGCGAGCGAGCGACTCCTGGCACGGCTTCTCGACGCCTTCGGCGAGGCCCTTCCCCCGCCGGAGATGTCGCTCCGTGAGATCGCCGCCCGGATCGAGACCAGCCACGCCCTGTTGCGATACCACTTCGGGTCACTCTCGGGCGTCTTGGCCGCCATGCTCAAGGCGCAGCGATCCCGTGACAACGAGGCACTTTTGGAGGCCGCCCAGCAGGGCACCTTCGACGATTTCGTTGTGGCGATCTGGCGTACTTACACCCGGCCAGAGCAGCTGCCGCGTGCCCGCGGCTTCTTCTACGTCGTCGGACTGGCCGCGTACAGCCCAGAGGACTTTCGTGAGTTCATCGACTCGCTCGACGACCTGACCAACATGCTGGCCTCTCTCGCGGAACGCGAAGGGCTCGACACGAAGGAAGCGCGGGATGTGGCCACCGTCACCATTGCCGCGATTCGTGGCCTGCTCTTGCAGGAGGTTCTGACTTCAGCAGTCCACTCGGAGGACGCGGTTGCCTTGATCCTGCGCATGAGCAAGGGGCGATCCGTGCCGCGCACAAGTCCGGGGCCTTGAGCAGGTAGCCGCCTTTCACCACCACGTGAGCCGGGGTCCCGGTAGTCCGGTAGGACACGAACACATCCCCGCTACGCAGACCATACGATGGCCTTGGCGGTAAAGCGGTGTGGGCGGAGGTGCTCACCACTGACGCAGATCCTTAAATCGGCCTGCATGAATACACAGACCGATTTGCGCTTTGTGCCGGCGGCGGTGTCAGGCCAGGTTTCGTGCGCAGGCGGTGAGCAGGGAGGCCAGCTGTTCCACCTCGCCTGGCGGGAGGTCGGTGATCATGCGTTCCTCCACGTCGAGCACAACCCTGTGGGCCTGGTCGAGCAGGGATTGACCCGCATCGGTGAGGGTGACCGGCAGGGCTCGACCTGAGGTCGGTTGCGTGGCGACGGAGACCAGCCCGGCCCGGGTGAGCCCGGCGAGCACGTCTCGCAGGGACTGCCGGGTGACAAAGGTGCGCCGGGCCAGTTCGGCGGCCGGGGCGCCGGGCGCGTCGGCCAGTGCCCGCAGCACCGCGTACTGGGACATGGACAGGCCCATCTCGCGCAGACGCTCCTCACACGCGCCGCGGAAGGCCTGGCTCACCTGCTTGACCAGATAGCCGACGCGCTGACGGACATCCATTTGACTCATGACAGGAACCTTACACATAATCCTCCGTGTAAGGAACCTGACATGAGGAGAAGCCGTGCCCGCGACCACCACCATCACCGTCGACGCCCCGGTGGCGACCCTGATCAATGTCTTCACCGTCCAGGCCGACCGTCAGCGCGAGCTCGTCGACCTGCTGGTCACCGCCACCGAGGAGGTCATGCAGCACCTCCCCGGATTCGTCGCCGCCAACATCCACGCCAGCGACGACGGCACCAGGGTGGTCAACTACGCCCAGTGGGAGACCGCGGAGGCATTCCAGGCCATGCTCGGCACCCCAGCCGCTCAGGTGCACATGCGCCAGGCCGCCGCCCTGGCAGACGGATTCGACCCCCACTTGTACGCCGTCGCATCAGTGCATCACCGCTGAGCACGTCACGGTCCGAAACAACAGCGACGAACAGACGCTCGTCCGCTACGGCTCCGCTACAGGGCGAGCTGGAGTGTCACCCTCTGATGGGTCGGCATGTAGCCGAGCGCGTCATTGATGGCGCGCATCGGACGGTTGCTGTCGGCCGTGTCGGTCAACAGGCCATCGAGGTACGGATAGCGCTCGCGGGCCTGCCGGATGGCCTCGGCCTTCATCCAGCGGGCCAGGCCGTGCCCGCGATGTTCAGGCAGCACGCCGGTGCTGTAATGCTGGGCATCGCCCTTGCCGTCCCCTGGGACGACCAGTTCGGTGAAGCCGACGACGGAACCGTCCGACTCGGCGACGGCAGCCACGGTGTGGAGCAGATCGCCTCGGTTCTCGATCGTCTGCACCGCCTCCCGTACGCGGTCGACGTCCCAATGCACGCTGCCGTAGTCGGTGTCGTCCATCGGCATGTCGTCCATGGCGCAGCGGGCCGCGGCGAACGTATCAGCCAGTTCGTCGGGCACCATCCCGTCCCACGCGACCAACCGGTACCCGAGGTGCGGGCTGCTGACGATCTCCCGAAGGCCGGCGAGGTCGGCCTGCGCCAGTGGCAGTCGCGTGTAGGTCAGGGTCAGCACTTTGCGGAAGTCGTGTGCCGACAGGAAGGCCTCTCCCGGCGAGCCAGGCTCTGCTTCCGCGATGACGGAGCGTCGGCCCGCATCGCGGGCCGCGGCCAGCGCGGCCGTCAACAGGAGAGAACCAACACCGACGCGCTGTTCGGCCGGGTGGACGTGGAGATCGAGCTCGGCCAGATGATCCTGGCCCGCCCTGGTGAACAGGCGCAGAAAAGCCGACCCGACGGGAACGCCGGTGGATCGGGTGGCCAGCCAGGCGAGGCGCCGGCTGGATGAGGTGAGCTTGGGGTCAATAAGAGGGGTGATGCGAATCGACACGATGTCTCCGGCTTGAGGGGAGGTGGTGGGTGATAGCAGAGCTGCGGCCTTGCCGCTGAACGGTCCTGCGCATCTGCTGCACACCTCCTGCAAGTACGGCCTCGACATCCGACGGGATCGGCAAACTGTAGCGGACGCGATCATCGTGCAGTAGATCGGCTCACGTCAACCGATCGTGCCACCGCCGGCTCAGAAGGTGTCGTCCCAGACCTGAGCAGTTGTGCTGTTGCACCGCCAGATCCGCATCGCGAGGCCCGGCGCTGTCGAGGCATTCGGGATGTCGAGGCAGTGGCGTCACGGTGGACCGGGCGGGCCACCCGATCAGAAGCCGGGTCGCCCGAAGGATCTCCCTCGGACGACTCGGCTTCTTGCCACATTTCCGCCGGCTCAGCCGGTCGTGGCATAGCGCAGCAGGACGTTGTCGGAGCCGTCGAGGCTGCGGACCTCCGCGACGGTGAGCCCTTCGACCGGCTGAGTGAAGATCGGCGTCCCCTCGCCGAGCGCCTTCGCCCCCACGATCAGGTGCAACTCGTCGACGAGCCCGGCGCGGAGCAGAGCGTTCCAGGTGATCCGGCTGCCGAAGGTGACGATGTCGCCGCTGGTACGTTGCTTGAGCTCCTTGACCCACCCCTCGGCGTCGGCGCGCTTGACCACGGTCGTCCGGTCCGCCCACGACGCGATGTCCGAGTCCGTGAGCGAGTCCGACACGACGCTGACCTCGATCCGCCCGTAGATCGCGCCGAACTGCTGGTTCACCGTGGACGTCTCGGGGTTGTCCGCTTGGGCGGGCCAGAACCCCATGAACATCTGGTACGAGTCGGCGCCGAGCAACAGCGAGCCGGCGGCCTGGATCCGCTCCAGGTTGTAGGCGTCGAACGCGGCGTCCATCGACAGCACGAGCGGGTTGCCGTCCGCCGCCGCGTAGAAGCCGTCAAGAGACATGATGTTGCAGACGATGAGCTTGGCCATACCAGGCACTCCGTTTCCTCCGTCGATCAGCTTGTGGCGCCCACCATGTCTGGGAGATGCGTCGGCCGACAGATGCAAATATCACCAGACCCCCGCTGACTTTCGCTACATCAACCGAGGTCAAGCCTGTTGCGGGAACCTGCAACACCCCTGTTCCTCATGCGGCCGGAACGCCCAGGATCGCCTCATGCTCAGTGCTGCGATCAACAGAAGAGGCGCGTTGCGGGCAGGCGCCGTGGCAGGGCTGGCCGCTGCGGGCACCGGATGCCGGGCCAACTCTCGTACGGCCTTCCACGCTCGCGCTTCCGACGCCGTCGCCAGCTTGGGCCGCAAAGCCGTGACGTAAGACGGCTCATGTAGTTGTGATCATCACGCGATACCCTACGCAGGCCACGAGTCGCCACTAGCACTTGGCCAGAGACCTTGATGACAAGGCGGCTCACGTCCGGGGGCGCGGGGGCCGGCAGGCCACCGCCCGGGGTTCGGGGCGGAGCCCCGATGGGCACAGCGCGAGCGTCAGCGAGGAGGGGGCCGAAGGGGGCGGAGCCCCCTGGGAAGCACGCCTGAGCGCCACCCGCGCGTAGCGCGCCCCGATCGCGATGACCGAGCTTTGTCAGGCGCGCCGCCGAGCCCGATAGGCGGCCACGTGCATCCGGTTTCCGCAGGTACGGCTGTCGCAGTAGACACGGGATCGGTTGCGGGACTCGTCCACGAACACCCGGTCGCAATCAGGTGCCGAACACGTTCGCAGCCGTTCCCACTCCTCGTCCACCACCAGGTGCGCCAGCGCCACCCCGCAGTCCGCCGCCAGGTGCTCGGAAAGTGTCGCGTCCGGGGCGAAGTAGTGCATGTGCAGCGGATGTCCGTCGTGCTCCGTCAGCCGGGGCGTGATGCGGGTCCCCGACAGGAGCGTGTTGAGCAGTCGTACGGCCGTCGGCTGGTCCGGGGCGGTGAAGACGCGGTGGAACGCCTCTCGCACCAGTCGCACCTGCCCCAGGTCGCGGGCCGTGAGCGCGCCGATGCCGCTGACCTGCCGCGACTCGACGAACGCGTGCAGGTCGGCCAGCTCGGCCAGGCCGTCGTCTCCGCCGGTCGACGGGGACGTGTTGACCAGCTCTACCACCGTGGCCAGCGAATGCACCATGTCATGGCCAAACGGCATGTTGACTCCTGTCGACGACCGGCTCTAGCGTGGTCGCAGCGTATCTCGCTCCAAGGAGCTCGGGGGTTTCTGTGGGTGCACATCGTCGTATCGTGCTGATTGCGATCGCGGGTGCGCTGATCATCTCCACCTCCGCGCCGCTGGTCCGGTTGTCGGGGGTCTCGCCGGCGACCTCGGCGTTCTTCCGGTGCGCGTACGCGCTGCCGCCGATGCTGGTGCTGGCCTGGCTCGAACGGCGGAGGCTGGGGCCCCTCCCGGCCCGCAGCCGCAATCTGGCGTGGCTGGCGGGCGTGCTGTTCGCGTTCGACCTGCTGTTCTGGCACCACGCTATCAAGTACGTGGGCGCGGGGCTGGCGACCGTACTGGGCAATCTGCAGGTCTTCATCGTGGCCTTCGCGGCGTGGGCGCTGTTCCGTGAGCGGCCGTCGAACCGGCTGATGATGGCCACCCCGGTGGTGTTCGCCGGGGTGGTGCTGATCTCGGGGGTGTTCGACAGCGCGGCGTATGGGGCGAACCCGCTGCTCGGGGTCGTGACGGGTGTGGCCACCTCGATCTCGTACGCGGGGTTCCTGCTCGTGTTGAAGGGCGGTTCGGGGCGTACGGTCGGGCCGTTGACGCACGCCACCGCCGTGGCCACGGTCGGGATGGCCGCGCTGAGCCCGGTGTTCGGGGGCGCCGACTTCGTCCCGAGCTGGCCGGCGCACGGCTGGCTGCTGCTGCTCGCGCTCGGGCCGCAGGTGGCCGGCTGGTCGCTGATCGCGTACTCGCTGCCCAGGCAGCCCGCCGCGCTCACCGCGCTGCTCCTGCTCGTCCAGCCGATGACGACGGTCGGGCTGTCGGCGGTGCTGCTCGGAGAGCACCCGTCGCCGCTCCAGCTCGCCGGGTGCGGGGTGATCGTCTTGGGCGTCCTGTACGGCTCGCGGCGCGCTCAGCCCGCCCGCACCGAGGCCGAGCAGCCGGAGCAGGTGCCGAACACCTCGACCGTGTGAGTGATCTCGGTGAAGCCGTGCTCGGAGCCGACCGTCTCCGCCCAGCGTTCGACGGCGGGACCGGCCACCTCGACGGTCCGGCCGCAGCGGCGGCACACCAGGTGGTGATGGTGGTCGCCGCTGGCGCACGCGCGGTAGACGGACTCGCCGTCGTCGGTGCGCAGCACGTCGACGTGACCGCCGTCGGCCAGCGCCTGCAGCGCCCGGTAGACCGTGGTCAGGCCGATCTTGGCGCCGTGGGCGCGCATCTCGGCGTAGACGTCCTGGGCGCTGCGGAAGCTCTTGCTCTGGCGGAGGGTGTCGTGCACGGCGTCGCGTCTCGTGGACATCATCGTGCGACCTCCTCGACGCGCATGGTGGATCGCTCGCTCACTGTGGACTCCTGGGGTCTGCCTCGCCGTACGAACTTACCGACACCGAGGGCCAGGACGAAGCCGCAGAGGGCAAGAAGCACGATCGCGGCGCCCGGCGGCACCCTGGCGGACAGCGTCGAGGCGAGCAGCCCGCCCACCGCCGCGACGACGCCGAACAGCATGGCCAGCGCCATCGTCGAGCGGAACCCCCTGGTGAGCTGCTGACCGGTCGCCACCGGGATCACCATCAGCGCGCTGACCAGCAGCAATCCGACCACGCGCATGGCGATGACGACGGTCAGCGCGGCCGTGACGGCGATCAGCAGGCTGAGGAAGCGCACCGGCAGGCCGCTGGCCCTGGCCATCTCCTCGTCCTGGCAGAGCACGAACAGCTCCCTGCCGAAGATCACGACCACCGCGATCACCGCGACGGCCAGCGCGCCGATGATCCAGATGTCCTCGGTGGTGACGCTGGCGATGGCGCCGAAGAGGTAGGAGTTCAGCTTGGCGTTGCTGCCACCCGGCGCGATGCCCATGAGCATGACGCCACCCGCGATGCCGCCGTAGAACAGCAGCGCCAGCGCCACGTCGCCGCTGGTGCGCCCGCGCGCCCTGACCAGTTCGATGGCCACGGCGCCGATGACGGCCACGGCCACGGCGGTGAGCACGGGCGCGGTGCCCGTCAGGAAGCCCAGCGCGACGCCGGTCAGCGCCACGTGCCCGATGCCGTCACCGAGCAGCGCCAGCCTGCGCTGGACGATGAACGTGCCGACGGCGGGCGCGCAGAGCCCCACCAGCAGCGCCGCGATCAGCGCCAGCTGGAAGAACTGCTTGCCCAACAACTCGATCATGGCTCTCCCCGCCATCCGGAAAGCGGTCCCGCGCTCGCCTCGGTGGCGTGCGGGTGCACGTGTTCGTGTCCCGGCCGGGCGCAGTCGCCCTCGGGCCGTGGTGGTCTGCCGTCGTGCGCGATCCGGCCCTCACGGACCACCACGCCGCGGGTGATGAGCGGCTCGAGCGGGCCGAGCTCGTGGGCGACGAGCACGATGGTCTTGCCGTTCAGCACCAGCGTGGCCAGCGTATCGGCGAGCAGCTGCTGAGTGTCGGCATCGACACCCGCGGTGGGCTCGTCCATGACGTACGTGTCGGGTTCGCCGGCCAGCGCGCGGGCGATGAGCACCCGCTGCTGCTGGCCGCCGGACAGCGACTGCACCGGGTCGCCCGCCCGGTCCGCCAGCCCGACGGCCTCGAGGGCGCTCGCCGCCGCCGCCTTGTCCGCGGCGCTGGTACGGCGCAGCCGGCTCTGCCTGGCCACACGGCCGGAGGTCACGACCTCCCGGACCGTGGCGGGCACCCCGCCGCCGACGGCCAGGCGCTGCGGTACGTAGCCGATGCGCCACCAGTCGCGGAATTTCGCGGGCGGTGTGCCGTACAGGAGGGTCTGGCCGCCCGAGAGCGGAGTGAGGCCCAGCAGGGCGCGCACCAGCGTGGACTTGCCGGAGCCGTTGGCGCCCATGAGGGCCACGACCTCGCCGGGGCAGATCGTGAGATCGATGCCGCGCAGGATGTCGCGCCGGTCCAGGCTCACCCGGCCGCCGGTCATGGCGAAGGCGGTCTCACCTGTGCCGCTCATGCCGTACGCCCCAATGTGCCGTTCATCTCATACACCCCAATGCGCCGGTCATGCCGTACACCCCAATGCGGTCTGCAAGGTCTTCAGGTTGTCGCGCATTCCCGACAGGTAGTCGCCCGACGGCTTGCTCTCCAGCGGATCGAGCACCGCCGTCCGCGCGCCGACCTCCTTGGCCAGCACCTCGGAGACCTTGGGGCTGACCAGGGCCTCGGTGAAGATCGTGGTCACCTTCTCGTCCTTGGCCAGCTTGGCGACCTCGGCGATGCGGGCGGGGGAGGGCTCGGTCTCCGGGTCCAGGGTGATGCCGATCTGCTTGAGGTGATAGCGGTCGGCCAGATAACCGAACGCCTCATGGGCGGTGACCAGCGTCTTGGTCCCGCAGGTGGTCAGGGCCTTGGCGTACTCCTGGTCGAGGGTCCCCAGGGCGCCCGCCGTCTTGACCGCGCGGTCCCGGTAGCCCTGGGCGTGCGCGGGGTCGGCGGCGGCCAGTCGCTCGCCGAGCTTGGCGGCGACGGTGGCCAGGCGGGACGGGTCCAGCCAGAGGTGCGGGTCGTAGCCGATGTCGTGACCCTCCGCGTGCTCGCCGGCGGGCAGCGTCTTGACGGCGGTCGCGGCGTCGAAGCTCTTGTCCTGGTCGACCGCGTCGTCCACGGCGGGCTGGACGCCCTTGATGTAGACGGTCAGGGTCGCGTCTTCGAGCTGGGCCACCTGGTGCGCGCCCAGCTCCAGGTCGTGCGGTTCGACACCGGGGGCGGTCAGGACCGACACGCTCACGTCGGGGCCGCCGACCTGCTCGGTGAGCCACTGGAGCGGGTAGAAGGCGGCGATCACGGCGGGCTTGCCGGGCGCCGCCGTCTCAGCCGCGCCGGTGTTGGAGCACGCGGCGGCCGTCAGGGTGGTCGCGAGGATGGCAGCACCGATTAGGGGCGTTCGGGACATCACGCCCCCGATTATGGGGAAAATGAAAATGATTGTCAAAATCTCCGGCTAAAACACTCCGAAGCGGTCGGCCGCGAGGACCAGCAGGAAGGCCAGCATCACGACCCGCAGCAGCCGCCCGCCGAGCCCCAGCGACGGCCAGGACAGGTACGCCAGCCAGCCCACGAACCCCAGCACCGGCAGCACCGCCACGCCGCCCAGCCAGCTGTCCACGGCGAACCCGGTCAGCAGCAGCACCACCAGCACGGCGGGCGCCGCCCACTTGGGCACCTGCGTGAACAGGAACGTCATCGGAGTCGCGCTGCGCTCCTCGACCGCCTTGCGCAGGCCGGTCGCGCCGGGTGTGAAGAACTGCTCGCCGGCGGGAAGCGGCCGCTGGGCATTCCCGCGGCGGTTGTCATTGGTGGCCACGGCCCGAGCCTAGCCCCGTCCCAATCGAACAGCAGGTGGGCGGTCGGAGCGCCCGAATCGGTCAGTGGGTGCGGGCAGGTCAGGGACTGGAATCGCCCAGCGGTACGTAATCGTCTGACATCCTGGTGTGCGTGCTCGCCGTCATCCGTTACACCGTCCCAGAGTCCCAGTCCCAAGACTTCGTCAAGCAAGCCCATGTCATCCTTCAGACACTGGCCGACCAGCCCGGATTCCTGCGCGGCCGGTTGGCCCGCTCGGTCGATGAGCCCAACCTGTGGGCGCTGGTCAGTGAGTGGGAGGGCGCCGGGTTCTACCGCAGGGCCCTGTCCGCGGCGCGGATGGCGATGTATCCCCTGATGATCCTCATGGTCAATGAACCAAGCGCGTTCGAGGACGTCTATCTTCAAGACGGCGAGTAGAAATACTCGCGCGCGAGGGCTCGTGAGCGTCCCCTAAGCTGGGAGCTCACCCATTCCCTTCGCCGACCTCCAGCCGGAAAGAGACGCAACCAAAATGGCACGACGCACAGACGTCATGGACACGATCGTCAGCCTCGCCAAACGCCGCGGGCTCGTTTACCCGTCGAGCGAGATCTACGGCGGACTGCGCGCGTCGTGGGACTACGGTCCCCTGGGCGTCGAGCTGAAGAACAACGTCAAGCGGCAGTGGTGGCTGTCGATGGTCCAGTCGCGCGACGACGTGGTGGGCCTCGACTCCTGCGTCATCCTGGCCCGCGAGGTCTGGCAGGCCAGCGGTCACGTGGAGACCTTCACCGACCCGCTGACCGAGTGCCAGTCGTGCCACAAGCGCTACCGCGCCGATCACCTCCTCGAGGCATACGAGGAGAAGAACGGCAAGGCGCCCGAGAACGGCCTGGCCGACATCACCTGCCCCAACTGCGGCAACAAGGGCGCCTTCACCGACCCGAAGCAGTTCAGCGGCCTGCTCAAGACCTACCTCGGCCCGATCGAGGACGAGTCGGGTCTGGCCTACCTGCGCCCGGAGACCGCGCAGGGCATCTTCATCAACTACCTCAACGTGCAGCAGTCGGCGCGTAAGAAGATCCCGTTCGGCATCGGCCAGGTCGGCAAGTCCTTCCGCAACGAGATCACGCCGGGCAACTTCATCTTCCGCACCCGCGAGTTCGAGCAGATGGAGATGGAGTTCTTCGTCAAGCCGGGCAGCGACGAGGAGTGGCACCAATACTGGATCGACGAGCGCTTCCGCTGGTACTCCGATCTGGGCATCAACAAGGACAACCTCCGGCTCTACGAGCACCCCAAGGAGAAGCTGTCCCACTACAGCAAGCGCACGGTCGACGTCGAATACCGCTTCAACTTCGCGGGCGGTGAGTGGGGTGAGCTCGAGGGCATCGCCAACCGCACCGACTTCGACCTGACCGCCCACTCCAAGGCGTCGGGCGTCGACCTGAGCTTCTTCGAGCAGGACACGGGCGAGCGCTACGTGCCCTACGTCATCGAGCCGGCGGCGGGTGTCGACCGGGCCACGCTGACGTTCCTGCTCGACGCCTACAGCGAGGACGAGGCGCCCAACGCCAAGGGGGTCATGGAGAAGCGCACGGTGATGCGGCTCGACCACCGGCTCGCCCCGGTCAAGGCCGCGGTGCTGCCGCTGTCGCGCAACGCCGACCTGTCGCCGAAGGCCCGCGACCTGGCCGCGCAGCTGCGCCGGCGGTGGAACGTCGAGTTCGACGACGCGGGCGCGATCGGCCGCCGCTACCGGCGCCAGGACGAGATCGGCACGCCGTTCTGCATCACGGTCGACTTCGACACGCTCGAGGACCAGGCGGTCACGATCCGCGAGCGCGACACGATGGCTCAGCAGCGCATCTCCCTCGACGCCGTCGACTCCTACCTCCGCCAGCACCTGAACGACTGATTTTTTGTTACGGCCGGCAGTGGCCAGCCCCACCCGCCATACGTGGCCGGGCCCTGTCCAGGGGCACGCTCCTGCGGTTTACGGGGCTGGCCGCCGTGACGTGCGCATTGTTGACCCCGTTCGCGGTCTTTCCTGGACCGTGGGCAGGGTCGACGTCGTCAGGGCGGGTGGGCAAAAGAATCAGCAGCGGGCAAGGGCATCAGCGGCGGGTGCGGCTTCGGCACACCGCCAGGGTGATGGCGTACGCGATCGGGGGCAGGACGAAGATCGCCACGCGCAGCCCGTACACGATCCAGAGGTAGGTCTCGTGCGGTGCCGCGAGCAGCGGCATCGGCGCCTTCGGGTCCGGCGGGGTCTCCGAGAACCACGTCCCGGCCCACAGCACCGTGAAGAACGTGATCACCGCCGCCCCGAGCGCCGTGCGGACGGGCGCGTGCGAGGGGCGGTCCAGGAGGTTGTGCACGCGGCGGTCCCCGGTGAAGCGGCGCTCCAGGAACGGATAGAACAGCAGGACCGTGAAGAAGGCGGCCAGGACCAGCATCGGGATCCAGAGGCCGACCTGCAGGACGAAGCCGCCGACGGTGATCTCCCAGGGCGGCGTCAGGCGTAACGCGCCTTCCAGAACGCCGGAATACCAGAACGGCTGAGCCGACGGCGGCCAGCCGCCGGGCTGGTACGCCCCGTGCTCCCACACCGGGTTGACCCGGACGAAGGTGGCCAGCAGCGTGATGACGGCCATCGTGAACAGCGTGGTGGCGCCGTTCTTGACGGCGAAGTACGGGAAGAACGGGCCGCCCGTGACCCGCGTCTCGTCCGACGCCGGCGTGCGGTGCTCGGTGTGCTTCTGCCGCCAGGTCAGGACGATCCCGTGCAGCGGCACGAGCGCCAGCAGGATGCCCGGCACCAGCAGCACGTGCGTCACGAACAGGCGCGGGATGACCTGGCCGGGAAAGCCGCCGTCGAAGACGAACGCCGACAGGTAGCCGCCGACGAGCGGGATCGACAGCAGCAGGCCCTGAGCCTCCCGCAGGCCGGTCATGGCGAGCTGGTCGGCGGGCAGTGAGACGCCCAGGAACGACTCGAACAGCACCAGCCCGAACAGCAGCACGCCGGTCATCCAGCTCAGCTCCCGCGGCTTGCGGAAGGCGGCGGTGAAGAAGACGCGGAACAGGTGGGCCACGATCGACAGCACGAAGATCGTCGCCGCCCAGTGGTGCATCTGGCGCACCAGCAGGCCGCCCCTGATGTCCAGGCTGAGCTCGCGTACCGAGGCGAAGGCCACGTCGGGGTTGGGCTTGTAGAAGAAGACCAGGAACGTGCCCGTCAGCACGAGCAGGACGAACGAGTACAGGGCGAACTCGCCGAGCAGGAACGACCAGTGGCTCGGAAAGAGCTTGCGCAGGTTCGGGCCGAGCCAGCCGGCCAGCCCGAGGCGCTCGTCCAGGTAGCGCGCGGAGCCCTGAGCGGCCTTGGCCGATCCGGCGACCAGGCGGGCCGAACGCTGGGGCTTCGTAGGAGTGGCCATCGGGCGCCTCCTGCTAGGGGGTGCTCCTGATTGTGAACCTTACCTCTGGATCTTTCAAGAATTGGTTTATACCAATTGGTATAAACCAATTCTTGGTCAAACAGAACATAAATTGGATTAGACCGGTGATAGGCCCTTCACCAGCTGAAACGTTGACTTAACCGATGAGTGCAGTTTCATCATGATTATCGCCGGTAGAGTCCGAACCAGAGGCGTTGATTGGAGCTGTGGTGGCCAAGTACGTTTACGACTTCACCGAGGGCAACAAGGATCTCAAGGATCTTCTCGGCGGCAAGGGAGCAAACCTCGCCGAAATGACCAATCTCGGGCTGCCCGTCCCTCCCGGGTTCACGATCACCTCCGAGGCGTGCCGCCACTATCTGGCCGAGGGCGCGGTCCCCGACGGCCTGGAGCGGGAGGTGGCCGAGCACCTGACCGCGATGGAGAAGCGGATGGGCAAGACGCTCGGCCAGGCCGACGACCCGCTGCTGGTCAGCGTCCGCTCCGGCGCGAAGTTCTCGATGCCCGGCATGATGGAGACCGTCCTCAACATCGGGCTGAACGACGAGTCCGTGCACGGCCTGGCCAAGCAGGCCGGCGGCAACGACCGCTTCGCCTGGGACTCCTACCGCAGGCTCATCCAGATGTTCGGCAAGACCGTGCTCGACATCGACGGCGAGCTGTTCGAGCAGGCGCTCGAATCGCTGAAGGGCGACCGGCAGGACACCGACCTCGGCGCGGCCGAGCTGCAGGGCCTGGTGGAGACGTTCAAGGGCATCGTGCGCGACCAGACGGGCAAGGACTTCCCCGCCGACCCGCGCGAGCAGATGCGCCTGGCCGTCATGGCCGTCTTCGACTCCTGGAACGCCCCGCGCGCCATCCTCTACCGCCGCCAGGAACGCATCCCCGCCGACCTCGGCACCGCGGTCAACATCGTGGCCATGGTCTTCGGCAACGTCGGCAACGACTCGGGCACCGGCGTCGCCTTCACCCGCGACCCCGGCTCCGGTCAGCAGGGCATCTACGGCGATTACCTGCAGAACGCCCAGGGCGAGGACGTCGTCGCCGGCATCCGCAACACGATCCCGCTCCAGGAGCTGGAACGCCTCGACAAGAGCTCGTACGACGAGCTCCTGCGGATCATGGAGACGCTGGAGAACCACTACCGCGACCTGTGCGACATCGAGTTCACGATCGAGCGCGGCAAGCTCTGGATGCTGCAGACCAGGGTCGGCAAGCGCACCGCGGCCGCCGCGTTCTGCATCGCCACCCAGCTCGTCGACCAGGGCCTCATCACGCTCGACGAGGCCGTCACGCGGGTGACGGGCGACCAGCTGGCGCAGCTGATGTTCCCGCGCTTCGACTCGGGCACCGAGAAGAAGAAGATCGCCAAGGGCATGAACGCCTCGCCGGGAGCCGCCGTCGGCAAGGTCGTGTTCTCCTCCGAGCGCGCCGTCGAGCTGGCCGGCCAGGGCGAGGACGTCATCCTGGTGCGCCGCGAGACCAACCCGGACGACCTGTCCGGGATGATCGCCGCGCGCGGCATCCTGACCAGCCGCGGCGGCAAGACCTCACACGCCGCCGTGGTCGCCCGCGGCATGGGCAAGACCTGCGTCTGCGGCGCCGAGGAGCTGGAGGTGTCGATCGGCGAGCGCAGGTTCACCGCGCCGGGCGACATCGTGGTGAACGAGGGCGACCTCATCTCCATCGACGGCACGACCGGCGAGGTCTTCCTCGGCGAGGTGCCCGTGGTGGACTCGGCCGTGGTCGAGTACTTCGAGGGCCGGGAGCCCGACGACGACCTGGTCCGGGCCGTGGACCGGATCATGCGGCGGGCCGACGAGGTACGCCGGCTGGGCGTGCGGGCCAACGCCGACACGCCCGACGACGCGGCCAGGGCGCGCCGCTTCGGCGGTGAGGGGATCGGGCTGTGCCGTACGGAGCACATGTTCCTGGGCGAGCGCAGGCAGCTCGTCGAGGACCTGGTGCTGGCCTCGGGCGACGAGGAGCGCCAGGCGGCGCTGGACGCGCTGGAGCCCCTCCAGAAAGCCGACTTCGTCGGGATATTTCAGGCTATGGAGGGACAGCCGGTCACGGTCCGGCTCATCGACCCGCCGTTGCACGAGTTCCTGCCGGACCTCACCGACCTGTCGGTCAAGGTGGCCACCGGGGACGCCACGGACAAGGACCGCAAGCTGCTGGGCGCCGTCAAGCGGCTGCACGAGCAGAACCCCATGCTCGGGCTGCGCGGTGTGCGGCTCGGCCTGGTCATCCCCGGCCTGTTCGCCATGCAGGTACGCGCCATCGCCCAGGCGGCCAAGGAGGTGCCGGGAGCCAAACCGGAGATCATGATTCCGCTCGTGGCCGCCGTACAGGAGCTGGAGGCCGTCCGCGAGGAGGCCGCCGGGATCCTCGCGGACCTCGGCGTCGAGGCCCTGATCGGCACCATGATCGAGACGCCCAGGGCGGCGCTCACCGCGGGCCAGGTCGCCGAGGCGGCCCAGTTCTTCTCCTTCGGCACCAACGACCTGACCCAGATGACCTGGGGCTTCTCGCGGGACGACGTGGAGGCCGCGTTCTTCTCCCGCTACCTGGAGCTCGGCATGTTCGGGGTCTCGCCGTTCGAGACCCTCGACCGCGACGGTGTCGGGCGCCTGGTCACGATCGCCGTCGAGGAGGGCCGCGCGGCCCGCCCCGACCTCAAGCTCGGCATCTGCGGCGAGCACGGGGGCGATCCCGACTCGGTGCACTTCTGCCACCAGGCCGGGCTCGACTACGTCTCGTGCTCGCCGTTCCGCATCCCGGTCGCCCGCCTGGAGGCCGGCCGCGCGGCCTTCGCCGAATGCGACTCCGACACCCGGTAGGCAGCCGAAGGGGGTACCCCCAGACACCAGCCACGACGGACCGTCAGATCTTCCTCTCCCGAAGGGGGATCACACGACCGCCTCGATCCCTGTGACGGCCCGTTGTGGTGGGGGTCCTTTGGGTGAGATTCCCCCTGCGGGGGAGGGGATGGAGACGGCCCGTCGTGGCTGGTGGCCCTGTGGGGGCCATCGCGGTCAACCGGGTGAGACGGTCGCCTCCGCCTGCTCCAGCGTGGCGGGCACGTAGTCGTGACGCATGCCCAGGTCGCCCAGCCACTTCCGGAGCCCGGGAACGGCGGACGGGTTGGCCGCGACCTGGGCCGCGTACTCCGACAGCGCCACCTCCTCGCCGTCGTCGAACAGCAGCCGCGCCGGCCCTGCCCACGACAGCGTCCACCGGGCCTGGCCGTGCTGGATCAGCACCGCCTCCAGCGCCTGCCCGAGCACCCCGGCCAGCAGCGTCTCCGACGGGTTCCAGCCCAGCTCGCGCAGCTTCTCCTCCAGCTCGGGCCGCCGTCCCCTGGCGATCACCTCGAAGGCCGCGTCGAGGTAGGGCCGGGTGGCGCCCAGCACCCGCTGCCCGGCCAGCGCCAGGTCGTTGAGCGCCTCGGCGTTGCGGGCCGCGTACATGCCCTGGGACACCAGCTCCTCCCACGACACCGCCCGCAGCCCCGTGAGCGCCTCCGGCGTCCACATCGACTGCTCGAC
The DNA here is from genome assembly GCF_040648495.1 of Nonomuraea sp. NPDC049129. NCBI lineage: Bacteria > Bacillati > Actinomycetota > Actinomycetes > Streptosporangiales > Streptosporangiaceae > Nonomuraea > Nonomuraea sp. NPDC049129. The sequence continues at coordinate 610,871 of NZ_JBEZDU010000001.1, read as the reverse complement.
CGCCTGCACCGCCACGTTCGCGTCGCGCAGCAGCGTGAGGGCCGAGCGCGGGTCGGGTACGTGCTCCGGCTCCGGAAGCAGCTCGATGGCGGCCAGCCGGTCGGCCAGGCTTGGGTGGGAGTCGTAGAGGGAGGTCTCCCGCGGCTCCTCGCCGAGCTTGGCCACCTCGGCCTGCCTGGCCGGATCGCTCATCAGCGCGTGGAACCCGCCGAACACCGCCGCGGGCCGGTTGCCGCCCGCCCCGGTCATCGACAGGTAGCCCTCGGCGTAGATCTTCCAGGCGGTCGCCGTGCTGTGGATCTTGCGCAGCGCCTCCGACATCGCCTGGCGGCCGCCGATGGCCACCGCGAACCGGTCGGCCTCCAGCTCCTGCCCGCGCGACACGCTCTGGGAGACGAGCATGTAGAGCTTGGCGTAGTACGTGAACAGCCGTTGGACGTACGGGTTGCCGGCCAGGCCCTCGACGGTCGCGATCAGCCCCTCCCGGCCCCGGTAGACCGGCGCGCCCAGGCGGGTGTGGGCGCCGCTGTAGTGGCCCAGCTCGTGGCCGAGCACCGCGCGCATCTCGTCGACCGTGAGGGTCTGCAGCAACGGCAGCCCGATGTACATGCGCCGTCTGGTGGCCTTCATGCCGAGGAAGCGGGTGTCCTCCGCCACGGCCGCGTTGACCTCGGGCACCAGGCGGATCTCGTCGGGTGGCGCCGTACGGACGCGCTGGGACAGGTCGTCGACCATCTGCCAGAGCGCGGGCTCGTGCTCGCGGGTGACCAGCACGCCCGGCTGCTCGCCGTCCTTGCGGCGGCTGACCATGATCAGGGCGCGCACGAGCGCGGCCCCCGCCAGGGTCAGGATGACCGCGTACTTGAGGCCATTGACGTGGAAGTCGACCAGCAGCAGCACATCGAAGAAGACGGCCGCGACCAGCACGAGGCCGACCAGCACGTAGAAGCCGGCAAGCAGGGCGAAGGCCAGCACGGCCCGGAACGCTGTGGTCATGGAGGAGGGGCTCCCGGGGAATGGGGTTCTCGCGAGGGTCGACACTAGCGGAGACCGGAAACTGGATAAAATCACAGCTCTTATGGCCCGTTACGACGAACACGACCAGGCACGGTGGGTGCCGGAACCTCCCGGCAACCCGGAGCGCAGCGCGTTCGAACGCGACCGCGCCAGGGTCCTGCACAGCTCCGCGCTGCGCAGGCTGGCCGCGAAGACGCAGGTCGTGGGGCCCGGCGAGACGCTCGGCGGCGGCCAGCACATCCCGCGCACCCGGCTCACCCACTCGCTCGAATGCGCCCAGGTCGGCCGGGAGATGGGCGCGACGCTCGGCGTCGACCCCGACCTGGTGGAGACCGCCTGCCTGGCGCACGATCTGGGCCATCCGCCGTTCGGTCACAACGGCGAGGTGGCGCTCAACCAGCTGTCCACCTCGTGCGGCGGCTTCGAGGGCAACGCGCAGAGCCTGCGCCTGCTCACCCGGCTGGAGGCCAAGGTCCTCACCGAGGACGGCCGCAGCGCCGGGCTCAACCTCACCAGGGCCGCGCTCGACGCCTCCATCAAATATCCGTGGACCTGCGACAGATCGCCGAAGTTCGGCGTCTACGACGACGACCTGCCGGTCTTCGAGTGGATCAGGGACGGTGCTCCCGACGGCCGGGTAAGCTTCGAGGCGCAGATCATGGACTGGGCCGACGACGTCGCCTACTCCGTCCACGACCTGGAGGACGCGCTGCACTCCGGCCACGTCACGCCCGAGGCGCTCCTGTCGGCCGCCGAGCGCCGCGCGGTCTGCGAGACAACCCGCACCTGGTACGCGCCCACTGCCGACCTCGCCGAGCTCGAGGCCGTCTTCGCCGCACTGATCGCCACCCCGCTCTGGCCGCGCCGCTTCGAAGCCACCTTCGCCGACCTGGCCGGGCTCAAGGCGCTGACGAGCGGTCTCATCGGCCGCTTCTGCCGATCCGCCCAGACCGCCACCAAGGACGCGTACGCCTCGCGGCACCGCGCGGAGCTCGTCGTCCCCCCGGCCACCCGGCTGGAGTGCGCGCTGCTCAAGGGCATCACCGCCCACTACGTGATGACCACCGAGGACCACCACGCCAACCAGGCCAGGCAGCGCGACCTCATCACCGAGCTGGCCTCCCTGATCACGCTCGGCGCGCCCGCCACCCTGGAGCCCGCTTTCCGGCCCACCTACCTCGGCGCGCCCGACGACGCCGGCCGCGTCCGGGTGGTCATCGACCAGATCGCCTCTCTCACCGACACGTCCGCCATCGCCTGGCACAAGCGTCTTTCCCGATGACCCCCGGCAGGCGGATACTGCGGCCATGGCTACATATGTGATCGTCGGCGCGGGACTGGCGGGGGCCAAGGCGGCGCAGACGTTGCGGGAAGAGGGCTCCGACGACGAGATCGTGCTGATCGGCGCGGAGTCCGAACGCCCCTACGAGAGACCGCCCTTGTCGAAGGAATACCTGCAGGGCAAGAGCGAGCGGGAGAAGATCTTCGTCCATGGCGCCGGCTGGTACGCCGACAACGGCGTGGACCTCAGGACCGGCCTGCGGGTCACGCGCCTCGAGCTCGACCAGCACGCGGTCCGGCTCTCCGACGGCTCGCGCCAGCCGTACCACAAGCTGCTGATCGCGACGGGGGCGAGGCCGCGGCGCCTGCCTGGACCGGGCCTCTGCCTGCGCACGGTCGAGGACAGTGAGGCGCTCAAGGCGCGCCTGGCCGGCGCCGAGCGGGTGATCGTGGTCGGCGCGGGCTGGATCGGGCTGGAGACCGCCGCGGCCGCCCGCAAGGCCGGGTGCGAGGTCACGATCGTCGAACCCGACCCCACGCCGCTGTATCGGCCACTCGGGCCCGAACTCGGCGAGGTCTTCGCCGGGCTGCACCGGCGCAACGGCGTCGACGTGCGCACCGGCACCGGCGCCGCGGAGATCACCGAGACCGGCGTGCGGCTCAGCTCCGGCGAGCGCCTGACCGCCGACCTCGTCATCGTCGGCATCGGCGCGGAGCCCGAGGTCGGGCTGGCCCGGGACGCCGGGCTGGAGGTCGGGAGCGGCATCCTCACGGACGCCGCGCTGCGCACCTCGCATCCCGACGTGTTCGCCGCGGGCGACGTCGCCGAGTCGTTCCATCCCCTGTACGGCCGGCGCATCCGAGTCGAGCACTGGGCCAACGCGCTGAACGGCGGCCCCGCCGCGGCCAGGTCCATGCTGGGCCAGGAGGTCTCCTACGACCGCGTGCCGTACTTCTATACAGACCAGTACGACCTGGGCATGGAGTTCTCCGGCGACATCCAGGGCTACGACGAGGTCGTCTACCGGGGTTCGGTCCCCGACCTGGAGTTCGTCGCCTACTGGCTGCGCGAGGGCAAGGTCGTCGCCGGCATGAACGTCAACGTCTGGGACGTCGTCAGCGAGATCCAGCAGCTCATCCGCTCCGGAGTTACCGTGGACCCGAAGGAGCTGACGTCGGACCGGCGATGAAGCTCACGTCGGATTGACGATGATCACCGTAGGAGTCGGCGTGGCGTGGGTCTTCTTTTTCTTCTTCTTGGGCTCCACCACCTTCTTCGACGCGCACTGAACGGCGCACGGCGGCGTCTCGCCCAGCCGGCCGCGCATCTTCAGCGTCTCCTTCTTCGGCGACAGCGTCTTGTTGCCGGTCTGCCAGGCGTCGAGGTAGTCCCAGGGGTTCACCATGCCCCGGCGCACCCACCAGTAGGCGGGGCCGGTCTTCCAGGAGATCGCGAAATAGAGGTTCGTGGCGGTGTCGCGGGCGTTGCCCGAGTTGCCGACCCGGCCGAGCATCTGTCCGACCTTCACCCGTACGCCCGGCTTGAGGCCGTCGGCCACGGCGTCGAGATGGCCGCCGAGGTAGCGGACGCCGTCGTCGCCGATGATCGTGACGAAGCGGCCCTCGCGGTAGGCGCCCACGTCGGTGGTGGGCGACCACTTGTTCAGGGTGTTGACCTCGTCGACCACGCCGTCCACCGGCGCCACGAAGGCGCAGCCCTTGCCCGCCCAGATCACCGTCTTCGGGAGCACGAGCAGCTGGCGCTGGTAGGTCGTCCGGCAGCCCTGGACGGGGAAGGCGTAGGTGTACTTCGACAGCTTCGGTGGCGGGATCTTGACCGGGTCCTCACCCTTGGGCGGGGTCTCGGCCGACTGGGGGTCGGCGGTCGGTGTCTGTGAGGGGATGGTGGCGGTGACGGACGGGCTCGCGCTCGCCGGGGGCGTGGCCGGTGACTGCGCGCTGACGCCCGCCACTCCGGTGGCTTGTGGCGAGCAGGCGCTCGCCAGCAGCGCGGCGCCCGCTAAAGCCGCCCAACGTCCGAGATGCCCCGCTCGCATGATCTCCACCCGTGTCGACGTGTCCACCGCAAACATTTACCTTTGTAGCCGACCGGGGAAGTGCTCCCGACAGATTTCCGCCTTTCGCGACGCGACGGTGACATCCTCTTACCGCCAGGTCACCGTCACCTCACGGAGGGCAGTCATGAGCCCGGGTGGGGACGGTTGTCGTAGCTCGGGAATAGACTCACCGGCGTGGCTGGCAGGATCCGTGACGTCGATATCGCGCTCGTTCGTGAGCGATCGCCCATCGCCGATGTGATCGGCGAACACATCCAGTTGCGCAACGCGGGCGGCGGCAACCTCAAGGGGTTGTGCCCGTTCCATGACGAGAAGAGCCCATCCTTCAACGTCACGCCCGAGCGCGGCATGTATTTCTGCTTCGGCTGCACCGAGGGCGGCGACGTCATCACGTTCGTCGAGAAGATCGAGCACCTGACGTTCGGCGAGGCGGTCGAGCGGCTGGCCCAGCGTGCCGGGATCCAGCTTCAGTACGACCAGGGCGGCTACGTGCCGCGGCGCGACCACGGCGAGCGGGCCCGGCTGATCGAGGCGCACAAGGCCGCCGCCGAGTTCTACGCCGACAAGCTGCTCGGCCCCGAGGCCGCGCCCGGCCGGCGATTCCTGTCGGAGCGGGGGTTCGAGCGGGCCGACGCCGAGATGTTCGGCGTGGGCTACGCGCCCAACGAATGGGAAGGGTTGACGCGGCATCTCCTGGGGCGCGGCTTCACCGCCGACGAGATCGTCAAGGGCGGGTTGGCCAAGGAGGGCCGGCGAGGGCCGATGGACCGCTTCCGCGGGCGGCTGATCTGGCCGATCCGCGACGCGACGGGTGACGTGATCGGGTTCGGGGCCCGTAAGCTGCTCGACTCCGACGACGGGCCGAAATACCTCAACACCCCCGACTCCCCGCTCTACAAGAAGAGCCAGGTGCTCTACGGCATCGACCTGGCCAAGCGGGAGATCTCCAAGCGGTCCCAGGCGGTCATCGTCGAGGGCTACACCGACGTCATGTCCTGCCACCTGGCCGGGGTGCCGACGGCGGTCGCCACCTGCGGCACTTCGTTCGGCGAGGAGCACATCAAGATCCTGCGGCGCTTCCTGCTCGACCAGGCGGAGTTCCGCGGCGAAGTGATCTTCACCTTCGACGGCGACGCGGCCGGGCAGAAGGCGGCGCTCCGGGCGTTCGCCGACGAGCAGAAGTTCGTCACCCAGACCTACGTGGCCGTGCAGCCTGACGGGCTCGATCCGTGCGACCTGCGCGTCAAGCAGGGCGACGCGGCCGTGCGCGACCTGATCGCCAGCCGCGAGCCGCTGTTCCAGTTCGCCATCCGCAGCACGATCTCCCGCTACGACCTGCGCAGCAACGAGGGCAAGATCGCCGCGCTCGACGCGGCGGCGCCGATCGTGGCCGGGATCAAGGACGTCGGCCTGCGCAAGCGCTACGCGATCGACCTCGACCGATGGCTCGGCTTCATGGACGAGCGGTTCGTCATGCAGCGCATCGCCGAGGTCGGCGGCGCCCAGCAGGGTCGCCCGCGGCGGGCGCCGCAGGCCGCGCCCGTCGATCCCAACGTGCGGGTCGAGGGCGAGCTGCTCAAGCTGGCCATCCAGCGGCCCGCGCTGCTCGGTCCCCGCTTCGACGCGCTCGACCCGCGGGCGTTCACCGCGCCCGACCACGTGCTGGTGCACCAGGTGATCACCGCGGCGGGCGGCGCCGCGTCGGCGGGCCACGGCGGCCGCGAGTGGGTCGACCGGCTGCTGGAGCAGTGCCATGACGACGTGACGCGGGCGCTGGTGACCCGGTTCGCGGTCGAGGCGATCCGGGCCGACTCCCACACCGAGGAGCGCTACGGGGCGGCCATGCTGGCGGCGATCGAGGCCATCGCGGTCGACCGGGCGATCGCTCAGGTCAAGTCGCGCATCCAGCGGCTCAACCCGGTGGATGAGCAGCAGGACTACAACCGGCTGTTCGGCGAACTGGTGGCGCTGGAGCAGCAGCGCAGAGTGCTCCGCGACCGGGCCGCGGGCAGCTGAGGGGTTTGGGGACGCTTTCACGGGCAGCCGCGGCAACCGGCTCAGGGTTTCGGCGGGCCCGTGCGCACCCGCTTTGACGTAGCCCATCGGCGGATGACGAGCCGCGAATGGTCCCTGTAACGGCTCGTTCGAGAGTTCCCGAGCAGAAGATGTCGGGAACTTGTTGAATCCAGATAGCGGTGGCGAAATCCTTCACCGGTCGCGTAGGACAGCGGTGTCAGAAGGCATCCGGGCAGGCTACGCCTGGTGTCCGGCGACAACCCCGCCCCGGACACTCCTTACTCGACCGCGTAATTGACTTTACTTTCCTGATCAAAGTGCCGCTAAACCTTTAAGCGATCTCAATTTGGTAAGGGCCACGGCCTTACCTTCGGTTACAAAAATGGGTCTGCCATTTTACGGAACCAATACTGCAGACTGTGTCCCGTGGGTGCATCGGTACTGCCAAGTGGACCGCCATCCGTAGATCAAGTGGCGGACCTCGTCGCGAAGGGAAGGGAGCGCGGAAGCGTAACCGTCGATGACGTCGCAGCCGCGCTTGACCGCTCAGAGTTGCCGTCCGACGCGTTGGAACGCGTCGTGCGGATGCTCGCGGAGAACGGCGTGGAGGTTCTCGAACCCCAGGGAGAGGAAGAGACCACCCGCGCCGACGAGGAAGACGTAGGCAAGCGGGCGCCGACCAGCGATCTAGTCCGTATCTACCTGCGGGAGATCGGCCGGGTGCCGCTGCTGACAGCCGAAGAGGAGGTGGAGCTCGCCAAATCGATCGAAGCCGGTCTGTTCGCCGAGGACAAGCTGGCCAGCGGAGTGTCGCGTCTGGCCTTTCCCGAGTTCAGGGAGCTCGTCTGGCAGGGCACTCGGGCGAAACAGCGCCTCATCGAGGCGAATCTCAGGCTCGTCGTCTCGATCGCCAAACGTTATGTGGGTCGTGGAATGCTCTTCCTCGATCTCATCCAGGAAGGCAACCTCGGGCTCATCCGCGCGGTGGAGAAGTTCGACTACACCAAGGGATACAAGTTCTCCACTTACGCCACCTGGTGGATCCGGCAGGCGATCACCCGTGCGATAGCCGACCAGGCGCGCACCATTCGCATTCCGGTACACATGGTGGAGACGATCAACAAGCTCGTCAGAGTGCAACGGCAGCTCCACCAGGACCTCGGCCGTGAGCCCGCGCCCGAGGAGATCGCCAAGGAGATGGACCTCCCGGTCGATCGTGTGGTGGAGATCCAGCGCATCGCCCAGGAGCCGGTGTCACTGCAGTCGCCGATCGGTGAGGAAGACTCCGACCTCGGTGACTTCATCGAGGACGCCGACGCGGTCGTGCCCATGGAGGCGGCGGCCTTCATCATGCTGCAGGACCAGCTCGACGACATCCTGGCGACGCTGTCGGACCGTGAGCAGCGCATCATCCAGCTCCGCTTCGGCCTGGCCGACGGGCATCCGCGCACGCTGGAGGAGGTGGGCAGGGAATTCGGCGTCACCCGGGAGCGCATCCGGCAGATCGAGTCGAAGACGCTGGCCAAGCTCCGCCACCCGACCAGGGCGCAGATGCTGCGTGACTATCTGGATTGATCGACTCGCGTGGCGACGAACGGCGGGCCCGGGGTTCTCCCCGGGCCCGCCGTTCGTTCGTCTACGCAGCTTCAGGAGCAGCCCTCGAACTGCGGCACCGCGATGGTGCTGAGGTTCAGGCCGGCCTTGCCGAACCACTTGTGCAGCAGCTTCGAGGCCGTCCCGTCCTGGTACATGGTGGTGATCGCCCGGTTGACCGCCTCGCACCCCGCGACGTCGCCCTTGTGCATGCCGACCCCGGTCCGCTGCTCGTTGAACTGGGCGTTGACCAGCCGCAGCCCGCTGCCGTCCTGGACGGCCAGACCGGCCAGGATGACGTCGTTGGTGGTGATCGCGTCCAACCGGCGGTCCTTGAGCGCCGCCAGGCAGGCCGCGTAGTCGTCCACCGGCACCACCTCCGCCGCCACCTTGCGCTCCTCCAGGACCCGCTGGGTCGCGTTCGAGCCCTTCACCTGGCAGATCTTGTGGCCCTTGAGGTCACGGACGTTCTTGATCGACGGCTCGTCCGGCCGTACCAGGATGTCCTGGTAGGAGATGTGGTACGGCCCGGCGAACAGGACCTTCGCCTTGCGGTCCTGGCTGATCGTGTACGTCGCCAGCACGAGGTCGGCCTTGCCGTTGAGCAGGACCTTCTCCCGGTCGGAGGCCAGCACCGGGATGAAGGTGAAGTCCTTGCCGAGCTTCTGGGCGATGTAGCGGGCCACGTCCACGTCGAAGCCCTCGAAGGTGCCGTTGGACTTGCGTACGCCGACCGACGGCAGGTCGGGGCGGACCCCGATGACGATCGCGTCCTTGTCCACGATCGACTCCGTGCCGCCCATGCCGCACGCCCCGGCCAGCAGCGCGGTCAGGACCAGCACCGCCGGTAGCAGCCGCTTCATCGGTACTCCTTGAGCCGTGGCCACACCCCGGCGATGACCAGCAGGCCGAGGCCGCCGATCGCGAACGGGAGCAGCCGCCACAGGTTGTCGAGCGCGCTCTCGCCGGCGTCCGTGGCCCGCTTGAACACCGCCTCATGCTGCTCGGCGAGCTTCAGCAGCGCCTGGTCGTAGGCGTCGAAGGACTCGCGCACCGTCCCCAGCCTGGCCGACACGGCCTGGCTGGCCTGGCCGCTGGCCGCCAGCGCGCGGAACTTGGCGTCGGCGTCCTGGAAGCGTGTGTACGCCTCGAGCGCCCGCCGGCCGTCGCTCCCGCCGAGCTCGGTGCCCAGCAGGCCGAGGAAGTGCTTGGCGCCCTGCGCCACCTTGGCCTGGTAGGTGTCGAGGTTCCCGGCCTCCAGGTAGATCACCGACTGGGACTTGTCGAGGAAGGTGTGCTCGTAGGTGTCGGCCCGCCCCTTGTCGAGCAGGAACCGGCTCTGGTCGCCGTGCAGGCTGTTGCTGATCGCGCGGGCCCTGGCCAGCGTGAGCACCGAGTCGAAGCCGTCGGCCTTGGCGGTGCGCAGCTCTTGCGTGTCCCGGCCGAGCACGTTCACCCCGGCGAGCAGCGCGACGACGGTCACGACGGTCGCGGCCAGCAGCGCCGGCCCGAACACCCGGCGGAAGCGCCGTGCCAGGAAGACCTGCAGCCAGATCAGGCAGGCCAGGGCCAGCAGCCCGGCCACGATCACCGCGAACCGTACGACCGGCACCATGACGCTCTTCTCGTCATAGGTGCTCCGCACGATCGTGCCGCTCTCCAGCGTCAGGTTGTACGCCTGCGGGAGCAGGACCAGCCGCATCAGGTCGGTGGCCTGCCGGTACACCTCGACCACTTTCTGCGGCGGCGGCCCGGCCGCGTGACCGGACTGGGTGTCGAGCAGCAGCGCCTGCCCGGCCAGCCGCTCGTATCGGCCGAGGCCGTCGAGCACGGACTGGACGGTCTGCCGCTCGGCGGGGTTGTCGCCGGACAGCTCGAACGCCTTCAGCAGCGCCTGGTTGGCCTCGGAGCGCCGCCGCTCGTACTGGGCGATGGCGGCCTGGCGCTGCGAGGCGTAGTCCTTGCCCATCAGCAGCGCGTCGGCGACCTGCGCGTCCATGTCGCTCAGCCCGAGATACAGGCCGGCGGTGGCGACCACCTGGGGGCCCGCGTCCCGGCCGATCACCGTCAGCCCGTCGCGCGCGCTCACGCTCCCGGCCGCCAGCGCGGCGAAGAGCAGCGCCAGGGAGGCCACGGTGATGCCGGAGATGACCCGGATCCTCCCCGGCACACTCCGGCGCGCCGGAGCCCCCGGCGGTGCCAGCCCGACCTGGCCTGACGGCCTGGCCTGGACGATGGTCATAATGCCCCCTCGCAGGTCGTGAAGGTAGTCGTGGCGGCCCCCTCGCCGGTCACGGCGTGCCTTCGCGGATCGTGATGACGGTCCAGGCGCCGACGTGGATGCGGTCGCCCGCGCCCACCCGGACCGGCACGTTGACCGCCACCGGCCTGCCGTTGACCTGGGTGCCGTTGGAGGAGCCCGGGTCGACGAGCGTCCACGAGCCGTCGTGCCCGGCGAGCAGCACGGCGTGCAGATGGGACACACCGGGGTCCTCGGGCGGCCCGGTCAGGTCGATCTCCGGCCGCAGGTCGCGGCCCCGGCTGCGGCGGCCGATGCGTACCTGCTCGCCGGACAGCGCGAAGGACCGTTCGGGGCAGTACGGCGGGAAGGCGACGGCGTCGGCATCGGGGCCGCCCTCGGCGATCACCTTCTCGTAGTAGGCGCGGTCGGCGGCGGTGACCGCCTCCCAGCGAGCTCCGGCCACCGGCGGCGCCATGGTGGGCGCGGTGCCGGAGTAGTCGTGGCCGCACACCTCGCAGAACTGCCCGGCACGCGGCGTCTGGCAGACGGGACATTCTTCCACCGCCGCGCCGGAGCCGACACCGGCGGGCGCGGCCGGCGCGGCGGACGACGTGACCGGTGGCGGGGAGGCGGCCAGCTGGAGGCCGCAGACGTCGCAGTATTCGTCGTCGCCCGACGTGTGGCCCTGGGGGCAGGTCGCCATCAGCTGCCCTCCCCGTTCTTGCGCAGCTTGCTGGTACGCACCGAGCCGGTGTCGAGCTCGATCGCGTCGGCCTTGTCGACGTTCTTGCGCAGCCGGGCGGTGCCGGAGGCCGGATCCACCTCGACGACCTTGTCGAGCAGCCGGGCCGTGTCCTCGCGTCCCGAGTCGGCGGCGAGCTGTTTGGCCTTGGCCAGGCGGGCCGTCGCCCTCTCGACGTCGCCGGCCGCGCGGGCGCTCAGCCCGTCCTGGATCAGCTCGTGCAGCTCGGCCTGGCCGGTGTAGTGGGCGACCTTCCCGTTGATCCGGGTGGACTGGGCCAGGTCGTCGGTCCACTGGGCGAGCACGTTGCCACTGGCGAAGACCTCCTGGGTGTCGGGACGGAGCAGTTTCACCCAGCCCGCGCGGATCTCGCTGCCGATCTGGCCGGGCGGCACCTCCACGCACAGGTGGTACTCGCGGTCCTCGGTGCCCCACGAGCCGGTCGGGTAGTCGCCGGTCAGCGGGTTGACGTCGGTGCGCTTGCCGGTCAGGTCGAGCAGCGTGGGGGAGACCTGCTTGACCCACTTGAGCGTCGCCGTCTGCGGCACCCACACCCGCATCACCAGCTCGGCCACGGTCTTGCTCATCGAGGTCTGGGTGAGCTTGCGGAAGAAGTCGGCCAGGTCACCCTGGTTCCGGACGAAGTCAAACGTACCCAGCAGCGCCTCGGCGACCTTGCGCAGCTCGGCGGGCACCCAGTCGTCGCCGACGCCGAGGCTGTCGCAGACGAACGCGCCCTCGCAGCGGGCCAGCGCGCCGGCGAACACGTCGGCGCGCTCGTTGTTCTGGCCGTCGGTCATCAGGATGGCGTGCCTGATCGCGTTCGGGTGGGCCGACAGCAGCTGGGCCGCCAGTTGCAGCCACTGGCCGATCGAGGTGCCGCCGCCGGCGGAGAGCTTGCCGATGGCCCGCTGCGCCTCGGCCCGGGTGGCCGCACTGGCCCTGACCAGCTGGGGGCCGTTCGGGTAGACGACACGGGCCCGGTCGGTCCCGGCGATGACCGCGAAGTGCACGCCGTCGCGCAGGGTCTGCACGGCCGTCGCGGCGGCGGCCCGGGCCTCTCTGATCTTGCCGCCGCTCATCGACCCGGACGTGTCGATGATGATCACCTCGGCGGCCTCGGCCGGGGTGGCGGATTCGGTGATCACCGTGCCGGTGGAGTTGATCGTGAGGATGGCGTGCACCTCGCGCCCGTCGATCGGGAGGTACTTGTTCTGGTCGATGTGCAGGGTGAAAGTGGGCTGGTCACCCATGTGCGTCTCCTAGAGGGATCAGGACGATGGTCACGTTGTCTTGCCCGCCGGAGTCGAGCGCGTGTCGCAGCATCGCGCGGGTCATGTCCAGAGGGCTGCCGGTGGAAGGGAAGGTGTAGCCGTCGAGGTAGCGCCACAGGCCGTCGCTGCACACGAGCAGCAGGCCCGGGGTCTCCGGCTCCAGTACGCGGACGTGCGGGCGCACGTCGCCGTAGTCGGCGCCGAGCCAGGCGGTGATCTCACCCGTCGGCGCGGCGTCGTCCACGGTCAACTGGGTACCGACGACCTGACCGGTCACGGCGGACCGGATGGCGGCCGCCGGAAGAACCCCGACCGGCCGAGTGTCAGCGCTCGCCTCGACCGGCGGGCTGCCCGCGGAAAGATCGGTCTCGACGGGCCGGGTGTCGGTGGGAAGGCCGGTCTCGACCGGCCGGGCATGGGGGGGAGGGTCGGTTTCGACCGGTTGGGTGTCGGCGGACGGGTTGGTTCTGGTCGGCCGGGGGCCGGTGGACAGCCAGTACGCGCGGGAGTCCCCCGCCCAGGCGAGCGTGATCCGGCCGCCTTCGACCACCGCCGAGACGTAGGTGCAGGCGGGGGCGTCGTCCACCGAAGTGGCCAGCTTGCCCACGGCCCGGCTGGCCAGGCCGAACGCCTCCTCGGTTGAGACGCCCCTGGCCAGGGCGGCGCAGGCCGTCTCCACCGCGGCCGCCGACGCCTCGTCCGCGCGCGGCGAGCTGCCCACGCCGTCGCAGACGACGACCACGGTCCGCGTGTCCGTGGACAGCAGCGCCATGGCGTCCTCGTTGCGGCTGCGGCGCAGGCCTTTGTCGGTCACGCCCGCCGTACCGCCGTCGAGTTCGAGCTCCGCGTGGTCGCGGCTGGTGGGCTGGCGCACGCCGCACCGCTCGCAGTAGCCCTCCGCGTCAACGGCGGGGGCGCCGCAGGACGTACAGGCAGGTGCTCCGAGTGGATGCCCGCACGCCTCGCAGAAGGAGTCGCCGGCGAACACAGGGGTCTCGCAGACCGGGCACCGGACGTCCGCCTTTGGAGCGGCGGTGTCGTCCATCACACCCACGTCCGGGGCCGGACGGCGTTGGCCTGGTCGACGAGGGCCTGGCGCTCCTGGCGGGAGCTCGCGGCCACGGCCAGGCGGCGGAAGATGCCCTCCAGCCGCTTGCGTAGGCCGGGTTCGGTGAACTCGGCGCCCGCCAGCTTCAGGCCGCCCGGTGGTTTGTTGTTGTCGAGCCAGGTCAGCGCGCTCTCCAGCAGCTCGGCGGTGAGCAGTTCGCGGCGGCGCGGGTCGAGGTCGGTGAGGTCGTCGAGGCGGTCGGCCGCGGCCGACAGCTCGTTCGGCTTGCCCGGGTCGGCCGCCCCCGTCGTTCTGGCCACCGCGGCCACGACCGCGAGCTGCGCGGCCACGCGGTGGCTCGACGTGGTCGGCACCTCGTCGAGCACCGCGATCCGGCCCGCCCTGGCCAGCCCGAACGCGGCGCTCACGTAGGAGCGGTCGGTACGCCACACGCTCTCGTACCAGCGGACCGGGTTGCCGTTCATGCACTCCAGCGCGAACGCCAGCCCCAGCTTGGGCGCGCACTCGCCGGGCAGCAGCGAGAAGCACTCGTCGAAGATCGGCGCCGCCCGGTCGGCATGACCCGAGGCCAGCAGGTGGACCGCCCGGTACCAGGTCACCCGCCAGTCGCCGGGCAGCGTCCGCCCCGCCTCGTCCAGCGCGGAGAGCGCCTGGTCCGAGCCCTGCTCGGCGAGCAGCCGGGCCTTGGTCAGCAGCGTCTCGGGCGTCCGGGCCATCCCCTCGACCTGGCTGACCAGCACGTCGGGATCGCGGCCGACGAGGCCCGCCAGCGCGCCCGCCGCCGGGTCGGCGGGGTCGGCCAGCGGCACCGGCAGCGCGGCCGCCGCCTCCAGCGGGTCGAGCCCGGCGAACACCCGCCCGCGGTCGGCGGCCAGCGCCGCCCCCGCCGCGAGCCGCTCGGGCCCGAACAGCGCGGACTGCGCCGGGTACGGCACCCCCTCCGCCAGCGCGCTGATCTCGCGCAGCACGCCGACGAGCTGTTCCTCCATCTCCTCGGCGCTCTGGAACCTGGCGGCGGGATCGGGGGCGGTCGCCCGGCGCAGCAACCGCGCGAACGCCTCGTTGCCGCAGTCCGCCGGCAGCGGGTTCTCCACCCCGCCCTTGGCCGGGCTGAACGACGGGATGGTCAGCACCGCCAGCGTCCTGGCCACCGTGTAGAGGTCGGAGGCGACGGACGAGGGCTGGGTCTCCAGCTCGGGCGCGTGGTAGCCGACCGTGGCCCAGGAGGTGCCCGGCGGCGAGCCGACGCGCTGGACCGCGCCCAGGTCGATGAGCTTGAGCCGATTGCCGACCCTGATCACGTTGGCCGGCTTGAGGTCGCAGTAGACCAGGTCGTGCTGGTGCAGGTAGCCGAACGCGCGCAGGATCTCCCGTCCGTACATGAGCGTCTCGCGCAGCGGCAGCGGTCCCTGGCGGCGCAGCTCGTGCAGCGACTGGCCGCCGACGTACTCCATGACGATGTAGCCGAGGCCGCCGGAGCGCTGGAAGTTGATGATCTTGACGATGTTCGGGTGGTCGACCGTGGTGAGGAACTTCCGCTCGGCCTCCGCCGCCGCCAGCGCCTCGGCGTCGGCGGTGTTCAGCAGGCCCTTGAGCACCACCCAGCGGCCGTCGAGGTTCTCGTCGGCGGCCAGGTAGATCCAGCCGAGGCCGCCGTGCGCCAGGCAGCCCAGCACCCGGTACTGGCCGGCCACCAGGTCGTCCTTGGCCAGCTTCGGGGTGAAGGAGAACGAGGTACGGCAGTGCGGGCAGAACCCGTCGGGCAGCCCGGCGCGCCCCTGCCTGGAGCGGCCGACCGGCTCGCCGCACGCCGGGTTGGCGCAGAACCGCTTCTCCTCGGGCACCATGGGATTGGCCATGATCGCGGTGGCCGGGTCCCGGTAGGGCACCGACGGCAGGTCGGCGAGCTCGCCCAGCACGCCCGGCCGTGACCGGCCACTGCTCAGCGGGCCGGTCATCTGCCTGCTCACCGGCCGGGTGTCAGGCGAGTCCGAGGGGCTCGACGCCGTCGCCGGGGTCGAGGCCGCGGCGGGCACGGCGGACGCCGCCGCGTGGCCGCACAGGTCGCAGTAGCCATCTTCGATCGTGCCCGTACAGCCTGGCTGGGCGCATCGGGTCATCGGCCACCTCCGTGGATCGCACGCTGATACAGGTCGACGGCTTGTGCCGCCTTCGTCAGATCGCAGGGAGCGCTCCACAGCAGCAGCCGCGCCCGCTCGTACAGCTCAGTCGCGCCCGGGTCCTCCGCCAGGCCCTTGCGCACCGCCATCGCCTGACACGCGCCGAGCCGCCCGCGTAGCTCATCACGCCTGCCGAGCAGCCCCATCAGCGCCGTCGCCGTGGCCCGTGCCTGCTGGGCGGCCTGCTGGGCGCCCTGCTCCAGGGCCGTCAGCCGCCCGGCCCGGTCGAGCCAGGTGCCGGGCGCGGCGTCGAGCGCGTCCAGTTCGTCGGCCAGCGCGTCCACCTTGCTCCGCGGCTGTGCCTGCGGCGGCAGGGCTATCTTCACCACGACCCTGCCGTGGGCCACCCTGGCCTCGCTCTCGGCCGCGCGTACCCGGTCCAGCGCGGCCACCAGCTCCTCGCGCCGCCTGCCGTACTCCTGACTGACCTGTAGCGCGCGCTCCAGGTCCGCGCGGGTGCTCGCCAAGAGGCGGGTGACGCGCTCCAGCTCGTGCTCCGGCGGCGCCGAGCCGAGCGGATCTTCGAGTACGGCGGTCCGCATCCGCCGCAGATCGGTCTCCGTCTGGGTCAGGTCAAGGCTCTCACCGAGCTGCCGCCGCAGATCGCCGACCGCGCGCAGCTCGGCGTCGGCGGCGTCGAGGCGGGGTAACGCCGCGGACCAGACCGTGTCGATCTCCGTCAGTACGTCCGTGGCCTGCTGGAAGGCCGCGTCCATCCGGGCGACCGTCTCGTCCAGGGTGAGCCGCTCGTCCGCCTGGGGGAGGAGGGATCGTTCCTCGACGGGCTTGGCGGCGGCCTTCAGCACCACCGAGCGGCCCGACAGCAACTCGGTCAGGGTGGCGAGCTGCTCCGCGCCGAGGCGGCCGCGGGCGCCCTTGACCTGCTCGGCCGCGCGTAACACCCCCCGATAGGTGTCATAAAGCGCCCACAGCGCGGCGATGGCGCCCTGCGCGGCGGCCCAGCGGGTCTGGGTCGGGCCGCGTAAGGAGGCGCCCTTGAGTAACTGGTAGGTGGTGTGGGCTTCAAGATCGAGCAGGTCGCCGGAGATGCGGTCGCGCTCGTCGGCTCGGGCGCGCAGTGCGTACTCCGCACCCTCCCTGCTCATGGGTGGTCCCAGACTCATCACGCTCCCCGTGATACGGGCCCCCGCGCCCCGTTGTCTACCGGCTAAACGGCAAAACCGACCGGTTGGTTCCGGGAGGAGGCCGGTTGGTTCCGGGAAGTATGCCGGTTGGTTCCGAGAGTAGGGGAGACCCTGACTTGTCCCTGATTCAACCCTGCCTCACCTGCAATCCGCTTGAACGATCTCGTAACGTCAGAGACATGGGACGCATACTTCTCGCAATCCTGGCGATCATCGCCGTGTTCATCCTCATCGGCCCCCTCGTGGGCTTCGTCTTCACGCTGATCAAGTGGGGACTCATCATCGGAGCCGTGGCCTTCGGCATCATGCTCGTCTCCAAGTGGGCCCGGACGTAGCTTTCCTACGGCCTAGCGGCGCATAGTGGGTTGATGGAGGCGCGGCCCGCGGTCGACGACGCCGCGCTCGGGCGCGAGGCACTGTCCGTGCTCGAGGCGAACTGGACGGGAACCTCCACCGTTCCCGCCCCAGGTCTCTACCCGCACCAGTGGAGCTGGGACTCGGCGTTCGTGGTGATCGGCCTGGCCAGGCACCGGCCTGACCGGGCTCGTGCCGAGCTGCTCAGTTTGCTGGCCGGTCAGTGGGCGACCGGCATGGTGCCGCACATCGTCTTCCACACCCCCGAGGCGTACTTCCCGGGCCCTTCGGTCTGGCGCTCACAGGATCACGACGCCGCGCCGCGCGTGCTCACCTCGGGCCTCACCTCGCCGCCGCTGCACGCGCTGGCCCTGTGGTGGCTCTACCGGCACACCGGCGACGCCGACTTCGTCAGGCGGGCGTTTCCGGCGCTGGCCGCCCAGCACGCCTACCTGGCCGCCGCGCGCGACCTGGGCGGCTCGGGGCTCGCGGCGATCGTGCACCCCTGGGAGTCGGGCATGGACGACAGCCCGGCCTGGGACCAGCCGCTCGCCGCGCTGCCCGAGATCAGGTACGGCTACCGCACTGTCGAACTCGAGCAGCGTTACCCCGACAGCGACCACGACCGCTACGTCTGGCTGGCGCTGCGCTACCGCAACGCCGGCTACCGAGCCGAATACCTGCGCGACGAGCACCCGTTCGCCGTCGAGGACCCGATGTTCAACGGGATCTGGCTCGCCTCCTGCCAGGCCATGGCCGAGCTGGCGCCGCTGGCCCGCGCCGACCCGGTGCCCCACGCCGAGCAGGCCCAGCGCATCAGGTCGGCGCTCCTCGACCGCCTGTGGGACGGCTGCTTCTACGCCCGCGACCTACGGGCCGACCGGTTGATCCGGGTCTGCACGGTCGGCGGCTTCGGCCCGCTGCTCGACCCCGAGCTGCCCAGCGACCGCGTCCACGCGGCCATCGAGATGCTCGAATCGGCCAGGTTCATGGGCGCCACGGGCTATCCGGTGCCCAGCTGCGAGATCCGCGCCGCCCAGTTCGACCGCACCCGCTACTGGCGCGGCCCGTCCTGGGTGAACACCAACTGGCTGCTGCGCCGGGCGGCCGACGTCCACGCGCTCGGCTCGCTCGGCCGGCAACTCGCCAACGGCACGCTCCGCCTGGTCAGGCAGGCGGGGTTCCGCGAGTGCTTCGACCCGTTCGACGGCAGCGGCCGGGGGTGCCGGGACTTCTCCTGGAGTGCCGCGCTCACCCTCGACCTGCTCGCCGATAGCGTGAAGGAATGAGTTTTCTTCGCCGCCTGCCCGCCGACGTCCGCAAGGCCCTGGTCACCGAGCCGGGGGAGCGGGTGCTGACCTTCGCCGCCACCGGCGACGGGCACGTGGTGGCCACCAATCTGGCGCTACACCTGCCCGGCGGGATCCGCGTGCCGTACGAGACGATCGACCGGGCCGCCTGGGACGAGGAGGGGCTGAACATCCTCACCATGTCCGGCGAGCGGCACCGCGTGGAGCTGCCGGAGCCGCGGCTGCTGCCCGAGACGGTCCGGGAGCGGGTCAACGCCACCATCGTGGTGAACAAGCACGTGGACCTGCCCGGTCGTGGCGGGGTACGGCTGGTGGCCAGGCGTCCGCCCGGCGGTGAGGTACTGGGGTGGACCCTCGTCTTCGACGACGGCCTCGATCCGAACGACCCGGGCGTACGCGCACAGGCCGAACAGGCCCTTGAGGGCGTACGGCGCAGCATGGGGGTCTGAGGAGCCGGATCGCGCGGGCGGCATGAGTTCGGGCGCCCGGTAGACGAGCGGGACATGCGTGCGCGCCGGGCTTGTGAGTGGGGTGGGACCCCGGGCTTGTGAGTGGAGTGGGACCCCGGGCTTGTGAGTGGGGTGGCACGCGGGTGCCCCGGGCATGGGCGGTGGTTCGTCCTGCGCTCATGCCCGGGGCCCGGCGTTGCTCGCGGCAGTTCCGCGTCAAGTTCCGCGTCAGTGCGGAATGCCGGTTTGGTCGGTCTTCTTCTGGCCGGCCTGCTCGACCTCTTCGCCGGGCCAGCCGGTGCCGGTGTCGTGGTGGTCGTGGCCGTTGAGGAACGGGATCCGATGCTGGAGTGTGTCCCCCACCTTCGACTTGGCCACTCCGGCCGCCTTCGACAGCTGGGCGCCCATCACGCCCGCGGTCTCCTGGAACCTGGGGCTGTCGGCAACGCGTTGGGCGGCCCGTTTGATCTGCTCATAGCGTTCGCGTCCGGCCCGGCTGCCCAGGACATAGCCGACGGCGAGACCAATGGCGAATGTCATCCGATAACGCATATTGCACCTCCGCTGTCTCCGGGCCTACCCGAATGACGATGCGACACGCACTCCTCGAGTGCGCTAATCTATTCCTGCGCCCAGGGGAGCGGCCCGCAAGGCCCGCCGATCAGCGCGAACGTACGATCCCGCGTAGCTCAACGGCAGAGCAGCCGGCTGTTAACCGGCAGGTTATAGGTTCGAGTCCTATCGCGGGAGCTTCGGCAAGGCCGAGGTAGGCAGAGCTCAGGCCCCTCTCCGGGATCAAGGATGAGGGGCCTGAGTCGTTCCGGGAGCCACTACCCGGTTTGGTCAGCGTGGCCGAAGACGGCTTCCATGGTCTCAGCGCCATGGACGATGACCGGTCTGATCGGGTGTCGGTAGACGGTTGCGTGGTGGTGGGCGTCGAGTCCCCGACGAGATCGGCGATGCGTTCCACCGAGACGTCCCCATCGCTCAGGATCGAGACGAAGCAGTGGCGGAGCTCTCGTACCTTCCAGCGGTTCCCGATGCCCGCCCTTCTTGTGATCCCCGCAGCACGCGCCGTCACTTCCCGTGCAGATCGACGAAGCGGCCAGATGGCACGTGCCCGGAGATAGGCTGATCTGATCTTGTCCGATCGGCCTTGGAGACCACGTGGCGCACCCACTCGTCGTCGGCATCGCCGGCGGCTCCGCGTCAGGCAAGACTACGATCGCCACCTGGTTGCGTACCGCCGTCGAGCAATCCGGACGCACCGTAGACGTGCTCACCAGCGACCCGTACATGTGTCACGACGTCGATCGCGGCCCGACTTTCGTCTCCCCCACGACCGGTGAGGTGACCTTCGACTACAACCGGCCCGAGTCGGTCGACTGGCTCGCTTTCCTGCGCGACCTCGACAGCCGGACCAGCGACGTAGTAGCGCCGGACGTGCTGCTTGTCGAAGGGCTCATGATCTTGCATGTCGCAGCGGTGCGCGAACGGCTCGATCTGCGGCTCTTCGTCGAACTCGACGCGGACGAGCGTGCGCTGCGTCGGCTGCTGCGGGACATGAAGGAGCCGCGCGGACTGAGCGAGCCGGAGATGATCGCTAATTACTACCGGGAGAGCGCTCGGGTCGGGCACGCGCTGTATATCGAGCCGTCCCGGCAGTACGCCGACATCATTGTGCGCGGTGACGCCCCGCTGGATCGGTTGCAACCGTTGTTGCTGGCGATGATCGATCGGCTGCTCGGGGAGCACAGTGCCCGGGAGCCCTCGACCTAGCAGCCGTCGCACCTACGTCACTGAATAAGTACTTTTGCCAGCGATGCCTGGTCCGAGTCCTATCGCGGGAGCAAGGCTGAACCCCCTTCCCGGGTCTCCGGGGAGGGGGTTTCTTGTTGCGGCTAGACCGCGGTGTCCCGCTTGCCGGTCAGCACTCCGTAGAGCGCCCAGCCGAGGCCGAGGAGGACGCCGCCGATCCCGGCGACCAGGCCGATGGCGCCGCTGCCGAGGAGGGCCAGAATGGCGATCAGCGCGGCGAAGACGAGCGACAGGGCGAGCATGACCGTGCGGTAGGTGTGCTTGTTCATGACCATGACGATCACGGTTCCGGCGTCGCCGGGGTATCCACCGATCGGTGGACATATGGCTATAAGGGGGTAAAACTGCAGATCATGGGGAGTCCCGTGGCGGCGCGGGCCGAGAACGCCTGGCTGCGTTCCTATCCGTTCTGGGACGCGTACTTCGCGGTGGTGCTCATCACCACCGTCATTGCGATGGTGGCGGACGGCGGCCCGCCCATCGCCGTCGGACTGGTGCTCCTGATGGCCCTCTCCTACGTCCTGTTCGGCCGCAGAGCCGTCCGCGCGGACGCCATCCCCGTGCGGGAGAGCTGGTGGTACGCGGCGAGCGTGCTCGTCCTGGTCACCGGAGCCGGGCTGCTGGAGTCGGCGGCGGGGATAGCGCTGTCCGCGCTGGTGCCGATGGCGTTCATGTCGCTGCGGGTGGCGCACGCCGTGGTGCTGACGGCGGCGTTCTTCGCCGCGCCGATGATCAACGGACTGACGACGGCCGGGGCGGATCCGCTGATGACCCTCCTCGCCCTGGCCGTCGGACTACCGGCGAGCGCGCTGCTCGGCACGTTCATCAGTCGGCTGTACCAGCAGAACCGCGAACGGGCCGAGCTGATCGAAGAGCTCGACCGCACCCGGGAGGAGCTGGCGGAGGTCGGCAGGGAGGCCGGGGTCCTGGCGGAGCGCGAGCGGCTGGCGGGCGACATCCACGACACTCTGGCCCAGGGGTTCACCAGCATCATCATGCTCCTCCAGGCCGCTGAGGCCGGTCGGGGGGCTGAGCGGCACGTGGCGCTGGCCGTACAGACGGCGAAGGAGAACCTGGCCGAGACGCGGGCGCTCATCGCGGCGCTCGCCCCGCCCGCGCTCGACGGCACGTCACTGGGGCAGGCGCTGCGCCGGTTGGGGGAGGGGTTCGAGGTGCCGGTGGAGGTGACCGTCAGGGGCGAGCCCATCGCGCTGCCCGCCACGGCCGAGGCGGTGCTGGTGCGGGTTGCTCAGGAAGGGCTCGCGAACGTGCGCAAGCATGCCCGCGCTCGGTCCGCACGGCTGGCGCTGGACTACGGGGACACGGAGGTGCTGCCGTCGGTGACCGACTCCTGGGGCGCAGCAGAGCGGTTGTCGGTGAGCGACTCCGGGGACACAGCGGTGCGGCTGTCCGTGAGTGACGACGGTGATGGCTTTGAGCCGTCCACCACCCGTGACGGGTACGGCCTGCGGACCATGCGTGTCCGGGTGGCGCGGCTCGGCGGGACCGTCACCGTGGCGGCCGCTCCTGGGTCGGGCACGACGGTCACGGTGGAGTTGCCATGCTCGCCGTGCTGATCGTCGACGACCACCCGATGGTCCGCGAGGGCCTGCGCGGGATGCTCGTCGCCGAACCGGACATCGAGGTGGTCGGCGAGGCCGGATCCGGTGAAGAGGCTCTCGCGGTCGCGCCACGGCTGCGGCCCGACGTGATCCTCATGGACCTGCGCATGCCGGGCTGCGACGGAGTGACCGCGATCCGGCGGCTGGGCGCGGGCTACCGGGTGATCGTGCTGACCACGTACGAGAACGACGCGGACATAGAGCGTGCCATGTCGGCCGGCGCCGCCGGGTACCTGCTGAAGGACGTGTCACGAGCCGACCTGGCGGCCGCGGTACGGGCGGTGGCGGGCGGCGAGACCGTCCTGTCGCCGTCGGTGTCCGCTCGCCTAGCGGCCTGGCACAAGGCCGGACCCGAAGGGTGGCGCCTGTCGGCGCGGGAGCGGCAGGTGCTGGAACTGGTCGCGGAGGGGCTGACCAATGGGGAGATCGGCCGGCGGCTGTTCATCGGGGAGGCCACGGTCAAGACGCATCTGCTGCGGGCGTACGGCAAGCTGGGCGTCTCCGACCGGACCTCGGCGGTGGTGGTGGCGATGCGGCTCGACCTGGTGCGGCGGCCCGATGGATAGCGTCTTTCACGCTTTGTAGTCGTAAGGTCACGGGATTTTCGATTTGCCGGGACAAACGGCTGTGGACGGTGAAGGATGGCAGGAGCTGCGGGCACGTCGTGAAGGCGGTGTGGAGAGGGCGCCGCCTGCCAGGAGGTGCCGCCGACCCGGAATCGGCGGGGCGCTCCGTTGATGGAAAAGTGCTGGTTACTGCGTGCGTACCTGGATCAGGTCCCTACGTCCCTTCGATGCCATCGCCGTACAGACGCTCATCGAGCGAACGATCGACATTCGCGAGGCGGAGCGCTTCATCAGGCTCTTCCACGCCGAGAATCCCGGCGCGGGTGGCGTGCACGCGCGTCTGCGTGAGGTCGCCAAGGAGATCGCCCGTCATGGGACTTATGCCCATACCTTCGAGGAGTTGCAGTTCGGTGCCAGGGTGGCCTGGCGCAACAGCAGCCGCTGCATCGGGCGGCTCTACTGGCGCTCGTTACGGGTACGCGACCGCAGGCAGGTGACCAGCGCCGAGGGCGTGGCCCTCGAGTGCGTGGCTCATCTGCGCGACGCGACGGGTGAGGGCAAGATCCGGCCGACGATCACCGTGTTCCCGCCGGACACGCCTGAGCGGCGCGGACCCCGGGTGCTGAACGAGCAGCTCATCCGGTACGCCGGGTATCGCATGCGCGACGGGTCGATCGTCGGGGATCCCCGCTATGTCGACTTCACCGAGAAGGTCAGGCGGCTGGGCTGGCGGGGCGGGAAGGGCGGCAGGTTCGATGTGCTGCCCCTGGTCATCCAGCCGGGGCGCGGGCAGAGGCTGCTGTGCAATCTGCCGGGCGACGCGGTGCTGGAGGTGCCCCTCACGCATCCGGACCATCCGTGGTTCGCCGACCTGGGGCTGCGCTGGCATGCCGTGCCGGCCATTTCCGGCATGTGCCTGGAGATCGGCGGGCTCTGCTATCCGTGCGCGCCCTTCAACGGCTGGTACATGGGGGCGGAGATCGGCGCCCGCAACCTCGCCGACACCGACCGCTACGACCAACTGCCCGTGGTCGCCGGGCGGCTCGGGCTGAACACCGCCTCCGACCGGTCGCTGTGGCGGGACCACGCGCTGGTCCAGCTGAACGTGGCCGTGTTGCACTCGTTCGAGCAGGCGGGGGTGATGATGACCGACCACCACACGGAGTCGAACCGGTTCCTCACCCACCTGGGACGGGAGGAGAAGGCGGGGCGCGTGTGCCCGGCCGACTGGTCGTGGATCGTGCCGCCCATCTCCGGCGGCACCACACGCGTCTTCCACCGCTACTACGACAACCCCACGATGACCCCAGCCTTTGTCCACCACGCTGGCTGACCGGAGGTTCGTCTTGTGTTCCACCTCCCCCAACTCCAGCAACCCACTCTGACCTCTGCTTTCGTTCGCTTCGCCCGCTGGTCGGAGGGTTGTCTTGCCCTTCATCGCTAGAATATGATTCTGTTGCCCTATGGCGGAACTCGTTCTCTCCTCGGCCGATCAAGGCGTGCTCACCCTGACCTTCAACCGTCCCGACCGGCTCAACGCCTGGACGGACGCGATGGGCCGGTGTTACTTCGACCTCCTCCAGGAGGCCGAGAAGGACCCGAACGTGCGGGCCATCGTAGTGACCGGCGCGGGCAAGGGATTCTGCTCGGGCGCCGACTTCCAGACGCTCAGCGCCATCCAGACCGGAGACTACGACGAGACGCCGGACCCGCGCCCCAACACCTTCCCGACGACCATCGCCAAGCCGATCATCGCCGCCGTCAACGGCGCCTGCGCCGGTCTGGGTGTGGTCCACGCGCTGGCCTGCGACCTGATCTTCACGGCCGAGGACGCCAAATGGACCACGGCCTTCCCGCGCCGCGGCCTGATCGCCGAATACGGCCTGTCGTGGATCCTGCCCCGCCTCATGGGCCAGCAGAGAGCCATGGACATCCTCCTGTCGGGGCGGGTCTTCACCGGCGCGGAGGCCTACGAGCTCGGCCTGGCCAACCGCTCGGTCCCGGGCGACGCGCTGCTCGCCACAGCCCAGGAGTACGCCCTGGAGCTCGCCACCCACAGCTCCCCGGCCTCCATGGCCGTCATCAAGCGTCAGGTCTGGAACGACTGGGACATCACCCTGGACGAGGCGGCCAAGACGGCGACCCAGGAGATGCTCGCCTCCTTCAACCGCCCGGACTTCGCCGAGGGCGTCGCGAGCTTCCTGGAACGCCGCCCGCCGAACTTCCCGCCCTTGTAATCAGAGGGGTTCCCGAAGACCACGCAGAAGATGTCCGTGCGCACGTTGCGGCGGCGAGCCGGTGAACCGGAGGAGCGTGCCTCTGGACGGGCCCGGCTCTGTGCGGTGGGTCGGACTGACCACGGCCGGGGCCAAGAAGACGCACGTCACGGCGCCCAGCCATCTCCACCGGAGGAGCGTGCCCCTGGACGGGCCCCGGCCCCGGTTGGCGGGTGGGGCCCACCGGGCCTGCCGTAACAAAAGATGTTGATCTAAAGAGAAGTCAGGAAATACGCCGAGCACCCGAAGAGGGGGTGGCGGGGAGGAAGCGGGGGGCCTGCCAGCCGCGCTCGGCGTAAGCCGCGCTCACCGACTCCTTCACGGCCTCCAGGCGCTCGTCGGACACCAGCGCGATCGCCGAGCCGCCGAAGCCGCCCCCCGTCATGCGGGCGCCCCGGGCGCCGCCGCGCAGCGACGCCTCCACGGCCAGGTCCAGCTCCGGCGACGACACCTCGTACTGGTCGCGCAGCGACAGGTGGGAGGCGTTCAGCAGCGCCCCGATCTCCGTGATCGCCCCGGCCCTGAGCAGGCCGATGAGTGCCTCGACGCGGTGGTTCTCCGTGACGACGTGCATCGTGCGCTTGCGCTCGGCGCCCTGCAGCTGGTCGAGGGCCCCGGCCAGGTCCGTGACGTCGCGCAGCGCCGCGACCCCCAGCTTGCGGGCCGCCGACTCGCACTCCGCGCGGCGCTTGGCGTACTCGCCGCCCGCGTGCTCGTGGTGCACCTGCGTGTCGATGATGAGGATGGTCAGCCCGTGCGCGGCCAGGTCGAGCGGGATGTTGCGGGAGCCGAGCGAACGGCAGTCGAGGAACAGCGCGTGCCCCTCGGCGCTCAGCGCGGACGCCGCCTGGTCCATGATGCCGCACGGCATGCCGACGAAGTCGTTCTCCGCCCGCTGGCTGAGCAGGGCGAGCTCCATGGGCGTCATGCCCAGGTCGTACAGGTCGTTGAGGGCCGAGGCGATGGCCACCTCCAGCGCGGCGCTCGAACTGAGCCCGGCGCCCTGGGGCACGTCGCCGTCGATGGCGATGTCGGCGCCGCGCACCCGGTCGCCCAGCATCGCCAGGACGCCGACCACGTAGCGGCTCCAGCCCTGCGACTCCTCGTGACTGGAGATCACCAGCGGGTCGCCGGACGACTGCAGGGACAGCAGCCGGATCGTGGCGTCCTCGCGCGGGCTGACGGCCGCCGTGACGCCCCACGGCACCGCGAAGGGCAGGACGAAGCCGTCGTTGTAGTCGGTGTGCTCGCCGATCAGGTTGACGCGGCCGGGCGCGTGCCAGACCGTCCGCGGGTCGGCGCCGAAGGCGGCCCGAAAAGCATCGACAACGCGCATAATCCAACACTCCTCAACAAAGGTCCGACCGTAGACTAGCGCCATGGAGGAGTTGGTGGATCCGGCGCTCGCCTCTGTCCGGGTCTTCCTGGTCCGCGACGACAACAAGGCCCGCAAGCTCAAGTACAACCTGGGCCATCCTCGCGTGCTCACGTTCGGCGGCGCCTACTCCGGTCACATCAGGGCTGTCGCGGCGGCCGGGCGCCGAGATGGGTTCGCGACCATCGGGGTGATCCGCGGTGAGGAGACGTTGCCGCTCAACCCGTCGCTGGCGTACGCGGAGTCCTGCGGCATGCGGCTCACCTATCTCGACCGGGGGACATACCGCCGCAAGCACACCCCCGAGGTGCAGGCCGCGCTGCGCGAGCAGTGGGGTGACGTGGCGATCCTGCCGGAGGGGGGCAGCAACGCGGCGGCCGTACGCGGGTGCGCCGAACTGCCCGGCGAGATCGGCGGCGACTACGACGTGATCTGCTGCGCGGTCGGCACCGGCGGCACCCTGGCCGGGATCGCCGCCGGGTTGCCGGAGGGCCGGCGGGCGATCGGGTTCGCGGTGCTCAAGGGGGCCGGGTTCCTTGAGGATGAGGTGGCGCGCCTGCAGTGCGAGGCTTACGGGCGCGTGTGGCCGAACTGGTCGGTCAACCTGGACTACCACTTCGGGGGCTACGCCCGCTCAACCCCGGTTCTCGATGACTTCATCGCGAAATATCGGGTCGAGGGGGTGTATGTCGGGAAGATGCTCTACGGCGTCTTCGACCTGGTACGGCAGGGCGTCTTCCAGCCGGGCACCCGCATCGTCGCGGTCGTCACCGGTGAGCCGTGGAGCCCGGCGACCGACCAGCTAGGGAGCGCGGTGACCGGTTAGCCAGGGAGCGCGGTGCCCGATCAGGCGTGGAGCCCGGCGATCGATCAGACCTCGACCCTGGCAACCCATCAGCCCTCGACGCCGGTCCAGGAGTGCGGCGCGCCCACCGGCTTGGACTCCGGCGATCCCCGCTGCCGCAGGTAGATCGACAGCGCCACCATGGAAAGCACGGCGAGCAGCTCCGACTGCCAGTTCTGCAGGCTCCGGTTCCAGAACTCCGGCGAGGTGAAATAGGCGCCCCACGAGACCGGATCCCGCAGGTCGAGCAGCCGCTGCGAGTTGTACGCCGCCACCCCGGCCACCGACTGCGCCAGCCACGACAGCACGAAGACGATCCCCATCACCAGCCCGAGCGAGTTGCTGTACAGCTGGAGCCGAAGCCCGCCGGCCCTCGCCCAGGCCGGGGAGTCGGGCCGGGCGTGGCGGCCGACGAGTTGCTTCTCGTCCGATTCCAGACCCGCCTCCTTGGGATCCTTGGACTCCGGCGAACCCTTCTGCACCAGCCAGATCGTCATCGTGATGAACAGGAAGAACTGCAGGTATTCGGACTGCCAGTTCTCGGCCACGTCCACGGCGAAGTCCGAGGACGTCACGTACGTGAAGACCGACACCGGTTCCCCGCCGTTGACCAGCTGCTGGTCGTTGAACTGGCCCGTCCCCGCGATGGCCTGCCCGGCCAGCGTCAGCAGGAACATCACCAGGAACGCCAGCGACAGCCCGTTCTCCTTGATCTTCTGCTTCATAGGCGGACCAGTCCTGTCGTGAAGAACCAGATCAAACCGGTCGCGATGACGATGAGCGTGATCGTGAACATCACCCGCATCAGCTCTCCACCTCGCAGTCATAGGGGCGGTCTCCCTGCGGGCGGCAGCTCGCGGCCGTGACCCGCCACCCGTCCTGGTAGTGGTGGAGGAAGAGCGTGTCGCCCGCCAGCCGTACCTGGGCGTCGTCGCCCCAGACCTGCGCCGAGGTGACCGGTCCGGCGGCGCCCAGCTTGAGCTCGCGCAGCGCGTCGGCGCACGTCTGGCCGGGGTCGGGCAGCTTCTCCGCGGTCTGCTGGGAGAGCAGCGCGCAGGCGGCGTCCTCCTGGTGCGCGGCGAGGGCGGCGTGGAAGCGCTCGGCCGTGCGGGCCGGGGCGGTCGCGTCCACCGCGCAGCCCGCGGTCAGCGAAATCGACAGCACGGCACAGCCCGCGAGCGACGAAATCGACAGCACGGCGCGCACCATTCTCATGCGCCCCCCGCTACCCAGTTATGTGGCGGGCATGCTGTCAGCCGAGTTGGTCGAGGATGGGGGTGACCAGCTGGTTCAGCTCGCGGACCAGCACCGCCAGGGCCCGCGCCGCGCTCTGCTCGACCTCGTCATGCGGGCCCTCGGGTTCCGGCGGCAGGTCGTCGAGCGGCACCGGCACCTCGACCAGCAGCGTCGCTCGCAGGAACGGGATCCTGGCCAGGTCCTGCTGCGTCGGCTCGACATACTGCCCGAACGTCTCCTGCCAGCCCAGCCAGCCGCGGTCGCGCCACCAGGCCCGTGAGCGGGTGAGCTCCTCGGGCAGCGGCGAGACCAGCCGGATCCGCGCGTTGAGCGTGCCGTCCCACGTGTTGCGGTGGCAGGTCGCCTCAAGGATGCGGCGGTCCCAGCGCACGTAGCCGGGGTTCAGCGACGGCGGCGTGGCCAGCCGCCAGGCCGCGCAGGCGAACCTGACCGGCGCGATGTCGCCCCACTCGAACTCTTCGAGGTTCTTGCGCACGTGTACGGCATAGCGCCCGTCACGATCCCTGTCGAACTCCTGGTCGATCCAGAACGCTTTAGCCATGGCCCCTACGCTACGGCGCTCCGAACCGGGATGGTCGGAAGGTCCCGAGATCGGGGAACGTGCTGTGACCAGAGCGACACATGTGTAGCTTTTTCACAGTATTAAATGACTGGGGAGTGCAATATGGAGTCAGAGCAGCTGGCCGCGGCGATGAAGTGCTGGGAAGCGGGGGATCCCGACGCGGCGGCCGTGCTGTTCAGGGAGATCGCCGCCACCGGCGATCCCGAGGCGTCACACCTGCTGGCCTGTCTGCTGGAGGAGCAGGGCGATCTCGACGGCGCGGAGGCCGCGCACCGGTCGGTGATCCTTTCCGGCGATCCGGTCTTCGGGCAGCGCTCGGCCATCGCCATGGGCATGATGCTGGTCGCCGCCCGCGAATGGCCCGCCGCGCACCGGGTGCTGATGATCGCGTGCGACGGCGCCGACTTCGAGGTGGCCGCGCTCGCCGAGACGGCGCTGGTGCTCGTCCTGACCGAGCTGGGCGATGTCGAGGGCGCGAAGGAGGCGCTGGAGCGGGCGCGCCGGTGCGACAGTCCCGCCGTGGCCGCGATGGCCGCCCAGCTGGAGCTGCCCGACTTCGCCCCCCAAGATCCGGGTACGGCGCGTGACCTGTTCGAGCTGGCGGACAGCGAGGACGACTACCGTGAGCTGCTGACCTGCGGCGATCCCGATGTGGTGTCGCTGTCGGCGTTCCGGCTCTACCGGATCCACGCCGACGAGGGGGATCTCGCGGCCGCCCGCGAGGTGTGCGAGCACGCGATCGCCGTGGGACACCCCGACCACCTGGCCACCGCCCACCGGCTGCTCGGCGCGGTCCTGGTCGATCTCGGCGAGTACGCCGAGGCCGCCGCCTCCTACGCCGAGGCCGCCGAGGACCCCAGGCCCGAGGAGCGGCTGCCCGCGCTCATCGAGCAGGCCAAGGTGACCGCGCAGCTCGGCGACGTGGCGGCGACGAAGGCGATCTTCCACCGGGTGGTCGCCAGCGGCCAGCGGGAGTACGCCGTCGAGGCCCAGGCGTGCCTGGCGCAGATGCACACCGAGGCCGGAGAGGTGACCGAAGCGCTCGCGGCGCTGCGGGCCGTACTGGAGGCGGGGGAGTCGGACTGGTCCTCGATCTCCATCACGCTGCTCGGCCTGCTGCTCGACCGGCACCCGGACGAGCGGGAGAGCGTCATGGCGCTCGTGGCCGAGGCGGCCGAGCACGACGACCCCGACGCGGCGTTCAAGGCCGCGCTGTTGCTCGACCACGCGGCACGGCAGCAGCCGCTCGCCGACCCGGTGGAGGAACAGGCGCTCCTGGACGTCGACGAGGCGCTGCGCCACCTGCAGGCGGGCGACCTGGCCGGGGCGCGACGGCTGCTGCGCGGCGCCATCGACTCCGGCGCCGCCACGCAGTCGGTCCGGGCCATGATGACGCTGGCCGAGCTGGAACTGGGCGAAGGTGATCGGGAGCAGGCCGACGAGCTGCTGTCGTACGTCGCCGAGGGCGACGACCTGCTGCAGGGCTTCAGCGCCGAGTTCTTCCTGCATCTGCTGCGCGAATCGGGCGACGAACCGCACCCGGTGCTGCGGGCGGTCATCGACCACCAGCGCCTGGGCAGGGAGGAGGGGCTGGTCCGCTACCGCGAGGCCATGGAACACCCCGCGACGGCCGCCATCGGCACCGCGGTGTTCGCGCAGGTGCTGGCCTCCATCGGGTACGACCTGTCGGACGCGGCCCGGCTGTTCCACGCGGCGGCCGACTCGGGTGACCCGCTCGCGCTCTCCTATACGGCCACCATCTTCAAGGACGTCCTGGTGAACCAGGGCCAGAGCGAGGAGGCGGTCGCGCTGCTGCGCCGGGCGCGGGCCGACGGGCATCCGGTGCTGGCGGCGTGGGTGGCGTACGGGCTGGGTGAGCTGCTCGGTGAGCGCGTGAACGAGTCCGGCGAGGGCGGCGCTGAGGGTTTCGGTCAGGACTCCGACGGGGATGTGGACGCGGGTACGCGCGAGCATGACCTGGCGGAGGCGCGGGCGGCGCTGACCGCCGCGATGGAGACCGGCCATCGGGGGCTCCGGCTCGAGGCGGTGGGCGCGCTGCTCGGGCTGTTCGAGCGCCAGGGTGACCTGCTGGCCGCGTGCCGCCTGCATGAGCGGCTCGTCGCCGAGGGCGATCCGGTCCAGGCGCCGCGTCACGCGTGGCTGCTCGGGCTCACCCGGGTACGGATCGACGACCTCGACGGCGCGCGGGCCGCGTTCGGCCGCGTTCCGGAGTCTCACCCGGAAGAGGGGGAGACGGGAAGCTACGCCCGGCTCCTGCTCGACCGTGACTTCCGTGCGGCGGCTGCGGCGTTCGAGGCGATCGCTGATGACGGCAGGTCGTGGATGGCGTCCATGCTCGCTCTGCAGGCCGCGCACGCGTGGCGGCGGCAGGGCGAGACGGCCGCTGCCGACGGGTCGCTGTCCCTGCTGGTCGGCGTCGGTCACCCGGACTTCCGGCAGGAGGCGGCCTGCTACCTCGCCGCCCTGCGCCACGACGCCGGTGACGCGCACGGTGCGATCGCCGCCTGGCAGCAGGCGGTGGCCGGTCCTGACGAGCGCCTCGCCGCCGTCGCGCGGCGCGACCTCGGCCGGGCCTGGCACGCGCTCGGCGACCTCGACGCGGCGGCGCGGACGTACCGAGAGATACTCGCCGGGGACGACGGGGCGCATGTGGCTGAGGCCGCGCTGCGGCTGGGGGAGATCCTGGTCGCGACCGGCCTGCCCGGCGAGGCCCGTGAGGTGCTGCGGGAGGCGTTCGGCGAGGTGGCGGCGGCCCCGCGGCTGGCCCGGCTGCTGCGTGACGGCGGCGACCTGGACGGAGCCCTCGTGGCGGCGGCCACCGCGGTGCGGACCGGGCCGGACGAGGAGGCGACGGAGGCCGAGTGCCTGCTGGGCGGGCTCCTCGCGCGGACCGGCGACCTCGAGGGCGCGCGGGCGGCGTTCGAGCGGGCCGTGGCGATCGATCCTGAGGCGGCGGGGGCCACGCTGCTGGAGGCCGGGCGCCACCTGGAGGAGGCGGGTGACCCGGAGGGCGCCCGCTCGGCCTACGAACGCGCGGCGGCCCAGGACGCGGACCCGCGGGCCGCGGCCACGGCCCGGGTCCGGCTCGGTACGGCGTCGCCGGAGGAACGGTCGTGGGTACTGGCCGCCGAGGGCGACCGGCAGGGCGCCCTGGCGGCGCTGACCGAACTGACCGGGTCGGCGCCGATGGCGGGGCTCCTGCTCGCGCTGGACGCCGGCGACATAGCCGAGGTACGCCGTCTGCTGACGGAATCCCACGCGACCGCGGCAGCCGGGGTCCTTGCGGAAGGAGCGCTCACCGAGGCGAGCGAGTTCCCCGCGAGCCGGGCCGAGGCGAGCGGGTTCCCCACCGACGACGCGTTCGCCGAGACGCTGGAGATGGCCAGGGCGAGCCGCGACGAGGACTTCGCCAGGGCGCTCTACCAACTGGTCATCGAGGTGGGCGACCCCCAGTGGGCCGCGCGCGCCGGTCTCGGGCTCGGCGCCGAGCTGGCCGGGGACGGTCAGCACAGCCAGGCCGAGCTGTGCTTCCTGCCCGCGACCGAGAGCGGCGACGACGAGATCGCCCTCATGGCGTGGCGCAACGTCTCCGTCGTCCGACGCCGGCGCGGCGACCTGGACGGAGCCGCCGAGGCGCTGCGGGCCGCGCTGCCGGCCACCGCCGTCGAGCTGGCCGCCCTGCTGGAGGAGCGCGGCGACCTGACGGGCGCTGGTGACGTGCTCGAACGTGGCGCCGCGGCCGGCGATCTCGCCTGCCGGTGCCACCTGCTCGTCAACCTGCTCCAGCGGCAGGAGTACGCGGCCATCGCCGCCGAGGCCGAGCTGGCCGTCGGCACCGGCGATCCCGAGACGGTGGCCATGGGCTACTGGGTGTGGGGCGACGCGCGCAAGGCGACGGGTGACCTGGCGGGCGCGGTCGACCTGTACCGCAAGGGGATCGACACCGGTCAG
Organism: Nonomuraea sp. NPDC049129; assembly: GCF_040648495.1. Classification (NCBI taxonomy): domain Bacteria; kingdom Bacillati; phylum Actinomycetota; class Actinomycetes; order Streptosporangiales; family Streptosporangiaceae; genus Nonomuraea; species Nonomuraea sp. NPDC049129. Next base: position 577,829 of record NZ_JBEZDU010000001.1, on the reverse strand, counting down.
CAGATCCCCGGCATGCGCGCCGATCTCGCGGAGGCCCTGCACGCGCTGGGCGACAAGGCGGCGGCCGTCGGGCAGGCGCGGCTGGCCGTCGAGTCGGGCGAGGCCGACGCCGCGGCCAGGGGCGGCATCCAGCTCGGCTGCTGGCTGCACGAGGACGGTGACCTGCTCGGGGCGGCCGAGGCGTTCGGCGCCGCGGCGTGGACCGGGTCCGCGCTGGCCCAGACCGCCCTGGACAACCTGAACACCCTGGCCTACCAGGCGTACGAGCGGGGCGAGCACGCGCTGGCCGTACAGGTGCTGGCGCATTTGGGGCCGCACGCCGGCGCCAAGGCCAGGGAGCTCGCGGAGCTCTGCGACGACCCCGAGGCCGTCCACCTCTACTACGAGCTGGTCGGCTCCGACGCCTTCACCGAGCTGGGGGTGGCCGAGCGGCTCGCCGAGCTCGGTGAGACGGAGCGGGCGCGGGCCGTCTACGAGCGGCTGAACGAACACGAGGATCCCGATGTGCGGTTCGTCGCGGGCGGCAGGCTGCTGGCACTCCTCGACGCCGAGGGCGACTCCGCCGCCTTCTACAGCCTGGCCGAACAGCAGGCGGGGGACGCCGACAGCCCGGTGCGGTCGGTGTTCGGCAGCCTGCTCGGCATGCTCCAGGGTCGCCAGGGCGACACCGAGGCGTCGTTGCGCACGCTGCGGGAGGCGGCCGAGGGCGGTGAGCCCACCGCCCTGAGCGTGCTGGCCCAGGCCCTGGTCGGGACCGGAGAGGTGGCCGAGGGCAGGCAGGTGTACGAGCGGGTGCTGGGCGCGGGCGACGAGGAGCTGGCGGCCAGGGCGATGGTCGCGCTCGGCCACAGCTACCACGACGAGGACGAGGACGAGGCCCGCAAGTGGTACATCCAGGCGGTGAACTCGGGCACGGGGCACGTCAGCGCGCTCGGGGCGATGTACCTGGGGGCGCTGGCCAAGCGGGAGCGGGACTTCCCGGAGGCGCTCGGCTGGTACCAGCGGGTCATCGACTCGGGAGACACCGAGTCGGGCATGGCGGCCGCGCATCTGGGGGAGCTCTGTTACTGGCTGAACGACCGCGACGGGGCCGTGCGCTACTACGAGCTCACCTTGGGGTTGACCGAGCAGCCCGAGCTGGTCGCCGAGGCCGCCTTCCGCCTGGGGGAGATCCGGTACGCCCACGGCGACCTCACCGTGGCCAGGCGGATGCTCCGGCTCGCCGCCGGCACCGACGACTCGACCTTCGCGGCCGACGCCGAACAGCTCCTGGCGAAGCTGGGGTGAACTTGCGGTTAATTAAATGACTGCATAGTCTCATCTAGTCAAACATTTGAGGTGAGACGAGATGGCCAGAGTGGGACGGCCCCCGCAGGATCCGAAGCGTCAGCTGGAGCGGGCGCACCGGATTCTCGACGCCGCCGCCGAGCTGTGCCTGCGCTGGGGCTACGACAAGACGACCATCGACGACGTGGCCCGGCAGGCAGAGGTCGCCAAGGGCACGATCTACCTGCACTGGAAGACCCGCGAGATGCTCTTCGCGGCGCTGATCCGCCGTGAGCGGGTCCTTCTGGTGCGGGAGGTCCGCGAGCGCGCGCCCGCGGACCTGCGCGAGCTGCTCCGGGAGCTGGTCGGCGGGCTCTTGCGCCGGCCGTTGATGAGGGCGCTGATCCTGGACGACTCGGAGGTGTTCGGCAAGCTCAGCAGGCAGAAGAAGAGCAGCCAGACCACGCTCGATCTGGGCGCCGCGTTCGGGACGTACCTCCAGGACCTGGCCGGGCGGGATGTGCTCCGCTCGGACCTGACTCCCGCCGAGCACCTCGCGACCCTCGCCTCGGTCATCTACGGGTTCCTGCTCACGCAGAACATGATGCCCGAGCAGATGCGGATGCCGGAGGACCGGCTCGTCGAGCTGGTCGCCGACACCGGCGTCCGCGCGATGGGCACCGGCGCCACGCTGTCGGACGACGACGCGCGGGCCGTCAGGCTGGCCACTCTCGGCTACCTCGACACCATGGAGGAGATCGCGGAGCGGAAGCTCGCGCTCTCCCTGGGCGCTAAGGAGCGTGTCACGTGAGGGTGCTACTCCCTCTCGACGATGCCGCCGCGGACCTCGCGACAGTGGGCGGAAAGGGCGCTTCCCTGGCCAGGCTGACCAGGGCGGGACTGCCCGTTCCCGGCGGTTTCCACATCACCACCGAGGCCTACCGGGCCTTCGCCGCGGACTTCCGCGACCGGATTCTCGACGCGGCCGCCGCCGGCGATGCCGCCGGGATCGCCGCCCTGTTCGCCGGGCACGACATGCCCGCCGCCGTCGCCGCGGAGATCCGCACGGCATATGAGGCGATGGGCGACGACGTGCCGGTGGCCGTCCGCTCGTCCGCCACGGCCGAGGACCTGCCCGGCATGTCGTTCGCCGGACAGCAGGACACCTACCTCAACATCAGGGGCGAGGCGCTGCTCGACGCCGTCAAGCGCTGCTGGGCGTCGCTCTGGAACGCCCGCGCCATCGCCTACCGCGAGCAGAACGGCGTGCCGCACGACGACGTGGCGCTGGCCGTCGTCGTGCAGGAGCTCGTGGACGCCGACGCGGCCGGCGTCATGTTCACCGCGAACCCGGTCAACGGCGCCCGCGACGAGATCGTCATCAACGCCTCCTGGGGCCTGGGCGAGGCGGTCGTCGGCGGCCAGGTCACCCCCGACACCGTCGTGGTCCGCCACGGCGCCGTCACCGAGTCGCGGATCGGCGACAAGACCGTCATGACCGTACGCACGCCGTCCGGCACGCGTGAGGAGCCCGTGCCCGAGGAGCTGCGGCGGCGGGCCGTCCTCGACCCGGCGCAGGCCGCCGAGCTGGCCGGGGTCGGCGCGCGCATCGAGGAGCTGTACGGCACGCCGATGGACGTCGAATGGGCCAGGCGTGACGGCTCGTTCCTCATCGTCCAGGCCCGTCCGATCACCGGCCTCAAGCAGCCGGTCGAGGAGTGGAACGACAGCCTCAAGGGCGAGAACCTGTGGACCGGCGGCAACCTCGGCGAGGCCATCCCCGACGTGATGACGCCCGTGACCTGGTCGTTCGTCCGCTTGTTCATCCATGAGGCGATGGCCGCCTCGGCGCTGCCCGGATTCGACCTGGTCGGCAACATCGGCGGCCGTTTCTACATGAACCTGAGCGTCATGTACACGATGGCCGTCTCGCTCGGCATGCGGTCACGGCTGAGCGCCGTCGAGCAGATCTTCGGCAAGCTGCCGCCCGGCCTCGACGTGCCGCTGCTGAAGGTCTCCCGCTGGGAGATCCTCAAGAAGGTCGTGCCGCTGGGGATCGACATCCAGAAGCGCGTCCGTACGAACCTCAAAGGCATGCCCGCCTTCCTCGCCACCGCGCGGCGGCAAGCGGAGGAGCTGCGCGCCCGCGTCGCCACCATGGAGACCGGCCCCGAGCTGGCCGCCCTGTGGGAGCGCGAGATCGAGCCGTACGTCGTCACCAGCTGCCGCATGCTGGAGGCCGCCGGCCGGCAGGGCGGGGCCACACTCGTCTACACCCGCGACAAGCTGCGCAAGATGATGGGCGACGTCGACGCCGAAGCCATGCTCACCGGCGTCAACATCGACGGCGAACTGGCCAGCCTCGGCCCGGTCATCGGGCTGGGCAGGCTGGCCAGGGGAGAGATCGACCGGGACACCTTCGCCCAGCTGTACGGGCATCGGGGGCCCCACGAGTTCGAGGTCTTCATTCCGCGTCCCGGCGAGGATCCGGCGTGGATCGACGCTCAGCTGGCCGGGCTCCGTGACGTGAGCGCCGACACCGAGGCCCTGCTCGCCCGCCAGACGAAGGCGCGCGAGGAGGCGTGGGCACGCTTCGCCCAGCGTTACCCCCGCAAGGAAGCCAGGATGCGCGACCGGGTCACCCGGTGGAACAAGGTCGTCCGCGACCGCGAGACCGCCCGGTCGGAGAACATGCGGGCGTTCTGGGTGCTGCGCGCCTTCGTGCTGCGGGCCGGGGAGCTCACGGGGCACGGCGACGACCTGTTCTTCCTCTACCTGGAGGAGATCCTCGGCCTCCTGCGCGGCGACACGTCCGCGTTGGAGCGGGTTCCGGCCCGGCGGGCGACCTACGAGATGTACGCGGCGCTGCCGCCGTACCCGACGCTGATCGTCGGCCACTTCGACCCGGTGCGCTGGGCCGCCGACCCCGACCGGCGCGGCGACATCTACGACGCGCGCGGCGGGAGCGCGCCCGTCAGCGACACGGTCACCGGCTTCCCCGGCGCGCCGGGCATCGTCGAGGGCGTCGCCCGGGTGATCTCCTCGCCTGAGGACGGCGACCGGCTCAAGCCCGGCGAGATCCTGGTGACGACGCTGACCAACATCGGCTGGACCCCGATGTTCCCGCGCGCCGCCGCCGTGGTCACGGACATGGGGGCGCCGCTGTCGCACGCCTCGATCGTGGCCCGCGAGCTGGGCATACCGGCGGTGGTCGGCACGGGGAACGCGACGATGCGGCTGCACGACGGCGACCGGGTCCGGGTGGACGGTGAGGCGGGCACGGTCGAGTTGCTGGGCTGAGGGGTGCTCGGGGCGGCCATGGGGTAGGCCGGAGATCATGCACGCCACCGGCCGCACGCCCCGCACCTGAGGGAGCGGCGCGAGCACTCACGCCGGGCCACGATCGGCTGGCTGCGCGGCCGGTGGCGATGACTTGCTATGCGGCTGACTTACCGAGGAAGCCGGAGGTCTTGAGCCAGTCGGCGGTGACCTTGTTCGGCTCCTCGCCGTCGACGTCGACCTGGGCGTTGAGCTTGCGCATGGTCGTGTCGTCCAGCTTGGCGATCACCGGCTTGAGCACCTTCTCCAGCGCCGGGTACTTCTGGTAGGTCTCGTCCCGTACGTTGACCGCGGCGTTGTAGATCGGGAAGAAGCGCTTGTCGTCCTGCAGCACGGTCAGGCCGAGCGCGGAGATGCGTCCGTCGGTGGTGTACACCTCGCCGAAGTTACAGGTCTGGCCCTTGTCGGTCTCGGTGTAGACGACACCGGTGTCCAGCTGGCTGATCTTGTTCTTCGGGATGTTCAGGTCGTACGCCTTGGACAGCCCCGGCAGCCCGTCGTCGCGGGTCGAGAACTCCGACTCGACGCACAACGACGCCTCGTTCGGGTTGGTCTTGGCGAGTTTCGCCACGTCGGAGACCGTCTTGACGCCCAGCTGCTGGGCCTTCTCGGAGCGGATCGCCAGCGCGTAGGTGTTGTTCAGCGGCGTCGGCCCGATCCAGCGGATCTTGTTCTTCGCCAGGTCCTCCTCCGCGGTGGCCTTGAACTGCTTGGCCGAGTCCGGGATGGGAGTGGCGTTCTTCAGGTGCTCGATCCAGCCGGTGCCCGAGTAGTCCCAGTACATGTCGATCGCCTTGGACGTCAGCGCCTGCCGGTTCGGCACGGTGCCGCCGAGGTTGGTCTTGTCCACGACCTCGGCCCCGTGCGCCTTGAGCAGCTGCACGGCGATCTGGCCGAGCACGATGTTCTCGGTGAAGTCCTTGGACCCGACGACGAACTTGGCGCCGGACAGCTCATTGCCCGCGCTGGCGGCCTCGACCTCCCCGCCCGAGCCACAGGCGCTCGTGGCGGTCAGAGTCAGGGCGGCGGCGGTGAGCAGGGTGAACGTCTTGCGGACACGCATACGAAAAACACCTCTTGAAGCTGGGCTTACGGTACTTGCGGTATGAGAGGGGGAGTCAGATGCCGCGCGGCTTGAGCAGGTTCTCGGCGAGCCCGCCGAGCCAGTCGATGAAGAAGGCGATGCTCGCCGTCAGCACGGCGCCCGCGATGGTCACGGGCATGCGGTTCAGCTTGAGCCCGTTGATGATCAGCTCGCCGAAGCCGCCCGCGGCGACGAACGCGCCGAGCGTGGCGACGCCGACGGTCAGCACGAGCGCGGTCCGCAGCCCGGCGAGGATGGCCGGCACGGCCAGCTTGAGCTCCACGCGGCGGAGCACCTGTCCCTTGGTCATTCCCATGCCGCGCGCGGCCTCGATGAGCGCGGGGTCGACCTGCTGCACGCCGACCATCGTGTTGCGCAGTACGGGCAGCACCGCGTAGGCGACCAGGCCGACCAGGGCGGTCTGGAAGCCGACCCCCAGCAGGAACGTGCACAGCACGAGCAGCCCGATGGCCGGGATCGCCTGACCCAGGTTGGCCAGGGTGAGGATGATGGGGGTGATCAGCCGGTTGCGGGCCCGCGAGGCGACGATGCCCAGAGGGATCGCGATGACCACCACGAGCGCGGTCGCCACGAGCGTCATCTGGATGTGCTCCACGGCCTTGGCCAGGAGGACCTCACGGGTGAGGCTGCGGCTCTCGATCGAGTCCAGGTTCTGCGCGCCGAGCCAGGCGTACAGGGCGATCAGTACGCCGCAGAGGGCGATGGGGGTGATGACATACCGCAGACCTGTCAGGCGCCCGAGTGGGCGGGTCCGGTCCGCGCCGAGTGTCGCGGTGGTCACCTGCCGACCGCCTCCTCTCGGGCGGTGTCCGGCACGGGCGCGGCGCTCACCGGCTTCGGTCCGGAGCCCACCGACTTCAGTCGAGGGGCGGGTGCGGGTTCGGTTCCCACGGCCTCGCACAGCGCGTTGTAGGTGAGGACGCCGGACGGCGAGCCGCAGCGGTCGGTGCCGTGCGCGAGCATGACGTCCAGAGCCTCGCGCAGGCTGGCGTCCGCGGTGATCTGCGGCAGGTTCGCGCTGCCCGGCTGCTGCCGGCACTCCACGTCCGCCACGCGCAGCAGCGCGAGGCGCTTGAGCGTGGCGTCCTGGCCGATGAAGCCGGCGACGTAGTCGTCCGCCGGGTTGGCCAGGATGTTCGCGGGAGTGTCGTACTGGGCGATGTGCGATCGCTCCTTGAGCACGGCGATGCGGTCGCCGAGCTTGATGGCCTCCTCGAAGTCGTGCGTGACGAAGATGATCGTCTTTCGCAGCTGCTTCTGGAGCTTGACGAACTCGTTCTGCAGATGTTCGCGAGTGATGGGGTCGGTCGCGCCGAAGGGCTCGTCCATCAGCATCACGGGGGGATCGGCGGCCAGCGCCCTGGCGACGCCCACGCGCTGCTGCTGCCCGCCGGACAGCTCGCGGGGGTAGCGGTCGTGGTAGGCCGACGGCTCCAGGTTGACCAGGGAGAGCAATTCCTCCACCCGGTCGGCGGTCTTGGCGGGGGTCCAGCCGAGCAGCTTCGGCACCAGGCCGATGTTCTGGCCGATGGTCAGATGCGGGAACAGTCCCACCTGCTGGATGGCATAGCCGATGTGCCTGCGGAGCTCGTCGGGATGCAGGCTCAGCACGTCGTCGCCGCCGATGCGGATCTCGCCCGAGGTGGGCTCGACCAGGCGGTTGATCATCTTCATCGTGGTCGTCTTGCCGCAGCCTGACGGGCCGACGAAGACCACGAGCTCGCCGGCGGGGATGTCGAGGTCGACGTGGTCCACCGCCGGCGCGGGCTGTCCCGGGTAGTGCTTGGTCAACGCCCGCAGCTCGATGCTTGCGCCTCCGGTGTCACGATCGAACACGAAGCCCCCTAGGAATGGTCAGTTGACGTACGGCGAAGAAGAACAGGTCGAACAGGACGGCGATGACCACGATGCCGAGCGTGCCGGCGAGCGTCGCGTTCAGCGCGTTCACCGAGCCCAGCCGGGACAGGCCTTCGAAGATCTGCGTGCCGAGGCCGGGGCCGTCGACGTAGGCGGCGATGGCCGCGATGCCGATGAGCATCTGCGTGGCCACGCGCACCCCGGTGAGGATCAGCGGCCAGGCCAGTGGCAGCCGCACTTTCAACAGGACGCGGGTCCGGCTCATGCCCATCCCACGTCCGGCCTCCACCATGGCGGAGTCGACGCCGCGCAGCCCGGCCACCGTGTTCCTGATGATCGGCAGGAACGCGTACGCGGTCAGCGCGACCAGCGTGGATCCCCAGCCGAGTCCGGTGATCGGGATGAGCAGGGTGAGCAGGGCGAGGGAGGGGACCGTCAGGATCGCGGCGGAGATCGCCAGCGAGAATCCCCGGGTTTTCGGAAGGTCGTGGGCGAGCAGCCCGATGCCGACGCCGACTGCCGTGGAGACGCCGATGGCGACGCCGACGACGAGGGCGTGTTCCCCGGCGGCCAGCGAGAGGGTGTCCCAGCGTGAGACGACGTACTCGCTGAAATTCATAGAGTGACCGCCTTTACTTACGCTTGCATGAGTCTGTAAACGTATGTGACTAATGGCCGTCAGCGCAAAGTCAGTCAAGGTCAGAGGCTTGCAATGGCGTTCGTGAGGCCCTGTCCATTGCGGAAATGCGTCCGTTTTGGCATGGTTTGACGGTGGCGTGCCCCCTTACTCTGGCCGGCCGCCCCGTACATGAGACGCTTGATCGCCAGACCACCAAACTGGCCAGGCGACTGGTGCGGAGCTTCGCCGAGGAGATCCCTATCTACCGGCGCTTGCCCAGGGAAGAGCTCGACGGCGACATCACCCGGATCACCGAGGACAACCTGCGGCTGATCTCCCGGATGTTCCGCGACGGCCGCCCGCCGACCAGGGCGGAGCTGGCGCCGCTGCGCTCCTCGTCCGCGCGCCGGGCCCGGGAGGGAGTGCCGCTGGACGACCTGCTCAACGCCTACGCCCGTGGGGCGCGGATGGTGTGGGAGCACCTGTTCGCCGCCGCGACGCCGGCCGACTTCGAGGACGTCCTGGCGGCCAACCGGCTCATCCTCGTCTACACGCAGGCGGTGACGGGCGCCGTGTGCACGGCGTACCTGGAAGAGCGCGAGAGCATGCTCAGTCACGAGCAGCACACCATGCACGCGACGGTGTCCGCGCTGCTCGCGGGCGACAGCGCGGCTCTGGCAGGGGTACGGCTCGCGCGGCGCTACCTCGTGCTGGCCGTCGCGGCGGGCCGGCACGCCGACGAGGACTCCGACGAGCCGGGCGGGTCCATCGCCGGGCGGCGCAAGCTGCACCGGATCACCACCGCGCTGCGCCGGCACGCCGCGGAGCCGGTGCTGTCGGTGCTCGACACCACGGGCGGGCTCGTGCTGGTGCCCTGCGGTCCGCTTGACGGGCGCCTTGCTCATGTCGGTGAGATGGCCGCCGCTACTCGCGCCGACATGAGCAAGGCCGCTGGGGTGCCGGTGTGGGTCGCCGCCGAGCTCGCGCCGCCCGCCGGGGTGCCGGCCGCGGCCAAGCTCGCGGAAGAGGTGCTGGAGGTGGTGCGGCTCTTCCAGCGGCCGCCCGGCGCGTACCGGCTGGCCGACGTGCTGCTCGAATACCAGCTCACCCGGTCGAGCGAGGCGACGGCGGCGCTGGCCGGGCTGCTCGATCCGCTGCTGGACAATCCCGACCTGCTCAGGACGCTCAAGGTGTATCTGGACACGGGGCTCGATCGGCGGCGGTCGGCCTCACTCCTGCACGTACACCCGAACACGGTCGACTACCGCCTGCGCAGGGCCGTCAGCCTGACCGGGCTGGATCCCGTCGACCCCGCGCATCTCCAGCGGATCGGCGCGGCGCTGGCCGCGCGTCGCCGGCTCGGGTTGGACTGGTTAGACGCCTGAGACGGCGGCCGTGACCACGGTGGCGAAGTTGCTCATGCCGAGCGCGTTCGGGTGGAAGGGGGCGGCGGGCGCGGCCGGGACGTACGGCTCGATCCACCGCACACCCGGCGACGCGCACGGGTCGTGGCCGACGCTCGGGGTCTGCAGGTCGATGAAGCCGACACCGGCGGCGGACGCCTGCTCGGCCAGCATCTGGTTGAAGTACTTGAGGGTGGCGCGGATGTAGTTGGCGTCGGCCTTGATGATCGGGACGCGCGGGTAGCAGCCGTTCGGCGGGGCGTAGGTGGCGTAGCCGACCATGAAGATCCGGGCCTGCGGGGCGCGGGCCCGGATGTCGTCCATGAGCGTGGTCAGGCGCGAGCGCAGCGCGTCCGTCTTCACCCGCCAGCTGTCCTGGCCGTCCACGATGTAGTCGTCGTTGCAGGCGTCTCCGACGGGCGGCGGCAGCAGGTTCAGGCAGTCCTCGATGAAGCCCGTCAGGCCGACGTCGTTCGCCCCGATCTGCACGGTGACGAGGGTGGTGTCCTGGCTGAGCGCGTCCAGCTGCGGCGCGACCGAGCCGAGATCCGTGCTCTGCCGCTGGTACATGTCGCCGGTGTCGGCGCCGGAGCACGTGACGTCGCGGAACGTACGGGCGCCGATGGCCTGCGCCGTCAGGTGGGCGTAGTTGTGGTCGGAGCGCCAGCAGCCGAGGTCGGGGATGACCTGGTTGGGCACGAGCGGTCCCGAGGCAGCCGAGTCGCCGAGGGCCACGTACACGTCGCTCTGCGCGGCCTGGGCGGCGGGGGCGAGACCTAACACCAGGGCGGCCGCTGCGAGCACGGTCAACATCCGTCGGACCATGGAGACTCCTTCGGCGAGGGGTTGGTGGGGGGTGAGGAGTTCGAGGTGCAGACAAACGATGAGCCGCGAAGGTCATTCTGTGAATTGGACCAGGCGGTAAATCCGCGCTGTCAAATCTGTGACGCCTCACAAATCCCGGGCGCTCGCTGTTGGGCCGGTCACTTCCGTGCGCCCGCCCTCACGTAGCCGGGCGATGGGGAGCAGCATCGCGGCGGTCAGCCCGCTGAGCAGGCCGAACGCCAGGTGGAAGTCTCCTGTCGCGTCACGTAGCGCTCCCACCAGCACGGGCGCCAGCGCGGCGCAGGCGTAGCCGACGAAGAACGCCATCGCGCTGATCCGCCCGGCCTCGGCGGCGTCGCGGCTCACCGCCACGGGCAGCGTCAGGACGAGCGTGAACAGCCCGCCGTGACCCACGCCCAGGGCGGCGATCCACACCCAGGTGGCCGTCGCCGGAGCCGCCGCCAGCCCCGCGAACCCGATCGCTGTCAACGCCGTCGTCAGGACCAGCCCGGCGCGCCTGTCCCGCCCTTCACCCAGCAGCGCCGGTACGGCCAGCATGGCGACTACCTGGATGGAGATCATCGCGGTCAGCAGCACGCCCGCGCCGGTGGCGTCACGGTGCCCGTCCTCGTGGAGCAGGGGGACGATCCAGGCGAGTTCGCAGTAGTACAGGGCGGAGTTGACGGCGGACAGCACGGTGATGCGCCAGGCCAAGCCGCTCCGCCAGGGCAGCCCTTTGGTGACAGGCCCCGCTGGAGCCGCCGTCTGGCGCGTGCCGGTCTGGCGCGTGCCGGTCTGGCTCGTGCCGGTCTGGCCTGCGCCGGTCCGGTTCGTACCCATGAGGGCTGGGGTGCTGTCGAGGGCCAGGGAGGTGCGGGAGGCCGACCAGATCGCCATGCCCGCCACCGCGAGCACCGACCAGGAGGCCAGCGCGCCCGGCCAGGAGCCGATGGCGTCGGCGAGCGGCGCGGTCACCCCGGCCGCGACCGCGCCGCCCAGGCCGAGGCCGGCGGTGTAGATGCCGGTGACCAGGCCCGCGCGGTCGGCGAAGCGCGTCTTGACCACGGCCGGCAACAGCGTCTGCGCGATCGCGATCCCGGCGCCGACGGCCGCCGCGCAGATCAGCTGCAGCCAGGCGGAGCCGCCGAAGACGCGGGCCGCCGTCGCCACGGCGATGACGGCCAGCCCGAACAGCACGCCGAGCCGCAGCCCGAATCTGCGGCCGACCACGGCGGCCAGGGGCGCGCAGACCCCCATGGCCAGCGTCGGGATGGTCGTCAGCAGCGCCACTCCCGTGGCGGACAGGTCGAGGTCGGTTCGGATGCGGTCCACCAGAGGGGACACGGCGGCGATCGCGGGTCGCAGGTTCGCCGCGGCGACGAACAGCGCGACGGCGGCCGCGCCGAGGGCGGTACGTGTCATGGGGGCTCCCAGTTGATCTCGGATATTTTCCATCCGAGTTCTATCACGGACATTCATTGTCCGGAATGGGTAGGCTGTCTGACATGAAGATGTCCAACGGAGTGGAGTGGGCGCTGCACAGCTGCGTCACGCTCAGCCAGGGCCAGGATCCGGTGCCGGCGGCGCGGCTCGCGGAGCTGCACGGCACCCCGCCGGCGTATCTGGCCAAGCACCTCCAGGCGCTCTCCCGAGCGGGCATCGTCCGGTCTACGGCCGGGCAGGTCGGCGGCTACCTCCTCACCCGGCCGGCCGCCGCGATCACCGTGCTGGAGGTGGTCCAGGCCATCGACGGCGACTCACCCGCCTACCGGTGCACGGAGATCCGGCAGCAGGGGCCGCTGGCCGTACCGGCCGAACGGTGTGACCGGCCGTGCGCGATCGCCCGCGCGATGGCCTCGGCGCAGGAGGCCTGGTCCGGCGCGCTGGCGGGCATCACGATCGCGGACCTCGCGGCGGGCATCGACGCCGACAGTGACGGTACGGCCATGGCGGACGTACGCCGCTGGCTGGCCGCCCCGGCGTGACCTGCGGCTGCGCGACCGGGGGTTGAGGAGCCCCTAGGAACATGACCTGCGGCTCTAGGAAGCCGAGCCCGCCAGGGTGACGGTCACCTCCAGCCCGCCGGCCGGGAGAGCATGGACTTCCAGCGTGCCGTGGTGGGCCTCGACGATGGCGGCGACGATCGACAGGCCCAGCCCGAGGCCGTCGCCCGTGGCTCTCCGGCCGGTCTCCAGGCGCTGGAAGGGTTGCAGGAGCGTCTGGACCCGGTCGGGCGGGATCACCGGGCCGCTGTTGGAGATCCTCAGGGTGGGCCGACCGGACTCCACGGCGGTCGCCACCTTGATCCAGCCGCGTGGGGGCGAGCCGTCCGGGGTTGGGCCGTTTGGGATGTTGTGTCGTGTGGCGTTGTCCAGGAGGTTGGTGACCAGGCGGTCGAGCAGGGCGCGGTCGCCGGACGCGGGGGCCGGGTGCAGTGCGTACTCGACGCGGACGCCCTGGTCGCCACGCTGGTCGAGGGCCTGCCCGGTGATCGCGGCCAGGTCGAGGGGCTGCCGGTGGTGCAGTCCTTGCTGGCTGCGGGCCAGGATGAGCAGGGCTTCGATGAGCCGTTCCTGGTGCTTGCCGTTGGCCAGCAGCCGTTCCAGCACGGTCCGCAATGATCCGACGTCGGCCGCCGGATCGGCGAGCGCGATCTCGACCATGGCCTGCTGCAGCGTCAGCGGGGTACGCAGCTCGTGGGAGGCGTTGGCCACGAACCGCCGCTGCGCCGTGAACGCGGCCTCCAGCCGATCCAGCAGCTCGTCGAAGGTGTCGGCCAGCTCCTTGAGCTCGTCGTCCGGCCCGGAGGCCGCCAGCCGCCGGTCGAGCTGTTCGGCCGTGATGTGCCGGACGGTGGCCGTCATGTCGTGCAGTGGCCGCAGTACGCGACCGGCGGTGAGTCTGCCCAGAAGTACCGACGCGAACGCCATCACCGCCAGCGCGATCAGTGAGTTGACCAGCAGCCGACGCAGGCTCTCGGCCTGCTGCCCCTTCACCTGAGGCTCCAGTACGGGCAGGTCGATCCCCCCGGGCGCAGGGGGAGCGGCGGGCGGCCCCGGGAAGGGCGAGTACACCACCAGGAAGTAGATGAGGGCGACCAGCGCCACCGCGGCCAGCAGGAACAGACCGCTGTACAGGAGGGTCAGACGCAGCCGGGCGGTCCGCTTCATAAACACCACCTCATAACCGGTCGCCCCACAAAGGGTCGCCCCACAACCGGCCGTCTCACAAACGCCCGCCTCACAATCGGTACCCGGCCTGCGGGACCGTCTCGATCAGCGGCGGATCGCCCAGCTTGCGGCGCAACCGGCTGATCGTCACCTTCACCGTCTGCGTGAACGGGTCGGCGAACTCGTCCCAGCCCTGCTCCAGGAGCTGTTCGGCGGAGACCACGGCACCCCTGGCGGCCAGTAGCAGCTCCAGTACGGCGAACTCCTTGGGACTCAACGGCAGCCGGTGCCCGTCGCGGGTGGCGATTCGGGTGGCCGGGTCGAGACGCAGGTCGCCGTGGACGAGCACCGGCGGCAGGGCCGGGCTCGACCGTCTGGCCAGTGCCCGGATCCGGGCGACCAACTCGGCGAAGGCGAACGGCTTGGGTAGGTAATCGTCGGCGCCGACGCCCAGCCCGGTCACTTTGTCATCGATCGTCCCGGCGGCGGTGAGCATCAGCACCCGCGCCGGGTAGCCCGCCCCCACGAGCGACCTGCACACGTCGTCGCCGTGCAGTCCAGGCAGGTCGCGGTCGAGGATGACCACGTCGTAGTGGTTGGCCGAGGTCCGTTCGAGCGCGGCGTCGCCGTCCAGCACCACGTCGACGGCCATACCCTCGCGGCGCAGCCCGGCGGCCACCGTCTGGGCCAGCTCCTCGTGATCTTCGACCATCAGCACCCTCATGATCTCCCCAGGATGCCGCGCCGGCGGTTACAGCGGGGTAACCGCCGCCGTTCCACGCCTGTAACCGCGCTCCGGCTTTGCTGGCTTCACCGACAGAACGGAGGAGCCATCATGTTCGGCTCAACGATCAGGAACGTGATCCTCGCCGCCGCGGTCGTCGCCGCGGCCGTGGGTGGAGGTGTGCTGTCCGCCCCGGGCCACGCCTCCGACGGGGACGGCAAGGCGTTCACCGAGTGCATGCGTGCGAAGGGGTTGCCCGACTTTCCCGAGGTCGCGGTGTCCTCGGACGGGCTGATCAACCTCGACATCAAGGGCGAACGCGTCGATGTCCTCTCCAGCAAGTACGGGGCGGCGGTCAAGGCGTGCGAGCCGCTGTTGCCCTCCGGCGCGCGACTGCCGGGCGCGCCGAACGCTCCCGTGGCACCGACCACGCCGCCGCTCCGGTCCTGAGTCTGCGACCACCCAGGTGTGACCGTTTCCCGTTATGGTCGGGTTTATCGGCCGGTCGCCTGGCGCGAGGGGACCATGGAATCTTCAGCGAGGAGGCGCGGGTGGCGGACAGGGAGACGGTCGGCTTCCGGTACGGGGTCGTGGTGGCCGTCGGAGACCACGGCGAGGAAGGCACCCGGCACCTGGCCGACCAGGGGCGTGCCGTGTTGGGGGTGCGAGCATGACGTTCCCCGGCGGGACCTCCGTCACCCGGTTGTCGGTCTACTCGGGCGCGTGTTCCGATGGTCTGGAGGGCGGTACGCCGCATATGCACACCGCCTCCACCGAGGCGTACGTCGTCATAGGCGGCAGTGGCGCGTTGCAGACCCTCGACCCGCGCGGTTTCCGGGAGACGGAGCTGAGCGGCGGTTCGACGGTGTGGTTCACGCCGGGCACGATCCACCGGGCGATCAACCGGGGCGGTCTGGAGGTGGTCGTGGTGATGCAGAACGCCGGGCTGCCCGAGGCGGGTGACGCGGTGATGACGTTCCCACCGGAGATCGTGGCGGACGCGGCCCGATACCGGGAGGCGGCCACGCTGCCTTCCGGTGCGGGCGCGGAGGAGGCTGTGCGGCATCGCCGTGATCTGGCGGTGGCGGGGTTCCTGCGGCTGTCCGAGAGCTTGGCTAACGGGGATCCGGGACCGTTGCGGGAGTTCTATGACAGCGCGGTCGCGCTGGTACGTCCCAGGGTCGCGGGCTGGCGGCGTACCTGGGAGGACACCGTCGCCCGGCAGACCCGCCACACCGCCGAGGTGCTCGACGCGCTGGAACGCGGCGACGGGACGCACCTAGGCGAGGCCACGCTGCTCGAATCCCCACCCGAAGCCCGCTGGGGCATGTGCGGCAATCTGCACACCCACGACGTCGCCCACCCGCAGGTCCACTCGGCCCCCAGCTGATCGGGACGCGGGTGATCCTGCGCGACAGCACCCCTCCCCGGGCTCGTTGATCGCGAGCCGTATTATCCGCTTATGTCATCGCTGCGCCTCCCACCTGCCGATACCGCATTGTCCGCCTACACCGGCTGGACCCGGGCGCACTGGGAGGCCGTGGCGGATCACCTGCTGGAATCCGTGGTGCCGTACGCCACCGACGACTTCGCGCAGTACCGCATGCCGGGCAGGGAGAGCCGGTCGGGGCCGGTGAGTGACGGCCTGGAGGGGTACGCCCGCACGTTCCTGCTGGCCGCGTTCCGGATCGCCGGGGCGGGCGGCGCGGTGCCGCCCGCTCTCCTCGAGCGGTACGCCCGGGGACTCGTGGCGGGGACCGACCCGGCGCACCCGTACGCCTGGCCGCCGCTGACCGACATGTCCCAGCCGCTGGTCGAAGCGGCCTCGATCGCGCTGGCCCTGCACGAGACCCGGCCCTGGCTGTACGGCCGGCTGTCCCCGGCCGAGCAGGAGCGGGTGGTGGCCTGGCTGGCGGGCTTCGTCGGCAGGCGGACACCGGACAACAACTGGGTGCTGTTCCGGGTGGTCGTCGAGCAGTTCCTGGCCGAGGTGGGCGGGCCGTACAAGCCTGACGAGATCACCGGCGGCCTGGAGCGGATCGAGGACTGGTACGTCGGGGACGGCTGGTACTCCGACGGCGCGGGCAAGAACTTCGACTACTACGCCGGCTGGGCTCTGCACCTCTACCCGCTGCTGTGGGCCAGGATGGCCGGGGACGCGGCCCGCTTGGAACGTTATAGCGAGCGGCTCCGGGCCTTCCTGGGCCAGTACCAGCACCTGTTCGCCGCCGACGGCGGGCCCGTGCACCAGGGGCGGTCGCTGACCTACCGGTTCGCCACGGTCGCGCCGCTCTGGCTGGGCGCGCTGACCGGCTCCTCGCCGCTCCCGCCCGGCCGGACCCGGCGGATCGCCGGTGGGGTGCTGCGTCACTTCGTCGAGCGGGGGGTGCCGGATGAGCAGGGGCTGCTGACGCTCGGCTGGTACGACACGTTCCTGCCGGTCACGCAGAGCTACTCGGGGCCGGGCTCGCCCTACTGGGCCAGCAAGGCGTTCCTCGGCCTGCTGCTGCCCCCCGAACACCCGGTATGGACGGACGCCGAGGTCCCGGCGCCGATCGACCTGGCGGACCAGGCGGTGACGATGCGCCCGCCGGGGTGGCTGCTGCACGCCACCTGCGAGGACGGCGTGGTCCGGCTGGTCAACCACGGCAGTGACCGGGACCGGATTCAGGACCCGTCAGGGGTGCCGGATCCGCACTATCTCAAGCTCGCCTATACCAGTCACACCGGCCCCAACCTGGCCGAGGTGACTGGCGGCGAAGGAGAGACGGCCGGCAACGAAGGGGCGGGAGCCGGTCTCGAAGGGAAGGCTGCCGGAGCCGAAGGGCAGGCGGTCGGTTTCGACAGGGCAGTGGTCGGCGTCGACGGGGAGGTGGTCGTCGTCGCGCCGGACGGGGCCGTCTCCCGCAGGCGGCGCATCGAGCCGCTCACGACGGGCGACCGGTTCGCCGCCTCCGCCTACCGCGACGACCTCCCGGCCGGGCCGGTCCACGTGGTGACGGCCTCGGTGGTGGACGGGGCGGCCGAGGTACGGATCCACCGGGTCACCGCGCCCGCCGGACACCAGGTCAGGGACGGTGGCCACGCCATCGCCGGGGAGGCGCCGCCCACGGCGCGCGGCGGCGAGCTCTGGGCGTCGGCTCGGCGGGCGGACGGGCTGGTCAGCGTGGTGCGCGGGCTGCACGGCTACACGACGGCCGGGGTGGCGACCGCGACGGGCGCGAACGCCTTCGGACGGCACTCGGCCACCCCGTACGTGCTCGCGGACGCCCACCCGGGCGGAACCGCCGTGTACGTCAGCCTCGTCCTGCTCACCGGCACGGCCGAGGCGCCGCCCCCGGGGGTGCGGGTCGACGGCGACCAGGTCACCCTCGACCTGCCGGGCGGCGACACGGCGACGGTCCGCCTCACCGAGACCCCCACCTGCGTCCGCGTCGCCGGCGGCGGGAAGAACCCGACGTGAAGTGACGGCGACGGTCTCCCTACCGGCATCCCGCGTGAGGTGGCGCCCCGCCTCACCGGCATCCCGCGTGAGGTGGCGCCCCGCCTCACCGAGGCCGCACGTGAAGTGGCACCCCGCGTAACCGTTCACCCACCTGAGGAGCCTGCCTGATGTCACGGTCACCCGTCGCGGTCTTCGCCATCGCGCCCTGGGCCTTCCACGACGCCTTCCCCGCCGACCTCATCGAACGGTTGCGGCAGTCGGTGGAGGTCGACGCGACGGTGACGTTCACCTCGTTCGAGGGAGAGGCGGCGGCGCGGGCCCTTGCCGGGGCGGAGTTCCTGCTGACCGGGTGGGGCTGCCCGCGGATCGACGCCGAGGTGCTGAAGGCGGCGCCCGGCCTGCGGGCCGTCGTCCACGCCGCCGGCTCCGTCAAGGCGATCGTCGATCCCGTCGTGTTCGAGCGGGGGATCCTCGTGTCGTCCGCCGCGGAGGCGAACGCCGTGCCCGTCGCCGAGTACACCATCGCCATGCTGGTGCTCGGCGCGAAACGGGTCTTCGAACGGGCCGGTCACTACGCGGCCGGCGCCGACAGGTCGGCCTGGCAGCAGGGCGCGGGCACCGGCCTGTACGACTGCACCGTGGGCGTGATCGGGGCCTCCCGGGTGGGCCGGCACGTGCTGCGGCGGCTGCGCGACTTCGAGGTCGACATCCTGCTGTCCGACCCCTACGTCTCACCGGAGGAGGCGGCCGAAATGGGGGCCGAGCTGGTGGACGTGGACGAGCTGTGCCGGCGCAGTGACCTGGTCACCGTGCACGCTCCGGCCCTCGCCGAGACCCGCCACCTGCTGGACGAGCGCCGCCTCGGGCTCCTGCCGGACCGGGCCGTCGTGATCAACACCGCCCGTGGCTCGCTGATCGACACCGAGGCGCTCACCAGGGCGTGCGCGTCCGGGCGCGTCTCGGCCGTGCTCGACGTGACCGAACCCGAGCCGCTGCCTCCGGGCCATCCCCTCTTCGGCCTGCCCAACGTGCTCGTCACCCCGCACGTGGCGGGCGCGCAGGGGCGTGAGTTGCGGCGGCTCGGCGAGTACGCGATCACCGACCTTGAACACTTCATGCGGGGACGCCCGATGCGCGGCCGGGTGACGGCCGAGCAGCTCGCTCGCCTGGCCTGACGACCTGCCGAAAGCCGAAAACAGCCGAAAACCTTTTCGCAACGCTCGCCAAGGCAGTCTGCCACGCCGATTGACAGGGCCCTTATATCGGTTTACGTTGCCGAAAACCTTTTATTTCACCGATTCGACAGAAAGGATTGTTAGCGCTACCACAACCAAGCGCTAGGTTCGATCACTCCCCCCAAGCGTTCGATCGGATCGGATCACTCTGCATGAGAAGAATCATCACGGCCCTCCTGCTCATCGCGGGATCACTCGTCTTAGGCGCTCCCGCGCAGGCTGCCCAGACCATCGGATACCCCACCTTCAACGGCCCGTCGATCCCGGCCGCGCCCGGTTCGTACACGACCGGCAACATGATGCAGGCCATCTACGACGCGGAGAGCTCGGGCACGGACTTCTGGATGGACCGGCTGCTGGCCCGCCCCGGCAACGACCCGGCCGGAACCTGGCTGATGTCCCGGGGACGCGCCCTGTTCATGAAGACCCACACACCGGGCACGCTCGGCTTCGCCGGTCAGGTGGCGTACTGGGAGAGCATCAGCAACAACGACGCCTACACCGTCGCCATCACGCCGGGCACCTTCACCGAGCAGGTCAACTCCCGCTGGCAGGCGCCGAGCTACTGGAAGAGCGTGCACACCAGCGGCTCTATCACGGTGAACCAGACGAAGTTCATCACCAACAACAACGTCGCCGTGACGAACCTGTCGATCACGAACGGCGGCTCCAGCTCGACCACGCTGCAGCTGCGGGCCACCTCCCCGTACGCCACCTCGGGGAGCGGCAGCGAGCTGACCGGGCAGGTCAACGCCTACAACAACCTCACCACGATCTATCCCCGGCTGACGGGTGACGGCTTCACCGTCTCCAGCGGCGGCCTGAACAGGTCCGTGACGATCCCGGCCGGAGGGACCGTGACCGCCAAGGTGGTCATGGGCTTCGTCACCAACGAGATCCCCGAGTCGCGGACCGAGTACGACGCCTACGCGGGATACACCAACGCCACCGCCTTCGCCACCCACGTACGGGCCTACAACCTGTGGTGGGCGCAGAACGTGCCCTACATCGACGTGCCCGAGCCGGCCATCAAGAAGAACATCTACTACCGCTGGTGGCTGATGCGCTTCAACAACCTCGACGCCGACATTCCCGGGCAGACGTTCCAGTTCCCCACCTCGACCGAAGGCGTGCTGGGCTACAACAACGCCATCGCGCTCACCCAGCCCATGCACATCGACGACCTGAAGTACCTGCGCAACCCGATCTACTCCTACGGCGACTGGCTGAGCGTCGGGCAGATCTCCAAGAACGGCCGCTTCCTCGACAATCCGGGCGATCCCGAGAACTGGTCCAACAGCTACACCCAGTACATCGCCGAGGCGGCGTGGAAGAGCTACCAGATCCACGGCGGCCAGCCGGCGATCGCCGCCAACCTGGCGCGCTACGCCGAGGGGGACGTCAAGGGCCAGCTGTCGTACTACGACCACGACAACAACAAGCTCATCGAGTACGACTGGGGCGCCCTGACCGGCAACGATGCCGACGCCGTCTCCTTCCACTGGAAGCCCGGCAACATGGACCGCGCCGAGTCGGCCTACCAGTACAGTGGCGCGCTGGCCGCCGCGCAGGCGTACGAGGCGGTCGGCAACACCGCCAAGGCCACCGAGATGCGCACGCTCGCCACGCAGATCCAGAACGCCATCGTCAACGTGCTGTGGAACCCCAACCGGCAGCTGTTCGAGCACCGGCTGAAGTCCACCAACGAGTGGGTGCCGTGGAAGGAGATCAACAACTACTACCCGTTCGCCGTCGGCGCCATCCCCAACACCGCGACGTACAAGCAGGCGCTGCGCCTGTTCGACGATCCGGCGCAGTATCCGATCTTCCCCTTCTACACGGCCAACCAGGCCGACAAGGCGGCCTCGGGCACCGGTAGCAACAACTTCTCCACGATCAACTCCACCGTGCAGTTCCGCCTGCTCTCCTCGGTGCTGCGGAACTACTCCAACTCGTGGATCGACGCCACCTGGTACAAGAAGCTGCTGTACTGGAACGCCTGGGCCCAGTACATCAACGGCAACACCCAGTACCCCGACGCCAACGAGTTCTGGGCCGACTGGAACGGCTCCTCGATCACCTACCGCTCCTGGATCCACCACAACATCCTGGGCAGCAGCAACTGGACCGTGATCGAGGACGTGGCCGGGCTGCGCCCGCGCAACGACGCGAAGGTGGAGCTCTCGCCGATCAACATCGGCTGGCCCAACTTCACCGTCAACAACCTGCGCTACCGCAACGCCGACCTGACCATCGTCTGGGACGACCCGGCGGACGGCGTGGTCCGTTATCCGGGCGTGCCCGAGGGCTACTCGATCTTCATCAACGGCAGCAGGGTCGCCACGGTCAACTCGCTGGTGCCGTTCACCTGGGACCCGGCCACCGGTGACGTCACCACGAGCGGCACGGTCACCTATCATGTGTCCTCGCCCGGGCTGCAGGCGCCCGCGCAGGTGACGCAGAGCAGCGCCCGGATGGTGGACCTGCTGGCCAAGGCCGGGGTCGACCTGACCGCCAACCTGACCAACCTGGCTCAGGGGGCGAGCGTCTCGACCTCCTCCACCGCGTCGGGCAGCAGCGCCGCGGGCGCGGTCGACGGCTTCCCGATCAACGAGCCGTTCTGGGGCGGCACGGGCGCCAGTCAGGACTGGTACGAGGTGAACTTCGGAGCCGCCCGCACGCTCAACGAGGTCCGGCTCTACTTCAAGGACAGCCGCCCGGCCAGCGCCACCTACCGGGCACCCGCCTCGTACGACATCCAGTATTACAACGGCAGCGCCTGGGTCAGCGTGCCCAGCCAGGCCAAGAGCCCGTCGGCGCCGCGGGCGAACTACAACGTGGTGCAGTTCCCGGCGATCAGCGCCCAGCGGGTGCGGGTGCTGGCCACCAACGCCTCGGGGGCCAAGACCGGGCTCACCGAGATCAAGATGTTCAACCGCGGCGGCACCCAGCAGCCGCCGAGCGGCAACCTGGCCGCCTCGGCGACTCCGTCGGCGTCGAACACCTCCTCCTGGGAGAGCGTCGCCGCCGTCAACGACGGGATCGACCCGCCCTCCTCCAACGACACCGTGAACCCGCGCTGGGGCTGCTGGCCGGAGACCGGGCAGCAGTGGGTGGACCTGACCTGGTCCTCGGCCCAGAACCTGAACAAGGCGGAGGTGTACTTCTTCGACGATGACGAGGGCATCGACATGCCCGCGTCCTGGAAGCTCCAGTACTGGAACGGCAGCGCCTATGTCGACGTGCCCGGCGCGAGCGCGTACGGGCTGGCCAAGAACCAGTACAACACCGTCAACTTCACCGCGACGAACACCACCCGTCTGCGGGTGCTGATGACCGGCAACGGCACCAGCTCCGTCGGCCTCCTGGAGGTCAAGGCGTACGGACCGTGACCGGCGGGGGCGTGCCTTTCGGGGCACGCCCCCTTCACGGCCTCAGCCGCGGGTGTCGATCCACACGCTGATCGTCGTGTGCGGGCTGATGCCGGTGTACGAGGTGGCTCCGGCGGGCGCCCACGGGCCCTCGATGGGGATGAGCCCGACCTCCGGCAGGAAGTGCCGCTGCAGGACGTGGATCCGGTGCTCACCGGTGCCCGAGGTGCAGTAGCTGGAGGCCCACCGCTCCGCGGTGTTGAGCTGGTAGCTGCAGCCGGTGGGGGCGGCGAAAGCGCTGGGTCCCAGGCCGAGCACCAGCCCGATGGTGAGGGTGAGCGTCGCGGCCGAGGCGGACCATTTTCTCGCGTTCATACAGGGCTCCTGGGTCGGCGAGAATCGTTTAGGAAAGTTTCCTAAGAATGGTTGCGACCGTCAATGGGAGGGGATGGTCCACGTCACGGTGCGGGTCAGCTGCCCGCGCGTGGTGTACGACCTGGCCCAGCCGAGCTCCTCGAAACGACCGTTCTCCTGGTTGATCCACCCGGTCTTGGCGCCGTTGTCGTCGTACTTGTTGAAGTTGTACCGGTCGTGGGCGTGGACGGTGATCTCCATCGTCGCCTGGTTCCCGTCGATCCGGACGTTCCCGCTGCCCCAGATCGAGTGGCTGCCCAGGGCGCCGTTCCAGTTGTCCGTCTCGGTCTTGGCCTTGAGCGGTTGGCCGGTCATCTGGAACTCCGATTTGCCGCTCTCCCGGTAGAGCCGCTCGGCCTGCTCCTGCGCCTGGCGGACCGCCGCGTCGACCGACTGGCGGACGCTCTCGTCCTCGTCGTACGCCTTCTGGTAGTCGACCTCGAAGTCGGTGCCGGAACCGTCCAGATAGTGCTTGACCGTGGCGGCGGCGTCGTCCCAGCCCGGCATCGCTTCCTCGCCGTGCATGAGGCCCCGCCACTTGTACCAGTTCGCGTAGTCCTCAGCGGTGGGCTTGGCGTCGGGGTCGTACGGCCAGGGATCGTCGAAGTGGATGCCAGGGTCCTGGCGCGGGCCGATGCGGTATTCCCCGGTGAACGGGGCGCCCTTGGGGGGAATCGGCGGGTCGTGCGGGTGACGCTCCGGCCGTTCCTCGTCCAGGAACAGGGCGCCTCCGGACGCCGCCAGCATTCCGGCGGGCCCCAGCGCCTTCTTGAGCCGCGAGGCCGTGGCCACGGCCGGGAACTTGGGCGGCTTGGCGCCCAGCAGGCGGCGCAGGCGGGTCTCCAGCGCCCGGATCAGCGTCCGGCCGAAGTAGCGCTCCAGCTTGCGGCGCAGGGTGGCCACGGCCTGCCTGGCGAAGGTGCGCAGCATCCCGACAGTGGCCCGCGCCCGCAGCGCGGCGAGCCCGCCGGAGATCACCGCCGAGGCCAGCGCCCAGGTCAGGGCGATGAGGACGTACATCGCGAGCAGCTTCAGCAGCAGCTTGAGCATCTCGATGAGCCGGGCGAGCAGGTCATGGGCGTCCGCCATGGCGTGCAGCGAGGCCGCGAGGCTGTCCAGGTGGCCGGAGCCGGGCTCGCTGTAGTCGGCCCAGTAGGCGTTGACCGCGTCGATGTGGTCGCCGGCGTTGTTCGTGCCGGCGCGCGCGACGGCCCCGTGTGCCGCGGGGCTCACCTCGCGCTGCAGGGAGGTGGCGCATGTACGGTACGCCGTCGCGCACGTACGGATGCCGTCCTCGTCCTCTTTCGGCCATTTCACACCGAGCAGCCGGAACCCCGGCTCCAGCTCGGGCGTGAGGGTCACCGGCATGAGGCCCGCCTCACGAACCCGTCGCCCGGACGGCCTCCTCCGCGGCGGCCACGCCCTTGCGCAGGTCGTCGGCCATCACCTCGATGCCCGTGCCGGTGGCGTGCAGGTTGTGGTGCGTCTGCCCGCACGCCTGGTGGAGCAGCTCGTTGAGCTGGTCCACGGCCGCGCCCAGAAGGGTGCCGCCGAACGCCGACCCGCCGCTGCCGCCCACGGACAGGAGCAGGCTGTCGGCATGGCGCCGGAACAGGGCGGCGGAGTCCTTCATGTGCCGCCCGGCGCCGCTCAATGCTGCGTGGTCGAAGAGAAGCTCCTGGCCCAACGGTCACCCTCATACAGACACAGGGGCACCTATAGCCCCTTTTGTCCCATGCTAGACCAGGCGTGAGCATGGCTGTTTCCTTCAAGACCGGGGCACGGTGACCGGGTCATGATGAACGCATGAACATCGATCTTTCCGTGGCCGCCGACTTCATGGCCACCCACGCACGGGTCCTGGACCGCCGTCGCTTCCAGCTTCTGATGGGCGAGCGCGATCCGGCCGCCGTGCTGGCCGCGCTCGACGGCTACCGCAATCCGGACGGCGGCTACGGCTGGGGCCTGGAGCCCGACCTGCGCTCGCCCGAGAGTCAGCCGGGGGCCGCGCTGCACGCCTTCGAGGTGTTCGAGGACGTCGCACCGGCCGCCTGCCCGCGGGCGAGCGAGCTGTGCGACTGGCTGGAGTCGGTCTCGCTGCCCGACGGCGGGCTGCCGTTCGCGCTGCCCCGCGCCTCGAACGCCGGCAACGCCCCCTGGTGGGCGGGCGCCGACAGTACGGTGTCCTCGCTGCAGATCACCTCCGTCACCGCGGCCGTCGCGCACCGCGTCGCCGCCCACCTGCCCGACGTGGCCGCACATCCGTGGCTGGAGCGGGCCACCCGGTACTGCCTGGACACGATCGCCGCCCTCGACCGGCAGCCGCCCGCGTACATACTCGCCTTCGCGCTGCGCTTCCTGGACGCCGTGCACGACACCCACCCGGAGGCCGCCGGGCTGCTCGAGCGGCTGGGCGCGTACCTGCCGGCCGGCGGCCAGGTGCGCGTCGAAGGGGGCACCGAGCACGAGATGCTGCGCCCGCTGGACTTCGCGCCGTTCCCGGACCGTCCGGTGCGGGCCCTGTTCGCCCCGGAGGTGATCGAGGCCGACCTCGACCGCCTGGCCGGGATGCAGAAGGACGACGGCGGTTGGACCGTCGACTACGCCCAGATCTCACCGGCGGGCGTCCTGGACTGGCGCGGCTACACGACCGTCGGCGCGCTCGGCATTCTGCTCCGCAACGGGCGGGTCTGACGGCGGGTGCGGGCGAGCAGATGGGTGGGTTTGACGGCATGTACGGGCGGACTGATCGCCCCGCCCCGGCTTCCGCGCACCGGTAGGCTGCTCCGCACTGCGGTGACGTATCCCCTGTGCAATGCTGCGCTGAATGTGCCAGAAGTGAGCAGCTCCGGACTCTTGACAGGAGCGTTGGTGCTCGATTTACTCCGAGGAACGCCGGTATCGAGCACCGGCCCCAGAGGTACGCCTAGCCGGTAAGTGGCCACCGCCACAAGCCCGGACTAAGTCGCCAGGATCGCTGTCAGCGTCCGAGGCGGGGACGTACCCCCTATCGTCTGGAGACGCGACGATGAGCCCCACCCGTAGATGCTTAGGCGCTGCCGTGGCCCTTTCGGCCGCCTTGGTCGCCGTCCCCTCGACCGCCTCGGCGGCCGCGGTGACCCTGCCCCCCGTACATGCCGGGTTCGATTACCAGATCGGCGGCGCGTACACGCCGCCGGCCGGGGTCACCGTGGTCAGCAGGGACCGGGGCGCCGCGCCCGCCGCGGGGCTGTACAACATCTGCTACGTCAACGCCTTCCAGGTCCAGCCGGGCGAGGAGGACGACTGGGACTCCGACCTGCTGCTGCGTGACGCCAACGGCAAGGTGGTCATCGACGAGGACTGGGGCGAGGCGCTGCTGGACCTGCGGACCGACGCCAAGCGCAAGCGGGTCGCCGCGAAGGTGAACGGCTGGATCGACGGCTGCAAGGCCAAGGGCTACCAGGCCATCGAGCCCGACAACTACGACAGCTACACCCGCTCGAAGAAGCTGCTGACGGCCTCGAACGCCCAGGCCTACATCCGGCTGCTCAGCACTCACGCCCACGCCCAGGGCGTGGCCATCGCCCAGAAGAACACCTCGGAACTGGCCGGATCGCGCGTCGCGAACGGGCTCGACTTCGCGGTCGCCGAAGAGTGCGGCACCTGGGACGAGTGCGGCGACTACACGGCGGCGTTCGGCAACAACGTGATCGTGATCGAGTACACCGCGTCGGGCCTGAAGAAGGCGTGCTCGGGCTGGGGCACCAAGCTGAGCATCGTCCAGCGCGACGTGGACGTCTCGCCCAAGGGCGCCAGCGGATACGTCCGCAAAACCTGCTGAACGGTCTCCTGACCCACGGTTTTTGGAGGTAAAGATGGAGCGCGTTGCCCCACCGCCCTCCCGCCGGGACGTGTTGCGCGGCGGATATGCCCTGGCGCTCACGGCGGTGGCGGGAACGGCGCTGGCCGGGTGCGCGAGCGGCGCCGGCGACGGCGTCGGCGCCGACGGGCGGGTCACGATCGAGCTCTGGCACGGCCAGACCGACACCGCCAAAGAGGCCATGGCGCGACTGGTGGCCGACTTCGAGCGCGCCCACCCCGACATCCGGGTGGACATGGGCGGGGGAGTGCTGGCCGACGCGATGCTGCAGAAGATCACCGCCGCACTCGCGTCCGGCTCCTACCCCGACATCGCCTATATCTTCGGCTCGGACCTGGCGAACGTCGCACGCAGCCCGCAGGTGGTGGACCTGACCAGCATGGTCGAGTCCGGTCCCACGCCGTGGAACGACTTCTGGGCGCCGGCGCGGGCCGCCGTCACGATCAACGGCCGGGTACGCGCGGCTCCCGCGCTGCTCGACTCGCTGGCCGTGGTCTGCAACAAGAAGGTGTTCCGCGACGCCGGGGTGCCGCTGCCCCAGCCGGGCTGGAAATGGCCGGAGTTCATCGAGACGGCCAAGCGGCTGACCGACGCGAGCCGCGGCCGGTTCGGCACGGGCTGGCCGGGCGCG
The DNA here is from genome assembly GCF_040648495.1 of Nonomuraea sp. NPDC049129. NCBI lineage: Bacteria > Bacillati > Actinomycetota > Actinomycetes > Streptosporangiales > Streptosporangiaceae > Nonomuraea > Nonomuraea sp. NPDC049129. The sequence continues at coordinate 550,563 of NZ_JBEZDU010000001.1, read as the reverse complement.
GCCGACGAGGACACGGTCTGGCGGCTGTGGCCGCTGATCTGGGACCTGGGCGGCGACTTGATCGGCAAGGACGGGCGCGGCATCGGGTTCGCCGACGTGGGCGTACAGGCGCTACAGGTGGTGGAGTCGCTCGCCAAGGACAAGAGCGTCTACATCGACCCCAAGCCCGGCAGCGAGCAGATGTACCAGGTGTTCCTGTCCGGCCTGATGGGGATGTCGGTCACCGGCCCGTGGCAGCTGCCCGACATCCAGACCGCCAAGATCGACTATCAGGTGGTGCCCCTGCCCACCTTCAGCGGGCGGCCGATCACGATCTCGGGCCCCGACACCTGGACCATGTTCGACAACGGTGAAGCGCGCGTGAAGGCCAGCCGTACCTTCCTGACCTGGCTCATGCAACCCACGCAGGACGTGCGCTGGGACGTGGAGGCGGGCAGCCTGCCGCTGAGCCGCTCCACCCAGCAGTTGCCCGCCTGGCGCAAGCCGGAGGCGGAGACCGAGGGCCTGCCGGTGTTCGTCAAGACGCTGGAGACGGCCCGGGTACGCCCCACGCACCCCGCCTACCCGCAGATCTCCCAGGCGCTCGGGCAGGCCGTCATCGCCGTGCTGCTCGGCAGGAGCACCCCCGCCGAAGCGCTGCGCACCTGTGCCGAAGAGGCCAACGCCGCCCTGCTCATCCCGCGTTGAGGAGCCTCGCATGTCGTCTCTGCCCACCCCCATCACCATCTCCGGCCACGAGCTGCGGCAACGGGCCCGGCGCCAGGCCCGCCGCCAGGAGTCGGCGACCGCCTGGACGTTCATCACCCCCGCCGTCCTGATCATCCTCGGGCTCAGCATCGTGCCCACGGTCTGGTCGTTCCTGCTGTCCTTCCAGGCCGACGACCTGGTCACGCCCAGCCGCTGGGTGGGGCTGGACAACTACTACGCGCTGACCAAGGACCCGCACTTCGGCCAGGCCGTACGCAACACGCTGCTCTACACGGTCCTGTACGTACCGCTCAGCATCGTGCTGGGACTCGCCCTCGCCCTCGCGCTGAACCGGCGGATCAGGTTCGTCGGCCTCTACCGCACGCTGTTCGTCGTGCCGTTCGTCATCTCGGCCACGGCACAGGGGACGCTGTTCTCGTTCATCCTGGACCCGCAGTTCGGGGCGGCCAACTCGGTGCTGCACTGGCTCGGCGTCTCTCCCCAGGGGTTCTTCACCGACCCCGCCCAGGCCCTGCCCGTCCTGGTGGCCGTCAGCCTGTGGAGCGGCCTCGGGTTCTGCGTGGTGGTATACCTCGCGGCCCTCCAGGACGTACCGCAGCCGCTGATCGAGGCGGCGCGGCTGGACGGTGCCGGGCGGTGGCACCTGTTGCGCCACGTCACCCTGCCCACGCTCACGCCGGTCAGCGTGTTCCTGGTGCTCTGGCAGACCATCAACGCCCTGCAGGTCTTCGACCTGGTGTACGTGACGACCAAGGGCGGCCCGCTCGGCGCCACCACGGTGATCGTCTACTTCATCTGGGAGCAGGCGTTCAAGAACTTCACGGCCGGTTACGGAGCCGCCGCCGCATACGTCCTCGCCGTGGCCCTGTTCGTGATCGCCGCCGGGTTGCGCGTGATCCGCAGCCGCGAGCGCCAGCGCCTCGAAGGAGCCACCCGATGACGGCGACCGCCACCACCCAACGCCGCGCCGCGCACGCGGGCGTGCGCCGCCCGGGCCGCGCGCGGCTGCCCTTCAGCCCCTGGCACCTGCTGCTGGCGCCGCTCGCGCTGGTCTTCGCGATCCCGCTGGTCTGGCTGCTGATCAGCTCCGTGATGACCAACGCCGAGATCAACCGGTTCCCGCCCGCGCTATGGCCGTCAGGAATCAACCTGGGCGGCTACCGGTACGTGCTCAACAACGCGCTGTTCCCGCGCTGGTTCGTCAACTCGCTCATCGTCTCCGGTGTCGCGGTCGTGTCCAACCTGGTGTTCGGCGCGCTCGGCGGCTACGCCTTCGCCCGCATGCGGTTCTTCGGCTCCCGCGTCCTGCTGGTGCTGATGCTGGCCACGATGGCCATCCCGTTCCAGCTGACGATGATCCCGACGTTCCTGGTCATGAAGAGCTTCGGGCTCATCGACACGCTGGGCGCGCTGATCGTGCCGTCGCTGGTCACGCCGTTCGCGGTGTTCCTGCTGCGGCAGTTCTTCCTCTCGCTGCCCAGGGAGCTGGAGGAGGCCGCCTGGATGGACGGCTGCTCGCGGCTGCGGGTGTTGTTCCGCATCGTGCTGCCGCTGTCGCGGCCCGCGCTGAGCACCGTGGCGATCCTGACGTTCCTGTCCACCTGGAACGATCTGACCTGGCCGCTGATCGCCATCAACCACGACACCCAGTACACCCTGCAACTGGGCCTGGCCACCTTCCAGGGCAGGCACCACACGCAGTGGGCGGCGGTCATGGCCGGGAACGTCATCACGGTCCTGCCGGTGCTGCTCGCCTTCGTCGGCGCCCAGAAGTCCTTCATCCGGTCCATCACCTCCAGCGGCCTCAAGGGCTGAAATCCATCTCCAGCTACAGGAAGTCCATGTTCGACCTGCTTGTCATCGGCGACGCCAACCCCGACGTCGTCCTCGGCCCCCTGGACGCCCCGCTCGCCTTCGAGCAGCGCGAGCAACTGGTCGGCGCCGGCGCGCTCACCCTCGGCGGCTCCGCGGCGATCATGGCCTGCGGAGCCGCGCGCCTGGGCCTGCGCGTCGCGTTCGCCGGGCGTGTCGGCGAAGACGACGCCGGCCGCTACGTCCGCGACGCCCTGAACGCGCGCGGGGTCGACACCGAGGCGCTGCGCGTGGATCCGAAGCTGTCCACCCCGCTCACCGTCGTGCTCACCCGCGACGGCGGCGACCGCGCGATCCTGACCGCACCCGGCACCCTGACCGCCACCGGCGGAGACGACGTGCCCGAGTCGCTGCTGGCCACCACCCGGCACGTGCACGCCGCCTCCTACTTCCTCATGCCGGGGCTGGCGAAGGCGCTGCCCGGCCTGTTGCGCACCGCGCGGGGCCACGGCGCCACGACCTCGCTCGACACCAACGACGACCCCGCCGGGTTGTGGGATCCGTCGGGGCTGGCCGCCGTACTCGCCGAGACCGACATCCTGCTCCCCAACGCGCACGAGGCACGTCACCTCGCGCGCTCCATGGACGGGTCTTTGGAGGGGGCCGCCGCCGCGCTCGCCGCGCGGGGTCCGCTGGTGGTGGTCAAGAACGGCGCGGACGGCGCCCTCTGCCACGACGGGCGCACGCTCGTCACCACCCGCGGCATCACTGTCACACCCGTGGACGCGGTCGGCGCGGGCGACAGCTTCGACGCCGGCTTCATCGCCGCGACCCTGGCCGGACTGCCCCCCGCCCGAGCCCTGGACCTCGCCGCCGTCTGCGGCGCCCTGTCCACCCGTGCCCAAGGCGGCACCCCGGCCCAGCCCACCTGGGATGAGGCCGTCGCACACGTCCCCAGCAAGGATCAGCAGCCGACATGAACACCCCGAAGATCGCATTCGTCGGCGCCGGGAGCGTCGTCTTCACCCAGGGCCTCCTCGCGGACCTGTTCGCGTTCGCCGAGCTGAAGGAGGCCCGCATCGCCCTGCACGACATCGACGCCGAGCGCCTGAGCACCGCGACCGCCGCCGCCCGGCACATCGCCGCCGAGCGCGGGGCCAGCCCGCAGATCACCGCGCACGCCGACCGGCGGGAGGCGCTCACCGGCGCCGACTTCGTCATCAACATCGTCCAGGTCGGCATGGGCGAGGCGACCCGCACCGACTTCGAGATCCCCGCCCGGTACGGCGTGCGCCAGACCATCGGCGACACCCTCGGCGTCGGCGGCATCTTCCGCGCGCTGCGTACGTTCCCCCTGCTGAAGGCCCTGGGCGAGGACATCGCCGCCGTCTGCCCCGAGGCATGGCTGCTCAACTACACCAACCCGATGGCGATGAACGTCCAGTACCTGGCCGAGGCCACCGGGCTCACCCGCGTGGTGGGGCTGTGCCACTCGGTCTACTGGACGATGCGCGACCTGTCCGACCTGGTGGGCGTGCCGTTCGAACAGGTGACCTACCGGGCCGCGGGCGTCAACCACCAGGCGTGGGTGCTGCGGTTCGAGCACGACGGCGTTGACCTGTACCCCCGCCTCGACGCCCTGATCGCCGCGGACGAGCAGCTGCGCCGCCGCGTCCGCGTCGACATGTACCGGCGGCTGGGCTACTACCCGACCGAGACCAGCGAGCACTCCTCCGAGTACGTGCCCTGGTACCTGGGCCACGACAGCGAGATCGAGCGGCTGCGCCTGCCCATCGGCGCCTACCTGGACATCGTCGACGAGAACGTGGCCATCTACGAGCGGACCCGCGACGCCCTGGCCGCCGGAGAGCCGCTACCGGTCGACGGCACCATGGAGTACGCCCCGCAGATCATCCACAGCATCACCACGGGCACGCCCAGGACCGTCTACGGGAACGTGCCCAACCACGGCCTGATCAGCAACCTCCCCGCCCGGGGGACCGTCGAGGTGCCCTGCCTGGTCGACGCGATGGGCGTGCAGCCCACCCGCGTCGGCGAGCTGCCCCCGCAACTGGCCGCACTCAACCGTACCTACCTCAGCATGAACGACCTGGTCGTACGGGCCGCGCTGGAGGACGATCCACGCCACATCCGCCACGCCGCCATGACGGACCCGGCGACCGCCGCGGCCCTGCCCGTGGAGCGGATCTGGGAGCTGTGCGACGACATGGTACGAGCCCACGCCGATCGCCTGCAGCCCGCCCTGCGCGCCACCCTCGGCTAGTCCTGCCGCCTTTTCATGACCGTCGGCTACCCGAGCTCAGGACAGTAGAAGTCAAGATCCTCACGCATCTTGAGCTCGGGCCCCCGGTGATCGATCATCGACGGCAGTGCCACTTCCTCGATCGGGAAGGATCTTCATGATTCGCCGCGTACTGCTGGCCGTACTCCTCGCCCTCGCCACCCTCACGACCTTCACCAGCGCTCCCGCGTACGCCCGGGCCTGCGCGCTCGGCAACCACTGCGTCACCACGTACTACTCCGACTCCAGCTACACCACGGTGGTGGGCGCCATGTACGAGGACTGTGAGGGCGCCGAGTCCAGATGGGGCTCCCGCTCGATCTACAAGGACTTCGTCGAGACCCCCTGCTGAACCGGGCACCGTGGCCGGGTGGCTTCAGAAGATGAAGCCGCCCGGCCGTCCGTTGCGGTCGGCGAGCAGACCGGCCAGCGTCGCGACGGCGATCTCCGGTGGCATGCGCGAGCCGATGTTGAGCCCGATCGGCCGGTGCACCCGGGCGACGTCCTCCTCCGACGCGCCCAGCTCGGCCAGCGCCTGGAGATAGGGCGCCGGATGGCGCGGGCTGCCCATCACCCCTATCCACCGGCACTTGTGCGCGAGCAGCTCGTGCAGCACAGCGGCGAGTTCGGGACGGTGGTGATCGGTGAGCACGATGTCCGCGGTGCCGTCCAGGTCCGCCGGGGGCGTGGCGACGACCTCGAACCCCTCCGGCGCGGCGGCCCGGCCGGGGTCGGGCTCGAAGAGGATCCCGCGGAATCCCAGGTCGGCGCCGTAACGCAGCAGGTAGTCGGCGACCGGTGAGGCGAACACGGCGACGAGGGTGCGGCCTTCGGCACCGGCCGCCGCCTCACCATGGGCGACGTCACAGAGCGCGTCCGCGTCATGCGCATGGGCGTCATGCGAATGGGCCATGCCAGCAGTCTCGCACGCGATCGGATCGGCTCCATTAGCGTGGACCCATCAACCGTTTCCAAAGCTGGGGGCATGACCATGGCAAGCGTTCTCCCGACGGTACGAGGTCTCGCCGGGGTCGCCCTCGTGGCGAGCGGTGTCGCGCTCGTTCCGGCGCCCGCTTCCGCCGCCGCCCAGCACCGCGCTCCCGCCGCCGCCCAGCACCGCCTCGCCGACACGTACCCGAACTACGCCGAGCTCGCCGCGCACGAGACCGAGGGCACCGACTACCGGCGCGTCAAGCGCTTCCCCCAGGGCGCGAAGGTGGCGCACATCGCCATCCACGGGGGGAGCATCGAGGCCGGCACGTCCCAGCTCGCGGATTACAGCGCCCAAGCGAGCCAGGCCGCCTTCTACGCGTTCGAGGGCATTAAGCCCACGGGCAACGGCACCCTGCACATCACGGCCAGCCGGTTCGACGAGCCGCGGGCGCTCACGCTGCTGTCCCGGGTCGACCGTACCGTCTCCTGGCACGGCTACTCTGACAGCACCGAGGCGAGCACGTACGTCGGCGGCCGGGACACGGCGCTGGTCGAGCGGGTCACCGCTGGGCTGCGCGCCGCCGGGTTCACGGTCGCGCGGGAGATCCCGGACGGTCTCGACGGGTCGAGCCCGGACAACATCGCCAACAAGAACCGCCGGGGCAAGGGCCTTCAGCTGGAGATCAGCAGCGCCCAGCGGAAGCGGTTCTTCGCCGACGGCGATCTCACCCGTAGCTCGATCGAGAATCCGGCGAACCGCACCAAGGCGTTCTACGCCTACACCGCGGTGATCAACAAGGCCCTGAGCGACTGATATCGGGGGCGGTCCGTCGACGCGGCGCCATCAGGTGACGGGCACGATCTCCGTCGACACCAGGCGCCCCTCCTCGATCACGAGCAGACCGATCGTTCCGTGCGGCTGGCGGCGGCGGTCGGTAGGGGAGCCCGGGTTGAAGATCCGCAGCCCGTCCTCGTGATGGTCGAGCGGGATGTGCGAGTGCCCGAACACCACCAGCTCGGCGTCCGGGAAACGCCGCCGCATGCGGTCCCACCGCCCCTTGGCCGTACCGCTGTCGTGGATCATCGCCACCCGGAGCCCGGCGAGCTCGAGCTCCAGTGTCTCGGGCGCGTCCACGTCGGGTCCGTCGTTGTTGCCCTTCACCGCGTGAACCGGCGCGTACGCCGCCAGCTCGGCCAGCACCGCGCCCGTGCAGACATCGCCCGCGTGCAGGATGGCGTCGGCCCCACGCAACTGCGCGGCCACCCGGTCCGGACACGACTTCCAATGCCGAGGGGCATGGGTGTCGGACAGGACCGCCACTCTCATACCCTCGCCTCCCACCGCACCTCGCCGTCCTGCCACTGGTCGGTGGGGCGCAGCCCGACGGAGGCGGCGACGGCGGCCGAGGCGGCGTGGTCGGGGTGGATGTGCGCGACGATCGTGTCGATCTCCTGGCCCGCGATCCAGCCGACCAGCGCCTTGGTGGCCTCGCCGGCCAGGCCGCGGCCCTGCCAGGGGGTGCCGACCACCCAGGCGAGCTCGGCCGTGCGGCGGTCGATCGTGGCCTGCACGTAGCCCACCAGAGCGCCGTCCTCACGCAGCTGGATCACCCAGTTGCGCCAGCCGACCGGCCCGGCGACCAGCCGCTCGTAGCGGCTGCGCAACTCCTGCGCGGTCGCGGGCGCGCCGCCGATGAAGACGTGCAGGGCGGGATCGGCGAGCACGACGGCCATCTCGTCCGCGTGCTCGACCCGCAGGGGCAGCAGGACCAGCCGTGGGGCTTCGATCATGTCCATACGCTCACGATATCCGGGCTGTTCGAGGGTCTATCCCCGGGCTTATGATGCGCTCGACACGCTCCGGGGCGGGGGGTAGTGGATGGCCGATGAGGTGACGCGGCTGACCGTGCACGTGGTCGACGGCGGCGCGGACGCGCAGGAGCTGGAGCGGTTGACGGCCGGGTTGCGCGGCGAATTACTCGAACTCGACGTACTGGACGTCGCCCCCGAGACCGGAGAGCCGCCGCCGGGGGCCAGGGCGATCCTGTCATTCGCCGTGGGCGGCCTGGTCATCTCGCTGGCGGGCATGGACCTGCTCGCGGCGGTCGTGAACGCGGTGACGGCCTGGCTGCAGCGCGATCAGAACCGCTCGGTCAAGCTCGGTGTCGACGGCGACCTGCTCGAACTGACCGGGGTACCGTCCCGCGAGCAGCGGCGGCTCACCGACGAGTGGCTGCGCCGGCGCGCCGCCCGCGGCGGCGAGCGTCCGCTGAGCGGCACTCGGATGGCGCTGATCGTGGCGAGCGACGAGTACGCCGATCCCGGGCTGCGGCGGCTGCGCGCCCCGTCGCTGGACGCCCAGGCATTGGCCCGCGTGCTGGGAGACCGCCGGATCGGCGGGTTCGATGTCCGGACGATGCTCAACGAGACCACGCAGGACGTCAACGAGGCGGTGGAGGAGTTCTTCGCCGACCGCGATCCCGACGATCTCCTCCTGCTGCACTTCTCGGGTCACGGCGTCAAGGACGAATCCGGCGAACTGTACTTCGCCACGCCCACCACCAAGCTCAACCGGCTCGCGGCGACCGCGGTGCCGGCCGAGTTCGTCAACCGGCGGATGAGTCGCAGCCGGTCGCGCCGCATCGTCCTGCTGCTCGACTGCTGCTACGCGGGCGCCTTCGCGCGCGGGGCGCTGCCGCGCGCCGGACTGGGCGTCAACGTCGAGGAGCAGTTCGGCGGGCGCGGTCGCGTGGTGATCACCGCGTCCAACGCCATGGAGTACGCCTTCGACGGCACCGAACTGGCGGACACCCAGGAGCTGTCGCCCTCCGTCTTCACCAGCGCCCTGGTGGAAGGGCTGGAGAGCGGCGAGGCCGACCGGGACTCGGATGGCTATGTCGCCATCGACGAGCTGTACGACCACGTCTACGACACCGTACGGCGCACCACACCCAGCCAGACACCGGGCAAGTGGACGTTCGACGTGCAGGGCGACATGTACATCGCCAGGAGAGCGCGGCCCGTCAGCCGGCCGGTGTCACTGCCGGAAGAACTCCAGCACGCGATCGACCACCCGATCGCCAAGATCAGGGCTGGTGCGGTCGGGGAACTGGAACGGCTGCGCCACAGCAGGCACGAAGGGTTGGCCCTGGCGGCGCGGCTGGCCCTGGAGGCGCTGGCCGACGACGACAGCCGACTCGTGTCGGGGGCCGCCACCAAGGCTCTGGGCGCCGAGGCCACGGCTCCCCGGGTCGCGAAACGGGCCAGTGGGCCCGCCGAGCCCGTCGGGGCAGCACCCAAGACACCAAAGCCCGCTCCACCCACGCCCGCGCCTGCGACACCCGCGTCGCCGACACCGACGCCCGCGACACCGACACCCACGCCTGCGACCAGTACGGTCTCCCCGTCCGTGCCCGTGTCATCGGCGGCCGGGCCGTCGAGGTGGCTCATTCCCGTGCGGGCCTTGGCGCTGTTGGCGGCCCTGTTGCTGGTCAGCACGCCGATGATCGCGCTCGCCACGCCGATCGCCTCGATCTGGCTGGCGCTTCTGGTGACCGCCGCCGTCCTGGTCGGCCTGCTGCCGCCCGGCCGCCTTGAGCGCGATGTGGCCGTCGGCGCCACGTTCGGGCTCACCGCCGTCTACCTCGGCGGGCTGTCCGTCTTCTCCTGGGCACGGGGACCGCAGTCCGTAGCCGGATGGGTGGCGGCCGCCGCGGGCGTCCTGGTGCTCGCGGCCGTGCTGTTCGAGACGACATCCGCCGCCCCCGGCCGGTGGAGATTCCTCGACCGGGTCGTGGCCGTCCTGGCTCTGGCCGCGATCACCGCCCATCTCGCCGCCCCCGAAGCCATCACGCGTGGTCCGGGGGAGACCGCGATATGGATCGCCACGGTCGCCCTCGCCGGCGGCTTCGTCGTGCTGGCCGTCCTCCACCTTGTCCGTCACGCGCGCCAGGGCCTGCCATGGGGCCCGATGGCGCTCGGGCTGGCCGCGACCCTGCTCGTGACGTACGACCTGGTCGACGTGTATCACCTGACCACCGGCAGGAACCAGCTGGCCGCCGCCTACCAGCCCGCGCTGCTCGTGATGCTGCTGATCGCCGCGTTGTCGGCGCGTCCGCGATCGTACTTCCTGGCCGCCGCGCGGCTCTCGGTGATCGTCGGGCTGCTGTACGGGGTCGGCTACTACTACAACTCCTTCCCCAATCTCTCTCAGTGGGGGCCGGAAACCCCGGAGGCGGCTCCGACTCAGCCGGCGCGACTGCTGGTCCTGTCTCTCGCGGCGGTCTGCGTCGCGGTCGGCGCCTATCTGAGCCGTCCGAGCGCCACAACGGAACGCGACCCGTCGCCTGACCCGAGGAGGTGAAAGGATCGGAGTCTTGGCGCCGGCCGCCGCCGATGGCCGGGCGCGGAAAGGTATGGGAAGAAATGGCTCCGAGGGTCGCGACCGCCCGCCGTGTCGAACTGCCCGAACTCCTCGATTTTCTCCGTCCCAGGCATCATGGCCTGCTGTCGACCACCCGTGCCGACGGGCGGCCCCAGCTCTCGCCGGTGTCCTGCGGGGTGGACGAAGGCGGCCGGATCGTGGTGTCGACCTATCCCGACCGGGCCAAGACGCGCAACGCCCGCCGTGACGAGCGGGCGTCGATCTGCGTGCTGTCCGACGACTGGGACGGCCCGTACGTCCAGGTCGACGGACGGGCCGAGGTGCTGGACATGCCCGAGGCGCTCGACGCGCTGGTGGACTACTACAGGTGCATCTCCGGCGAGCACCCCGATTGGGATGACTATCGGGCCGCCATGGAGCGGCAGGGCAAGTCCCTCATCCGCCTCCATATCGACCGTTGGAGTCCGATCGCGACCGGTGGATTCCCGGCCCGTCTGGCGCTCTGACCGGATCAGCTTTGGCGGGATCAGCTCTGACCGGATCAGCTCTGACGGGATCAGCTCAGACGGGATCAGTCGAGAGGCCGTAGTGCGACGACCGCGCGCGGCGCCAGTGTCACCATGCCGTCGGCCGTGGACCCGGTCAGCAGGTCCTCGGCCGGATAGGGGATCGGCACGCGCCGCGTCTCGTCACCGTGGTTGAGCACGAACAGCACGGGCCCCCGGCGTACCGCCTCGACGCCGGGCGGCAGCTCGGGCAGGGCCCCGGCCACGTCCGCGTCGGCCAGCACCCGCGCGGTCAGCTCGGCCAGCCCGTCGGCCTCGGGCACCGTCGCCACGTACCAGGCGACGCCCGCGCCGCTCTCGTGCCGCAGCACCGCCGGGCGGCCGGCCAGATCGCCGTCGGCGAATGTGGCCACCGGCTCGGCGCCCTCGGCGGCCATCAGCTCGGTCCAGATCCGCGCGGTGAAGCCGGTGCCGTCGGCCCAGTGGCAGCGCACCGGCCGGTCCTCCGGCGCGGGCAGCCACTCCTCGCCGGACGCGCCCAGCACCTCGCGCAGCGGCGCGGGAAAGCGGCCGGTACGGACGTGCGCCCGCGGGTCCGCCACCCCGGAGAAGGGGCCGACCAGCAACACACCGCCGCGGTGCACGTACTCGGTCAGGGACGCGGCGTCCCCGTCACTGATCAGGTAGAGGTTCGGCACCACGGTCAGCGCGTACCCACTGAGGTCCGCGGACGGCGGCACCAGGTCCACGGTCACGCCGCGCTCCCACAGCGGCCGGTAGAAGCGCAGGAGCTGGTCGGGCAGGGTGAGCCGGTCACTGGGCCGGCCGCGCTCCTCCAGTGCCCACCAGCTGGCCCAGTCGTGCACCATCGCCACCTTGGCGGGCACCGGCGTGCCCGCCACCGAGGCCAGCCCGCGCAGCTCGTTGCCGTGGGCGCGGACCTCGGCGTGCAGCCGCGTCTCCGGCCCCGCGTGCGGCACCATCGCGGCGTGGAAGCGCTCGGCCCCGAACCGGGAGGCCCGCCACTGGAAGTAGCACAGCCCGTCGGCGCCGCGGGCGAGTGCCTGCAGCGACTCCAGCCGCAGCTGTCCTGCCTGTTTGGGGAGGTTGTGCGGGCGCCAGTTCACCCCGTTCGTGGCCTGCTCCATCAGTAGCCACGGCCGTCCGCCGCCGAGTGAGCGGGTCAGGTCGTGGGTGAGCGCCGAGCGGGCGGGGGAGAGCGGGTCGGCGGGGTCGGGGTACCAGTCGTTTGAGACAATGTCCTCTTCTGGCGCCCACGCCCAGTAGTCGACGGGCTTGAACAGACCCATGAAGTTCGTGGTGATGGGCACGTCCGGTGTTCGTTCGCGCAGGATGTCGCGTTCGGCGCGGTAGTGCGCGAGCAGCGCGTCCGAGCAGAACCGCCAGAAGTCGAGCTGCTGTGTGGGGTTGATCATGTACGGGGCGCGGCGCGGGGTGATGATCTCGGCCCACTCGCCATAATGCTGGCTCCAGAAGCTGGTGCCCCACGCCTCGTTCAGGGCGTCCAGGTCGCCGTAGCGCTCCCGCAGCCAGGTACGGAACGCCGCCGCCGTGTCACCGCAGTGGCAGACCTGGCCGTACTCGTTGCCCACGTGCCACAGCGCCAGCGCCGGGTGGTCGGCGTAGCGGTCGGCGAGGTCGGTGACGATGGCCAGTGCCTTCTCCCGGTAGGCCGGGGACGATGGGCAGAACTGGTTGCGCGAGCCGTACCAGAGCCGGTGTCCCGACTCGTCCACGGGCAGGGTCCGCGGCCAGCGGTGGCCCAGCCACGGCGGCGGCGAGGCGGTCGGGGTGGCCAGGTCGACCGCGATCCCGGCCGAGCCGAGCAGGTCGAGCACCCGGTCCAGCCAGCCGAAGTCGCGCGCGCCCGGCCTCGGCTCGATCCGCGCCCAGCTGAACACGCCGACGGTGACCAGGTTGACCCCGGCCGCCCTCATCAGTTCGACGTCCTCGGTCCAGACCTCTTCTGGCCACTGCTCGGGGTTGTAGTCGCCGCCGAAGAGCAGCCCGCGCTCTTCGGTGAGGGTGTGCGTGCCCAGTCGCGGCGAGGCCATCGAATGCCTGCTCCGTCGCGCCGGGCCCGAGCCTAACGAAGTCATTCCACTCCGGCCTGGGCGGCTCGGCGCAGCAGTGGGCCGAGACGAGTTGGTGAAAACGTTTCGCAAAAAATCTATGGCCCGGTTTGCGGGTATGTCAACGTCTTTAGGTGGTGCGTCCCAAATGTCCAGTCGGGCGGCGTACGAGCCGCCTGACCTGGCCCTTGTCCTTCTGCGCGCTTGGTGGCATCCTGGCCGCCTGAAGGTGACACGTGTAGACCTCGGTCCAGAAGGAGCTAGGGGATGAAGTTCTTCAGGGTGGTTATCGCCACGACAGCCCTGGCCGGCGCCCTGGCCGCCTGCGGCTCAGGTGGGTCGGGCGGGTCGGGCGGTGCGAGCCAGGCCGCCGACGCCTCGGGCCCGATCCAGTTCGTCGGCCCCGAGGACCCCAAGACCTTCGCCCCAGTCATCGCCGGGTTCGAGGCCAAGAACCCGGGGACCAAGGTCAACTACACCCAGGTCCCCTTCGACCAGCTCAACAGCGTGCTCCAGCAGCGCCTCGCGGCCAAGGACGACTCGATCGACGTCTACACGGTCGACCAGCCGCGCGTCGCCGCGCTCGCCACCCGCGGCTTCCTCACCGACCTGAGCGACCTGACGGACAAGGTCAAGAGCGCCGCGCTCCCCGGGCAGTACGAGGTCAACGTCTTCAGAGACAAGCTGTGGGCGCTGCCCATCTGGACCTCCGACCAGTTCCTCTTCTACAACACCGAGTTGCTGGAGAAGGCGGGCGTCCAGCCACCGCCGAGCGACCCGGCCAAGCGGTGGACGTGGGAGCAGACGGTCGAGGCCGGCAAGAAGGCGCAGGAGAAGGCCGGCGCCCAGTGGGCGGTCATCCCTGAGCAGATCGAGCAGTTCTACCAGCTGCAGAGCCTCGCCGAGTCGCTCGGCGGCGGATCCGGGATCACCGGCCCCGAGATGCTGAAGCCCGCCATCACGACCGACGGCTGGCTCAAGGCGATGACCTGGTACCACGGCCTGTTCGCGAACAAGCTGGCCCCGCGCGGCGTCGGCTCCTTCCAGACCTCGCCGCTGTTCAGCGAGGGCAAGGTGGCCTTCTTCGCCGGCGGCCCCTGGGACGTGGGCACGTTCGCCGCGGCCAAGGGGCTGAAGTGGGGCGTGGCACCGTACCCCTACTTCCAGGGCGGCAAGCCGGTGACCCCGACCGGCTCGTGGTCGTGGGGCGTCAACCCGGCCTCCAAGAGGCAGGCGGCGGCGAAGAAGTTCATCGAGTACGCCGCGCTCGACCCCGAAGGCAACCTCCAGACCACGCAGAACACCACGATCATCCCGTCGAACAAGGCGGCGTTCGGCAAGTACGTACCCCTGCTCGACGCCAAGGCGAAGGGCGTCGGCGAGATCATGAAGTACGACGCCCAGAACACGGCGGTGGCGCGGCCCGCGTCGGTCGGCTACATCCAGTTCGAGGACATCATGACCAAGGCGTTCGCCGACATTCGTAACGGCGCCGACCCCAAGGCCCGGCTCGACCAGGCGACCCAGGAGATCACCACCGCCTGGAAGCAGCTTCGATGAAGGTCGCGCTGGCCTTTCTGGCGCCCGCGCTGGTGGCTCTGCTGGCGCTCCGGCTGATCCCCGCGGGCATCGCCATCGGCAGCAGCCTGCGGCACACCAGCCTGGTCACCGGTGAGACGTCGTTCGTCGGCCTCGGCAACTACGCGACGCTGTTCGACGACCCGACGTTCCTACAGAGCGTCAAGGTCACGCTGGTGTTCAGCCTGATCGTGAACCCGCTGCAGATCGCGGTCGCCCTCGCGCTGGCGGTCCTCTACACGCAGAAGTTCGCCGGGGTGCGCTTCCTGCGCTCCCTGGTGATCCTGCCGATCGCGGTGCCGCCGGCGGTGTCGGCGGCCATCTGGAGCGTGGCCTACCGGCCCGACGGGATGCTCAACGCCGTGCTGCACGTGCTGGGCATCCCGCAGCAGCCGTTCCTGACCTCGCCGCAGCAGGCGCTGTGGTGCCTGATCGTGCTGCTGTCGTGGATCGGGGTCGGCTACTGGATGATGTTCCTCATCGCCGGCATGCAGGACATCCCGCGCGCGCTCTACGAGGCGGCGGCCATCGACGGCGCCTCGTCCTGGGCCAGATTCTGGCACGTGACGCTGCCGCTGCTGCGCAGGCCGCTGGCGTTCGTCCTGGTGGCCGACACGGTCTCCAACTTCCTGGTCTTCGCCCCGGTCCAGATGCTGACCAACGGCGGCCCGCAGGGCTCCACGAACGTCACCATGTTCGACATCTTCACCCGCGCCTACAGCGTCGGCGACCTCAATCTGGCCCAGGCCGAGGTCATGCTGCTGGTGCTGGTCGTGCTCGCGGTCGTCATCGTCCAGTTCCGCCTGCTGCGCGCCAAGGACTGAGCATGCTCAGAAAGACACTCGCCGGCGTCGTCGGCCTCGCCTTCGCGCTGCCCCTGCTGTGGGCGCTCAGCAGTTCGCTGCGCGGCACGGGCAACCTCGGCAACTCGCTGATCCCCGCCGACCCGACGCTCGCCAACTATCTGGCGCTGCTGACGGGCGGCTTCGGCCGGGCCATCGCCAACTCGCTGCTCGTCGCGCTGGCCACAGTCCTGATCGGCCTGGCCATCTCCGCGGCGGCGGCGTTCGGCCTGTCGGCCATCAGGTTCCGGGGCCAGGGCGTGCTCTTCGGCCTCGTCGTGCTGAGCTTCCTCATCCCGTTCGACGCGATCGCGATCCCGCTGGCCACGCTGTTTCGCGACTGGAACCTGCAGAACACCTACGCGGGCCTCATCCTGCCCGGACTCGGTCACGGCCTGGCGATCTTCCTGCTGCGTCAGTTCTTCCTGGCCGTCCCGGCCGAACTGGTGGAGGCGGCGCGGATCGACGGGCTGGGGTGGTTCGGGGTGTTCGCCCGGCTGTATCTGCCGTTGTCGCGTCCCGCCCTGGTCAGTGCGGGTCTGACGTTGTTCATCTTCCAGTGGCAGGCGTA
The DNA here is from genome assembly GCF_040648495.1 of Nonomuraea sp. NPDC049129. Classification (NCBI taxonomy): domain Bacteria; kingdom Bacillati; phylum Actinomycetota; class Actinomycetes; order Streptosporangiales; family Streptosporangiaceae; genus Nonomuraea; species Nonomuraea sp. NPDC049129. The sequence continues at coordinate 534,834 of NZ_JBEZDU010000001.1, read as the reverse complement.
CGTCTGGCCGCTGCTCATCGGCACCGACGCCGAGCACCAGCTGGGGCCGATCGCGCTGGCCAACATGCGCGGGCAGTTCACCATCGACTACGGGCAGCTGTTCGCCGGCTCGGTCGTGCTGACCGTGATCCCGCTGGTCATCATCCTGCGCTTCCAGCGCCAGTTCACCCAGTCCATCGCGACGACCGGGCTCAAATAGAGAAAGGCCATCATGGCTGACCGTCAGATCGTTCTCGACACCGACCTCGGCTCCGACGTGGACGACGCGCTCGCGCTGGCCGTCCTGCTCGGGTCGCCGGAGGTGGACCTGCTCGGCTGCGTCACCGTCTACGGTGACACGGCGCTGCGGGCGCGCCTGGCCCAGCGGCTGGTACGGCTGGCCGGCCGTACCCTCACCGTGGTGCCCGGCGCGGAGAAGACGCTCACCGACCGCGAGGTCTGGTGGGCGGGCCACGAGGGCAAGCTCTTCCCCGACCTCGACACCGAGCGGGTCTCTCATGAGCCGGACGCCACCGCCTACCTCACCGAGCTGGTACGCCAGGCACCGGGCCAGATCGACGTCGTCGCGATCGGCCCGCTGACCAACATCGCGAACGCCATCCAGGCCGACCCGGAGTTCGCGGCGAACGTCGGGCACCTGTGGATCATGGGCGGGCGCTTCGACTCCGCGAAGCCGGAGCACAACTTCAAGTGCGACCCCGAGGCCGCGAAGATCGTGTTCGACTCCGGCGCCCCGATCACCGTGACCGGGCTGGAGATCACCACGACCGTGCGGCTGGACGCCGGCGACGTGGCCAGGATCGCTGAGGCAGGCGAGTTCGGGCAGGCGCTGAAGGCGGAGATCGAGCAGTGGTGGCGGTTCTGGAACGAGGAGTGGAACAGCCCGCACGACCCGATCACGGTGCTGACCCTGCTGGCGCCCGATCTGTTCGGTTTCACGCCGGACGGCCACGTGGCGATCGGTCCCGATGGGGGGAGCGTGTTCACGGAAGGCGCGGGCCGCACGAGGATCACGGTGGCGGCGCGCGCGGACGAGGTCGCCGCGCAGATCGTCGCCAGGACCGTGGCGGCGGATCACGCCACCTAGGGCGTCCGCCGGTCCTGGCAGCCGCACGAGCCGCGGACCACGAGCTCGGCGGGGTAGATCTTCGTCACCGGCTGGTGGGCGCCCTGCTCGACCCCGGCGATCAGCGTCTCCGTGGCGAAGCGGGCCATCTCGTCGATCGGCTGCCTGATCGTCGTCAGGCCCGGCACGGTGAACGCCGACTCGCGTGCCCCGTCGAACCCGACGATCGCCAGGTCACCGGGCACCCGCAGGCCCAGGTCGGCGGCGGCGCGCATGGCGCCGATCGCCTGATGGTCAGTGGTGGCGAACACCGCGGTCGGCCGCTGGGCCAGCAGCTCGACGGCGGCCGAATAGCCGCCCTCCATGCTGAGCGGGCCCAGCGCGACCAGTGAGCTGTCGAGCCCGGCCTCGGCCAGCCCCCTGCGCCACCCTGCCAGCCGCAGCTCGACGGCCGTGATGTCCAGCGGCCCTCCGATGAACGCGAGCCGGGTGTGGCCGTGCCCCGCCAGGTGCGCGGCCGCCAGCCGGCCGCCCTCCTCATCGTCCACGGCCAGCCTGGAGAAGAAGGGGGGCGCCTCGTGGTCGATCGTCACGACCGGGATGCCGCCCTCCATCTCCTTGACCTGTTGGGGCGACGGGCGCACCCGCATCAGCACCAGGCCGTCGACCTGCCGCTCCATGAACGAGCGCACGTAGCCCTCGGCGCGTGCGGGATCCTCGGCCGAGTTGCCGAGCAGGACGGAGTAGCCGCGCTCCCAGGCCACGTCCTCGCACGATCTGGTGAACTCGCCGAAGAACGGGCTCTTGCCGCCCGCGCTGTCGGAGGCGATGACGCCGATCGTCCAGGTCCGCCGCGCGCGCAGCGACCTGGCCACGGCGTTGGGACGGTAGCCCAGCTCCTCGACGGCCGCCAGCACCCGGCTCCGGGTCGCCGCGGACACCGGCTTGGGGCCGTTGTTCATCACATAGCTGACCACGGCGGGCGAGGTCCCGGCCAGGCGCGCCACGTCGTTACGGGTTACCACGATCACACCACTTTACCGCCCGGTAACCCCCCTTTTCGCGCCGCCCGGGGTGGGGTCCCCCGGGCGCCGCGCGCGTCGCCGGCGGCCGGGACGGCAGGTCTGTCAGGCGCGATCGGCCGCGATGAGCAGGTACTGGAAGCTGCCGTTCTTGTAGGCGTCGAGGAAGGGCTGTTCGATGCCGGTGGCCAGGGCGGTCTGGGCGCGGAGCTCCCAGTAGGGGATCGTCGCGGGCGTGAGGTCCACGACGCTGATGGGGACGAGGCGGTTGGCCGCCATTTCCTTGAAGTACGTGCTGCGCGGATGGATGTCGCAGATGTAGTGCGCGTTGATCTGGCTGATGGCCCGGGACGGCAGGCCGTAGGCGTCGTTGTAACAGCCGGTGATGCACACGTATCGGCCACCGCGGCGCAGCAGCCGGGCGTGTTCGGCGAACAGCAGCGAGAGCTCGACGTACATGGTGCTCTCGTTGTTCCAGATCGCCTGGAACGTTCCAGACTCGAACCCGGTGTCGAGCATGTTGCGGAAGTGGAAGCGCACCTTGTCGGCCACGCCGCGCTTCCTGGCCTGCTCGTTGGCGAAGGCGACCTGCGACTCGGAAATGGAGACGCCGTCCACGTGGCAGCCGAACCGCAGGTTGGCGACGATGCTGGAGCCGCCTCGGCCCGAGCCCGCGTCCATGGCCCGGTGGTGGGGTTCGAGCGGGCCGAGCCGGCTCATGAGGAAGTCGGCCTGCGCGGATTCGAGCCGGTGGAGCTCCTTGATCACGCGTTCGTCCCGGGTCTCCGCAGGGCCGTCCAGGACCGTCCAGTCGACCTCGCCGATGCCGTAGTGATGGTGGTAGATGCCGTCCACTTCGCCCAGCCGGAGGTTGACCGGGTTCTGCTCGGTGTTCCAGTAGTCGGCGACGGATCGCTGGTAGAGGCTGCTGAGAACGGAGGAGTCCTGCGTAGCGGTCACCTGAGGGATTCCCTTCTTCAATGAACTGCTCTTCAATGAACTTCGGGGGGTGCGGTCAAGACTGATAGCGGCTGGTGGAGCCGTGCCATTCGAGGCATCCGGCCATCCACGCCTGCGCGCCGCGCAGGAACCGGTGGAGCTCGGGACACCGGAGGGAAATGAGCGCGCGATGGCTGGATTCGAAGCCCTTGACGAGATCGTTGTGGAGGGCGACCGCGCGTTCGGTCGCCTCGCGGATGGAACACTTCTCCTCGGCCGCGATGAGCAGGATCACGTTGGAGTCGGGGAGTTCGTCCGCGGCCTCCTTCTCGACGGAATACAGGTCGTTGACCAGGACGCTGGCGGTGCCCGCCTGCATGAGCGCGGTGTGGAAGCGCCGCATGAAGAACAGGTCGGCGGCCAGGTTGTAGCCGCCCACGATGTCGATCAGCGTCATAGAGGTGTAGAAGCTGTCGTGCTGACGTGCCGCGAGGTAGCGCCAGACCGGCGGCGGCGTCTCCAGATAGCGCCAAGCCGCGTAGGCGGCCCAGCTCACGTACATCTGGGAAGTGATGTTGCAGACGCGCCCGATCTGTGCCGAGCTGGCGTGGCGGGAGATGTGGCTGATGCTCGACCTCAGTGAGACCAGGACGGGGTCGGCCTGGATCGCCTCCTCGAGCCGGCGGGTGTAGTCGCCCGCGGGCGGCGGCGGGTCCATGGCGGAGGTCACCAGGGCCAGCCGCGGTGGCAGCTCGGTCGGCGTCGCGCCCAGGTCGGTCTCGTCGGCGTAGTAGTCGTCGGCCGCCCACCAGGCGGCGTTCGTCTGCGCCGCGATCAGCAGCATGTCGGGGTCGTCGGCGTCGGGGTGCGTGAGCATGGCCAGCCGGCCGTAGCCCGTGTCGCTGAACTCCGTCATCCGGCCCTCGTGGAGCCTGACCCGCTCCGCCCACGCCACCAGGCGCCGGTTGACCTCGTCGCCCAGGTCCTCGTCGACGCGTACGGTCTCGGGGCAGTACAGCGGGGGGTACGACCCGTCGCCCCACTCCCGCTCCTGGTAGGCGAGCGGCTCGAGGTCGTACGTGAGCATGGCGCTCGACAGGGTCAGCCGCGGCTGCGGGGATTCGTGCCCGTCGTGCTCGCAGACCCTGGGCGGGGGCCACTGGTCCGGGGACGGGACGCGCAGCGCAGAGGTGCCCAGACCGGTGGGGCCCGCCACCATCCGGGCCAGCGCGTCCGCTCCGGCGGGCTTCTCAGGTATGGCCTGGACCCGCGCTTCGGCGGCTCGGTGGACGGAGGGCCCGGTCGGCAGTGTGATGGCGGCCGGAGGTTCTGCGGTGTCGTCTGCGGGCATGCGGCCCTCTTCCTAAAGTTGTCAGGAGCGGGGGGCGGCGATGTTGGCGTTCTCCAGGATCCCGATCGCGTCGGGCACCAGGATCGCCGTCGAGTAATAGGCGCTGACCAGGTAGGACATCACCGCCTGGCTGTTGATCCCCATGAAGCGGACGTTCAGGCCGGGCTCGTACTCCTCGGGGATGCCGACCTGGTGCAGGCCGACCACTCCCTGGTCCTCCTCGCCCGTGCGCATGGCCACGATCGAGCTGGTGTGCCCGTCGGTGATCGGAATCTTGCCGCAGGGGAAGATCGGGATTCCGCGCCAGGCCGGGATCTCGTGCCCGTTGACGTTGGCGCTGCCCACGGTCAGGCCGCGCTTGTTGCATTCGCGGAAGAAGGCCGCGATCGCCTTGGGATGCGCGAGCAGCAGGCGGGTCTTGCGGCGCATGCTGATCAGGTCGTCCAGGTCGTCCGGGGTCGGGGGACCGGACCAGGTGTTGATCCGCTGGCTGTAGTCGGCGTTGTGCAGCAGCCCGAACTCGCGGTTGTTGAGCAGCTCCCATTCCTGGCGCTCGCGGATCTCGTGGATCGTCAGGCGGAGCTGCTCGTCGAACTGGTTCATCGGCTCGTTGTAGAGGTCGGCCACGCGGGTGTGGACCCGCAGGACGGTCTGCGAGACGCTCAGGGGGTATTCGCGAGGGTGGAGCTCGTAGTCCACGAAGGTGCCGCCGATGTCCGGCTCGCCGACGTGCCCGGCGGCCACGTGGACCGCCGCCTCGCCGCGCTTGTTGACCGGTTTGCGGGTGCCCTCCAGGTAACGCTGGATGTGCTCCCGCAGGGCGGGCGACTGGTCGAGCAGCCGCTGGAACTCCCGCCGCGGCGACACCATGACCGTCCCGGCGGTGGTGGCCTGGATCGAGCACGGCCACCGGGCATCGTCCTGGGCGAAGACCTCGTCGCCGAACTGATCGCCGTCCGCGATGACCCCGAGCACCACCGTGCCGCCGTACTGGCCGGTGGACAGCCGGTTGAGCCGGCCGTGGGCGATGACGAAGGTCTCGGTGACCGGCGTCCCGGCCTCGACGATGACCTCCCCGGCCTGGAACTGGCGAGCCGTGAACGTCGAGGCGAGCGCGCTCAGTACGTCGAGGTCGCCGAACCCGCGCAGGGCGGGCAGCTCCGTGAGCGTCTCCGAGATGATCCACACGTCGTCGGCGCCGTTCTGCACCACGCTGACCCGGCCGCGTCCCACCGCGTGGGTCAGGCGGCGGTTGACCCGATAGGTGCCCCCGGCCACGTCCACCCACGGAAGCATGCGCAGCAGCCAGCGGGAGGTGATGGCCTGCATCTGCGGACGGGTCTTGGTGGTGGTGGCCAGGTTGCGCGCGGCCCGGGTGTCCAGGCTCAGCCGGTGTTCCGCTTGCTCGGGGGGCATGTTTCCTCGCACTCTCTGATCGTGGAATGTAACCCGTCGGCTCAGCGGGCCGATTTCGGCGGCTTTGAGAGTACGGGTGGGAAATCTCTTCCGGAGAGCATCAGAGCGATGAGGGTAATTCCTCGGTCGTGGTGGCGCGGAATGTGAGCGGCTCTGTCATCGAATTCTCGGTCGCCTTCACGCTGGTGGTCCGGTCGAGGCGTCTTCGATGCTAAAGGCCGTTCCGCAGCCAATCAATGGCTCTCTCTGGCTATTCGACCATTCAAGCACGTCTGATTTAGACGATAATTCATGAATTACCGGCGGAAAAAGCAGAGGACCCGGTCCGCACCGAAAGTCAGGTGCGGACCGGGTCCTCCTCATGAACTCAGGCCGTTTCGACCCTGAACGTGGTCTGGTAGGTGCGCGACTCCTGAGCCCCCAGCCAGATCATGCTGCCGTCCTCGCGGGCCGCCGTGTCGCCGCCCACGTGGTGGGTGGACGGCTCCAGGCCGATCGCGTAGTTGCCGGAGCGCAGGTTCAGCCACTCGAAGAAGCACGGGAACTGCGCCGCTCGGAACTCCACGCTGACCGCCAGGCCCAGCCGGTCGTTGACCACCGCGACCCGGTGCAGGCCCTCGGCGCCGGGGTTCAGCGCGTGCTCGTACACCTGCTCCACGAAGCCCGGCACCGGCCCCGGCAGCGTCAGGTGGTCGGCCCCCTGCTCGGCGACGCTGTCGCTCTGCCACAGGGTCTCGCGGATGTCCGCCTCGAACCGGGCGCCCTCGTCGAGCAGCGGCCAGCCGAGGTTGATGTGGTAGAGGAACATGTGCGGCGTCGGCTCGAACCCGGCGTTGGTCACGGTGTCGGTCAGCCGGATCTCGTCCCCGCCCAGGTCGGCCTCGATGCGGCGGGTCAGGGTCAGGTTCTCGCCGAAGACCGCCGCCTGCCGTACCTCTCCCTCGGCCCACAGGACGCAGCGGTCGCCGTCCCAGCGCTCGCCGTAGCCGGTCAGCCGGGCGGGCAGGTTGCCCGCGCGGCCGTGCAGGCCATGCCGTACGGACTGGCGGGGCGCATATCGGTAGGTGTCGGCGGGGACCTCGCCGCCGAACAGCGTGTGGTCGAGGCCGCCTGTGACCATGAGCCCGGAGAACGAGCGCAGCCAGGACAGGCCGTCCTCGTCGTTGTTCTCGTGCAGCCCCGGATGGCGGAAGCCGGTGGGGGAGCGCCAGCCGAAGGACCGCCCGGCGTGCTCGGCCGCGCCGATGTCCATGCACCGGTCGACCAGCACGTCGAAGGCCAGCCCCGAGCCGGTGCGGAACTCCAGCGTCCGGATGCCGCGTTCGGCGCCGTCGCCGAGCGTCACCAGGCGCACCCCGCCCATCGCGGCCGGGTCGCCGGTGAGCTCCGCCAGTTGCCTGCGGGTCGGCGTCATGCCATCACCCACCCTCCGTTGACTTCGATGGTCTGGCCGGTGACGAAGGACGCGTCGGGGCCGGCCAGGAAGGACACCACGGCGGCCAGCTCCTCCGGGCGGCCGCGCCGCTGGAGCGCCTGCCGTTCGAGGACGAACCGGTTGTACGCCTCGGGATCCGAATGGATCTCCTCGGCGGCCGTGGGGAACGCGCCGGGCGAGACGCAGTTGACGCGGATCTCGCGCGGCCCGAGCTCGCGGGCCAGGGCCCTGGTCAGGGCGGTGGCGGCGCCCTTGGTGGCGACGTAGGCGGCCAGGTCGGGCCAGCCGCCGTGCATGGTGATCGACGCGATGTTGATGATCGCGCCGGCGCCCAGCGCGGTCATCTGCCTGGCCGCGTGCTGGGCCGCCAGCCAGTAGGCGCGCTGGTTGACCGCGTGCACGTCGTCGTACTCGGCCAGCGGCACCTCCAGGAAGGGCCTGCTGGGATAGATGGCCGCGTTGTTGACCAGGATGCCGACCGGCCCGAGCGCGGCGGCCGTACGGGTGAAGGCGTCCTCGATGGCGGCCGGGTCGCGCAGGTCGGCCGCCAGGTTGAGCGCGCCGTCGAGCGAGCCGGCGTCGAGGTCGAGCGCCGCCACCTGGTGGCCGTCGGCCGTCAGGCGGCGCACGATCGCCTGGCCGAGCGCGCCGGCCGCGCCGGTTACCAGCGCCGTGGTCATGTCCACTCCCTGTGCAGGTCGTCGAGCAGGTCTCTGACCGGTCTGCGGGCGGTCAGCCCGTCGCGGAGCAGGGCGGAGGTCCGCTCCTGCTTGCCGATGTAGCCGGGGAAGCGCGGCCGGATCCAGGCCGCCTCCACGGTGTCGCGGGTGTCGCGGTAGAAGCCCGAGGCGTCCCAGGCGGAGCGGGCGGCGGGCTGGCCGCCGGTGGCGGGGAACAGCCCGGTCTGCACCGGCTCCGAGAGCAACCGGCGCAGGTGGGCTCGTACGGCGTCCTTGGTCCCGCTGTCGCGCACTCGGCTCTTGGAGACCGCCAGCCCGGTGCCGCCGAGCACGCTCCCCGGCGCTTCGCCGGGCCAGGCGGGGGCGTCGGCGAAGGCCAGCGGGTAGGTGGCGTACCCGTACACCAGCGGGCAGAGGTCGGGCCCGCCCGCCGCCATGGCGTCGAGGACGCCGATCGGGTTGCGCAGGGAGACCTCGGGGTCGGCCAGCGCGAGCAGCTCGGCCATGAGCTCCAGCGCCCGCAGTCCCGCCTCGCGGTCGAGGAAGTCGCCGGAGCACAGCGCGCAGAACATGAGGAAGGCGTGCGGCCCGCCCAGGCACAGCGTCAGCCGCCCGCCCTTCCGCGCGAACTCCACCGTCTCTGGCCAGGTCTCCGGAATGTGCGTGCCCGGCCAGGCGGCGGCCACCTGGGCGGCCGCGTCGAGCGGCAGCGCCCACTGGCGCCCGTCCAGGTGGTAGCTCTCATAGGAGCGGCCGACGGTGCGGGCGCGGAAATCGGCCAGCTCGGACGGCGCGAACAACTCGTCCATCGGCACCAGCGAGTCCAGCGCCGCGCCCAGTCCGGGGTGGTCGATCACCAGCACGTCGTATGACGCGCTGAGCGTGGCGATCGGCTCGGACTCGAAGCCTTCGAGCGGCTGCCGGTCCCACTCGATCGGCTCGGGCACGTCGCCGTACGGGTTCGGCCCGGCCAGGTCGAGACGGGTGAGCTCGTCGAGCGGGGCGTGGCCGCGGGGGTGGTCCCAGGTCAGTCCGCGCACGCCAGCACGCCCTTCTCCACCAGCTCGGCGGCGCGCTCCGCCGGGTAGCCCAGCTCGCCGAGAATCTCCGCGGTGTGCTCGCCCACCAGCGGCGCGCCCCTGCGTACCTGGGGCGGGGCGGCGCTGAGGCCGTACGGGAAGCCGGGCGTGGTGACCGTGCCCTCGGTGCGGTGGTCGTAGGTGACGAACGAGCCGTTGTGCCGGACCTGCGGGTCGGCCACCAGCTCCGCGTAGCCGTACACCGGGCCCGCCCACAGGTCGTGGCGGGCGCAGATGTCCAGCCACTCGGTGGTCGTGCGCTCGGGCAGCCGCCGGGCGACGGTCGAGGTGATCTCGTCGCGCTGGGTGTGTCCGTCCATGCCGGCCAGCTCGGGCAGGTCGAGCGCGACGGCCAGCCCGTCGAGCCTGGGCATGCCGAGCGCGAGGTAGCCGTCCTTGGTGGCGAACACCCCGTACGGCGCGCGGATGTAGGTGTGGCCGTGCGGCTCGCGCCCGCGCCGCTGCGGGACCCCGCCGACGGTGAAGACCGACAGCTCCTGCATCTGTACGGCGATGGCCGCGTCGAGCATGTTGACGCTCACCCGCTGGCCCTCGCCGGTGCGCTCGCGGTGCAGCAGCGCGGCCAGGGCGCCCTCGAAGGCGCTGTAGGCGGTGATCGCGTCGATCGCGTACGTGCCCGCGGGCGCCGGGGGGTCGCCGTCGCGGCCGGTGCTGAGCATGGCGCCGCTCATGGCCTGGAGCAGCAGGTCCTGTCCCGGCCGCGTCACGTACGGGCCGCTCTCGCCGTACCCGGACATGGAGACGTAGACGACGCGCGGATTGAGCCCGCTGATGGTGTCGTAATCCATGCCGAGGCGCTCGGCGACGCCGGGCCGGTAGTTCTGCAGGAACACGTCCGCCGTCGCGGCGAGGCGGTGGACGATGTCGCGGCCCTCGTCCGACTTGAGGTTCACGGCCAGGCTGCGCTTGTTGCGGTTGAGGGACAGGAACGAGGCGTTGACCTGGTTGCCCGTGGCGCCTCCCGCGGGGGCGTGGCGCTGCCACTCGCCGGTTACCGGCTCCACTTTGATCACGTCCGCGCCCAGGTCGCCCAGGCGCATGGCGGCCAGCGGGCCGGCCATGGCGATGGACAGGTCGACCACGCGGTAACCGTCGAGGACGCCCATCAGCGCCCCTCGAAGACCGGCTCGCGGCGGGCGGCGAACGCGGCCCGGCCCTCGGCCGCGTCGGCGGTGGCCATGCAGACGGTCTGCAGGTCGCGCTCGTACTGGATGGCCTGGTCGAGCGGCATGGTGTAGGCCGCCTTGAGGTTGGCCTTGGCCGTCTGTGCGGCGATCGGCGGCCGGGCGGCGATCTTCCCGGCCAGCTCTCGTACGGCCGGCAGCAGCTCGTCAGGAGGCAGCACCTCGGTGACCAGCCCCCAGTCCTTGGCCCGTGCGGCGTCGATCGGGTCGCCGGTGAGCAGCATGGTGGCCGCGTTGCCGGGGCCGACGGAGTGGGCGAGCAGGGCGGACTGGCCGCTGCCGCCGATCCAGCCGAGCTTGATCTCGGGCGCGGCGAAGGTGGCGGTGGTGGCGGCCAGCCGGATGTCGCAGGCCATGGCCAGCTCCAGGCCGCCGCCGTAGGCGTAGCCGTTGACGGCGGCGACGATCGGCTTGCGCAGGGCGCGGACCGCGTCGCCGTAGTCGCCACGGTTGCGGAACTCCCACGGCGTGGCGTACGCGTCGAGCTCGCGGATGTCGCTGCCCACGCAGAAGGAGCGCTCCCCCGCGCCGGTGAGCACGGCCACCCGGATGGCGGGGTCGGCGTCCACGCGGTCGAGGCAGGCGCGCAGCGCGCCGGCCATCTCGGGGGTGATGGCGTTGAGTTTGGCGGGTCTGTTCAGGGTGATGACGGCCACCGGGCCGGCCACGTCGAGCAGGACGTCCATGGATTCCCTCAGCAGTGGAGCGCGTCGGCGCGGGCGACCTCGACCACCTCGCGCATGGCCTCCTCGGCCTTGCGGTGATGGCGGCGCCGGATCGCCACGGCTACGCGCTCGTGGTTGGGCAGCGTTTCCTTGTTGTGCGCGACCGATCGGGTGTGCACCTGCCGTACCGAGCGCAGGGCGATGCTGATCATGTCGTAGATGTAGAGCAGCAGGTCGTTGTCGGCGGCGCCGAACACGGCCCGGTGGAAGGCCAGGTCGGCGTCGATGAAGGGGTCGGGGTCGTCGGCCGTGGCGTGCAGCGCGGCCAGGGCCTCGTCGATGCGCTGGATGGCCGCCGCGTCGGCCCGCTCGGCCGCCACGCGGGCCGCCCCGGGCTCCAGCGCGACGCGCAGGTCGGCAAGCACCCGGATGTCCCCGGCCTGGGCGTCGGCGCCGAACCGCCAGCTCAGCACGTCGGCGTCGAGCAGGCTCCAGGACTCGCGCGGCCGGACGCGGGTCCCGGCGCTCCTCCTGGTCTCCAGCAGGCCCTTGCCGGCCAGCACCTTCACGCCTTCCCGTACGGCCGAGCGGCCCACGCCGAGCTCGTTGACCAGTTGCTCCTCGATCGGGATGGGCGTGCCGGGCACCAGCGAACCGTCGACGATCCGGGCACCCAGGGCGTGCACGACGTGAGCATGCCGAGCCGTGTCCGGGTAAGGATCAGTTGCCACGGTTTCCTCCGTATTCGGATGTTTGGCACAGTATCGGGACGGTCGGTTTTTTCATAGACTTTCATCTGATGAAGTTCGGACTTCATCAGATGAAGCTGGGAGTGTCATGCACATCGTACGGTTTGTCAGCCCGCTGACCAGCGCGGACGCGGTCGGCGTCGACGACGGCGACCAGGTGACGCAGCTGGAGGGGGTCACCACCGTCGGAGAGCTGCTCCGCCTGCCCGTCGCGGAGCTACGCGAGCGGTGCGTCGCCGCGGCCGGCCCGCAGCACCCGTCCGCGTCCGTGCGCAGGCTCGCGCCCGTGGACGGGCTGATGGAGGTGTGGGCCGCGGGCGTCACCTACCGGCGCTCGCGCGAGGCGCGGGTGACCGAGAGCGAGCGGGCGGCCGACGTGTACGAGCTCGTCTACGACGCCGAACGGCCGGAGCTGTTCTTCAAGTCGGTGGCCTGGAAGGTGTCGGGGGACGGCGGCCGGATCGCCGTGCGCGCCGACTCCGAGATCGACGTGCCGGAGCCGGAGCTGGGCCTGGTGCTGAACTCCGCGGGCGAGATCGCGGGCTACACGGTGGTCGACGACGTGAGCTCGCGCACGATCGAGGGGGTCAACCCGCTGTACCTGCCGCAGGCCAAGATCTACCTGGGCGCGTGCGCGGTCGGCCCGGCGATCCGGCCCGTCTGGGAGGTGGCCGACCCGTACGCGCTGGACATCACGCTGACCATCGCCAGGGTGGGGGAGACGGTGTGGGACGGCAAGGCGTCCACCTCGGAGCTGCACCGGCGCCTGGACGACCTGGCAGGCTACCTGTTCCGCGCCGACGCCTTCCCCGACGGGGCCGTGCTCTCCACTGGCACCAGCCTGGTGCCCGACCTGCCGTTCACGCTGCGCGACGGTGACACGGTGACCATCGGCATCGCCGAGATCGGCACGCTGACCAGCACCGTGGTGCACGGCCTGGCCGCCATGGGCTGAGCGCGGTTCACCGTATAGCGCTAAGGCAGGCACGACCAGGGCCGGGCACCGTCTTCGGTGCCCGGCCCGTCGTGATTACGGCCCGTCGTGATTACGGCCCGTCGTGATTACGGTCCGCAGGGCGGAGTGAAGATGCGCAGGATCCCCTGCCGTACGCCCCAGCCTCCGGAAGGCTGGCCACAGCCCCTCCAGAACTGGCCGACGAGCTTGTCGTTCCCGTCGAAGTAGTCCATGACAAGCAGGACGTCGCCTCCGCCCGGGGGAGTCGAGATGAAGGTCGACGGCTCGGGCACGGGGGCCGAGGCCGACGCGGTGCTCGCCGGTAGCAGCGTGAGCGCGGCGGCGACGGCCGCCGCCACGAGGACGGCCAGCATCCAGGCCAGGACGAAGCCGACGCCGCGCGGGCGGCTGGATCTGATCATAGAGACGTCCCTTCCTATGAGTTCTCCAAAAGGAAGGCGTTCCATCGCGTTCCGTGATGGGACAGCTGACGACAGCAAACGTTTACCGTCCGGCCATCCAAGATCACCTAACCGGCCAATAATGATCTTTACGTTTGCGGCGTTTGTGCGTTGCCCCCACCGATAGTGGAAGGACATTCGTGCGCATTCCCACCCGGGTCGTCGTCGCCGTCATGTCGGCGATTCTTGCCCTGAGCTCCGTGAACTCCGCCGGCACCCCGGCCTTCGCGGACACCGACCCCGCCCTGGCGGCACTCACCCAGGTCGTCCCCGAGGTCCCGTCCGGCCGTCCCGCTCTCGTACACCCTGAGGCTCAGCGCGCCCGGCGTGCGGCCCCGCCAGGCTCCGGACGGCGGCGTCGAGCTGGTGGACGGCAAGGGCCGGACGACCGCCGCCATCCCGGCGCCCGTCATGTGGGATGCCACGGTGAACCCGGGGTCCGGTGACCACCCGCACCGCGCGCCCGTCGCCATGAAGGTGTCCGGCCAGGACCTCCTCCTCACCCCCGACCCCGCCTTCCTCGGCGACCCGGCCACCAAGTACCCCGTCACGGTCGACCCCTCGCTCAACCTCGGCCAGGTCTTCGACACCTTCGTGCAGGAGGGCCACGGCACCGACCAGTCCGGCTCGACCGAGCTCAAGATCGGCAACAACGGCAGCGGCCAGGTCGCCAGGTCGTTCATCACGTGGAAGACCCCCGGCATCGCGGGCAAGAAGATCGTCTCGGCGTCGCTGAAGCTGTGGAACTTCCACTCCTGGTCGTGCAACACGAGGTCGTGGGAGGTGTGGTCGGCCAACCGGGCCTCGACGTCCTCGCGCTGGCCGGGCCCGGCACTGGCCGATCGCTATGCCGCCTCCAGCGAGACCAAGGGCTGGGGGAGCGGCTGCGCGGACGGCTGGGTGAGCGCCAACGTCACCTCGCTGGTCCAGTACTGGGCCAACGAGGGGTGGAAGGACTCCGGCATGGGCCTGCGGGCCGCGAGTGAGACCGACGAGTACGCCTGGAAGCGGTTCAACTCGGGCAACGCCTCGGCCCACGTGCCGTACATCTCGGTGACGTACAACTCCTACCCGAGCACCCCGGTCTCCACCTGGCTGTCCCCGTACACCGACTACGACGGCACGATCTGGACCAACACGCTCACGCCGCAGCTGCGCAACCACGTGCGCGACCCTGACGGCGGCAACGTGCGCGGCCTGTTCGACGTGTACGCGGGCTCGACGCTGGTCATCGACAACCTCTACGGCGCGTACGTGGCCAGCAACGGCTTCTCCGGCGCGAACGTGCCGGCCGGCAAGCTGGCCAACGGCAAGACCTACACGATCCGGTCGTGGGCCAACGACGGCTCGCTCACGTCGAAGGCGTACCAGACGGCCACGTTCGCCGTGGACACCGTCGCGCCGCCCGCCCCCTCGGTGGCCTCGGCCGACTACCCGGCCGACGGAGGCTGGCACGGCGACGCCGGCAAAGCGGGCACGTTCACGCTCAAGCCCGCGAACACCGACTCCGGCTGGCTCGCCTACCGGCTGGACGGTGCGGCGGTCACGAAGGTGCTCACCACCGGCGCGGCCGTCTCGGTCAAGCTGACCCCGGCCGCCGTCGGTCCCCACACGCTCACCGTGTACACCCTGGACAAGGCCGGGAACGCCTCGCCGGCCACCGCGTACGCCTTCAACGTGGGCTCGGGCGCGGCCGTGGCCACGCTCGCCGCGCCGAAGGACGGCCTGCGGAGCACCGGCAAGGTCCCGCTCGCAGTGACCGGCTTCGGCTTCACCCAGGCGACGTTCCAGTACCGGCGGGCCGACACCGACGAGTGGGCCGACCTCCCCGTGGCGAACGTGCTCACCGCCGACGGCAGGCCCCTGACCGCCTGGCCCGTGGCCGCGCCCAACGGGGTGTCCGGCCTGGTCTGGGACGCCGGAACCCAGCTCGGCGACGCGGCGGCGCAGGTGCGCGCGCTCGTCGGCAGCACGTCGGGCCCGGTGGCGTCGACGTCCGCCGAGATCGTCGTCGACCGCCGCGCCACCGAGGCGGCGACCAGCGAGGTCGGGCCGGGCACGGTGAACCTGCTGACCGGCGACTACCGCCTCCAGACGACCGGGGGCGGCCCGTTCGGCCTGACTCTGACCCGGACGGCCACGTCCCGGAACCCCGGGTGGTCCCAGGGCCTCGCCTCACTCGTGGAGACCTCGCCGAACTCGGTCCAGGTGACCAGGGCCGACGGCACGCCAATCCAGTTCACCAGGACCAAGGACGGATGGCGGCCCGAGCGGGGCGCCGAGGACCTGACGCTCACCGGCACGTACACGCTGAGCGACTCCCGAGGGCAGACGACCACGTTCGCCAAGCAGGGCGACCGGTACCTGCCCACCGAGTACACCTACGACCAGGACCGGCCGAAGTCGCTCACCCGATCCGGCCACACGATCGACTTCGGCTACGGCACGGACGGCCGCCTCAGCACCGTGTCCTTCCAGGGAGCCGTGGTCACCCAGTACTCCTACGACGCCGCCGGACGCCTGTCCGAGACCTGGGACCCGAGAATCACCCCGGCGCTGAAGACCACCTACGGCTATGACAGCGCGGGCCGCGTCACGACGCTCACCCCGCCGGGAGAGCTGCCGTGGACCTTCGGCTACGACGCCGACGGCCGCTTGAAGAGCGTCGCCCGCCCCACGCTCAAGCCCGGCACCGCCGACCAGATCGCAGGCGAGGCCAAGACCACCATCGTGTACGGGGTGCCGCTCAGCAAGGCGGCCGGCGGCCCGGCCGACCTGACGGCCACGACCATCGCGGCCTGGGGGCAGGCGGTGGCACCCGTGACGGCCACGGCGGTCCACCCCCCGAACTCCACCACCCGCCCCACCGTGACGTACCTGGACGAGTCGGGCAGGGCGGTCAACGTGCTCACCCCCGGCGGACACCTGTCCGCCACCGACTATGACCGGTTCGGCCACGCGACGCGCGTGCTCACCGCGGCGAACAGGGAGCTGTCACAGCGGCCGACCACCGACAACCGGCTCGCCGAGCTGGCCATCACCGCCTACAGCTCCGAGGAGCGGGCGGACCTGCTGTCCACCCGCTCGGTCTACGACGACTCCGGCCGTCGCAAGATCGAGGAGCTGAGCCCGGTCCACATCATCAACCTGGAGTCCGACGTGGACGACCTGCCGGCCGGATACGGCATCGGCGCCAGGAGCCGGACCGTCAGCACGTACGACGAGGGCCGCCCGACCGGCGCGGCGGCCCGTGACCTGCCGACCCCCGTCAAGACCGGCGCCGTCATAGTCGGGCGCGAGTCCAAGCCGGACGTGGACGTCAAGGCCACCGCCATCGCCTACGACTGGGCCACCGGCCGGCAGACCAGGACGGTCCGCGACCCCGGCGGCCGGGCGGTCACCGCCGACACCGCCCCGCCCGTCCTCTACACGGCGACCGGCGGCGCCCCTTGCGGCGGGCGGCCGGAATGGGCGGGCCTGGTGTGCCAGGAGGGCGGACGGACCTCCGCCTACACCGCCACCGGCCTGCTGGACACGGTCATCGAGGGCGGCGTCGCCACCACGGTCAAGCGCGACGCGGCCGGTCGGCCCATCACGACCAAAGCCGGCGGGGAGAGCGAGATCGGCATCGGCTACAGCCCGGCCAGCGGCCGGCCCACCGAGCGGTGGCGCGGCACGGAGAAGATCGTGACGGCCTACGACCGGCCGGAACATCCACGGTCAGGAACTGCTGAACATGCGCAGCGACACCATGAGCGAGCGGCAGCTGGGCTACGACAAGGCGGGGCAGCTCGCCTCGGTGCTGGACATGGCGTTCCCGCTGTGCACGCTGCGCCGCTACGGCTACGACGGCGCGGGCAACCGGGTCCGGCTGGCCGTACAGGAGTCCGACGAGGAGTGTCCGGAGGCCAACGACGCGGCTTCGAAGATCACGACCTACGCGTACGCGGACGGCAGGCTGGTGGGTGACGGTTACGCCTACGACCCGGCCGGCCGCACCACCTCGCTGCCCGGTGGCCGGGGGATCGACTACTTCGCCGACGGCGTACCGGTCAAGCAGACAGTCGGCGGCACCAGCCTCACCTGGACCCGCGACCCGGCGGGCCGCGTCAGGTCGGAGACCACCTCGGGGGGCGCGGTCACGGTCCATCACTACGGCTCGGCCGGCGATCAGCCCGCGTGGCTTGTTGAGAAGGGGGAAGTCGTCAGGAACGTCATCGGGGCCGGAGGCGAGCTGGGCGCGCTCACGGGCGCCGGGGGCTCGGTGCGGCTCCAGCTGCTCACCGTCGGGGGGAGCGTCGGGACCGAGCTCGACCTCGGCACCGGCGAGGCCACCGTGCTCGGCTACGACGAGTATGGAGTGGCGTCGCAGCAGCGCAGGTACGGCTGGCTCGGCGGGAAGCTCCACTCGACCACGCCGGACGGGACGGTCCTGATCGGCGGGCGCCTCTACGACCCGCGCCTGGGCCGCTTCCTCCAACGTCCCTACTGATCCCGGGCCGCTTCGCTCGAAGAAGCAGCCCTATTGAGCCGCTTCTTCGAGCGGCCCGACAAAACCGTAAGGGTGCGGTTCCGGTCATCAGGTGATCGGAACCGCACCCTTACGTGGCCGGGGAGACCCCCGGCCCGTGCGGACTCAGCCGCTCATGGCGACCGACTCGGCCTCGGCCTTGGCGTTGTCCGCCTGCGGCTTGACGGCGCCGCGCAGCGGGACCTGGCGGATGAACAGTGCGGCCACGATGCCGATGGCGGCCACGACCGCGCCCCAGGTGAACAGCGCGGTGATGCCGTTGGTGACCGCCTGCTGGAACAGGTTCTGGACCGCCTCGGGCAGGCGGCGCAGCAGCTGCGGGGTCATCGAGGCGGCCTGGCCGGCGACGGCGGGAGTGCCGACGAGGGTGTCGGTCAGGTGGCTGGTGTAGACGGCACCGAGCAGCGAGACACCCAGCGAGCTGCCCATGTTGCGGAGGAAGGTCGACACGCCGGTGCCCGCGCCCATGTCACGCAGCGCGAGGCTGTTCTGCGCGATCAGGGTGCTGGTCTGCATCAGCCCGCCCATGCCGGCGCCGAGGACCACCATGTAGAGGGCGGTCACCGTGGTGGAGGTGGCGACGTCCATGGTGGCGAACAGCGCCAGGCCGATGGTGACCAGGACGGCGCCGACGATCGGCACCGACTTGTAGTGCCCGGTCTTGCTGATCAGCTGGCCGGCGGCCAGGCTGACGGCCATCGAGGCGATCATCATCGGCATCAGCAGCAGGCCGCTGTTGGTGGCCGAGGAGCCCTGGACGAACTGCTGGAACTGCGGCAGGAAGCCCATCGCGCCGAACATCGCGAACCCTGAGATGAAGGCGACCGCGCCGGACAGCGAGAAGTTGAGGCTCTTGAAGACCCGCAGCGGCATGATCGGCTCGGCCACGCGCCGCTCGACGAAGATGAAGGCGACGAACGCGACCACGGCCAGGGCGATCAGCCCGAGGATCTGCCCGGAGCCCCACTCGTACTGGGTGCCGCCCCAGCTGGTGACGAGCACCAGGGCGGTGATCCAGATCGTCAGCAGGCCGGTGCCCCACCAGTCGATCACGGCCTTGCCGGTGCCCTTGGGCAGCTTGGCCAGGGTGATCCAGCACAGGACCAGGGTGACCGCGCCGAGCGGCAGGTTGACGTAGAAGGCCCAGCGCCAGCTCAGGTTGTCGGTGATGAAACCGCCGATGAGCGGGCCGCCGATCATCGCGACCGGCATGACGGCCATCATCACGCCCTGGTACTTGCTGCGGTCGCGCGGCGGGATCATCTCGCCGATGATCGACAGCACGCCGACCATCAGTCCGCCCGCGCCCAGCCCTTGGACGGCGCGGAAGGCGACCAGCTGCGCCATATCCTGGGACGCGCCGCACAGCACCGAACCGAGCAGGAAGATCGCCACAGCGGTGGTGAAGATGATGCGGCGGCCGTAGAGGTCGCCGAGCTTGCCCCAGATCGGTGTGGCCACGGTGGAGGCCAGGACATAGCCGGTGGTCACCCATGCCAGGTGCTCGAGGCCGCCCAGCTCGCCCACGATCGTGGGAATCGCCGGGGCGACGATCATGTTGTCCAGCATCGCCAGCAGCATGGCGACGACCAGACCGCTCATGGTCACCAGGATCTGGCGGTGGCTGAACCCTAACCCGACCTGCTCTTCTTCCGCTCCCGAGGCGGTGTCCGCGCTGTCCTTGGCCATTACGTGCACTCCTGTCGATCCATAGAACTTACCTGTCGGTCGGCAAGCGTACTTGCTAACCGACCGGTAGGCAAATAGGCTGTGTAACAGTTTTGAAGCAAGAGGGAAGAGCCATGACCAAGACGGAGTCGGCGCCGGGTGCGCGGCGCAAGGGCAGCCAGACGCGAGCCGAGATCCAGGAGGCCGCGCTGACCCTGTTCACCGAGCACGGCTACGACGCCACCTCTATGCGCGAGATCGCCGAGCAACTGGGCATCACCAAGGCGGCGCTCTACTACCACTTCGACAGCAAAGAGGCCGTCATCGTCAGCCTCTTCACCGACCACATGCGCGCGATGGACGAGCTGCTCGACTGGGCGGCCGGGCAGCCGCACTCCCCGGAGCTGGCCGCCGAGCTCCTGAGCCGGTGGCTCACGATGAGCAGCCAGCAGGGGGTGCGGAACATGCGGTTCGCCGTCGCCAACCACACCGCGCTGAAGACGGCCATGCCGACGGGTCAGAGCAGCCCGCTGGAGCGGACCGACCGGGCCACCCGGCTCATCCTGGGGCCCGGAGCCTCAGTGCAGGATCAGCTCAGCGTCCGGCTGGCTCTGCTCAGCGTGCACAGCGCCGTGCTGGCCGCTCAGGGCACCGAGGCGACGAACGACGACATCGTCGCCGCCGCGATGCGCACGGCGACACTCCTGGTCAGCCACCTGTTCCCCGACCTGCCTCTCCTCAGCCTCAGGGGACCGGAACCGCCGGCGAAGTGACCGGAGCCTCAGGGGACCCGAACCGCCCGCAGAGTGACCGGGCCGAGGAGCGGGTTCAGTTCGTCGGCTTGCGACTGTCCGGCCGGGGTGAGCACGTCCACGGCCTTGGGCACGCCGCCGGGGTCGACGGAGCACAGGGGAGCGGTCCCGCCGGGGGCGCACACGCCGAACTGGTACGGCTGGGGAGCGGCGGTGAATCCCCTGGCCTGGTCGGCGCTGAACCCGTCCTGACCGGCGAGCACGACCGCGAACCGCCAGCCGGGCCCCGGCGTGCCGAAGTCCGCCTTGGGCAGGGCGATCGTGATCGTGCGGGTGGTGCCGGAGCCGCGGACGGCGGCCCCGGACCGGGCGGCGCCGGCGGCCGTCACCCAGACCGGAGCGGCGAAGCCCTGCGCCTCGACCCGCTGCGACCAGGCGTCCTGCTCGGCGATGCGGTAGTTGCGCTGCGGGAACGCCGGATCGGTCGAGCGTGCGGTCACGGCCGGGTCCTGGACGTACACGTCGAGCAGCTGGGCGCCGATCTGGCTGCCGAAGGTGGGAGTGAGGTCGGCGATCTCGGCGCGCAGGTAGACGGTGCTCGCGTCCATGATCACCTGGAACCTGCGTAGGTCGAAGGCGCCCGCGTGGAAGTCGGCGGCCGTCGGGTAGGCGTAGGTGCCCGGCCCGTCGTCGTCGCCTTCGGGGTCGGTGACGTCGAGGACGGTCGTGGCGCCGGTGATGTCGCCGATGACCGACCGCCGGGCGTACCCGGTGCGGCCGTCGGGGGTTGTGGCGGTCACGGTGAGTACGACCTCGCCGAACGAGACCGGCGCCTGGGCGGTGAAGCGGCCGTCGGCTCCGGCCCGTACCGAGACGACCTTGGTGGCTGCGCCGATGTCGATGGGCGTGGCCGCGACGTCGACGCGCGCACCGGGCGCGGTGGTCCCTTCGACCGTGACCGATGTGCCGGTGGCGGTGCTCCCTTCCGCCGGGGCGGTGACGGTGAGCGGCGCCGTCGCGGGCATGCCGTGGGCGGCGTAGCGGCGGCGTACGATCTCGGGCTGCTCGGCCGGGCGGCCCGCCGCGAGCGAGAGGATCAGCCGCACCTCCTGGGCCTGCGCCCAGGTCAGCGGGGAGGCCGAGCCGGCGGGCTCGCCGTCGCGGAAGCCGATCGAGGCGGTGGCCGGGTCGGTGCCGTACGGCGCGGCGGCCAGGTCCGGGTTCTCCCACGCCTGCTCCGGGACCAGGCCGGTGCCGGAGGACATGGCGCGCATCGCCGCCAGGAGGGACGCCGCCGTACGCGGGTCGCCGGTCTGCAACGCCTGCTCGGCCCGTTCGCCGGACAGGACCGGCCACAGGTGGCCCGAGCCGGTGTTCGCGGTGGGCCAGGGCCACCCCGACGGGGCGCAGGAGGTGGGGTCGGGCTCGTAGCAGTCGCCGTAGCCGTCCTCGGTGCCCGCGGTGTCGGAGCCGTAGCGGTACCAGCCCCGGCCGTTCGGCGTCGTACGCCCGATCACCCGGTCCACGACCGGCAGACTGGCCAGCACGTCGGGGTCGGTGGCGGGCAGGACGCCCAGCCGGGTCAGCTCCAGGAAGCCCGCGTCCACCACCCGGCGCTGGTCCTCGGTCGGGCCGCCGTTGCCGAGGTTGTACGGGGCGGCGGCGTCCGGGTCGCCGGTGCGTGACAGGCGCAGGAAGTAGCGGGGGGCGTACGGGCCGGTCGTGGTGACCGTCCAGCCCTTGACCGAGCGGGCGAAGTGGTCGGCGGTGGCGCGGTAGAGCCTGGCCCGGCCCTGGTCGTCGCGGCCGGCGGCGATCTCCCCGGCGGCGACGAGACCGGCGATCTCGGCCGCGATCGTGGACGGCGAGTAGCCCTGCTGCTCCTCCCAGCGCTCGACGCCGAACGCGGGCCCGTGCGCGACCAGGAAGTCCGCGGCCTGGCGGACGTGTTCCCACAGCTCCGCGCCGATCCCGGCCTGGTGGGCCATCAGGATCGGGTACGCGCTCTCGTCGAGCTGGTCGCCGCCCGAGTCGGGGGCGAGCCGGCCGTTCAGCAGGGAGTTGCGCGGCAGGCGGCCGTCGGGCAGTTGCTGGCGTTCCAGCAGGAAGCGGGCCGTGGCGCGGGCGGTCGCCAGGTCGCCGTCGGTGAGGAAGCCGGTGAACGCCTCGTACAGGTCGCGGGCGAACACCTCGCGATACGACCCGAAATAGACCGCCTTGCCGCCCACCTTCTCGCCCGCGCCGACCGCCTGACCCCATGGGCTGGCCAGCGAGGCGACGACGGCTCCGGGGAAGGTCTTGTCCTCGCTCGCTTTCAGCACGTTGGCGGACAAGCGGTAGGCGTCGGCGAGCGAGGCGGGCGGCCTGCGCAGCCCGGCGTCGTAGGTGGCCCAGCCCGCCTCGTACCGGGCTCGGGTGGTCGCGAACGGCCGGGCGGCGGCCTCGCCCGCGGTCCGCAACGCGGCGGCCGCCGTACGGCCGAAGCCGAGCGCGAAGGTCACCGCACCCGAGCCGTCCAGGGGCAGCCGGGCGGTGGCGACCACGTTGCCGTCCGGCGCGGTGGCGTTGGGGGTCAGCGTGTGGTCGGCGTCCAACTGCGCGGCGCCGTCGCTGGGCGTTCCCGCGTAGCCGACGCCCGCCTGCGGCAGCCGCCGCTCCGCGCGCAGCGCCAGGTGGGTGGGTACGGCGTAGTCGCGGGCGGGTGCGGAGGTCTCGGTGTTCGGGTCGGAGATCACCGGGGCGCCGGTCTGGCCGTCCACCACGCCGCTGTCTGCCCCGCCGTTCGGCGTGCCGCCGCCTCCGTTGCCGTTGACGCTCGCGTCCAGCCGTACGTACAGGCGCAGTCCGGCCGGCTGGAGCCGGGTCCTGACCACGACGGCGTCGCTGTCCGGATCGGTGAGATAGGTGGTGGTCAGGCGGTAGCGGCCGGTCTTGCTGGAGGAGGTGATCGTGCAGGTCATGCCGGAGCGGTCGGTGCTCACCTTGTAGGTGGTGTCGCGGGACTGCAGCTCGGTGAACGTCGTGCCGTCGGTGACGGCGAACTGCATCGTCTCGACGTTGGTGTTGTCGATGGTCGGCTCGTAGACGTCGGACAGCACGCCGCCCGCGACCGTGTACCAGACCTTGGAGGCCCGGCCCGCGGCCGTACCGACGCAGTCCTTGCGCGCCAACCCGAAGTGAGACGCCACACCCGGCCCGGCAGGGGCGGGACCCCGGGCCTGCGCCGGTATGACCGGGAGCCCGACCAGCGCGACGGCGACGGTGAGGGCGAGTGTGAACCGTCGAACCATGGCCATGCCGTGCCCCCTTGGATCCGCCCTTTCGTTGCAGAGAAGACCAGGCCCTGATCCGTGTCAACCCCGACCCGCGGTGAGACGGCGAAGGCCGTACTCGATCGGGCCGTAACGATGGCTCCGCAGCCACCACCAGCTCAGCCCGAGCAGGAGCGCGTAGATCACCGCGGCCACGCCCATCACGGCGAGCGGCGACAACTTGCCCGCCAGGGCCAGTCCGTAGCCGGTGAAGACCAGGCAGCAGAGCAGCGACTGCCCGATGTAGTTGGAGGCCGCCACCCGCCCGGCCGGCGACAGCACGCCGATGACGGCGGGAAAGCGCTTGAACGCCTGGAGCAGGGTGACCACGTAGGCGGCCGTCAGCAGCACCGAGCCCACGTTGTTCACCGCCAGCGCGAGCAGATCCAGCGTGTCCCCGGACGAGGACGACGCCCAGGTGAAGAAGACCGCGGCGGGCAGGCCGACGCCGAAGCCCAACCACTGGACGCGCGGCACGAGATGGGCCCAGCGCTCCGGCTCCTCGAACAGCCTTGACCGGCCCGCCGCCAGCCCGAACAGGAACATCGCCATCGCCATCGGCCCCTGCCCGATCCACACCATCGCGGCCAGCGCCGGGTACGTCTCCACCTGGAACGACAGGAAGCTCAACGGCCCACCCGTGACCAGCGCCTCCGCCCGCGCCCCGGCCGCCGCGTCGGTCACCGCCGCCGTGCCCGCTGCCGTGCCCGTCGCCGGGTCGAGCAGGGTCAGCCCGGCCAGCAGCAGCCAGATCACCGACATGACGCCGATGATGACGCAGCCGGTGACGACGGCCTTCCTGGGCGAGATGCCGCGCATCGCCAGCAGGATCACTCCGAGGGTGGCGTACAGCGTGAGGATGTCGCCGACCCACAGCAGGAACCCGTGCAGCACCCCGATCACGAAGAGACCGAGGCAGCGCCGCAGCATCCTGGCCTTGACGTTGACCCCGTCGCGCGTCTGGAGCGTGAAGGAGTAGCCGAACAGGAAGGAGAACAGGATGTAGAACTTCGTCAGCACCAGCGTGCTGACGAGGTACGCGACCGGCCCCTCGGTGATGGGCAAGATGCCCGTCCCCACGGCGTAGCCGGGATCGGCGAAGAACCCGATGTTCGCCACGAGGATGCCCGCCAGCGCGAACCCCCGGACGGCGTCGATCTCGTGCACACGCCGTGAGCCCGGCGCCTCGGTCAGTGTCATGATCCCGACGCTAGAGAAGCCGAGCCCACCGGCACATCGACCTTTGGCAGCCTCCAAGGCCGACCAAAGTCGCTGGATCCTTCCGTTCCTCCGGAGCAGGTGTCCTTCCCGAAGGACCCTAGCCACCACGGACCGTCACAGGGATACGGTCGTGGGCGGAGCGGCCAGCTATCAGAATGCTGATGGATGCACCCACATCGGGCTATTGGCGGCCGATGGCCCCCGAGGGCGATCATGGGGCCATGACCCAACGCATTCTGATCGCACTGACCAGCCACGCCGCACTGGGCGACACCGGCAGGGACACGGGTTTCTACGTCCCGGAGGCGGCCCATCCCTGGGAGCTCTTCACCAAGGCCGGATTCGAGGTCGACCTCGTGAGCGTCGCCGGTGGCGAGCCGCCGCGCGACGGGGTGGACCTGGACGACCCCGTCCAGCAACGCTTCCTCGCCCTGCCGTCGCTTGGCAAAACACCTCGGCCGGAGGATGTTGATCCGTCCGGGTACAGCGCGATCCTGTTCGCCGGCGGGCACGGCACGATGTGGGACTTCCCTGACAACCCTGCCATGGCCGCTCTGACCCGTACCATCTGGGAGAACGGCGGCGTAGTCGCCGCCGTGTGCCACGGCCCGGCTGCCCTGGTCGGCGTGACATTGTCCGACGGCACGCCGCTGGTGGCGGGGCGCCGGGTGGCGGCCTTCACCGATGCCGAGGAGGCGGCCGTCGGGCTGACCTCGGTGGTTCCTTTCCTGCTCGCCTCCCGCCTGCGCGAACTGGGCGCCGACCACGTGCCCGCCCCCGACTTCCAGCCCCAGGTGATCCGCGACGGCCGCCTGGTGACAGGCCAGAACCCAGCCTCCGCCACAGGTGTGGCCGAAGCCGTCCTGTCCGCCCTTGCCGACGTCGCCTCAGGCACCGGCACGGCACCGTGAATCCCACGGTGCTGACCAGCGACGGTCCCATGGGTGGATACCTCGTCCGCCCCGCCGGGGACGGCGTGTATCCGGCCGTCATCGTGGCCCACCAGCTGTTCGGGCTGACCGAGGACGTGCGCGCGGTCGCGGACCGGATCGCGGGCATGGGGTACGTGGTGCTGGCCCCCGACTACTACCATCGCGCCGACCCGGGCGTGGAGCTGCCGGCCACCGACGAGGGCCGCGCACGCGGGTTCGAACTGATAGCGACGCTGAGCCGTACAGGAGTGCTGGAAGACACCCGCGCGGCCGTCGACTACCTCGCGGCCCGCGACGACACGAGTGGCGCGGTCGGCATGGTGGGCCTGAGCCTGGGCGGCCACCTGGCCTACCTGGCCGCCACCCAACTCGGCTTCCCGATTACCGTGGTCCTGTACGCGGGCTGGCTGACGGGCACCGACATCCCGGTGAGCAGCCCGGAACCCACGCTCGACCTGACCCCGGGCATCAAGGGCAAGCTGGTGTACATCGTCGGCGACCGCGACCACGCGATCACCGAAGAGCAACGGACGGCCATCGCCGAGCGCCTTCAGGCCGACGGGATCAGGCACGAGATGGTCGTCCTGGCGGGCGCCCCACACGCCTTCCTGGCACAGGAGGACTCGCCGTACCACGCCGAGACCTGGCAGCGCATCGAACGGGCCCTCGCCGACGAACTGGCCTGAGCCGTCCCGAGCCGCAGGCGAACCCTCAAGTAGCATCTATCGTGCGGGCCGAGCGACATTTCTACTGGTCACGAGGGGTGTAACGAGTGAACAGCGCAAGGGATCCCGAAGCTGAGATCCGGGCTCGGCTCCAGGAGCATTGGGCGGCCTCCGAACGCGGCGATGTCGACGCCGAGCATTCGATCTACGCCGCGGACGCGATCCTGGACTACCCGCAGTCGGGCGAGCGCTTCAGAGGCCGGGCGAGGATCCAGGCGCAACGCGGCGGGCACCCGGCCGAACGCCACTTCACCATCCGCCGGATCCTGGGCGGCGGCGGCGTTTGGGTGAGTGAGTGTGTGATCACCTATGACGGCGTGCCCACACACTCGCTCAGCGTCATGGAGATCACCGATGGCCTCGTGACGCACGAGACCCAATACTTCGCCGACCCCTTCCCCGCACCTCCCAGCCGGGCTGCGCTGGCCGAGCCGATCCCGGTCCGCGACCAATAGGAAATGCACGCCCGGCCGCCCACCATCCCGGCCTGGCCGGGCGGGACCACCCCCTCGATCGATCGGCGGTCTCGCTCGGCCAGGCCGCGTAGTCGTCTCCCTGGACGACAGGCCGTTCGCGGGGTCAGGCCGCGACAGGTGAGTACGCGGCCGCGTCCCCCTTCAGCACCGTGCTGGTCCGTCCGTCCACGTCCACCGGGACGTCGCCCGCGATCGTGACCCGGTGCAGGCGGCGCGGTTGGTCGCCGAAGTCGTGCACGACGCGGTGCTGGGTGGCGCGGTTGTCCCAGATGGCCACGTCGCCGGGCGCCCATCGCCAGCGGACGGTGTTCTCCACCTGGGTGACCTGCTCCTGGATCAGCTTGATGACCGAGGCGGAGGTCTGCGCCGACAGTCCGATCAGCCGCTTGGCGAAGTCGCCCAGCAGGATGGCCCGCTCGCCCGTCTCCGGGTGTACGCGCACCACCGGGTGCTCGGTCTCGTAGACGGTGGCGGCGAAGACCTCGGCGTACTCGCGGGTCCGCGCGGGATCCTCCGACGTCGCGATGCGCGCGTAGTCGTACTGGTTGGTGTGTACGGCCCGCAACCGGTCGAGCAGGTCACGCAGCTCGGCGGGCAGGTACTCGTAGGCGGCCACGGTGTTGGCCCACAGCGTGTCGCCGCCCGCCGGGGGAATGGTGATGGCCCGCAGGACCGAGGCGAGCGGCGGCCGGTCGACGAACGTGACGTCGGTGTGCCAGCGGTCGACCTTGTGCCCCTTGCGATAGTCGAGGTCGAGGATGTGCGCGTTGTCGTCGAGGGCGGGCACGGTGGGATGCGCGGTGGTCAGGTCGCCGAGCAGCCGGGCGAAGGCGACCTGCCGCTCCTCGTCCAGGTGGTCCTGGCCGCGGAAGAAGAGCACCTTGTGGGCGAGCAGCGCGAGGCGGATCTCGGCGACGACGTCGGCGGGCAGGTCGCCGCCGAGCCGTACACCGCTGACCTGGGCGCCGATCCGGCCCGCTACGGGGTCGATGTGCAGGGTTGACATGGATGTGGTCCTTCCAGGAGATGGGATGTCGGCCGATCAACGGAAGGACGGACAGAGCGCGCTGGCCACGCGGCAGAAGTCCACGTGACCTCGGATGGTGAGAACCATGGGCGTCACAGTTCTCACCGTAGATCGGGGACGCTCCTATAGTCAACACAACAGGTAGGAAATAAGGGTTTTAGTATTTCGCGCAATCCGCGTGTGGGACTGACGCGAATAAGGGGTGACTTTCTCGGGAGGAAGCGATGCGCGCTATCGAGCCCCTGCGTACGGGTGACCCACGCCGGCTGGGCGTCTATCGGGTGATCGGCCGGATCGGCAGAGGCGGCCAAGGTGAGGTGTACCTCGCGGAAGCGGACGGGCCGGAAGGGCCGACCGGGCAGCGTGTCGCCGCGAAGCTGCTGAACGCCGGTTCGTGGGACGACGAGCGGGCGCAGCGCATGTTCATGCGCGAGGTGGCCCTGGCCAAACAGGTGGCCCGATTCTGTACGGCTCAGGTGGTGGACGCCGGGATGCTCGGCGGTCAGCCGTACTTGATCAGTGAGTTCATCGACGGGCCCTCCTTGGCCGAACGGGTGGCGAAGGACGGTCCGGTCATCGGGAGCGCGCTGGAGCGGCTCGCGATCGGGACCGCCACCGCCCTGACCGCCATCCACCAGGCCGGCATCGTGCATCGCGACTTCAAGCCGGGAAACGTGCTGATCGGTCCCGACGGTCCACGCGTCATCGATTTCGGCATCGCTCGTGAGGCGGACACCACGGCCACGGCGACCAGTCAGATCATGGGCACGCCCGCGTACATCTCGCCGGAACAACTCGCCGGCTTGCCCGCGGGCGCCCCCTCCGACGTGTTCGCCTGGGGTGTGACGATCGCGTTCGCGGCCATGGGGAAGGCGCCGTTCGGGCAGGACTCGATTCCTGCGGTGATCAACCGCGTGCTGAACGATACGCCCGATCTGTCCCCGATCCAGCTGCCGCTGCGCGACCTGGTGGAGCGATGCCTCGCCAAGGACCCGGCGACCCGGCCCACCGCGCAGGAGCTCCTGCTGACGCTGCTCGGGGGCAGGTCGGGCGACCTCAAGGCCGCCGCCGACCTCGCCCCACCCGCCGCCCTGTCCGCCGAGCCGCCTATTGATCCGCCTACCGAGCAACCCGCTGAGCCGTCCACTGGGCCGTCCGCCGGGCCGTCCGGTGGTGCGCGGTCGGGGCGTCGCGTGGCGCTCACGGTGGCCGCCGCCCTGCTGGTCGGTGTCGGCGTAGGCGCGGCAGCCGTACGGCCGTGGGCCCCGCGGACGGTGAGCGCGGACACCCGGACCGGCGCGACCGTCACCACCCACCCCCCGACGCCCAGCCCGAGCGCGACCAGCCTGGACACAGCCAACCTGACCACAACCAACCTGACCACGACCGGCCTGACCGGGACCAGTCCGGCCACCCCCAGCGCGACACCCAGCCCGATGGTGCCGGTCGTGGCCGGGCTGCGGCAGAAGGACGCGGCGTCCAGACTCCAGCAGGCCGGGCTGGCCCCCGGAAAGCTCACCCCGGACTGCTCCACCGGTGGCCCGCCCGGCAAAGTCCTGCGCGCCGCCCTACGGCCGGGCACGAGCACGGTCGACCTGGTGATGAGCGCGGCCCGCGCCCGCGTGCCCGACGCGCGCGGCTGGCCGCTCGACGCGGGAAAGGCGGCCGTGGAGAAGGCCGGCTTCACGGTGAAGGTCGGCTACCGGAAGGGACCCGACTGGATCGGCAAGGTGGCGGCCCTGAGCCCGCCCGCCGGAGCGACCGCGTGCACCGGCACAGAGGTGGAGATGTCGATCGGCGTCAAATGATCGGCGGCCGTTGGGCGCGCGGCAGAATTCAGGCATGTGCGTCGAGGAGCTGTCCACGGCCGAGCACCGGGTGTGGACGGTGGCAGCAGGCTGTTGAAGCCGTTGGTGGCCTCCCAGACGTTCTCGTTGGCCAGCCGGATCGAGTATTCGGGCCGGGACGACAGCTGCGGGTCGGGCAGGTCGAGCAGCAGCGCGTAGGTGCCCGCCGACATGCCCGACGGCAGCGTCACGTGGTCGATCGCCGCCGTGCCGCCCGCGAGACAGAGGCGGGGATGGCGTTGAGCGGGAAGCGGTACACGGCCTAGGCGGCGGGTGATCTCGGCCAGGCAGTCGCCGCTGTTCCAGCCGCTGATGACGTCGGGGTAGTAGTCGGTGTTCAGGTGCGTTCGTGAACCCGGACGGGTTCGGCCTGGTTACCGAGGACTCTGCCCGGTGGGCGCGCGGGGCCTGAGGAACTTAAGAATTTCGCCGAACGCCCGAAGACCGCGTCGTGTTCGCGGTCTTCGGGCTGTCCTGCTCGGGAAGGCGCCGCTGGGTTAGTTGTGTTCCAGTACGTCCTTGGCCACACGCTCGACGATGTGGCCGATAAGACGGGACAAGTCGGCGCAGTAGACGGACGGGTTGAGATAGCCGGTTCCGACCTTGTAGCGGTGGGCGTAGAGTCCACCGCCGCAGATGTTGCTGATCGGGCAGGCCTTGCATGTGTCGCAGAGCGCGTCAGCACCGATCTGCCGGGCGACCGAGCCGGGCTGCAGCATGAGCGCGTCGAGCGAGTCACGTGACACATGGTGGCCGCTGATCGCGGCTCGATTGAAGGACGACTTGAGCTGGTGGCAGAAGTCGATCGAGCCGTTGGTGTCGATAGTGAGCGATTGGAAGGGTGCGAGTCCCACGGTCTCCGCGTGGCTGTGCCCGCCCAGGACGAGGTTGATGATCTCGTCGAACAGGCGGATCGACGTCGGACGTACCGGAGCGTCATACCATCGATCGAAAATCGGGATCAGCCAGTCGGCGTACGTCGTGGTATTCGAGTCGCCACCCCAGGCCGGCGGCGGCTGGTTCCAGTTTCCATGCGGGAGCAGGAAGTCGACCATGGGCGGCTCATGGGCAATGAGCATCTCGTAGACGTCGATCGGGTCGTTGGCCACGTCGACCGTGCACAGCAGGCCGGAGAACAGGTCGCGATACTCCGGGGTGCGCAGGGCGTTGAGGCCGCTGATGGTCGCGTCGTAGCTGCCGCGACCGTTCGCGTACTTGCGGTGCCGGTCATGCGCTTCCCGGCCTCCGTCCAGACTGACGTAGGCGCGGATTCCACATTCACGCATCAGCCGGAGGTTGTCCGGGGTGAGGAGCACCGCGTTCGTGGTCATACGGATGTCGAGCTCGATGCCAGGTGGCGTCTCGGCGTGGAAGCGCTCAGTGAGATAGGTGATCAGTTCGGGGCCCGCCATGAGCGGCTCGCCGCCGTGCAGAACCACCTTGGCATCAGGTATGTCATCGGCGTGGGCCCGCATGTGTTCACCGAAGCGGGCGGCGGCCTGGTCCACGGTGTCCTTCGACATAGTGGCCGGGTTGTCTTTCCAGCTGTCATCGGCCATCTCGTATACGTAGCAATAGTCACACGAGAGGTTGCACCTGCTGTGAACTTTGAGAACGAATTCGACGAATGGTTTTGGCCGCCACTGCGGATCCGCCAGGGCCGCGTCGACGACATCCTTCGTCGGCCACTCACTGACCTTGGTACCTAGGCTCACCATCGAGTTAAGGCTGATCAGGGGGAGTTCTCTCACTTAAACCATCCTTACCCTGTATTTTCGCAGGGAGAAGGCTGCGCGGCTTGGACTGCAAGACGCCGCGCAGCCGGAACTCGGTTGCCCTGGGATCAGCTATTGAACCAGCGCGCCGGCGTGTAGACGGCGTCGTCGCTGGCCACGCGGTCGAGCGCCGCGCCCAGCGCGCTAGAACCGGTGTCGGCCGAAGCCGCGGCCGCGCCGACAGTGAGCGCTGCGGCCGCGGCCGCAGTAGCGGCGGCGAGGGCCGCGACTCGCCGCAGGTGTTCCAGGTTGGACTTTTCGGGCATGTGATATCTCTTTCCTGTAAAGGAATTAATTACCTCCAGATCGTAGGCATGGCGATCTTCGTCCGCAAGCCTGTGTTTTTACCGTCCTTTTCAGTGGACCGTGACATTTCATGTCACAGCAGCAGCCGCTCGAGGCCTCGGCGTGGCGAAACGCCAGGTCGCGGACGGTGCTGAATGCGGGCCGGCCAGGCTACGTCCGGGGAGATGGTGTTTGAGAAGGCCACCCGTAATCCAACGGACCGCTAAGAGGAAATCGCCTTAATGTTAACTTTTCTACTATTTGTCTCATTCGTCGAGTCGGCTTTCTTGCGGCGCCGCGCGTCATCGATTTCGGCATCGCTCGTGAGGCGGACACCACGGCCACGGCGACCAGTCAGATCATGGGCACCCCTTCGTACATCGCGCCGGAGCAGCTCGTCGGCTTGCCCGCGGGCGCGCGCGGCTGGCCGCTCGACGCGGGAAAGGCGGCTGTGGAGAAGGCCGGCGACCGGAATGGTCGCGACTGGATCGGGAAGGTGGCGGCCCTGAGCCCGCCCGCCGGAGCGACCGCATGCACCGGCTCAGAGGTGGAGATGTCGATCGGCGTCAAATGATCGGCGGCCGTTGGGCGTGCGGCAGAATTCAGCCATGCGCGTCGAGGAGCTGTCCGCGGCCGAGCGCCGGGTGTGGGAGGCGTTCCCCCGGGGCGAGCTGGTCGACTTCCGCACCGGGAAACCGGACGAGGACGACCCGGCGACCGGCGCGAGCTGGGGCGCGGAGCGGACGGTCCGCGCCGGAGTGATCACTGAGCTCCTCCTGCGGGAGGAATCAGCGCGGTTACCGGCCAGGTGGGAGGAATCAGCGCGGTCACCCGCCCTGCGGGAGGAATCAGTGCGGGTACCCGCCCAGTGGGAGGAATCGGCGCGGTTACCGGCCCTGCGCCTCAAGGGCGCCCGCGTCACCGAACTCCTGGACCTGACCCACGCCACCATCGGCCACCCGGCGCGGTTCCTCTCCTGCGACTTCGAGCAGGTGCCGCGCCTGTACTGGGCCCGCTGCCAGCAGCTGAGCTTCACCCGGTCCCGGCTGCCCGGCCTGTCGGCGTCGAACGCCCAGATCGGCGGCCACCTGAGGCTGGAGAGCTGCCTGTTCACGGGGCGGGTGGAGCTGCGCGGCGCCCACATCGCGGGCAGCCTCACGCTTGACCACGCCCAGGTGCGGGCGCCGGGGCTCGCGATCGACTGCGACCGGCTCCAGGCCGACCGCGGGATCGCCGCCATCGAGCTGCGGGCCGAGGGCCACGTGCGGCTGTCCAACGTCAAGGTCGGCGGTACGTTGATCATGGACGACGCCCGGCTGACCGCGACCGACCGGCACGCTCTGACGCTGGACGGCCTCGTCGCCGACGGCAACGTGTTCTGCCGGTGCATGACGGTCACCGGGATGATCAGCCTGCGCAACGCCCGCGTCACCGGGCCCTTCGCCCTGACCGGCACCACCATCGACCACCCGGGTGAGATGGCCTTCCGCGGCTCGCGGATCACCGCCGAAGGCGGCCTCTACCTGGGCGGGACCTTCTCCGCCAACGGCACGGTACGGCTGGCGGACTCCCGCGTCGACCGCGAGCTCAACCTGACCGGCGCCCGCCTGGACAACCCCGGCGGCGACGCGCTCCAGGCAGAGGAGATCCAGGTCGAGGGCACGATCGAGGCGCGCGGGCTCACGGCACGCGGCCGGGTCGACCTGTCCCAGGCCCGCGTCACCGGATCTCTGCGCCTGGCCGGCGCCGACCTCTCCGCCCCGGGCAAGGTGGCGCTGGACGCCGACGGCATCTCCATCGGCGGCGCGCTGGCCTGCGTCGACGGGTTCCGGTCCGTGGGCGTGGTACGGCTGGTCGACGCCACCATCGGCACGATCGCCGACTTCAGCGGCGCCCGCCTGAGCAACACCCCCGGCGGCAAAACGCTGGACGCGGCCGCGGCGACCATCGGCAGCGGGCTGTTCTGCGGGCATGGCTTCACCTCCGACGGCGAGATCACGCTGATCGGCACCCAGGTCCGCCGGCACGTGTACTTCAACGACGCCACACTCGCCAACCCCGGCGGCCGGGCGCTGGCGGCCTGGCAGTTGGAGGCGAGTGAGCTGTACCTACGCCCGAAGTCGGCCCCCGAAGGCACCGTCGACCTGCGGCACGCCCGCATCGGGGTGCTGCGCGACGACCCCGCCACCTGGTCGCCGCGTCTGCAGGACGGCCTGACGTACGAGGCACTGGATCCCACGCTGCCCGCCGCCCGGCGGCTGGCCTGGCTGGAAGACGGCTCGGACGAGTACGTGCCGCAGCCGTACGAGCAACTGGCCAACACCTATCGGCGGCTCGGGCACGACGAGGACGCCCGCACGGTCCTGCTGGCCAAGCAGCGGCGGCGGCGCGCCACGCTCCGCAGGCCCGCCCGCGCATGGGGCGTGCTGCAGGACGTCACGGTCGGCTATGGCTTCCGGCCGCTGCGCGCCGCCGCCTGGTTCGTCGCGCTGCTGGTCGTGGGGGCGACGGTGTTCGCGCTCGACCGCCCGCCGCCTGCCGAGGCGGGCAAGGGGCCCGTGTTCAACGCCGTGGTGTACGCCCTGGACCTGCTGTTCCCGTTGATCGACTTCGGCCAGGAGAAGGCGTTCCAGCCGGTCGGCGGCGCCCAGTGGGTCGCCTACGGCCTGGTGCTGGCGGGCTGGATCCTGGTCACGACCATCGTCACCGGCATCACCCGGGCCCTGTCCCGTCAATAAGCCGTCACGGGACGACGAGCGCCTGCCACGATGTAGGCCGTCACGGGACGACGAGCGCCTGCCACGACGGCGGCATGTTGCGGGCCACCTCGATCCCCGAGAACACCGACGGTTCCTGCGGACCGTGCTTCTTCGCCCACGCGGCCATCTGCGCGAGCCCGTCGGCCAGCGGCACCGACCCCGTCCCCACACCGAGCAGGTCGCGGGCCTTGTCATGGGAGGAGTAGGCGTGCACCACCTCGTGCCGCGCCGGCAGATGCCGGACCCGGAGCGGCGCGTCCATGGCCGCCGCCACCGCGCCCGCCAGTTCGTTGACCGTGTACGGCCGGTCGCCGCCGATGTTGAAGGTCTCCCCGTAGGCCCGCGGGTTGCCGATCGAGCGGGCGATCGGCAGCGCGACGTCGTCGATGTGGCTGAAGGCCCTGGTCTGCTCGCCGTCCCCGAAGACGGTGCACTCCTCGCCGCGCAGGATCTGGTTCATGAAGATGCCGATGACGTTGCGGTAGCGGTCGCCGATGTTCTGCCGCTCGCCGTAGACGTTGTGCGGGCGGAAGATGACGTACGGCAGGCCGAACATCTCGCGCGTGACCTTCAGCTCCTGCTCGACCGCGTATTTGGCGATCCCGTACGGGTCCACGGGCGCGGGCGTCAGGTCTTCGGTCATCGGCGGCTCCGCGTGGCCGTACACGGCGATGGAGGAGGTGAAGACGAAGCACCGGACGGTTCCGGCGTTGACGGCCGCGTTGATGAGGTTGACGCTGCCGATCACGTTGTTGGTGTAGTTGTAGCGCTTGATGAAGTGACTCAGCCCCTCGGCGGCGTACGCGGCCAGGTGGAAGACGTAGTCGAAGCGCCACTCCGCGAACAGCGCGTCCACCACCTCGGGGTCGCAGACGCTGCCCTGGTGGAAGCGGGCGCCCTCCGGGACGTTGGCCGGGTCGCCGCCCGAGAGGTCGTCGAGCACCACCACGCGATGACCGGCCCGGAGCAGATCGGTCGCCACATGCGAGCCGATGAAACCCGCGCCGCCGGTGACCAGCGAGGTATGGGTCATGACAAGGACTCCTTCGCTACAGGGTGAGGGGAGAGCGTGCGCCGTGGCCGGAGCCAGCGCAGGAGGACCGCCGCGTGGACGAGCGCGCCGACGGCCAGCACGCCCACCGCGCCGAGCGCCCCGGCCCAGGGCACGACGACGGCCGCCAGCACCACGACCGCCGCCAGCGACACCACCGCGCCTGCCGCGGTCACGCGCAGCGCTAGGGGAGTGGCGTTCTCCATCAGGTAACTGGCGCTGCCCACCGCGAAGATGATCGGGACGCAGGCCACGTACAGGACGACGACCCCCAGCCCGCCGAGCGGGCGCAGCAGGAGCGGCGCCACGCAGGAGACGGCCGCCACATAGGGGATCCCGGCGAGCAGCAGCAGGCGCAGCCAGCGGGACAGCCGCTCGTACGCCGCGGACAGGTCCCGCTGGTGCAGTGCTTGGGAGACGCCGGGCTGCAGGACGCGCAGCAGGTAGCCGAACGCGTTGAGCAGCGTCCCCGAGGCGACGGAGGCCATGTAGAGCCCGGTGCTCTCCGCCTGCGCGCCGCTGACCGAGAGCGTCACGAACAGCAGGCTCATCGACACGCCCGCGACCACGTCGGGGATCGCCATCAGCAGGGACGTCCCCACCGCGACGTGTACGAGGACCCGGCGCCGCAGCCCGGCGAAACTCGGCCGCAGCCTGGTCAGCAGCACCACGTTGAGCACGGACACGTTCGTCAGGCACAGGGCCAGGAACACCGTGGGCGAGGCGTGCCCGGTCGCCGCCGCCCCGGTCCAGCAGGCCAGGCCCGTGGCCAGGACGAGATGGTTGGCCACGTCCCGGCCCGGCCGGCCGATGGCCCGGCTCAGGCCGACCAGCACCTGGTTGCCGCCGATGCCGATCGCGTACAGGCCCGCCAGCCCGCCCAGGAGCCACGGCCCGTTGTGCCCGAACAGCAGCACGCCCGCCAGGACCGCGATCGCGATCACCAGCAGCAGCCCGGCCAGCGCCACGAAGACGCCGACCAGCAGGCCGACGGTGTGCCGCGCCCGCGGGATCAGCTTCAGCGCGCACTTCTCGATGCCGATCGACGCGAGCGGCGTCAGGAATGCCGCGCCGCCCATCGCCTGGGCGTATCCGGCGTAGTCTCCGGAGCTCCAGACCGCCAGGAGCACGACGTTGGCCAGCAGGAGCGTGCCCCGGAAGGCGGCCCGCCCGCCGAGCAGCACCATCAGCTGTCTGGGTGCCGCGAGCCTCATGCGGGCGGTGCGCCGTAGTCGGAGGTGACGAATCTGCCCTTGCCGCCGGCGGTGATCTCGACGGTCTCGGCGGGCACCACCTCCAGCGGGAACTCGCCACCGGCCAGGCCGAAGAGCTTGTCCCGTACGGTCGCCAGCACCTCGCCCGGCGGGTCGGCGCTGGGCACGACGTGCACCCGCACCAGGCCCGCCGTGTCCTGGTGGACGAAGCACTCGCTGATGCCCGGATGGGTGGCGGCCAGGTGCAGAAAGGCGTCGGGGTAGAGCCGCTCGCCCGACGGGAGCGTGACGTAGTCGTTGCTGCGCCCAGTGGTGAGCCGCAGAATGCGGAAGCGGCGGCCGCACCGGCAGCGGCCAGGCTCGATGAGGCCGATGTCGCCCAGGCTGTAGCGCAGCAGCGGCATGGCCCGCTCCATGAAGGCGGTGACGACCACCTGACCGGCCTCGCCGTCCGGGACCGGATCGCCCGCCGCGTCGACGATCTCGCAGTAGACGCGGTCCTCGCCCAGGTGGGCGCGGCCGTAGCGGCAGTCGTAGGTGACGTTGAGCACCTCGAAGGCCGAGTACTCGTCGAAGACCGGAGCGCCGAACCGCTCGGCGAACATCGCCCGGTGCTCGGGAAGCAGCAGCTCCGACTCGGTCATGACGATGCGCAGGGTCCGCCGCAGCCGCGCGAGCTCCTCCGGGGTGAGCTCGCGCAGCAGGGCCCGCAGGTGCACGGGGTAGCCGATCAGCACCTTGGGCCGGTTGGCCAGGAGCTCCGCCTTGATCTCGCGCATCGGCCGGTGGGAGAGGATCACGTGCCGCCGGAACAGCCCGAACCGCTCGAACATCCGGGCGGGCGGCGCGAACGGCCGGATATGGCTGAGCCGGTCGGTCGGCAGGTAGCGGCCCGTCGCCAGGAACCGCCGCACGCAGGCCGCCATGTGGTAGTCGTGGCTGTCGCGGTCGTGCAGGATCCGGACCCGGCGGCCGGTGCTGCCGCTCGTCTGGAAGGACAGGCACCGATCCTGGTCGACGCCGTCGGCGAGCAGCCGTTCCAGTGGCTGCTCGCGCAGCACCCGCTTGTCCAGCACCGGCAGCTCGGCCAGCTCGGCCAGGTCACGGAGCGGGCCGCCGCGCGCGTAGCGGGGGTCGTCGCGGTAGTAGGGCACCCGGGTACGCGCCAGCTCCAGCATCCGGTTGAGCCCGCGAAGCTGGCGACGGCGCAGCCCCGCCGCGCCGCCGTACTGCCGCGCGATGCTGAGCGGGACGTAGCCCGCCTCGCGGATGATCATCGCTACGCGCTCTCCGAGCGGGCCTGGAGTGCCTTCGGCGTGAGCCTGCGGCCCAGCGACTCCCACCAGCGCTGCGGGCTGAGGAAGACGACGAGCGCCAGCACCACGTGTACGGCGATGAAGGCGTACGCCTCGTACTTGGTCGGCGCGTGGCCGATGAACACGCTCATGTGCGTGGCCCACTCCCACACCTCGGGGATGGTGCTGTACGCGGGATCGACGTGGTTGTTGACCGTCAGGAACGCCAGATCCTCCAGGCCCGACAGCATCAGCAGCAGCATGCCGTAGCCGAGCCTGCGTACCGTCCCCGCCGAGCCGCCGCCCAGCCGGAACGCCATGGCGAGGGAGACGATGATCAACGGGGTCAGCGTGAGGACGTGGTAGTAGAGGTCGTAGTACGCCTCCCTGGTGCCGGCCACCTCGGAGCCGAAAAAGAAGATCTTGGGCACGAAGTAGAGGAAGTACACCAGGAACGCCGCCGGGATCGCCAGCACGTGCAGCTTGAGGCGCTTGGCCCACTCCACGTCGAGCCGGGATATGGCCTCCGTGGCGAGCACGAAGGGCAGCAACTTCACCAGGAAGATCCACAGCGAC
This sequence comes from Nonomuraea sp. NPDC049129, assembly GCF_040648495.1. Taxonomy (NCBI): domain Bacteria; kingdom Bacillati; phylum Actinomycetota; class Actinomycetes; order Streptosporangiales; family Streptosporangiaceae; genus Nonomuraea; species Nonomuraea sp. NPDC049129. Next base: position 496,366 of record NZ_JBEZDU010000001.1, on the reverse strand, counting down.
TTCACCTGGCGGTCGTGCGGCAGCCCGAACCAGACGAACGCCGCCGCCAGGACGGCCAGCGCCGCGAAGATCAGGAAGCCGAGGTGCTTGCGGGGGATCATTCTGAACCTCTCGTATCAGGCTCGATCACGAACCGGAGGGTGCGCAGTGCTTCGTCCAATGCCGTTTCCAGCTGCTCACGCGTGTCGGCGACCATGACCAGGTAGCCGAGCTTGTGGCCGGCCTGCGTGTAGGCGCGGACGTGCTCACCCACCGTCTTGAACACCTGGACGTCGACGACCTCGGGCATCCGCCGGAGCGCGTCCAGACCCTCGATCGCGGTGAGCACCCCGTCGACGTCGGCGGCCAGGATGCGCAGCACGGCCGTTCGGCGGCGCGAGACGCCGATGCGCAGCGGCTCGCCCAGGGCCAGCCGGATGGCCGCCTCGACGGTGTTCAGCCCGAACGCGTGCTGGACCATCAGCGGCATGCCGTTGCCGCCCAGCCTGGCGCCCATCTCGATGAAGCAGATGTCGCCGCCGGGGGTCAGGACGAAGTCGAAGTTGACCGGCCCGTGCCGGTGGCCGACGGCCGCACAGATCGCGGCGACCGCCGCGCTCAGCCGCGCGTGCACGTCGTCGTCCAGGTCGGCGGGGACGACGTGGGACAGGCTGATCATCGCCGGTGGCCCGGTGATGACGCGGTCGGTGACCGCCATGAAGGCGAGCTCGCCGTCGGCGAAGAAGGACTCCACGGCGCAGTGCCGCCCGGCCACCAGCTCCTCGACGATCACCTGCCGGGAGAAGGAGTACTTCCAGGCGTGCTCGATGGCGCCCACCAGCTCGGCGGGACCGTCGAGCACAGTGATGCCCTTGCTGCCCGAGGAGTCGGCCGGCTTGACGATCAGCGGATAGCCCAGGCGGTCCGCCGCCTCGGTGAGCTCGTCGATGCTGTCGTGCTGGGCGTGGCGGTAGGTGGGCAGACCCAGACGGCCGACCACCTCACGGAAGAACCCCTTGTCCACCGAACAGCGCAGCGCGTCGGGAGCGGGCTGGTGGGCGGTGCGGTAGAGGCGGCTCAGCTCGGCGACCGCCTCCTGGGCCGCGTCGCTGGCCGGCGAGATGACCGCCGCCACGTCGATCGGGCCCAGCGCCTGGGCGATCCCCTCCGGATCCCGGCTGGTCATGCAGAGGAACTGGTCGGCCTCGGCCGCGCCCAGGGCGTCCGGGCGCTGGTCCACGCCGATCACCCGGTAGCCGAGCCGGCGGCCCTCGCGGTAGGCGGGGAGCTGGTCCTCGCCGCCGCCGAGCACGATGAGGTTTCTCATGAGGCGTTCTCCCAGACCTCGGTGGCGACGTAGGGGGTCTCGTAGCCGTACAGGGCCTCGTCCGCGCGGATCGGGATGTTGGCCTCCCTGATCTGATAGCGGGGCGCGCCGATCGCCTGGACGCGCATCATCCGTACGAGATAGCGGGCGACCACCGCGAGCGTGACGAGCGTGACCAGGCCGGTGACCAGGCTGGCCTCCGCCAGCTCGGTCGGGCCGAACCGGCCCGCCAGCGCCAGCGCCAGGATCGCCACCCCGATCACCACCACGGCGGTGGCCAGCGCGCTGAGCCAGACCAGCGGCCGGAAGGAGAATCCGACGAAGAGCTCGATCGCGTGGGCGGCCAGCTTGCGCAGGTTCCACTTGCCCTGGCCGTCCAGGCGCGGCCGATGCGTGGTGGGCAGCGTCGTGTAGCGGGCGCCGAGCAGCGGCGCGGTGGCGATGAAGTACGGCGTGGACAGCCGGCTGTCCACCACCTTGCGCGCCACGCTGGTCTTGACGATGCGGAACACCGACGCGCCGGGCGGCAGCTCGATGCCCAGCCAGCGGCGGGCGAACGTCTGGTGGCCGCGGGTGCCGAGCCGCCGGTACCAGGCGTCCTGCCGGTTCTCGCGGACCGCGAACACCACGTCGTAGCCCTCGAGTGCCTTGTCCACCAGGCGGTGCATCTCCTGGGGAGGGGACTGGAGGTCGGCGTCGAACTGCACGGTCCACGGTTTCGAGGCGTACTTGAACCCGGCGGAGAACGCCGCTTCCAGCCCGAAGTTGCGGGCGAAGGAGAGGTACTTCACCCGGGGGTCCTCAGCCGCGAAGCCCTTGATCGCCTCAAGGGTGCCGTCCGTGCTCCCGTCGTCGACGAAGAGCAGCTCGACGTCGTCGTAGGCGGCCAGCTCAGAGCGGATCTCCCGGTACGCCCGCTCGACGCAGGCGATCTCGTTGTAGCAAGGAATCATGGCGGTGATGCCGGGCCGGGGGCGGTTCGCCGCTTTCGTGGCCGGTGGCTTCTCTCTCAGGGTGGAATCAGACATCCGCCGCGGCCCCTTTCTCTGGCGGCGCGGGATTCCCGGAGGGATCGAGCACCTTGACGAGCTTGATCTTGCCGTTGGGTTCCGGGGCGATCTCCTCGACCGGCAGGACGGTGACCTCCTGGTCGGGTACCGCGCGCAGGACCGCGTCCCGGATGTCGGCCGTCACGCCGGGACGGGCGTCATGGGCCAGCACCACCCGCACCTCGAGGGACCCCGGCCGGTGCTGGACCAGCTGCATCCGGCTCACCTCGGGGAAGCTCTGCACGGGGAAGGTGATGAAGTCGCCGTAGTAGCGCCTGCCGTCGGCGCCGGCGATCCGGTCCTGACTGCGGCCGATCACCTCCCGCACGATCGGGGTCGTGGCCACCCCGCACGGGCAGTCGTTCGGGCCGATCCGGACCCGGTCGCCGAGCCGGTAGCGGATCAGCGGCATCGCCTCGCTGTGCAGGCGGGTGATGAGGATGTCGCCTTCGCCGTCCTCCACCGAGACGGTCCCGTCCTCGTGCTCCACCTCCACCACCAGGTCGGACGAGCGCAGGTGCAGCGCCCCTCGCGGGCAGGTGCGGGCGATGGTGAAGACCTCGACGGAGGCGTACACCTCTCGGTGGGCCGCGCCGAAGTAGTCGAGGATCCGCGCCCGCGCGGTCGGCGACAGCCGCTCGCCGCCGAACAGCACGGTCCGTACGCCCCGATGCCGGACGCCACGCCGCCGCAGTTCGTCGACGACGCTGCGGATGACGTTGGGGAACCCGATCAGGAAGGTCGGCCGGGCCGCCAGGAACGCCGCCACCTGCTCGTCCAGCGAGCGGCCCGTCGGGATGTGGAAGTTACGCAGGACGCCGAAGCGCTCCAGAGGATGGCGCAGGAACGGATTGACGCGGAAGTAGGCGATCCGGTCGGTGGGGCGCAGGCCGTTGGACAGCATGTCCTGGAGGTAGGTCGCGCGCAGGTAGCCGAGATCCCGCTCGGAGTTGCGGATCGTGATCGGGATGCCGGAGGAGCCGCTGGTCGTGGCCGCTCGGGTGTTGTCCGGGGTGAAGCCGGCCGCGAGCAGTTCGTCGCCGGCCGTGCCGTGCAGATCCGTACGGTCCAGCACGGGGAACTCGGCCAGGTCCCGCGCGCTCTGTAATCGCCGGACCAGCGCGGGGTCGAGCAGCCGCCGGTAGTGGGGGACGTTGTCGTAGGCGTGGCGTACCAGGGTGCGTAACAGCATGGCCTGGAGGCGTAATTGCTCCGTGTGGTCGAGGCGCTCCCGCCGCCGGATCCGGGCCAGATGATAGGCGACCGGCGCGAGATTGATCGTGGATCGAAGCCTGCTCAGGGGGCCACCTCGCTCAACTGAAGGTGTTCTGGTCGTGCACGAGCAGCCACTGTCCGTCGATCCTGGCGAAGTACAGCGTGAGGTAGTACGACTTCTCGTACGGCCGGCCTTCGGCATCCAGGTCGGCATAAGCGACGGACAGCACCGCCAATGCTGATTCGCCATAGGTCTCCGTCCGGATGACCGTCGGCTGGAGTGACCAATCCGGATCGCCGAACCAGGCGGTATGGAACTCGCCGATCGCGTCTTTTCCGGTGAGCAGCTTTCCGTTGGGCAGAATCACCGTGGCGTCCCGGTGGACGGTTGCCATGAATCCGGCCAGGTCACGGGTTTCTATCGCCCGCAAATGCGCGGCGAGCGCTGGTGAGAATTCCATCTAGGGCGCCGCGGCGGTGAGGCCGGCCTGGTCTTCGGCGCCTTTGGCCTGCCATAAGTGCGGGTGCTCCTGGAACCAGGAGATGGTGCGCCGCAGCCCCTCCTCGATCGGCGTCCGCGGTTCCCAGCCCAGCCGGGTCCTGGCCAGCGTGATGTCGGGGCGGCGCACGGTCGGGTCGTCCTGGGGCCGTGGCGTGAACGCGATCCCCGACGCCGAGCCGGTGAGCTGCTTGATCCACTCGGCCAGCGCGAGCACGGACAGCTCGTGCGGGTTACCGATGTTGACCGGGCCGTCCAGATCCGAGTTGCACAGCCGGACGATCCCCTCGATCAGATCGTCCACGTAGCAGATGGACCTGGTCTGGGTGCCGTCACCGGCCACCGTGATCGGCTCGCCGAGCAGTGCCTGGCGGACGAACGTGGGGATCGCCCGCCCGTCGAACGGCCGCATCCGGGGGCCGAAGGTGTTGAAGATCCGCAGGATCGCCGTGTCGACGCCGTGGGCCCTGCGGAAGGCCATGGTCATCGCTTCGGCGAACCGCTTGGCCTCGTCGTAGACCCCGCGCGGGCCCACCGGGTTGACGTTGCCCCAGTAGCTCTCCGGCTGCGGGTGGACCAGCGGGTCGCCGTACGTCTCCGAGGTCGAGGCGAGCACGAACCGCGCGCCCTTCTCCTTGGCCAGTTCGAGCGCGTTGAACGTGCCGTTGGAGCCGACACGCAGCGTGTCGATCGGCAGTCGCAGGTAGTCCGTCGGCGAGGCGGGGGAGGCGAAGTGCAGGACGGCGTCCAGGTCACCGGGGACGACGAGGTGCAGCGACACGTCGGCCCGGACCAGCCGGAACCGCTCCTCGGCCATGAGGTGCTCGACGTTGGCCGGCGACCCGGTGAGGAAGTTGTCCACGCAGACGACCTGATAACCATCGGCCAGGAACCGTTCGCACAGATGCGAACCGAGAAAACCGGCACCACCGGTAATGGCCACGGTGGGGCGGTTCATAACAGCTTCTCGTGAAGTCGCCAGGTCAGGGCGCCCGAACAGGACAAGTTGTATTCCTCCAGCTTACTTGCGCGGCGTAACGCCCGCTGTCTTTATTTCCGGTAATGCGGCGGGCTGTGCTGCGTAAGATGTTTAATGTCCCGCTTTGCGATTTCGGGGCGATGCTATGTCGGCCTGCTCGCCAGCGTCAAGACATCTGTCATAGAGGAGCTTTCCGCCCGCCTCCATTCAGTAACCACTCGCTTGCGTTCTGGTCGATCCGTCCAGCGTCAGGGCCGTGCCGCTCCCGATGGCGGCGGCCGCAGAGGGCGCCGCCATCGGGAGCGCCGTCAACCGGCCCGGCGGGTCACCGGCTGATGCTGGGCGTCTGCCAGGTCGCCCCGGTGTTCATGTCGATCAGCTTCAGGAAGCAGCTGCCCTGGGACCCCACGGCGAAGGTGTAGGTGCGGGTCTCGCCGGCCGAGATGTAGAACGATCCCTCGTCGCCGAACCAGCGCCCGTTGGCGCAGACGAGGTTGAAGTCCACGTGCGCCGTGCTGCCCGCGACTTTCTGGTAGGAGGCGTCGTATCCGCGCGGGTCGATATTTACACACAAATATCCCACGCCCGTCGACGTGCACTGCGACGCGGCCTCGGCGGGCGCCCCGAAGGCCAGCAGACCGCCTGCCACGGTAAGCGCTGAAAGGGCGGTGGTAATGGTGCGACGGATGGCCTTCATTGCTCTCTCCTATTTCCTGGTCGGGGTCGATGGCATGGAATTTAGCAGCTCCCGGGTACGCATACTTTCCGTTTAATGGGCGGCCCGTGAATTGTGGTGGAAAAAGAAAATAGAGGGGGGACGCAACCTTCCTCCGCCCTTGCGTGTCCTTGTAGGGGTGGAGGATCCGCAGGACGGCGAGAGGTCGTTCGAATCATTCGTGGCCGCTCGGCTGGCGGCGCTGTACCGCTACGCCATGGTCCTGACCCGCGACCGGCACGACGCCGAGGACCTGGTGCAGGAGGCGCTGACCAGGACGGGGGTGCACTGGCGCAGGATCGTCCGCAAGGACGACCCGGAGGGCTACGTCCGCACGGCGATGCTGCGCATCATGACCAACCGCTGGCGGCGCCCCCGGCGGGAGGTCGCCGTGGCCGAGCCGCCCGAGCCCGCCGTGGAGGACAGCGGACTGGAAGGTCTGCTCGCCGACGCGAGCCTCAGGGCGCGGCTCGCCGAGCTGCCCCCGCGCATGCGCGCGGTTCTCGTCCTGCGCTACGTCGAGGAGCGCAGCGAGAAGGAGATCGCCCGCCTGCTGGGCTGCAGCGCCGGCACCGTCAAGAGCCAGGCGTCACGGGCGCTCGCCAGGCTGCGCACCGCTCTCGATACTCAGGAGGTCGATCATGGATGACGTGGAGTCGCGGCTGGGCGACGTGCTGGGCGACCCCGGCCGGACGGATCCGCCCGAGGGCCTCGCCGACCGCGTCCACCGGGGCGTCGCGGTCAGGCGGAGCCGGCGCCGGGCTCTGGCGTTCGCCGCGGCGGCGTGCGCGGTCGTGCTGGCGGTGGGCGTGCCGGTGGCGTGGCGGCAGATCGGGGGAGGGGAGCAGATGGTCGCCAACTCCATCGACGGGCTCGAAGACCTGGTCGACATGCCTGGTTCGGTCGCCTTGCAGAAGGAGACCAAGGACGCCGGCGACTTCTTTCCCGAGGCGCTGGGCGAGGACGGGTCCGTGCTGGGCCGGTCGGACAAGGCGAAGAAGCTGTGGGAGACGGGTCCGGACGGCGGCTCGCTGCGACCGCTGAACGTGGACGCGGGCGAGACACCGGCCACCGGATCGGGTATCCGCGTATGGCCGGGGACCAATATCGTCGCCCCGCTCTACTGCCAGGACCAGAACGGCATCACACCGGTCATGCCGTTGAACCTGGTCGGATCGCCGTTCTGGGTCAGCGGAGGGACGATCGTCGGCAGTGACCCGCAGATGCGGCCGTGGACGGCCAAGGGCTGCACCCAGGGAGCCCCGGTGTCCGGCGTCTCCGGCGAGGCGGTCGCGTTCTCCTATCCCGACCTGTTCGTGGCCGACCCCTTCGACGCCAAGGGCCTGCGCCAGGTGGACGTCGAGTCGGGGGCGGTGGCCGCCCGGCGCCCCCTGCCCGAGGGGGTGAACGTCCGGGCGACCAGTGCGGAGCGGTGGCAGCTCTGGCTGGCCGCGGCCAACCGTGACACGTTCGCCTGGGTCGTCGACGGCGTGCTCAGAACGGCGGACCGCGCCGACTGGCAGGTCACCGAGGGCCCGCGTGTCGGCCGGGCGGTGGAGCTCAACTGGGGCCTCACCGGGATGTCGAAGGGAAAATATCAAGCCATGTACGCCCACCTGGGCGCGCACCTCACCGCGGGCAATCGGCTCATCGTGTACACCGGGCACGCCGAGTTCGACGAGAGGCCCGGCTGGCAGTCTGTGGTCTACGACCCGCGCAGCGGACAGTCGTTCGAGCTCCAGGGCGTGGCGTACGCGGCCGGCGACTGGCTCCTGTGGAACGACGGCACCTCCTACCGCCTGGCGCGGGTCCGTTGATCGGACGCCCCTGGGTGATGATCGTGCTCGTGGCGCTCCCCACGGCCGTCAACCTGGCTGACGACGGGCTCACCTGGATCTGGACCCGATCCCTGCCGGGGCCCCTGCTCCACGCGATCGCGTGGGCCGGGCTGCTGGACGCGTGGCTGCTGCTCGACCTCCTCGCCGCCGTGGGCGTGCTGGGTGGCGCCGCCGTCGTGGCGGTGGCCGTCCGGCGCCCGGCGGTCGCCGCCACACTGCTCGGCCTGGTCGCGGCGGTCAGCCTCGCCGCCGTCCCGACCGGGCCGGAAGGGTGTCCGCCGCTCTGGTACGGCCTGGCGTACGCGGCGGCACTGGCGACGCTGCCGCGCTCTCGGCCGCGCTCTCGGCCGCGCCGAGACGCGGCCGAGAGTCGCGCCGATCCTCATCCGGCCTCGGTCAGCACTGGTCGAGGTTGATGCCCTTCGTCTCGCGGGCGGTCAGGAAGACCACCAGGCTGATCAGGCACAGCCCCGCGAGATACCAGGGGAACCAGCTGGCGTGGCCGCTGTCCGTCAGCCGCTCGACGAGGTGCGGTGACGTGCCGCCGAACACCGCCACGGTCAGCGAATAGGGCATCCCCAGGCCGACCGAGCGCACCTGCGTGGGGAACAGCTCCGCCATGGCGGTCGGCGCGACGGAGGCGTAGCAGCCGAACAGCAGCAGCCCGACGGTCATCACGATCACCAGCGACTCGGGCGTCGAGTTCAGCAGCGTGAACAGCGGCACGATGAGCACCACATAGCCCCCGGCGAAGGCACACAGCAACGGCTTGCGCCCGATCCGGTCGGACAGAGCGCCGTACAGGGGCAGGACCATGATCATGGCGGACTGCGCGATCACCGACGCCCACAGCGCCGACTCCGCGGGCATGCCGAAGTTGTCCTGTACGTAGCTGGGCAGGTAGACGAGGAAGGTGTAGTAGACGACCGTCGCGCCGACGGTGAATCCGACGACGCGGAGTCCGCTGACCGGATGCCTGCGGAGCACCTCCCAGGTCGGACGGCGCACTCTGAGGTCCCGTCCGGCCAGGAAGGGGCTGGTTTCGTGCAAGGTGCGCCGCAGTTGCAGGCCGTAGACCCCGAACACGGCGCCGATCGCGAACGGCACGCGCCACCCCCATTCGGCCAGGCCGGATTCGCCCAGGACGCTGAAGAGCAGTTCCGCCAGCAAGGTGGCGGTCAGGGGGCCGAGCGTGCCGGTGACGTACGCGAAGCTGGAGTAGAACCCCCGGCGGCCGGGCGGGGCGATCTCGGCGAGATAGGTGGCGGCGGCGGCCATCTCCCCGCCCGTGGACAGCCCCTGCACGATCCTCGCCACCAGCAACAACGCCGGTGCCAGCAGCCCGATCTCCGCGTACGTGGGGCACACCGCCAGGATCAGGCTGCCGCCCGACACCAGGAGCACGGCCAGCGTCATGCCGCCGCGCCGGCCGAACCGGTCGGTGTAGCTGCCGAGCAGGATGCCGCCGAGGGGGCGGAAGAGGAAGCCGATCGCGAAGATCATCATGGTTTTGACCTGGGCGAGCGCGGGGTCGTCCGCGGGGAAGAACTGGCCGGCGAAGAATACGGAGAAGATCGCGTACGCGTTCCAGTCGAACCATTCCAGCGCGTGGCCGATCGTGGCCGCGACGAGGCCGCGGCGCGACATCGGGCGAAAATGGCCGGCGGTGACGGGGGAATGGCGCATTGTGTCAGTATCACGCGCGACGTGGTCTTTCTGGGCGTGATTCGCGACCTGTGCTGGGGTCGTCGGCGTAATAGGGCGATTGGGAAAAAGCGACATTCTGCGATTTATGATGACAATATTGGTTATTATGTGTGACACATATTTGTCACACGGTCGCGAGAATGATGGTTTCGGTGGGTGGCAGTTCTCCGGTGGAGCGTCGTTCGAGAAGGGTGATCCCGGCCGCGAGCTCGCGGAAGGCGACGGCGAGCTCGTTGGCGCCGCGGGTGTCGGCCTCTGCGGCCAGGCAGAGGGTCGCCAGCCGCAGCGTCGTCGCGGTGCCTGAGGTGAGCCGCTCGCGGCGGGTGAACAGCGGCACGGCCGCCGCGCGCAGTCCGTCCGCGATCCGGTGCGCCCACGGAGGCGGCGTGCCCGCGTCGAGCGGCCCGAGGGCGCTCCTGAGCGCCTCGTCCACTGTGTGCAGCCTGCTCATCAGCGTGTCCGGCGGCACGACGTACGGGCCGGCCGGGAGGCTGGTCTGCTTGAGGAACGCCCGGGCGAACTGGGCCGGCCAGTCGGCGGGGGCCGTGTCCAGGCGCAGGACCCGCGCCAGAGCGTGCGACAGCGCGCGTCCCATGACCCGGTCGAGGGCCCGGTCGAAGGCGTGATCGAGGTCGAGCGCGTGATCGAGCACGAGGTCGGGGTCGAGCACGACATCAAGGGCGTCGGCCGCCGTCCACCCGCCACCGGGGTTCGCGGTCCGGGCGTGGGTGAAGGACGCGGCCAGGGTGTCGGCCATGGCGCGGGCGCGGGCGCGGTCACGCTCGTGGTCGAGGCATCGGCTGAGCGCGCGAACGTCGGCCTCCATCTGGTCGAGGCCGGCCGGGTGGGCGAGGCCGAACGCGTCGCCGATCCCTCGTACGTGACTGATGGTCCGGCTCAGATCGAAGGCGTGGTCGAGAACGTGGTCGAGCGCCGGGTCGAAGACGGGAACGAGGTCGAGGCCGCGGCGCAGCACGCGGACGCCCACGATGGCGCGCAGCAGGAGCAGGCGGACGAAGGTGGGCATCGAGCGGCGGACGTCATCGTTGACATGCCGGATCAGCGTCGCGGCGGTCACCTCGTAGGGCTGCCCGGCGCCGGGAGGCGTCCACAGCCGGGGAGCGCGGTGATCGCCGGGTTCGCTCCAGACGCTCAGCGCCGGCGCCCCGGGGTTGAGCGAGCGCTGAACCACCGGATTCTCGATCTCGTCATGGGTCGGCAGCCGATAGACGGGCTCGTTGCCGGTCACACCGTTGACCCAGTCGACGAAGGCCGCCGCGTCACCCGCGCGTACCCCCGTGATCGGGTGGTCGCCGCACGGCCCGTACGCGATGGGCTCGACCCTGGCCGGGCCGTCCGGCTCCGGAGCCCGCGTGTCCAGCACGTACAGCCAGTAGATGCCCGCGGTGATCGGGCGGGCGCAGACGCGTCCGCCGGCGCCGGTCCTGGTCAGGTGGCGCAGATGGTGGGCGACCAGGACGCCGGCCATGAGCCGGCGGCGCTCGGGGTCGGCGTCCGGGGTGAAGGCGGAGCCCAGGAGCCGGTCGAGTCGCGTACGCAGGGCGGGGTCGAGTTCGCTGCCCTCCTCGGCGCAGTCGAAGGCCAGGGACAGCGCGGTGACGGTGCCCGAGGACAGGCAGGCCGCCACGATCGGGTCGGCGTCGGAGCGGGCGGCGTACAGGAGGGTCGTCTCCCGCCACCACACGTCGTCGACGGCGGCGACCAGCACGTCGGGCCGGCCCTTGTCACGGATGTGCGCGGCGGCCAGGTACTCCTGGAAGGTGTGGTGGGCGAAGGAGTAGAGGTCGCTCTCGCGCTCGATGAGCAGGCCGTTCGAGCGGACGTCGCACAGGAGCTCCTCCGCGGTGAGCCGCGTCGCCATGCGGCGCAGGGCCGGCCGGATTTCGGCCAGTACGGCGGTGCTCGGCAGGTCGCGGACGCCGCGTTGCATCATCGCGTGCGCGACCCGGCGCAGCAGCACCTCCTTCTTGTCGCCGCTCAGCTCGAGCGGGAGCTTCTTGGCCTTCTGCCGCCGCCAGAGCATCACCTGGCAGATCTCGCTGTAGAGGCGCTCGCGGCTCTCCGGCAGGGCGCCCGGGTGGCGATGGACGTTGGCGATCATCGTCAGCAGCAGCGGGTTGATCGTCAGCTCGTACAGCTCGGGGGTGTGGTTGAGCCGGTCGAGCAGGTCGTCGGCCGCGGCCTCGGCGAGCCGCCGCGCGTCCTCGCCCGCCTCGCCGTGCTTTTCGACGGCGGTGTACCAGCCCCGGACGAACCGGTTGACCTGCTCGTCGGTGAAACCGCACACCTGGAGGACCGTCGCGCCATCGACCCGGGCCGACAGGTAGCCCCGCGGCCGTGAGGTGATCGCGTAGTCGTTCTTGGGGTAGCGCCTGATCTGGGTCTCCACCCAGTCGGCGACGCTCCTGCGGTCGTCCTGGCCGGCGATCTCGTCCAGGCCGTCGAGCATGACGACGCAGTCGCCGTCGCGCAGCTTCTCCTCGAACCAGCCGGCCGGCTCCTTGACGCCCGGCTCCACCGTGTTCCGTACGAGCTGCGGCAGCGTGACCGTCGGGGCCGCCACGATCTCGGCGGCGTGGTCGCGCAGGTAGAGCAGGATCGGCACGCTACGCCGCCGTCCCCGCCCGGCCCGGCAGATCTGCTGGGCGGTGTGGCGCAGCAGGGTGCTCTTCCCGCTGCCCGGAACGCCGACGATCGCCAGCACCACGGGGCGCCGGCGGTCGAGGAAGTCGCCGATCGAATGGCGGTCGGTCACCTCGGCGGGCAGCTGGGCGAGCACGTCCTGGCGTACGTCACGCGGCGCCCGATAGGCCAGGCTCACGTCGACGAAGACCTCGTCCAGCTCGGGGGTGTAGTAGCCGATGGTCGGCAAGCCCTTGAGATCGATGTAGCGGAGGCTGCCCAGCAGGGACTCCCGGTAGCGCTTGTCGAACCGGGAGACGCGCCGCCCCACGGCCCGGTCGAGGCTGTCGACGATTCGCTGCCGCCAGCGCTCCACGACCTGCCCGGCGATCTGCCCGGCGAAGAGCGCGAGCGCGAGCAGGCCCTCGTAGAGCGCGAGCAGGATGCCGGTGACCACCGGGTCGTCCCAGATCCGCGGTCCCCACGCGGCCACCGCCACCGACGGGGGAACGATGGCCGCCAGGAGCCACCTGACGAGCTTGCCGACCATCCGACCATCGTTCACCGGCGACGGCGGCCACGTCCGGATCTCTACGGAAGGTGATCAGAATCTATCCCCGTGTGACTGGGGGTCGCTTCCATGGCTCAGATGTCGTTCGCCGCCACGTAGCCGAAGGTCATGGCCGGTCCGATGGTCGAGCCGGCGCCGGCGTAGCTGTGTCCCATGACGGCGCCGCTGGCGTTGCCGGCCGCGTACAGCCCGGGAATGACCGAGCCGTCCGCCCGGAGCACCCGCGCCCGCGCGTCCGTACGCATCCCGCCCTTGGTGCCCAGGTCACCTGGGACGATCTTGAACGCGTAGAAGGGCGCCAGCCACAGAGGCGCCAGGCAGGGGTTGGGCTTGACGACGGGGTCGGCGTAGTAGCGGTCATAGACGCTGTCGCCACGATGGAAGTCGGTGTCCTTGCCGGTCGCCGCGAAACCGTTGAACCGGGTGACGGTGGCGCGCAGCGTCGCCGCCGGGACGCCGATCTTCTGCGCCAGCTGCTCTATCGTCCACGCCTGGAAGGCGGCGCCGCTGTCGTACCAGGACTGGGGGAACGGCAGCAGCGGCGCGATGTCCTTGAACAGGTAGCGGTTGCGGTAGTTCTGGTCGACGATCAGCCAGGCGGGGATGTGCGGTGACGCCGCCGTGTTGCGGTCGTACATGACGTGCACCACGTCGCTGTACGGCGCCGCCTCGTTGACGAAGCGCTCGCCCTTGCCGTTGACCAGGATGCAGCCGGGCAGCGTGCGTTCGGCCAGGCAGAAGTACGGCTCGTCGGGCAGCGGGATCGCCGGTCCCCACCATGCGTCGTCCATCAGGTCCAGCGCGGCCCCGGCGCGTTCGCCCGCCTCGATGCCGTCGCCGGTGTTCTCCTTGGCGCCGACCGTCCAGCCGGTGCCGATGGGCTGCCGCTGGAACTCCGCGCGCATCGCCGCGCTGTGCTCGAACCCGCCCGAACCGACGATGACGCCGCGGCGGGCCTTGATCAGCGTCTGTACGCCGTTCCGCGTCACGACCACGCCGGTGACGCGGCCGCCTTCGACGCGCAGGTCGAGCAGCGGGGTGTTCAGCCATACCGGTACGTTCGCGGCGAGCAGTCCGGCGCGCAGGCTCGCCGCCAGGGACTGGCCCATGGTGAGCGGTTTCTCGCCGCGCAGCGCGGCCGCCGTGCCTCTGGCCAGGCACGCGGCGCTCACTTCCAGGCCCTTCGGGTTGACCAGGCTGAGGTTCAGCCACTTGTAGTCGGCGCTGAAGACGACCAGGCCGGCCGGGGTGGGGATGTACGGCGGGTTCAGGTGGGCGAGTTCGGCGCCGAGGATGTGCCCGTCGATCTGGTCGGGCTCGATGGAGCGGCCGTTCGGCATGCCGCCGGGGTACTCCGGATAGTAGTCGGAGTAACCCTCCATCCACCGGAACCGCAGCGGGCTGTTCCGCATCACGAACGAGATCATGGCCGGGCCGTTGGTCAGGAAGGCCTGCTGTCGCGCTTGGGGCACGGTGTCGCCGACGACGCGGGAGAGATACTGGGCGGCCTTGGCCGGGGTGTCCGGGACTCCGGCGGCCAGGATCACCTCGTTGTTCGGGATCCAGATCCCGGCGCCGGAGCGGGCCGCCGACCCGCCGAACGTCGGCGCCTTCTCGACCACCACGCACTGCAGGCCGCGCTTGGCCGCGGTGAGCGCGGCGGTCATCCCGGCCGCGCCCGACCCGACGACCACCACGTCGTACTCGACGTCGGCGGCGTACGCGGGTGCGCGGCCCAGGGCCGCTTCGGTCATGAGGACGCCGCCGGCGATGGCGGCGCCGCGCAGCAGCGTGCGGCGGCTCGGTCCATCTGTGGACGTTACGGGCGTTGCGGGCGTCGAATCGGCCATGGTGGATCGGATCCCTTCAACGTGCGTGCGCTGCGGGCAGCACAGGTGGTCGGAGGAACAACCGTGGTGGCACCTCGCGCCGGTGCGACGCTACGGAAGAGCTGGGGGTGTGGCCCCCGTCACAGCATGAAGCATGCGCTTGGTTGGGAACGCCTGTCAACAGATTGTGCGGGAGTGGCGATCATCAATGCCGCGGCGGCGTGGCGGCGCATGATCCCGCGGCGTCGGGGCAAAGGCCGTACGGCCCATTGGCAAACATGATTGAGTGAAATTTGACTATTCGTCAGGTACGGGAGGCATCAAGGATGCGGAACGGCCGGACCGGCACGACGATGTTCGCGAGCGCGCTCGCCTTGGCGGTGGCCCTGACCGCCGGATGCACCTCCAGCGGTGGCGCGCGGAACCCGGCGGCCGCCCCCCGATCACAAGGCCCGGTGGCGAAGGTGGCGATCAGCCCCGCGGACGGGACCAAGAAGGTCGCGCCGGACACCGGGGTCAGCGTCAAGGTCACCGACGGCAAGGTCACCCGGCTGGCCGTCGCCGATTCCAAGGGCCGAGAGGTGAGCGGCGCCGTGGGCGCCGACGGGACCTGGCGCCCCAAGTGGCCGTTGCGCCCCTCGACGGCGTACACGGTCAGCGCCCAGGTGACCGGCACGGACGGCAAGGAGGTTACGACGCAGGCGAAATTCACCACGCTGAAGCCGAAGCGCGCGCTGGAGAGCGGCATGTCGCCGCTGGACGGCGAGAAGGTCGGCGTCGGCATGCCCGTCCAGCTGCTGCTGTCGCGGTCGGTGACGGGCAAGGAGGAGCGGGCCGCGATCGAGCGGGCCCTGGTGGTCGAGATGTCCGAGCCGGTCGAGGGCGCGTGGAGCTGGGTGAGCGACCGGGAGGTCCAGTTCCGGCCGCGTGAGTACTGGCCGACCGGGGAGAAGGTCAAGGTCGTCGCGCATCTGGCCGGCGTACGGGCGGGTGAGGGGGTGTGGGGTACCAAGGACCGCAGCCTGAGCTTCACCGTCGGCGCCAAGCACATCACCAAGGTGAACGCCCGCACCCACGAGGCGGAGGTGAGCGACGGGGACAAGGTCGTCAAGACCATCCCGGTCAGCCTGGGCAGACCGGGCGACGACAGCTATTCGGGCACCATGATCGCCCAGGAGAAGGCCGCGGACATCATCATGGACTCCGCGACCACCGGTCACCCGGGCGAATACCGCATCCCTACCAAATGGAACGTCCGGATGACCTACAGCGGCACCTTCTTCCACGCCGCCCCCTGGTCGACCGGCGCGCAGGGCAACTCCAACGTCAGCCACGGCTGCGTCAACGCCAGCCCGGCCAACGCCCGCTGGTTCTTCGAGTTCACCCAGCGGGGTGACATCATCCAGGTCAGCGGTACGTCACGGAAGCTGCGGTTCGGCAACGGCCCGACACCATGGGCCAAGTCATGGGACGACTGGCTGGCCGGCAGCGCGCTGGGCAAGCCCGTCAACGGGGGCTAGCCGCGTCGGCTTTTCAGGTGATGACCCGCGCATCCGTACGATCGCGCAGGTGCGCGACGCTCACGCCGGGCGCGCTCTCGACCAGCGTCAGGCCCTTGTCGGTGACGTCGAGGACGCCGAGGTCGGTGATGATCCGGTGCACGCACGCCCTGCCGGTGAGCGGCAGCGAGCACTCCTGGACGATCTTGGGGGATCCGTCCTTGGCGGTGTGATCCATGATCACGAGCACCTTGCGGGCGCCGTGGACCAGATCCATGGCCCCGCCCATGCCCTTGACCAGCTTCCCGGGAACCATCCAGTTGGCCAGATCGCCGCGAGCCGAGACCTGCATGGCGCCCAGCACCGCGACGTCGATGTGGCCGCCGCGGATCATGCCGAACGACAGCGACGAGTCGAAGAACGACGCCCCCCGCCTTACGGTCACCGTCTCCTTGCCCGCGTTGATCAGGTCCGGGTCGATCTCCTCCGGCGTCGGGTAGGGGCCGACGCCGAGGATGCCGTTCTCGGAGTGCAGGATCACGTCCACGTCAGGGGGCAGGAAGGACGGGATGCGCGTGGGCAGTCCGATGCCGAGGTTGACGTAGTCGCCGTCGCGCAGCTCGGCGGCCGCGCGCGCGACCATCTCGTCCCGGGTCCAGCTCATGACGAGGTCCCTTCGGGGGGAGTTGAGGTGGTACGTCGTTCGACGGACTTGGCGGTGGCCTGTTCCGGGGTGAGAGCCACGACGCGGTCGACGAACACGCCGGGCAGGTGGACCTCGTCGGGATCGAGCTCGGTCAGCTCCTCGACCTCGGCGATCGCGATTCGCGCGGCCATCGCGGCCAGCGGGTTGAAGTTCCTGGCGGCCTTGTTGAAGACCAGGTTGCCGTGCCGGTCGCCCTTCGCCGCCCGGACCAGCGCGAAGTCGGTGGTGATGGCGTGTTCCAGAACGTACTGCCGGCCCCCGAACTCGCGGACCTCCTTGGGAGGCGAGGCGAGCGCGACCGACCCGTCGGGCGCGTGGCGCAGCGGCAGGCCGCCCTCGGCGACCGGCGTGCCGACCCCGGCCGGGGTGTAGAAGGCGGGGATGCCGCTGCCGCCCGCGCGCAGCCGCTCGGCCAGACTGCCCTGCGGGGTCAGCTCCACCTCCAGCTCGCCGCCCAGATATTGCCGGGCGAACTCCTTGTTGTCACCGATGTAGGAGGCGGTCACGCGGGCGATCCGCCGATCGGCCAGCAGGGTGCCCAGGCCGCCGCCGTCTACGCCGCAGTTGTTCGACACGACGCTGATGCCGTGCACGCCCGAGTCGTACAGCGCCTGGATCAGCACGTCCGGAATGCCGCAGAGACCGAAGCCGCCGACCGCGAACGACGCGCCGTCCCGCACATCGGCCAGCGCCTCATGGGCGGTGGCCACCACTTTGTCTCTCCGCACGACACTCCGCTTCGTAGTGTTCGCCAGGTGAACTTCAGTTCATTATCCTGGTCGAGTATGCGGAGCCGCATCGCTCCCTGTCAAAGTCCTTGGGGCGGCTTAGGTCGAGGATGGGCGGCTTGAGGCGGGTTGAGGCGCGCGGGTTGAGGCGGATGGGTGGAGGTTGGAGGAGGCAGGTTGGTTGAGGTCGGAGGAGGGCGGATGGAACCGGCGGGCACTCTGGAGCGCGGACTGGCCGTGCTGCGCGTGCTGGCCGCCGGTCCCAGGCGGCCGATGCGTGCGACGGACCTGGTGCGGGCCACGGGCCTGGCGAGGTCGACGGTCGACCGGATCGTGGCCACGCTCGTCCGGCTCGGCTACGCGCGGGCGGAAGAGCGCGACGTGCTGCTCGCGCCGCGCCTGATGGAGCTGGGGGAGGCGTACCTGACGTGCGGCGGTCTGGGGGCGCTCGATCCGTACGCCGAGCGGCTCGCCGACGAGCTGAACGAGTCGGTGTCGCTGGCCGTACGGGACGGCGACGGGGTCCGCTTCGTCGGGCGCTTCGTCCGCCGGCGAACCATGTCGGTGGCCTTCCGCGTCGGCGACCTGCTGCCCGCCGACCGCTGCGCGGCCGGACTGATCCTGCTCGACCCCGCCGCGCGGTGGGCCGAGGACGACCAGCTCACCGAGCCCGGCCTGGTCGCGGTCGCGGTGCCGGTACGGGACGCGGACGGGACGACGGTCTGCGCGCTGACCGTCGCCAGCCACACCAGCAGGCACACGGCCGCCGGCCTGCGCGACCACGCCCTGCCCAGCCTGCTGAAAACGGCGGCGGACATGGCCGCGCCCCTGACCGACCCGCCACTCCCGCCGCCTGCCCTGCCTCTCCTGGCTGCCCCGTCCGCTCCGCCCGTGCCGAGTGCTGCGGGCGTGGACACGTCTCGTGCCAGGAAGGAGGAGTTGGGCGCGGAGTATCTCCAGTCGCTGGCCCGGGGTCTGGCCGTGCTGGTGTCGCTCGGTTCGGCGCGCGGCGGGCTCACCCTGGCCGCCGCGGCCAAAGCCACCGGTCTGCCGCGGGCCACCGTACGGAGGGCGGTCCAGACTCTCGACCGCCTCGGGTACGTCGCCGCCGACGGCGCGCGTTTCGTCCTGCTGCCCAAGGTGCTGGAGTTGGGGTACGTCCACCTGTCGGGCCGGACCTTCGGCGAGATCGTCCAGCCGCACCTGGCGGACCTGGTGGCGCGGGTCCACGAGTCGGCCTCGGTCGCGATGCTGTCCGGGGACGATGTCGTCTATGTGGCGCGGGTGCCGACCGTGGCCATCATGAGCGTCGACATCACCGTGGGCACGCGCTTCCCCGCGTACGCCACCTCGATGGGCCGGGTTCTCCTGGCCGACCTGCCCGGGGAACGGCTGGCCGGGATGCCTTCGCCCCCGCTGACCCGCCACACGCTCACCGCGCCCGCCGACCTGGCGGCAGCCGTACGACAGGCGGCCTTGGACGGGTACGCCCTTGTCGACCAGGAGCTCGAGGAAGGCGTGCGGTCCATCGCGGTGCCGATTCGCGACCGGAGCGGCCGGGCCGTCGCGGCCGTCAACGTGGCCACGCACGCCAGCCGCGCCACCCCCGCCGAGCTGATCCGCGACGTCCTGCCCGCGCTCACCGAGGCCGCCGCACGCATGGAGGCGGACCTGGCCCACACACGCGGCGCCGCGCGTCTTCACTGAACGTCCTCTTCACTGAACGTCCTCTTCACTGAACGTTTGCCACCACGATGGTCGGTGGCGCCACGTGTACCCCGGCCCGCCGTGGCCGGCCGGGGCACGTCACCCTCCAGGGCTACTCCAGAAATACTTAGGGGTTAGGAGGTGCCGTTGATCAGGGCCATGGCCAGCTTGGGGCTGAAAGTGCCGGCCGGGATGCCCGCGCCCAGGTTGCAGCTGCCGTCTGAGTCACCCGGGACCTTGACCCAGAAGACGTACTCGGCGCCGCTCGTCTGCTTGGCGGGCGCGGTGCCCAGCTTGCGTCCGGGCGGGTTGCACCAGTTGTCCACGCCCGTCCAAGGGCCGTTGCCGTTGCGGCTGGTGTCGATCACATACTTCTTGGCGCCGACGGTCCCCGACAGGTAGCCGTTGACCGCGACGGCGTAGCTCTCGGAGTTGGCGGTGGTGATGTAGTTGGAGACGTTCACGGAGAAGCCGCGCGTGTTGGCGATGCCCGACTTGACCAGCAGCGGAGCCATGTCGGCGGCCGGAATCCAGGTGGCGTTGCCCGCGTCGAGGTACACCCAGGCGTTCGGCGCCTGGGCTTTCAGCACCTGGGTCGCGTCCAGCAGCATCTTGTACTGGTCTTCCGGATCCTTGCCGATCTGGGTCACGCAGCCGGCGGCGGCGACGGCGTCGGGCTCCAGTACGACGATCGCGTGCCTGTTGCCGATCGCCTTGGCGAACTCGGTGATCCAGGCGTGATAACCGGCCGCGTCACCCGCGCCGCCGCCCGACTGGTTCGCGCAGGCGTCGCGGTTCGGGATGTTGTACGCCACCAGCATCGGCAGCTTGTCCGCGGCCTGGGCGGCGCCGACGTAGGTGTCCACGGCCAGTGTGAGGTCGGTGAACCAGCCGCCGAACCACTCGAAGATCGGCTTGTTGGCGATGTTCGAGCCGATGGCCGTCGCGTCGCTCGTGCCCTGGTTGGCGGCGACCCACTTGGCGGGGTTCGACTGGTTGTTGACGTACAGGGCCGTGGGCCGGGTCGTCTGCGTCTCCATCAGTGAGACGTTGTCGAAGCGGACTGTCGGGGTGCCGCCGGACCCGCCGAGCTGGAAGGTCACCTCGGCGGCGGTGTTGGTGGCGGACGCGGCCACGAACGGGATGCTGTAGCGCCTGCTGCTCGTCGTGAGCTGGACGGGCGCGGCCAGCGACTGGTTGGAGCTGGGCGTCGCCACGTACTGCACGGTCGTGGTGGCCTTGAAGGCCGTCGTGGAGTACGCGTCGAACGAGAGCGTGTAGCTCTTGCCGGCGTTCAGGGCGGTCGTGGTGGGACTGGACACCATGGCGTCCCACGGGTTGGCGACGACGGACGTCACGTTCACCCGCATTCGGCCGGACTCGGCCGCGACCGTCGTCTGGCCGATCGTCTGCCAAGGGGCCGTCGAGCTGGTGAAGGCGCCGTTGCCGATCAGCTGGGCGGCGGCTGAGGCAGGCGGTGGGACGGCCAGGACAGCGGCCACGACCGCGGTTAACGCTGCGGCGGCTTTTGCTGCGATAAATCGCACTAAATCACCTTTCAGTGGGGTGTGGTGCGCCGAAGGGCTCGGTGGGGTTGGGCGCACCAGGAGAGCGTCGTCGACGGAGGCGCTGGAGGGGGAGGGTCACCACGGCCGGCGCACACGCCGGCCGCACTCGAACAGGCATGCCGGACCTCTCTCGGTGCGGTACCGCGGCGTCGGCGTGATCATTACTGACCACCCTAGATACGGTCAAGGGATTAGGTAGTGGTAAATATCCATCCCATGGGCCCTCTTCTCTCCGGCACAGGTGATGGTCTACCGTTTATGGGAGCGCTCCCAGGCGGTTGAGGCACCGATCGGCACAGGTCAGGTCTGTTCCCAAGAGAGCCGCGACCGCGCACCGGACGCCGAGGTCGCCTGTGGCGGTGGCAACGGCTCAATGGATCGGCCGTTGCGGGCGGGACGATCGAGCCGGTGGTCACGACCTTTAGCGGATTGCGCCGCCGGATCACCTCGGCGGCATCATGGAGAGGGCCGTCAGGGCATGAGTTTTCTCTGGGGCGCGGCGACGTCCAGCTATCAGATCGAGGGCGCGTTCGCGGAGGACGGCCGGGGGACGTCCATCTGGGACACCTTCAGCCGCGTCCCCGGCAAGGTGCGGGGCGCCGAGAACGGCGACGTGGCCTGCGACCACTACCACCGGTACGCCGACGACGTGCGGCTGATGGCGGAGCTGGGGTTGCGGGCGTACCGGTTCTCCGTCGCGTGGCCGCGCATCGTGCCGGAGCGCGCGGTGGTCAACCAGAAGGGCCTCGACTTCTACCGCCGCCTGGTGGACACGCTGCTGGAGCACGGCATCACCCCGTGGCCGACGCTCTACCACTGGGATCTGCCGCAGTACTTGGAGGACGCGGGCGGGTGGCCCAACCGGGACACGGCCTATCGATTCGCGGAATATGCCGACATTGTGCATACGGCATTGCGCGATCGGGTGGCGAACTGGACGACGTTGAACGAGCCGTGGTGCTCCGGGCTGCTCGGGTACGCCAACGGGGAGCACGCGCCGGGGCGTCAGGAGCCGTCCGAGGCCGTCAAGGCGGTGCACCACCTGCTGCTGGGCCACGGCCTAGCCGTCCCCATCTTGTCCGGAAATATCGGCATCACGTTGAACATGTCAGACGTGACGCCCGCCACGGAGTCGGCGGCGGACGCGGACGCCGCCCGCCGGATAGACGGCATCCAGAACCGGCTGTTCATCGACCCGGTGCTGCGCGGCTCCTACCCCGAGGACGTCGTCCGCGACCTGGCGCCCCACAGCGACTTCTCCCACGTCCTGGACGGGGACCTGGCGCTCATCTCCCGGAAGATCGACATGCTCGGGGTCAACTACTACTCGCCCGCCCTGGTGGCGGCCGGCGAGCCCGTACCTTCCGGCAGTACGCCGTGGATCGGCGCGGAGGACGTCCGCTGGGTGGACGGCGGCCGCAAGCGCACCACGATGAACTGGGAGATCGACGAGAACGGCCTGCTGCGCCTCCTCCAGCGGCTGCGCAAGGACTACCCGGCCATCGACCTCTACATCACCGAGAACGGCGCGGCCTTCGCCGACGAGGTGAGCGAGGACGGCGCGGTGCACGATCCGGACCGCGTCGACTACCTGGAACGCCACATCAACGCCTGCGCCGAGGCGGTGAACAGTGGCGTCCCGCTCAAGGGCTACTTCGCCTGGTCTTTGCTGGACAACTTCGAGTGGGCCCACGGGTACGGACAGCGGTTCGGCCTCGTACACGTGGACTTCGACACCCAGCGCCGCACCCCGAAGGACTCCGCCCTCTGGTACGCGGCCCGCATCCGAAAGGGCGGCCTGGTGTGAACTGACCACGAGATAGGTTCAGCCGCGTGACCCGTACTTCTCCGTATACGTACGGGCAACGCGCAGGAGCTCGGACTCCATCCACTCGGCGGCGGCCAGCGTACGCGGGAGCAGGTGGCGCTCCGTGGTGGCGGCGCGGAGCAGCAGAGCCGCCGTGATGTCGTGGTCGGGACGGCGGACGACGGTGATCGGATCGCCCGCGCGGATCTCTCCCGGCGCGATCACCCGTAGCAGCGCGCCGGTGCGGCCGACCTCGATGAACCGTTTCATCCAGCCCTGCTCTCCGACCCACCCCGCGAACGTGCGGCAGGGAATCCGGCCGGCGGTCACCTCGACCACCAGGTCGGAGCCCACTTGCCAGCGTTCCCCGATCAGCGCCTCGGCCACGTCCAGCCCGGACGTGGTGAGGTTCTCGCCGAAGGCGCCGTTGGCCAGCGTACGGCCGAGAGCCTGCTCCCAGGCGTCCAGGTCCTCGCGCGCGAACGCGTACACCGCACGGTCACTGCCGCCGTGGAAGCGGCGGTCGCAGACGGCGTCCCCCGCCACGCCGCCGCCCGCCGTGCCCTTGGGGCCGACGGGTGACACCTGGACCGGCCCCGTCACCGGGCGCTTGTCGATGCCCGTCATCCCGCCCGGGGCATCGGTGTAGTCCACGGGCATGGGGCGGCCGACGTTCACCGACAGAAGTCTCATGGCCCCCAAGCTATGCGGAGCGAACACTTTTGGGGCTATCGGTGAAGGAAGGGGGACCGATCCCCCGCGACGGAAGACAGGCGATGACTCGAAGAGCTACGACATGGCCCCGATGACGGAGCGGGCGGAGGACGCCGCGATCATCGAGCGGTCCTTACGGGAACCGGAGTGCTTCGCCGAGCTGTTCGACCGCTACCACGGTCCGATCCACGGTTATGCCGAGCGGCGGCTCACCCGGCCCCTGGCCGACGACATCGCCGCCGAGACGTTCCTGATCGCGTTCCGCCGGCGCGACACCTACGACCTGTCCCGGCCGGACGCCCGGCCCTGGTTGTACGGGATCGCCTCGAACCTGATCTCCCGCCACCACCGGGCCGAGGTCCGGCAGTACCGCGCGCTGGCCAGGGCCGGGGTCGAGGAGAGCAGCGAGGACCACGCCGACCGGATCGCCGCCTCGCTGGCGGACCGGCCTTGGCTGGCGGCGGCGCTGGCCGAGCTGCCCGCGGCGGAACGCGACGTACTGCTGCTGGTCGCCTGGGCCGACCTGACCTCCGAAGAGGCGGCCAAGGCGCTCGGCGTTCGGGCGGGCACGGTACGGTCCCGGCTCCACCGGGCCCGGACGAAGATCCGCGCCGCGCTGGACCCGGCACTCACCAGGAAGGACAGCTGATCATGAGCGAACATCCGGACGCCGATCTGGACGCCCTGCGCCGGGCCTGGCCCGAGCCCGTCCCGCCGTCCCATGACACCTGTTCCGCCGCCAGGACCGCGCTCCTTCAGGAGGCGACCGCGGCGCTTCCCCGGCGTGCGCGCCGCTTCCGCCTGCCTCGCGCGGGCGGGCGCGTCCTCGCGGCGGGAGCGCTGGCCGTCGCGATCACGGCGGTCGCGTCCGTCGTCGGGAACCCCGAGGGAGACGCACCGCGCCCGATGGTCCCGGGCCTGGCGCTGCCGGCCGCCAACGCGCAGGTACTGCTCCACAAGGCGGCCGCCGTCGCCCGGGACCGGCCCTTCACCGCGCCCCGCCCGAAGCAATGGATCTACATGGAGACGCGCTACCAGGGTGTCCCCAAGGCCACCTCAGGCGAGGTACAGACCGCGGAGACGCCGCTGGAGAGCAGGGTGGATCGGGCCTGGACACGGGCCGACGGCAAGGTATTGGCCATGTTCGAAGGCGGCAAGCTGGTCCGCTCGTCCACCGGAGGTGGCATGCCCCCCACCGACTTCGCCACGGTCGCGGCGCTGCCAACGGATCCCGATGCGCTCCTGACCTGGCTGTACGGAAACGTGGGCGTTCGCCAGAAGCGGGATGTCACCGCCTACTTGATACTCGGCTCCCTGCTCAACAACAACCTCGTCCCCCCGGCCCAGGAGGCGGCCGTCTACCAGGCGATGGCCAAGATCCCCGGGGTGACGGTGAACCCGGACGCGGTAGACGTCGCAGGACGTCCGGCGCTGGCCGTCGGCTGTGTCGAAGACGGCTGGGTGGGTCACGAGATCCTGCTCGATCGGACCACCTACACGTACCTGGGCGAGCGCGCCGTCGCCATCGCCGACTACGTATCCCCCAACCCGGACATCGTCTTTTCGATCAAGAAGGGGACGATCATGAGCCGCTCCGTCCGCCTCGCCATCGGAATCACCGACAAGCCCGGAGTACGGCCCTGAACGGTGGCACGGCCCGCCCGCACCGGTGGGCGGCGCCGGCGGCGTCGCTGCTGCTGGTGCTCCCGCCGGTGGTGAACCTGGCAGGCGGGCTCACCTGGATCTGGACACCGTCGCTGCCGCTCCCAGTGCTCCACCTGCTGACCCGGGCCGGCCTGCTGGACGCGTGGCTGCTGCTGGATCTCCTCGCCGCTTCGGGCAGCCTGGGCGGGGCCGCCCTGGCGGCGCTGGCGGCACGGGAGCGGGCCACAGCCGTCCTGCTGATCGCCGCGATCTCGGCGATCAGCCTCGCCGCCGCTGTTGCCGGAGGCGCGTGGCCACCCACTTGGTACGCCGTGGCGTACGGGGGAGCGCTGGTCCTTCTATGCGTTTCGCGGTGATGGATCACGGGGTGAACGTTTCACCGGCCGCACCGAGCTGACCCGGCAAGACCCGAAGGCTCCGAGCCCGCGCCTTGACGCTCCCCGTACGGCCGAGAAGACTCACCGGCGATCCCCTCAGGTGTTAGCGATAACAGCGAGGTGGCCCATGGCGCGATTCCTCGTCTCTCTAGTGACCATGCTGGTCACGGCGGTGATCGCCTACGCCGCCTCCACGTTCGGCTCCCGCAACTCGGCGATCTTCCTGGCCACCAGTGCCACCGGCGCCTCGGGTACGTGGGCCAACCAGGGCCTGGTCATCTCCACCACCTCCGCCAGCAGCTACAACGCGATCGACCCCAACCTGGTCACGGACGCCGCCGGCAACTGGTGGCTGTCCTTCGGCTCGTTCTGGACCGGCATCAAGCTGATCCCGCTCAACTCCTCGACCGGGCTGCGGAGCGGGAGCGCGCTCTACTCGATCGCGCAGCGCACCGGCGCCAGCACGGCCGTGGAGGCGCCGTTCATCTTCCGGCACGGGTCGTACTACTACCTGTGGCATCAGGCGGTGATCACGGACAGCGACGCCGACGTCCTCTTCTACCACTACTACGCCGACAACGGCGCCTCGCTGCTGGGCATCAACCTCATCGCCTACGACGGCGCGGGCTGGCCCTACGTCTACTGATCAGGTCCGAAAGGAGCAGGCATGCTTCCCGCGCGAAGGCGCTCCCTCTCTCTCGTGATCGCCGTGGTCCTCGCCCTGACCGGGACCATGAACGTCGGTACCGCCTCAGCCGCCGCGGCCAGGCAGGTGGAGAACCTGGATCGCGGCCTGATCAGCGTCCATTCCGGCAGCGGCAACCTGGTGTCCTGGCGGCTGCTCGGCAGCGAGAGCATGAGCACGGGATTCAACGTCTACCGCGGCTCGACCCTGCTGACCTCGTCGCCCATCACGAGCTCGACGAACTACCTGGACTCCGGCGCCGCGGCGACGTCCACCTACACCGTGCGCGCCGTGGTCGGCGGGGTGGAGCAGGCGCCCTCCGCGGCGGCGACGCAGTTCGCCAACGGGTACCTGGACGTCCCGATCCAGCGGCCCGCCGGCGGCACCACGCCGGACGGGGTCGCCTACACCTACAGCGCGAACGACGCGAGCGTGGGCGATCTGGACGGTGACGGCCGCTACGAGTTCGTGCTCAAGTGGGATCCGTCCAACGCCAAGGACAACTCCCAGTCCGGCTACACCGGCAACGTGTACGTGGACGCGTACCGGCTGAACGGGACCCGGCTGTGGCGCATCGACCTGGGCCGCAACATCCGCGCGGGGGCGCACTACACCCAGTTCCAGGTGTACGACTACGACGGCGACGGCAGGGCCGAGGTCGCGATGAAGACCGCCGACGGGAGTGTCGACGGCACCGGCCGGGTCATCGGCTCCGCGTCCGCGGACTACCGGAACTCCTCCGGATACGTCCTGTCCGGGCCGGAATTCCTGACCATGTTCAACGGTCAGACCGGGGCGGCCATGTCCACCGTCAACTACAACCCGCCGCGCGGGACTGTGTCCAGCTGGGGCGACTCCTACGGCAACCGGGTCGACCGGTTCCTGGCCGGTACGGCGTACCTGGACGGGCAGCGGCCCAGCCTGATCATGGCGCGGGGTTACTACACGCG
This sequence comes from Nonomuraea sp. NPDC049129, assembly GCF_040648495.1. Taxonomy (NCBI): domain Bacteria; kingdom Bacillati; phylum Actinomycetota; class Actinomycetes; order Streptosporangiales; family Streptosporangiaceae; genus Nonomuraea; species Nonomuraea sp. NPDC049129. The sequence goes on along the minus strand of NZ_JBEZDU010000001.1, from coordinate 469,609 downwards.
TACGGTGATCGCCGCGTGGGACTTCCGAAGCGGCGCGCTGACCCAGCGGTGGACGTTCGACTCCAACGTGTCCGGCTCCCAGTACGAGGGGCAGGGCAACCACCAGCTGTCGATCGCGGACGCCGACGCCGACGGCCGGGACGAGATCATCTACGGCTCGGAGGCGATCGACGACAACGGGAGCCCGCTGTGGAACACCCGGCTGTTCCACGGTGACGCGCTGCACGTCGGCGACCTGATCCCGGCCCGCTCCGGCCTCGAGGTGTTCAAGCCGCACGAGAACACCAACCAGCCGGCCACCTCCATGGTGGACGCCCGGACCGGCGCCGTCATCTGGACGAACCCCTCCTGCGGGTGCGACAACGGGCGCGGCGTGTCCGACGACGTGTACGCGGGCAGCGCGGGCGCCGAATCGTGGTCGTCGGCCGTCTCCGGGATCTTCAACACCTCCGGCGCGAACATCGGCCGCAAGCCCGGCTCGACCAACTTCCTCATCTGGTGGGACGCCGACCCGGTCCGCGAGCTGCTCGACGGCACGCACATCGACAAGTACGGCACCGGCGCCGACACCCGCCTGCTCACCGGTTCGGGCGTGCACGCCAACAACGGCACCAAGTCGACCCCGTCCCTGTCCGCCGACCTGTTCGGTGACTGGCGCGAGGAGGTCGTCTGGCCGACGACGTCGGAGACGGCGCTGCGGATCTACAGCACCCCCACCGTGACGACCCGGCGGCTGTGGACCCTCATGCACGACCCGATGTACCGGGTGGCGATCGCCTGGCAGAACACCGCCTACAACCAGCCGCCGCACCCGAGCTACTTCATCGGCAACGGCATGCCCACCCCGGCCCAGCCGAACGTCTACGTGCGCTAGATCGTTATGACATCAGCCGCTTTCGCGCCGTACTTCGGGTTCGGGCGGCAACCGTTGGGCCGCGGTCCGTTCCCGGTCGACCCGGTCCGCGACCTCAGTAAGGCGCGCACAGATGTGCTCGAGCCTCTCATGGGCTTGATTTCGCTCCGCGATGATCGCTGCCAGCAGCAGGGCGGTCAGCGACGCGGCCCCGTTGAACGCTTGCAGAGTGACCATGTTGAGGAAGAGGCCGTGCTCGGCGAACGGGCCCGAACCTTGCGCGGCCGCGACGATCGCGACCGTCGACACGATCAGCGCGCATGCCGCGGCGCCCGCCAGCTGGAAACGCAGGGCGGCCCAGATCAGGAACGGGAAGACGAGGAAGAGCAGGTTGATGGAGCTCACCGTCGCCATCACCGTGACGAGGAGCGTGCCCACGGCCAAGGCCACAGCCTCGCCCCAACGGGACAGACGAGCGTCCCACGGAGTCCGGGATGTGCGCAGCACCAGCAGGATGGGCGTTACTACGAGCACGCCCATCGCGTCGCCCGTCCACCACACCGACCACGTCGGCCAGAAGTCACCGCTTCGCAGTGCGCCGGCGAGCAGGAGCACGCCACTGCCCACCGTCGAGCTGATCAGCATCGCGGTCAAGGCGCCGAGGAAGACCAGCGCCAGCGCGTCCCGCAACCGATCCAGCTCGATGCAGAAACGCGCGCGAACGAGCAGGAGGTAAGCGCACACCGGAGCGAAGGTGTTCCCCACGGAGATCGCCGCGACCGCGAGCAACGACGGTCCGAGCATCAGGTTGACCAGGAACGCACCGAGAGTGATCCCGGGCCAGACTCGGATGCCCATGAGAAGCAGACAGGCCAGCGCGATGCCCGTCGGCGGCCAGAGCGGCGTGACCTGCCCGCCGACCAGCTCCTGCGCCAACCCCACCTTCGCAGCTGCGAAATAGGCGCCTGCGACGGCAAGCATCCGCAAGCCGTTCACGGCATATGAGCGGGGCCGAATGTTGTTCAGCACGCCGCCTCACTCCCTCTCACCTGCGAAAACTGCCCCCATGACATTCTGCTACGGGATGGGCCCGCGGTCACCGGCCGCTGGACGGGCTCTCGCGCACGCGACGTGCGGCGCGGGCCCGCCGGGGTTTCCGGCGCGAGCTGGCCTGCAACTTCCGCGGCAGCCGAGGTAAACCCCAGGTAGATGCGTAACGGCCGATCCCGGAGTTAGCGTGGCGGATGCCCATCAGCGCCGCATCACTCGTCCGGCGAGTGTCCGCGGTCAACCCCCTGCTCCTCGACGGCGCCCTGGCCCTGGCGCTGGTCGTCGGGACCTGGCTGTGGGAGATGTACGACCCGGGCAAGGGGCGGCCCCCGGACACGTTGTCCCTGTCCCTGACCGTGCTGGTGAACGCGCCGGTGGCACTGCGCAGGCGGGCGCCGGTCGCCGTCCTGGTGGTCTCCACCGGGGCGGCGCTGGTCTACCACATGCTGGGCTACCACCTCGGGCTCAACAGCATGGGGCCGCTGGTGACGCTCTACACCGTCGCCGCCCACCGGTCCTGGGCGTACACCCTGGCCGGGGCGGGGCTGATCGTGACAGAGTGGACGCAGGCCTCGGTCCGCCAGCCCGACGTCGCGCTGTGGTCGGCGTTAGGGCAGTCGCTCCTGGTGGCGGCCTACGCCGTGGGCGCGGGCACGAGCACGCGGTTGCTGGCCGAACGTACCCGGCAGCTCGCCGTGCTGGCCGACCAGCTCCACCGGGAGCAGGACGCCGCCGCCCGCCGCGCCGTCACCCACGAACGGGTACGGATCGCCCGCGAGCTGCACGACGTCGTCGCCCATCACATGTCGGTGATCTCCGTACAGGCGGGGCTCGGCCGCTACGTCGCCCTGTCCGACCCGGCCACCGCGCACGCCACGCTGGGGGTCATCGCCGGCACCAGCCACGAGGCGCTGGCCGAGATGCGGCGGCTGCTGTCGATCCTGCGGATCGAGGCCGACGACGAGGACGACGGGCTCTACTCCACCGCCCCCGGCCTGCAGAGCCTCGAACCCCTGGCGGAGCGGATCCGCGCGGCCGGTCTGCCGCTCACGGTGATCGTCGAGGGTGAGGTCAGGCCGCTGCCGCCCGGCCTGGACATGTGCGCCTACCGCATCGTCCAGGAGTCCCTGACCAACGTGCTGAAGCACGCCGGTCGCGCCCGGGTGGAGATCCGGGTGACGTACGGCCCCGCCACGCTGGCCCTTCGCGTGACCAACGACGGCGCCGCGGCCACCGGGAGCTCCCGTTCTCGTGGGCACGGATTGATCGGCATGACCGAACGTGTCAGGCTTTATCAGGGAACGATCAACGCAGGGCCGCTGCCGCTGGGCGGATTCGAGGTGCTGGCGATCTTCCCGCTGTCCCCGCCCGACGATCAGCCTAAAGAAGCGAGCTCATGATCAGAGTGCTCGTGGTCGACGATCAGGTGCTCATCCGTGCCGGTCTGGCCGCGCTGCTGCGCGCGGCGGGCCTGGAGGTGGTGGGCGAGGCCGCCGACGGTGAGGAGGCGGTGCGCCTGGCCGCCGCGGTCAAGCCCGAGGTGATCCTGATGGACATCCGGATGCCGGGCATCAACGGCATCACGGCCACCGAGCGGATCCTGGCCGCCGCCGAGGGGACGCCGCCCAAGGTGCTCATCCTCACCACGTTCGACCTGGACGAGTACGTCTTCAACGCGCTGCGGCTGGGCGCCAGCGGCTTCCTGCTCAAGGACACGCCGCCCGAACGCCTGATCGCCGCCATCCACACGGTCGTCTCCGGCGACATCCTGCTGGCCCCGGTCGCCACCAAGCGGCTGATCGAGGCGTTCGTCGACCCGCCGCCGGCCGTCGAGACCCCGCCACCGGCCCTCGACCGCCTGACCAGCCGTGAGACCGAGGTGCTCGGCCTGGTCGGGCACGCCCTGTCCAACAAGGAGATCGCCGAGCGGCTGTCGGTGAGCGAGGGCACCGTCAAGACCCACCTCAACCGCCTGATGGCCAAGCTGGGACTGACCAGCCGCGCCCAGGTGATCGTCTTGTCCTACGACTGTGGCCTGGTCAGACCAGCCTCCCGGTAGCCCTGGTAATCTCCGAACCGCCCATTCGGGATAAGACCGTTCAGGGATAAGTCCGTTCGGGGATAAGAAGGGGACGGAGTCCATGAAGATCGCCGTAGACGACCTCTCCGGTCCGGAGATCGCCGCGTTCCTCGACGAACATCTCCAGCAGATGCGGTCGATCACGCCGCTGGAGAGCAAGCACGCCCTCGACCTTGACGCGCTCCGCGCGCCCGAGGTGACGTTCTGGACGGTCGTCGACGGAGACACCCTGGTCGGCTGTGGCGCGATCAAGCGGCTGGACGCCGAACACGCCGAGGTGAAGTCGATGCGCACCCGGCCGGTGCGCCGGCGCAGCGGGGTGGCGTCCCTGCTGCTGGGGCACATCATCGCCGAGGCCACGCGCATGGGCTTCACCCGGCTCAGCCTCGAGACCGGCTCCGATGAGTTCTTCCTGCCGGCGAGGAAGCTGTACGAGAAGTTCGGGTTCGCCTACTGCGAGCCGTTCGCGGACTACCGGCCCGACCCGAACAGCGCGTTCATGACAAGGACGCTATAGGCATCCCCTATCGACTTCGAAGCGTAGTCATACGATTGCAATGAGCAGTCGAAAGGCGAGGGGATCATCATGGCCAAGCGTACCGAATGCCCGGTTGTGGTGATGTGTTCGTTCGCTGGCCTCATACGCGGTCGGGGCTGCCGAGCAATAGTCGGCCCGGATATCAGCCGTGGTAGGCGCATGGATCATAAGCGCCTGGTGTCCAAGTGCCGCTCATGCGTTCTAGCTTGCACAACCAAATATTGGTAATCTTATGGTCACTGTCCGTGAAAGTTGAGGGGTGCGGGTCATCGCAGGCATAGCGGTTGGCTTCCCTGGTGTATGCGGTGACGTCATGGTGCGGCCACCAGCATGGGCGCCGTTCGGTGGACAGACGTGCCCGCCCGGCGTTGGAGGCTGCACGCATGGCTGACTCGCTGCGGGCGATCGCTGCGCCGTTCGTCGCTCTGGGGCCGTCCGGGGTGGCGATCCGCGACCGGCTCAAGGGCTTGACGGCGCAGGATGAGCAGGTGCTGCGGCTGGTGGGTGCGCATCTCGGCGTGCTGGCTTCGCGGGATCTGGCAGTGCGTTGCCGTGCTGGGCTGGAGCATTCCCCCCAGGCGTGGGCGGCCCGCAAGCGGGAACTGACGCCGCTGTCGTCGTCGCGCTGGGCGGGCAGCATCACGAAGGCCTCCCATGATCAGTGGGCGCTGGCTCGCCGATCCGGGCTGGCCCACATCTGCTCGCTTGAGGCGGCCATCCGGACGATCGCGCACCGGCTGGCTCAGCCGATCGGCGCGAAGGGTTCGAGGAAGGCGCCGGGTGGTTACCGCAGCAGGCGGGAGTGGCATGCCAAAACCCGCCGCCTGCACATGCTGACCCACCGGCTGGAGCGGGAGCGAGCCGACTACGAGTCCGGGCGGGTGCGGGTGGTGCGGGGCGGCAAGCGGCTCGCCCGCAACCGGCACCATCTTGCCGCCGCCCAGCTCACCGAGGCCGAGTGGCGCGATCGGTGGCAGGCCGAGCGGTGGTTCCTGCAAGCCGATGGCGAGTCGGGCAAGCGCTACGGCAACGAGACGATCCGCATCACCTCCGACGGCGAGGTTTCCCTCAAGCTCCCGGCCCCGCTCGCCGCCTACGCCAACGCCGAGCACGGCCGGTATGTGCTCGCCGGGAAGGTGCGCTTCCCGCACCGCGGGCAGGAGTGGGCCGACCGAGTGGAAGCCAACCGAGCTGTCGCTTACCGCATCCACCTGGACGTCGCCCGCGGCCGCTGGTACGTGACCGCTTCCTGGTCCTATCCGGTTACCCAAACCATCCCGATGGCCGCCGCCCTGGCCGAGGGCGTGATCGGCGTCGATACCAACGCCGACCATCTGGCCGCCTGGCGGCTGGACGTGCACGGTAACCCGATCGGCAACCCGCGCCGATTCGGCTACGACCTGTCCGGCACCGCCAGGCACCGCGACGCCCAGGTCCGGCACGCCCTAACCCGCTTGTTGCACTGGGCTCGGGCGTGCGGGGTACGCGCCATCGCCGTCGAGGACCTCGATTTCGCTGCCGAGAAGACCCGAGAGAAACAGGGCCGCAACCGGCGATTCCGGCAGCTCATCTCCGGTATGCCCACCGGCAAACTCCGCGCCCGCCTCACCAGCATGGCCGAAGCGACCGGCATCGCGATCATCGCCGTGGACCCGGCCTACACCTCCAAGTGGGGCGGGCAGCACTGGCAAAAGCCCCTCACCTCGACCAACCGTAAGACCAGCCGACACGATGCAGCGAGCATCGCGATCGGCAGGCGCGCCCAAGGGCACCCGATTCGGCGACGGATGACACCGCCCCACGACGACCAGAGCGATCGTCGCGGGCATCGGACCGTCCAGGCCCAACCGGAGACCGTTGGGCGTGAGGAACCCCGCCCCCGCATACCCGGACCACGGACACGATCCGCGCTGCCCGGACGCGGCCAGTACGCGGGCAACCAGCACGCCCACCACCGTTCGGGGCGCGCGGCTGAGCATGAGCCCTGGCAACAGGACCCATTCCCGCTCAGTCCCTAGGAACGGTGCCGTCACGGTATGACGGGGCCGATCAGCGAGGGGCATACCATCCACGCATATCGCGGCGCTATGGGAACGGGCCCTGCGGCAATCGCCGCGAGGCCCGGCTCCACCGGTCGTCGTCCGGTTCACGATCGGTTGAGGAAAGCGTGCTCAGTTCACGATCGGCTGAGGGGAACGCGCTCAGCTGGGGATCGGGTACGGGAACGCGCTCGTCACGCCGATCTTGTCGTACTCCATCTTCGAGGTGTCGAAGCCGTCCGCCCAGTTGGCGTTGGTGACCTCGTTGCACTTGTACGCCTGGTACTTGTCGTCGCTGACCTTGCCCACCTCGACGTTGGAGATGGCGAAGCCGCATCCTCCCGCGTCCATGTGCACGCCGCGGGTGCCGGAGTCCGGCATCTGCCCGGCGGGGTCGTTGAGGACGTCGCCGATCACCATCTGCGTGACGTAGTTGTCGATCGGATGCGGCTCGACGTTGTGCACGCCGTAGGTGTAGAAGGCGCCCATGTCGCCGCTGTCGAGGCCGGTCTCCTCCAGGCGGATGTAGGAGAACTTGTTGTTGCGGGCGTAGTTGTCCTCGTTCTTGATCTCGGGGCGGACCTCAAGGCTGATGCCGTAGCGGGCGCTGTGCTTGACGACGATGTTGCTGACGGTGTTGTTGCCCGTGCTCATCAGCTCGATGCCGGCCGCGTCGCCGGGGACCAGCTCGCCGACGTGGTAGATGTAGTTATTCGTGATCGTGTGATGTCCGGAGATATCACCTTCGCCGGGGTAGCCGCCCTCCACCTTGATGCCGTCGCCGCCGAGGTTGTCCAGCAGGCTGTCCGACACCTTGACCCGCTCGTTGGCGAAGAGCAGGAAGACGCCCGTGAAGCCGCTGTCGGACAGGTGCAGCCTGGTCAGGTCGATGTCGCGGGAGTTCGTCACGGTGATCATGCCGAACCTGTTGCGCGGCATCTCGATCTGCCGGTCGTAGATCGGGTACTTGTGCTCGTAGCCCGAGTCGCCCGGGGCGTTCCAGGCATAGCGATACCAGTCGACGAAGTCGGAGTACTGCAGTTGCAGCCCGTCGAAGGCGAGGTTCTGGACGCGCCGGTCGGGGGACGACCCGGCCAGCGAGATGATCGTCTTGACCGTGGGCGCCATGACCTTGTCGATCGAGCCCTTGGGCCAGTAGTAGACCTCGCTGTTGGCGAAGTCGAAGTAATACTCGCCCGGCTGGTCCAGGAAGCGCAGCGTGTTCTGCAGGAAGTAGCGCGAGCCGCTGCGGCTGTTGACGAGAGTGAAGCGGGCGTCGTGGTTGAGCGTGAAGAAGTTCTTGCGGAAGTCGGCCCCGCCGAGCGGCACGGTGTCGGAGAACCAGCTCCACGATCCGCCGGACCAGACGACCATCTGGGCGTTCTTGTCGAAGTCGGCGTCCCACTCCTTCGGGATGTCCTTGGCGTCGAAGAAGAGCCAGTTGTGCACGGCCTGGTATTCCGCCTCGGGCGTCACCGAGAACAGATACGGCGACCACAGGTCGTCGCTGGTCCTGTTCGGGTAGCGGGCGGTCGTGGCGCGCTTGCCGTCCTCGAAGAGGGTGTAGAAGTTGCGGTCGACCTTGGTCTTGTAGATGGTGTCGTTGTACTTCTGCCAGCCGGTCAGCGGCTTGGCGCCGAGCAGCCTGGCCTTGCCGGGGCCGTCGGCGCTGCGGTAGGTGATCTTGTGGCCGTTCTCGCCGGAGTCGGCCTCGGTGAAGGTGATCGTCTTGTCGACGACGTAGTCACCGGTCTTGACGTTGACCACGATGTCGCACTTCTGGTGCTTCTTCTTAGTTCGCAGCTGGTCGCGGGCCTGCTCGATGGATTTCCACGGACGCTGGGCACTGCCGTCGGCCCGGTCGCCGCCCGTGGGGGAGACGTAGTAGTCACACGTGGCCTTCTCCGCCGCCGTCGCTGGTGCGGTCAAGCTGCCTAGCAATAAGACGACCGCACCCAAGGACCTGAGGATCACTGGCTCTCCTTTGCTTCCCGCCACTGCTCGTACTCGGCGCGGGTTTGGGGGGTTAGGGGGTAGTAGTCCGAAAGGGCGCCGCCGTCCTCGATGCGGGCGCGGCTGTAGCGCTCCCACTGCTCGTGTTCGGCGGCGGCTTCGATCACCGACTCGGCCCGGCGGCGCGGTACCACCACGGCGCCGTCGTCGTCGGCGACGAGCAGGTCACCGGGGAGCGCGAGCGCCCCGCCGACGGCGACCGGCACGTCATAGGCCCACGGGAACAGCTCCGCCTGCGAGGCGTAGTGCGGGGTCGCGCCCGTGGACCAGATCGGCACGTCCAGCTCGGCGACCCGGGGCAGGTCCCTGATGCGGCCGTCCACGACGATGCCCGCGCCGCCCTTGCGCTTGAAGTAGCGGACCAGCATGTCGCCGAAGCAGCCGGTGTAGGCGCTGCCGTACGCCTGGACGACGAGCACGTCGCCGGGCCGCACCTCCTCCAGGACCGCCCACAGCGCGGTGTGCCGCTCGACGTACTCCTGGCCGAGGCCCGAAGCGATGTCCTCGCGTTGCGGCATGAACTGCAGCGTCCGGACCCGGCCGGCGATCTTCTGCCCCCGCGCCAGCGGGAGCGGTCCCTCGACGAAGGTCCGCCGGATGCCCTGGGCGTGCAGTTTCGCGCAGGCGGTGGCCGAGCTGATCCGGGACAGCCCGGCCACGAGGGCGGGATCGGGTTCGGCGGGCAGCGGCCCGCGAACGGGAAGGTCCCAGATGGGGTCGTCCATGAAACTCCTCGGTAGAAGGGCTCGGTGTGGCTCGGGGTAGGGCCCGTGACTCGATAGGGCTCGGTGCGGCTCGGGGTAGGGCCCGTGACTCGATAGGGCTCGGTGCGGCTCGGGGTGGGGCCCGTGACTCGGTAGGGCCCGGGGATGGGCCCGGCCTCGGTCTCGATACGGCGAGAGGCTTGATACGGCGAGAGGTGCGGGTCAGTAGTGCTGGTGCGACGGGGTGCGGACGCGCGCCGTCGTGTGCAGGTCGAGCCGGATGCGGCGCCCGGGCGGCAGCTCCACCAGCAGCCGCGGACCGCCCACCGCCACCTCCCGCTCGGCCTCACTGATCGGGGGCGCGGTGTAGGCGCGCGGATCGCCCGGATAGCCGGGCTCGGCCCCGGTCACCACCGCCCGGTCGATGTCGTGCTCGCCGAACGCGCCCGCCTGCACCACGACCCGGCGGGTCCGGCTCAGCCCGAGGTTCACCAGCTCGACGCGGACGCCGTCGGGACGTACCGAGTCGACCAGCGCGGCCACGTCGGCGGGCAGGCCGGGGCGGTGGCGGTCGGCGTCGAAGTAGGCCAGCCGCGTCGGCAGCAGCCCGCCGTTGTAGAGGACCTGCGGCGTGCCCGTGACCAGCTGCAGCAGCGCCTCGGTGAGCACCGGGTTGAGCCGCTGCCAGTGGTGCACGTGGACGGTGGCCAGGTCGGCGTGGTCGGCGTCGATGAGCGCCATCCGCCGCTGCACCTGGCCGAGCGCGGTGGCCAGCATGGCCTCGGGGAAGCCGGGGTTGGCGCCGCGCAGGTACTCCAGCCAGGGTGCCTCGTGCCCGGCCTCCTCCTTGTTGCGGAACGGGTGCACCGTGGTCCAGTCATAGCCCGAGGCCGCGCGCAGCCGGTCCAGCCGGTCGGCGTCCTCGGCGGACCGGCTCGCCTGCCACAGCCAGACGGGCAGGCCGAGCTGCGGCGGCTGGAAGTCGAACCAGCCGCCGTCGTCGTGCCGGTTGGGCACCAGCATGGTCGGCTGCCCGGCCTCCTCGCCCAGCTCGGCCAGCCAGCGGTCGCTGGTGCTCATCTCCGTGCCGGTCACGCTCGCCTGCCTGGCGTGGGCGTACACGCTCTCCAGGGGGTCGCGGCCGATGGCGAGCGTGGCGTCGTCGCCGGTCAGCAGGTGGGCGTTGACGGCGGCGACGGCCGCGGCGGCGCCGACGCTGTAGAGGCCGTGCGGCCACTGCCAGCCGTAGTTGCCGCCGTACCACCGGCCGCCGTGCAGCTCGCCGACCTTGCCCGACGGGCCGACGTTGTCGGGGAGTACGCCGTCGTTGGCGGTGGCCCGCTCCTGCCAGGCGCCGATGTAGCGCAGTGCCCAGTCGCGGTAGCGGTCGTCGCCGTCGTACAGCCAGGCGTTGACGGCCAGGCTGGTGGCGGCCAGGTTGACCGCCACGTCGCCGCGGCCGATCCGCTCGCTCATCGCGGCGCCCATGCGGGCGGCGTTGCCGGGGTCGGCCAGGTCCGCCCAGGTCGTGATCCCGGGCAGGTCGCGCAGCGGCAGGCCGTACGGTCGCATGCTGGTCAGGCCCGCGTGGTAGGAGGCCCACTCCCGCTGCATGCCGTAGCGGGGGCCGCCCGCGCCGTTGTGCGGAGCCCGGATGAGGTCGAGATCGGCGTCGTAGTTGGCCGAGCCGGGCAGGTAGAGCTCGGCGAACCGCCGGGCCCGCTCGCGGTAGCGCTCGTCGCGCGGGTCTGCGGCGCAGATGCCATAGAACAGCAGCAGCGACTCGCCCTGGTGGAACCAGTCGTAACCGCGCTCGAACTCGTCCACCAGGTAACCCAGCTCGGTGAGCTGCGCGGTCACGCCCTCCCAGTGGTGCTTGGCCGCGTCGAGCAGGTCGTCGGCGCCGCCGAGCTGGTAGAGCGCCGGCCAGTTGAAGAACGCCTCGTAGAAGTCGTCGGCGCCGTCCCGGTCCTCGGTGGTGCCGTGGTAGATGAGCCGTCCGTCGGGCCCGCAGTAGCGGGCGGCGAAGGCCCGCCACGCCTCGTCGAGGGCGTCGAACAGCCGGCGTTCGAGCACCGCCCAGGCGGGCGGCGCGCCAAGAGGGACAGTCGCGGTGATCTCCCGCATGTCAACCTTTCGTGGCCCCGGCGGTGAGGCCGCTGATGATGTGCCGTTGCATGAAGACGAAGAAGACCAGGAGCGGGGCGATGGCCAGCAGCAGTGTCGGGAAGACCACCGTGTAGTCGGTGGAGTACTGGCTGACCGCCGCGTAGACGCCGGTGGTCACCGTGTACAGGCCGCTGCCGGGGCCCAGGATGATCTGCGGGTTCACGAAGTCGTTCCACACCGAGAAGGTGTTGAGGATGACCATCGTGGCGACCGCGGGCCGCATCAGCGGGAAGACGATCTGCCAGAACGTCCGCAGCCGCCCGGCCCCGTCCACCGCCGCCGCCTGGTCGAGCACGGCGGGGACGGTGGCGATGTAACCGGCGTACAGGAAGATCGAGAACGGCAGCGTGAGCACGGTCTCGAACAGCACGAACCCGCGGATCGTCCCCATCAGCCCGAGCGTCTTGAGCACGTACACGACGGGGATGACCAGCACCTGGCCCGGGATGAACGTCCCGGCCAGGAAGAACAGCATCAGCACCCGGAAGCGGCGCTTCGGGCTGCGCGCGATCACGTAGGCCGCGGGCGCGGCCAGCACCACCGAGAGCAGGTTGACCGCCACCACGAACAGCAGCGTGACCGCGTACCCCTTGACCACGTTGAACTGCGGGTTCGTCAGTGCCCTGCCCAGAGGCTCCAGCGTGAGGCCCCCCAGGCCGAACGGGTTGCCCAGGATGTCCTGCTGACCCTTGAACGCGTTGACGGTCAGCACGTACAGGGGGATGAGCATGAAGGCGACGGTCGCCCAGAGGAAGGGCTTTCTCACTGGTGCACCGCCAGCTCGCCGCGCCTGCGCAGCCGGGTCACCACGAACGCCAGCGCCGCCGTCACCAGCATGAGCAGCACCGACTGGGCCGAGCCGAAGCCGAGGCGGGCGTCGTGGAAGGAGTTCCACAGGATGAGGTAGGCGACGGTCTGCGTCTGACCGGCCGGGCCGCCCGCCGTCAGTGACACCACCAGGTCGTACGTCTTGAGCAGCGTCACCAGCGACAGCACGATGTTGACCGTCACGGACGGGCCCAGGGCGGGCAGCGTCACGTTCCTGAACACCTGGAGGCGGGTCGCGCCGTCGATGCGCGCCGCCTCGATCAGCGAGTGCGGTACGGCCTGCAGTCCGGCCAGGTACAGCACCACGTTGACGCCGAACCCCGCCCACACCAGCACCGCGATCATGGTGATCGTGGCCCACGTCGGATCGGACAGGAACGGCAGCACCTCGCCGCCCCAGGTGGTCACCAGGTTGTTGACCGCGCCGGTGGTGCCGAGGATCGCCGACCAGAGGAAGCCGACCACGAGGGCGCTGAGCACGTGCGGGTAGAACAGCACGATCCGGAAGAACGTGTTCGCCCTGGAGACGCCGTTCACCAGGAGGGCGAAGCCGAGGCCCAGGAGGTTGAGCCCGGCCGTGCCCGCCGCCGCGACCAGCAGGGTGACCAGGGCGGCGCGGCGCAGCTCGGGGTCGTCCAGGAGGTCGACGTAGTTGGCGGCGCCGACGAAGGCGGGGTTGGCGCTGAAGCCGTCCCAGTCGGTCAGGCTCAGATAGAGGGCCAGGCCGACCGGGACGATCAGCATCACGATGTAGAGGACGGTGGCGGGGGCGACCATGATCGCGGTGGCCCATCCGTCGCGGTTCCTGGGCTTGCGCCGCACGACCGTGGTGGTGACGACGGGTGCTTCTTGGGTGAGCGTCATGAACGGCCGGCCAGCCAGCGGTCCACGCCCTCGGCCACTTCCTTGGGCGACTTGCCCACGTACAGGCCCTGGACCTCGGTGTTCCAGGCGGCGTTGAAGCCCTTGGGCAGGGTCGCGTCCCCGTACCCCTCACCCTGCGGGACCCCGGAGGGGGCGCCGTCGAGGATCTGCTGCACCTGCTTCTCCAGCGGGGTGAACTCGCGCTCCACGCCGCTGCGGAAGTTGCCGTCCTGCTTGAGCTGGCTCTTGACCGCCGCCGGGTCGGTGACGAGCCACTTCACCAGCTTGACCGCCGCGTCCTTCTGCGGGGTGGACTTGAGGATCATGTACGGGGCCGCCATCGTGGCGCCCTGGGGGCCCGGGTAGCTCAGGCCCTTGTCGACCGGGGCGGGGAAGACGCCGACTTCGAAGTCCTTCTTGGACTTGGCCTCGGCGGCGGTGAACCAGCTGCCCATGACGTACATCGCCGACTTGCCGGACAGGAAGGCGGTCTCGGCGTCGGCGTACTTCATGCCCAGGGCGTTCTTGTCGACGTAGCCCTTGTCGATCCAGGTGCGGTAGCGCTCCAGGAACGGCAGCAGCGACTCGCCCGCCTTGAGCTTGCCCGCCTTGATGTCCTGCTGCCAGGTGGGGTGGGCCTGGGCGCGCGACGGGCTGGACAGCTGCAGCAGCTGGAGCCCGGTCAGGAACTCGCCGCCGGTCTGCAGCGGCAGCGTCCCGGCCGCCTTGAGCTTGCCCATGACCGTGTCGAACTCGTCGAGCGTGGTCGGCGGCTTGTCGATCCCGGCCTTCTCGAACGTGGCCTTGTTGTAGAAGACCAGCGACTGCGCCTGTACGCCGACGCCGACCGTGTAGACCTTGCCGTTCAGGCTCGCCTCCTTGACCAGCGGCGTGTCCTTCGCCCACGGCTGGTCGGTCAGGTCGAGCATCTGCTTGGAGAGCGTCTCGTCGGCCGTCAGCGTCTCGACCACGTCGGGGGCGTTGCCCGCGGCGAGTTGCTGGGGCAGCGTATCGGCCACGCCCTTGCCGGTCGGCGCCTCGATCTTGACGTCGATGCCGGGATTGGCCTGCTCGAACGGCTTGACCAGCCCGTCCCAGTACGCCTGGGTGAGGTTCGGGGTGATGTTGACCAGCATCCGTACGGTGACCTGGCCCCCCTCGCTCTGCTGCGCCGGCGAGCCGCCGGCGAAGCCGCCCCCGCCGCAGCCGGCGAGCAGGAGCAGGCCGCCGAGAGCGGTCAGGGCGTGGGTTGGACGTGGGGAGCGCATCGCACCTCCAGGGGAGACGCCTTTTAATGGGTCGTCACTCGATTAACGATTATTTAATACGTAGGTGACATATGCTCGTCAAGAGCCACGTAAATAGGTTGCGAGCGGATTGCCTGAGTCATAAATACGTTAGGATGGGCGGATGGCTGGACGCGAGGACGGCAAGCGGCTGGTGCTGGGCGCGGAGGAGCTGGACGCCCTGCGGGCGTGGGCGGAGGGGGCCGGTGAAAGCCTGAGCCTGCGCAGTCGCATCGTGCTCGCGTGCGCCGAGGGCCTGCCCCGCAACGAGATCGCGGCGCGGCTGGCGGTGAGCCCCGCGACCGTGGCCAAGTGGCGCGACCGCTTCGTCGAACGCGGCCTCGACGGCCTGGCCGACGCCCCGCGCCCCGGCCGCCCGCGCACCGCGGAGCGGCGGGAGGCCGAACGGGTGATCGCGGCCGCGGCCACCGGGCCGGCCGTCCCTTCGACGCGCACGATGGCCAGGCAGCTCGGCCTCTCGCAGTCCACGGTGGCGCGCATCTGGCAGGAGCAGCAGGTCGCGCCGCCCGCGGCCCGGCAGGTGCCCAGGGAACTGCTGTCCGACCGGGTCTACGAGCTGCTGCGCGGCTGGATCGTCGCCGGCGAGCTGGTGGCGGGGCAGCGGCTGGTGGAGTCGGAGATCGCCCGCCGGGTCGGCACCAGCCAGGCCCCGGCCAGGGAGGCGATCAAGCGGCTGGCGCACGAGGGCCTGGTCATCTCCTATCCCAACCGGGGCAGCTACGTCGCGGAGATCTCCGACGAGCAGGCCCGCGAGGTCCGCGACATCCGGGTGCTGCTGGAGGAGTACGCCGCCCGCGAGGCCGCCACCCGCGTCCGGCCCGAGACGCTGCGGCAGCTGGCCGCCGACGTGCAGGCGATGCGGCGGGCGGCGGGCGACGGCGACATCGGCGCCTTCCGGGACGCCGACCTGGCCTTCCACCGGCGCGTCTGCGCCGCCTGTGGCAACTCCTTCCTGCTGCGCCTGTGGCGGACCATCGAGTCCAACCTGTGGAGCCTGCACGTGGTCGGCAACCCGCTCTACGGCGGTGACTGGGGCGCGATGGCGGGCCACCACGACGACCTGCTGGCGGCGCTGGCCTCCGGCGACCCGGACGAGGCGGCCCGCCTGTTCGCCGCCCACGCCAGGGGCGAGGCGTCCCGCACCCCGCCCCGCACCCGGCCTGGTCAGGCGGACGTAACCACCTCGTAGACCCCGCCGCGCCGGGTGTCGAAGACGATCACCCCCGGCTCCGGCCGTTCGGCCTTGACCGGCCTGCCGTGCTCGGTCACCGTGACCTCCTTCGCGGTGCGCAGCGTGAGCTTCCGTCCCAGATCCGAGCGGATCTTCCCGCGCAGTACGGCCCCGCCGGCCCACTCCAGATCGATCTCGAAGCCGCCTCGGGCCCGCAGCCCGCGGAACGACCCGGCCGGCCAGACCGAGGGCAGCGCGGGCAGCAGGTGCACCTGGTCGCCGTGGCTCTGCAGCAGCATCTCGGTGATCCCCGAGGTCCCGCCGAAGTTGCCGTCGATCTGGAACGGCGGATGCAGGTCGAACATGTTGGGCGCGGTCCGGGCGGGCAGCAACAGGTTGCTCAGCCGCTTGTACGCCTCGGGCGCGTCCAGCAGCCGCGCCCAGAAGTTGATCTTCCAGGCCAGCGACCAGCCCGCGCCCGCCTCCCCCCGCAGCTCCAGCGTCCGGCGGGCGGCCGTGGCCAGCTCGGGGGACAGGCGCGGGTCGATCTGGTGGCTCGGGAACAGGCCCCACAGGTGGGAGATGTGCCGGCTGCGCGACAACGCGGCGTCGCCCCGGTAGTCCTCCTGCCACTCCTGGATCTGGCCGAGGTGACCCACCTGGGTGGGCACCAGCCGGGAGCGGGCCTGCTTCACCTGCTCCCGCATCCCCTCCTCCAGCCGCAGGATCGTCGAGGCCTCCTCGAAGGCGCCGAACAGGTCACGCAGGATCTGCATGTCCATGGTCGGACCGGCGCAGATGCTGACGTTCTCGCCGCCGTCCTCGTGGTGGCCGACCTCGGGGGAGTGCGAGGGGTTGGTCACCAGGTAGCCGGTTCTGGGGTCGGTCTGCAGCGTGTCCAGGAAGAACTGGACCGAGCCCTTGATCAGCGGAAAGTGCTCGCGCAGCCGCCGCTCGTCGCCCGTGTACAGGTAGTGCTCCCACATCGTCAGGCAGAGCCAGGCGCCGCCGCTCGGCCACACACCGTAGAAGGCGAAGTCGACGGGCGCGGTGCCGCGCCAGCCGTCGGTGTTGTGGTGGGCCACCCAGCCACCCGCGCCGTACTGCGTCTTGGCAGTCTTGGCCCCCGACTCGGCCAGGTCCTTGATCAGGTCGAACAGCGGCTCCATGCACTCGGTGAGGTTGGCGGGCGCGGCCGGCCAGTAGTTCATCTCGCAGTTGATGTTGATGGTGTACTTCGACTCCCACGCGGGGGTGAGCGAGTCGTTCCAGATGCCCTGCAGATTGGCCGCGTAGCCGGGGGAGCGGGAGCTGGAGATCAGCAGGTAGCGGCCGTACTGGAAGTACAGCGCCGCGAGCTGCGGGTCGGTGTCGAGCTGCTTGCGGGCGATGCGCTCGTCGGTCGGCAGCGCGACCGCTTCCGAGGTGCCCAGGTCGATCGCCACCCGCCCGAACAACCGCTGATAGTCCCGTACGTGCCGGTGCGCCAGCACCTCGTACGGCCGCCCGCTCGCCCGCTTCAGATGCCGCTCCGCCACCTGGGCCGGGTCGCCGCCGACGTCCTTGAAGTTCCGGTAACTGGAGCCCATGGAGATCAGCAGCGTGACCTCGTCGGCGCCCTCCACCACCAGCGTGCCGCCGTCGGTGCGGACCGTGCCGCCCTTCGCCTCGGCCCTGGCCAGGGCCTGGAAGCGCACCTCGCCCTTCATGCCCTGGGTGTCGCCGCTGACCCCGTCGAGCGCGATCGTGGCCCGGCCGGCCGCGGCCGTCGTGGAGCTCTGCGCGCTGGAGAAGGCCGCCTGGAACGACACCGCGCCCGGTTTGTCGGCCGTGTGACGGACGACGATGAGCTGGTCGGGATTGCTGGCGAAGACCTCGCGCGTGTGGCGGACGCCGTCGCGGACGTAGGTGACCGTGGTGACGGCGCGGGTCAGGTCGAGCTCGCGGCGGTATTCGGTGAACTCCGCCGACCCCGGGAACGTCAGCGTGAGGTCGCCGAGCACCTGGTACGGGGCCTGCTCGCTGGGCCGGCCGAGGAACTTCTGGTCGGCCAGGTTCTGTGCCGCCTGCCACTTGTCCTCCCAGACCAGCTGCCTGATCTGCGGGAGGGCGGCCAGCGCCTCGGGGCTGTCGTAATTGTGCGGGCCACCGGCCCAGATGCTGTCCTCGTTGAGCTGGAGACGTTCGGTCGCCACGCCGCCGAAGACCATGGCGCCGAGCCGCCCGCAGCCGACCGGCAACGCCTCCAGCCAGGCGGCGGCGGGCTTGCCGTACCAGAGAGTGAGGGGGTTGTCCCGCGCGGACGGCTCGGCCCGCGCGGGTTCTGCGGCGATGCCGCTCGTGAGCAGGGATCCGGCGGCGGCTCCCAGCCCGGTCGTGAGCACGCCCCTGCGTGTGTAGCCGTGGGTCACCAATACTCCTCTTGTTTCGCTTTCGCGGAGGTTGTTGCGCGGTGGTTAACGCGGATGGGCCAAGGCGGACGTGGGATGTATTAGTACGCTCGATCATCGTCCGCTGTCTAGTTCCCCACGTCCGGCGCATAGGGCTGGCCAGAACATAGGACGTTTGTTAGATTCCAGCTGGCGAACGAGAGGATCAGATGTCCCTGACAGACGAGGCCATCGCCCGGATCCGGCAGCTCATCCAGTCCGGAGACCTGCCGCCCGGCTCGCGGCTGCCGCCAGAACCGCAGCTCGCCGCCCAGCTCGGCGTCTCGCGCAACCCACTGCGCGAGGCCGTCAAGGCGCTGGTCGTCGCGCGCGTCCTCGACGTGCGCAGGGGCGACGGCACGTACGTCACCAGCCTGGAGCCGGCGCTCCTGCTCGAAGGGCTCGGGATCGCCATCGAGCTGCTGCGTGACGACACACTCATGGAGGTCATCGAGACCCGGCGGCTGTTCGAGCCGGTCGCCACGGCGCTGGCCGCCACCCGGGTGTCCGACGCCCAGCTGGCGGTCATCGAAGAGCAGCTGGCGGCCATGCGGGAGGTCAGCGGCGACGTGGAGAAGCTCAACCACTTCGACGCCGCCTTCCACCGCGCGGTCGTGGCCGCGACCGGCAACGAGACGCTGTGCACGCTGCTCGACGGCATCTCCGGCCGGACGACGCGGATGCGGGTGTGGCGCGGGAGCGTGGTGTCGGGCAGCGCGGACCGTACGCTGGCCGAGCACCAGGCGATCTACGACGCCCTCGCCGCACGAGACGCCCCGCTGGCCCAGGCGGCGGCGCTGATGCACGTCAGCACGACCGAGAGCTGGTTCCGCCTGGTACTCGCCACCGAGCCGCCGCGATGACCAGCATGGACGCGCCTGCGTCTGGGGTGGACGCGCCTCGCACCGACGCGCCGCGCATAGAGGTACCTCGGATAGACGCGCACCACCACGTCTGGGACCTCGGGGTTCGGGCCCACGGCTGGCTCGATGCCGAGAAGCTGGCGCCGATCCGCCGCACGTTCACCCTCGACCGGCTCGCCGAGCACGCGGCCGCGGCGGGAGTGGGCGGGACCGTGCTGGTGCAGGTGCTGCCCGACCTGGCGGAGACCGTGGAGTTCCTGGCCTTGGCCGCGGCGTCCGAGCTGGTGGCGGGGGTCGTGGGCTGGGTCGATCTCACCGCGCCCGCCGTCGCCGAGACGCTGGCCGACCTGCCCGGCGGGCGGTCAGGCAGGGCAGGCCAGGCAGGTCGGCCCGGCGGGCTGGTGGCGATCCGCCACGGCGTGCAGGCCGAGCCCGACCCCGGCTGGCTCACGCGCCCCGACGTCCGCCGTGGGCTGGCCGCCGTGGCGTCGGCGGGTCTGGCCTACGACCTGCTCACGCTGCCGCACCAGCTGCCCGCGGCCATCGAGACGGTGGCCGCGCTGCCCGAGCTGACGTTCGTGCTCGATCACCTGTCCAAGCCGCCCATCGCCTCGGGGGAACTCGAACCGTGGGCGAGCCGGATCCGGGAGCTGGCCGCACACCCGAACGTGTACTGCAAGCTGTCCGGGATGGTCACCGAAGCCGACTGGACGTCCTGGCGGGTGGCCGACCTGCGGCCCTACGCCGAGACCGTGCTGGCGGCGTTCGGGCCGGAGCGGGTGATGTTCGGGTCGGACTGGCCGGTCTGCCTGCTCGCGGCTGATTACCAGCGGGTCGTGTCGGTGGCCGAGGAGCTGTGCGCGGGGCTGTCGGCGGGGGAGCGCGCGGACGTCTTCGGCGGTACGGCCTGCCGGGCATATCGGCTCGGGAACCGCTGACGCGGACCCCCACCTATGCCCCCATACGCCGATATTTCGGGCTTTACAAGATCTTGTCAGCGCATAAAACCAGTGTTAACTCTTGCGGAGGCGCGGGACACGAGTTCCCGCGCCTCTGGACGTTCAGGAAAAGGATGTGCAGGAGGAAAAGGTGTCGAGCAGACCCTGGTTACGCAGCACTGTCGTCGTCTTCGCCATCACGGCGTCCTCTCTACCCCTCACCGGAGCCGCCCGGAGTGAACCGGGCGCGACGGCTCCCCAAGTCCAAGGCGTTCAGGAGGGCGAGCCCGGCAAGCCCGACCTGGACAACCGGCAAGGCAGAGTCCCGCCGCCGGTCGGGATCAACGCCCGCAGCGCGGGACCGGCGGCCGAGATCCGCTGGAACGTTCTGGGCACCCCCGCCGCCATCACCAGCGCCGAGCCGCTGGCCGAAGGGCTGGGCGCCGACCCGGAGCAGGCCGCGCGCGCTTATCTCAAGAACAACGAGCGGGTCTTCGGCCTGTCCGCCGCGTCGGTCGACGCCCTGGAGAAGGTCGCGGTCAACCCGATCGGCGCGGGCCATGCCGTACTGCTGCGCCAGCGCTTCGGCGGTCTGCCGGCCGGCGTGGACGGCCTGGTCGCGATCGGCGTGGCCGGCGGCAAGATCAGGCACGTGACCTCCTCGCTGTCGCGTGACACGGCGGCGCCCCCGGCCGCCACGATCACCGCGCAGCGGGCCATGGAGATCGCGGCCAGGGACGACGGCATCGACCTGGCCACGGCCGTGACCAAGCAGGTCAGCGCGGTGGCCGTGCCGGCGCCCGACGGGGTGCACAGCGCGTACCAGGTCGTCCTGATGGGCGGTCAGGGCGAGGCGGCCGGATACACCACGCACGTGGACGCGGTCAGCGGCGCGATCCTCGTCCGGGAGAACCTGGTCGAGCACTTCGACCCGGACAACCCGACCTGGTCGGCCTTCCCGTCGAACCCGCCGGACGACTACTCCTCCACCGACACCCGCCAGACCTGGTGCTTCGCGGCGGCCTCCGGCTGCGACTACGTGACCGGCGGCGACCCGCCGACCGGCAAGGCGTGGGACGTCGACCACGCCACGAACACCTCCACCACCACCAGCGTCGGCAACGCGGCGAAGACCGTCGAGAACCGGGCGAACCCCGACCCGTTCTCGGTCGGCACCCGCAGTAACGTGCTCACGCCGAGCCGGAACTACGCCTACCCGTGGCGGAACCAGTGGCACGAGGCGAAGTGCAACCCGGCGGTCTTCGACCAGAGCGGTGAGAACGACCTCGAAGCCGCCATCGCCAACCTGAACGCCATGCACAACCGCATGCACGACTGGTCCTACCGGCTCGGCTTCACCGAGACGGCGTGGAACATGCAGGTGGACAACGGTGACCGTGGCGGGCTCGGCAACGACCCCGAGCAGGGCAACGCCCAGGCGGGCGCCCGCGATCTGACCGTGCGCGACAACGCCAACCAGATCACCGGGCCCGACGGGGTGGCGCCGATCACGAACATGTACCTGTGGCAGCCGATCGCGGGCTCGTTCTACTCCCCGTGCGTGGACGGCGACTACGACATGTCGGTCATCGGCCACGAGAACACCCACGCCATCTCCGGCCGCATGATCGGCGGCCCGAACGCCGGCTGGAGCGGCGCGCAGGCCGGCGCGATGAACGAGAGCACCTCCGACCTGATGGCGATGGAGTACCTGTTCGAGTACGGCTTCCGGCCCTCCGGCCTGACCCCGTACGTCACGGGCGGCTATGTCACCGGCGACCGCGAGCGGGGCATCCGGAACTACGACATGTCCAAGTCGCCGCTCAACTACAGCGACATCGCCTACGACCTCGTCGGCCAGCAGGTCCACGCGGACGGCGAGATCTGGTCGGCCACGCAGTTCGACGTGCGCGACGCCTTCGTCAAGCGGTACGGCAAGGGCACCGCCAAGCAGCAGCGGGCCTGCGCGGACGGCAAGACGCCGCTGGCCAAGTGCCCGGGCAACCGGCGCTGGGCGCAGCTCTCCCTCGACGCCCTGCTGCTGATGGCCTCGGGCGCGGTCAGCTACGTCGATCATCGGGACGCGCTGCTCGCGGCCGACGCGATGCGCTTCGACGGCGCGGACCAGGACATCATGTGGCGCGCGTTCGCCGAGCACGGCCTGGGCGCGACGGCGGCCAGCGTCGGCCCGAACGACCCCGACCCCACGCCGAGCTTCGTCAACCCGGCAGGCAAGAACGGCTCGCTGCAGCTCAAGCCGCTGGGCGAGGCGAAGGGTGCGGCGCTGCGCCTGTACGTGGGCGACTACGAGGGACGGGTGGTCCCGGTCGCCGACACCGACCCCGCGACGCTGCTCGGTGACACCGTGGAGATGACGCCCGGCGTCTACGACTTCGTGGTGGCGGGCAACGGGTTCGGGCACACGCGGCTGAAGTTCCCGGTGGTGGGTGGCGCGAAGCTGCCGCTTCCCCTGCCGCTGTCACGTAACCTCGCCTCGGCCACGGCCGGCGCGGTGGCCTCGGGCGACGGCGTCAACCAGGCCAAGCTGATCGACGAGACCGAGGCCACGAACTGGGCCTCACTCACCGGGGCGCCGGCCGGCAAGTCGGTCACGGTGGACCTGGCGGGCGACAGCCCGGTCAAGATCCGCCGAGTCCAGGTCAGCGCGATGCTCAGACCCAACATCAACGACCCGGCCGACCCCGGCGCGCAGAACCGGTTCACCGCCCTGCGCTCCTTCGAGGTGCTCGCCTGCGCCAAGGACTGCGCGAACCCGGCCAATTTCCGGAAGATCTACACCAGCCCGGCGGACGCCT
This sequence comes from Nonomuraea sp. NPDC049129, assembly GCF_040648495.1. NCBI lineage: Bacteria > Bacillati > Actinomycetota > Actinomycetes > Streptosporangiales > Streptosporangiaceae > Nonomuraea > Nonomuraea sp. NPDC049129. Next base: position 446,947 of record NZ_JBEZDU010000001.1, on the reverse strand, counting down.
TCAAGACCACGCTGCCCCGTCCCCGTGGCGCGAACCTGCTCATCAAGTCGTTCACCGTTCCCGCCACCACCGCCACCCACCTGATGCTCCGTACGCTCACCACCCAGTGCACCGGCAACCCGCTCTACGCCGGTGAGCAGGACAACGATCCCAACTCCTCGACGGACTGCGCCACGGCCAGCCCGGCGCGCGACCAGGCCCGAGCCGCCGAATTCCAGGCGTTCTCGTACTGATCCGCCGAGACGGTACGGCTTGCGCTCACCACCGGGCGCAGGCCGTACCGTTGATCTATGTATCCTCCGATCGAACCCTACGACCATGGGCATCTCGACACCGGCGACGGCCATCTCGTCTACTGGGAGGTCTGCGGAAATCCCGAGGGCAAGCCCGCGCTCGTCGTCCACGGCGGCCCTGGTTCGGGCTGCTCGGAGAATCAGCGGCGCGGGTTCGATCCGGAGCGTTACCGCATCATCCTGTTCGACCAGCGCAACTGCGGCCGGAGCCTGCCGCACGCCAGCGACCCGGCCACCGATCTGTCCACCAACACCACCCCGCACCTGATCGCCGACATGGAACGGCTGCGGGAGCACCTCGGTGTCGACCGGTGGCTGCTCTACGGCGGCTCGTGGGGGTCCACGCTCATGCTCGCCTACGCCGAGACGCACCCCACGCGGGTGTCGGAGATGGTGATCTGCGGCGTCACCATGACCCGCCGCTCCGAGATCGACTGGCTCTACAACGGCGTCGGCCGCTACTTCCCCGAGCAGCGGCAGCGCTTCCGCGAGGGCGTCCCGGAGTCCGACCGCGACGGCGACGTGCTGGCCGCCTACGCGCGGCTCATGTCCGACCCCGACCCCGCCGTCCGTGCCAAGGCCGCCCACGAGTGGGTGACCTGGGAGGACACGGTGATCTCCATGGAGGTCAACGGCTCGCCGAACGCCTACAGCGACCGGCCGCCCCTGGCGCTGCTGGCCTTCGTACGGATCTGCGCCCACTACTTCTCCAACGGCGCCTGGCTGGAGGAGGGCATCCTGCTGCGCGAGGCGCACAAGCTGGCCGGCATCCCCGGCGTCCTCCTCCACGGCCGCTTCGACCTGGGCTCACCCTTGGAGACCGCCTGGGACCTGGCCCAACGCTGGCCCGACGCCCGGCTGGTCGTGGTGGACGACTCGGGCCACACCGGCAGCGGCACCATGCGCAAGCAGGTCATGGCCGCCCTGGACGCCTTCGCGACCTGACCCTCTTCGTTTCCCCCGGAGGGGGTCCCTCTCCAGGGTCCTCAGCCCCGACGGACCGGCTTCTTCCGCACCCCCGAAGGGGGTATTCCTCCAAGGGACCCCAGCCACAACGGACCGTCACAGCCCTAATGACGGTCGGCCCCCGGTCGCTTGGCGGCCAGGGCGATCACATCGGCGAGTTCGCCCAGCTCAGCAGGCTCCTCGGTAAGCGCGGCAATGGCCAGCCGCAGATGCGGCCGACCAGGCCGGATCCGATACCGGCTGCCGGGCGCCGCCGAGATGCCGTGGGCGGCCAGCGTGACCAGAGCCTCCGACTCGTCATGGACCGGCACCCACAGCACGAGACTGTCCCGCCCCCCGGTGTGCACACCCCGAGCCGACAGCGCGGTGACCAGGCTCGCCCGGCGCCGGGCGTACGCGATCCGAGCCTGCTCCACGATCGACTGCGTGCCCGGATCGGTGAGCAGATGGGCCAGCGCGTCCTGGAGGATCCTGCTGGTCCAGCCGGTGCCGTAGCTACGCAGCACCCGCACCCGCTCCACAGCCTCCGCCGCCCCGCCGATGATCGCGAGGCGCAGGTCGGGCCCGTGTGACTTGGAGTACGAGCGCACGAGCACCGTCCGGTCGGGCAACCGCGTGCCGATGCTGCTCAGCGGCTCGGTGGACAGGTCGCCGATCCCGTCGTCCTCGACGATGAGGGTGTTCGTGGGGGCGAGGAGCCGGGCCAGCTCGGCGGAGCGGCTCTCGGGCACCGCGTAACCGCACGGCGAGTGACCGCGCGGCTGGTAGACGAACGCCACCGGGCTGGAGCGCAGGCTTTCGGCGAGCGCGGCCGGGCTGGGCCCGTCCTCGTCGCAGGCGACGGGGACCACCTCGACGCCGATCATCTCCAGGATGTCGAGCAGCCTGGCCGCGGTGGGCTCCTCGATGGCGATGCGGTCGCCGGGCAGGGCGGTCGTCTGGCAGAGCAGCTGGACCCCCTCGTACCCGCCACCGAGCGCCAGCCAGCTCTGCGCCGCGAACGGCCAGGTGGGTTCGACCGCGGCCCGCAGGCGCGGGGTGATCGTCTCGCGGACGTAGCCGTTGAAGCCTTCGGCGGAGGTGGCCGTGGCGAGCGCGGCGTCGAGGGGCGGGAGGAGCGCCCGGTCCGGCGCCGCGATGGCGAGGTCGATCGCCAGCCGGCTGCCGAAGTGGCCGATCCGCTCGTAGCGCGCCGGGTGGGGCACGCCAGGAGGTCCGAGCACCACGGTTCCCCGGCGGCCCTCCGTACCGATCATCCGGTGTTTGCGCAGTTCAGACCAGGCTTCGGCGATCGTGCTCGGGCTGACGCCCAGCGCGCGGGCCAGACTCCGCACGGTGGGCAGCCGCGCGCCGGGCCGCAGCGTGCCCTGCCGGATCAGGTCGATCAGAGAGGTGGCGATGCCACGCGCGCTCGGTTCGCGAACCTGCTGCCCCAGCCAGGCGGGATCGACCTCCACGAGAACTCCCATCTGACAAAGCTTTGTTCAGGAACAAAGAGCAACTTGTGTAGCGGATTTCGCTGAACATAAGGTACAGCCCAATACATCACTAAAGGGAGTTTTTGTGACGAAACCTGGCATTCGGCTTGGTCTGCGGGACTGGGATCACCTCGTGCCCGTGGCGACCGGGACGCTGACGTCCGAGGCGTTCGACCTGGATCTCGATTCCCGGTCGATCACGCCGGACGTGCTGAGCGAGCCCGAGCTGGACGGCGGGGAGACCTCCTTCAGCAGGTACGTTCTCGGCCGGGCCAAGGGTGACGACCGGCTGGTGGGACTGCCCGTCTTCGTGATGCGCGGCTTCCGCCAGCGGTGTGTGCTGGTGCGGCGTGACAGCGAGCTGCGCGAGTTCGCCGAGCTGAAGGGGGCCCGGATCGGCCTGACCGGCTGGCCGGACTCGGGCAACACCTGGACGCGGGCGCTGCTCCGGGCGGCCGGAGTCGACCTCACCGAGATCCAGTGGACGGTCGGCGCCGTGGACGCGCCCGAGCCGGGCAAGGACCGCGTCGGCTCGGCGAAGCTGCCGGACAACGTCAGCGTGACCGACGGCTCGCTCGCCGAGCAGCTCGACGCCGGACGGCTCGACGCGATCATGACCCCGTTCATGCCCGAGGGCTTCTTCACCCCCGAGAGCCGCTTCCGTCACCTTTTGCCCGACCACCCGGCGGCCGAGCTCGACTACTACCGCCAGAACGGCTTCGTCCCCGGCATCCACCTGGTGACGCTCAAGCGCGAGGTCGTCGAGCGCCACCCCTTCCTGCCGCAGGCCGTACAGGAGCTCTTCGAACGCTCCAAGCGACACTGGCTGGCGCGGCGGCGGCTCCTGACGGACACCACCCCGTGGCTGCTCGCCGACCTGAGCCGGACCCAGGAGGTCTTCGGCGCGGACTGGATGCCGTACGGCACCGCCGCCAACGCCGCGATGACCGCGGCCTTCTGCGCGGAACTGCACGCCCAGGGGATCGCCCCCGCTCCCATCGACCCCCAGGAGGTCTTTCCCTCATGAAGAACCTGCGTGTGGCGGTCGGCCAGTTCGCCTCATCAGAGGACTGGGCGGCCAACCTCAAGACCTGCGGCGACCTCTTCGACGAGGCCGCCGCCGGGAACGCGGACCTGCTGGTGCTCCCGGAAGGGGCGATGGCCCTGTTCGTCGACGATCCGGTACGGATCCGGCAGGCGGCCCAGCCGCTCGACGGGCCGTTCGTCACCGGCCTGGCCGAGCGCACCCGCGGGACGTCCACCACGGTGATCGTCGGCATGCACCAGCCCGCCGAGGACGGCCGGGTGATCAACACGCTGGTCGCGCTGCGCGATGGCGAGATCATCACCATCTACCGCAAGCTGCACCTGTACGACGCCTTCGGCCGGCGCGAGTCGAACAACGTGGTGGCCAGCTCGGACAGCCCCGTCGTCTTCGACTGCGCGGGCTGGAAGGTCGGGCTGATGACCTGCTACGACGTCCGGTTCCCCGAGCTGGCCCGGCTCCTGGCCGACCAGGGCGCGCAGGTGGTCGCGCTGCCCGCCGCCTGGGTGCGCGGCCCCGCCAAGGAGTGGCACTGGGAGGTCATGGTCACCGCCCGCGCCCTGGAGAACACCTACTACGTGGCCGCGTCCGGCGAGTGCGGCCGGCGCAACATCGGCAACAGCATGTTCGTCGACCCGCTCGGCATCACCCGAGCCCAGCTCAACGGCGACACACCCGGTCTGCTCTGGTCCGAAGCCTCGGCCGAGGAGCTCGACCGGGCCCGCGAGAGCCTGCCGGTCCTCGCCAACCGGCGTTTCACCGTCAATCCCCTCCCCACCACCCCCTCGACAGGTCCCTCGACCTCGATCGCCCAAGGAGCGTAATGCGTAAGACCCAAGCCGCCGGTGCCGTCATGGCCGGTGCCCTGCTGCTGGCCGGATGCGGCGCCAACCCGACCGAGAGCCAGGGCGCCGTCGGGGACACCCCCTCCGCGCCCGCCGCCGCCAGCCACGCCAAGGACCAGGCCCTGTTCGACCGCCTGCCCGACAAGGTGAAGAGCGCGGGCAAGCTGGTCTCGGTGAACAACGGCTCGTTCCCGCCGTACGAGATCGCCGGCACCGACGGCAAGTCGCTGACCGGTGTCGCGGCCGATCTGTCCGAGGAACTGGGCGGCCTGCTCGGCGTCAAGATCGAGCACGTGACCGTGGACGGGCTGCCCAGCCAGCTCACCGGCATCGCGGCCGGCCGCTACGACCTGGCCCTCGGGCCGGTGGGCGACTTCCCCGACCGCCAGGCCTCCAACGACTTCGTCGACTGGGTGCAGGAGTTCGTCGTCTTCGCCGTGCCGAAGGGCAACCCGAACAAGATCCAGTCGATCGACGACACCTGCGGGCTGCGGATCTCCGTGATGGCCGGCGGCTCGGCCGAGAAGGTGATCAAGGCGCAGTCCGACACCTGCGTCAAGGACGGCAAGAAGAAGGTCGAGGTTCAGTCCTACAAGGACCAGCCCACCTCGATCCTCGCGGTCCGCTCCAACCGGGCCGACGCCTTCTTCTCCTCGCAGGCGCCGCTGACTTACTTCGTAAAGCAGTCGGGCGGTGAGCTGGAGCTCGCGGCCACCGGCAAGCCCAACGGATTCGACACCCTCTACCAGGGCGCCGTCGTGGCCAAGGACTCGCCGCTGCGGGATGTGATCAAGGACGGCATCCAGAAGCTGATCGACGACGGGACGTACGAGAAGGTCATGGCCAAATGGGGGACCAGCGGCAACATGCTCAAGCAGGCCGGCGTGAACCTGGCGGCGAAGCAGTGACCACCGCCACCGAGCGGCACTCGCCCCCTGAAGTGGACGTCGCGGGGGCGGCGCGGACGCGGCACCCGCTGCGCTGGGTGGCCTCGATCATCCTGCTGATCCTCGCCGCCCAGCTGGTGAACCTGCTGATCACCAACCACAACTTCAAGTGGGACGTGGTCGCGCGCTACTTCAACGCGCAGGTCATCGGGGCGGGCATCATCACGACGCTCTACCTCACGGTGATCGCCATGGCCGTCGGCGTGATCCTGGGGGTGATCGTCGCGATGGGGCGGCTCTCCCAGAACCCGATCGCGCGGATCGTCTCCGGGCTCTACGTCTGGTTCTTCCGTGGTACGCCGGTGCTGGTGCAGCTCGTGCTCTGGTACAACCTGTCCGCCCTGATGCCGCAGATCTCGTTCGGCATCCCGTTCGGCCCGGAGTTCTTCACGGCCGACACCAACAAGCTGATCACGCCGCTGCTGGCCGCCATCCTCGGGCTCGGGCTCAACGAGGCGGCGTACATGGCGGAGATCATCCGAGGCGGTCTGATGTCGGTCGACCCCGGCCAGACCGAGGCCGCGTCGGCGCTCGGCATGAGCCGGGGGCGGACCTTCCGCCGGATCATCCTGCCGCAGGCGATGCGGTTCATCGTGCCGCCGACCGGCAGCCAGGTCATCAGCATGCTGAAGGCCACCTCGCTGGTCAGCGTCATCGCCCTCGCCGACCTGTTGTACACCGTGCAGGCGATCTACAACCGCACCTTCCAGACCATCCCGCTGCTCATCGTGGCCTGTGTCTGGTACCTGGTGATCACGTCGATCCTGTACGTCGGCCAGTCCTTCATCGAGCGCCACTACGCGCGCGGCGCCACGCGGAACGCTCCCCAGAGCTTCTGGAGCTTCCTGATGTTCCGGCGACGGCAGCCGGCGCCGGCCCCGACCCGCGAGGAGACGCCATCATGAGCACGCCCATGGTGCACGCCCGGGCCGTACGCAAGAGCTTCGGCCACCTGGAGGTGCTCAAAGGCATCGACCTGACCGTCGAGCGGGGTGAGGTCGTCGTCATCCTGGGTCCCTCCGGGTCGGGCAAGTCGACGTTCCTGCGGTGCGTCAACCACCTGGAGACCATCGACGGCGGCGCCATCCACGTCGACGGCGAGCTGATCGGCTTCCGCGCCAACGGCGGGCGGGTGCACCACCTGGGCGATCGGGACATCACCCGCCAGCGCCGGGAGATCGGCATGGTCTTCCAGCAGTTCAACCTGTTCCCGCACTTCACCGTGGTGCAGAACATCATGGAGGCGCCCGTCGGGGTGCGCGGCGAATCCCGCGCGAAGGCCCGTACGCGGGCTCTTGCCCTGCTGGAGCGGGTCGGCCTGGCGGACAAGGTGAACAGCTATCCCCGCCAGCTGTCCGGCGGCCAGCAACAGCGGGTCGCCATCGCCCGCGCGCTGGCCATGCAGCCCAAGCTGATGCTCTTCGACGAGCCGACCAGCGCGCTGGACCCCGAGCTGGTGGGCGAGGTGCTGGCCACCATGAAGGGCCTGGCCACCGACGGCCTCACCATGATCGTCGTCACGCACGAAGTGGGCTTCGCCCGCGAGGTGGCCGATCGGGTGGTGTTCATGGACGGCGGGGTCATCGTGGAGGCCGGGCCGCCCGCAGAGGTGCTGGACAACCCGCAGAACCCGCGCACCCGCGCCTTCCTCAGCAAGGTCCTCTGAGGTCAGGCACCGGCCTGATCGGAGGTCGTCGTGTTACTGATGAACGTGGCGCTGAGCGTGCGTTCAGCGGCCGGGGTCTCCGCCACCACGACCGGACGGGATGCCATCAAGAAAGTACCGGGTCGCGAGAATGGCCTGGCCGTGGATGTGCTGGGCCTGGTCATCGCGGTGGTGGTCGCGGCAAGTGTGACGGTGTCCTGCTTCCTGACGATCATCAGCAGCGGGATGGGAGAGATGCGATCGACGAACGCGCCCGGCTCGTAGAGGGCGCTTCAACCGTCGGTGTGGGGCGGCTCAGGCCGCGATGGTGGCGTGCATCTCCCACACCAGGAGCTCGGCCGGCTCCGTGGCGATCACCTGCTGGCCGCCGGTGGCGGTGAACCGGACGGCGTCACCGGTCGCCAACTCCCCTGCTCCCTCCAGGCTGACGGTCCCGCGCGCCACGAACAGGTGCAGGTAAGGGGCCTCGGGGAGTTGGACGGCCTGACCGGGCTGGAGCCGGGCGGCGTACTTGTTTCTTCGCCGCTTCGCCGTCGTGGTTGCTCATGCCCGAGGCGACCGGGACCAGGCCGCCGGAGAGCAGTTCTCGCTCGATCTCCAGTTGTTCGTAGCCGGGCGTGATGTTGTTCTCATCCGGTACGACCCACATCTGGATGAAGTGCACCGGGTCGCGGTGGACTTCCGCGCCGAGACGCCAGGAGTCGTTCTTCTCCGAGTGCAGGATGCCGCGGCCGGCGCTCATCCGCTGCGCCAGACCGGGATAGATGACGCCGTTGTGGCCGGTGGAGTCCTGGTGGACCAGCGAGCCCTCCAGCACCCAGGTGACGATTTCCATGTCCCGGTGCGGGTGGGTGTCGAAACCGGTGCCGGGCACGAGTTCGCTGGTACGGCGGCCGACGGGATGCGCTTCATCAACATCGCCTTCCCCAGTGAGCGCTGGCGCGCCTTCGCCGACCTCCCCGGCCGGACGGGGTCAGGCGGGCTAGTCGGCGTAGACGTCGTGCAGCATGCCGGTGGCCTGGCCGACCTCGATGAGGTGCCCGTCCGGGTCGCGCATGTAGCAGCGGATCTCGGCCTTACGGTCGATCGGCTCGGTGAGGAACCGGGCGCCGAGCGACGTCGCGTGCGTGTGGAAGGCGGCGATGTCGGCGACTCGGACGTTCATGAACGCGGTCACCGGGTCGCCGGGCTCGGGTGCCCGCAGTGTGACGTCCGGTTTGTCCGGGGTGGGGCCGCCGCCGGGGTTCATGATGATCCACGTGTTGGCGACCTTCACGATCGCCGGGTTTTCTTCAAGGACGACCTCGCCGCCCAGGACGTCCGCGTAGAACGCGCGCGAGCGGGCCACGTCCCGGACGGTCAGGAAGTGCGTGACCACGAGCCCCTCGACGGGCGCGGGCAGCTGTTCGCGGTCGACCATGCTCATCTCCTCACAGGTTGTGGCGCGCTTTGTGGGCCCAGCGGGCGGGGTCGGCCTCCAGGGCGACCCGGTCCAGTGCGCGAGCTCGGCGGCGGCCTCGTTGCAAGGTGTCGCGGGTCTCGTGCCAGTCGGCCACGCGCAGCCGCGGCCAGACTGCCGTCCCATCGCCGTCCCCCTCGGCCGGATCGGTCGTGCGCCGTTCTCGCGCAAGGGCGGTTATACCCGGCCGGACGGGGGGCTAGTCCCGTTCTCCACATGTCAGAGGCGGTACGCGAGTTGATGTCCCTTTGATCGCTTGCACTGCATGAGGAGGGCTGATCACGGGCTCGTTGCCGGGTTACGGACGAGCTGAGTGAACAATCCCGGCTCCGTCTCCACGAGGATGCCGAGGCCGGCCAGACCTTTGAGCTTGGCGCGGGTGTTCTCGATGTTCTTACGCTGCCAGGGGCAGGCCTAGGGCCTGGCAGAGATCGAGCCGACCCTGAGCGCCCGGCGAGCCGCACGCATGCAGGCTCGCGCACGGGCCGGCATCACCGTCGCAGACCCGCCGACCAGCCTGACCGACACCCTCGGCCCTCGTAGTCGCGGGCCAGCCGGCGGCGGAGCATGAGCCGGCCCAGGGTGCGTTCGACGACCCAGCGGCGTGAGGTCAGGCGCCGGCCGTCTTCCGGGTGAGGGCGGCGTAGAGCTCCGGGTCGCTCGACGCGCGGACGATGAGCTCCGGACGGAGCAGCTCGGTCTCCCCCTGCTCGCCCTCGAGGACCCGGACGAGCTGGTGCAGCCCACGGCGGCCCATCTCGTGCATGGGGGAGCGGACCGAGGTGAGCGGGACCGGCAGCTCGGCGGCGAGCGGGGTGTCGTTGAAGCCCACGACCGCGATGTCCGCCCCGACCCGCAGCCCGTGATCGCGCAGCGCGCCGATCGTGCCGATGGCGCCGAAGTCGTTGACCACGAAGATCGCTGACGGGAGCGGGCCCGTCGCGAGCAGGCGTTCGGCCCCCTCGTGGCCGCCGCGCGCGTCGAAGCGCGAGTGCACGATCCGGTGCTCGGGGATCGGGAGCCCGGCCTCGCGGAATCTCTCGACGAAGCCGCTGGTGCGGTCGATGCCGGTGCTCGCGTACGGCTCGCCGGCGACGATCGCCACCTCCTCGTGCCCGAGCCCCAGCAGGTGCTCCGCGGCCATCCGGCCGCCGAGCCGGTCGTCGCAGACCACCGCCGGGTGCCGCCCGGCCCGCCGGTTGACCAGCGTGAACGGGACGCCACGCGCGGCCACCTCGTCGAGGAAGCCCGTGTCCGCGTGCGCGTCGCCGAAGATCATGCCGTCGACGCGGCGGCCGAGGACCATCTCCGTACGGGCGCGCTGGACGTCGGACAGGTCGCGCGTGTTGGTGACGAACGTCGACAACCCCTGCTCGGCCGCGGCCTCCTCGATGCCCTCGTATATGGTCGCGAGCACCACGTCGGACAGCCGGGGGACCAGCACGCCGATCAGGTTGCTGCGCTGGGTGCGCAGGCTCATCGCGTGCGGATTGCGCTGGTAGCCGAGCTCGTCGGCGAGCTTGCGGACGCGCTCCACGGTCGGACTCGACGCCGCCCGCAGACCTTCGCCGGGCTTGGCGTGCAGCACTCGCGACACCGTGGAGACGTGCAGTCCGAGCTGGTCGGCGATCATCTGCAGCGTAACCGGCCGCGCCCTCTTCGCACCCAATGTCCCTCGGCTTCCGGCTGGGGTTTTCTTGATTTTAACGTGAAGTTCTTGACATCTCGTAGGCGCAGGTCAGATGCTACCAAACGTTTGGCGCAAACGTTTGGGTAACTGAGGAGGCCGTCGAGTGTCCAAGGTCATCGTCCTGTCCACAGGAGGGACCATCGCGACCCGCCGGGACGGGCAGGGGGTGGGTCTCGCCCAGGATCGGGCGGGCGAGCTGCTCGGCCGTCTCCCGGTCGACCCCGGGGTGGAACTCGTCGGGCGGGACGTGCTCTGCGCGGGCAGCTACCTGTTCACGCTCGAGGACATGCGCGAGGTCGCGCTGCGGACCCGCGAGGCGTTCACCGACCCCGACGTGCTCGGCGTCGTCGTCACCCACGGGACCGACGGCATGGAGGAGACCGCCTACCTGGTCGATCTGTTCCATGACGACCCGCGGCCGGTCGTGTTCACGGGGGCGCAGCTGCCGGCCGACGCGGCGGACGGCGACGGCCCGCGCAACCTCGCCGACGCGATCGCGGTGGCGGCGGGCGGCCGGGCCTGCGGGCTGGGGGTGCTGATCGGCTTCGACGGCCAGATCTTCGCCGCCTCCGGCACCCGCAAGACGCACACGCTCGCCTCGTCGGCGTTCTCCGCGCCGGACAGCGGGCCGCTGGGGCGCGTACGCGACGGCCAGGTCAACATCGTGATGACGCCCGCGCGGGCCAAACCACTGGACCTCGACACCTTCGACCTCGACGGAGTCCGTACCGACATCGTGGCCCTCTACCCGGGCTGCGACACCGCCGCGCTGCGCGCGGTGGTCGACGCGGGCGCCACCGGGGTCGTCCTCCAGGCGCTGGGCGCCGGCAACGGCAACCCCCGGATCAGGGACGAGGTGGCCCGGATCACCGAGGCCGGCGTCGTCGTCGCCCTGTCCACCCGGGTAGACGCCGGACCCGTCGCCGCCCTGTACGGCAACGGCGGTGGCGCGGATCTCGTCGAGGCCGGCGCCATCCCCACCGGAACCCTGCGCTCGCCTCAGGCGCGCGTCCTGCTGAGCGCGCTGCTCGGCGGCCATCGCGACCCGGGCCGGGTACGCGAGGAGTTGCGCGCGCGGACCTGGAATACCTCTCCGATCGAAAGGACGAAGTGACCATGCCCAAGGAGATTCTCGTCGCGTACGGCGTGGACGTCGATGCCGTCGCCGGCTGGCTGGGCTCGTACGGCGGGGAGGACTCGCCGTGCGACATCTCGCGCGGCCTGTTCGCCGGCGAGGTCGGCGTCCCGCGGCTGCTGCGCCTGTTCGAGAAGTACGACCTGCGGACCACCTGGTTCATCCCCGGCCACTCCATCGAGACCTTCCCCGACCAGACCCGCCAGGTCGTGGCCGGCGGTCACGAGATCGGCGTGCACGGCTACTCGCACGAGAACCCGATTGCGATGAGCAGGGAGCAGGAGAGCGCGATCCTCGACCACTGCATCGACCTGGTCGAGAGGTACTCCGGCAGCAGGCCGACCGGCTATGTCGCCCCGTGGTGGGAGTTCTCGCCCGTCACCAACGAGCTCCTGCTGGAGCGGGGCATCAAGTACGACCACTCGCTCATGCACAACGACTTCAGCCCGTACTACGTCCGCGTCGGCGACTCCTGGACGAAGATCGACTACTCCCGCCCGGCGGCCGAGTGGATGAAGCCGCTGGAGCGCGGCCAGGAGACCGACCTGGTGGAGATCCCGGCCAACTGGTACCTCGATGACCTCCCGCCGATGATGTTCGTCAAGGCCAGCCCGAACAGCCACGGCTTCGTCAGCCCGCGCCACCTCGAAGAGATGTGGCGGGACCAGTTCGACTGGGTCTACCGCGAATCGGACTACGCGGTCTTCACCATGACCATCCACCCCGACGTCTCGGGCCGGCCGCAGAGCCTGCTCATGCACGAGCGCCTCATCGAGTACATCAGCGGCCACGAAGGCGTGCGCTGGGTGACCTTCGACGAGATCGCCGACGACTTCAAGGCCCGCTCACCCCGGTAGCGGCCCCGCGCCTGTCCATGCCGGTCCGGTGATGACGCATGCGCGAAACCCCCCACTCTCTTTCTCCGAAAGGGCATCTCCATGACAACCACCTCATCGGGCATCCCGGAATCGGGCACCCGGCCCTTCCCACGTGTTGGGGTGCGGCAGACGCGCAAGGCCACGGTGATCGCGCTGTTCGCCTGGATCTTCGCGGTCTACGACTACATCATGTTCGGGACGCTGCTGCCGGAGATCTCCGGCCAGTTCCAGTGGTCCCCGGCGCAGGCGTCACTGATCTCCACGCTGATCTCGGTGGGGACGGCGATCGTGGTCCTCGGAGTGGGACCGCTGGTCGACCGGCTGGGCCGCCGTAAGGGCATGATCATCACCGTGTCGGGCACGGCGCTGGCCTCGGCGGTGTCGGCCGCCACGATGAACGCCGCCTACCTGGTCGGCGTGCGGTCCATCGGCGGGCTCGGGCTCGCCGAGCAGTCGGTCAACGCGACGTACCTCAACGAGATCTACGCCGTCACCGAGGACGAGAAGATCAAGAAGCGCCGCGGCCTGATCTACAGCCTGGTCCAGGGCGGCTGGCCGCTCGGCACCCTGCTGGCCGCCGCGTTCATCGCGCTGTTCCTGCCGCTGGTCGGCTGGCGGGGCTGCTTCCTGCTGGCCACGTTCCCGGCCATCGTGATCGCGCTCCTGCGGCGTGGCCTGCGCGAGACACCGCAGTTCGAGCTGCAGCAGAAGATGGACCGGATGCGCAAGGAGGGCCGTACGGAAGAGGCGGCCGTCCTCGCCCGCGAGTACGGCGTGTCCGAGGCCAAGTCGGCGCCGTTCCTGGAGATCTTCCGGGGGTCGGCGCTGCGCAACACGCTCGTCCTCGGGTTCGCCTGGTTCGTCAACTGGTTCGGCATCCAGGTGTTCAGCGTGCTCGGCACGACGGTGCTCACCCAGGGCAAGAACGTCAGCTTCACCAACTCCCTGCTCATGTTCATCGTGATCAACGCGGTCGCCTACGTCGGCTACGTCTTCCACGGCTGGGCTGGGGACCGGTTCGGCCGGCGCAACGTGATCGCGTTCGGCTGGATGGCGTCCGGCGTCATCTTCGCGCTCATGTTGCTCGTCGCCAGTGGCACCTTCGCCGTGGTCGCGCTGTACTCGCTGGGCATGTTCTTCCTGGTGGGGCCGTACTCGGCGATGCTGTTCTTCATGGGCGAGTGCTATGACACCCGCTGCCGGGCCACGGGGACCTCGTTCATCAACGCGATCAGCCAGCCGGGCGCCATCGCGGCCGGTGCGATCATCACCGCGATGCTGGTCGCCGGCTCGGACTGGAACCAGGGCGCGCTGCTGGTCGGCGCGCTGGGCACGTTCCTGTCGGGATTCGTGATGTTCGGCGCGCGGAAGGTGCCCGCGCTGTGACCGCTCCCGACATTGACGGACGGGTCGCCGTTATTACCGGTGCCGCCAGCGGGATCGGCCGCGCGCTGGCCGTCTCGTACGCCGCCCACGGCGTCCGTACGGTCATCGGCACCTTCCCCGGCGACCCGCACGACCCCGCCGAGACCCTTCGGCAGGTGGAGCAGGCCGGTGGTGCCGGCGTGGTGCACGAGGTGGACGTACGGGACGCCGCGCAGGTGGAGGCGTTCGCCCAGCGCGCGCTTGACGAGTGGGGCCGCCTCGACATCGCGGTGGCCAACGCCGGAGTGCTGCGCCGGGCCCCGCTCGCGGAGCTCACCGACACGGCCTGGGACGACATGCTGCAGGTCGACCTGACCGGCGTCCTGCGCACCCTGCGCTCGGCGGCCGCCCGGATCTCCGGTCCCGGCGCGATGGTCGCCGTCTCCTCCATCGCGGGCGGCGTGTACGGCTGGGGCGAGCACGCCCACTACGCCGCCGCGAAGGCCGGAGTGCTCGGCCTGTGCCGGAGCCTCGCGGTGGAACTCGCTCCCCGGCAGATCCGCGTCAACTCGGTCATCCCCGGCCTCATCGAAACCCCGCAGTCGTCCGACCCGGTGAACTCGCTCGGCCCCGACGGCCTGGCCCGAGCCGGGCAGGACATCCCCTGGGGCCGGGTAGGCCGGCCGGCGGAGGTCGCCTCCGTCATCCGGTTCCTCACCTCGGCCGACGCCGGCTACATCACCGGCCAGAACATCGTCGTCGACGGCGGTCTCACCGTCCGCATGCCCGCCTGAGGAGGAACCGCATGCCCGCCCCGGAACACCGGCCCGCCCCGGTATATCGGCCCGCCCTGGAACACCGGACCGCGCTGATCACCGGTGGCGCGAGCGGCATCGGCCGCGCGATCGCCGAGGCGTACCTCCGTGAGGGCGCCCAGGTCGTCCTGGCGGATCTCGACGCCGAGCGCGCGGCCACCGACATCGGGGCGGCCGGGCACGTCGCCGTCGACGTGAGCGATCCCGGCTCCGTCGCCGGGGCCGTCACCAGCGTGCTGGAGCGGTTCGGCCGGATCGACGTCCTGGTCAATTCCGCCGGCATCCTCACCGAGGCGCCGCTGGTCGAGATGGACCCGAAGACGTGGGCGGAGACGATCGCGGTCGACCTCACCGGGGTCTTCCTGTGCTGCCGTTACGTCGTGCCACAGATGGTCGAGCGGCGCTGGGGACGGGTGATCAACATCGCCTCCCAGCTCGGCATCAAGGGCGGCCGCTCGCTCAGCCACTACGCGGCGGCCAAGGCCGGGGTCATCGGCCTCACCAAGTCGCTCGCGCTCGAGGTCGCCGAGCACAACGTGCTGGTGAACGCGATCGCACCCGGCCCCATCGAGACCCCGCTGGTGGCCGGGATCACCGAGGAGTGGAAGGCGGCCAAGCGGGCGGAGCTGCCCCTGGGCCGTTTCGGCCGCCCGGAGGAGATCGCGCCGACGGCGGTCCTGCTCGCCAGCGACCCCGGCGGCAACCTCTACGTCGGCCAGACCCTCGGCCCCAACTCCGGCGACGTCATGCCGTGATCCGTGTGGCGGGCCTTCTGGGAAGAGCGAATGGCTGATGTGCGGCGCTGCGGGCCGGGAGAGCCCACTGATGTGCGGGCGGGGTGGTGATGGCTGATGTGCGGTGCTTGCGGTGAGCGCGGGGACGCGGACTGGGCGCGGCCCTGGGTGGCCGGGCCGGTCGCCCGTGCGGCGGTGGCTCGCGCGGTCAGCCGGGTACGGCCGTCTCCAGGGGCGCGGATCTCGCCCGCCGCCGCTGGCTGGCTCGTCGTCCGTCCCACCGGTGGCTCCGTGGTCTGCGCCACGCTCGGCGAACTCGTCGCCGCGGTGCGCATCGCGTCGTCCGGCGCGATCAGCCCGCTGGACCCGGCGCGACCTTCGGGGCGGCTGCCGGTTCCCGCAGCGGACGGCCGGACGGGGATCGTCTTGCGCGTAGACCCCCTCGCGCCGCCAAGTCCCGCTCTTGGCGCGGGAGCCGAGGTGGTGGTGCCGGACGAGGCGGCGGCGCTCGCCGTACTGGCCGAACTCGCGACGCCGGTGTGGCTGCGACGGCTCTACCTGGAGCGCGTCGAGGGAGTGAGCGCGTCGTGGGGCCGGCCGTTGGACGGCCCGTCCATGCCGCCACCCGGATCCGCGGCGCTCGCCGCCGATGCGGTCGTCAGGCTCGAATGGGCGCGGCAGGCGGGCCGGTTCGACGACACGGCCTTCGCCCTGAGCTGCCCTCTCGACGACGACGCGGCGCTGCTGGACGTGGAGATCCGCGCCGGTCACGTGGTCCGCGCCCGTACGCTACCGTACGGACGCCTGGAGATCAGCGGTTCAGGAGCGTACTGAGCCGGGGAGCGTACGTGGCGTGGAAGACCAGGGATGCGGCGCCGATCGCGGCGGCGTCGGCGGCGATGGGGGAGGTCTCGACCTGGACCGTGTGGAGGCGGCGGGCCAGGGGCCGGGTGGCCACGGCCGCCGCGATCACCTGGCGGTAGACGTCCGCGACCTCGTGCATCGCCGGGCCACCTAGCACCAGCAGATCGATGTCGAGCATGTTGACGATGCTCACGGCGGCGTCGGCGAGCCGGGCCGCGACCTGGCCGATGACCGTACCGGCGAGGGGATCGCCGGCCGCGGCCGCCGCGCAGATCGCCGCGTGGTCGAGCCCTTCAGCGCTCAGCGTGCTCTCGGCGCCCTCGGCCAGCCGCGCCCGTACGGTCGCCTCG
Source organism: Nonomuraea sp. NPDC049129 (assembly GCF_040648495.1). Classification (NCBI taxonomy): domain Bacteria; kingdom Bacillati; phylum Actinomycetota; class Actinomycetes; order Streptosporangiales; family Streptosporangiaceae; genus Nonomuraea; species Nonomuraea sp. NPDC049129. Next base: position 430,417 of record NZ_JBEZDU010000001.1, on the reverse strand, counting down.
ATCGCGCTCGGGCAGCAGACCGCCTCGACGCAGCCGCGGTTGCCGCAGTAGCAGTCGGGGCCGTCCGGCGCCACCGTGATGTGGCCGAACTCCCCGGCGTTGAGGGAACGGCCGCGGTAGATCTGGTTGTCGAGGAACAGCCCGCCGCCGATCCCGGTCCCCAGATACAGGTAGGCGAAGCTCGGCGCGGCCCGGGCCACCCCGGCCCAGCGCTCGCCGATCGCCGCCGCCGTGGCGTCGTTGTCCGAGGTCACCGGGAAGCCGGCGTGCTCCTCCAGCAGGCGTTTGATGGGCACGTGGTCCCATCCGGTCAGGCGCGGCGGGACGTTCATGATGCCCTCGGCGTCGAGCGGTCCCGGACAGGCCAGGCCGATGCCCAGCACCTTGCGGTCGGGTACGTCCGCTTCGCGCAGCACCCGGCGGGCGGTGCGGGCCATCTGGCGGATGACCGCGTCGGGCGCGAGGCCGGGGCGTACGGCGGTGTGCAGCTTGGCGACCGGCTGCCCCGCCAGATCGGCCAGCACGTACGAGATCTCGCCGGGATCGAAGTGGATGCCGACGGCGTAGCCCGCGGTCGGGTCCACCCGCAGGATCGTGCGCGGTTTGCCGCCCCGGGACGGGAGCGAGCCGTCCTCGATGACGAGCCCTTCCTCCAGGAGCCGGCGCACGATGACGGAGACGGTCTGGGCGGTGAGCCCGGCGCGCCCGGCGATCTGGACGCGGCTGATGCCGTCCGAGACCTGGATCGCCTCCAGGACGACGGCCCGATTGAAATGGCCTACTTTCGGAAGATTTGTCCCCTTCTGCATATGGCTGCTCCCCGTGTTTTTGGGCTTCTGTCGTTGACTTAATAAATCAAAAAGATTTACCGTCTCGTCAAGTCAGTTCTGTGGGCCGGTGAGAAGGAGTCCCATGAGACGAGCGATGGTGGCCTCGATCCTGACAGTCGCGTTAGCCGCCACGGCCGGCGCATGTGGTGCGGACACGCCGCAGAAGAGCGCCAACGGGGCCAAGGAGATCGAAGTCCTCTACAAGGTGGAACCCTCCTGGCCGCACCTGGAGAAAATGCTCAAACAGGCCAAGGCGCAGTACGAAGCCGCGCACAAGGGCGTGACGATCAAGCTGACCGCGGTCCAGGGCAACAACGAGGTCTACTACACCAAGCTCGCCCTGCTGAACCGCTCGGCCGAGTCGGCTCCGGACGTGTACCTCCACGACACCTTCCAGGTCAACGCAGACGTCGCCGCCGGCAAGCTCGCCCCGCTCGACGACTACCTGAAGACCTGGCCCGACTGGGCCACCCAATATCCCGACTCGGTCAAGCAGGCCGCCAAGGGCCCCGACGGCAAGACCTACGGTGTGCCGATCAGCACCGACACCCGAGGGCTCTGGTACAACAAGGACATCTTGACCAAGGCCGGCATCCAGCTGCCGTGGCAGCCCAAGACCTGGGCGGACGTGCTGACCGCGGCCCGCGCGATCAAGCAGAAGGTGCCCGGCGTCGTCCCCTTTAGCATGTACTCCACCAAGCCGCACGGCGAGGCCGCCACCATGCAGGGCTTCGAGATGCTGCTCTACGGCACCCCCGGCGGCACGCTCTACGACGACACCCAGAAGAAGTGGGTCTCCTCCGGCAAGGCGTTCACCGACTCGCTCGCCTTCATCAACACGATCTACCGAGAGGACCTCGGCCCGAAGAAGGCCGACGCGTTCAACCCCAAGCTGGGGGAGAAGATCGGGCTCGACTGGTTCCCCAACGGCAAGATCGGCATCGACCTCGACGGAGCCTGGATGTCGGGCAGCTGGCGGCCCACCAGCACCAAACCGTGGCCGCAGTGGGCCGAGAAGATGGGCTGGACCGCCATGCCGACCCAGAACGGTCAGGCGCCCGGCGCCGTCAGCATGTCGGGCGGCTGGGTCATGGCGATGAGCTCCTACGCCAAGGACAAGAAGGACGCGTGGGACTTCATCGCCACGGCGACCAACAAGGAGAACACGCTGGTGTACTCCATCGGCACGGGTGACCTCGCCCCGCGCAAGGACGTGGCCGCCGACCCGAAGTACAGCGCTGACAACCCGAGCGTGAAGTTCTGGTCCGATCTGGCGTCTGTCACGCACTACCGCCCGGCGTACGAGGTCTATCCGAAGGTCTCGGCCGAGGTGCAGAAGGTCATGGAGGCGATGACGACCGGCTCCAAGACCCCGGAGGCGGCGGCCAAGGAGTACGCCGACGCGCTGCCCGGCGTCGTCGGCGGCCCGGACAAGGTGATCCCCGGCTCATGACCGTCACGTCCGTGACGCCGCCACGGCTGGCCGGCTCCCCCGACAAGGGGGAGCCGCGCCGGCGGGCCCGGCGCACCCTGCGCTGGCTGCTGCCGCTCGGACCCGCCCTGATCATGTTCGTGATCTTCATGGTCGGGCCCATCCTGTGGAGCGTCTACATCGCCTTCACCAACGAGACGCTGACCGGCGCCGCGTCGGTGAACTCGCAGTTCGTCGGTGTGGACAACTTCGTCAAGATGTTCAGCGACGAGGACTTCCGCAACTCCCTCCTGCTGACCTTCGTCTTCGTGATCGGCTCGGCCGTCATCGGGCAGAACACCCTCGGCCTGATCATCGCGCTGCTCCAGCGGGGCCGGGGACGAGCGGTCCGGAGCGTGGTCAACGGCATCGTGATCGCGGCCTGGGTGGTGCCCGAGGTGGTCGCGGCGGCGTGCTGGTACTCCTTCCTGGCCGAGGAGGGCACACTCAACGAGGCGCTCGCCGCCCTCGGCTTCTCCCAGGACTGGCTCTACAGCGCGCCCATGATCGCGATCATCCTGGCCAACGTGTGGCGCGGCACCGCGTTCTCCATGCTGGTCTACTCCGCCGCGCTGTCGGACGTACCGGGGGAACTGCTGGAGGCGGCGGCGGTGGACGGGGCGAGCACCTGGCGGCGGCTGGCGCACATCACCCTGCCGCTGATCCGCCGCTCGATCCTGTCGAACCTCATGCTGATCACGCTGCAGACCCTGGCCAGCTTCGGCCTGATCTACGCCCTCACCGGCGGCGGTCCTGGCACGGACAGCCAGACCACCCCGCTCTACATGTACGAGCAGGCGTTCCGCTACTTCGAGATCGGCTACGGCAGCGCGATGGCCCTGGTGATGCTGGTCATCGGCGCCGCGTTCTCCCTCGTGTACCTGCGACTGATCAAGGTGGACACCTGATGACGCGCCTGGCCGCCCGTGGCGCGGCACTCATCTCGCTCGCGGTGATCGCGCTGGCCTTCCTCGGGCCGTTCCTGTGGGTGCTCCTCGCCTCGCTGCAACCCGACGCCAACCTCGCCGCGCAGCCGACCTTCCAGTTCTCGCTCAAGAACTTCAGCGCGGTGCTGACCTGGGAGACCATCTACCACCCGATCATCAACTCGATCCTCATCTCCGGCAGCACGGCGATCCTCACCGTGATCGTCGCCGGGCTCGCCGCCTACCCCCTGTCCCGCTACACCCTGCGCTTCAAGCGGCATTTCATGCTGACGCTGCTGTTCACGACCGGCCTTCCGGTCACGGCGATCATGGTGCCGGTCTACTCGATGTTCTTCCGGTTCAACCTGTACGGGTCGATCCCGGCCATGGTGCTGTTCCTGGCCGCCAGCTCGCTGCCGTTCTCCATCTGGATGATGAAGAACTTCATGGACGGCGTGCCGGTGAGCCTGGAGGAGTCCGCCTGGGTCGACGGGGCCGGCTGGGTGCAGTCGCTGCTCAGGATCGTCGGGCCGCTGATGGCTCCCGGGGTGGCGGTCGTGGCCATCTTCGTCTTCGTCGGCCAATGGGGGAACTTCTTCGCCCCCTTCGTCCTCCTCGACACGCCGGAGAAGCAGCCGGCGGCGGTGACCATCTACACCTTCTTCTCCCAGTACGGGCAGGTCGCCTACGGTGAGCTGGCCGCGTTCTCGATCATCTACACGACCCCGGCCGTGGCCCTCTATGTCGCCGTGAACAAGTACCTCGCCGGTTCCTTCAGCTTCGCCGGATCAGTGAAGGGCTGAGCGGCGTTCCCAGTACGCGGAGACGACCCGGGTGTGCAGCGGGAAGGCCAGCTCCCGCGGCTCGTCCATCACCGACCACTCCATGGTCTCGGCCGTCGGCACCATCGGCGGCAAGGCGGCCGAGACGGTCGGCGGTGCCAGGCCGAAGACCAGCAGGGTGCCGTCAGGAGCGCTGTGCGCGTCGAACAGCCGCACGCGGTCCGCGTCGACGACGACGGCCGTCTCCTCGTACAGCTCCCTGGCGGCGGCCTGCTGCCAGCTCTCGCCCACGTCGATGAACCCGCCGGGCAGGGCGAGCTCGCCCCGATGCGGCTCGATGCCGCGCCGGACCACCAGCAGACCGTCGTCCACGGGCAGCAGCAGCACCGCGACGGGCAGCGGGTTGAGGTAGGCGGTGTTGCCACAGCCGGCGCAGGTGCGCGGCCAGGGCTGGTCCGGGGTGTACGCCGTGCCGCAGAAGGAGCAGTGCGAGTGCCTGATCGCCATGAGGTGAGACTAGCGATGCCGGTTGACGGCGTTGACGACGAGCTTGGCCGTCCGGTCGGCGGTGGTGAACCCCGGCTGCCGGCCCGTGTGGTAGACGACCACCCAGACGTTCGACAGGCGGAACGAGATCTGGGTCCGGTAGATCGTGTCCACGATGGATTCGGCCCGGGTGTAGCTGTACGCCTCGTCGCCGACGTCCGGACCCTTGCGGACCTTGGTGCCCGGGTTGCGCTTCGGTTCCTCCTTCATCGTCTTGACCGTGTACTCCTGGGCGGTGTGCGCGGCCGAGGCATCCGCCAGGCGGTTCGCCGTGACGCTCACGAACGCGCCGTTGTCGGGGCGGGTCCACATACAGGCAGTGGCTGTCTGGTACTGGCGTTTCACCGCGCCGCCGAGTAGTGAGCGCGCCTGGGCGTTGGTCAGCAGGCCACACGCCTCGAAGTTGCGCCCGAACAGCGCCCGGGCGGACCCCGTCGAGCGGGACGTCGGGGCCGGGGTGGAGGTGTCGCCGATCGTTTCGCTGAAGGTGGCGGTGAAGTTCGGCAGGACCCGTACCAAGACCACCACCCCTGTGGCCACGGCCAGCACGACCGCCAGCCCGGCGCCCAGGAGGATGAGAGGCACGCGGCTGCGCTTGGGCACAGCGCCGGCCTGGGTCCGCTCGCGGTGCAGGGCCGGGTCGGTGCCGGCCGTCCTGAACGAGGGTGTGACGGGCGCCGGGCCCACCTCCGACCGGGCTGGCACGGTGCCCTGGGCGATGGCGTTCAGCCAGTCGGCTGCCTGGCCGGGGGCGCAGCGCCGTACCGGATCCTTCTCCAGGATCGCGGCCAGTACGGGGGCGAGCGGGCCGGCCAGCCGGGCGGGGGCGGGCGGCTGCATGAGCACGGCCGCCATCACGGCAGCCTGGTTGGCGCGGGCGAACGGCGGCCCGCCCTCCACCGCCGTGAACAGCGTGGCGCCGAGCGACCACAGGTCGGCGAGGGGGCCGTCGGTCTCGCCGCGCAGGCGCTCTGGAGCGATGTAGCCGGGCGAGCCGGTGAGCAGGCCGGTCTGCGTGAGCGCGGCGTCCCCGGCGACGGTCGCGATCCCGAAGTCGGTCAGCAGCACCCGTCCGTCGTCGGTGAGCATGACGTTGGCCGGTTTGACGTCCCGGTGCAGTACGCCCGACGCGTGCGCGGCGCCGAGCGCGTCGAGCATCTGGAGGCCGATCCAGGCCACCTGGCGCGGGGCCAGCGGGCCGTTGGTGCGTACGGCCTGGTCGAGGGAGCGTCCGCGGACCAGCTCCATGACGATCCACGGCCGGCCGCCGTCGAGGACGACGTCGTGCACAGTGACGATCGACGGGTGGGAACGCAGCCGCGCCGCGGCTCGCGCCTCGCGTAACGTGCGTTCGGCCAGCTCAGTACGTGCCGCCTCGTCGAGGTCCGGAGGTAGCCTGACCTCCTTGACGGCCACTTCCTGCCGCAGCAGTTCGTCCATCGCCCGCCAGACGGTGCCCATGCCGCCTTGGCCGAGCGGGGACAGCAGCCGGTAGCGGCCCGCGAGCAGCGTCACCGGACCGCCGCGCTTCGCGCACGTCCTGACGTGTTCTCGGTCCCGGGGCCACCCACTGCTTCCTCCGCTATCGGTCCTATGCGGACAGAAGTGATATTAGGGGTCTGTGCTGCCGCGCGGGCACTTACTGCGGAGTCGCGCCGATCGGTGCTCTCCCTCAAAGGGCCTCCGCTTCGCTCCGGACGTTCTCCCAGGCGGGCTGGCGCCCGCCCCCTGAAGGGCCTCGCTGCGCTCGGACTGCCTTCCAAGAACGCTTCGCCCGGTCGGCTGGTTGGAGCGGACTGAGCATGGTCGCAATTCATTGAAACCGGCACCAACTTGGCCTTTATCCCCGAGACCGGCCCGCGGGGATGTCTCCTTGTTGCTGTAGCCCTCCAGATTGCTCAGACGTTGGTCAGGCGGGGATATCCCCAGGGAGGGCCGTCAACGTTGCCAAGCCATACACGCTGCCAGCTTGGAGTGACAGTCGATCCGAAGCTGGATTGATGAGGAGAGCCTGCTGTCAACGGCCGATTGCGTGGGTCTGACCCCCAGGCGGCGATGAGGTGGGGGTCGCGTTGGTGTTCGTAGCGGCCGGGGACCCGTCAACCCGCTGCGGGTGCCGCCGTGGGCGCACCTGACGGGGCTTGGTCGAGCGCGTGACGGCGGACGCCGCGGACCAGCAGGTAGCCGACCATCCAGAACTCCCCTACGGTCGCGGGGACAGTGAGAGCGTCTGCGACGCCCTGCGCGTCGGGGACGAGGTATCCGACGAACGCGCTGAGCAGGTAGCCGATGCCGCCGCCGATGAGAATCCAGCCGAGCGGGCGGGGCATCCAGCCCGAGCGGAGCACGCACGAGCCCATGGGGATGAGCCACAGGCCGAAGAACACTGCTCCCACGCCCCACAGGTTGCCGCTGACCAGGTACAGGACCTGGACGACGGCCGCCGCGTCGCCGATCGGGTCGAGCGCGACCTGGACCGCTGTGGCGAGCAGCGCCGCGCTGGAGAGAATCGCGACCGCGTTGACGAGGCCGAAGGCGGCGATACCGCTGGCGGCAAGCGGGTGTGCGGTGCGGAACAGGCGGTAGAACCATGCCGCTGTGAGGGCTTGGGTGACGACGATGAGCAACTCTAAGGCGACCCCGGCGCGGGCGAGCGATTCGTGGTCGACCAGGTGGGCGAGCGTCGCACCGGGATCGCCGGCCGTGAAGAGCCGCGGCCGGATGAGCAGGAAGCCCAGTGCGCCGGTGACGGCGAGGCCGAGGTAGAGCAGCCCGGTCATGCGGGCGGTGCGGATCAGCGCGTGCATGGTGGCTCTCCTTGAGGGCTGTGCCGGCGCGGCGGCCGCGGGAGATCGACTGTGTGCCTTACTCCGTAAGGTAACTTACGATGTAAGACGCCGACAAGGGGGTGGAAGACCGATGGCGGCGAAGGCATTCCGCGAGCCGCTCAGCCGCGAGCGCGTGCTGGCGGCGGCGGTCGTCCTGGCGGATGCGGAGAGGATCAAGGCGCTGACGATGCGCCGCCTCGACGTCGGCCTCGACGTTGAGGCCATGTCGCTCTAGCCTTCCAAGAACGCTTCGCCCGGTCGGCTGGTTGGAGCGGACCACGGCGGGGTAGCCCCGATCAATGTGGAGACGTACGCGACTTAGCGGAAAAGTCGCAGAACCCTCTCGGCTTGGCGCTCGAGGGTGCCTACCGGGTTATGAGGCATCGCCGGCCCATCGGGGCCGAGCTGGAGAAACCAGCCCAGCGCGATCAGGCGGCGGAAGCCCCGCACCCGCGCGGCTTCCCCCGGGGCCAGGTCGATGTGGGCCAGCAGTTGCTCGGCATCCAGGGCGCCGTCGATGCGGGAGATGTGCTCGGTTATCTCGCCAAGTTCGAAGGCGCGATCGTTGCGGCCGGAGTCTTCCCAGTCGATAAGCCGCACGCGTCGCTCGTGTCCGTCCCACAGCAGGTTCGCGTGGTTGCCATCCGCTAGCCCGAGGACGGGCGGATGGGGGTTCGTCACGAGCTGGTCAGGGTCGCTGGATGTCAGCCAGGCGGATCCCGCTTGGCAGGCGTGCCGCACAAGGGGGTCCGCGCCGAGGTCGGGTCGCTTGTCGGCCCAGACGCGGGCTTTGCCCAGAGCCGCGGCGGGTCCCCAGGGGGCGGGCTCGACCGCTTCCACCACCTGAGTGGGGATTGCCTGGTGCAATCGGTTCATGGCGGTGGCCAGCGCGCTGACCTGCTCGTCAGTGGCATGCTCGCCGCGCAGGACACGGCCGGGCAGCCTGGTCATCACGATCATGGGTGGGTGAGCGTCGAGAGCGGCTTCCACAGGCGTGGGCGCGAGGTCAGGCGCGTGCCTCGTGGCGATGGAACAGCCCGGCAGCGGGCTGACCTGGCTGGCAATGCGCCGCAACCATCTGGGAAACGTGGCGGCGCTGCTGCAGCAGCTCGCTCTCGGGCAGATCCCCCTCACCCACGACGCCTTCCACGAACTTCAGCCCTGGCGGGTCGCCGCTCACCTGGAAGAACTCCTGGTGGCCTGCGGCGTCCTGCCCGCCGTCGGGGCCAAGATGGCCGAGTTCGAGAGCTTCCGCATTCTGGCCGAGCAGGGACTGCGGGCGATCGGCGACGACCCGGCTCGTAGACGGCGGCTGGAGCTCATGCGCGACATGTACGCGTTCATGATGGACCGCTGCCCGATCAGTCAAGCCGATGCTCCGCCGCCTGCTCGACGACCAGGTGGCGCTCGCCGCACGCCCGGCCGACATGGTCGTCTACCATCGGAAGTCTCTTAGCGGGCCACACATCGCCGAGAAGCTCGGCGTACCGGCCGTCGCCGCCCCGCTGCTGCCCGCGTTCCAGATCGATGATGTGGCAATCCGTCCCCGGGCTTGAGCTAAAGACCTGAAGAACATGAGCACGGTGACGGCACTCCACCCGTTTTCTCCATTGCTGGTGCCACCTCGACCCAAGGTCGGCGGCACTGACCGTCACACTCGCGCTGGCGAGCTAGACCGGCACGGCGAACCGGCGGCGTGGGTTCGGTGGTGAAAGCCACCGAACCCACGCCCCCGCGCACGCGCCACCACGAACGGCACCTCGTCGGCCCACCCCGGCGGTGGGCGGGGAAGCCGCGGGTCAGGGGGTTGGGAGAGTTATGGGGGGTGATGTGCCGTACATCTGGGCTTGCAGGTGGTACAGGTCGGCGTAGCGGCCACCTGTGACCAGTAGTTGCTCGTGGGTGCCCTGTTCAGCGATCCGGCCCTCGTGCAGCAGATAGATGCGGTCGGCGTTGCGGACGCTGGAGAGTCTGTGGGTGATCAGGACGACCGTGCGGCCCGCGGCGACGCGGCGCAGTGTCTCGTAGACGGCGTATTCGGCCTTGGCGTCGAGCGGGGCGGTCGGCTCGTCCCAGATCAGCAGGTGACCGTCGCGGAACAGTCCGCGGGCGACGGCCAGCCGCTGCCACTGGCCGCCTGACAGGTCCTGGCCGCCGCGGAACTTCTTCGACATCAGGGTGTCCCAGCCGCGCGGGAGCCCGTCGATGACCTCGGTGGCGGAGGCGAGGTCGGCAGCGGTGCGCAACGCGACGTCGCCGGGATCGTCCTTGTCGTGGCGTCCGACCCGAACGTTGACCCTGGCGTCGTGTGGCCATCGGACCGGATGCTGCAGGACCATGACGACATGCGAGACCACCTCGGCGGCGTCCATTTCGGCGAGGTCAAGGCCGTCCCAGGTGACGGTGCCGCGCGTGGGGCGGTAGAGCCCGGCGATGAGTTTGGCGAGCGTGGTCTTGCCCGAGCCGTTCTCTCCGACGAGCGCGATGGTCTGCCCCGCGTCGATGGTCAGGTCGATGTCACTCAGCGCGAGCCGGCCGTCACCCGCTCCCGCGTAGGAGAAGGCGACGCCACGCAGACCGATCCGTCGGGGTGCGGCCGGGACGGGCAGGCCCCCCACGGCGGGACGGCGGGTGCGTGCGTCCTCCAGGAAGGCCTCGTAGTCGCTCACGTAGAGCGCCTGCTCGAACAGCTGGTTGGCAGCCAGGACGAGACGGTTCAGCGCCGCGGTGGCGGTCCGGATCGCGATGACGGCGGTGCCGGCGACGGCGAGCGGGATCCAGCCGATGTGGAGCAGCACCCCGAGCAGCACGAGAGTGGCCCCGGTGGCCACGCCCGCGAGCACGCGGCCCGCCGTGCGGGTGCGCGCCTGGGCCAGGGCGACACGCACCTCCTCGTCGCGCAGGACGTCCCCCACCCGCCGGTACTCCTCCAGCAGGAACGGCTGCGCCTGGCAGGCGCGGATCTCCGCCGCGGGCTCCCGCTCGGTGGCGAGGTCGGCCAGCATCAGGATCCGCCGGTTGAGCGTGACCATGCGCGCGGTCGCCTCGTAGCCCTGCTGGGCCGCGTGCAGCACGGCCCAGCCTTCGGGCAGCACGCTGAGGACGAGCACGGCGAGCAGCAGTGGGTGGAGCACGCCGATGCCGATGGCGGTCGCGGCGACAGCGAAGGCGGCGCCGATCAGCTCGACGACGTTGCCGGTGGCCCGTTCGAGGTAGTACAGCCCCCGGTCGCGGGCACGGTGCATCCGGTCGTAGAAGCCGTCGTCGTCGAACGCGGTCAGCTCGACCGCGAGGCTCGCGGAGAACAGTCCGTCTTCGGCCGCTCTGCGCACCGCAGGGTCGAGGCGCGCCCGGGCCAGCGTGACGGCCGCCTCCACGCCGCCGCGCAGCGCGTACACGCCGACCAGCAGCGCCAGGCCAGGGAGCGCCGCCATGACCCGGTCCGGGGTCGGCCCTCCGGAGAGGAGTTCTTCCAGCACGGCGGTGGTGGCCAGCAGCCCGGACGCCGTCGCCACGCCCGACACCGTGAGCAGCAGGAGGATGGCGAGGGCGGGCCGCCGTCCGGCCCGCCAGACGATGTCGAACACCGGGCGGACGGTGCGCGGCAGCCGCCGCAGGTTCCGCCAGGGCCCGCCGTCGCGGTCGGGGTCCGCCAGGTGCCAGTACGGCGAGTTCAGCTCGTCGTCGGTGCTCAGAGCAGCTCACCCCTCTGGGTCGGCCAGCACCACGGACAGTCGACTCTCAGCGCAGCTCACCCCTCCGGGTCGGGTAGCAGGACGGACGGGAGCGGGCTGTCCGGATGCATCCGCAGCAGCTGGTAGACCATGCCGCCGACGCCCGGCATCAGCCCCGGGGTGAAGGCGTCGCGGGCGAGGCCACTGACCGGCCCGTGCTCGTCGATGCCGCCGATCATCCGCGCGGTGAGCGCCTCACGGGTCAACCGTTCGGGCCCGACACCCGCCTCGATCGCGCGGTAAAGGATCTCCCAGTTGCCGAAGTCTCCGTGGCAGAGCGTGTGACTCCAGCCGAGACCTATCGACCAGGACGACGCGGCGGCGCGGCGGAGTACGTCCCGCCAGCGGGGGTCGCCCTCGCGGGCCAGCCGGTCGGCCGCGACGAGGCCGATGCCGCCGCCTCCGTGGCACCACGCGCTGGAGGTGACACGGGGATCGTCCACTTCGCGCAGGTCCCGCCATCCGTTACCATCCGGGTCGTACAGCGACTCCTCGAAGAGGAACGCCTTGCCCGCCAGGGTGCCGAACTCGGCGCCGCCGGACGTGGCGGCGTCGGAGAGCCGGGCCAGCGCCCAGCCGATCCCGGTGGCGCCGTGCGAGACCCCGCCTATCCCCTGGGGGAACGCGGCGCTGGGCCAGGACGCTCCACGGTCCTCGACGCGGGCCAGTGAGACCAGGCGCTCCCCGATGCGACGGGCCTCGGTGAACCACCGCTGGTCGCCGGTGCGTCCGGACAGGCGGAGCAACGGCACGATGGCGCCGGCCATGCCGGTGAGCAGGTCGTAGCCTTCGTCGGCGGCCACCGCCTCGGGCAGTTCCTCCGCCAGGGCACAGGCCCGGGCGACCGCTTCGGCGGAACCGACGGCGCCGAGCCTGCTCAGCAGCAGCCAACTCCAGATCTGCGAGCCGATGCCGACGTAGCCGCCCGGCGGGTCGGGGCGACGCCGCGGCCCGGTGTGCCGTTCTTCGGCGTCCCGGTCCTCGGCCATCGTGATCGTGCGGAGCAGACCGGCCAGCAGCTTGTCCAGGCCGGGCACCTTGTCGGCCCTTCCCTGCTCGGTCTCGCTCGCGTAGGCGGCCAGCAGGACGGCGACCCCGTACGCGCCGCCGTACACGTCAGGGCTCAGCGACTGCACGAACCAGCCGGTGGAGGTGAGCACCGGCGCGATCCAGGTGACCGTGCCGTCGTCGCCGTGAACCGCCGCGTCCAGCACGCTGCGGGCGATGGCGGCGGCCACCCGGCGCCGGCGCACGTCGAGGTCCTGGTGCCGGATGACGGGCGCGGCCATCGGCTTGTTGCCGGGCATCCACCCCTCGTTGAGGTAAGCGCTGACCAGGGCCGCCCGGATCACCTCGCGATCGAGGGCGGCGTCGCGATCGCGCCAGCGCCGCAGCGCGTCCGCGATGAGGTCCTGCTCGTCTCCATACGAGGTTCCGCCGGGGCCGTCCAGACGACCACGGGCGGGCGATGTGGCGAAGAAGGGGATGTCGCCGGTCAGCAGCTCGACCACCTCGGCGTCGATCACCTCGGGGTCCGACGGTGCTCCGGGCAGGTTCTCGGCGTGCTGCGCCAGCAGCCGCGCGGCCTTGCCGACCGCAGTGGCCTCGTCGTGCAGTGATACCGGGTGCCACAGCATGCGGGCCAGCTCGGCGTAGGCCTCGGTGGCGCGGAGCACGACCCGGATGGGACGGTCGGCGAAGTCCTCGAGCAGCCCGGCCAGCTCGCCCGCCCGGTCCAGCGCGTCGAGCCGCTCGGTCAGCTCGACGAATCCCAACAGGACCCGGTCCCAGTAGCGGGCGAGGACCGGGTCAGGGCTGGGGTGGTTGGCCACCGCTCCCATCTCGGCCCGCGCCATGCCCACTCTGGCCATGTCCGTGCCCGCGTCGACGACGACGGGCACCTCGGTGTACGGCTGCTGACCGGGCAGCGCGCCGGCGGCCGACATGTCGACGCCGCGCCAGCCGAGCGAGACGCCCCGTCCGGGGAGAAGACCGGTGCGCAGCACCGACCCGCCGAGCAGGTCGGTCGCCAGGTCCACGGCCTCGCCGTACCCCGAGGGCTTGGCGGGGGCGTGCGGGGTGAACAGCGTCTCGCAGTCGATGACGACGGGGGCCGGCCCGGCCGCGATGAGGTTCTCCGCGTGCAGGTCGCTGCCGCCGATCAGGCGCATCAGCGCCAGCCAGTGCCCGATGCCGCGGTAGAAGGACCGCAGCTCCGCGTCGTCCGCGCAGTAGCGGTGCCCGATGTGCTCCGCCCACCCGTACCCCTCACGGACCAGCACGTCAGGTACGCGGATGTCGGTCCCGGCGGGCAACTCGGCGGCCAGGCGGGCGATCAGCCGGGCCAGTGCCTCATCCACGGCGAGGGAGCGGGGCTTGTAGACGACCTGCCCCTGCGCACCGTGCAGGACGGCGACGGTGCGCCCGCCGCGATGGCTGTCTCCCGCCCCGAAATCGACCCGGACCAGGTCACCTCGGAGGCCACCCGGCAGCGCGGCGAGCGCCGCCCGGTCGGCGGCGAACCGGCGGGCCAGTTCCTCGGCCGCGGCACACCGGTTGCTGATGATCGTGGCAAGCCTGGACGGCATCGGGGGGTAGTGCTGCCCCATGGATCGCCAGAACTCGGGCGTCGCGGCCGTCGCCTTCCATTCCTGCCACCGCAGCTGTGGAGTCTGCGCGGTTAGCCTTCCACTGATCCTGGCCGCGTTGAGTTCCAGCAGCAGTACACGGTTGACCTTGAGACGGACGGTCTCCTCCAATGTTTCGGCGGCCGCGTGGTGGATCACCTGGGCCTCCGCCGGCGTGAGGCCGGGGATCGATCCCAGCGTGGGCGACAGCCCGGCCAGCGCCGGTGCGGTCAAATACTCCAGCGACGGGTCGAATTCCCCGGCCATACGTCCAACCTTCCTTGATCAGCAGCAGAGGCCGGTGCGACCCGCGGTGCAGGCGCTGGCCCTCTTGGTGGTGTCCATGAGGGCCATCGTGATCTCCGACTCGGCGTACTCACCTGTGAGCAGCGGGCCGGCCGGGTTGTCCTCAATGGTCGCCGTTCCGCTGCGCCAAGCAGCGACGATCTCCTCGGAGCGTCCCAGCGTGACGGGCATGCTTACTCCTTTCGTGGCAGGTGTGCTGTCCTGCGTTGACCGGGGGGTTCGAGGTCAGCAGCAGGGGATGGTGCGGTTGCCGGTGCACGAGCTCGGCCGCCGGGTGTCGTCGCGAACCATCGTGATCTCCGACTCGGCGTACTCGCTCATGAACAGCGGGCCGGCCGGGTTGTCCTCGATGGTCGCCGTTCCGCCGCGCCAAGCAGCGACGATCTCCTCGGAGCGTCCCAGGGTGACAGGCATGCTTACTCCCTTCATGACCGGACGTCTCGACCCACGCTAATCAGCCGCTCCAGAAAATCAACACATATCGGGCGTAATGTGCACTTGGCTATATTCCGGAGAAATGTCGAAAATTGCTATTGACTGCGGCCAATCTTGCACCGACGTCCAGCAGGGGCCACGCGGCACGCCGTTCACGTCACCTGTGCGGCCAGGACGCGACGACGGTCCCGCACGTCAGAGACTCGACCGGTGATGGCCGTAATCCTCGCTCCGGCGACGGCGATCATTTGCGCGGGCGGACTGCTCGGGGATCGCTCTTCCACGCAGGAAGGGAAGCCGGGAATGATTTCGCCAGATCGGAGGTGCCGATAACAGGTGACGAATAACCCCGGAGGCGTGACCGTCTCACGACATTCCCAGCCGGTATACAGTTTGCCTGCCATTGCGGACGACAGTTATTTCGATTTGTGAATGCGACCCCAGGGAAAGGCCGGCCGCGAGGGGGAGCCTGCTTCGGGACGAAGAAGGCCGTGGGTATCGACGCGGACCCACCTGCGGGCCGGGCCGGACGACGCAGTATTGAAGGAGCGCGCGGTGCGGTGCCGGGTGCGGGCCGCGGGCATGCGGTCGCGAACACCGCAGGGGTCTGCTCGGGGGCGAGCGGGGCGGCGTCGCTGAGGGCCTGGGGTCCTGTACTGGTGAGCTCGCTATTCATCTGTCGCGAGTTGTCGTTCCCATGGGGCCTGATGGTGACGTTCCGTGTTCCCCGGCGGCGTAGCGGTTCCAGCCTCCGCCACCTTCCCGAAGGAGGCGGGCGGTGGTCTTGTCGTGGTATCCGACGCCCTCCGCTACCACGACAAGACCACCGCTTGACTCCTCAACGAGGGCGGTGGCGCCTGGAACCGGTACGCCGCTGGAGAGCACGGACAGTCATGGTGAGGCTCGTCTTCACCGAGAACTCGCAACAGTTCAATAGACCAGTTGACCAGTAAACCAGTCAGTACCGGAGGCCCATGGGAGTTAAGCGGCGCCGTGATCAGACTCAGGGCCGCTTACCGCCTTCAGCTGCTCGAGTAAAACACCGAGGCTCTTCCCGGGCTGAGGCTCTTGTGACGGTGGCAGGTCGGCGATCGCGCCCACCAGGAGTGGTCCGTCCAGCAGGTCGGCGGTGAACGTCACGCCGGTGAGGCGGGCCGCCATCGCGAACATCCGCGCGAGGCCGTGCCGGGACAGGTCGTCGTAGCGCTGGTCCCAGTCCTCGTCCGAGCCCTCCTCCAAAGGCAGGCCGAACTCGCGCATGAGGCCGGCGAGCCGGTCGGTGTCGGCACCGGAGCGATGCTCGGGAGAGGTCGGGTCGAAAGCGGTGATCATGATGCCGTCAGCGGCGTAGTGGAAGTAGTCGCAGGCGTAGTCATGTCGTAAGACGGACACCACGTCGGTGCCGGCCGACAGCCGCGCCAGCATCGGGCTGTCCGTCCCCGACCAGCCGCACGGCTCCACCGCCGCGCACCCGTCGCCGGTGGCGACCACTCCGACATAGCCACCGCCGTCACCGCCGTCGGTCGCCACCGTGAAGTCGGAGACCGCCAGCCCCAGCTCGGCGAGGCTCATCTCCGTGCTCGTGCGGGCGCCGAACCGGCGCAGCACCTCGGCCGGGTCGAGCCCGTGCAGCAAGGTCACGCAGTAGATCTCGCCGAGTCGGTTGCCCCGATCGCCGTACGGCGGTTGCAGCCAGCGGAACGGCGTCAGCGCCTCGATTGTCATGTCGCGATCTTGGCAGGCTCTACCGACATAGTCAGGCCCACTTCACCCTTCCGCGCGCACCTGCTGTCCGAGAGCCCGGCTTGTTGCCGCCGACATCACGGAAAGTCACTACCACGGCCCTCGGCATCGAGAACTCGCGATAGTCGAATAGGCGACTCCACCAGTACAAGACTCCGACTGGCTTCAACGGTCGGCGTTGGTCGCATAAAGATCGCAGACGAAGTCGAGGGATTCTTCCGGGTGGCATCGAGGACCTGCTGGCCCGGATCGAGCGACACGAGCAGAGAAGCTGCGCCATCTTGAAGTAGCTGATCAGGGTGGTGGCGTGAGGGTCGTTCGGGGTGCTCGTGCTGGTGGTGGGCGGCAGTCTGAGGTGTAGATGGTCTGGCAGGGTTGGTTTTGCGGGTTCCGAAGCTCGATCGCCGGTTACCGGAAAGTCATATTCAGCGCGGTACGGCTCCGTCCTGCCAGCGGTAGAGGTCGCGCAGCAGGGAAATCTCGGCGCCGTGATGGATCAGCTCCCTGTTGACGTGCAGGACGATGCCCTCCATGGGAAACTGCTCGGGACCCACCGGGGGCGGATTCTCCAGGTCAGCGTCCGAGAGCTCGCGGACCCCCGCGTTCCATCTCCCATACATCTCATCGAGCTGCTTTAGCGCCTCGTCAGCGGTCCCCGCGTAGGCGAATGTCTGGGAGTCGACGTCCTGGCCGCCGAAGTGCCATCCGACCCGATAGCCGAGGCAGGAGACGATGATGTGCGCAAGCCGCCAGGCAATCGTGGTCACCGGAGCCGGCACCGGGGCAGGGGACGCGGAGTCCATCATCCATTCCCCTGAACCTGCCGACATCGGTGTGGCCGACGTGTCACGTGGGCGGATGCTCCAGCAGCCGCGCACCGGCTCCCAGAAGTACTCCTCATCGGCAAGACCGTCCAGCCGCGGCCGCAGATTCTTGTGCCAGTGCCGGTCCAGCTGGTCCGCGAGTCGCTCGCTTCTTGTCATTTCGGCACAGTACAGACAACGGAGACCTGGCTGCGACCCTCGCGGACGCCGTCGCCGGCCGTGGACCGCGAGAGCGTACCGCACCGGGAGATGACGCTGGGGGCCCAGAAGAAGCCGAACCTCCAGCAGCCCGCTGGCTGCGACCACCAGCCTGCCGTACCGAACCCCGCCGCATAACCCCCAAAGGATTGACGAAGTCGATCACTTTAGGGGAGTCGGTGCCCTGCTCGTACAGCGCCCGCGCCAGGCGGGCCATCGAGGCGTAGTCGTCCCGTGACGCCTCCACGCGCAGCCGTTGGAGCGCATCCTCCGTCACTCTGACTCCCTTGGTCAGGGCCGGATCGTACATGATCGAGATCGTTCACACCTCTCACGAGCACCCACCGGTCACTGTCAGGTGACATCCAATCTGGCCATTGATCACGGCGTGACCTCGTGCTGGTCAGTTCATCTGTCACGGACGGCGAGGTGGCTGTGCCATTTGAAGTGGCCATTTTCCGGCAGTGGTAGCGGTTGCCATGTGTGACGCTGTTCGGCCAGGTGGCGTCGTCGGCGGATGCGGTGCTTGCGTCGCAGTTGCTCGACCCACCGGGTGAGCCCGTCTTGTTGTCCCCAGAGAGAGGGCGGGGCGGGCCCCTTACTCGCTGAAGCGGGCTCGTTCATCTGCTGAGCGACGCGCTCAGAGAAGCTGCGAAGCGCTCGCTCGTCCACCATGGCGACGTGGCGGCGCCAGCCCAGGTCGGTGAGGAGTTCGGTGAGCGCGACGGCTTCGGGTGTCAACGATCGAGCGCTACCAGGTGGTCACGTTCGACCCACGACTCGAACCCCACCCGGCGCTCCATCGTGGCCGACCAGTACCAGCCGGGATAGTTCCGCTGCCCGGTGATAGGACGGGAACGAACGGACGGGCAGCGCCTCCTCCAGCGCCACGCTCGCCAGCCGCTCCAACCCCACGAGCTGCTCCACGCCATCGGCAACGACGTAGGCGACCCTGAACTCGCTGATCATATTCCGTGACGTAGCGCTCACAAATCACATCATGGCCACTTCGGTGCTCAGTGAGCGAAGGCCATCTGTTCAGTCGAGGATCGCGGTGGCTTCGATCTCGACCAGGTGGTCGGGGACGTCCAGTGCCGCAACGCCTATCAGCGTGGTCGGCGGGGCCGGGGTGACCCCCAGCTTCGCGGCTGCCCGGGAGATGCCTTCCAGGAGCGGGGGCATCTTGTCGGGGGTCCAGTCGACGACGTAGAAGGTCAGTTTCGCCACGTCGTCGAAGGAGCCGCCGACCTCGGCCAGGGCCTTGCCGATGTTGAGGTAACTCTGCTCGACCTGTGCGGCGAGATCGCCTTCGCCGACCGTGACACCCTCGGCGTCCCAGGCGACCTGTCCGGCGATGAAGATCAGCTTTGACCCGGATGCGATCGACACCTGCCGGTAGACATCGATCTTGGGCAATCCGCTGGGGTTGACAAAGGTGATGGCCATGGTGCCTGTCTCCTCGTTCTGAGCGCCTGTGGGCTCGCGTCCGCGCCGACCACGACACTCTTGCTCTCTTGTGGTTACTCAAGAACTATAAGAGACTGGCTGCTGACGTGGAAGAACGCACTTTTCCGTGACTGGAGAACCTTATGGTGACCAAGCAGTTCACAGGCTCGCCCGAGGACGCAGACCTGGCGCGTGCGGGCTCCTTGGCGCGGGAGATCTTCTCGGACGTGGCCAACAAGTGGGCGTTCCTGATCGTCGAGGGCCTCGGTGATCGCACCCTGCGCTTCAGTGAGCTGCGGAGCGAGGTCGAGGGCATCAGCCACAAGATGCTCACCCAGAACCTGCGCATGCTGGAGCGCAACGGCCTGGTCGAGCGCACCGTGTACCCCACCGTCCCGCCGCGGGTCGAATATACCCTCACTGAGCCGGGCCAGGCTCTGCGAGCGACGGTCGATGGAATGTGCGGCTGGACCCACCGGTACTTCGGTCACATAGAGGCCGCACGCCGTCGCTTCGACGCCTGACTTCTGCGGCCAACTGGGATGCCGAGAGTGGCCAGCTAGCGTGCTCAGTCACATTTGGCCACTTCACCTGACGCTGGCCAACTATCTGGCCACTTTGGCTGGCACGCGGCCAGATGGCGTGTCACCTGACAGTTACCATCATGCAGTAGTCGGCAGGACCCCCCGGAGCCGCACTCCGCCGGCCGCGGCCGCCCGAGCCGGTTCGCCTCAGATCGGACGGTATCCCCGCGACCTGGTCACGGCAGGTGAGTCAGGTGTCCACCCGCGGCATCATTACCTCCAGCGAACCCGATCTCATCTGATCATCTTGGCCACATCTCGGGGGTCAGGGTGTGGCGGAACGGAAACGTACGCTAAGCCCATTCCCGCAGCCACCCTGCATCGGGCACACGCGAGGGATCACAGGCCTGACGGCCTACTGGATGCTCCAGGAGTGCGGATGTGAGGGAACAGGGCAGGCGAAGACGTTCAGCTAACCCCAGCGCCCCACGGTGACCTCGGTCGGCGTGGCGAACCGGTGCGCGGGCAGATCCTGTTCCTCGATCGGCTTCCAGCTGCCGCTGCCGCCGTCCCACTCGCTGCTGTCGATAGTCAACAGTAGGTCCATCGGTGCCGTGCAGGCCCGGCAGTGCATGGGAGACGGGGTCGGTCAGGTGCCACGACGCGAACCCTCCGACGCGCCAGCCGGGCGGAATGGACAGCTCCTGCTGGTAGGTGGGCGCCTCGGGTGCGTCGTCGTCCCCTGTCTCTTCGGCCTCCTCCTCGAGGGCTTCCTCCCAGGCGTCAATCCGGGCGTGCAGGTCCTTGGGCAGCAGACCGGCGAACGGGTAGGTGGCCACTTGTTCCGGGTGCAGCACGCAGGGCTCCGGAACATATCCGTCAAATCCCACGACCGCTGGTCGGGGCGGCGCGGCCAGGACCTCGGCCACCTCGGAGGATCGGCGCCAACGGAGGTCCAGCGACATGCCGCAGCCGGTCGGTCCGTGCCCGTCGAACGGGCATCAGAACACCTGGAGCAGGTCGCACCCGTCCGGTCCCGTCAGCAGGTCGGTAACGTCCCGCCGGTACAGCTGGGCGACACCGATCATCGGCAGCGGATCGGTATCGGCCACCCCCTCAACGCGATGCTTCCGCGCCAACTCCTCCAGGAGTGCCCGTTCCTCCGTCGTGGGACCCGCATCCGGGTCGCGGGCCCAGGCAGCCGCGAGGACTTGTCGCTCCCGATGGATGTCCGCGGGGCGCCGCCCGGTCCCGCGCTTGTGTGGCTTCGTACACACCGGCCATGGCTCGTCCGCCGGCCAAAGAAGGGGGCCGCCCACGGAACTGGACGACACGTCCGGGCTGCCCGGACGAGGGTGCAGCCGGGTAGTCGTACCGCGGTAAGCGGCCAGTTCCGGGAACAACACCTCAACATCGAGCGGGCGCGGCGGCGTGGTCCTCGTCATGGACGCGATCTTAGACAACACCTCAGCTACCGGGAGCCCGCTCCCATTCTCAGGTCAACGGCCCGAACATGACCAAACCCGACCGTCTCCTGGCTCGAGCCCCGGCACCAAATCCCTTTGTCAGCAGGCTCTTAGCTTTGTTTTTAACCTCTGGCCTGGAGGTTCTTCTCAAGCGGCGGATGCTGGTTGATCTTGTTTGCGGGGGACGGGGTGGTGTGGGGCTGGGCCGGAGCGTGATCCTCTGGGGCGTCCTGGGCCGGCCCTGGTGTGTTTGGGAACAGCTGCGGGAGTGCCGAGCAGGTGGTGGATGTTGCGAAACCCACGGCGGACCCGTCCGGGGGTGAGCGGTCGATCCGGGGTAGGTGGTTTCTCCCAGGGGCGGCGCAGGTCCTCGGCCAGGTCGCGGGCGAAGGCGAGCTGGGTGAGGGCGGCCATGATGAGACGGACCCAGCGGTCGGTCTGCTCGGGGGTGCGCAGCTTGGCGGTGATCAGCCCGAGGGTGCCCTTGCTGAACTTGAAGGTGTGCTCTTCGTCGAAGCGGGCCAGGTAGGCCCGCCAGATCTCGCTCAGGGCCAGCACGGTGGGGCCGGCATGCCACAGCCACAGCGTCTGGTGCGGTGTGCGGCCGTCGGGCAGGCGCTCGACCTGGACGCGGATCAGGTTGCCCTTGATGATCGGCAAGTCGCCCTGCCAGTCGGCGAAGTAGGTGCGGCCGCCGTGAACTTTCGGGTGGATGCCCCGCCAGCAGGCGATGCGCACGGTGCCGTACCTGGTGGTGCCGGGGAGAAGGAGTTCCTCATCGGGCTCGGGCTGAGGCTCGTCGACGCATTTGATGCGCTGGCCGAACTTGCCGGGCCGGCCGACCTTGCCCGGCCAGGTCAGCGGATCGCGGTAGTAGACGTTCTTGGCCGGTAAGCGGAGCACGAGGTGGGCGCGCACGCCGGTGAGCGCGGCGGTCAGGGCGGTGGCCGGGTAGCCGGCGTCCAGCACGATGACGGGGATGGGAAGGCCGCCTCCGGCCTGCCCGGTGGCCTCCAGACGGCCGATCAGGGCGCGGACCTGGTCGGTGGTGACCGCCAAGCGGGTGGAGTGGGTGGTGCGGGCCACGTCCACCGGCGCGGTCCACGCCGAGCGCAGCTCGCCGAGCGCGGCGACGAACTGATACTCCCAGCCGGGGATGGTCTTGCGGGTGCCGTCACACCGGCAGGCGTCGTGATAGACATGCCCGCGGTCGGGCGAGCACTCGGCGTCGGGGCGTGGATACGGCGTCCCGTCGATGGCGAACCGCGGCCGGATCCCGCGTGGCAGGCACGCCTCGGTCGTGGCCCGCGCCTGATCGGCCGGCAGCACCGCAAGCGCGTCGGCCAACGCCAGCAGTTCGCTATCTTGATCGGCCCTTTCCTCAACGGCGATTTCGTCGCGGCCCGGCCGTGGTCGGCGGGGCGGGCCGGCCACCGGCAGGAACTCCACGAGGAGATCAGTCAGAGCGTCGGCGTTGATGTTTCCGGCGGCCAGCGCGTCGTACAGCGCGCCATGGCCACGGCGGAACTCCGGCTCCAGCGACAGCTGCACCAGCGACGTTACCGGCTGATCGGCGCACACGATGGCGTCGATCAGTTCAAACAGCGCATCGGCCCGGCTGGTCAGAGCTTCGTACAGCCGTCGGCGGAACGCGGTCAGCCAGCCCAGCGCCAGCGCCCGCCGGATCGAGGCGCGAAAGCGATCTTCATTTGCCGGGCGCGATGAGACACGCGCTGCCACGCCGGGCAGAGCAGGTGCAAGTGTCAACTCCTGCGGTCGATCAGACCGCCGTGCCATCCTGAGCATTGGGCCACCGCCTTCCGAGATCCGTCAGATCCACGGTGAGACGGTGGCCCTCGGTTTGCCGTGCAGGACGACGTCTTTGACGACCGAGCTCTTGAACCGAGCGACCACATGCAGCTTTGACCTGCGGCGATAACGGCCGGTAGCAGCGAAATGCGTAGACACGCCAAGACGCGCCGTAGATGCCTGTGACGTCCATCAGACGGCCTGTCACGACCTTAAGCAGGCCGAACGCCCGTTTCAGAGGTTAAAAACAAAGCTTAGACCGACCGGCAAATGGAGCACTTCAGGCGTCGGGTGGTGGGGCGGTGGTCCCAGCGATAGCGGGTCGTCGAGCGTCGGATGAGCATGCGGAGCGTGACGAAGGCGGCGGCGAGGTATAGGTAGAAGTCCACGGCGCTGCTGCGCTTCTCCCTATGGGTGAGCACGTCCGGGCCCTGTTCGAGGCCGGGTGGCACAGAACGAGCTCATGCCTCCAGGCTGAGGGCGGAGTTCATGGTTGAGCAGGCCCGGCGCAAGAGCGCGGGCAGTTCGCCCGGTGTGCAGTCGGGCAGCCATTCGTCCAGAGCGCAGCGCCAGGTGGCCACGAAGAACTCGATGAGGAGCCGCAGTTCGAGACGGTTTTGTTCGTCAAGTCGGCACGCGATCTCGGCTTGGACTTCGGCGCAGTGCCGCAGCGTGTACCCGTCGAGTGCGGGTGAGTCGGCGATGAGCCGGAGCGTGAGCGGGAAGCGCCGGTACCAGTCCTCGTCCATGCGCTCCAGAGTGGTCAGCATGGCGGCGAGGAAGACATCGGCCAGAGGCCCGGACTTCTGGATGCCGTCCAGGACTTCCAGGTAGGTGTCCCAGAGCTGCTTGACGGCGGTGAGTGCAACGTCCTCCTTGGAGCGGAAGTTGCGGAAGAAGGTCCGCCTGGACACCTCCACCTGCTCCAGCAGCGCGTCCAGCGGAGCGTTGTCGAATCCGCGTTCGCTGAAGAGCGTGATGGCGGTGTCGATCAGTGCCTGGCGAGTATGCAGCTTTTTGCGTTCGCGCAGGCTGGCGGGTTGTTTAACGGTCGTCATCACAATCACTGTACCAAGTACGCCGAGATTACGCATATGCTCTACTAGAGCAAACGCCACACTATGGCATTTTATGAAAGGGAACCTTCCTGTGCGTGCACTCGTCGTGGATCACACCTCACCTGGACACTTGTCACTGACGGACGTCCCTGCCCCGCGACCCGCCGCCCACGAGGTGCTCGTGCGGGTCGAGGCGGTCTCGCTGAACTTCGGTGAGGTCCATGTGGCCACCCGTCCGGAGATGCCGGACGGCACCGTGCTCGGATGGGACGCGGCCGGCGTGGTCGTTCAGGCGGCCGCCGACGGTTCGGGCCCGGCCGAGGGAGAGAGGGTTGTCACCCTTGGAGGGGAGGCCGGCTGGGCCGAGTTGCGCGCCGTACCCGCCGCCCTGCTCGGCACCGCGCCAAAGGACGCCGATCCCGGCGCGTTGAGCACCGTTCCCGTGGCCGGGCTGAGCGCCCTGCACGTGCTACGTCAGATGGGATCGCTGCTCGGTCGCCGCGTGATGGTCACCGGTGCTTCAGGCGGCGTCGGCCGCTACGCCGTCCAGTTGGCCGCCCGCGCCGGCGCGCACGTCGTTGCCATCAGCCGGAGCACCGCTCAGGCGGACGGGCTGCGAGCCCTGGGCGCCCACGAGGTCCACCCCGAGCCGGCCGCCGTGCAGCAGCCCGTCTCGGCCGTTCTTGACAACGTCGGCGGACAGTACCTCGTCGACGCCTTCGCCTCCCTGTCGGCCGGCGGCAGCCTCATCAGCGTAGGCCGATCCTCCGAGGCCGATGCGGTGCTGTCACCGGATGCCCTGCTGGGCGACGGAGGACGGCACGGCCGGTCGATCCGCACCTTCTTCCTCTTCGGCGACCCCACCACCGACTTCTCTGCGGATCTGACCTGGCTGGCTGGAGAGATCGCCGCAGGCAGCCTCGATCCGGGCATCAGCTGGCGCGGCCCCTGGACTCGCCACTCCGAGGCAGTCAAGGTTCTGCTCGACCGTCGCCTCCACGGCAAAGCCGTCCTCGATCTCAAGTAACCGGCTGGCGCGACGCCGTCACAACCTTCCTCCGTGCCGTACGACGCTGATGGAGGTCAAAGACGGGGCTGCGACCGACGGGCGAATGGTGGTGCCGGGTACGAGACAGGCACGGGCTTGAATGATCATGGAGTTCTCTACGCTCAGTGATCACTGGAGGGCCCGTGCCTGCTGTGCCATCTTGCCTGCTCGCCCCCCTGTGGGACCAGTTCGCCGCCCTGCTACCCGCGCGCGATGACTATGCGCCGACCCACCCGCTGGGCTGCCACCGTCGCCGGGTCCCGGACCGAATCGTCTTCGAGCACATCGTGCAGGCCCTGGTCCACGGCACTGGATACGAGCGGATCGCCAGTTCGGGCTGCTCGGACCGAACCATTCGACGCCGCGTCAAGCTCTGGTCGCAGATGGGCATATCAGAGCAGATCCACGCCCTGGCGCTGCAAGCGTACGATCGCATGATCGGCCTCCAACTGGCTGAGATCTCTGTGGACGGATGCATCACGAAAGCTCCATCGGGCGGCGAGAAAGCTGGACGCTCCCCGGTCGACCGAGGCAAACAGGGACTGAAGCGATCGTTAGCCTCCGACGCGGCCGGGGTCCCTTTGGGAATTGTCTCCGCAGGCGCCAACCGGCATGACTCACCACTGCTCGACCCCACCCTCGAAGCAACGAAAGCCCAGGTAGGAGCACTCCCCGAGCAAGTGAACGTCAATCTCGACCGGGGCTACGACAGCGCCAGGACCCGTGCCTTGCTCGACGAGTTCGGCTTCACCGGCGAGATAGCCCGCAAGGGCGTGCCCGCACCGATCCAGGCCGGCAAACGGTGGGTGGTTGAGCGGTGCCACTCGTGGATGAACGGCTACGGCAAGCTGCGGCGCTGCACCGAGAAGAGCAGCAGCGTCGTGGACTTCTACCTATACCTCGCCGCCGCCTTCGTCACGCTCCGCATGCTCATCCGACGCTCGACGACCCGCTATCGCTGGGACCACCGCCCCACCACCCGACGCCTGAAGTGATCCATTTGCCGGTCGGTCTTAGCATGATCACCATGCATCGCAGTCGTGTCTACGCCCTCCTGATAGACACCCCCACGCCGGAGGCTGAGGCAGCGGCCGCCTTCTGGGCCGCGGCGCTGGGGGCCACGGCTCGCCCGCTGCCTTCCGAGGAGCAGTTCATCTCGCTGCACGGCGCCTTGCCCGAGCCTGGCCCGCTCGTGGCCGTGCAGGCGGTCGACGACGCTCCCCGTTTCCATGTGGACATCGAGACCGACGACGTCGAGGCGGAGACCCGGCGACTGATCGCCCTGGGCGCGAGTGAGGTGGCGCGGTGGCAGGAGTGCCGCACCCTGCGCGTCCCCGGCGGTCATCTCATGTGCGTGCTTCCCGTGGAGAGCGACCGCGCGGTGTTCGAGTCCGAGGCCAAGACCTGGCCCTAAGTCTGCCGCTGGTAGACCAGGCGGGTGGGGGCCGGCGTGGGGGTCTCGGACTGTCGATGGCCTGTAACAGTGCACGAGGCGAACGACGTGCTCAGGGCCAGGCCGAATATGTGATGCGCGCCGTGCCGGTCGGCCCGTACGGTTGCGCCCATGCCGACGACTGGCTCGCCTCTGTCCGCGTATCCCCCGCTGAACGTGCAGGTGCACACACCTCGGCTGTCCTTGCTCGGGGCGACAGATGAGCTCCTAGAACGCCTGGTCCCGACGGTGCGCAAGGGCGTGGCCGTCAAGCCCCCGTGGCCCTTCGACGATCCGATGTCCCTCTATGCGGACAGCCCGGAGCGCGAGTGGGGCTGGCTGCGGGCGGTGTGGCGGGGCCGGGGCCAGGTCAGCGAGAGCTTGTGGCGTCTGTACTTCGTCGTAGTCGTCGACGGCGAACCGGTGGGCATGCAGGATCT
The DNA here is from genome assembly GCF_040648495.1 of Nonomuraea sp. NPDC049129. Classification (NCBI taxonomy): domain Bacteria; kingdom Bacillati; phylum Actinomycetota; class Actinomycetes; order Streptosporangiales; family Streptosporangiaceae; genus Nonomuraea; species Nonomuraea sp. NPDC049129. The sequence goes on along the minus strand of NZ_JBEZDU010000001.1, from coordinate 403,944 downwards.
GATCGGCCGCGACTTCGCCGCGTTCGGTACGGTCACCACATTCTCCTGGCTCAGCCCGGACGTTCGGGGCGGCGGCCTGGGCAAGGAGATGCGGCAGGCGGTGCTGCAGCTGGCTTTCGACGGGCTCGGCGCCAGTGAGGCGGGCAGCGATGCCTTCGTCGACAACCACGCCTCGAACCGCGTTTCGCAGGCACTGGGTTACGTGCCGAACGGCGTCGACTGGGACACCCGGCGCGGCGAGCCGGCAGAGATCAAGCGGTGGCGGCTGACCCGGGAGCAGTGGATCAAGCGGCGGCGCGACGACATCGAACTCGTCGCCGTCGGCGACTGCCTGCCAGTCCTCGGGATTGACCTACCACCAGTTGACTGACCAACAAACCTTCCAGGGAGGGTGTCCATTACGCCGACAGCCCTGAACACGCGATAGAGCTGACAGGTCTGTGGCGGTAGATCACGACTGAATGTAGAGCCTGGTTCTGGGGTTCAAGGGCGGCGCTCCTGCCGAATCGTTTCGGAGCCAAACAGTCTGTGGGCCGCATTTTCTGGCGCTCTTGTCGGCAGCGTCGGCATCGCCCGGTGTCACGCGCCGGGCCGTATCAGGCCGCTCTCGTAGGCCAGGATGACCAGCTGGACTCTGTCGCGTACGTTCAGCTTGGCGATGGCCCTGGTGATGTGGGTCTTGGCGGTGAGTGGACTGATGACGAGCCGCTCGGCGATCTCGTTGTTGGAAAGGCCGAGCGCCACGAGCTTGACCGTCTCCAGTTCCCGGACGGTAAGGGCGGCCAATCGCTGCCCCGCGCTGGGCGTGAGGTCCTGCCGGTGGGCGAACTGCTCGATGACGCGGCGGGTCACGCCCGGAGACAGGAGCGCGTCTCCGTCGGCGACGGCGGCGACCGCCCGGCGCAGTTCGGCGGGTTCGACCTCTTTGGTGAGGAAGCCGCTGGCGCCGGCGCGCAGGGCGGCGAAGACGTGTTCGTCGGTGTCGAACGTCGTGAGGATGATGACGCGACAGCTCAGAGTGGTCGAGCCGGTGATGATGCGGCGCGTGGCGGTGATCCCATCGGTGCCGGGCATGCGGATGTCCATGAGGATCACGTCGGGGCGGGTGCTCGCGGCCAGCCGTACGGCTTCGTCGCCGTCCTGGGCTTCGCCGACGACCGTGATGTCCCGGGAGCGGGCCAGCAGGCTGCGGAAGCCGGCCCGTACGAGTGCCTGGTCGTCGGCGAGGAGCACCTTGATCGTCATGCCGTCGAGCCTGCCACAGGGATGTCGGCCCGCACGGCGAAGCCGCCGCCGGCGATCGGTCCTGCGGTGAGCGCGCCCCCGAGTGCGCTCACTCGCTCGCGCATACCGGCCAGGCCATGGCCTTCGGTGGCCTCGGCGCCGCCTGGGGCGCTGCGGCCGTCGTCGGTGATCTCGACGGTGATCGAGCGGGGCTGGTAGCCGATCGTCACCTCGGCCTTGCTCGCTCCCGCGTGCTTGAGCGCGTTGGCCAGGGACTCCTGGACGACGCGGTAAAGGGCGATGGCGAGAACGGCAGGGATGGCCGCGCGGTCGCCGTGCTCGTCGAGGGTCACCTCGAGCCCGGCGGCGCGGGCGTCGGCGATGAGAGTGTCCAAGGAGGCCAGATCCGCCTGCGGCGCGGTGTCAGCGGGGTTGTCGCGCAGGACCGCGACGAGGGAGCGGAGGTCGGTCATCGCCCGGTTCCTGACGTCCTTCGCCAGGCGTAGCGCGGCGGCGGCCGCGGTCGGATCCTCCTGGAGAGTGTCGGCGGCGACATTGAGCTGAACGCCGACGACGGCCAGCGTGTGCGCGATGATGTCGTGTACCTCGTGCGAGACGCGCAGCCGTTCCTCGGCGGCACGAGCACGGCTGTCGGTTTCGCGCAGCCGCTCGCGCCAGCGCATCGCGGCAGCGTAGGCGAGGCCCGCAGCGATGAGGATCGCCAGGAGCAGGCCTTCCCCCGCGACGTGTAAGACGTAGCGGGTCGGGTTCGTGTCCAGCGCCCAGCGGAAGTCGACCGCAGAGTAGACCAGCTGGGCCAGGCCGATGGCAGCCACCCAGCGCACGCGTGGCGTGGTTGCGGCGGTGAAGTAGGCGACCGCGGCCGGCCAGATCCAACCGGCGGGAGACCAATGTCCGGTGAGGTGATAGGCGAAGATCCCGCCGATCGACAGCAGCAGCACGGTCATCGGCCAGCGGTGTCTGACCAGCAGGAGCGCTCCAAGAAGCAGAGCGAGGGGGTACGTGCCCTGCCGGGGGGTGTGCACCCCGGCGGCGAGGGCTACGGCGATGAAGAAGACCAGCGTGAGGGTAGCGAGCGCAATGTCGGTGATCCGGGCGAGGTGCCGGACAGGAGCGGGTTCGCGTAGTGGGGGCGGTTCGGCCATGCGAAGGCCCTTTCTCGAGGGGCGAGGGGTGTAACGCCGGGCCGGGGCGAACCAGGACGGCGTCGCCCAGGTGACCGCCTAGGTGACGCCGTCGGCATGTTCGGCTTCCGGAGTCGCGCGGACGGCGGACTCAAGGGCCGCGGAAGCTCTTGATCTGTTTACCAGCCGGATCAGACGTGGGTGACCAGGAGGGTCACGCCTGCCTCGTCGCCACAGTCGACGAAAACGGGACCGACGCCATTACCGATGGTGGGGGCGAGGGTCGCCTTCACCACGAATCCCTGCGGGTTGTCGTCAATGATGCGGATGTTCTGCAGCAGCGGGCGCTCTCTGTTGATCCCGGCGAGCACCGCCTTGAGCTCTTTGCCGCCGCCGCAGTTGCCGGTGATCGTCACCTCCTGGCCTCGCTTGGTGGTCGGATTGGGGCTGACCTGAAGCACCGCCCTGGCGCCCTTCGGCGGCTTCGGCGCGGCCATCGCAGCGGTGGCCTGACTGGCCGTGCCAGCCTGGGCACCAGCCGGCACGCCGACCAATCCCAGCAAACCGGCCGTCAAGCTCAGCCCGGCGATCGCAGTGATCACTTTCTTGCTCATGGCGATTCCTCCAGTTCTCATCCGGCTATCTCGACGAGAAACGGTAGGGCGGACCGCAGCGGGAGTGCGTCGTCCGTTGATCGTCATTTGACCTTGCACCGTTCGCTGTATGAGCTACACCAAAGGGAGTAGGTATCAGGCATGAAATGCCCGGTGACCTGTGGACGGACATGAAGTTCCGCTGCCTATCGATAATGGACGCGCCAGTGGAGCACCCCTAGGGCCCCTATGGTTTCTCCAGGGCCCCCTATGCATTCCCTAGGCCATGGGCGCCGCTGACCGGCGATGGTACGAAATCGTTCGTGACCAAGAGAAAAATATTATCCCTGACATCCAGCAGAATTCTCGGTGCGGTCGCGCTCACCGCGAGCCTGACGACCGCGAGCCTGGCGACCGCGGCCCCGGCGGGCGCGACACTCGCGCCGGTCTGGGACCAGCTGTCCTTTCCCTACGGGTACGTCGAATCCGAGAAGCAACTCAAGGAACTCAACGATGTCGCCGCGCTGAGCGGCACCCAAGCTTGGGCTGTGGGGCAGGTGCGGATGGAGGGCTGGCCGAACCCGCCGGCGGGTGCGGTCTGCCCCGATCTGTTCCGCTGGAACGGTCAGAACTGGGTGGACGACCGGCCGGATATCAACTGCCGGGGCGCGCTGACCTCGGTGTCGGCCGCCGCGGCGAACGACGTGTGGGCCACCGGTTCGACCATCGCCTACCACTGGAACGGTACGGCCTGGACCCTCACTCCGTACCCGACCGAACAGAACAACCCTTTCTACCTTGATGATGTCGCCGCGGTGGGCGGCACCGCCTTCGCGGTCGGCAGGTCCTACCAGTCAAGCAGTGAGGTTTCCACGGCGGGTGTGATCCGCTGGAGCGGCACCGCCTGGCAGAAGATGAGCCTCCCGCCGCTCGCGGGCAACACCGACCTGAGCGCGGTGCATGCTCTGGCACCGGACGACGTCTGGGCGGTCGGCACCACCAACCGCTACGGGCCGAGCACCGATGCGCACACCCTGGTGCTGCACTGGGACGGCCACACCTGGTCCCGGCTGCCGGATCCGCCGAAGGAAGCGCTGGTCGAGACCGCTCTGGACGCGGTGGCCGCGCGGTCCGGCGAGGTGTGGGCGGCCGGTCAGCGGACCACCTACGAGGCCAACGGCATTTCGGTCAAGAAGCGCGAGGCGTTCGCCATGCGTTGGAACGGTAGCGCGTGGACGGTGACGCCGACCCCGGCGATCACCGGCTGGTACGGATCCTCCATCACCTCGCTGGCCTGGAACGGCACCGAGGTGTGGGCCGGAGGCAGCGGGCAGGACGACGCCACCGCGCGCAGCGTCGGTGTGCTGCTGCGCTGGAACGGCACCGCCTGGCAGCAGGCGCCGAAGCCGCCGCTGCTCGACGACTACCGGATCAAGCAGCTCGGCGCTGTGCCGGGCGGCGGCCTGTGGGCCACCGGCTACGGCACCCGGGAGACCGACGAGCACGCCAAGGGCCAGTTCCTGGCCCGGGTCACCGGCTAAACCTTCCTCCTTGCGATGGAGTGGGTGATGTGCGCGAGCCGACCGCTGCGCCATCGCATTGTGGGGGCCGACCGCCTGGCTTGGGAGCGGGCCTGGAGGGGGCCAGGGCGATCTTCGAGTCGTTCGTGTCGGCCGGCGGGACCACCTTCGACGTCTCGAACATCTACCAAGACGGTGAGGCAGAGACCGTTCTGGGCGACCTGTTGGGTCGCGAGCGCGACGACTACGTTGTGATCGCCAAATACAGCGGGAGCAGGAGCGTCCAGGTCCGCCCCGGCACCACAGGCAACAGCCGCAAGACCATGATCCGGTCCCTGGAGGAGACCCTGCGACGGTTGAAGACCGACTACGTTGACGTCTTCATGCCGCACTTCCCCGACGGCGTTATCCCGATCTCGGAGATCCTGGGCGGCTTCGAGGACCTGATTCGAGCGGGCAAGATCCGCTACGGTGGCCTGCCGAACTTCCCGGCCTGGCGGGTCGCCGGCGCCGCTGTCAGGTCGGAGCTGAACGGAGACAGGTCGCTGGTCGGCATCCAGACCGAGTACAGCCTGGCTGAGCGCTCTGGGAGCGGGAACTCATCCCGATGGCCCAAGCACATGGGCTGGGCGTCGTTCTCTATTCCCCGCTGGCAGGCGGTCTGCTGACCGGGAAATACCGCCACGGCGAGCAGGGGCGACTCAGCGCACGGGCCGCGGTCGACGGTACTGTCGGCGAGGGCGGTGAGCAGCGCACCGCTGTGCTCGACGCGGTCCTTGCCGTGGCCGCTGAGATTGGTACCGGCCCAGTCCATGTCGCACTGGCCTGGCTGCGTCAGCGCGCTGCGCGGGCCCAGACCTCGATGATCCCCATCGTTGGGCCTCGCACCCCGGCCCACTTGGCAGGATACCTCGACGCGCTGGATGTCGAGCTCGACCCACACCACTACCAGCTGTTGGATGAGGTCAGCGCGATCAGGTTCGGTGCCCCCCACGAAGACGTGGCCGGCGCGCTAGCCCACGGCGTCGACGGGGACCGGAGTCTCTTCGACGACCCGCTCATCCCGGTGATCTGAAACACCGGCCCAACCGCCCGCCACGGCTGATCCCGCCTCATGCCCGTTGACCCCTGCCTCACTTTCGGTCTCGTCTGGACTGCCTTTGCCCCTCGCCGGCATCGCCGTCATCAACCTCGAATGCCCTGACCCGATCTCCCTGGCCCGCTTCTGGGCACACATGCTCAGCGGCGAGATAACGGTCGAGACACCGGGATTCTGCGCGGTCAAGGTCGGGACGCTCCACCTCGGTGCAGTCCGTGTCGAGGACGACCAGCCACCGACCTGGCAGTCCAATGATCGCTCACAGCAGATCCACCTCGACCTCACTGTCGATGACCTCGACACCGCCGAGCACGAGGCGGTCCGATCATCTACGCATGCTCCTCATCGGCGGCGGACTCGACCACCCTCACCGGAAGTGTCCGTCAGCGCGGCGTGGCTACTCGGCACGCATGCCCACCTGGGCGCACGGCTCGCCGCCCACCCCATCAAGCTGTGACGAAGGCACTAGGCGGCCGAGTGGGTGATGGCGCCGGTGTAGGTCCCGGCGACGACATCGGCCGGCAAGGCCACGGTGATCGTCGGGTTCCAGGTGGCGGAGTTGTTCCCCGCGCCGTCGGCGGCGGAGAAGGCGATACGCGCGGAGCCGAGGCCGCCGGCCGTTCCGGGAGTGAATGTCGCGCTACCGGTCGTGTTGATGGCCGGGCCCGGGGAGTAGTTGACGGATCTCTTCGCGATGGTCTCGGGGGCGGTGGCGCCGCCAGTGGTGAAGTCCGTGGAGTCGACGGTCGCGGTCCAGGCGGCGTTCGGGTCACCGCGGGTGTCGGTCACGGTGATCTCGCCGAGCGGGCCCGACACGTTGGCGGCGCCGGCTGCTGCGGAACCCGGGTCCGCGCTGCCGGGCACGTTGATGGACAGTGCGCCGGTGGACCGGCTGATGGCGTTGGTGTCCAGGGTGACGGCGCCGTTGCGGGCCAGGACGCGACCGTTCACGTTCACGCCGGTGGTCACGGTGATCGAGGTCAGCGCGAGGACGTTCCCGGCCAGGCTGGAGCCGGTACCCAGCGTGGCCGAGCTGCCGACCTGCCAGATGACGTTGGCGGCCTTGGCGCCGCCGGTGAGGATCACCGCGCTGGAGGAGGCGGTGATAAGGGTGGAGGCCGCCTGGAAGATGAAGACCGCGTCCGGGTCTCCCTGCGCGTCGAGGGTCAGGTTTCCGGTGATCCCGAAGGTGCCCGCGGCGGAGTTGTAGACCCCTGGTTTCACGGTGGTCCCGCCGAGCTCTGTCCCGATGGTGGTGGCGGGAGTACGAGAGGCGGCGTCGTTGTAGGCGGCGGTCAGGTCGACCTGGGCGTGGGCGGCGGCGGTGTCGGCCACGTGGATGGCACCGCCGACCACGGTGCCGGGCGGGAAACCGGTGACCGACGTGCCCGGGCTCAGCCCGAGGTCGCCGGTGATGACGGTCTCGCCGGTGTTGGTGACGGTGCTGGCACCCAGAACCGCGAAGTTCGCGGCGCTGCCGAGCCCCACCGGCTTGTCCGGGGTGCACGCCCTGGCTTGCGCGGTAAGGAGCATGGTCACGACGGGAATGAGCGCGAAACCGGCCGCCAGCCGGGAAGAGCCAGGAAAGCCGATCTGTGCCGGGGCGGCCACACCGGTGGTCGCGAAGGTCGAACCCCTGGCATATCGCAGCATTGCCGAGACAAGTCTGTTCATACGTCCCTCACCTATGGACGGAGTTGCGGATAGTGATCTTGTAGTCCCCACATCGGCCCGGTGCGGGGGTGGCGTGCTCTGTGGATGACAAGACTTCTTTCCTTGATCACTGACACGGGATACAAGACAGCCGGGGTTCACCGGGATCAGCCCGAACCTTGGGATGGCTATGGCGCCGAATTTCGCTGTCAGCCCGTGACGCACGATTCACGTCGCGACACCACGGCGGGTGAGCTGTGGAAAACCGCAGCCAGATCCGGGTACGCGCTTCCTTCCGGCGCTCGGACCCCCCGGACCTCGCGTTTCTCGTCATGATGGGAAGTTGATCGACGTCCCGCGCCGCACGCTCGAGGGCCGATCTTGACGGGTCCGGTGGACGGGAGAGGCGATACATAGTCGTGAGATAGCGAGACATAGGCGTGGGGTCGCGGGCTGCGGTCGGCAGGGGTCCTACGGCGAGTGCCGCAGAAACCATGGACGGGCGCGGGGTTCCTCCATCGAGGCGCCGACAGCTCCCCGTTGCCAGTAGCCCGACCCGTAAGCGCTGGTCAGACGTTTTCGTCGGCCCTGCGACAGATTTCCGGATTCTTTCTGCCGGAAGGTTGACGTAAAAAATGGGCAAACCATAGGTTTCCAGCGTGTCAACGCCCAATGGAGCCCATGCGCTCGTCCGTCGCTCCCATGAGGAGAGAGTGCTGCGCCTGCTACGCCAGCACGGCGCGCAGAGCCGCAGCGAGATCGCGACGCGGGTCGGCCTGTCGCGCACCACGGTCTCCGAGATCACCAGTGACCTGATCGGGCGCGGCGCGATCCAGGTCGTCGACACCGACGCCGTCGAGCGCGTCGGCAGCGGCCGGCCGGCCGAACGGCTCGCGCTGGACCCCGGTTCGGGGCAGTACATGGGCGTCGACTTCGGCCACCGGCGGGTGAACGTCCTGGTGGCCGACGCGGCGCACGACATCATCGCGTCCGGCACCTCGCGCTACGAGGAGTCGGCGCAGTGGCCCGAGCGGGTCGAGGCCGGGCTGGCGCTGATCGACCGGATCAGCGCCGACACCGGTGTCCACTACGGCGCCCTCCAGGCCATCGGGATCGGCGTGCCGGGCTGGGGTGACCGCTCGCGCGCCGACGGGGTGGCGGAGCTGTTCGCCGAGCGCTTCCACACCGCCGTGATCGTCGACAACAACGTGCGCTTCGCGGGGCTGGCCGAGGCGCTGCACGCCCAGTCGGACTCCGTACGCGACCTCATCTACCTGCGCCTGTCCGACGGCGTCGGCGGCGGGCTCGTGGTGGGCGGCCAGCTCGTACGAGGCTTCAAGGGCTACGCCGGAGAGCTCGGCCATGTGACCGTCGTGCCCGGCGGCGCGCAGTGCCGGTGCGGCAAGCGCGGCTGCGTGGAGACCGTCGCGTCGGTCCCGGCGATCCTCGGGCGCTGCCGCGAGCTCGGCCTGCCGATGGAGACGCTCGACGACCTGCGGGCCGCCGTAGAGATCGCGCACCCGGTCGTCGACCAGGTGCTGCGCGCGGCCGGCGCGGCGGTCGGCCGGGTGCTCGGCACCGCCGCGATGACGCTCAACCCCAGCGAGATCGTGCTGGCCGGCGAGATCGTCATGATCGCGCCCACGCTGGTGCAGCAGGTCGCGGCCACGGTCACGTACGAACTGTCGTGGCTGACCGACGCGGCGCCGGTGATCCGCGCCGCCCTGCTGGCGGACGACGGCGGCGCGCTCGGCGCCATCGCGGCCCTGTTCCACGAGTCCCCACTGCTGGCCGGATACGAAGCGAACGTCACAACGGACGGAGGCCAAAGGTGGCCGTGATCACTACGGAAGCGGCGGCGGCCACGAAGGTCCGCCCCCGCAAGAGCCGTACCCTGCTGATGCTCAACATCGGCTCGGTGGTGGCCGGGCTGGCGATCTGGTGGGGGCTGTCCCTGGCCGGGCTGCAGTTCCCGACCCCGGGCGAGGTCGTCGCGGCCGCCTGGCGGATGCTCCTGGACGGCACACTCGTCACCGACGTCGGCGCCTCGCTCGGGCGGGTGCTGGCCGGGTTCGCGCTCGGCTCGGTCGCGGCGGTCCTGATCGGCTTCCTCATGGGGTGGTACACGATCGCGCGCGGCCTGTTCGAGCCGTGGATCCAGTTCTTCAGGACCGTCCCGCCGCTGGCGATGCTGCCGCTGGTGCTGGTCCTGATGGGCATCGGCGAGAGCCCGAAGATCTTCGTCATCTTCCTGGCGGCGTTCCTGGCCTGCGTCATCTCGACCTACCAGGGCGTGGTGAACGTGGACCGGACCCTCGTCAACGCCGCGCGGGTCCTCGGCGCGGGGGACGGGACGATCTTCGCGCGGGTCGTGGTGCCGGCCTCGACGCCGTTCATCCTCGTCGGGATGCGGGTCGGGCTCGGCTCGGCCTGGGGCACGCTGGTGGCCGCCGAGCTGCTGGCCGCGCAGGCGGGGCTCGGGCACCGGATGCAGAACGCGCAGCTCTACTACGACCTGCCGACGATCTTCGTCGGCATCATCACGATCGGGATCCTCGGCCTGATCATGGACCGGCTGCTCATGCTGGCCGGCAACAAGCTGACGGCCTGGCAGGAGAGCCGATGACCACGCCCAAGATCTCCGTACGCGACATCGAAAAGGTCTACCCCGTCGGCAAGGAGGACTTCGTCGCCCTCGGCGGCGTCTCGCTCGACATCGCCGACAACGAGTTCGTGACCGTCGTCGGGCCCTCCGGCTGCGGCAAGAGCACGCTGCTCAACATCCTCGCCGGGCTGGAGCAGCCCACCGGCGGCGCCGCGCTCGTCGACGGCAAGCCGGTCTCGGGTCCTGGCCCCGAGCGCGGGGTGATCTTCCAGCAGTACGCGCTGTTCCCGTGGCTGACCGTCCGCGAGAACGTCGAGTTCGGCCTGCGTACCGCCAAGGTGCCCAAGGACGAGCGGCGCCGGCGGGCCGAGCACTTCATCGGCCTGGTCGGCTTGGAGCGGTTCGCGGACGCGCTGCCCAAGACGCTGTCCGGCGGCATGAAGCAGCGCTGCGCCATCGCCCGCGCGTACGCGGTCAACCCGTCGATCCTGCTCATGGACGAGCCCTTCGGCGCGCTGGACGCGCTGACCCGGGTGCGGCTGCAGGAGCAGCTCCTGGAGACGTGGAGCCAGGAGCGGCGGACGGTCATGTTCATCACCCATGACGTGGACGAGGCGGTGTTCCTCGCCAACCGGGTGATCGTGATGGCCGCGCGGCCCGGCCGCATCGCCGATGTCATCGACGTCGACCTCCCCTATCCGCGCGACGAGGACATGCGCCTGAGTCCCGAGTTCGGGAACCTGCGCAACCGCGTCTGGCATTCGGTGTACCACCAGCGGCAAGTCAAGGAGCCCGCGCAATGAGAAAGACATCCATCGCCGCTGCCGCCGTCATGCTGGCGCTCGGCACGGCCGCCTGCTCGTCAGGCGACGTCGGCACCCAGGTCAACTTCGGCTACATCGGCGACTTCAACGGCGCCAGCCTGCTCGCCGTCGCCGACCAGCAGGGCCTGTGGAAGAAGCACGGTATCGACGCGAAGACCAGCGTCTTCACCAACGGCCCGCTGCAGATCCAGGCGCTGGGCACCGGCGACCTCGACTTCGGCTACATCGGGCCGGGCGCCATGTGGCTGCCGGCCACCGGCAAGGCCAAGGTCGTCGCGATGAACACGCTCGGCAACGCCGACCGCGTCATCGCGCAGGCCGGTACGGGCTCGATGGCCGACCTGAAGGGCAAGACGATCGGTGTGCCCGAGGGCACCTCCGGCGACATGATCCTCACGCTCGCCCTGAAGAAGGCCGGGCTGGCGAAGACCGACGTCAAGATCGTCCCGATGGACGCGGCGACGATCGTCTCGGCGTTCACCTCCAAGCAGATCGACGCGGCCGGCTTCTGGTATCCGGCCATCGCCACGATCAAGAAGGCCGTTCCGGACCTGGTCGAGCTGGCCAAGAACGAGGACTTCGCCGACACGGTGTCCTTCCCGACCGCGTTCGTGGCCGGCAACGACGTCGTCGCCAAGGACCAGGGCAAGACCCAGAAGGTCATCGCCGTGCTCCGCGACGCGATCCAGTACCGCAGCGAGCACCTCGACGAGACCATCGCCGCGACCGCCAAGATGCTCAACCAGCCGGCCGAGCAGGTGAAGGCCGACGCGGCCAACTCCAAGGTGCTGTCGCTGTCCGAACTGGACGGCTACACCAAGGACGGCACGATCGACAAGTGGCTGACCGGCATGAACGACTACTTCGTCGGCGCGGGCAAGCTCACCGGCGCCGTCGCCCCCAAGACTTACTACACCGCCGACCTGTTCACGGGCGCCGCCAAGTGAACATCCTGTTCCTGATGACCGACCAGCACCGCGTCGACACCCTCGGCGCGTACGGCAACCGCCTGGCCGCCACCCCCGTCCTCGACGAGCTGGCCAGGACCGGAACCCGGTTCGACCGCTGGTACACCCCCACCGCGATCTGCACGCCCGCGCGGGCGAGCCTGCTCACCGGGCAGGCGCCGTTCCGGCACAAGCTGCTGGCCAACCACGAGCGCAACGTCGGCTACATGGAGGACCTGCCCGACGGGCAGTTCTCCTTCTCCGAGGCGCTGCGGGGGGCCGGGTACAACTGCGGGCTCATCGGCAAGTGGCACGTCGGGCACCACCGGCGGGCGGCCGACTTCGGCTTCGACGGGCCGGACCTGCCGGGGTGGCACAACCCCGTGGACCACCCCGACTATCTGGACTACCTGGCGGCCAACGGGCTGCCGCCGTACGAGATCCACGACCACATCCGAGGGACGCTGCCCAACGGCGGGCCGGGCAACCTGCTCGCCGCGCGGCTGCGTCAGCCGGTGGAGGCGACGTTCGAGCACTACCTGGCGACGCGGACGATCGAGATGCTGGAGCGGTACGCGGCCGACGAGCGGCCCTTCTTCCTGCAGCTCAACTTCTTCGGGCCGCACCTGCCGTACATCGTGCCGGACGAGTACTTCGACATGTTCGACCCCGAGCTGGTCGAGCTGCCCAAGTCGATCGCCGAGACCTTCGCCGGCAAGCCCGCGGTGCAGGCCAACTACAGCGCGCACTGGACGTTCGACACCATGCCGCTGGAGGTGACGCGCAAGCTCATCGCCGTCTACTGGGGGTACGTCGCGCTCATCGACGCCCAGATCGGCCGGGTCATGGACGCCATGCGGCGCCTCGGGCTGGTCGACGACACGGCCGTGTTCTTCACCTGCGATCACGGCGAGTTCACCGGCGCGCACCGGCTGCATGACAAGGGCCCGGCGATGTACGAGGACATCTACCGCACGCCCGGCCTGCTCCGCGTTCCGGGGCAGGAGCCCGGAGTCGTCCGGTCGGAGTTCGTCAGCCTGCTGGACTGCACGGCGACCATCCTCGAACTGGCCGGGATCGACCCCGCTCCCGCCGTCGACTCGCGCAGCCTCGTGCCGCTCGCGTCCGCCGACGAGGTGGCGTGGGAGCAGGACATCGTCTGCGAGTTCCACGGGCACCACTTCCCGTATCCGCAGCGGATGATCCGGACCGACCGCTACAAGCTGGTCGTCAACCCGGACTCGACGAACGAGCTGTACGACCTGTTCACCGACCCGGACGAACTGCTCAATGTCTACGCGCACCCCGAGATGGAGGCGGTGCGCGGCCGGCTGATGCGGCGGCTGTACCAGGTGCTGCGGGATCGGGGTGACAACTTCTACCACTGGATGACGTCGATGTACGACGTCGGCGACGTCTCCTACGACCCGACGATGAGCGGGCTGGACGAGGCGACCTACCGGTGAGACGGCCCAACATCGTCATGATCCTCACCGACGACCACGCCTCGCACGCCGTCGGCGCGTACGGGTCGGTAGTCAACCGGACGCCGCGCATCGACGAGATCGCGGCGTCCGGGGCCCGGTTCGACAACTGCTTCGCGACCAACGCGCTCTGCTCGCCGAGCCGGGCCAGCATCCTGACCGGCACGTACTCGCACGTCAACGGCGTCTCGACGCTCGTCACGCCCATCGACGCCGCCCAGCCGACGTTCGTGAGCCTGCTGCGGGACGCCGGGTACCGGACCGCCATCGTCGGCAAATGGCACATGGGGGACGGCCCCGGTCATGATCCGCAGGGGTTCGACTACTGGGACGTGCTGATCGAGCAGGGGGAGTACTTCGATCCGCGATTCCTCTCGAAGGAGGGCCTGCGGACCGTCCCCGGCTACGCCACCGACCTCATCACCGACCTGGCGCTGTCGTGGGCCGACGGGCTCGACGGCGACGACCCGTGGTGCCTGCTGATCTACCACAAGGCGCCGCACCGCCCGTGGGAGCCCGACGAGAAGCACGCCGGGATGTACGCCGAGCCCATCCCGGTGCCGGCGACGTTCACCGATGACCACGCGACGCGCTCGTCCTCGGCGCGGCGGGCGGCGATGCGGATCGCCGAGCACCTGAACGCCGAGGACCTCAAGCAGGATCCGCCCGAGGGGCTGTCCTACGAGGAGCTGGCGCTGTGGAAATATCAGCGCTACATGGAGGACTACCTGGCCGTCGTCGCCTCGGTCGACGACAACGTGGGCCGGGTCGTCGACTGGCTCCGGGCCCGTGGCGACTTCGCGGACACGCTCCTGATGTACTGCTCCGACCAGGGCTTCTTCCTGGGGGATCACGGCTGGTTCGACAAGCGCTTCATGTACGAGGAGTCGCTGCGGATGCCGCTGGTCCTGAGCTACCCGAGGCGTGTACCGGCTGGTCAGGTACACCCCGGTATCGTGACGAACGTGGATTTCGCGCAGACCGTGTTGGACGTGGCCGGGGTGGCGCACCATCCCCGTATGCAGGGGCGCAGCTTCCTGGCGGACCTGACCGGCGAGCCCGGCCCGGCTCCCGCCGAGGGGATGTACTACCGCTACTGGGAGCACGACGACGTCTTCCACAAGGCGCCGGCGCACTACGGTTACCGGACGTCCCGCTACAAGATCATCTACTTCTACAACGACGGCATGGGACTGCCCGGTACGGGCGCGTTCACCTACAGCGGGGAATGGGAGCTGTACGACCTGGAGGCCGACCCCGCGGAGCTGCGCAACGTCTACTTCGAGCCGGACTATCTCGCGGTCCGCGAGGAGATGAAGGCCCGCATGTGGCAGGCGCAGGCGGCACTCGGCGACGAGCCGCACCCCAGCCAACCGGTCCCCAGCCAGTTGCTCCCCGGCCGGCCGCGCCCGAGCCAGTCGCTCCCCGGTCAGCCGCACCCCGGCGGGGTGTGACATGTCGGGCAGCTGCTGCACACCCGCGACGCCGGCCACACCCCTGGAGCCGACCCGGTTCGCGGCACAGGGCACGCACGCGATCGAGCAGGTGGACCTGCCCGGCGGCGAGTTCCGGATGGGCGACGCCACCGGCGACGGCAACCGGGGCGACGGTGAGACGCCCGTCCACCCGGTGGTCCTGGCGCCGTTCTCGATCGACGCGACCTGCGTGACGACGGCCGACTTCGCCGCCTTCGCGGAGGCGACCGGCTACCGGACGGAGGCCGAGGAGTACGGCTTCTCCGCCGTCTTCCACCTGGCGCTGCAGGCCCGCCCGGAAGACGTGATGAACCCCGTCCCCGGCACCCCCTGGTGGGTCGGCGTCCACGGCGCCGACTGGCGGCACCCCGGCGGCGCCCTGTCATCGGCGGAGGCCGACCACCCCGTGGTCCATGTGAGCTGGAACGACGCCCTCGCCTACTGCTCGTGGGCCGGCCGGCGCCTGCCGACCGAGGCCGAATGGGAGTACGCCTCCCGTGGCGGCCTCGAGGGCGCACGCTACCCGTGGGGCGACGACCTGCCCGAGGACGAGTGGCGGGTGAACATCTGGCAGGGCGTCTTCCCCACCCGGAACACGCTGGCCGACGGCTACCTGACCACGGCTCCGGTCCGCACGTTCGAGCCCAACGCGTACGGGCTCTGGCAGACGGTCGGCAACGTCTGGGAGTGGTGTTCGGACTGGTACGCCCCCGACTACTACGCCTACTCCCCGTCGGCCGACCCGCGCGGCCCGCTCCGTGGCACGACGCGGGTGCTGCGCGGCGGCTCCTTCCTGTGCCACGACTCCTACTGCAACCGCTACCGCAACGCGGCGCGGTCCTCGAACACGCCCGATTCCTCGATGGCCAACGCCGGGTTCCGGACCGTGGCGCCATGAGGCCGCCGGAAAGCTGACCGTGGGGCTATGAGACCGCCGGCTGGTGGCCGAACCTGACCGGTTTCGGGCCGCGCAGCCGCACGGCCGGGTCGGTCAGCGCCTGGTCCCGGGCCTCGACCTCGACGGCCGGCTCGATGACCGGCTCGGCCTCGCCCGCCGCCACGATCCGCCACAGCAGCCGCGCGCGCAGCCCGGCCGCCACCTCCAGATGGGACCGATGCCCCGCCAGGTTGACCAGCTCGTGCGGGTCGCTGTCCAGGTCGTACAGGGCCTGCTCGCGGTAGTGGGCGGAGGCGGGGCTGGCCACCGGGTCGGCGTCCTCGGCGACGGCGTAGTACTTCCACCGCGAGGTACGGATGCCGCGCCCCACTTCCGATTCGCTCACCTGGAAGAACACCTCGTCCGGCCAGGGGGCGCGGGCGTCGCTGAGCAGCGGCAGGAACGAGCGGCCCTGCATGTTCTCCGGCACGGGCAGCCCGGCCGCGTCCAGCAGCGTGGGCGGCAGGTCGATGACGCTGACCGGCCGGGAGATCGCGCCGCCCCCGTCGAACCCCGGCCCGCGCACGGCCAGTGGCACCCGCAGCGACGCGTCGTGGCAGGACCGTTTGTACTCGCCGTTGCGGGTCTTGAAGTGGTTGCCGTGGTCGGAGGTGTAGGCGACGATCGTGTCGTCGAGCAGGTCCATGCTCCGCAGCGCGTCGAGCAGCCGGCCCAGCCCCTCGTCCAGGCGCTTGACCTGGCCCAGGTAGCCGCCCAGGTGCCGGGCGGCCGTGCCGCCCAGCGCGGTCAGGTCCGGCGGCGTCCAGCGGCCCTGGTAGCGCTCCTCGTAGCCGTCGGGGGCCGGGTAGTTGTCCACCTCGTTCTGGTGGTGCGGCTCCAGGAAGGACAGGAAGAGGA
The DNA here is from genome assembly GCF_040648495.1 of Nonomuraea sp. NPDC049129. Taxonomy (NCBI): domain Bacteria; kingdom Bacillati; phylum Actinomycetota; class Actinomycetes; order Streptosporangiales; family Streptosporangiaceae; genus Nonomuraea; species Nonomuraea sp. NPDC049129. The sequence goes on along the minus strand of NZ_JBEZDU010000001.1, from coordinate 387,580 downwards.
AGAAGGGCTCGTCGTGGTGGTCGGCGACGAACCGGACGGCCGCGTCGACCAGCGCGTCGGAGCGGTAACCGGGCAGGAAGACGGGGTCGTTCGCCTCGTCGTACACGATCGTGCGGTAGGCGTCGGAGGTGTGCTCCAGCGCGTTGGCCGCCAGCCACGACCCGTAGCCGCCGCGTAGTTCCTCGGGCACCGGCTCGGTGGCGGCCAGGTGCCACTTGCCGATGTAGCCGGTGGCGTATCCGGCGGCGCCGAAGTGGTGCGCCAGGGTGCGCTCCTCGGCGGGCAGGGCGCGGCCGTTGCGGTAGACCCCGGTCGTGGTCGGGTAGCGGCCCGTCTGCAGGGCCGCGCGGGCGGGCGCGCACACCGGTTGCGGGGTCAGCGCGACCGTGGCCTGCGTGCCGTGCCGGGCCATCCGGTCGAGGTTCGGGGTGAAGGGACCCACGGTGTCCCACCGCTGCTGGTCGGTGAAGACGACGATCACGTTCGGGCGCAAGGAAGAGCTCCTGTCGAAGGGCCGTTGGGAGAGGCTGTTGGGAAGGGCTGTCAGGAAGAGCCGCGTCGCAGGAATGTCCACGGGCGGACCACTTCGCGGGCGGGCAGGGGCCCGTCGGCCTGGAGGCGGTCGAAGAGCAGGCGTACGACGTCGGTGTAGTCGTGTCTGAGCGGGCCGACGGTGCTCAACTGCGGGTTGCTGATGAGCCCCTCGTCGATGTTGCCGACCCCGATCACCGCGACGTCGCCCGGCACGCTCAGCCCGATGTCCCTGGCGGCGGAGAGCACGCTGATCGCGGCCCGGTCCGACGCCGCGAAGATCGCGTCGGGCCGGTCGGGGGAGCGCAGGAGCTCGGTGGCTGAGTGGTAGGCCGCCACGCGGTCGTCCGCGCCGGAGACGATGATCCGCCGCTCGACGCCATGCCGGTCGAGGGCCGTCGTGTAGCCCAGCAGCCTGCCGGTCGGGTGGTCGCGGTAGAGCTCGTGGCGGTGCGCCATGAAGGCGATGCGCGTGCGGCCCTCGGCCAGCAGATGCTCGATCGCCTCGGCGCTGACCTCGGTCTCCGGTGTCCGTACGACGTCGCAGCCGTCCGGCACGCTCTCGTTGCGGACCACGACCATCGGCAGACCGCCGGCGGCGATCTCGGCCAGCAGGTCGTGGGTGAGGTGCTCGCCGGCCAGATTGACCAGCGCGCCGTCGGCGATCCCGCTCCGCAGCACGTCGGCCGCGGCCCGCGCGCGAGCCTCGGAGTAGACGGCGAGCGTGATCACGGAGTAGCCGTGTACGTCGGCCATCTCGTGGAGGTCCCTGGCCAGCCGCTCGTCGGTGGGCACCCCGCCGAGCGAGCCCTGAACCAGGCAGACCCGCTGGGTCCGGCGCTTGCGCAGGCTCCTGGCGGCCTGGTCGGGCGTGTAGCCGAGCTGCCTGGCCGCGTCGAGCACCCGCTGTCTCGTCTCGGCGGCGACGGGCCGGTCCCGGCCGCTGAGCACATAGGACACGGTCGCCACCGACACCTGCGCCAGCTCGGCCACCTGTCGTGCTGTGGGTCTCATGTGTGCTGATGTTAAACGATTAACATCAGCGGGCTCTACTCTAACCCTCCTGATCGGATCAACCTTCTGTCGTTCGGACGCTCTTTGCCGGTGAGGTAGAATTCAGGTACCGAGGACATTTCGTGCGTTGACACTCAGGTCGGCGTCGCCCACGGCGATCCGCGATTGTCGGCCTCCTCATGTTGGGCCGGACAGGTCAGGCGACCATGAAGGCGTCAGTTCTTACTCATCTCAAGCCGCTGAGCGCTGTCGCTTCCGCGGCTCCTGCCATCGGCTCCGAAGTGCGGCTCAGCCTGAATCCCGTTCTGAGCCGGCGATCCGTGGTGGACGGGGCGTGGTGGCCCCACTCCCGTGACGCGGCCGCAGAGCTGCCAGGGCTCATCGCCGCCGTCGATCAGCGGCTCGACCGGACCACGTTGCGGGTCGGCGTGCGCAAGGAGGCGTGGGACCACATCCCGCGTCGTATCCCGGCACCCGGGCGCCAGATCAAGGTCGGCTGGTTCCACAACACCGACCCTCAGGTGGTCACGTTGATCCTCGCGGGTGCCGAGCCGATCGTTCTGCTGGTCATCCCACCGGACACCGCGAGCGGGCCCGCTGAGGCCGCGCTCAAGCTCGGCGCTCAGGACACGAGCGGATTGTGGCCGGTCGACCTCCTCACCATCGCCCGCCTGCCCGCCACCCGCAGTGCCCGGCGGGCGGGCCAGGAAGCCTCGGACGGCTGGGAGAACGAGGGTGGGCACATCGCCGACCAAGCGGCCGGTCCGCCGATCCCGTAGCCGGTAGTTCCAACCCGAGCGCCGGGGCGGCGGGGGCGTAGGCTGCTGGACGTGGACCTCCCCCCGTCTCACGGCCCGACGTTGCAGGTCGCCCAGGCGTTCATCACCCTGGCCGACACGCTGGTAACCGGGTTCGACGTCATCGACTTCATGCACGGCCTGTCCGAGCAGTGCGTGCGACTTCTCGGCGTCGATGCCGCCGGGCTGCTGTTCGCCGCCCCCGGTGAGAAGTTGCGGTTGGTGGGCGCCTCCAGTGAGCAGAGCCGGCTGCTGGAGCTGTTCCAGCTCCAGACCGACCAGGGTCCCTGTCTGGACTGTTTCGCCACCGGTCGGTCCGTGCACTGCGCCGACCTGGCTACGGCGGAGCCCATGCGGCGCTGGCCCCGCTTCGCCGAGCAGGCCGGCGTCAACGGGTTTCGCGCGGTCGACGCGCTGCCCATGCGGCTGCGCAACCAGGTGATCGGCGCGATGAACCTGTTTCGCCACGAGCCCGGCGAAATGCCGGCCCCCACCGTCGCGCTCGCCCAGGCCCTGGCCGACATCGCCACCATCGGGCTGCTCCAGGAGCGCGCCATCCGGGAAGGCCAGGTCCTGTCCGAGCAGTTGCAGCACGCGCTCGACAGCCGGGTGGTAATCGAACAGGCCAAGGGTATGCTCAGCGAGCGTTACACGCTGCCGATGGAGCAGTCCTTCGCCGTGCTGCGCCGACACGCTCGCGACCACAGCCGCCACCTGACCGAACTCGCGCGTGAGGTGGTCGCCCGTGCCGCCGACCCCGGCCTCATGCCCTTCCCTCCCGCCCCCTCAGCCGAGGACGCTGACCCGACGCCGTGACACCCGGCGAGGCGTCAGCCCGGTAACCGGACGGTGGTTCCGCCCGTGTCGCTGGAGAAGGTGACCGCGTCGCCGAACTGCCGGATCGGGGGTGGAATACGGGAGCCCCTGAAGTCCCAGGTCGGCGACAGGTCCTGTACACCGGTAGCATGGGCCCAGGCACCGAGTGTTCCCCCGATGTATCGGGGGACGTCAGCCACAATCCTGAGAGCGGGACGCAAGATGCGTAGTCCTCGCACAACCGAAGACTTGACCACGATGGAGTCCGCCCCGACCACCGAGGCCGACGAGCGGGCCGAGCACGCGGCCAACGCCCAGTGGCTCAAGGACAACCCGGCTTCGATGCCGCAGGTGGCCGCGGGCCGCTGGGCCGTGTACAACCGCGCCGGCCACCTGCGCGGCCACCTCGTCGGTGATGGCCCGACCCGCGAGACCCGCTTCAAAGCGACCAGCGCCGACAAAGCGGACAACGACCGGATGCCCGCCGGCAGCGCGCGCTTCGGCATCACCTTGCACGATGCCGGGGCACATCTCCTCGATGGGGGCACGCACGGCGGCCTCGCCGAGGCAACGGGCAGCTGAGCGCCGCTCAGGCACCGGCGCACCGTGCGAGGCCGCTCGGTCATGCGTTGGGGCAGTAGGCCGGGGCCGTGCCGTAGGCGTACTGGAGGAAGTCGACCAGGTCGTCAGGCCAGGAGTTCCAGTCGTGGCCGCCGGTGCCGTAGCAGTAGCGGTGGTTCACTCCCAGACTGGTCAGCGTCTTGTCGAAGTCGCTCGCGTACGAGCCGAGGATGGTCTCGTCGACCGACAAGGCGTCATCATGGGCCTTGCTGTCGTAGGCGCACGTCTTCGGCGCTGGGTGGTTGCCGTCGGCGTACTGGGGATTGCCGGGAGCGCCCGGCAACTCCTTGCAGCCGCCCGCGTACAGGCCGAACCGGCCGCTGTAGGGCGCGTACTTGCCCTGTGTCACCAGCTCGGCCGGGTTGACGGACGGCCAGTCGTCGACCGTCTTGCCGTTGAAGACGGTGCTCGTGTACGGCCCGAACAGGCTCTCCAGCCGGTAGCGCCGCTGCTTGTCCTGGTCGAGCACCAGGACGCCGTTCTCGTATTTGTTGACCCTGAACGCCCCCCAGTCCGTCAGTGGCATGATCGCCGCGCCGGACGCCCACATGGAGTCGGAGATCGTCCGCTGGGCGGGCATGCCCCGCAGGTCGATGCCCGGGGAGAAGGCGCCGATGACGGAGAACACGTCGGGGTGCGCGGCGGCGTACTTGAGCGTGCCGAAGCCGCCCATCGAGATCCCGGCCAGCCCGCGCCCGGATCGGTTGGCGATGGTGTTGAAGTTGGCGTCGATCCAGGGGATGAGCTGGGAGATGTGGTACGTCTCCCACTTGGGCGCGAAATATCCGTCAGTGCGGCCGACCCAGTCGCTGTACCAGCCGGTCATCCCCCCGGTCGGCATCACCACGATGCCGTCATAGGCCCCCGCCTGGTCCACCAGGGAGACCAGATCGGTCTTCGTCGTCCATTCGTCGTAGTTGTCCCCGCCGCCGTTGAGCAGGTAGAGCGAGCGGTAGCGGGTGCTCCTGGCCGGGTCGTAGTCCTTGGGCAGGTAGATCCGTACGGTGATCGGACGGGCCAGCGGGTCGATCGCCGGAGTGCCGCCGGACGCCTGGAAGATCGCCGTGGAGGTCATGGTGATGTCCCGCAGCTCGGACCCGTTGTCCTGGAGATGCCGGTCCACGCTCACGCAGGTGATGCCGTAGTTGTCGGGGTGGGGCAGGGTCGTCGAGCAGGTCTGCGCCCGCGCCACGCCGGCCGGGACCACAACCGCTCCGGCGATCATCAGCAGTCCGGTCAATGCGCGCGATAACCACCGTGGGGAACTTCGCATCGCTTCCTCCTCCAAGTGAGAAACCGGGCATCAAGGTACAAAGCGGTGCCGATTTCCGCGTCAACCGCCGGGTGGAGAAAGTGGTCAACCTTCGCCTTGTGGGCCGGGGCCGCGTACAACTCCTGCGGTAGGTCGCCTGGCGTATTGCGGCTTTCGAGTGGGTCTTGCCAGTTTTGTCATGTCGGCTTTCACTGATCTCCATACCGGTGATCCAGGAGGAGCCGATGCGTGGCTTACGGGCGTCCGCAGTCGTTCTGGCGATCGTTCTTCTCACGACGTTCCTGACCTCGGGGCAATCCGTCCCGGCGGTCGCCGGGCCGTCCGACCCGGAGCCGGCCTCGCTGGTCACGCTCTCCGTGCCGGACCAGGCCACGATGGAGCGGCTGAGGGCCTCGGGGGCGGACCTCACCGAGCGGGTACGCCCACAGGCGGACGGCAGCGTCCAGGTCGACGCGGTCGTCACGCCGAGCCAGCTGACGGCGCTCGCCGCGCTCGGCGCGACCCTGGCGCCCGGCACGCCGCCCAGCTCCCGGGCGACGCCGAAGGGCACCGCGGCGCCGGATCAGCTGGTCATTGAGCGGGCGGTGTGGTTCAAGAGCCGCGACGGGTACTTCCTGTCGGTCGAGGCGTCCAGCAGCGCGGGGGCGGCGGCCACGCTCAGCGTGAGCTGGACGGGCAAGGGCGGTTCGGGCGGTCAGGTGCCGATGGTGCCGTACGTCGACGCGGGAGCGTACCTGGGCCACCAGCTCAGCACCCCCGTGCCGGCGGAGAACCGGCCGCAGTGGGTCACAGTCACGTCGGCGGCCGGTGGCAGGGCGGACGCGCGGGTCCAGGAGTGGCCCGACGGGGAGCGGCCCGACCGCCAGGGTCCCGGCTACGAGAAGGACTTCGTCAGCCAGTACATGCCGCCGACCCAGCTCAACGAGCGGGTCAAGGCGCTGCACCGGCGCTTCCCCAAGCTCACCGACATCATCACGCTGCCGAACCCGACCAACGGCTACCGGCGCAACGCCCAGGCCCTGATCGGCACCCCGCCCGGCGCCGCCGTCGTGGTCACCTCGAACGCCTACGGCTCCGAGGGCGGCAACGACCTGGCCATCGAGCTCGTCACCCCCGGCGCCCCCGACCGGCAGTTGCAGGTGACGGTGAACGGCAAGCAGATCACCGTAAGTCTGGCCACCGACGGCTCCGGCACGTCCACCAGCACCGCCGCCCAGGTGGTCGCGGCGATCAACGCGACGCCGGGCATCGCCGTCAAGGCCACGACCTACCGCACCGACGCGGGACTCGGCGTCATGGCGCCCGCCCCGCTCACCCAGCTGAGCGACTTCCTCAAGGCCCCGGCCGACGTCCCCCGCGCGCCGTGGCGAGTGCTGGCCCTGCGCGTCGGCGTGCACAGGGACGGCTCGCGCACCGGAGTGCTCGCCTACGCGCAGGAACACGCCAGGGAATGGGTGGGGCCGCTGGTCACCATCGAGGCGGCCGAGCGGCTGCTGCGCAACTACGCGCGCGACGCGGCGACGCGGGAGCTGCTGAAGCGCACCGACATCTTCATCGTGCCCACGGTCAACCCCGACGGCGCGAACTACAGCTTCTACGACTTCAACTCCCAGCGTAAGAACATGACCAACCACTGCCCCGCCCAGCAGTCCGACCCGGCGCTCCGCAACACCTGGGGAGTGGACGTCAACCGCAACTACGCCGTGGGCTCGCTGTCGGACGGATACTTCGGCGCCTCGGCCGGCTGCCAGAGCGGTACGTACGCCGGGCCCGCCGAGCACTCCGAGCCCGAGAGCCGCAACCTCATCTGGCTGGCGCAGCGGTATCGCAACATCAAGTTCGCGATGAACGTCCACAGCTACGGCGGCTATTTCATGTGGCCGCCGGGCGCCTACAAACTCGACGGCCGCGTCACCCTGACCCGGCCCACACCCCGGCAGGAGGCGTACTTCCTGCGTTCGGCCCGCACCATCGAGCAGGCCATCGCCGCCGAACGCGGCACGGTCACCTGGCCGCAGCAGACCGGGCCGGTGACCGACGTGCTCTATTCGGCGGCGGGCAACTCCGCGGACGAGCTCTGGTACGACCACGGCGTCTTCGGATGGGACTTCGAGGTCGGCAGCGACCTGTGGAACCCCACGACACAGAGATGGGAGGGAGTGGGGTTCCAGCCGCCGTTCAGCGAGGGGCACGCGGAGGCGATGGAGTTCGCCTCCGGCCTCATCTCGCTGATCGGGGTCGCCGCCGACTATCGGGAGCCGTGACGGGCACGTCTCGCCGGCCCGGCCGCAGCGGCGGCCGGGCGTGCCGGAGTGTCAGCCGATCACCCGCGCCACCCCCGGTATCCGCCGGAGCACCAGCCAGTCGAGCAGCAGCACGACCGCCATAGTGACCCCCGCCAGCGGGAACAGCAGGCCGAGCACCGCCATGACGGCGATCACTCCGTACGCGCTGCGCCTGTTGGTGGCGCGGGCGGGCGCACCGGCTCGCCCGCGCGGGCGGCGCTTCCACCACATCCACGCGCCGGTGACCACGAGCGTGATCAGGGACAGGCAGGCGGCGAGCATGACGAGCAGGTTGACGGTGCCGTAGCGGCGGCCCTCGTGCAGGGCGATGCCCTGTTCGACGGCTTTGGCCATGATGCCGTACTCGGCCCAGCCGTAGGAGACGAGCACCCGGCCGCTGTACTGGTCGACGTGGAGCGTCTGCGCGGCGGCCGGGTCACGGCGGTTGTCGGTCACGACGGTGTACACGCCCTTCGCGTCCTTGGGGAGGAGGACCTTGACGTCGCATTCGGCTGGCTGGCAGTCGCGCAGGACCGGACGGGCGGCGGCCAGGGCCCGCTCGATGGGCACCGCACCCGGTTGCAGCACGCCGCCGGCCGTTTCGTGCGCGGCGTGACCTCCGGACTGCGGTACGGGGAGTCGTTCGGCGGACCAGGGCACCTTGACGTCGGGGTTGGTGGACAGGTCTCCGGACAGCGTCGAGGTCTTGGGGAAGGAGTCCGCGCTGGGGGTGGTCGAGCCCGTACTGTCCTGGATGCGCTGCAGGCCATCGCCCCACACGCCCGACCAGGGCAGGCCGGACAGGACGAGGAAGACGACCACCGCCCCGGCGCCGACTCCGGTGAGGGTGTGCAGGCGGCGCAGCCGGCCGCGGCCCGACCGCTTGGCCCGCTTATGTGTACGTCGCCCGCTCCACCACAGGTACGTGCCGGTGGCGATGAGGATCAGCGCCCAGCACGCGGCGATCTCGACGACCCGGTCGCCGATGGTGCCCGCCATCAGCTCACCGTGAATGGTGCGTATGACACGCATGAAGGTGGTGCCGTCGTCGATCTGCCCCACCACGCGGGCTGTGGCCGGATCGACGTAGACCGAGACGCCCTGAGCGAAGGGGCCGGTGTCGGCGCCCTGGAGGATGACCCGGGTGGTCCGGTCCGGGGCGGTGGGCGGGATGACCGACATGACGGCCGCGCCGGGCCGCGCCTGCCGGGCGGCGGCGATCTGCTCCGACAGGGGCTTCGCGGTAGTTACCGGCGCGGCGAGCGTGCGGACGTCGGCGTAGTGCCACTCCTCGAACGGCTCCTTGAACAGGTAGATCGACCCGGTTATGGCGAGGATGAGCAGAACGGGGGCGACGAACAGCCCGGCGTAGAAATGCCAGCGCCAGATGATGCGATAGCGCTGGGACGACAGGGCCGGGGTGGGCTGGACGGTCGGCGGCCGTACCTCGACAGAGGTCATGGGGTTCTCCATTCCGGAGACGCGCCCGTCTCGGGGCGCGCGAACAGCGGGGGCGGTCATGACCGGCCGATCGGGTCTTCAAGGCGCGATCGGGGCTTCGATGCACGATCGGGCGCAAGGCACGGTCGGGGCTTCGATGCGCGATCGGGGCGTACGGCGCGATCGGGCCGCGAAGGCCATGATCGTCGTGCGGTCATGATGGACCGGACGTGCGGCTTCCGGGTACGAGGACGGCGATGCATGCGGTCGGTCCCGGCGGCACACGGTGCCGGTAAATGGTCGGCTTCAGCAGGCGTCGCCTACTGAGGCGGCCCCCGGCGGCACAGCTCCCAGGTCAGTACCTGGGTGGTGGGCATCCCCGGCGTGACCTCCACTACCGGCGCCACGCGGCGCGGCGTCGAGGTCGGCACGAGCAGGTCGGTCAGCGGGCGCCACAGGTCGCGGAGCGAGCAGGCCAGCAGGAACAGCAGTGTGGCCAGCGCCGTCTCACCGCGCTCCAGCCACCAGGCGGACACCGTGGCGACCAGCACGTGCGCCAGCAGCATCCCGACCCCGGCGGACAGTCCGCCGAGGTGGTGTCCCGTCAGCGGAAGGCCGGGGCCGGGACCGAAGAGATGGTGCATGCCGTACTGCGCGGCGAAGGAGGCGACGAGCAGCGTTCCCAAGCTCCGCCGCCGGCGCGCGAGGACGTACGCCCCCGCGCCGGTCACGGCGGTGGCGGTGGCGACGATCCCCAGCCCGGCGCCGGTGCCACCGGCCAGCACGTGCATGCCCAGCGCGGCGTACACGCAGACGACCGCGAACACCGCCGCGCGCACGACACGTCCGGCGGGCTCGTTCCGATCGGCGCTCACGCGCGATCACCGCTCACATGTGCAGATACGGCCCAGCGGGTGTCTCGGTTCGATCGCGCCGTAATGGGCGGTGGTCCCGTGGGCTCCATCGGATTGACCTGCGGAAACTTCGGCTCGCCGGGTAGGGGTGTCGGGGAAGGGGACGTCGGACGGGGGCAGATCATGATCATTGCCGGGGTGGACGGCTCGCGGGCGGGGCTCGAGGCCGTCGGGTGGGCCGCCAGGGAGGCCGCGCTGCGCGAGGTGCCATTGACCGTGGTGCACGCCATGCCGGGATGGGCCTGCGAGACGGCGTCCGGCCACTATGCCGCCGTGGCCAAGTGGATGCGCGACGGGGGCGAGATGGCGCTGGCCGCGGCCGAGGACCGGGCGCGCGGCGAACACCCGAAGATCAACATCAGGACGATGCTCCTGCCCGGCGATCCCCGAGCCGCCCTGATCGGGGCCGCGAAGGAGGCCGAGCTGCTGGTCATCGGCAGCCACGGGCTCGGGGGAGTGCGCGGGCTGCTGGTGGGGTCCGTGGCGTACGGGGTGGCCGGGCACGCGCCCTGCGACGTGGTCGTCGTGCGGCAGCTGCCGTCCCTTCCTCGTGGCGAGCTGGTGGCCGGGGTGGACGGCTCGCCGCGGACCCGCCGTCGGGTGCTGGACTTCGCCTTCTCCGAGGCGGAGTTGCGGGGTGTGACCCTGCGGGCCGTACATGCCTGGAGCGGGTTCCAGCCCACGAGCGAGGAGGATGAGCGGGACGGGCGGCTCATCCTGCGCGAGGCGCTGGCCGGACACCGTCAGGACCATCCCGATGTCGAATTGATCGAGGAGGCCGTGCACGGTCACCCCGTGGAGGTGCTGCGTCAGGCCGCTGAGGGCGCCGACCTGCTCGTGGTCGGCTCGCACGGGCACGGCGCGTTCGCCGGCATGGTCATGGGCTCGGTCAGCCAGGCCATGTTGCACCACTCCCCGTGCCCGCTCGCCGTGGTCCGGAACCGGCAGGACGACCCAGGTTGAGTTTCGAGCATTCATGGGTTGATGACGACCGCGCTGCCCAGCGGGACATGTGCCAGGACGCGCAGGGCGGCGGCCGGGACACGGACGCAGCCGTGACTGACCTCCTGCCCGAACACGCTCTCGTCCGGCCAGCCGTGCAGCCCGATCGTGCCGGGGCCGCCGTCGAAAGTCTGGAGGACGGCGGAATGCGAGCCCAGCGCGAGCATGCGCGGGCTGTACGTCGCGTCCTCAGGAGTCAGCGAGGCGAGCAGGAACGTCCGTCCCGTTGGCGTGGGGGTCGACGGGGCGCCGGTGGCGACTTTCCACGTGCCCAGACTGCGATCGGACTTGAACACCGTGAGTTGATGAGCGGCCAAATCGATGCGTACGTAATAAGGGCTGTAGGCATTCCGCAATCCGCCGCCAGCGGTATAAATCCAGCCCGTCGACAGATTCGGGCGGCTCGGCAGCATAACGCGTACCCATCCCGGCTGCTCTTCCACTATGGGCACCCATACGGGGCCGCCCACTGAAGTGGTCGGCAATATCCCCACCGGTGCGCCGCCGGGGCTGGCATAAACCACCTGTGGTCGCGTGGGATGCGTCAGGTGCCCATTCCCCGGCTCGAAAGGAGCAGTGTCTTTCGGCGCGCCGCGCAATCTCGTGTACGTCGTGGAGCGCGTCAGCCGAGCCCGTTGCGCGGCCGACACCGGCAGCGGCGCGATCTGCTGGATCGGGGCGGCGTGGGGCGCGGCGGCCGGTGGCGGGGCGGTCGTTCCGCAGGCCGCGGCCAGGGTCATGGCGGCCAATGCCGTGCTCCACGCGATCGGCCGCGCATTGCTGTTCCTGTCCAGTTCCATGCGATCGCGCAAGGCGGCCTCCACTATTTCCGGGGTGAGCAAGGGCAGTTTACGGAGGAGCCTTGAGCGTCTTGGGCCGAGAATTGGGATAAGTCGTTTTATCGGGTGATCTCGGGTCTTGGTTGATAAGTGGCAGAGGCTTTGTCGCGCCTTTACCGGTCGATTGTGCGTGGTCGTTGATCTCCCCGAATATCATGCCGAGTTGCTTGCCGTTTCACCTCGCTGCGCGGGTGGAAGCCGGTTGTATCCAGCGCGCTCCCCTATAGAAAAGATTCACTACATGGAAGTAATCTCTGGTCGCGCTTCCCGCCGGTCGCGATGGGTCTCTCTGCTGGCGGGGGCCTTCGTGCTCGTCGTCGCCGGTGCTCTGCTGACCACATGGCCATCCGGCGCAAAGGCGGCCCAGCCGCGGTCCTGCCACCAAAACGAGGACGTCTGCGATAGCCCGGCCACCAGCATCTCGGGCGATCTCGAAGGCATGACCCTCGAACCCGGCGTCTACACGGCCGCGTCCTCGATCGAGCTGACCGGCACGGTCACCCTCGACGCTCAGGGCGATCCCGACGCCGTCTTCATCTTCCAGATCGGCACCGCGTTCTTCACCGGCCCGGACAGCGACGTCGAACTCGTCGGCGGCGCTCAGGACTGCAACGTCTTCTGGGAGGTGGGCAACACGGTGACGACCGGCGCCATGCCCGACGTGACCGTACCGGTGGACGAGGAGGTCGAAGAGGAGGTCAATGAGGATCGGGGGAGGCCCGGGACCGAGACGGCCGTCACGGACGACTGCCCTCTGGCGCATCAGGTCACGCCGCCCGCCCTTCCGCCATGTGCGGAGACTCCGCCGGTGCGGCCGGTGCCGACTCCGATAGAGCGGCCGACCCCGGCCCAGCCGGTGAAGCCGACCCCGACGCCGAAGGTGGTTTCTACGCCCCAGGTGGACGCACCTCCGAAGGCGGTGTCGACGCCTCCGACGGTTTCGACTCCCCACACGGTTACGCCGCCGAAGGTGGTTTCGACGCCTCAGACGGTTACGCCGCCGAAGGTGGTTTCGACGCCTCAGACGGTTACGCCGCCGAAGGTGGTTTCGACGCCCAAGACGGTTGCGACGCCTCAGACGGTTGCGACTCCGAAGGTGACGTCGACTCCGACGGCGACCGCGACGTCCACTCCGACGGCGACATCCACCTCCAGGACGAGCACACCCGATCACCACCGTGATCATCACCACCGCGACCGCCACAACTGCGGACACCACTGCGGGCTCGAACCGGCGCCCGAGCCCGTCCCGGTCGGCTCGCGTCTGCGTGTGGCCGGCTGACGATCCTGTCCGGCTGCCTGTTTCGGGGCGATGCGCGGGATGACCAGCTCGCTGAGGCCATCCCGCACATCGCCGCAGCCGGTCGGCGTCTGTGAGCGCCGAGGTCGGTCGCGCAGAGAGTCATCGCGCGGGGCCAGAGGACGGGCGTCGAGGGGCGGGCATTCAGAAGACGGACGTCAGAGGACGGGCATCCGGAGATGGGCGTCCGGAGATGGACGTCCGAAGATGGGCGTCAGGGGATGGGAGTCAGGGGTGGCTCGCCGTTCAGGACCGCGATGATGTTGTCCACGGCGAGGTCCACCATCCGGGCCCGAGTCGCCTCGGTGGCCGAGCCGATGTGCGGGAGGGCCGCCACGCGTTCGTGCTGAATCAGCGGGTCGCCGACGCCGTTGCGCGGCTCGCGGTCGAACACGTCCAGCCCGGCCGAATGGAGCCGCCCGGCCTGCAGGGCGGCGAGGAGCGCGGCCTCGTCGACGACGCCGCCGCGGGCGGTGTTGACGAGGGTCGCGGTGGGTTTCATCATCGCGAGCTCGTCCGCGCCGATGAGACGGCGGGTCTGATCGGTGAGCGGTACGTGCAGAGACACCACATCGCTGGTGCTCAGGAGCTTGGGCAGGGAAACCGCCTGGGAGAGCTCGTCATCGGGTTTACGGGACAAGGTGTGCTGGACGGTCATGCCGAACCCGATCGCCCGGCGGGCGACGGCCTGCCCGATCTCGCCGTAGCCGATGAGACCCAGGGTCGCCCCCGCCACGTCGAGTCCGAGGTAGGCGTCCAGCCGGCTGCCGGTCCACCCGCCGTTCCTGAGACTGTCACCCGCGGTGACCAGCCGCCGCCGCGCCATCAGGATGAGGGCGAAGGCGGTGTCGGCGGTGGTCTCGTGCAGGACACCCGGGGTGTTGGTGACCACGATGCCGCGCTCCCGCGCGGTGGCGACGTCGGTGCCGTCGTAGCCCGCGCTCGGCAGGGCCAGTACCCGCAGCCGGTCGCCCGCCTCGAGCACCGCGGCGTCGACATGGTCGGAGTTCTGGCACAGCAGCGCGTCCGCGCCGGTGAGGAGGTCGCGCAGCCGCTCGGGCGGCGGCGGCGTGACCTCGGACCACTGGCGTAGCTGGGCGACGCGGCCGAGCCGTTCGAGACCCGTGCCCGGCAATGTCGGCCGGGTGACCACCACGATCGGCGCCGTCGCCTGCATATTGCTCTCTCCTCCCGATGGGGTCCGGCCTGAGCACGGACAACATCCCTCCATCAACATAGATCACCTGGATGTCGACGAAGTCAGGGGGCGGGGGGAGGAGAGGGCGGGGCGGACGAGGTTGACGAAGTCAGGGGCGGGGGGACGAGCGGGCGGGTGAGAAGAGAGGGCGGGTCAGCGTGGCTCGGTGGCTCCGGTGAAGGGCATGTGCTCGCCTTCCACGTACTTCGGGAACGGCTGGTAGACATTCGCGCCCGGCTGGCCACGCAGCAGCAGCGCCGAGACGAACGGCTGCTCCTCGCTGGTGATCCGGGTCGAGGTCGGGATGTAGCGGATGGTCAGGCCGCAGCGGCGCTTGGGGGAGGTGTTGGCGCTGGAGGCGTGCAGGATGTTCGGGTGGTGCACCTCCACGTCGCCGGGTGACAGCACCAGGTCCACGGCCTGGGACTCGTCCACCGTCACGGCGCTCTCCGAGCCGAGCACGTTGGCGACGTCGTCGCGCTGCCGCAGCTCGTGCAGGGCCTCCTTGTGCGAACCGGGGATCACGCGCATGCAGCCGTTCTCCGGCGTGGACTCGTCGACGGCCAGCCAGAGCGTGATCACCCGCATCGGCTCCAGCGGCCAGTAGGCACCGTCCTGGTGCCAGAGGACCGCCTTGCCGGAGAAGGGCGGCTTGCTGATGTAGTGCGAGGCGAACAGCGCGAGGTCCGGGCCGACAAAGAGCTCGGCGATGTCCAGCAGCCGATCGTCGGAGATCAGCCGCACCCAGAACGGGTCGTCGGCCACCAGTTCGGTGCCCAGGTCCTCGCCGAGCAGTTCGGGGTGCTTGGCCTGGAGCCAGGCGACGTGGTCGCCGGCCTCGGCGATCAGATCGGAGTCGATGACGTTCCGGAAGATCGTGTAGCCGTCGCGGTCGTAGTCCTGAAGGCGGGTCGAGTCCTGAAGGCGGGTCGAGTCCTGAAGAGTGCGGTCGGCTTCCTGGGTCACGATGTTCTCCTGTGCGCGGGAGCGATGGACATCGATCCGGATTCTTCGGCCTCCCCGCCCCGACTTACTAGCACTCGCCTCCCCATAACTATTAATTTCCTGACATGCCGACTGTGCTGCGCTGGGTGGAGTTCGCGTACGGCCTGCCCTACCACGCGGCGCTGGTGCCAGTGAGCGGCGGCCGTCGCGACCGGCCCGAGCCGCACAGTCATGCCGATTTCCATGAGTTCGTCTTCGTGACCGCGGGAGCCGGCTCGCAGCGCGTCGGCGAGGCGGAGATGCCGCTGCGCGCGGGCGACGTGGTGCTGGTCCGGCCGCATGACCGGCACGAATTCGCGGGTACGGCGGCCGACGGGATGCGCTTCATCAACATCGCCTTCCCCAGTTGGCGCTGGCGTGCCTTCGCCGACCTCGCCGGGCTGGCGGGCACGGCGGAATGGGAGCGGCGCGACCTTCCCCTGGCGGCGCGCACCGACCTGGACGGGCCGGTCGCGGCGGAGTTCGCCCGCGTGCTGGCCGCCTATTCCGGCATGCCGCGCGTGCTCGACCTGGTCGGGCTGTGGACGGCGGTCGTGCCGCTGCTGGAACGGGCCGACGGCACGGCCGTGGACCGGCGGCCGGGCTGGCTGGTGGCGGCCTGCGTGGCGATGAGCCGCGAGGAGAACCTGCGCGACGGGCTGCCCAGGCTGCTCGCGATGGCCGCGGTCAGTCCGGGGCATCTGGCCCGTTCCATGCGTACGCACTACGGGTGCACGCCGATCGCGTTCGTCTCCGCGCGCCGCCTGGAGCACGCCGCGCTGCTGCTCACCACGACGACCGAGGGCATCGGCCAGATCGCCCAGCGCTGCGGTTTCTCCGGCCAGTCGTACTTCGGCAGGCTCTTTCACCAGAAATACGGCCTGGCGCCCCGCGACTATCGGGAGGCCACCCGGCGGGCGGTGGTTCCGGCGGCCCTGGACACCCCACACATCAAGTGATTAGATGACTTCACTTGGGCGAAGGACGCATGGTGCGGCCGCCCGATCCACCTCCGGCGGACACGAGCACGCCCTCCCACTCGACGCCCACGTACGAGACACCCCCCAAGATCGAACAGGAGGCCGGGCATGATCCGGTCGCGTTTACTGTGCATGGCCGCCATCTGCGCCGTCGTCACCCCGCTCGCCCTCACGGGCTGTTCCTCCAGCGGTGACACGGCGAAGGAGGCGGGCAAGACCGAGCTGAAGCTCTACAACGACAAGGGCGCCTGGAGTAAGTACTTCGACCAGATGGGTGCCCTGTCCAAGCAGCAGATCGGGCTGTCGATGAAGCCGGTCGGCTACACCGACGAGCCGACGTACCAGGCGTTCATCAAGGCGTCCTTCCGCACCAACGTCAAGCCCGACCTGTTCACCTGGACGACCGGCGGCGGGCTGGCCGAGGTCGTCGCCCAGAAGCAGCTGGCCGAGACGACCGCCCTCTGGCAGGAGGCCATCAAGAACGGCGACCTGTCGGCGGACCTGGCGAAGTACTACACCGTGGGCGGGAAGCAGTACTGCGTGCCGCTGAACGCCGCCTACTGGGGGATGTTCTACAACAAGAAGGTCTTCGACAAGTACGGTCTCAAGCCCCCCACCACCTGGGACGAGCTGATCAAGATCGCCGACACGCTGAAGAAGAACGGTGTGCCCGCGTTCTACCACACCTCGGTGCTGTTCTCCTTCGTCTGGTTCGAGCAGCTGCTCGCCGGCACCGATCCCGACCTGTACGACCGCCTCTCCACCGGCCAGGCGAAGTACACCGATCCCGGCGTGGTCGAGGTCATGAAGCGGTGGAAGTCGATGATCGACGCCGGCTACTTCAACAACGCCGGTGACAAGACCGACCCGGGTGACGTGCTCAAGACCGGCAAGACCGCGATGGTGTCGTTCGGTACGTGGTTCAACACGAGCATGACGCAGCGCGATCTGAAGGCCGGTACCGACTACGGCTACTTCACGATCCCGAACGTCAACCCCGCGCTGCCCAAGACCTCGATGATCTTCGAGAGCGGCCCGCTCTGCTCGCTGGCCAAGGCGCCCGACCCCGAGGCCAGCACGAAGTACCTCAAGTGGTGGGTGACGCCGGCCGCGCAGGAGAAGTGGGCGACCGCCAGGGGAGACGTCTCGGCCAACCCCAAGGTCACCATCACCGACCAGGCGATCGCGGAGGTCAGCAAGGCGGCGGGCAGCGGACAGTATCGCCTGGTCAACCGCTACTTCGAGGCCACGCCGCCGCCCGTGCTCACGGCCGCGCTGGACGGCTTCGGCGCCTTCCTCGTCAAGCCGGACAGCTACCAGAAGGTCCTTGAGGACATCCAGGGCGCCGCCGACGAGTACTGGAGCAGTCACCAGCCCGGCAGCTGAGATTCGAGGGCGCACCGGCACCTGTACGAATTCTGTACGCCGCGCTTGCAGGCTGATCATCAGCGGGTGCCGCGTGCGGCCTCCACTCCTTGCGATGCCCCCCGGAACTGTTCTTGAGGAGAAACCTGTGCAGGTCCGACTCCGTCGTTCGGCCGCGCTGCTTGCCGGTGCGCTCATCCCCCTCTCGCTGCTCACCGGCCAACCAGCCGGAGCCGCGTCCGCCGATCCCATGACCGACGCCTTCGCCCGCGCGGCCACCACGTACGAGGTGCCCCGCGACCTGCTGGTGTCCCTCGCCTACTCCGAAACCCACCTGGACGGTCACCGCGGCCAGCCCAGCGCGTCCGGCGGTTACGGCGTGATGCACCTGGTCAGCAACCCCGTCACGCACACCCTTGAGCGGGCGGCCACGCTGACGAAGCAGCCCGTCTCGGCCCTGAAGGCGGACGCCGCGGCCAACATCACGGGCGGCGCCGCCGTGCTGCGCGCCTACGCCGACGAGCTGGGGCTGGACGCCAAGGCCCGCAAGGACGCCGCCAAGTGGTACCAGGCGGTGGCCAAGTACGGCGGCGCCTCCTCGCCGGAGGTCGCCCGCCTGTACGCCGACACCGTCTACGACCTGATGGCCCAGGGGATCCGCGCCACCACTCCGGAGGGCGAGGCCGTCACGGCGGCGCCGCGGGTCGTCGAGCCCGAGCGTGGTTCCTACGCCAAGGCGCAGGAGCTGGGCAAGACCAACACGCTCGCGGCGGCGGTCGACTACCCGGGGGCGACGTGGGCGGCGGCGCACAGCTCCAACTACGCCGTCTCCAACCGCCCGACCAGCGACGCGATCGACCGCATCGTCATCCACGTGACCCAGGGCTCCTACGCCGGGACGATCGACTGGTTCCAGACAGGGCCGCGGCCGAACCCCACGTCGGCGCACTACGTCATCCGTTCGTCGGACGGCGCCATCACCCAGATGGTCAGGGAGAAGGACCGGGCCTTCCACGCCGGTGACTACAACCGGCGCTCGGTGGGCATCGAGCACGAGGGATTCGTCGACAACGCCTCCTGGTTCACCGACGCGATGTACCGCTCCTCGGCGGCGCTGACCCGCAACATCGCCGACCGGTACGGCATCCCGAAGGACCGGGCGCACATCCTCGGCCACAGCGAGGTGCCCGGCGCCGACCACACCGACCCGGGTCCGAACTGGAACTGGACCACGTACATGAACTACGTCACCGGCGGCAGCGGCCCCACCAACCCGCACACCGCCGAATCGGTCTGCGGCACCGGGTTCAAGGTGATCGACTCGGCGGCGCTGGGCACGGCGGGCACCGTCTACCTGACGTACAACTCGACCACCGGCTACAACTGCGTGG
The DNA here is from genome assembly GCF_040648495.1 of Nonomuraea sp. NPDC049129. Lineage (NCBI taxonomy): Bacteria > Bacillati > Actinomycetota > Actinomycetes > Streptosporangiales > Streptosporangiaceae > Nonomuraea > Nonomuraea sp. NPDC049129. The sequence goes on along the minus strand of NZ_JBEZDU010000001.1, from coordinate 368,830 downwards.
CCACGATCAAGAAGACCCAGCTCGGTACGGCCTCGGCCACCAGCGCCTACCTGGAGGTGGAAGGCCAGACGCGGATCACCGACAGCGGTAACTTCGCCTACTACGCGGGTCCGGTACGCGCCAACGCGGCCGACAAGTGCGTCAGATGGGGCGGCAAGGCCGGCGCGTCCACCTACGACAGCCCGTCCGAGCACTGCGGATAGCCGGAACGTCCCGGCCTCGACGCGCGATGCGCCGGGGGTAGCCGGAAACAGAAACAACAGGGCCCCGACGAATCGTCGTCGGGGCCTTCGCCATGTCAGATGATCACTGGGCCGGAGTGGGGCGCCGCCGGTTCCAGGAGTCGAGGATGTGCGTGCGCATCGCCGCGGCCGCGGCCTCGGGGTCGCCGGCCGAGATCGCGTCGCTGATCGCCTGGTGCTCGTCCAGCGTCTGGCGCATGACCTCCTCGTTGTACTGGCCGTGGTAGCGCATGCTGGTGCGGGCCTTGTCGTGGATGCTGTTGACGATGGCGCGGCCGAGCCGGTTGCGGGAGGCCGCCATGATCACGTCGTGGAAGCGGACGTCGGCCGCGCCGAAATCGGGGGGAGAGGCGACGTTCGACCGCATGACGCCCAGCGCCTCGGCGATGCGTTGATCGTCGTCGGCGGTGCGGGCCAGGGCCGCGGCGGCGGCCATCTCGGCTTCGAGCGCGGTGCGTACGGTGACCAGCTCGTCGAGGAAGGCCGCGGTCTCGTCGTGCGCGATCACTGAGGTGAGCACGACGTCGTCGAGGAGGTTCCACTGCCTCGGCTCGGTGACCTGGGTGCCGCGACCGTGCTCGATCCGGACCAGGCCCTTCTCCTGGATCACCTTGACCGATTCGCGGATCACCGTGCGGCTGACGCCGAACTCCTCGCACAGGTCGGCCTCGGGCGGCAGCGTCGCACCCGGGCGCAGCGTGCCGCGGATGATGTCGTCGACCAGTTGCTCGACCACCGTGGTGCCCAGCTTGGGGGCCCGGGTGCGGCGGGGTCGTTTCGCGGGCGGTTGGGGCCGCACCGCGTCGTCCGTCCACGGACCCTCCGCGTGCTGAGTCAACGTGCCCTCCCTTGATCACGACAGCGCCTTGAGTATAGGCCATTGTGTAGATGTCATTCGTATGATGTCATATCTCGAAACATGCCGTTAACGGAGGCACTATGAGACGACGCAGTCATGCCGCGTACCGCCGTGCGGTGCCTGCGGCCACCGCCGCCGCGGCGGTTCTTCTCGCCGTCGCGGCCTGCGGTCCCCCCAACCCCACGGCTTCGTCGAAGCCGACCGGCGCCGCCTCCCAGTACGGGTTCAGCACGGCCGAGCAGAAGGACGGCAAGCTCGTGGTCTGGGTGGACTCCACCCGGCTCGACGCCGCGAAGGCGTACCAGACGGCGCACCCCGGCGTGCCGCTGGACATCGTCACCTACGACGGCAACGCCAACGGCTCCAACACCCTCAAGACCAAGGTGCAGCTGTTCAACCGGGCCGGCGAGGGCTGGCCGGACGTCGTGTTCACCACCGACAACAACACCGCCTCCTGGGCCTCGCAGGGTGATGACGCCTTCGTCGCCCCGCTCAACAAGGGCCTGCTCGACGACGCCACGCTGAGCGGCTTCGCCAAGGGCGCGCTCGACGTGTGCGCCATCGACGGCACGGTCTACTGCCTGCGCAACGACCTGGCCCAGGTGGTGCTCTGGTACAACAAGAAGCTGCTCGACAAGTTCGGCTACACGTTGCCCAAGACGTGGGAGGAATACACCGCGCTGGGCGAGAAGGTGGCCGCCGAGCACCCGGGATACATCATCGGCACGGCCGGTGACGCGTGGGCGCCGGAGATCTACATGTGGGGCGGCGAGTGCCCGGCCAACCAGGTCACCGGCGCCAAGGCGATCACCGTCAAGGCGACGGACGCCAAGTGCGTACGGACCGCGCGGATGCTGGACAAGCTCGTGGCGAACAAGACGATGTCCATGTTGCCGCTGTTCGGCCCCGACTTCGTCAAGAACCAGGGCGACAAGGTGCTCATGCTGCCCGGCCCGGCCTGGTACGGCGGGGCGGTGTTCCAGGGGACGATCAAGACCCCGAAGGGCGAGCTAGCGGTCGGCGACGCGCTGCACTGGGCGGACCAGACCCAGCCGGTGACCGGCAACGTCGGCGGCGGCACCTGGTGGCTGTCACGGCACACCGCGCACCTGAAGGCGGCCAAGGACTTCATCAGCTGGGTCGCCACCGCCGACGAGTACCAGGTCGCCCTCTCGCCGGGCTATCCCGCCTTCTCGGCCGCCGCGACGAAGTGGATCAAGAAGCAGCAGGACAGCGGCTACTACGCGGGCGACATCGCCGCCCCGATCGCCGCCGCGGCCGGACAGGTCTGGTCCGGCTGGGGCTCGCCCGAGTTCAGCCAGGAGGCGATCTGGGCCAAGACCGTCATCCCCGGCCAGACCGCCGGTAAGACCATCGAGTCGCTGCTGCCGGACTGGCAGACGGCGATCGAGCAGCAGGCCCAGGTGTCCGGATACCAGGTCACCAAGTGAGCGTTACGCACGTGCGGAGTCGTTCCTGGCGGCCTGCCGCCGGGCACGTCTTCGTCTCCGGGTACGTGGTGCTCCTGGTGGCGTTCGGCATCGCGCCCACGGTGTACGCGCTCAATCTGGCGTTCACCGATGGCGAGGGGCGCTTCGCCGGCATCTCCAACTTCCTGCGTACCGCCCAGGACTACCGGTTCGTGGCCGCTCTCGGGCATGTGGCGACCTACCTCGTGCTGTGGCTGGTCACCCTGACCGTGCTCGTCCTGCTGCTCGCGCTGGTGGTGCACCGGCTCGCCTCGCGCTGGTCACGGGCCGCGCTGCGGTTCGTCTACTACGTGCCGGGCGCGCTGGCCGGCGCGTCGAGCGTGCTGCTGTGGCTGTTCATGCTGGACCCCTCCGTGAGCCCGGTCGACGGCCTCGTCCGCTCGCTGTGGGGTGACACGTTCGTGCAGGTGATCGCGCCGGGCCACCTGCCGTGGATCTTCACGATCATCGCCTTCTGGACCGGCGCGGGCGGCTGGATCACGGTCATGTACGGCGCGTTGAACAGCATCCCGTACACGGTGATCGAGGCGGCGCGGGTGGACGGCGCCGGGCCGGTGAAGACGGCGCTGCGGGTGCAACTGCCGATGCTGCGCAAGTGGATCGTCTACATGCTCATCCTGTCCCTCGCCGCGGGCACGCAGCTCTTCGTCGAGCCGCAGCTCGTCTCGCAGGCCGGGTTCGGGGTGGTCGGGACCGACTACTCGCTCAACCAGCTCGCCTACCTGTACGCCTTCGACCAGAACGACTTCAACGGCTCGGCGGCGATCGCGATCGACCTGCTCATCGTGGCGCTGTGCTGCGCCGGGCTGTTCGTCGCGCGGGGAGGTCTCTTCGATGCGGACTGATCAACGGCCCGGCGTCATCCGGCTGGTCGGCCGGGGGCTGATCGCCGCGCTGCTGCTGGCCTTCGCGCTGTTCTTCGTCCTGCCGATGGTGTGGCTGCTGCTCGCCTCGACCAAGAGCCCGGCCGACCTGATCCACGCCAACCCGCTGTCACCGGGCTCGATCGGCTCGCTCGTCACGAACTGGCAGCACCTCATGTCCTTCCAGGACGGGGCGGTGCTGACGTGGATGACGAACTCCGTCGTCTACTCGGCGCTCTCGGTGGCGCTGACCCTGCTGGTCGGCATCCCGGCCGGCTACGCGATGGCGCTCATGCGGTTCGGCGGACGTCGCCTGCTGCTGATCGTCACCCTGGTGGTGATGCTGATGCCGGCCACCGCCCTGGTGCTGCCGATCTTCCTGGAGCTCAGCTACCTCGGGCTGATCAACAAGACGGCCTCGGTCGTGCTGCCGATGTCGTTCTTCCCCTTCGGCGTGTACCTGACCTACATCTACTTCTCCACCAGCGTCCCCGGCGACCTGCTGGACGCGGCCCGGCTCGACGGTTGCGGCGAGACCGCGACCTTCTTCCGGGTGGCGCTCCCGCTGGCCAAACCGGTCGTCGCGCTGGTCGCCTTCTTCAGCTTCGTCAACAACTGGAACAACTTCTTCCTGCCGTACGTGATGCTGCCGAACAGCGGCAACTACCCCATGCAGGTCGGCCTGACGCAGATGCTGGCCGCGACCCCCACCTTCAACCCCGTCGTCGGCGCCAACGCCGAGGTGCAGCCGCCCGAACTGGTGCTGGCCACCCTGATCTCCATCGCGCCGGTGTTGCTGGTGTTCCTGTTCTCTCAGCGCTTCCTGGTCGCCGGGCTGACCGCCGGCGCGACCAAGGGATGAGGAGTACACACCCTATGACCGACAGCTCCGCCCGGCGCCCGCCCGTTGTCACGGCGAGCGTCCCCGTCATCGAGCCCCCGGCCTGGGCGCTGTCCCAGCGCGCGCTGTTCGACCTGCTGGACAGCGGGTGGCGGCTGTTCTCCTCCCGGTACACCCGCCCTGACGGCTCGCTGCGTTACTCCGGCCGGTTGTCCAGCCGCGACGGCGCGGACGACTTCTTCGAACCGTTCTTCAACTGGCCCCAGCTCTACCTGCTGGGTGGCGCGGACGACCTGCTCCCGGCGTGCGCCCACCACTGGGAGGGTGTGGTGGCCCAGATGACCGAGCTCGGCATGTTCGCCGAGGAGTTCGAGATCGGCTACGACTGGTTCCACCAGGGCGAGAGCCTGCTCTTCACCTACTTCCTCACCGCCGCCGACCCGGCGGCCTGGGCGGAGCGGGCGACCCGGTTCGCCGACCTCTATCTCGGTCCGGCCAATTACGACCCGGACCACCACATCATCAAGGCTCCCCACAACGGCAGCGGGGGAGCCCGCGACGGGGTGTCCGACACGCCCGCCTATCCCTGGACCGAGGCCGAGGCCGCGCAGTACGGCTACCCGCTGGACTGGCTGGTCCCGGCCGACGCGCCGGTGCCGCCGCTCGCCGACGACCCGCGGCTGGGCGCGGAGATGCGCGAGCGTATGGGCCGGGGCGACGCGGTCGGCAACCTGAGCGTGGCCGGCCTGGTCTGCAACGCCTTCCTGGTCTCCGGCGACGAGCGATACACCGGCTGGCTGCGCGAGTACGTCGGCGCCTGGCAGCGCCGGGCCAAGGACAACGGCGGGATCGTCCCGGACAACGTCGGCCTGGACGGTGTGGTCGGCAGCCAATTGGACGGGCGCTGGTACGGCGGTCACTACGGCTGGACCTGGCCGCACGGCATGTACAGCGTCGGCCAGGCGACGGCCGTCGGCGCGCTCAGCGCCGCGCTGGCCACGCGGGACGACGGCTACCTCGACCTGCTCCGGTCGCTCCTGGACGCGATCATCGGCCTGGGCGTCCAGCTGCCCTTCAGCCAGAGCGACTCGGCCAACCAGGGCCGCTGGCGCGCTCATCTCGGCTCGGACGTGGACACCGCCACCCTGCTCGTGCCCTACCGGCACAGCGACAAAGGCTGGTTCGACTACAACCCGATCCAGACCTCGGTCCCGTTCGCGCTCTGGCACCACACCGGCGCGGCCGAGGACCGGGCCCGCCTGGACGCGCTGCGCGCCGCGGCCGGTTATGACTGGGCGACCGTACGGCCGTTCCGCGACAAGGAGGAGGCCGGGCACGAGGAGCCGTGGTACGCCTACCTGTGCGGCGACAACCCGGACTACCCCCAGCAAATCCTCGCCGCCGCGCACGCCCAGGCCCGGCGCCGCATAGCGCTGCTGCTCGCCAACGCCGACCGGGACCTGCCGGAGGAGGCGATCCACCTGTGGCAGAACGTCAACCCGGTGGTGACCGAGGCGCTGGCCCAGACGATGTGGGGCGGCCCGCAGGTCATCTACAACGGCGGCCTGCAGCAGGCCAGGGTCCGCTACTTCGACGCCGAACGCCGCCGCCCCGGCGTGCCGGAGCAGGTCGCCGCGCTGGTCAGCGCCATCGAGCCGGAGGCCACCGTGGTCACGCTGGTCAACCTCTCGGCCACCGACGACCGGGTGCTCATCGTGCAGGCGGGGGCGTTCGGCGAGCACGAGATCGCCACCGCCGTCGCGACCGGGGCCGAGCCCGGCTGGACCGGCCGCGACGCCGAGTACATCCACCACCAGCCGGTACCGTCGGCCACCGAGCTCACGGTCGGCGGCCCGCACCTCACGGTGGAGCTACCGGCCGGCACCACCGTCACGCTGACCCTGCGGCTGCGGCTGCACGCTTACCAGCCGTCGTACCGGCAGCCGTGGGACTGAGCCTGTCCTCCCCGCGGCCTTCCGCGAGCGGGTCAGCCGTACGGCCAGGAGGGCGAGGGCGGCCACGGGGAGCGCCAGGTAGATCAGGCCGGCCAGCCATTGCCCGGCCGCCACGCCCGGCGCGCCGCGCGGGGTCACCTGCGCGAACCAGTCCTGGGCCAGCACCGGCCCGTACAGGAGGAGCAGGCCGACCACCACCTGCGTCGCGACGACGGCCGCGAGCAGCCGCGTGCGATCGCGCCGCGCGATCGTCTGGGGCAGCGGGTCGACCCCGGCCAGCACCCAGCAGCACAGCAGCCCGGTACTGAAGAACAGGCCCTGGGTGAGCAGGTGGACCGCCTGGTTGGTGACCGACCAGGCCAGCCACTCGGTGCCGTAGAGGACGAGGACCGGCAGGACGTAGCTGGCCAGGAGGGTCATCGGATGAGTGAGTTGCCTGGTCAGGGGGCTGTTCAGGATGGCGGAGGTGACGTCGCCGTACTGTGAGCGGGATGTGATGGCCCGCGCGGTCAGCGTCAGCGGCGCCCCGAAGGCCAGCAGCAGCGGGCCGACGACGTTGAGCACCGTGTACTGCAGCGCGTGCGCCGACGGCATCGCCCGCGCGTAGGCGCTCACGCCGCCGGCGAGCACCAATGCCAGCACCGCCACCCCGGCGAACCAGGAGATCGTCCGGCCCACCGGCCACGGCACGCCGGCGCGGGCGAGCCTGCGCAGCCCGGCCAGATAGCCGATGACCGGAAGCGCCAGGGCGAGCAGGACCAGCGGGTTCGGCCGGAACTCGGTGATCAGGTGGCCGATCGAATAGGGCGCCAGGTTGTAGCCCAGGAGGTCGTCATGGCTGCCGGTGGTCGGCGGCGCGGAGCGCGACAGGCCGACGGCCAGGCCCATGGCCGCCGCCATCACCACGATCTCGCCGGTGGCCAGCCGGACGAAGGTGCCGCGCTTGGAGCGTTCGGCGATCCCGGCGACGGTACGGCGGCGGTGCATCCACCCGATGACGCCCAAGGCCACCAGCGCCGTCACCTTGGCCAGGACGAGCGTGCCGTACCTCGTCGTCCACAACTGTGGTACCGAGTCCAGCCGGACCCAGGCGCCGGCCACACCGGACACGGTCACCGCGACGAAGCAGCACAGGGCCAGCGTGCTGAATCTGGCGACGACGCCGGCCAGCCGGTCCGAACGGCGAAAGTGGATCAGCACGGCCACCAGGCCGCCGACCCACACGGCCGCCGCGAGCAGGTGTGTCATCAGCGCGGAGACCGCGACGTCGTGGTCTCCGGCCGAGGCGGCGTGACCGACGTAGGCGGGCGGCAGCAGGCCGAACGCGGCGGCCACGAGCAGGGCGACCGCCCACCGGGGCCGCCGGCCGTCCCGTACCCGTGAGGAGCCGAGCACCACGACCGTGGCCGTGCACGTCACCACGAGCATGGCCTGCGTCTGGGGGAGGGCGGTGCCGAAGTTCAGCAGGGTGAAGTCGCCGAACACCTGGCTCGCCGGGAGGCTGAGAATGTTCGCGAGCGTCAGCAGGTAGGTCAGCAGCGCGCAGACCGCCCAGCCCAGCGCCCAGCCGCCCGCCGCGCGTACGCAGGCGCTCGCCTCCGGCGCGTCGCGCCGGACCAGGACAACCCCGGCGACCAGGGTCCCCACCGTGCCGACGGAGCACACCTCCAGCGCCAGCCGCGCCAGCGGCACTCCCCAGACGGTCAGCGGATCGGGTGTCGGCAGTCCCTTGATCGGCGGCGGCGTTCCGCCTCCGCCGACCCATAACGCGCCCACCAGCGCCAGGACGCCGACCGCGACGGCTACACCGGCGTATAACAGCGCCCGACGCCCGGATGACAGCACCAGCGTCCTCCTTTGTCAGGGAGCGTCCCTCCGTTGGGTAAGCGTCCCCCTATGGACGGGTACGTCCGCGTACCTGCGGCGGTTCGATGGCCGCAGGGGCGGATTTATCGCTTTATTCTTCCGCGAAGCTCGGCGCCGGTGTCGGCGATCGCGGTGATCGCCGCGGTTTCCGCGGCGGGTTCCGCGGCGGCGGCCGGGCCGGGCAGGACGGGCTTGAAGGCGTAGACCAGGGCGGCGGCGGCGATGGCGCCGGTGTTCAGCGCCAGAGCCCGGTCGTTGATGTTCGTCGTGGTGTCGCAGGCCTTGTGGTAGCACGCGTCGTACGGCTGGCCGGCCGTACCACCGAACAGGGCCGCCTCCTGGGCCGTCTTGATGCCCTCACCTCCGGTGAACAGGCCGCCGGAGGCGATGCCGGCCGCGATGAACGGCCCGTAGTCGGAGCGGCCGTCGAAGTCGGTCCCGTTGTGGCCCTGGTGCAGCAGGTCGTAGTAGCTCTCGAACAGCTTCTCGATCTCGGCTGAGCCGGGCGGACCGGCGGGCTCGCCCGTGGCGTCGGAGTCGTCACCGTCGTAGATCTTGAGGGCGTAGTTCGGCGAGGCGATCATGTCGTAGTTGAGGTAGAGCTTGATCCGGCTCCGCCGGGCGGGCGTCAGGTGCTCCACGTAGAACTTCGAGCCCAGCAGGCCCAGCTCCTCCGCGCTCCACCAGGCGAAGCGGAGCCTGTTCCGGGTGGGGATCTTGCCGAGCGCCTCGGCGACGGCCAGGAGCGCGGCGCTGCCCGAGCCGTTGTCGTTGATGCCCGGCCCCTCCAGGACGGAGTCCAGATGCGCCCCGGACATGACCACCTTGTTCGGGTCGCCCCACGGGGAGTCGGCGATCACGTTGGAGGTGGTGCGTACCTCGCTGATCGTGTCGGTCTTGAGGTGGACCGTCGCCCCCGTGGCGAGCTCCTGGCCGACCGCGAAGGAGGCGCCGACGACCGGGATGGAGACCGGTTCGCCGAGGTTGCCCTGCGGAGTCGCGGTACGGCCCGGCTGGCCCTCGTTGAAGATGATCGCGGCCACGGCGCCCGCCGCCTGGGCGTTCCGCGCCTTGACCAGGAAGGTGCAGGTGCCGCGCTGCAACAGCGCGATCTTGCCCGGCGTGAACCCGGCGAAGTCGGCGGCCTCGCAGCCGGAGGTGGAGGTGCTCGGCGTCGGGCCGGGCGGCAGGACCAGGTCGACGTTCTGCAGGGCCGCGATGACGTCGCCGCGCCCGGAGTAGCTCATCGTGGCGAAGTCGCCGAGGCCGGAGCCGTCGGGCGGCGTCGGAGTGTAGACCTTGTGCGCCGGGGCGACCCGCTCCATCAGCGCGGTGGATCTCTCCTGGTAGAAGGGGAAGTCGAACGGCTGAACGGTCACCTGGTAACCGGCGGCCCTGAGCTTGGCGGCCACGTAGTCGCGCGACGCGTCGTGGCCGCGGGTGCCCGCCGCGCGGGTGCCGTGGTAGATGTCGGCGACGGCCTGCAACGCCCGCAGGTGCTCCTTGACCGCCGTGAGGGCCCCGAAGCCGATCAGCCTCCCCTCGGCAGGGCCGGGGGCGGCGTCGGCGTGGGCGGCGACAGGGGCGAGGGTGAGTGCCGCGACCACGGTGAGGGCGCGGTAGACACCCCCGCGCATGACGGTACGCATAGGGCTCCTCTAACTGGCGGTGGGTGTAGTGCGATCCGGACACCATCAGCCGGGAAGAACCTGGCGACCGCCAGTCAGATGATCACCCCATTCTAGGAGCCGCCCCCGCGAAAACCGGACACCCTCCGGCAGCCAGGCATGTCGTGGCGCTGTCCGAGGTGGCCGCGCCTGTTGCTTTATCCGAGGTAGCCGCCCATGGTGCGGAAGTAGTCGGTGGCCGCGTGCTCGGCGCCGTCCGGTGTCCGCAGCCGTTTGACCACCAGCCCGCGCCGCTGCCCCGTCCGCGCGTCCGCGCCGGCGACGATGACCACGCCGTCCCCCTCCCGGATGAAGATCCGTCCGGGGGTGCCTCCGTAGCGGGCTTGCGACACCGCGGCCGAGACGATCTGGATCCGCTCCCCGCGATGGTGGGTGAACGCGTTCGGGTACGGATCGGACTGGGCCCGGACCAGCCGCTCCAGGTCCTCCGCCGGCCAGGACCAGTCGATCCGGCCGTCCTCGACCGACCGCTTGTGGAAGAAGCTGGCCTGGGTACGGTCCTGGGGGACCCAGCGCGCCCGGCCGGAGGCGATCAGGTCCAGCGACTCCCGCACGAGCGGCTCGATCAGGTCCACCGTCCGGTGGAAGAGGTCGGTCGTGGTGTCGTCGTCCTTCACGGGTACGGCCCGTTGCAGCAGGATGTCGCCCGCGTCCAGTTCGGCGTTCATGCGGTGCGCGGTGACGCCGACCTCCCGCTCGCCGTTGATCAGGGCCCAGATCAGCGGGGAAAAGCCCGCGTACGCCGGAAGCAGCGAATCATGGATGTTGAGCGTGCCGTGCGGCGGCAGGTCGAAGATCTCCGGCGGCAGCCAGGTCCGCCAGTTGTTGGCGACGATGATGTCCGGCGCGGCGTCCCGGAGCGCCTGGAGGAGGCCGGCGTCGTCGGGCCGGTTGCGCAGCAGCACCGGCACGTCATGCCGCTCCGCGAGCTCCGCGACCGAGTCGTCCCAGATCTTCTCGTAGGCGTGCTCGCTCTTGGGATGGGTGATGGCGAGGACCACGTCGTGGCCGGAGTCGAGCAGGGCGCGTAATGTCCGATGGCCCCACGTCTGGTACCCGAACATGACCACTCGCATGATCGATCCTCTCTGCCATGATTCTTGAAAGGTTAGCCTTACCTTATCTACTATTGCCCCGATAAGGGAGGCGATGCCGCGGTGGAGACCCTGCCGAGTGGACCGGACACGATCTACGACATCCTGGGAGTCGGATTCGGGCCATCCAACCTGGCGCTGGCCATAGCCGTCGACGAGCACAACGCGCGGGTCCCGGAAGCGGACCGGCTGCGCGCCGGGTTCCTGGAGAAGCAGGCCGCCTTCGGCTGGCATCGGGGCATGCTGCTCGACGACGCCACCATGCAGGTGTCGTTCCTGAAGGACCTGGTCACCATGCGGGACCCGGCGAGCGACTTCAGCTTCCTGTGCTACCTCAAGGAGCGCGGCAGGCTGGTGGACTTCCTCAACCACAAGACGCTGTTCCCGTTACGGATCGACTTCCACGGCTACTTCGAGTGGGCCGCGGACCGGATGCGGGAGATGGTCGAGTACTCCGCCGAGGTCCTGTCCATCGAGCCGGTCGTCACGGAGGACGGCGAGGTCCCCCTGTTCGACGTGACCAGCCGCGACCCCGGCGACCCGGAGCGCGTCATCGTCCGCCGGACCCGCAACATCTGCGTCGCCACCGGCCTGGAACCCCACCTGCCGCCGGACGCCGCCCTGTCCGACCGCGTGTGGCACAACAGCGAGCTGATCCCGCGCGTGGCCGCCCTCACCGAGGCCGGCGTCCCGGTACGCCGGATCCTGGTGCTCGGAGCCGGGCAGAGCGCGGCGGAGACGGCCGACTATCTCCACCGGACCTTCACCGGCGCCGAGGTGTGCGCGGTGTTCGCGAAGTACGGCTACACCCCGGCCGACGACAGCCCCTTCGCGAACCGGATCTTCGACCCCGAAGCCGTCGACACCTTCTTCCAGGCTCCGCCCTCGGTCAAGCAGGCGCTCCACGACTATCACCGGGGCACCAACTACTCGGTGGTCGACATGGACCTCATCGAGTCCCTGTACGCGACCATGTACCGCGAGAAGGTCCAGGGCAACGAACGCCTGCGCATCCTCAAGGTCTCCCGCATCAGGGACGTCAGCGTCAACGGCGACCGCCTGGACGTCACGGTGGAGTTCCTGCCCACCGGCGAGCGGGAGGTGCTGGCCACGGACATCCTCGTGCACGCCACCGGCTACCGCCCCCAGGACATCGGCGCCGTGCTCGGCGAGACGGCCAAGCTCTGCCTGCGCGACGAGGAGGACGAGGTCCGGATCGGCCGCGACTACCGCGTCGAGGTGCCCTGGCACGTGTCGGCCGGCATCTACGTACAGGGGGCCAGCGAGCACACGCACGGCATCACCTCAACCCTGCTGTCCACCACGGCCGTACGCGCCGGCGAGATCCGCGACTCGCTGCTCGCCAACCGCGCGCGAGCCACGAGCTAGTGGTATCCCTGCGCCCACACTCGCCGACTTCGCCCAAGCGGACGGAGCGGCAGCCGACCGGCGGCGTCGCCGCGACGAACGCGGGCCGCAGCGCCTGGCTGGCGATGTGCGTGGTGCTGCTGGCCGTCGCCTGCGTCCTGAGCATCGTCATCGGCACCAAGAACATCGCCCCGGACACGGTCTGGAACGCCTTCGCCCACTTCACCAACAGCGACGACCAGGTGCTCGTACGCGAGCTGCGCGTCCCCCGGACCGCGCTGGGCCTGCTCGTCGGCGCGGCGCTGGGCATCGCGGGCGCGCTCCTCCAAGCCGTGACCCGCAACCCGCTGGCCGACACCCAGATCCTCGGCGTCAACGCGGGCGCGGGCCTGTTCGTGGTCTTCGCGATCGGGGTGCTGGGGCTCACCGGGATCTGGTCGTACGTGTGGTTCGCCTTCCTCGGCAGCGCCGTCGCGATGGTCCTGGTGTACGCGCTGGGCTCGGCGGGCAGCAGGGGCGCGACGCCGATCCAGCTGACGCTCGCCGGTGTGGCGCTCGGCGCGGTCATGGAGGGCGTCTCGGGCGGGATCCGGCTGCTGAAGCCGCGGGCGTTCGACTACCTGCGGTTCTGGGACGTAGGCACGCTGGCGGGCAGGCCGCTGTCGATCGCGGGGGCCGTGGCGCCGTTCGTCGCGGCGGGGCTGGTCCTGGCACTGGCCGTCGCGCGTTCCCTCAACGCCATCGCGCTCGGGGACGATCTCGCCCGGTCCCTGGGCACGAACATCGCGCGGGCGCGGGCGCTGTCCATGGTCGCGGTGACCCTGCTGGCCGGCGCGGCCACCGCGGCCGTGGGCCCGATCGGGTTCGTGGGCCTGATGGTGCCGCACGCCGTCCGCTGGATCGTCGGCCCGGACCAGCGGTGGATCTTCGCGTACACGATGGTGTGCGCGCCGGTTCTCATGCTCGCCGCCGACGTCGTCGGCCGGGTGGTCATCCGGCCGGCGGAGCTGCAGGTGGGGATCGTGACGGCGTTCGTGGGCGGGCCGGTGCTGATCTGGCTGATCCGCCGCAGAACGGTGAGCGGCCAGTGACCGGCCCGACGGGTTCCGGCCTGGACTCGGGATCTGGTCTGGACTTCGGCCGGCGGGTCGTGGTCGTGCGTGGGGCGTCGGTGTCGCTGCGGTTCGGGGTGCGGACGGCGGTCATCTGCGGCGTGCTGGGTCTGGCGGCCCTCGCGGTGGGCGTGTTAGCCCTCGGCACCGGCGAGTTCGAGGTGCCCGTCGGGGAGGTGGTCCGCGTCCTGCTCGGCGGCGAGCCAGGTCCCACCCGGCTGGTGATCATGGAATGGCGGCTGCCACGAGTACTGCTGTCCCTGCTCATCGGGATGGCCCTGGGGCTGAGCGGTGCCGTGTTCCAGTCGTTGATGCGCAATCCCCTGGGCAGCCCCGACGTGATCGGCTTCAACACCGGCGCCTACACCGGAGTGCTGGTCACGATGATGTTCGTCGGCCGCGACTACTACCAGACGGCCGCGGGCGCGCTGGCGGGCGGCCTGCTCGCCGCCGCCGTGGTCTACCTGCTGGCCTACCGGAAGGGCGTCCAAGGGTTCCGGCTGATCATCGTGGGGATCGCGGTCAGCGCGATCCTCGGCGCGGCCAACCAGTGGTTCGTCATCAAGGTGAACCTGCAGACCGCCGTCGCCGCCGCGATCTGGGGACAGGGCAGCCTGAACACCCTGACCTGGGACCAGGTCCTGCCCGTGGCCGTCTCGGTCGCGCTGCCGACCGCGCTCCTGGTGGCCCTCGGGCCGCGCCTGTCCCTGCTGGCCATGGGGGACGACGCCGCCGCGGCACTCGGCGTACGGACGGAGCGGTCGCGCCTGGCGTACCTCGTCATCGGGGTCGCGCTGACGGCGGTGGCGACGGCCGCCGCCGGGCCGATCTCGTTCGTCGCGCTCGCCGTCCCGCAGCTGGCCCGCCTATTGACGCGTACGGCCGGCATCGCGCTGATGCCGTCCGCGGTCACGGGCGCGCTGCTGCTGGCCACGAGCGACTGGCTCGCCCAGCGGGCCTTCGCCCCCACCCAGCTGCCGGTCGGCATCGTCACGGTGTCGCTGGGCGGCGTCTACTTCGCCTGGCTGCTGGCCAGGCAGGCGCGCAGCCGATGAGGAGAGCCATCGTCGCCGTGGCGCGGGGCGACCCGTAGACGCACACGCCGCTGGTCATCCCGCGCTCCCATCCATCCACCCCGATGCCGAGGAGGCACAGTGTCCGACAACCCCTTCGACGACGAGAACGGCACCTTCTACGTCCTGGTGAACGACGAGGAACAGCACTCCCTGTGGCCCACCTTCAAGGAGGTGCCCGGCGGCTGGCGAATCGTCTTCGGCGAAGGCGGCCAGAGCAAGCGGCAGGAGTGCCTCGACTACGTCGACGCGAACTGGACGGACCTGCGTCCCAAGAGCCTGCGTGAGAGCATGGCCCGCGCGTCGGCCCAGGTGAACGACAGCTGAACGCGTCAGCCACGGCGCGGCCCCGGACGGGGTGGCGCGTTCTCCTGCGTACGGTGACCCGCAACCGGCGGCGGCTGGGCCTGGGAACCGCTCTCATCAGCCTCCACCAGGTGTGCGAGTCACTCGTACCGATTTTCATCGGGGTCATCGTCGACCGGGCCATCGGCCCCGGCGACGGTGGCGCCCTCGTGCTCTGGGTGGCGGCCCTGGCGGTGCTGTTCGTCGTGCTGACGACGGTGTACCGGTTCGGCGCCCGGCAGCTCATGCTCGCCATCGCGGTGGAGGCCCACACCCTCCGGGTCGAGGTGGCGGAGAAGATCATGCATCCGCGCGGCATCCGTACCGACCGGCGCGCCGGCGACCTGCTCACCGTCTCGACCACCGACACCGACAACGCCTCGTACCTGCTGGACTACGTGCCGCGCGTCGCCGGCGCAGTGACGGCGACCGTGGTGAGCGCCGTCGCGCTGCTCGTGATCGACTGGCGGCTCGGGCTGGCCGTCCTCGTCGGGACGCCCGTGGTGCTCCTCGCGCTGCAGGCGGGCACGCCGCTGATCACCAAGCGGGTGACCGAGCAGCAGGAACGCGCGGCGGAGGCCACATCACTGGCGACCGACCTGGTCAGCGGACTGCGTCCGCTGCGCGGCCTCGGCGCCGAGGAGGCGGCCGCCCAACGGTACCGGGAGGTCAGCGGGCGTTCCCTGCGAGCCGTCGTGCGGGCGGCCCGCACGCAGGGCGTGTACGTGGCCGCCTCGACGACCTGCGGCGCGCTGCTGGCCTGCGGCATCGCGATCCTGGCCGGGTGGTTCGCGCTGACCGGGCGGATCAGCGCCGGGGAGCTGATCACCGTGATCGGGCTCGCCCAGTTCCTGATGGAGCCGATCGGGCTGCTCGCCATCGTCCCGAGCTGGGTGGCGGAGGCGCGAGCGTCGGCCGAGCGCGTGGCCGTCATCCTGAACGCGGCCCCACTGGTACCCGACGGCACCGAGCCACTCGACCACGGGGCGTCCGGCGACAGGGCGTCCGGCAACGGAGCGCCCGGTCTGGAGGTGCGCGCCCTCAGATACGGCACCCTCGACGGGGTGGACCTCCTTGTGCGTCCCGGCGAGTTCGTGGGCGTGGCGGCACACCGCTCCGCCGACGGGGAGGCGCTGGTCAAGGTCCTCTCGGGGCGGGTGGCGCCGGAGGAGTACGACGGCCGGGTCCTGGTCGGCGGTCGGGAACTGGCCCGGATACGGCTGGCGCACGCCCGCCGGACGATGCTGGTGGAACCCCATCAGACGGACCTGTTCACCGGCACAATCCGCGACAACCTCACCGTCGGCGCACTGGCGGCGGGCTCGGCCGGTCCGGCTCTGTTGGCTGAGGTCCTGGCTGCCTCGGCTGCCGAGCAGGTGCTCTCCGCCCATCCCGACGGTCTGGAGCACCTGGTCACCGAGCGGGGTGCCAGTCTGTCGGGTGGGCAGCGGCAGCGGGTCGCGCTCGCCCGGGCGCTGCTGGCCCGCCCGCCGATCCTTGTGCTGCATGACCCGACGACGGCCGTGGACGCCGTCACCGAACACGCGATCGCCCAGGGCGTACGAGCGCTGCGGCACGCGCAGGACCCAGGGCAGGCCCCCGAACAGGGCGTACAGGCTCCGTGGCACCCGCGCGGCGAGGCAGGGCCGTTCACCACCGTCGTGGTCACGAGCAGTCCCGCGATGCTGGCCGCGACGGACCGGGTCGTCGTCATCGACGGCGGCCGGGTGGTCGCCGAGGGGAGCCACGCCGAGCTGGCCGCGACCGACAGCGACTACAACCGGGCGGTATTGAGATGACCCGAGCAGACGAGGCCGGTGCTGACGTGACTGGATCAGGCGGCGACGGGACGGACGCCGGACGAGATCGCGAGCTGCTCCCGGTCGCCGGCGCGCGCCTCACCTGGGCGTGGCTGTGGCGCGAACTGCGCGCCAGGTGGCCGAGTCTCACCTTCGCGCTGCTGGTGGGCCTGCTGGGGGCGGTCGCCTCCGTGGTGCCGGCGTACGCGCTGGGCGCTCTCGTGGACCGGGTGCGGGAGCACGCCCCAGCCTCCGCGATCGTGCCCATCACGATCGTGATCATCGTCGCGGCCGTGGTCGGCGGGCTGGCCACCGGCCTGGCGACGTACCTGATCGGCCGGTTGTGCGGGCAGATTCTCGCGGTGCTGCGGGAGGCGACCGTGGCCAGGGCGCTGACTCTGCCGGCCACGACGCTCGAACGGACCGGGAAGGGCGATCTGCTCTCGCGGGTGGGCAGCGACGCGGCCGCGATCGGCAAGGCGGCCTCCGACGTGATTCCCACGATGATCTCGGCGTTCCTGCTGGGTGTCCTGAGCGTCGCCGCGATGGCCGGGATCGACTGGCGGCTCGGGCTGGCCGGCGCGGTGGCGGTGCCGTTGTACGCGGTGGCGCTGCGGTGGTACCTGCCGCGTGCGGCGCCCCAGTACGCCCGGGAGCGGCAGGCGGTGGCGGACTCGTCGCAGCTGCTGGTCGAGAACATGCAGGGTGTACGCACGGTGCACGCCTACCGTCTGGAGCAGGCGCGGCTGCACGACATCGGGATCGCCTCCGGGCGGGCCCGCGACATCTCGGTCTCGGTCTTCACGCTGTTCACGCGCTTCGTCGGTCGGGTCAACCGGGCGGAGTTCTTCGGGTTGGCCGCGATCCTGGTGGCGGGGTTCCTGCTGGTGCGCGGGGGGTCGGTGACGGTCGGCGAGAGTGCCGCCGCGGCGGTCCTCTTCCATCGGCTGTTCAACCCGATCGCGATGCTGCTGTTCACCTTCGACGAGGTACAGGCGGCGGGCGCGAGCCTGGCCCGGCTCGTCGGCGTGGTCGAACTCTCTCCGGCGCCCCAACATTCGGATCGGGCGCCACGCCTACCCGCGGACGGCTCGCTTGAGTTGTCCGGCGTGCGCTTCAGCTATGACGGCCAGGTCGATGTGCTCCACGACGTGAGCGTGCGGGTCGCGGCGGGTGCGCGGGTGGCGCTGGTGGGGTCGACGGGGGCGGGCAAGTCCACCCTCGCGGCCATCGCGGCCGGGATCCTGCGGGCCGGGCACGGCGAGGCGCGTGTCGGCGGCGTGCCGCTGGCGGAGCTGGCTCCGGCGGAACTGCGGGAGCGGGTGGCGATCGTCACCCAGGAGACCCATGTCTTCGCCGGGCCGCTGATCGAGGACCTGCGCCTGGCCCGGCCGGGGGTTTCGCCGGACGAGGCCGCCGCGGCACTGGACACCGTAGGCGCGCTGGACTGGGCGCGGAGCCTTCCGGAGGGCCTGGACACGGTGGTCGGTGAGGGCGGGCACGAGCTGACGGCGGCCCAGGCCCAGCAACTCGCTCTGGCGCGGCTGGTACTCGCGGCCCCCGCGATCGCCGTCCTGGACGAGGCCACGGCGGAGGCGGGCAGCCTGGGCGCCCGCGACATCGAGGCGTCCGCCGCCGCGGCGACCCGGGGACGTACCACCCTGATCGTCGCCCACCGTCTCACCCAGGCGGCGTCGGCCGACCGGGTGGTCGTCCTCGAACACGGCAAGGTCGTCGAGGAGGGCCCGCACCACGAACTGGTCGCCGCCGGCGGCCGGTACGCCGAACTGTGGCGGGCCTGGGAGACGCGTACACCCACTTCCTCATCAAGTAAGGCTAGGCTAACCTAAGTGGCGTGGCGAATACCGTGAACCCAGGGCGTCCGGACGGCATAGGCGAGCGACTTGAGGCACTGCGCAGGTGGAACAACGCGACCACTCCAGAGACGATCACCACGGTCGCCGACCTGTTCACCGCACAGGCACACCGCACTCCCCACGCCCTCGCGGTGGTGGCGCCCGGCGCCCGCCTGACGTACGCCGAGCTGGGTGCCCACGTCTTCCAGCTCGCGCACCACCTGCGCGGTCGCGGCCTGGGGGCGGAGGACGTCGTGGCGGTGTCCACGCCCCGCTCCGCGGAGCTGGTCGTCGCCGTGCTGGCGGTCATGGTCGCGGGCGGCGCTTTCGTACCGGTCGAGCCGTCCTGGCCCGCGGAACGCCGAGCCAAGGTACGCGCCGAGGCCGGGGCGGGCCTGGTCATCGCCGCCCCCGGCGTGGAGACCGGTGACTCCGTCATAGAGGTGGACCTCGGCACCTGGCGCTACGGCGGCGAACCCGTCGAGCCGCCGCCGCTGCCGCCCATCAGCGGGGGACGGCTCGCGTACGTGATGTTCACCTCCGGCTCCACGGGCACCCCCAAGGGGGCGATGATCCGGCACGAGGCGATCAGCACCCGGCTGCTGTGGCAGGTCGAGGAGATCCTCGGGTTCGGGCCAGGGGACGCGTCGCTGTTCAAGGCGCCGCTGTCGTTCGACATCTCGGTCAACGAGATCCTGCTGCCGCTCGTCTCCGGCGGTTATGTGGTCGTCGCCGAGCCCGGCGGCGAACGCGACCCCCAATACCTGCTGGATCTGATCGCGGGGGAGCGGGTGACGTTCGTCTATCTGGTGTCGTCGATGCTCGACACCCTGCTGGAGATGGCCGACGGGACCTCGCTGCTGTCCGGGCTCAAGCACGTCTGGTGCGGCGGCGAGGTGCTCACGCCGGAGCTGTTCGACCGGTTCCGGAGCCGGCTGTCCACCACCCTGTACCACGGCTACGGTCCGGCCGAGGCGACCATCGGCGTCTCGCACGTCATCTACCGGGACACCGCCGAGCGCATCGCGACCTCGATCGGCCGCCCCAACCCGCACACACAGCTCTACGTGCTCGACGACCGGCTGGAGCCGCTGCCCGTGGGTGCGGTCGGGGAGTTGTACGCGGCGGGGTTCCTGCTCGGGCGCGGGTACATCAACGCCCCCGCGCTGACCGGCTCCCGGTTCGTGGCCAACCCGTTCGGCGACGGCGGTTCCCGGATGTACCGCACCGGCGACCTCGCGCGCTGGAACGCCGACGGCTCGCTGGAGTTCGTGGGGCGGGCGGACAACCAGGTGAAGATCCGCGGCATGCGACTGGAGCCGGAGGAAGTGGAGGCCGTGCTGGCCACCTACCCCGGGGTCCGGCAGGCGGCCGTCACGGTGGGTACGAACGCGGCGGGCGTACGGCACCTCATCGGGTACGTGACCTCCCACGACGACCTTCCGGCGGCGGAACTACGGCGCTGGTGCGCCGACCGGCTGCCCGAGTACATGGTGCCGAGCGCCTTCGTCGTCCTGGACCACTTCCCGGTCACCGCCAACGGCAAGGTGGACCGCCGAGCTCTGCCGGATCCGGAGCCCGAGATGGGTCGCCGTGCTCTGCCAGAGTCCGGCGGACAGGGCCGCGACGTGGGCGAGTCTCGGATTGAGCGGGAACGTGTTCTCTGCGAGATCTTCGCGCGGGTCCTCGGCCTCGAGGAGGTGGGGGCCGAGGAGGACTTCTTCGCGCTGGGCGGTGACAGCATCGTCGCCATCGGCGTCGTCCGGCAGGCGCGGCGCGCCGGACTCGTGGTGCGGGCGCGCGACCTGTTCGCCCATCCCACTCCCGCCGCGCTGGCGGTCACGGTGACCGAGGTCGCCTCGACCTCAGGGCCCACTACCGGTGCCGTCGGGGAGGTGCCCGCGACCCCGATCACCGAGTGGCTCCAGGCCACCGGCCCATCGATGGACGGGTTCATCCAGTCGATGACGGTCCGCACACCCGCCGGCATGACGGCCGAACAGCTCGAACGCGTCGTCGACGCCGTACTCGCGGCCCACGACCTGCTGCGGGCACGGACCGACGGCGCCTCCCCCTGGACCCTGGCGGTCCAGCCGGTGGGCTCACCCCGGGCGGGACAACTGATCACCCGCGTGGACGTGACCGACAGCAACGCGGCGCAGGTGGCGGCCGTTTTGGACAGCGAGATCACGGCGGCGGCGCGGCGGTTGGATCCGGTCGGCGGCCGGATGGTCGATCTGGTGTGGCTGGATGCCGGGCCGCACGCGCAGGGCCGGCTCGTGGTGGTGATCCATCACGTGATCGTGGACGGGGTGTCGCTCCGCGTGCTCCTGGAGGACCTCGGCCACGCCTGGGCGGCGGTACGTGACGGGCAGGCGGTGTCGCTGCCCGGCGTACCCACCTCATTCAGGCAGTGGGCGACCCTGCTGCGCGAACGTACCCGCGCGGGCGCGTTCGCCGCCGACGAGGCGTACTGGCTGCGGGCCGCGGCCACGCCGGACCCGACGCTGGGGGAGCGGCCCCTGGACCCGCGCCGTGACGTGGTGGCCGCCGAGGAGTCGCTGACGGTCACGGTCCCCTCACCCGTGGCCGCCCGGCTGCTCGGCGCGGTGCCCGCGGCCGTTCACGGTGGCGTGCACGACGTGCTGGTCGCGGCGGCGGCGATCGCTCTGGGCCGGTGGCGGGCCGGACACTGCCCGGACGCCGGTTCCGAGGTGCTGCTGGAGCTGGAGGGGCACGGGCGCGAGGAAGACGCCGTGGGGGACGTCGATCTCTCCCGTACCTTCGGCTGGTTCACCACGCTCTTCCCGGCCGTACTCGATCCGGGCCCGGCCGACGCCGCTTACGGCGACGCGGTGAAGGCGGTCAAGGAGCAGCTCCGCGCGGTCCCTGGGCGCGGGCTGAGTTACGGCGCTCTGCGTTATCTCGGCGACGATCCCCGTCCCGACCTGGCGGTGGCGCCGCAGGTGCTGTTCCACTACCTCGGGCGGTTCGCGGCCGGGTCCACCGAGGCGTGGACGGCCGTCGGTGACACCGAGATCGTGGTCGAGCGGCGCGACCCGCGCATGCCGCTGCCGCGCGTACTGGAGATCAACTCGGTCGCCGTGGACACGGCCGACGGGCCGGTGCTGGAGACGCGGTTCAGCTGGCCCGGCGGTGTGCTCGATGTCGGCCGAGTGCGAGGGCTGGCCGACCTATGGACCGAGGTGCTCACCGGGATCGCCACGAGCGAGACGGTCGCCGGGCACACCCCCTCGGACTTTCCCCTCCTCACCCTGGAACCCGGTGACGTGGCCGCCATCGAGGCCGCGGCACCGGAACTGCGGGAAGTGCTTCCCCTGTCTCCGCTGCAGCTCGGCCTCTACTTCCACGCCACCTTCTCCCGCGCCGCCGACCCGTACGTCGTCCAGCAGACCATCGAGCTGACCGGCCCGCTCGACGGCGACCGGTTGCGGCTGGCGGCGGACCGGCTGATCGACCGGTATCCCAACCTGGGCGCGGCCTTCCGCACTGTCGGGGACGGGCGGGTCGTGTCCGTGATCGCGGGCCGTCCGCGGGTGCCGTGGCGGGTGGAGGATCTCACCGGCACGGATGTCGCAGCCTTAGGGGCGGACGGCTTCGCGGGCCTTGGTGCCGAGGACGTCGCAGCGCGGGTGGCCGCCATCGCGGAGGCGGAGCGGTCCACGCCGTTCGATCTGGGCCGGCCTCCGTCCATGAGGTACGCGCTGCTCAGGCTCGGCGAACGGCGGCACGTGCTGATCCACACCGTGCACCACATCCTGGCCGACGGCTGGTCGGTGCCGCTGCTCCTGCGCGACCTGCTGGCGCTCTACGAGGCCGAGGGACGGTCCGAGGCGTTGCCCGCGCCCGCGCAGTACCGGGAATTCCTGCGGATGCTGGCCGCGCAGGACCCTGACGTGGCGACCGAGGCATGGGCGGACGTCCTGGCTGACGTGCGGGAGCCGACCAGACTCGCCGACGCGCTGAGCACCCCTCAAGCCGGAGGGCTCGCCGACGCGCTGAGCACGCCTCAAGCCGCAGGGCTCATCGACGTGCTGGGCGCTCCCCAAGAAACCGGACTCGCCGACGAGGGTGGCGGTGGGTTCGGGCGGGTCGAGTGGGAGTTGCCCGCGGACGTCGGCGACCGGGTGCGTGACTGGGCGCGGGAGCACGGGCTGACGGTCGGCGCCGTCATCGCCGCCGCCTGGGGGATCCTCGTCGGGCGGTTGGCCGGTCGGTCCGACGTGATGTTCGGCTCGACCGTGTCCGGCCGCGGGGCGGCCGACGTCGCGGGCATCGACTCCATGGTCGGGCTGCTGATCAACACCGTTCCGGCGCGGGTACGGTGGGTGCCCGGGGACTCCCTCGCCACCGTGGTACGGTGCTTCGCCCGCGACCGGCGTGAGGTGGTGGAGCACGAGCACGTCTCGCTGGCCCGGCTGCAGCGGCGGCTGGGCGTGCCGGAGCTGTTCGACACGCTGGTGGTCATCGAGAACTACCCGGCCGAGCCCACCCCGGCGGGCGAGGTACAGATCTCGGCGGTGCACACCGTCGAGGCGCCGCACTACCCGGTGACCCTGATGGCCAAGCCGGGTGCGCGGATCGCCGTCACGCTGACCCACGACCGGCGGGTGGTCGGGGCGGATGCCGCGGCCCGGCTGGCCCGCCAGTACGAGATGGTGCTGACCGCCCTCGCCGACGACCCCGAGCGGGCCTGCGAGCGGCTGGACCTGGTGACCGAGGAGGAGCGCGAGCGGCTGACGGCCGTTGGCTCCGGTGCCCCGGCTCGGGTGGGCGGCACGGTGGTGGGGCTGTTCGCGCGGCAGGTGGCCGAGCACTCGGAGCGTACGGCCATCGTCTGCGGGGAGCGCGTGCTCACCTACGCCGAGCTGGACGATCGCGCCCGGAGAGTCGGCCGGACGCTGACCCGGGCGGGGGTGCGGCGCGGCGACGTCGTCGCGGTGGCGACGAGCCGCTCGGCGGACATGGCCGTGGCTCTTCTTGCCGTCATGCGCGCCGGGGCCGCCTACCTTCCGGTCGATCCCGGCTATCCGGCGGCCCGGATCGAGTTCATGCTCGGGGACGCGCGTCCGGTGTGCGTGCTCACCGACGAGGCGAGTGCCAGGTCGCTGCCGCCGCACGACCTGCCGACGCTCACCGTACGAGCCGCCGCCTACGCCAGCGCCGACGTGCACCCCATCGCCGACGTGGCGGCCGGCCCGGGGGATGCCGTTTCTGTCGTGTACACCTCCGGCTCGACGGGTCGGCCGAAAGCGGTCGTCGGGACGCAGGAGGCGCTCGCCAACCGGCTGCTTTGGGCCGCTCAGGAGTGGGGGTCCGGCGTCCGGGTGGCGAAGAGCTCGCTGAGCTTCATCGACGGCACCACGGAGCTGCTCGGCGGCCTGGTCGCCGGGGCCACGACGGTCATCGCCGACGCCACCGAGGCCACCGACGGCGCCGCGCTGGCCAGGCTCGTCGAGCGGTCCGGGGCGACCCAGCTGCTCGCCGTGCCCAGCCTGGCCGGTGCGCTGGCGGACACCGAACCGGTGCGGCTCAGCGCGCTCAGCCGCTGGATCTGCAGCGGGGAACCCCTCGATCGGGCCTGCGTGAACGCGCTCCGGCAGGCGTCCCCCGACGCCCGGATCGTCAACTCCTATGGGTCTTCGGAGGTGGCGGGTGACGTACTTCAGGGCGAGGTCGAACCGGCGGGGCCGGTGACGCTGGGCAGGCCCGTGCCCGGGGCGCGGGTCTACCTGCTGGATGCCGCTCTCGACCTCGTTCCGCCCGGTGCGGTGGGGGAGATCTATGTCGGCGGGGTTCAGCTCGCTCTCGGGTACCTGGGTCAGGGCGGCGTGACGGCCACCCGCTTCGTGGCCGACCCGTACACCGACGGCGCCCGGCTCTACCGCACCGGCGACCTCGGCCGGTGGACGGCCGACGGCCGGGTCGAGTTCCTCGGCCGGGCCGATGACCAGGTGAAAATCACCGGATATCGGGTCGAACCAGGTGAACTCGAGGCCGCCCTGATGCGCCGCCCAGGCGTGGCCGACGCCGTGGTCGCCGTACGCACCACCGGCGAAAGCACGCGTTCCCTGCACGCGTACGTGGTGGCCGCCCCGGGCGAGGAGCTCGACCCCAACGCCCTTCGCGCGACCCTGCGTGCCGAGCTGCCCGCCTACCTGGTCCCCGCGACCGTGACCGTTCTGGACCGCCTGCCGGCCCTGCCCAACGGCAAGCGGGACCGCCGGGCACTGCCGGACCCCGAGCCCATCGCCAGAGGCGGACTGCCGCGCACCGCCAGGGAGGCGCTGGTCTGCCGGCACTTCGGTACGGTGCTCGGCCTCGACGGCATCGGTGTCCACGACGACTTCTTCGCCGCCGGGGGAGACAGCATCCTCGCCATCCGCGTCGTCAGCCTGCTCGTCAACGACGGGATCGAGCTGACCGCAGAAGACGTCTTCCGCCTGCGCACCCCCTCCGCCATTGAGGCGCACCTGACAGGTGGCGAACCGGCGGCCCAACCGGTCCGGGCTCAACTGGACCCGGCCGAGCTGACGACCGTGTCGCTGACGCGGGCCGAGATCGACCACGTCGTGGCGAACAGCCCGGTTCCGGTGGCCGACATCTGGGCGGTCTCGCCCCTTCAGGAGGGCGTCTACTACCAGGCGGCCTACTCCGAGGGCGCCGGCACCTACATCGCGCAGAACGTGTTCGACTTCGACCACCGGCTCGACATCGAGGCCATGACCACGGCGTTCGCGGCGCTGCTGCGGCGCCATCCCACGCTGCGGGCCGGGTTCACCGGCGACGGCGTGCCCGGTGTCGTGCAGTACATCGGCGCCGAGGTCCCAGCCGAGGTCGCGGTCGTGGACCTGGCGACCGGTTCCAGAACGGATCCGTCTGCCGCCTCCGGGACGGACATGCCGCCTGGTTCCGGGACGGGCCCGTCGACCGACTCCACGACGGACCGGGCGGACGCCCTCGCCGAGCTGCTGCGGTCCGACCGGGAGGAGCCGTTCGACCTCAGTCGGCCGCCCCTGGTCCGGCTGACCGTCATCCGCCTTCCCGGCGGCCGCGACCGGTTGCTGCTGACCGCCCACTTCCTGCTCTGGGACGGCTGGTCGCGCGAGCTGGTGCTGCGTGAGCTGTTCGCGCTGTACGAGTCCCGAGGCGAGCGCGGCGCGTTGCCGCCCGCCCAGGCGGCGTTCACCGACCACCTCGCCTGGATCGCCGCCCGTGACCGCGACGCCTCCACCGCCGCCTGGGCCGCCGCGCTCGCCGACGTCTCCGGGCCGACCATCCTGGTCCCGGAGGCGGTCGGCCGGGAGCCGATCCCGTCCGAACGCGTCCTGGCCGCGCTCCCGGCCGAGGTGACGACCCGGCTGGGGGAGCAGGCCCGGCGCGGCGGCGTCACGCTCAACTCGCTGCTGACCGCCGCGCTCGGCCTCCTCCTCGGGTACGAGACCGGGCGCACCGACGTCGTGTTCGGCACGACGGTCGCGGGACGCCCCGCGGGGCTGGCCGGGATCGAGAACGTGATCGGCCTGTTCCTCAACACCGTCCCGGCCCGGGTGACGGCCTCGCCCGACCTGACGGTGATCGAGCTGGCGCGCCGGGCCCAGGAGGACCGCATCCGGCTGGCGCCGCACGAATACCTCGGGCTCGGCGACATCCAGCGCGCCGCCGGTCAGGAACAGCTCTTCGACACCCTGTACGTCCTGCAGAACTTCCTGTCCGACACCACCTTCACCGACCTGGAACGCGAGCAGGGCATCGTCGGAGTGGAGTACGTCGACACCACCCACTACCCCTACACCTGGGTGCTGACCCCCGGCGCCAACCTGCGGATCAAGCTCGAATACCGGCCCGACGCGGTGACGGAGGCGGACGCGCGGCGGCTGGTCCGGCGCTTCAGGCGGCTGCTGGAGTCGCTCGCCGACGGCCTGTCGGTCCAGGCGGGCGCGCTGGACCCGCTGCTCGACGAGGAGCGCGCCGAGCTGGCCGGGCAGTGGGCGGCCACGGAGCATCCGATCGGCGAGGCGACCATCGCCGACCTGCTCGCCGAGCGGGCCGCGAGTTGCCCGGATGGTGTCGCCCTGGTGTTCGGGGAGCTGTCGCTGACCTACGCCGAGCTGGACGGCCGGATCAACCGCTGCGCCCGGCTGCTGCTGGCCAAGGGCGCCGGACCGGGCCGGATCGTGGCGCTGGGGCTGCCGCGCGGCGTCGAGATGGTGGTCGCGCTGTTCGCCGTCCTGCGTACGGGCGCCGCCTATCTCCCGCTCGACCTCGATCACCCGGTGAACCGGCTCGCCGAGATGCTCGACGACGCGCGGCCGGTGCTGCTGGTGTGCGCCGACGCGAGCGCACCGCTGGCCGAGCGGCAGCGGCGGCTGGGCGGGGACTGCCTGGTGCTCGATGGCGAACCGGCCACACTGCCCGCACCCCCGCTGAGCGACGCCGAACTGGGGGCGTTCGCCGGTACGGTTCCGGGCAGGCTGGAGCATCCGGCGTACGTCATCTACACCTCCGGCTCCACCGGCCGGCCCAAGGGCGTGGTCACTCCGTACCGGGGCCTGACCAACATGCAGCTCAACCACCGGGCCGAGATCTTCGACCCGGCCGTCGCCCGCGCGCGGAGCGCCGGGCGGGAGCGGCTGCGCATCGCGCACACGGTGTCGTTCTCCTTCGACATGTCGTGGGAGGAACTGCTGTGGCTCGTCGAGGGCCACGAGGTGCACATCTGCGACGAAGAGCTGCGCCGGGACGCCGCCGCGCTGACCGCCTACTGCCGCGCGAACCGCATCGACGTGATCAACGTGACCCCCACGTACGCCCACCACCTGTTCGAGGAGGGGCTGCTCGACCGGGACGGGCACCCGCCCCGCCTGGTGCTGCTGGGCGGCGAGGCGGTAAGCGAAGCCGTCTGGGACAGGTTGAGCGAGCCGGACGGCGCCGAAGGCTACAACCTGTACGGCCCGACCGAGTACACGATCAACACCCTGGGCGCGGGCACGCGCGACAGCGCCACCCCGACCGTGGGCCGGCCCATCTGGAACACCCGCGCGTACGTGCTGGACGCCTGGCTGCGCCCGGTCCACCCCGGTGTGCTCGGCGAGCTCTACGTGACGGGCGCCGGGCTCGCACACGGCTACCTGCACGCGCCGGGTCTGACCGCCGGGCGGTTCGTGGCGGATCCGTTCGTGCCGGGCGGGCGCATGTACCGGACCGGGGATCTTGTACGGCAGCGCCCGGACGGCAACCTCGACTTCCTCGGCCGGGTCGACGACCAGGTGAAGATCCGCGGCTACCGGGTCGAGCTCGGCGAGGTGGAGTCGGCGCTGGCCGCGCTGCCCCAGGTCCGGCAGGCCGCGGTCATCGCCCGTACCGACTCGGCGGTGACCGGCCTGAAGAAGCTGGTCGCGTATGTGGTGCCGGCGGAGGGGTCCGAGGGGGCCGCCTTAGTCGCGGACTTGCGGGCCGCGTTGGCCGAGCGGCTGCCCGGCTATATGGTCCCCGCGCTGTACGGCGTCGTCGGCGAGCTGCCGCTGACCGTCAACGGCAAGCTCGACGTCGCCGCCCTGCCCGAGCCCATAGCGCCCGTCAGCGGCGGCGACCGGCCACGCGACGACCGCGAGCGAACCCTGTGCGGCATCTACGCCGAGGTGCTCGGCCTGCCGGAGGTCGGCATCGACGACGACTTCTTCGCCCTCGGCGGCGACAGCATCTCCTCGATCGCCGTGACCGGCCGCGCGCGCAAGGCGGGCGTGCACCTCACTCCGCGCGACGTCTTCCGCCGCCGCACCGTACGGGCGCTCGCCGCGGCCGCGCCCCAGGCCGCTCCGGGCGTCGGGCCACGGGACAACGGCGAAGGTACGGTCGCGCTCACCCCGATGCTCGTCGAGACCATGCGGGCGCAGACGCCGCTGGAGCACTTCTACCAGTCGATGGTCTACCGCACCCCGTCGGAGATGACCCGCGCGCAGCTGGAACGCGTGCTCCAGGCCATCGGCGAACGGCACGGCCTGCTGCGGGCCCGGCTCGACCGCCATGGCGACGCCGAATGGGTGCTGTCGGTGCCGCCACCTGAGGCATTCAGTGCGGCGGACGCGCTCACCCTGTCCGTCCCAGGGGACGTGGAGGAGGCCACCCGGCAGGCCGCCGACCTGCTCGACCCGGATCGCGGGATCATGTTGCGGGCAGTCTGGATCGCCTCCGAGCCGGAGTCGGAGCCGGGTCGCCTGCTGCTGGTCATCCATCACCTGGTGATCGACGGTGTCTCCTGGCGGGTGCTCGCCGACGACCTCGCGCGGGCCTGGGCGGAGGTACGGGCGGGCCGCGAGCCCGTGCCCGACGAGGTGCCGACCTCCTTCCGTACCTGGTCGAAGCTGGTCGAGGAGGCGAGCGCGCGGGGTACGTTCCGCGACGAGCTCGACCACTGGCGGGCCGTCCTCGCCACCGAGGACCCCCGGCTGGGTACGCGCCCGCTCGACCCCGCGACCGACACGGCCGCCACCGTGGAGTCGCTGACGGTCTCGCTGCCCGGCGAGGTGAGCGCCGCCCTGCTGTCGGCCGTGCCCGCCGCGATGCACGGCGGCGTCAACGACGTCCTGCTGACCGGCTTCGCCGCCGCACTCGCCGAGTGGCGGGGTGGTGAGAGCGCCGTGGTCCTCAGCTTGGAGAGCCACGGCCGCGACGCCCTCGACGGCGTGGACCTGTCCCGTACGGTCGGCTGGTTCACCGCCATCTACCCCGTACGCCTCGACCCGGGACCGCTGAGCTGGGCGGAGGTCACTGAGGCGGGGCCCGCCCTGGCGGCGGCGGCGAAGCGGGTCAAGGAGCAGCTCCGCGCCGTACCCCGGCAGGGCCTGGGCTACGGGATCCTGCGCTATCTGGACGGCGAGGTGGACCTTCGGGGCGAGCCACCGCAGATCCTGTTCAACTACCTGGGACGGTTCGCCGCCGACGAGGGCGGGGACTGGGCGGCGGCCGGCGCGCTGCGCGAAGGTGTCCACCCGAGCAATCCCGCGATGGGACTGGAGATCAACGCGCTGGCTCAGGACGGATGGGCGGGCACGGTGTTCTCGGCCACGCTGTCCTGGCCGTCCGGCGTCATGACGGCCGCTGAGGTGGGCGAGCTGGCGGAGCTGTGGATGGCCGCGCTGACCGCCCTGACCCGGTGCGCCGAGCTCGCCGGGCGTACTCCCTCCGACTTCCCGCTGGTCGAGCTGACCCAGGGCGACGTGGACCGGCTCGCGCCGGACGGCGTGCGGGACATTCTGCCGCTGCTGCCGTTGCAGGAGGGCATGTACTTCCACGCGTCCTTCGCCGAGGACCAGACCGACACGTACATCGTGCAGCAGGTGGCCGAGCTGTCCGGCCCGGTCGACCGGGCGGCGTTGCGCCGCGCCGTGGAAGCGGTGGTCCAGCGGCACGACGCCCTGCGCGCCTGCTTCCAGGAGATGGCCGACGGCCGGGTGGTCCAGGTGATCGCCGGTGCCGTGGAGGTGCCGTGGCGCGAGGTGGACCTGACCGGTCTGGACGCGGCGGCGGCGAGCGAGCGGCTGGCCGAGGTCACGGCCGCCGAGCTGGCCGAGCCCTTCGACCTGTCGGCCGCGCCCCTGCTCCGCTACGCGCTGGTCTCGCTCGGTCCCACCGAACATCGGCTCGTGGAGACCATGCACCACATCCTCGCCGATGGCTGGTCGTACCCGCTGGTGTTCGGCGACCTGCTGGAGTCCTACGAGCGCGGCCGGTCCGGAAGCGGGTACGACCTGCCCGCCCCGGCGGTGACGTTCCGCGACCATGTCGAGGCGATGGCCGCCCTGGACCGCGTACGGGCCCGCGAGGTGTGGGCCCGCGCGCTGTCCGGCATCGACTCCGCCACCCGCCTGGTCGGCGCCGCGCAGGGGGAGGCCGCGCAGGGGGAGGCCGTCCAGGGGCAGGCCGTCCAGGGACAGAAGGTGTCGCGGCACGACAGCGTCCATGTCGCGCTGCCCGCCGAGCGCACGGGCGCCCTCGTCGAGGCCGCCCGCGAGCAGGGGGTGACCCTCAGTACGTTCGTGCATGGCGCCTGGGGTCTGCTGCTCGGCAGGCTGCTCGGGCGGGAGCGGGTGGTGTTCGGCTCCACGGTGTCGGGGCGGGGCGGAGAGCTGCCCGGCGTCGAGTCGATCGTCGGCCTCCTGATCAACACCGTTCCGGTGCCGATGTCCTGGAGTCCCGGCGACACCCTGCGGCAGGTGCTCGCCCGGCTGCAGGAGCAGCAGACGGATCTGCTGGACGTTCAGCAGGTGGGGCTCGGGGAGCTCGCCGCCGTGGCGGGGGTCCGGGAGTTCTTCGACACGATGGTGGTGGTGGAGAACTTCCCCGCCGTGCGGGCCGGTGCGGGGGATGGGCTGAGCGTGCTGGGGTTCACCGGCACTGATGCGCCGCACTATCCGGTCTCTCTGGTGGCCTTTCCTGGGGAGCGGCTGACGCTGGAGATCAAGTACGACGTCGAGCTGGTCGGGGAACGGGCGGCCCGTCGGCTGCTCGACCAGGTGGGACGTGTCCTCGACCAGCTGGCCACCGCGCCGAGCACGCCGGTCTCGCGGCTGGACGTGCTGGTGGCGGGCGGCTTGACGCTCGCCGACGCGTACGCCGCCGCACCCGTCCGGCCGGGCTCCATAGCCGTCACCTCGGGCGACACAATGCTCACGCACACCGAGCTGGACGCGGCCGCCAACCGGCTGGCCCGCGCGCTGGCCGCCGGGGGCGTCCGGCCGGAGTCGCGGGTCGCCGTCGCGCTGCCCCGCTCGGCGGACCTCGTCGTCGCCCTGCTCGCGGTCGTGAAGGCGGGCGGCTGCTACGTACCGCTGGACATCAGCGCCCCGGCCGGACGACTGAGCCACATCCTCGCCGACTCGGCCCCCGTATGCCTGCTGACCGACACCGCGACGCTGGACTCGCTGCCCCCCGTCACGGTGCCGGTCATGCTGCTGGACGATCCGCGCCTCCTCGCGGACCACGCCTCTGCCCCGCCGCCCCTGGTCCCGTCGGCGGCGGCTGACAACGCGGCGTACGTCATCTACACCTCGGGTTCGACGGGCCTGCCCAAGGGTGTGGCGGTGACCCATCGCAACGTGCTGTCGCTGTTCGCGGCGGCTGGGGAGCTGTTCGACTTCGGTCCCTCTGACGTGTGGACCATGTTCCACTCGTACGCGTTCGACTTCTCGGTGTGGGAGCTCTGGGGCGCGCTGCTGCACGGCGGTCGCCTGGTCGTCGTCGACCGCGACGTGGCCCGCGACCCGCGCCGCTTCCTGGCGCTGCTGGAACGCGAGCACGTGACCGTACTGAACCAGACGCCGTCCGCGTTCTACCCGCTGATGGAGGCCGAACGGGAGCGGCCGGGCGAGCTCGCGCTGCGGTACGTGGTGTTCGGCGGCGAGGCGCTGGACCTCGCGCGTCTGGCGCCCTGGTATCAGGGTCACGCGGACGGAGCGCCGCGCCTGGTGAACATGTACGGGATCACCGAGACCTGTGTGCACGTGTCGTTCCGTGCGCTGACCTCGGCCGACGCTGAAGGCGCGAGCGGTGACAGCGTCGTCGGCGGGCCGCTGCCCGGTCTCGGCGTACACCTGCTCGACGACCGTCTCGAGCCGGTCCCGCCGGGGGTCACCGGCGAGATCTATGTCGCGGGCGATCAGCTCGCTCGCGGCTACCTCGATCGCCCGGGCCTGACCGCCGAGCGCTTCGTGGCGCACACTGGCGGCACCCGCCTCTACCGCAGCGGCGACCTCGCGCGGTGGACTCCCGACGGCGATCTGGTCTACGTGGGCCGCTCCGACCAGCAGGTCAAGGTACGGGGATACCGCATCGAACCCGGCGAGATCGAGTCCGCGCTGCGCACGCTGGACGGAGTCGTGAACGCCGCCGTCACCGTGCGGGAGGACGAGCCGGGACAGCGGCGGCTGGTGGCGTACCTGGTCGTGCGGAACGGGGCGCGTCTCGGTGCCGCCGAGGCCCACGCCCACCTGGCTGAGAGGTTGCCCGGCTACATGATCCCGTCGGCGTTCGTCCCACTCGACGCGCTGCCACTCACGGTGAACGGCAAGCTCGACCGCACGGCCCTGCCCGCCCGTTCACCCGCCCGGGCCGCCGTCGTTGGCGACGCTGGGGGGTCGCCTGTGGCGGTGTTGCGGGCGCTGTACGCGGAGGTTCTGCGGCTGGACGGTGTGGGCCCCGACGACGACTTCTTCGTGCTCGGGGGTGACAGCATCATCGCGATCCAGCTGGTCAACCTGGCTCGGCGCCGGTCATTGCGGCTGTCCCCCCGTGACGTGTTCGTCCACCGCACTCCGGCCGCGCTCGCTGAGGCGATCGGCCATGGTGCTCAGGGTGTGGTTGCCGGGGGGATCGGCCACGGTGAGCGTGGTGCGGTCGGCCATGGTGTGCGGGGCGCGCTTGCTGGGGCGGTCGGCCACGGTGGCGCGGACACCGGCCCCGGCCGGGCGCCGGACGGGCTCGCGTCCGGCCCTGGCTGGGAGCCGGACGAGGTCGTGTCCGATGGGGTGGGCGAGGTCATGCTGATGCCGATCGTGCATCGGCTGGCCGAGTTGGGCGGGCGGATCTCCCGGCTGAACCAGTCCGAGCTGCTGTTCACCCCACCGGGCGCGACCCACGAGCAGATCGTCGCGCTGATCCACGCGCTCGTCAGGCGTCACGACGCGCTCCGGTTGCGGCTGCATCGGCCGTCTCCACTGCTGTGGTCCCTGGAGGTCCGCCCGGCCACCGACATCCCCGGCGCCGCCGACATTCCCGGTCCCGCTGGTGTCTCCGGCGCCGCTGGCATTCCCGGTCCCGGTGGCATCCCCGGTCCGGTTGGCGTCTCCGGTCCGGCTGGTGTTTCCGGTTCGGCCAGTGGCTCCGATCTCACTGGTGCCTCGGAACCTGCCGATGCCTCCGATCCCGCCGTGACCTTGGTCGACGCGGTGGGTCTCGACGACGACGCCCTGCGCGCTCTGGTCGCCGTCCAGTCCGACGCCGCCGCCGATCGGCTGGACCCCGACGGCGGTCACGTACTGCGGGCGGTGTGGTTCGATCGGGGGCCCGAGCAGCAGGGCAGGCTGCTGCTCGTCGCGCACCACCTGGTAGTCGACGGGGTCTCGTGGCGGATCCTGACCGACGACCTGCGACAGGGCTGGGACGCCGTGAGCACCGGGCGCCGCGTCCGGCTCGAACCGGTCGGCACGTCCCTGCGAGCCTTCGCGCGGTCCATTACCGAGAACGCCACCCAGGCGGCCCGGCTCGCCGAGTTCGAGCACTGGACGACGACCCTGGCACCGGGGGGCGAACTCGACCCGTCAACCCCGGCCATCGGCCTGACAGCAGGCCAAACCCGAGACCACGTCGTGCGCCTGCCCCCCGAGGTGACCGCACCGCTGCTGGCCACCGCGTCGGCCGCCCCCGTCGCCGATGTGACCGCTGTGCTCGTTGCCGCGCTGCACCTCGCCGTGTCGCGCTGGCGTGTGGCGTGTGGCGGCGAGCCCGGGGCGCCGCTGGTGATCGACCTGGAGCGGCACGGGCGTGAGCAGATCTCCGACGAAGACGACCTGTCCAGGACCGTGGGGTGGTTCACCGCCATCGCCCCTGTACGCCTGCCCGCCGTTACCGGTGGCCCCCGAGACGTACTCGGCGACGTGGGCCACGCGCTGCGAGCCGCCCCGGACCGGGGCCTGGGGTACGGGCAGTTGCGTTACTGCAACGCGCGCACCGCGCCTGCGCTCGCCCGGCTGGGAACACCCCAGTTGCTCTTCAACTACCTCGGTCGATTCCCCACCGGAGGATCCGGCGACTGGGACTCCGCACCCGAGGCGACGGCGCTGCGCGTACACCCGGACCCCGACCTGGGCACCCCGTACCTGCTGGAGATCAACGTCGCCTGCCACGACACGGCGGCAGGGCCAGAGCTGCACGCCGTGTTCACCTACGCGGACGGCGGGCTCGCCGCGGCCGACGTGGACACGCTCGCCGACGGCTGGGTGACGGCCGCCCGCGAGCTGGCCACCGCATCCTCCGGTTCCGCCTCCCCTGGTTCGACCCCACCCGGCTCCGCGTCCTCCGGCCCTGGGTCGTCCGAGCCCGGTGGGACCGCCCGGCCCACCCTGGTCACCCACCCCGCCCTCACCCCCGATGAGATTGATCGGGTGGTCGCCGCAGCCCCGGTCGACGTACAGGACATCTGGCCCCTGTCGCCACTCCAAGAGGGCCTGTACTTCCAGGCGGGCTACGCGGGTGACGCCGACGTGTACGTGGCGCAGAACGCGTTCGACTTCGCCGGGCGGCTCGACGTCGCGGCCCTCCGCCGCGCCTACGCCACTGTGCTCGACCGGCACGCGGCCATGCGGCTCGGCTTCACCGCCGAAGGCACGACCCGGCCCGTCGCCCTGGTCGGGACCGCGCTGGACAGCTCGGTCGGCGTGGTTGACCTGTCGGACGTGGCCGACGACGACCCGGACGTGGCCGACGGCGACTCGGACGTCGTTTACGGCGACTCGGGAGCGGCCGACGACGGCTTGGGAGCAGTCGACAACGGCTCGGGAGCGGTCGACGATGGCCGGCTCCGGGCGCTGATGGAGGAGGATCGTCGGCGGCCGTTCGACCTGGCCCGGCCGCCGCTGTGTCGCCTGACCGTGGTCCGGCTGCCCGGCGGGCGCGACCGGCTGCTGCTCACGTACCACCTGCTGCTGTGGGATGGATGGTCGCGGGAGCTGGTGCTGCGCGAGCTGTTCGGCCAGTACGCCCTCGCCCGCGACAACCGCCCGACCCCGGAGACCGCCGAGCAGACGGCGACGTCCATCGACTACCCCGCCCCGCGACAGGGAGGGGAGACGGCGATGTCCACCGACCACCCCGCCCTGCCGCCAACCGAACAGACGGCGACGTTCATCGACTACCTTGCCTGGCTGGGGCGGCAGGACACGGACGCGTCCGCGCGGGCGTGGGCGCGGGCGCTGGCCGGGGTCGAGGAGCCGACCATCCTGTTCCCAGCGGCCGCAGGGACCGCGCCGGTGCTGGCCACCAGCCTGTCGTTCCGGTTGACCCGGGAGCAGACCGGGCGCGTCACCGACCGGGCGCGCCGGGGCGGGGTGACGCTCAACGCGCTGCTCAGTACGGCGCTGGCCATGGTGCTCAGTCATGCCTCCGGCCGCCAGGAGGCCGTGTTCGGGACGACCGTCGCCGGACGGCCGAC
Source organism: Nonomuraea sp. NPDC049129 (assembly GCF_040648495.1). NCBI lineage: Bacteria > Bacillati > Actinomycetota > Actinomycetes > Streptosporangiales > Streptosporangiaceae > Nonomuraea > Nonomuraea sp. NPDC049129. Next base: position 333,152 of record NZ_JBEZDU010000001.1, on the reverse strand, counting down.
CGAGCTGGACGGCATCGACTCGGTGATCGGGGTCTTCCTCAACACCGTTCCGGTCCATGTCCGGCTGGCTCCGGGCGAGCCCGCGCTGGAGGTCATGCTGCGGGTGCAGGCCGACCGCGTGGAGATGATGCCGCACGAGTACCTCGGCCTGGGCGACATCCAGCGCGCGGCCGGCCGTGACCAGCTCTTCGACAGCCTGTACGTCCTGCAGAACTTCCTCGACGACGACACCTTCACCGACCTGGAGCAGGAGCACGGCATCGTCGGCGTGCGGAGTGTGGACGCCACGCACTACCCGCTCACCTGGGTGGCCACGCCGGGGGCGCGGCTGGCGGTGCGGCTGGAGTACCGCGCCGATGTGGTCGCGCCCGAGCAGGCGCGGGCCCTGCTGTCCCGGCTGGAGCAGGTACTGCTCCACCTCTCCGAGCACCCCGCCACGACCGTGGCCGACGTGCCCGTCATCCTCCCGTACGAGCGCGCGGCGCTGGAGGCCGGATGGGACGCCGTCACCCATCCCATCGGCGCCGAGACCATCGCGGAGCTGATGGAAGCCCAGGCCCGGCGGACACCGGACGCCGCCGCGCTCACCTCAGGCGCGCGGACGCTGACCTACGCCGAGCTCGACGCGCGGGTGAACCAGCTCGCGCGCCTGCTGCTCGACCGGGGAGCGGGCCCCGAGCGGATCATCGCGCTGGCCGTGCCCCGGTCCATCGACATGGTGGCGGCGTTGTTCGCGGTCCTCCGCACCGGGGCCGCCTACCTTCCCCTCGAACTGGACCATCCCGACGACCGACTGCTCGCGATGCTGGCCGACGCCGGTCCGGTCCTGCTGGTCACCACCGAAGCGGTGGCGCCCCGGCTCGCCTCCCATCCCGTGCCGGTGCTGTGCCTGGACGGCGCCGGCGGGCGTACCGGATCGGCGGACCCGATCGAGGACCACGAGCTGGGTGACTTCGCGCCCGGCAGTCCGGGACGGCTCGACCACCCGGCGTACGTCATCTACACCTCCGGCTCCACCGGACGGCCGAAGGGCGTGGTCACCCCGTACCGGGGGCTGACGAACATGCAGCTCAACCACCGCGAGGCCATCTTCGCCCCCACGGTCGCCGCCGCCGGGAACCGGATCCTCACGATCGCGCACACGGTCTCGTTCTCGTTCGACATGTCGTGGGAGGAGCTGTTGTGGCTGGTCGAGGGCCATCATGTGCACATCTGCGACGAGGAGCTGCGCCGTGACGCCCGCGCGCTCGTCGCGTACTGCGACCGGCACCGCGTCGACGTCGTCAACGTGACCCCGACCTACGCCCAGCACCTGCTCGACCAGGGGCTGCTCGACGGCGCGCGGTATGGGGGGCCGCCCGGTTCGTACCGTCCGGCTCTGGTGCTGCTCGGTGGCGAGGCGGTGCCGCAGACGTTGTGGAACGCGCTGAGCGAGGCCGAGGGGGTGGCGGGTTACAACCTGTACGGTCCGACCGAGTACACGATCAACACCCTCGGCGCGGGCACCGAGGACAGCGCGGGCACCACGGTCGGCCGGCCCATCTGGAACACCCGAGGCTACGTGCTGGACGCCGCCCTGCGCCCGGTGCCCGTGGGCGTGCCCGGCGAGCTGTACATCAGCGGGGCGGGGCTGGCGCGTGGATATCTCGACCGCGCCGGGCTGACCGCCTCGCGATTCGTGGCGGATCCGCATAGGCGTGGCGGGCGGATGTACCGTACGGGCGACCTGGTACGTGCCCGTGCCGACGGGAACCTCGATTTCCTGGGCCGTACTGACGATCAGGTCAAGATCCGCGGTTATCGGGTGGAGCCGGCGGAGGTCGAGGCCGCCGTGACGGCACGGCCGGGCGTGCACCAGAGCGCGGTGCTCGCGGTTCCCGGCCCGTCGGGTGGCAAGCGGTTGGTGGCCTATGTCGTTCCCGAGGAGCCCGGTGACGAGGACTCGCTGCTGGTGGCCGTCCATCGTGAGCTGAAGTCGGTGCTGCCCGGGTACATGGTGCCGTCGGCCTTCGCGGTCGTGGAGGCGCTGCCGTTGACGATCAACGGCAAGCTGGACACCGCCGCGCTGCCCGCACCGCGGTCGCTGCCGTCGAGTTCGAGGGCGCCGGCGGGTGAGCTGGAACGGCGGCTGTGCGAACTGTTCGGCGAGGTCCTCGGTGATCTCGGCGGGTTCGGCGCTGAGGACGACTTCTTCGACCGGGGTGGACACTCCCTGCTCGCCATCCAGCTGTTCGGGCTGGTGCGTGCGGCTTTGGGCGTCGAACTGTCGTTGCGTGACCTGTTCGACACGCGAACGCCCGCGCGCCTGGCCGCCCGTCTCGCCGACCGAGCCGGGACCGCACCCCCCGAGCTCACCTCCCGCCCGCGGCAGGGGCGCCCACCGCTGTCGGCGGCCCAGGAACGGCTCTGGCTGCTCCAGCAACTGGACCCCACCTCGACGGCGTACAACTACCCGCTGCTCGTCCGCCTCCGCGGATCCGTTGACCACGACGCCCTCCGGGCCGCGCTCGGAGACGTCGTGACGCGGCACGAGGTGCTGCGGACGCTGGTCACGGTCATGGACGACCAGCCGTTCCAGGACGTACTCGATCCGTCCCCGATCGAAGTCGCGGTCATGGACCGCCCGGCCGCCGAGACCGGGAGCGTGGTGTCGGCGGCGGTGGCCCGACCCTTCGACCTGGCCGCGGACCCGCCGTTGCGGGTCACCCTGATTCAAGAGCAGGACACAGGGGACAGCGTGCTGGCCCTGATCCTGCACCACATCGCCATGGACGAGTGGTCCGACCGGCCGCTGCTGCGCGACCTCGACACCGCCTATGCCGCACGGCGGGCCGGTCATGCCCCGCAGTGGGAGCCGCTGCCGGTGCAGTACGCGGACTACACCCTGTGGCAGCGCGAACTGCTCGGCGACCCCGGGAACCCGGCCGGCAGGCACGCCGCCGAGCGGACCTACTGGCAGGAGCGCCTGCGCGGCCTACCGGACGAGATCCCCCTCCCCGCCGACCGGCCCCGGCAGGCCCGCGCCGCCCGCCAGGCCGGTCGAGTGTCCGCGCCTCTCTCGCCGGGGCTGATCGACCCGCTGCGGGAGCTGGGCAGTGCCGAGTCGGCGAGCCTGTTCATGGTGCTGCACGCCGCACTCGCTACCTTGCTGCACCGCCTCGGCGCGGGTACCGACGTCCCGATCGGCAGCCCGACCTCGGGCCGCGCCGACGCGGTGCTGAACGACCTGGTCGGCTTCTTCGTCAACACCGTCGTACTGCGCGCCGACCTTTCCGGCTCGCCGTCCTTCACCGAGCTGTTGCGTCGGGTGCGCGAGACGGACCTGACCGCGTTCGAGCACGCCAACGTGCCCTTCCAACAGGTCGTCGAGGTGGTCAATCCGGTACGCGAGCAGGGGCGCAACCCGCTGTTCCAGGTGATGATCGGTTTCCTGCATCGGCCGGGCGATCAGGACACCGTCCTGGACCTGCCCACCGGCGAGGCGCCCTCCTCCTTCGCCGATCCGAAGGTCGAGCTGAACTTCACCTTCGTCGACGCCGGACCACGACAGCCGGTCGAACTCATCCTGGAGTACGACGCCGGACGCTTCCACGACCACACCGCTCGGCGCCTGCTCGACCGCCTCATGGTGCTGCTCGACGCACTCGCGGCCCGACCGGACCAGCCGGTCGACACGGCCCCGATCCTCGCCGCGAGCGACCTCGACGACCTCGCCAGGTGGCGGTCAGGCGGGCCGGTGGAACGGGGTGATCTGTCCTGGTACGCGCGGTTCTCCGCACACGCGAAGGCGGCGCCCGACGCGGATGCCTGCGTGTCGGGCGGTCGGACGATGAGCTACGCCGAGCTCGACGCGGCCTCGAACGCGTTCGCCGCCAGGCTCGCCGACCTTGGCGTCGGCCCGGAGAGCCTGGTCGGGCTGGCCCTGCCGCGCTCGGCCGACCTGCTGGCGGCCGTGCTGGGTGTCGCCAAGGCGGGGGCCGCGTACCTGCCGCTCGACCCCGCGTTCCCGGCCGACCGCCTGCGATTCATGATCGATGACGCCCGGCCCGCCGTCGTGGTCATCGACGAGTATTCGCGTGAGCTGTTCCCCGTCCTGCCTGACGGTACGTCTCTTATCGACCTCCCGTCCGCGAGCCCCTTCCAACCCATCTCGCCCATGCGTCCCGTTCACCCCGTCTCGCCCGATCCGGACGCCGCCTCGTACGTCATCTACACCTCGGGATCCACCGGCAGGCCCAAGGGTGTGGTCGTCACCCATCGCGACCTGGAGACCTTCCTCGCCGCCGTGACCGCCGCCGTCCCGATCGGCGACTCCGATCGCCTGCTCGCCGTCACCACCCTGTCCTTCGACATCTCCGTACTCGAGCTGATGGCGCCCCTACGCGCCGGCGGGTGCGTGGTGATGGCCACGGAGGAGCAGGTACGCGACCCGCGACTGCTCACCGCACTGGCCGAGGCCGAACAGGTCACGGTCATGCAGGCGACCCCGTCCCTGTGGTCGGCGCTGACACAGTCGCCGGGCGCCGACCTCGGCGGTGTGCGGGTGCTGGTCGGCGGCGAGGCGCTCCCGCCCCCGCTGGCCCGGGAGCTGGCGGCCAGAGCCCGGAGCGTGACGAACCTGTACGGACCCACGGAAGCGACCGTCTGGGCGACATTCGCGGCTGTGGATACCGACTGGTGCGACCGCCCCACGATCGGCCGCCCCCTGTCGGGCACCACGGTCCACCTCCTGGACGCGGCCCTGTGCCCGGTGCCTCCCGGCGCCGTCGGTGAGCTGTATCTCGGTGGGGCCCAGATCACCAGGGGATACCTGGGCCGCCACGGTCTCACCGCGTCCCGGTTCGTCGCCGATCCGTACACGCACGGCGCCCGCCTCTACCGCACCGGCGACCTCGCCCGCTGGACCGGTGACGGCTCGCTGGAGTTCCTCGGCCGCTCGGACCAGCAGGTCAAGGTGCGCGGCTTCCGCATCGAGCCGGGCGAGATCGAGTCGGTCGCGGCCGATCATCCCGCCGTCCGGCAGGTCGCGGTGGCCGTCCGCCAGGACGCGCAGGGCGAAACCCGCATCCTCGCGTACGTCACCACCGGCGACGGCTCATCGGCACCGCCGCTGCGGGAGTACCCCGCCATCAGCAACGCCTCATCGACGCCACCGTTGCGGGAGTACCTCGCCCGGCGCCTGCCGTCGTACATGGTCCCCTCGGTCGTGACGGTGCTCGACGAGCTGCCGCTCACCCCGAACGGCAAGGTGGACCGCGCGGCCCTGCCGGACGTCGACTTCGCCCGGCTGACCACCCCCACCGCGCCGCGCTCGCGTACCGAGGCGGCCGTCTGCGACGTCATCGCGGAGGTGCTGGGGCTCGACTCGGTCGGCGTGGACGACGACTTCTTCGTCCTCGGCGGCCACTCTCTGCTGCTGGTACGGCTGGCCGCGGCCCTGCGCAGGGAGCTCGGCGCCGACCTCCCGATAGCGGAGCTGTTCACGACACCCACGGCCGCCACCCTCGCCCAGCGCATCGCCGACGCGGCCCCCGGCGACCCCGCGACCGCCGGCGACGCGATGGCCCCGCTGCTGGCCCTGCGGGCAGGCGGCACCCGGCCACCGCTGTTCTGCCTGCCGCCCGCCAGCGGCCTGAGCTGGCAGTTCGCCGGGCTCAAGCGCTACCTGCCCGAAGACGTACCCCTCTATGGGCTGCAGTCGCCCCTCCTGAGCCGTACCACCCACCTGCCCGCGACGATGCTCGAGCTGGTCAAGGAGTACGCCGGGCTGATCGACCGGACCGCACCCGAGGGGCCCGTCAGCCTGCTCGGCTGGTCGTTCGGCGGTGCGGTGGCCCACCAGGTGGGGGTGCGCCTGGCGGCCGGCGGGCGCGAGGTCGCGTTCCTCGGCATGCTCGACACGCGTAAGGACTTCGCCGAGAGGCCCGAAGGCGCAGGGGACCGGTCGTCGGCGATCGCCGACCTGCTGACCGAGATGGGCTGCCAGGTGCCGGAAGGGCGGCGGGCCACGCTGTCGATCGCCGACGCGGTCGGGTTCGTCCGGGATCTGGGCGGCGGCGTGGCCGCGCTGGAGGACGCCCAGATCGCTCGGGTGGTGGAGAACTACCTGGCCGGCGACCGCCTGATGGAGCGGGCCGTGTACGGCGTCTTCCCCGGAGACGTGGTCTTCGTCGACGCGACCGTACCGGAGCAGGGGTTCGCGGGGACGGCCTCCGAGCAGTGGAGCGGGTACGTCGGGGGAGAGCTACGGACGTTCGCCGTCGAGTGCGGGCATTCCGAACTGCTGGACACCCGCACTCTGGAGACCTTGGGCCCGCTGATCGCCCGCCACCTCTCCCGGTGAGGCCGGGTGGGAGCTCAGGTGGGAGCAGGGTGAGGACCGGTCAGGTGACGTTGGACAGGTCGGTGATCGCGGTCGACGGCTTCATGTCGGCCGCGTTCGCCAGCTGGGGCACGAGCACGTCGAGCGCGTAGAGCAGCGCGTCCGGCCCGCTGTACGACAACGCGCCCCCGAGCGGAGTGGAGAAGTCCGTATAAATGGTCCGATCGGTCTTGACCACGTTCAGCCGGGAGAAGACCGGCGAGGAGGTCATCTTCGCCTTGGTCGAGCCGTTGACGAACAGCACGTCCTTGTCGAGCAGGTCCAGCCGCTCCTCGCTGATGTCGCCGCTCTGGCTCTGGGCGGCGAAGCCGAGCGCGTCGAACAGCGCCCGCCGCGGGTCGCGGCCCGGGATCAGGTAGTGCTGCCCGTTCTCGGGCCCGTAGTCCACCACCAGAACCTTCCCAGCGAACTCGGGATGCGCCTGCTTCGCCGCGGCGATCTTGCCGTTGACCTTGTCGACGAGCGCCTGCGCCTGCGCGGACTTGCCCAGTGCCTTGCCCGTGGTGAGCGTCTGGACGTCCCACGGCGTCTGCTCGTCCGGATACGCGCTGGACTGAACCACCGTCGGGGCGATCTGCGAGAGCTTGTCGTACGTCTGCTTGTTGATCGTCTCGTAGATCGCGATGATCAGGTCGGGCCGCTGCTTGATGATGGCCTCGAAGTTGATCTCCGCCGAGAACGTGGGCAACGGCTTGCCGCCCAGCGCCGCCTTGACCCAGGGATAGGTGAGGTATTCCTCGAACCACTCCCGCGTGCTCACCGGCACGACGCCGAGGGCGAGGGCGTAGTCCTGGTCGTTCCACCCGACGGTGACCACCCGGGTGGGCCGCGACTTGATCGTGGTGGACCCGAACTTGTGGTCGATGGACACAGGGAAGGCCGGATCGGCCGCCGCCATGGCCTTCGGGGCCGGCGCGGGGCTCGAACACGAGATCAGCGAACTCACCATGAGGACGCACGCCACGGCGATCGCCGCGGCTCGCCAGGGACGGATGGTGCCGGGAGGAGTCATCTGAGTTCCTTGTCTCTGTGCCCTCCGGCGCCTCGGTGACCGCTGGCCGGGGGGTTGCACAGGCGGGAGTCGATGGGTGTACTTAGGATAGCATTACCTAACTTTTACCGACTCTTCGGAGGGCATGGACATGCAGCGCACCCTGCTCGGCGGAAAGATCCACAGGGCCACCGTGACCCAGGCCGACCTGCACTACGTCGGCTCGATCACGATCGACAGAGTCCTCATGGACGCGGCCGACCTCGTCGAGGGCGAGCAGGTCCACGTCGTCGACATCACCAATGGCTCCCGGCTGACGACCTACGTCATCGAAGGGCCGGCGGGTTCGGGGGTGATCGGTATCAACGGCGCGGCCGCCCACCTCGTGTCCCCGGATGACCTCGTCATCATCATGAGCTATCGGCAGGTGGACGAGAGCGAGGTCAAGTCGTACGTCCCGTCCGTCGTCCACGTCGACGGGCGCAACCGGATCGTCGACCTCGGATCCGACCCGTCCGCCCCGGTGCCGGGCGCGACCGACCAGAAGTCCGGCTCGACGGTCGGCTGACCGCCCGGCGACCTCGGGCGAGCCTCCGGTCAGGCGGGCAGTCGCCGGCCGGTGGCCGGGGAGAAGAGGCGTTCCTTGCCCGGCAGGATGCGCAGCCGGACCCGTTCGCCCTTGGCCGGGGGCATGTTGGGGTCGACGCGGGCGATGACGGTCTGTCCGAGGCGGATCGTGTCGGTCGTGTCGGCGTACTGGCCGTAGAGGAAGGCGTCCGAGCCGAGTTCCTCCACGACGGTGACGGTGACCGGGAAGCTGCCCGGCGTGCCCTCGCCCACCACCTCGACGCCCTCCGGCCGGAAGCCCAGGATGACGCGGTCGCCGCCCTCCTCCTTGAGCGCCTGGATCGTCTCGCGGCTCAGCCGCACCCGCGTGTCGTCCAGGATCGCCTCGTCGCCCTCGACCGGGTACTCGGCGAGGTTCATCGACGGCGAGCCGATGAAGCCGGCCACGAAGACGTTGGCCGGGTGCTGATACAGCCGCAACGGCGTGTCGACCTGCTGGAGCACGCCGTCCTTGAGTACGGCGACCCGGTCACCCATCGTCATGGCCTCGACCTGGTCGTGGGTCACGTAGACGGTCGTCACGCCGAGCCTGCGCTGCAGGGCGGCGATCTGGGTGCGCGTCTGCACCCGGAGCTTGGCGTCCAGGTTGGACAGCGGCTCGTCCATGAGGAACACCTTCGGCTCGCGGACGATCGCCCGGCCCATCGCCACGCGTTGCCGCTGCCCGCCGGAGAGCGCCTTGGGCTTGCGGTCGAGGAACTCGGTCAGGTCCAGCAGGCCTGCGGCCTCCTTGACCCGGCGGTCGATCTCCTCCTTGGGCGCCTTCATCACCCGCAGAGCGAAGCCCATGTTGTCGGCCACCGACATGTGCGGATAAAGCGCGTAATTCTGGAACACCATGGCGATGTCCCGGTCACGCGGCGCCAGGTGGGTGACGTCCCGGTCGCCGATGGAGATGCGCCCGCCGTCGACCCGTTCCAGCCCGGCGAGCATGCGCAGCGACGTTGACTTCCCGCACCCCGACGGACCGACCAGGACCAGGAACTCACCGTCATGGATGTCGAGGTCGAGCGCGTCGACCGCGGGCCGCTCGGTTCCGGGATAGACCCTGGTCGCCTCGTCGTAAAGAACTCTGGACATGATCTCCCCTAAAACTCACTCCTGCGGCCGGACGACGGCTTTGACCAGCTCGGGGTCACGGGCGCCGGCCGTGAGCGCCTGCTCGACCTCGGCCAGGCCGTAATGGCCGGTCACCAGCGCGTCCAGCTGGACCCGGCCGGCGGCGGCCAACGCGATGGCCGCCGGCCAGGTGCCGGCGTAGCGGAACGTGCCCGTCACCTCCAGCTCGCGGGTCTGTACGTGGGCCAGCGGCAGCGGGATCTCGTCCCCGCCCATGCCCACGAGGACGACCCGCCCGGCCCGTCCGACGGCGCGGATGGCCGGCCCTATCGCGGCCGGCTGACCCGAGCATTCGAGCAGCACGTCGGGCTCGAACCCGGCGTCGGACAGCGGGTTCTCGCGCACGTCGAGGATCTCGCTCGCGCCCAGGTCGCGGGCCACCCTGAGCCGTACGGGGTTCACGTCGGTGACCAGGACGTCGGTGGCGCCGAAAGCCAGGGCGGTCTGCATGCACAGCAGCCCGACCGGGCCGGCGCCGGTGACCAGCACGCGGGCGCCCGGCTGGACCCGGGCCTTGCGGCAGGCCCACACGCCCACCGACAGCGGCTCGATCAGCGCGGCGGCGTCATCGGACAGGCTGTCGGGGACGGGGTAGGCGAACTCCTCGCGCACGACGACGTACTCACAGAAGGCGCCGTCGATCGGCGGGGTGCCGAAGAACCGCATCCGCGGGCAGAGGTTGTACCGGCCGGCCCGGCATTGCCGGCAGGTGAAGTCCGGCATGCCCGGCTCCACCGAGACGCGCCGCCCCACCAGCTCACGGCCGACGCCCGGCCCGCTGACGACCACGGTGCCGGCCGGCTCGTGACCCAGGACCAGCGGCGATTCCACCACGAAGTCGCCGATGCGGCCGTGCTCGTAGTAGTGCACGTCCGAGCCGCATGTGCCGACCGACGCGACCCGTACCAGCACCTCCCGGGGACCGGGCTCGGGCCGGGGACGCTCCTCCAGCAGGATCTTGCCGATGCCGTGCAGTACGGCCGCGCGCATAGCCTCACCTACTCCCCGGTGATGGCGCCGAGGGTGAGTCCGGTGACCAGCCAGCGGCGCACGGCGAGCCCGGCGAGCATCATCGGCACGACCACGATCGTGCCGATCGCGGTGAGCTGCCCCCAGTCGATGCCCGTCTGCGTGACCAGCTGGGAGGCGGCGATGGGCAGCGTCTGGGAGTTCGGCCCGGAGAAGACCACGGCGAAGGCGTAGTCGTTCCAGGCGAAGACCAGGCACAGAATGAACGTGGTGACCAGCCCCGACTTGGTCAGCGGCAGGATGACCATCCAGAAGGCCTGCCAGCGGGAGCAGCCCGCGACCAGCGCCGACTCCTCCAGCGACGAGGGCACCTCGGCGAAGAACGCGCTCATCAGCCAGATGGCGAAGGGCAGGTTGAAGGTCAGGTAGGCCAGGATCAGCCCGGGAATCGAGTCGATCAAACCGAGCCCGCGGAAGATGAGGAACAGCGGCACCACGACCGCCGCGATGGGCGCCATACGGGTGGAGATGATCCAGAAGGCCAGATGTTTCTTCCCGCGCATGTGGGTGCGCGCCAGGCCGTACCCGGCCAGCGCGCCCAGGCTGACCGCGAGCAGCGCGGAGATCCCGGCGGCCAGCACGCTGTGCACGATGTACGGCCCGAGGTTGTTGGCACCGGTGAACAGGTGGCGATAGTTGTCCAAGGTCGGCGAGAAGAAGAACTGCGGCGTGGCCGCCGTCACGGCCTCGGCGTTCTTGAACGACGACATCAGCATCCAGATCAGGGGGACCAGCGTCCAGAGCAGCGCCAGCACGATGAGCAGCGTCACCAGCCACCGCGTACGCCGGCTGCTCTCCTCCAGCGGCGACTGGGCCTCGCCGCGCGGGGCGGCGGTGACCGGTGGCCGGGTGGCCTCGCCGGGAAGGGTCTCCGGAGGTATGGGCGCCGCCGGCGGTGTCATCGAGGTGCTCATCGGGTCAACCCCCTCACGTCCAGCAGCCGGACGAAGGTACGCGCGATGAAGATCGAGAAGGCCAGCATCGCCAGGCCGATGGCGGCGGCGTAGCCCAGGTCGAAGAAGCGGAACGCGGTCTCGTACAGCCGGACCGGCACGATCTTGGTCGCGTCGGCTGGGCCGCCGTTGGTGGTGACCCAGATGATGTCGAAGAAGCGGATGGCGTCCATGGAGCGGATCAGCAGCGCGACGAGCAGCACATTGGAGATCGCCGGGAAGAGGATGTAGCGCAGCGTCATCCAGCCCCGGGCGCCGTCGACGGCGGCGGCCTCCCGTACCGACTGCGGCACGCTGGACAGCCCGGCCAGGGTGATCAGGGCGATCAGCGGGGTCCACTCCCACACGTCCATGAGCACGACGGCGGCGAAGGCGCTGACCGGGGCGCCGAGGATGTCACCGGTGTACCCGAGCCCGCGCAGCACCCACGCGTAGAGCCCGAAGGTGGAGTCGGTGAGGTAGCGCCCCAGCAGGCCGACGATCGACGGCGCGGCGAACATCGGCAGCAACAGCAGGCCGAGCAGGATGTTACGGCCGCGCAGCACGCGGAACAGGCACAGGGCGATGCCGATCCCCAGGCCCATCTCCAGCCCCACGGTGAGCACGAAGAAGATGATCGTCCGCAGCCAGGACAGCCACATGTCCGCGTCGGTGAAGAAGCGCGCCCAGTTGTTGAGCCCCACCAGGTCGAGCTTCACCCCGCCCAGCAGCCGGACGTGGGAGAAGCTCATCGCGATCAGGGCGATGAACGGCACGATCGACAGCGCGGCCAGCAGCAGCAGGCCGGGGGCCATCATCCAGCCTTCGAAGCCGACCCGCGGCTCCTTGCGGCCTGCGCTCTTCGGCTGGGCCGAGCCAGGTACCGCCGCTGAGGTCTCCGCCGCGTGCGCCATCTAGGCCACCCACCCTCGTGCCACGATCCGGTCCACCCGGGATTTGATCGAACGCATCGCGTTCGCCGGTGACTCCGCCCCGCTGAGCATCGTGGACAGCTGGGTGAAGATCGCGGTGTTGCACTCGTTCCACATGGGGATCTTGGGTCGCAGGCCGATCCGCTCGGGCGTCCAGGCCTGCTGTACCGCGGCGGCCGTGAGCATGTTGGGCATCGACGACGGCCGCTTCTCGGCCGCGCGCACTTCCGGCATCTCATAGACGGATGTACGCGTGGGAGTGCCGCCACCGGCCTTGCTCTTGAGGTTGGCCAGCTGCGTCTCGGGGGAGGTGGCCCAGACGAGGAACAGCCAGGCGGCGCCGCGCTCGTTGGGCATCGTGTTCGCGCTGATCCCGACCCCGGTGCCGCCGTACATGTTGGCCGTGGCGACCGGCCCCTTGGGCAGCACCGCGTAGCCGACCTTGCCGGGCAGCACCTGCTCGTTGCTGGCCGCGAACTCATGCCAGTTCGGGCACATCGCCAGGCGGCCCGCGCGGAAGGCGGCGCCGACGCCGTCCCAGTCCCACGTCTTCGAGGCCGGGTCGGCGATGGACAGCAGCCGGTTGTAGAACTCCGCGCCCGCGATGGCGGCCTCGGAGTCGAGCCGGCACGGTCCCGGATCCCGTGAGCCCAGACGGCCCACTTCCTTGCCGTGGTCGAAGTAGGCGCCGCCGTAGGACCACAGGACGTTGCTGAAGTCGTTCATGAGGGAGTCGTGCTGCCTGGCCTGGTGGCCGGTGCCGTACTTGACGTCCGAGGTGGCGTTCTTGTTGAACCACTGGGCGATCCGGAAGTACTCCTCCCAGGTCCGGTCTCCGCCCGGAGTGGGGTCGAACCCGAGGTCGTGGGCCATGCGGTCGTGGTACTTGGCGAACAGGTCCTGCCGGTACTGCCAGATCATCGTCGGCGCGTCATAGGGAAGGGCGTAGTAGGCCGCGGGATCGACGAACCGGCCGGCGGCGTCCATCTGGACGGGGATGAAGTCACCGATGCCGCCGGGCAGGCGGGGCAGGTTCGGGTCCGCCTCCAGCGTCCGCAGGTCCACCAGCCCGCGCTGGTACGGGGCGAGCACCTGGTAGGGGTCTGCGTAGATCACCTGGTACTGGGCCCGGCCCGAGGCCAGGTCCAGGGCGACCCGCTGGACCAGGGCGGTCAGCTCCAGCGTGACGATGTTGACGTTGATCCCGGTCAGATCGGTGAACGGCTTGGTGTTGGCGGCGATGGCGGCGGTGGGGGCGGTGTTCTCCGAGATGAAGTTCAGGGTGGCGCCCTGGAACTGGCGCCACTGGTCGGTCGTGCCGGCTCGCGCCACGTCCCCGCGAGATCCACAAGCGCTCAGCCCGCCGCCGAGGGTCACCGCTGCGCCGGCGGCCATGGCTCCACGGAGAATGTCGCGCCTGCTCGGTTGAGGTGGATAGTTCACCGCCTCTTCACCCCCCGATACCGCATAAGAAAAGGGCGATGAGACCAGGTTTATCCCTTATCGACATTGTTTGAAAACTCATATGTGAGATTTTCGCAGAAATAAGGGGATATTTTGGCTTTCGTGAGTTAAGTAAAATTGTCAGGTGCGGTGCTCCGCGAGCTCCCGTACCGTGGCGTGGGCGCCTTTGGCGCGCAGCGACTCCAGCGCGCGCAGATACGGCCGCACGAACCGCTCGTCATCGACGAGATCACCGAAGAGCTCCCGATTCGCGATGAACGCCGTAGGGTCCTGGCGCTGCGTCCGCGCGATGGCCGTCAGCCGATCCTTCAGCCGGTCGACGATCGCGATAGGTGCCCCCGATTCGTCGACGCCCTCGGCGTAACGCGCCCAGCTGGCCACCACGGCGGCCGCCCGGGTCACCGAACCGCCCTTGGCCAGCTGCTCGCGTACGACGGGTAGCAGCCACTTCGGGATCCGGTCCGACGACTCGGCGCACAGCCGGGCGAGCGTGTCCCGTACTTCGGAGTTGGAGAAACGCTCGATCAAGGTCCGCTTGTAGACGTCCAGATCGACGCCCGGCACCGGCCGCAGCGTGGGCGTGGCCTCGATGTCCATGTAGTCGAGCAGGAACGTCGCGATCGCCGGATCGGTCGCCGCCTCGTGGACGTAGTGGTGGCCGCTGAGGAAGCCGAAGTAGGCCAGCGCCTGGTGCCCGGCGTTGAGCAGGCGCAGCTTCATCAGCTCGTACGGCTCGACATCCGCGACGACCTGCACCCCCACCTCCTCGAACGGCGGCCGGCCACCGGGAAAACGCTCCTCCAGCACCCACTGCGTGAACGGCTCGCAGATGACCGGCCACTCGTCCCGCACCCCGAACCGCCGGGCCACGTCCTCGCGATCCTCGTCGGTGGTGGCCGGGGTGATGCGGTCGACCATGGAGTTGGGGAAGGCGACCTCGCGCTCCATCCAGGCGGCGAGCTCGGGGTCGGCGAGCCGGGCGAAGGCCGTGAAGGTACGGCGGGCCACGTAGCCGTTTCCCTGGATGTTGTCGCACGACATGACCGTGAACGGCGTCACGCCCCGAGCACGCCGCCGCCGCAGCGCCTCGGTGACCAGGCCGAACACCGTGGCCGGGACCGCACCGGGTGCCAGGTCCGCGCGGATGGCCGGGGACTCCGGGTCGAACTCACCGGTGACGGGATGGATGTTGTAGCCGCCTTCGGTGACGGTGAGGGACACGACGCGTACGGCCGGGTCGGCCAGCCTCTCGATGACCGCCTCCGGATCGTCGGGGGCGAAGAGATACTCGATGATCGACCCGATGACGCGGGCTTCGCGAGTACCGTCAGGGTGCTTCAGCACGAGCGTGTAGAGGCCGTCCTGCGCGGTCAACGCGTCCCGCATCCGGGCGTCGCCGGGCAGGACCCCGACCCCGCAGATCGCCCAGTCGAACGCCTTGCCCTCGTTCATCAGCCGGTCGAGGTACATCGCCTGATGCGCGCGATGGAATCCGCCGACCCCGAAGTGCACGATGCCGGTCGTGAGCCGCGACCGGTCGTAGGAGGGGACCGCCACCTGCTCCGACAGGCTCGTCACCGTCTCCTGCGTGAGCGTCGTCACCGCCATGAGTCCCCCTTCGGCCCTACGCTCAGCATGGCCAGCTCCACCGGCTTCAAACTCCTGACCTGCGTGTATGCCCGTGAGTGCCAGCCGCGGAGGCCTGGGCGGCTAGGTTGTCCTTGTCACGCGGATCTTTGGTGGAGGAATGATGTGGGAAGAGCAGTTCGCCACGCTTTCGGCCGTCGCCGCGCGCCAGAGCGGGCTGATCACGGAGGCGCAGGCCGGCCGGCTGGGGATCGACAAGCCAGCGCTGCTCCATTTCGCCGAGTCCGCGTTGCTGGTCGAGCTGGATTGGGCGGTCTACCAGCTCGCGTGGTCGGCCACGGGGCCGCGTTACGCTCCCAGCGGAAACTCTCCGGCATGATCGCCAGCCAGGCGGCCATCGGATAGGCGAGCGGTCGCAGTCGCTGCATGAGGACGCCGTCCTGTCGCACGAGTCGGCCTGCGGCCTGCACGGGCTGGGCGCCGAGCCGAGCCCATTGGTGACGTTCACCGTGCCGGAGGAGTTCGAGGGGCCCCGGGCGACGAAGATGCATGTCGCGTCGCTGAAGCCGGACGAGGTGAGCGTGGTCGAGGGGATCCCGGTGACGACCCCCGGCCGGACGATCGTGGATCTCGCCGCCGGCTGGGCCGAGCACGGCGAGCTGCGCCGCGTCCTCAGGGACGCCGTACAGAAGGACCTCGTGGACCTGCGCCGGATTCACGCGAGGTCAGTGGAACTGCGGGACGATCAGGTAGATGCCGTAGCCGACCACCGCCGCACAAGCGGCGAAGCACAGGACGGCGGCGGTCAGCGGGCCGGTGCCCGTGGCCTGCCGCTCCTCGGCTACCTGGCGGGCCGATATCGCCAGCACACCGAGGGAGAAGACGACCACGACGACGACGCTGACGGCCAGACTGACGACGAGGACTTGGCCGAGAGCGGCCCATTTGATGTCCATCACGATCCCCTCAGGCGGCGACCCGCTGCGGTTGGGCGGGGAGCTGGTTTCGGGCGGCACCCGCTGTGGCAGGGCAGCTGGTTCAGGCGGCGACCCGCTCTGGCTGGGCGGGCAGTTCGTTGACGTTGCCCGCGTGTACGGGCTCGCGGCGGCTGGCCGCGTACAGGCCGGCTGAGACGGCGATCGCGACCACCGCGGCGATGGTGACGCCGAGCGTGCCGGTGGTGGCCACGGCGGCGGCCACTCCGCCCACCGCGGCCGCCGCGGGCAGGGTGAGCAGCCAGGCCAGTGCCATCCGGCCGGCCAGGCCCCAGCGCACCTGGGCCAGGCGCCGGCCCAGGCCGGTGCCGAGGATGGCGCCGGAGACCACCTGCGTGGTGGACAGCGCGAAGCCCAGGTGGGAGGAGGCCAGGATGACCGTGGTCGCGCTCGCCTCGGCGGCGAAGCCCTGCGGGGACTCGATCTCGGTGAGGCCCTTGCCCATGGTACGGATGATGCGCCAGCCACCCAGGTAGGTGCCCAGGCCGATGGTCAGCCCGGCGGCGGCGATCACCCAGACGGGCGGGCCGGAGCCGGAGGCGAGCGCGCCGGTCGAGATCAGCGTCAGGGTGATGACGCCCATGGTCTTCTGCGCGTCGTTGGTGCCGTGAGCCAGCGACACCAGCGACGCGGAGGCGATCTGACCGAAGCGGAAGGTGCTGGTCACCGACTCGTGCCGGGCGCGGGCGGTGATCGTGTACGCCAGGTAGGTGGCGGTCATGGCCACGAACCCGGCGATCAGCGGCGAGGCCAGCGCCGGGATGAGGATCTTCTGCAGCACCGTGTCGAAATGGACGCCGCGCATCCCGGCCCCGACCCAGACCGCGCCGATCAGGCCCCCGAACAGCGCGTGCGAGGAGCTGGACGGCAGCCCGAACAGCCAGGTGAGCAGGTTCCACAGGATCGCGCCGATCAGCCCGGCGAACACCATCGGCGGTGTCACCAGCTTGTCGTCCACGATCCCGCCAGAGATCGTCTTGGCGACTTCCACTGACAGGAAGGCGCCCACGATGTTCAGTACGCCTGAGATCGCCACCGCCACCTTGGGCCGTAGCGCGCCGGTCGCGATGGAGGTGGCCATCGCGTTGGCCGTGTCGTGGAAACCGTTGGTGAAGTCGAAGGCCAGCGCCGTGATGATCACCACGACGACCAGGAACGTCACGTGCTCCATGTCGTTGTCCCCATCGTCTCGCCGTAACCCGGACGTTAGGCGCACGTGGTGAACCGGCCGTGAATTCCCAGCGGAGACCGGATAACGAACTCCGGTCTCCGCGCCACGGCCGAGCCGGTCCAGCCGGCGTCGGACTGGGTCAGTCGGCGTTGGAGGGACGGCGCCACGGGCCGGTGATCGCCAGGACGTGGCCGGGGCTCTGGATGTTGGCGAACAGGATCCGGCCGTCCGCGCTGAAGTTGGGGCCGGTGAACTCGCTGTCGTTGAGTTCGTTGCGCGCCATCGGGTACGCCTTGCCCTGCGCGGTGACGCCCACCAGGTGCTGGATGCCCTCTCCGTCCTCGGCGAGGATCACTCCTCCGTACGGCGAGACGGTGATGTTGTCCGGCCCGTCATAGTTCGTGTCCTGGGTGGGGTCGGGGTTGACGCCGAAGATGGTCTTCAGCGTGACCGTCTGGTGGCGCGGGTCGTAGAACCACACCTGGCCGTCGTGCTCGTTGACACTGCCGTCGGTGTGGCGGGCGTAGCTCGCGACGAAATAGGCGCCGCCATCCGCCCACCAGGCGCCCTCCAGCTTGCGGCTGCGGGTGATCTGGTCGTTGGGGAGCTGGGTGCGTACGGACTGGACGAGCGCGTCGCGTTCGGGCACCTCCACCCACCGGACCTGGTAGCGGGTGCCGGGGGAGGTGGCCTCCGACAGGTCGGCGACGTGCGTGCCGTCGCGATAGCAGCTCAGTGCCTCCAGCTTGCCCGCGGTCGCGCCGCCGTCGGAGAGGGCCAGCTCCCGCAGCGCGCCCTTGCCGCCGTGGAACCGCTTCGGCGGCGTCCAGCGGTAGTACAGCCCGTTCGGGCCGGAGGCGTCCTCGGTCAGGTAGATCGCCGACGTCTTCGGGTCGACGGCGACGGCCTCGTGCGAGTAACGGCCGAGGAACTTCAGCGGCACCGGGTCCTGGTTGGCCTTCCGGTCGAACGGGTCGACCTCGAACACGTACCCGTGGTCCTTCTGGAAGGCGCCGCCGGCCCGCTGCTCGGTCTCCTCGCAGGTCAGCCAGGTGTTCCAGGGGGTCTTGCCGCCCGCGCAGTTGTTGTGCGTGCCGGCCAGGCTGACGTATTCGCGGATGCGTACGCCGTGCGCGTCCACGTCGATGTTGGTGGTGCCACCGCCCGCGCCCGGATCGTAGGTGAGTCCGAGCAACGCGGGCACCCGGTACGGCTCGCTGCCGCCGATCTCGTGGTTGTTGACCAGCGTGGCGCCGCCCTTGCCACGGCCGAGCTCTGCGTCCGCTTCGTCGCCGTCAACCCCGATGCCCTTGCCACGGGTGAAGCTCGCCGTCCCGTCCGCGTCGCTCGGCGTCGGCTCGCCGCTCTCCAGCAGCGTCACCCCCGCCTCCGCGACGATCCGGTACGAGAACCCGGCGGGCAGGGCCAGCACCCCGGCCGGATCGGCGACCAGCGGGCCGTAGCCGAGCGGGGGCCGCGTGGCCGCGAACGCGGCGGGCCCGGCGATCGCCTCGATGCTGCCGGCGAACACTATGCCGAGGCCACCGGCGGCGCTGCGGCCGAGGAAGGAACGGCGAGAGACAGGTGCGGACATGGGACATCGCCTCCAACGTTGACGTCTGCAGGAGCCGACCCAATTGCGTCGCGGGAACGGGCGGCACCCCGCACTCCGTCCTTATGGTGAACGTTCGAGGAAGAACCGGCACCTGGATCGATCATCTTGATCGCCCGAAAGTGAATGATTCGTACGCACTGTGTTTGGAACCACGTCATGTGACACTCCTAGCGTGCCGGTCATGAAACGCATCTCCCTCGCCGTGGGCGCGGCCCTGCTGGCCGTGAGCCTCGCCCCCACGACCGGTCCCGCGTCCTACGCCGCCGCACAGGACGGCGCGCGGGACAACACGGGCCGCGCCACGCTGACCGGGTTCGCCGCGCTCCCGGCGCAGACCTTCGTACCCGGCAGCGAGCCCTCCGGCTCCCAGATCGGCACCACCCCGATCAACGGCGTCACGCCGCCCTTCGCCGGCCAGCCGGTCCAGGGGTTCAGCGGCATCGTCCGGCGCGGCGACGGCAGCTTCGACGTGCTGTCCGACAACGGGTACGGCGGCAAGAACAACAGCGCCGACTTCCTGCTGCGCGTGCACCGGGTCAGGCCGGACTTCAAAGCGGGCACCGTACGGGTGCTGGGCGGGTTCAACCTGTCAGACCCGCGCGGCCGGGTCTCGTGGCCGCTGACCAGGGCGGACCGGGTGCTCACCGGCGCCGACTTCGACGTGGAGTCGATCGTCCGGGCGGCGGACGGCACGTACTGGATCGGCGACGAGTTCGGCCCGTTCCTGCTGCACTTCTCGGCCACCGGCACGCTGCTGGAGGCGCCGATCGAGCTGCCCGGCGTCAAGGCGCCGGAGAACCCGACCCTCAACGGCGCGACGCCGAACCTGGCCGGCAGCAAGGGCTTCGAGGGCATGGCCCGTTCCGCCGACGGCCGGTGGCTCTACCCGCTGCTGGAGGGCACGGTCAGCGGAGACCCGGCGGGCACGCTGCGGCTGAACGAGTTCGACGTCCGGAAGCGGGCGTACACCGGCAAGCGCTGGACGTACAAGCTGGACAGCCCGACCAACGCGATCGGCGACGCCATCGCGGTGGACGAGCACCGCTTCCTCATCATCGAGCGGGACAACGAGCAGGGCGACGCGGCCAAGCTCAAGCGCGTCTACCTGGCCGACACCCGCGACCGTGACCACGACGGCGCGCTGGACAAGACGCTCGCCGCCGACCTGCTGGACCTGGCCAACCCGAAGGGCCTGGGCGGGTTCGGCGAGACCTTCCGCTTCCCGTTCCAGACCATCGAGGACGTCGTGATCCTCGATGACCGCACGCTCGGCATCCTCAACGACAACAACTTCCCGTTCTCGTCCGGACGGACGGCCGGGCAGCCGGACAACGACGAGTTCATCACTGTCCGCCTGCCGTTCCGCCTGCACGCCCGCTGACGAAGAGGGGCGGGCCGAACCGCCCGCCCCACCGTCGTCAGGGGGCTCTCAGGTGAAGTCGAGGGGCCCGTCGTTGAAGAGCTTGAACGGTCCACCCATGATCGCCTGCTTCCACCCATCGTCGTGTTCGCGCAGGTGGCGCTGGTAACTGGAGCCGTATCCGCCGTCGAGGTAGGTCTCGCGGGCCGCCTGCTCGTGGCCCAGCTGACTCCCCATCCGGTACGCCTCCTGGTTGGCCGCCTGCTCCTCCTTGTCCCTGGCGGCGCTGTACTCGGCGAAGTCCGTGCCGACCGGACTGTTGCCCCACCGGTCCTTGGCCATGTGAACCTGGCGCACGAACTCCCCGGCGAGCGCCTCGGAGCTGGCCGTTTCGGCTCCGCCGATGCGGATGACGTTGAGCTGCCGGTTGTAGTCGGACCACTGGATGTTCTGGCCGCTCTGGTACAGCGTGGTGATGCCGTGCTCCCTGGCGTAGGCCAGCGCCTCCCGCCCTGCGGCGGTCTCGTTCAGGACTCGCTCGGTGTCCTCCTGCGCCTGCGAGTTGTTGTCCCACGGCTTGAGCGTCAGCGTGTTGACTCCGGCCAGGGCCGTCTGCGCGCCCGGGATGATCATGAGACGAGCCAGCATGTGTCTCGCCAGCTGGAGAGACGTGACCGCGCCCCTGGCGATGTTGCGCTCCACCTGGCCGAGAGCCAGGGCGAGGGCCTTGCGCGTCTCCATGATCCGCCGCCTGCCGAACAGCGCCCCCAGCACCGGACCGAGCTGGAAGCCGCGGATGAGCGAGATCAGGAGCACCAGGAGAGTGATGACGAGCAGGTATTTCCACGCGGTCTTGAACACCACGAGGGCGGTGGTCCCGGCGCCGACCAGCGCGGTGGCCACCGAACCGTCGTCCATCCGCCTCGACTCGAGGCTGTACTCGTTCTCGAAGACGTTGATGTCGCCGCTGTAGTTGCCGGCCGCCCGCACGTGCGCGGCGGCGGGATCCGCCTGCGCCTTGCCGTCCTTGGCGGCGGAGGCGAGATCCAGCCAGGAGCCGGCCCCCTGGAGGCGCGACATGTCATCGGATTTCGGCCAGGGAGCGTCGGCCGCGACGAAACCGTGCACCGCACGCAGGGCGGGCGGCAACTCCCAGGTCACAGCGCCTCGATCGGGGGAGTCGTCCGGCCCGCGGCCGCCGTGCTGGCCTGCTCGGCTTGGGTGAGGTTCGCCTCCGACAGGGCGTGCTTGGACGCGATGCCACGCAGGCGCTCGGCGGTGCCGCCGAACGCGCCGCGCACCAGGTCGACCAGCCCCGAGAACTCGGCGTCGAACTGGGCGCCGGGCCGGTCGGGGCCGTCGGTGGCCGCCGCTCGCCCGGCGCCGTGGAGCGAGCCCCACATGGACTGCTCCAACTGGTCGGCGGTGTCCGCGAACCGGCTCGCCGAGACGAGCCGGCTGCCGAAGACGACCCGCAGCTCGCCGTTCCTGTCTTCCACTCGTGTCACCATCGCTCCGCTAGTAACTCGTGTCACCCGCTCCGCCAGGGATCCGGTCGTACGCGTGCGCTCATCAGGTCGGCCGCATCAGCCGGTCCAGCCTCATGGTCAGCTCGTTGGCGACGCTGAGGATCTCGTTCATGTTGCCGTGGGCGTCGGCCTTGATGTCCTGAAGCAGGGCGTTCAGCTCGGGCGTCTCCTGCTTCAGGGCGTCGGGGATGGCCGCCGCCGCGCGTTCCTGGGCGGCGGCTCGCCCCTGGCTGAACGCCACCCTGATCGCGGCGGCCAGCTCGTACGATGACAGCCGCATCGCCCTCGGGTCGATCACGAGCCCGACCAGGTCGCTGGTGCCGTCGACCTCCGCCTTGACGAGGCCGTTCGCCGCCACGCCGGTCTCCCGCAGGGCGGCGAACCGGTCAAGGAAGTCTGAGGACTCGTCGTTCATCCGGGGGGTCTCCAAGCAGCGCGGTGTGGTCAGCGCCTCTGGTGGCGCAGCCAAGATCCTAGGAGGCGGCCTCGGTGCTCTCGGTCAATGATCATCAGAGTTCATCGACGGTTAACCATGCGTTCTGGCCGGTCGGAGGTGGACCGGTTTCTTCCTCCCCCCTCCGTGCTGGCTGGGGTTCCTAGCGGGGGATACCCCCTTCGGGGAGCGGAAGACCCGGCGTGGACCTCGCCCTCATGGAGCTAGCCGAGGGCGTGGTCGAGGTTGAAGGCGGCGCTGATGAGGGCCAGGTGGGTGATCGCCTGCGGGAAGTTGCCGAGTTGCTCGCCGGTGTGTCCGATCTCTTCCGCGTACAGCCCCAGGTGGTTGGCGTAGGTGAGCATCTTCTCGAAGGCCAGGCGGGCTTCGTCGACGCGGCCGGCGCGGGCCAGGGCCTCGACGTACCAGAACGAGCAGATCGAGAACGTGCCTTCCGGCCCCTCCAGACCGTCCGGGCTGGCTTCGGGGTCGTAGCGGTAGACCAGCGAGTCGGAGACCAGCCCGCTGCCGAGGGCGTCGAGGGTGGACAGCCACTTGGGATCGGTGGGGGAGACGAACTTGGCCAGCGGCATCATCAGGATGGACGCGTCCAGGACGTCGTCGTCGAAGTGCTGGACGAACGCCTGCAGCGAGGTCGACCAGCCATGCTTCATGATCTGGTGGTAGATCGTGTCGCGGGCCCGCCGCCAGCGCGGTATGTCGGCGGGGAGCCCTCGATGGGCGGCCATGCGCATGGCGCGTTCGATGGCCACCCAGCACATCAGCCGTGAGTAGACGAAGTCCTTGCGCCCGCCGCGGGTCTCCCAGATGCCTTCGTCGGGTTGGTCCCAGTTCTCGCAGACCCAGTCTATTAGCGTGCAGACCTGCTCCCAGCGGTCGCTGGAGATGGGGTTGCCCCATTTGTTGTAGAGGTAAATGGAGTCGAGGAGCGCTCCATAGATGTCCAGCTGGAGTTGGTTGACGGCGGCATTGCCCACGCGTACCGGCGCGGATCCCCGGTAGCCCTCCAGGTGGTTCAGCTCGGATTCGGGCAGTTCGCTGCGTCCGTCGATGCCGTACATGATCTGCAGCGGGCCGGTGCTGCCGGCACCGGTGAGCGGGACGTGCGTGGACAGGAAGCCCATGAAGGCTTCGGCCTCCTCGGTGAAGCCGAGCCTGAGCAGCGCGTACACGCAGAACGCGGCGTCGCGTACCCATACGTAGCGGTAGTCCCAGTTACGTCCGCCCTTGACCTGCTCGGGCAGGCTGGTCGTGGGCGCGGCGACGATCCCGCCGGTCGGCGCGTAAGTGAGCAGCTTCAGCGTGAGGGCCGAACGGTGGACGACCTCACGCCACCTGCCCCGATAACGGGAGGCGGACAGCCACTTCCGCCAATACCGCACCGTGGCGGCGAACTGCTCCTCCGCCTCCGCGATCGGGCAGGGTCGTGGGGTGATCCCGTCGCCGATCCGGTCGAGGGCGAACACCGCGTGCTCGCCCTCCTTGAGCTCGAAGCTCGCCCAGGCGTCCCGTCCGTCGGTTTCGATGGGCACGCTGGCGGACAGCGCGAGGGACAGGGACTCCGACTCGAACGTCGTCCGGGACCCGTGCTGGTGGACCGTGTGGGGTTGCCTGGCGTAGTCGAACCGGGGGGCCACCCGGGCGCGGAACGGGAGGGCTCCACGGACGCAGGCCACCCGGCGGATCACCCGGTGCCGGTCCACATCGTCGGAGTCATCCTCGACCGGCATGAAGTCCTGGATCTCGCCCACCCCGTCGACGGCGAAGAAGCGGGTGATCAGGACATTGGTGTCGGGGAAGTAGAACTGCTTGGTCTTCGCCAGGGTGTCGGCGTACAGCTCGAACGACCCACCCTTGTCGGCGTCCAGGATCGAGGCGAACACGCTCGGGGCGTCGAAGCTGGGGCAGCAGTACCAGTCGATCGTGCCGTTGGTGCCCACGAGCGCGACCGTGCGCAGGTCGCCGATCAACCCGTGCTCTCCGATCGGCAGGTACCGCGAGTCCTCGGGGTAGCCGCCTGGTCCAGCCGTCATATCTGTTCCCTGCCACGATTCCGGGAAAATATGCAGGTCAGAGCAGCTCGACGCGCGGTCAGGCCGCCGACGGTGGTGGGGGCATGCCGTACGAAGCGCTCATGGTCAGGACCCGCTTCTCCAGATAGAGACACATCATCTCTGTCACGGTGTCTCTGTTCTGCGGCGTGAGGTGGAATGTCTCCACCGCTTCATGTTCCTTCAGGACATCGACCCACGGCTCTGCGGGGGACATCACCGTGCCCAGGATGAGGCACGGGCTTTCGAGCATATCGAGTACGACCTGCCGAAACGCCGCCGAGTACAGTTGCATGGGGCCGATCTCGTCCACCAGCACGATTCCCCCTGGATTGTTCGACAGGGAGGCACGCAGGGCGGGCACGGCGACGCCGTCCAGGAATTCGAGGTCCACGCCATACTTGAGCCGTCCATGGCTGAGCAGTCGCCCCACGCGCATATCACTGTCCGAATCAATGGACGCGAGCCGGCCTGACCGGCCGTCCAGCATCTCGATCTCGAAGCCCACGCGCTTACCGTCTATTCGCCGCTCGGTGGCGAAGAATCCGACGACGCTCTTGGGGGCCAGTCTGGTCACGACGTTTCTCAGGGCCGTCGTCTTGCCGACCTTTTTGACGCCAGTAAAGAGCAGTGCCCTACCCATGATCGCTCCCCGGAATGAGTAGCCGCGGCAAACCGGCGCCCTTGAGGTCGCCCCAGAGAACCGGGTTCTGGCGGCCATTGCTATAGTCACGCACTTGATGGAAAACCAGGTCGTACAGACTGGCCAGACCGATGACGTTCGTCGCCCCCGGACTGCGTAGCTGTTCGAGCAGGTAGTAGGAGAACACGCCATGTCCGAGGGTGCCGTCTTCCCGCGCGACTTCGTCGTCGGCACAGGCCGACAGGAAGATCGTGCCTGAGCCGAGCGGCAGGTTTTCCAGCCGGATCCGCGGTCTGTGAGTTCGGCGCTGCTCCGCCAGCAGCGGCCCGGTTATCCCACGCCCATCGGAGTAGCCGGAAAAACAGGCATCGAGGATGAAGACCACGAGGCGCGCATTGAGCCGGCTGGCCAACCGGGCCAGATCTGTATGCACCTCGATGGCGCTCGAAAGCAACGCATGCCGCTGGGTGTCATGGCAGACCAAGAAGCGTGACACTTTATCGACCCCGGGATGAATTTCGGGGGAGCCATGCCCGGCGAAGAAGATCAGCACCGCGTCACGGCGGTCGACGATCTGTGCCAGTCGTACCCCGATAAGGTCGATGATGCCCGATCGGGTTGCCTGACCGTCCACGAGTGGATGCACCTGCACGCTGGACGCGTATAACGCCTGCCCGAACAATTCGGCAAAGGCGAGCGCATCCGCTCGTGCGTATGACAGGTCGGGGATCGTTATATCGGCATACTTGTTCACGCCGATGAGCACCGCATGAAGCCGGGTCATTCGTGACCCCCTGCCGAGCGGTGTTCGAGGTAGTCACGCAGAGCCTCCGCCGCCAGCAAGTCGCCGTAGCCCAGGAGCGCAGCCCCATCGGGGACGGGATATGAGTAAGCAGCGTGGAGCTTGGAGCGGGAGACCGCCAGCTGGTGATACTTCGAGCCGTCACGGAGGCGAACGACAGCCAAGGACGTCACTTTCAGCAGCGCGTCGGCCGTGTCGGACAGCATCGTCACTGACTGATTCTCGCCCTGATGCCCCAGCCCCAGCATGCGTCGCGCGGTGTTGGCTTCGGTGACCACTCCGTCCAGGCCGCCCAGAATCTCCGCGACCTCGGTCAGCGCGTCGAAGAGCCGATAGAAGTCGTGCGGCACCACATCGAGCACCACGAGGGCGCCACTTCGCCTGGCCTCGGCGACAGCCCCGACGACCGCCGCGAACCGTGGTACGGAGCGGGAACGAAGACAAAGCCCCGAGATCCAGATGAGATCCCATGGCCCGGATTCGCCGGCGCGCACGAAGTCGCTCGACAAGGCGTCATTGGCACTTACCGAGGACGTGAACATGTGGCGCGCACCGGACGCGTCGTAGGCCACGAGGGTACGAGCCGTGGGAGCCGTGGTACTGCGCTGGACCCGGCACTCGAACGGCGCCGCGGCCAGCGCATCGCCGATGATCTCGCCGGCGGCATCCTCGCCTACTGAGCCGACGACCGTAGGTGAGAGCCCGAACTGTACGGCCCGTCTGGCGAATTGGTAAGCCGTGCCACCTACCTGGTCGGCTATGGGGCCACGCGCCAACAGTTCGCCAGAGGCGGCGACGCGGGACCAGGTTTTCGGCAGCCAGGTCTCCACGACGGTATCCAGACACAGGTCGCCCATGACGAGCACCCGAGGCGGGTCGTTCACCGCTCTGTTCCCGTGGGCATGTCGAGGATGTGGCCGTGATTGAGCTTGTCCCGGTAGTAATCACGTAGCTGTGGATGGCGTGCCAGGTCGACCGCCACCGGCAGCAGATTCGCTACTTTTATCCCGTCTCCAGCAATGGCACCGGCTTTGGCCGGACTATTGGTCAGCAGGCGAATGGACGTCACCCGCAGGTCGTACAGAATGGCGGTCGCCTGCTCGTAGTGCCGCTGATCGTCGCCGTAGCCCAACCTCCGGTACGCCTCGGTTTGCGGGATGCCCTCCTCGGCGGACAGTTGAGTGGCCAGCATCAGCGCGAAATGCCCATTGGCTCGTCCCTCCTGATCGAGCCAGATCACGACCCCCTTCCCGTGCTCCTGGATCGTCGCCTGCGAGGTGGCCATCTGCTCGCGGCAGTCGCATTCGATGCTGTTGAACACGTGGGCGGAAATGCAGGCCGAGTGGACCCGGCACGGCACTTCCTCCTGGCCGCTCACCTCGCCGTGGACCAGGGCGACGCTCTCCGCGACCCCGTCGTAGTAGAGAATCTCCCGCCAGCTGCCGAATTTGGTCGCCAGCGGGCGCTCAGCGAGTCTGACGATCGCTCTTGGCATGCCGCTACTCCAGATTGTCGGGCAGTTGTAGACCGGCCTGTTTCCGCAATATCAAACTCAGGGCCATGACATGGCTGCAGGTGGCGTGCACCGCGAAGAAGTCGCACGTGCACGACCAGGAGCCGGCCTCGAAGCTGATATGCCGCTCATCGTGTTCGGATCGCATGGTGACCTGTAGCGAGTCAAGGCAGAACCTGTCCTGCTCCCGGGCGTAACGCTCCGCCTTCTGCCACTTGGCGGCGACCGCCGCTGTCATATCAGGCATTGTTTTCCGTTTCTTCATGGGTTTCCAGCCAATTCTGGATCTCCGTGGTAAGTCCGATCCGCAGGACACGGCTCTCCGTCAGAGCGCCCCGCGCTTTGTGTCGGGCGCTTTCACGAGCGCTGTTGGCCCAGTCGAGGAGCGCTTGGCCGAACTGAGCGTGTACCAGCCACACCTGATCACCGAGTGTCTCGGAGATCTGCCGGCTCTCGGTGAACAGCCTTTCCGCGTCGGCCGTCCGGCCGGTCTCGAGAGCGAGTTTGGCCATTTGGAACAGCGTCGCCTGCTCCATCACCGGATCTCCGGCCAACTGCTCCAAGTGCAGCGCCTCCTCGTACAGAGTCCGGGCGGAGTCGGTCCGGTGCGCGGCGTGTTCTATTCGCGCCCGCTCATGGATGGTTTTGGCCAGGGCTCCGTCATGACCGGCGCGGAGTCGGTTTTCGTATACGCGGGTGAACAGCTCCCGCGCCTCATCCAGCCGGTCTTTGCGATAAAGGATCTTGGCGATTTGGTGATCGATGTCAGAGATCGCCTCTTCGTCGTCGGCCAGCCGGCGCGCATCCCGATAGACGGTCTCCGCCTGATCGAAATCGCCCATCCGATAATGCACTTGGCCTACCCCGCGCAGTGCCTGCAGCCTGAGACCGTGGGCGTCCGCCTCCTTCGCCAGCAACGCGGCCTGCGTGTACGCGTCTTCCGCGTTCGTGAAAGCGGCAAGCCGATATTCCACCAGCCCACGGACGATGAGGAAGGCCGCCTGACGCATGTGATCACCGAACCGGGACGCGGACCGGATGGCGGCGTCAAGCAGGTCGAGAGCCAAGGGCCAAGGCCCTCTGCGGATCAACGGGAGGTCCCGGTGGCCCACCACCGTTTCGCAGTAGCTCAGGATGTCTTGCCAGAGCCCCAGATCTTCGGCGACGCGCAGCGCTCTGCGGATGTTGCCCGACTCGTCGGCGGGATAGTTGCCCTCGTTCGCCAATTCCAGCTGTTGGGCGAGTTGCGATCTTATGAGGTCACTCATCTTCTCTTGGGAAAGCCCCGCGTGCCGGCGTCGCAGATGGGCGACGAGGAGCGAATGCATGACGCAGCGCGTGCCGCCGCCCGGCTGGTCGTGGCGGTCGATCAACGCGGCGCCATGAAGCTCGTTGAGCGCCGCGTCGAGCCGGGATCTCGTGGTGGGGGTGAGCTCACGGCCGCCCATCGCCACATGCCGCCATGCTGATTCTTCGGCTCCGTCCTCGAAGACGGCCCAAGCGTCGAGGAGGTCGCGCACCGCGGGAGTGCGCTCCTCCAGAAGAGTGATCACCCTGCCGAGCATCTCGCTGTTGACCGCGAGCGGCCCGCCGCCGCTCAGCCTCAGGAGATCGCCCCGCATCTCCGTCCAGCGTTGTCCGAGCTGCAGGAGAGACGCTGTGTACTCGATGGTCTTCGGATGCCCGAAACACAGCCGAGAGGCTTCGGCAACGTGCTCATCCGCGCCCACCAGCCTCCTCGCCCTCTCGGTTCCGCCCAGACAGGCGACCATGAGTTCGCGGGACGCGTCCTGCGGCAATCCGGTCACGGTGATCCAATTCGCACCGATGATGCTCTGCAGCTCGGCGCGATAGGAGTAGGAAATGAGCACGGCACGTCCGCCGAGGCTGGTGTCCCATGAGCTCAGCAGCGCTATGACCTCGGCGAGGACGGATTCGGGCGCCTCATCGATGTCATCGAAGATGAGGAGGAAGCGGCCGCGCGAGAGTCGCATGGCGACTTCTTCGGGCCGCATGGTGCCTTCCCCTTTCGGCCAGCCCAATACCTCGGCGAGATCGGATGCCGCGAAGCTGCCCCGTAGCGAGAAGTAACCGATGCCGCCACGAAATCGCCAGCCATAGCGATTGGCCATTGTCTGTACTATGGTCGTCTTTCCGTTTCCGGTGATTCCGACAAGGCCGATGTAAGGGCTTCCTCTGTCTTCGTCGAAGAGCCGGTGATAGAGGGCGAGCAGTTCGTCGGCTCGATCGACGACCGCGCGGTGCTGCGTCGGCACGTTCGCCGGCGGATTGCAGGCGAAATAGGTGGGACGTCCGCTGGTCGGCATGGCGTCGAAAGCGGGAGCGCTTTCCCGTGGCCCGCGGACTCGAATGGGATCCGCCGTATTTCTCAGCGGAATGCGGCGAAGCACGGCTTGCGAGGCGCTGTTGACCACCTGGCTGAGCGGAGTCCTGGTGAAAAGGAGTCCGTAGATTTCCTCGATGGCGCGCAGGGCGTCACGCCTGCTGATGCTGCCGGCCACGGAGATGGTGGTCAGGTTGCGATTGGCCAGCGCGAGCCGGTCGGCGAGGCTCTCGGTCGAGCAGCCGTTCAGGACGAGCAGACACTGCTGACGGTTGGGAAACGCGTCGGCGAACTCGTCTTCGCCCACCAAGATCGCCGTGCCGTCATCGTCTTCGAACTCGATTCCGCCGCCACTATGAGCGGCCACGTGAACAATGTCGAACTTATCGCTGGCCAGCGCGCGCCTAAGGCGGCCGATGGTCGGCGGCATTAGGCGGAGGATGTCCACTTCCGCCCCCGCTTCCTCCACGGCGGCAGTGACGTGCGCAAGCTCGGTTTCCGGGTGAAGCCGCCCAGGGTCGTTGATAGGCGACGGCGTGACCAGGAGCAGTCGTATCGGTGCAGTGCTCGCCGCCAGGGCCTCGATCAATGTTACGGGCGTCGTCACGCTCGCCTCCCGGCATGAGGGGAAGCCCTAAATTATGCAGCTGCTCGCTTAGTCTAGACGGAAACTTCGATCAGAACACCGGGAATCTTTTGATGGACACCGTGCTCCGTTGAACGCGAAGGATGTGTGCTTCATCGCGCTGTGCCCGCTTTGTGCACATCGCGGATCGGCGCGTTTTTGTTGATCAAAAGCAGCCATGTGTCGCTCTTAAATGTATTTATGGTTGGTCATGCTGACCGGTCTCGCGTCGAGGGACCCGTAGGCGGCGCCGGTCCTGCCGACGTCGGCCCGCTTCTGAGCTTGTGCTTTCTTTGTGCTCCCGCCTGCCAGGATGACCTTCGACCGCTTGGTCCAAGCAGTTCATCCTTCGTGGAACAGCCGAGAGACAGTCGAGGGTAACGAGCATGATTTCGCAGGTCAGGTTGGGAAGAGGAGTCGCCTTATCGGTCGGCGTCCTGCTCCTGGCCATGTCGGGTGCCACCGCCGCCAGGGCCATGACGCCCGCCACCGCCGGGGCCGTGACCGGGACGACCGCAGCCAGGGCCGTGACCGGCGCTGCCACTGCGACCGGCACGTCCGCGGCCACCGGACCCCTGCCGTTCGATCTGCCGGCGAAGGCCAGGCTGCGGGCCTCCGCCAAGAAGGTGTTCGCGCACTACTTCACGCCGTACCCCGTCTCCTTGGACAACAAGGAGAGCAGCGTCGACTACTACACCAAGAACTACCTCAACCCGGCCGGCGAGAGCGGCAAGCACGCGGCCTACGGCGGGCTGCTGCGCGACCGCCCGCGGCCGCGCGCCGTGCGCTCCGGCGACTACCAGCTCCAGGACATGGAGAGCGAGGTCAAGACAGCCGCCGCGGCGGGCATCGACGGCTTCACCGTCGACATGCTCTCGCTGTCCAGCGCCAACTGGACCCGGCTCAAGCTGCTCGTGAAGGCGGCCGAGACGGTCGACACCGGCTTCACGATCGTCCCGATGCCCGACATGACGTCATTGTCGGCCGACGCCGCGACGCTCGCCGCCTCCCTCGCCGAACTGGCCGCGTCGAAGTCGATCTATCGCCTGGCGGACGGGCGCGTCGTCGTGTCGCCGTTCAAGGCCGAGGCCAAGACCGCGGCCTGGTGGGCGGATCTCATCGACATCATGAACACCAAGTACGGCATCAAGATCGCCCTCGTACCGACGTTCCTGAACTTCTCCGCCAATGCCGCGGCCTTCGCCCCCATCAGCTACGGCTTCTCCAACTGGGGCAACCGCAGCCCCGCCGGGCAGTCGGGCATCGCGAGCAACATCAAGAAGGCGCACGACCTCGGCAAGATCTGGATGCAGCCGGTCTCCGTCCAGGACGAGCGCCCGAACCAGAGCATCTACGACGAGGCTCTGAACACCCAGAACCTCCGGACCACGTGGGAGGGCTCCATTGGCAACGGCGCGGACTGGGTCCAGCTCACCACCTGGAACGACTTCTCCGAAGGCACCCAGTTCACCCCGTCCCCGCACAACGACTCGTCCTATCTGGACATCTCGTCGTACTACCTGACCTGGCTGAAGACCGGTACGGCCCCCGCGATCGTCAGGGACACGGTGTACCTGACACACCGCACCCAGCTCGCCGCCGCCAAGCCCACGGGCGGCCAGACGAAGCTGATGGCGCCCCGCTCAGGCACCAGCACGCCCAGGGACAGCGTCGAGATCCTGTCGTTCCTCACCGGCGCCGCGACCGTGAACGCCACCATCGGCGGCACGGCCAAGACCTACCAGGGCAAGGCGGGTGTGCAGGCCCAGCTCTATCCGCTGGCCAACGGCACCAACAAGGTCTCCGTGGTCCGTTCCGGGGCGACGACGGCCACCGTCACCTCCCCCTGGACCGTGGTGGCCGCCCCCGTGGTGCAGGACCTGCAGTACCACGCGGTCAGCAGCGGCCGCTGATCGCGAAAGGGCCACCCGAGGGGGTTCTCGGGTGGCCCTTTCGCGCGTTCCTCCTTCCGGCTGTCAGCGGTTCCTTCCGGTTGTCAGCACCTCCTGCCGCTGTTGATGCATCGGACGACGTTGTTCATGAGCTGCTTCGACATCACCGCGATGGCACCCGCGTGGTCGGTGTTCGGGCTGTTCCCTTCGCTGGGGGCGCTGTCCACCATGAAGGGGACGTTCGTACCGTCGGGCTGGGTGTTGGGCACGTCGTCGTAGACGAGCGTGACGCGCAACTGTGGCACCGCCTGGGTGTCGGCCGGGCAGGCTCCGTTCTCGTCGGGGAAGACGACGTGGGTACGGTGGTCCGCGCTGTCGAGGTTCTGGCCGTCCCAGCAGCTGGGCATGTCGAAGACACGCATGAGGTTGCTGCCGGACGGGCAGATCGGATACTTGTCGGTCAGCCTGTTGGCGAAGCCGGTGCAGCTCCACGTGGGCCTGGCATTGGCCGCGTCACTAGGCGCGTCACTGGGTGCGTCAGTGGCGGTGTCACTGGCCTTGGCACTGGCCGTGTCAGTGGCCTTGGCACTGGCAGTGTCAGTGGGCGGGTCGCTCGGCACGTCACTGGCCGTGTCGCTGGGCAGGTCGGTAGGCACATCAGTGGGCAGGTCGGTGGGCACATCGGTGGGCAGGTCAGTGGGTACGTCACTGGCAGTGTCGCTGGGCGCGTCACTGGCCGTGTCACTGGGCCTGCCGCCGCTCACCGCCTGCGCGTCGCCGGTGATCAGCCTGAGGAACTGAGGCGCGGCCGTGACCTTCGACATGGCGTTGCCACGGAACTGCAACTGCACCAGAGACGGCCGCACGGCGTTGCCGTCCGCGCCGCCTACCCGCAGGACCGGCCAGAAGTACGTCGACCTGTCGGCGCGGATGCGGCAGGTGGTGTCCGAAGCGGCCAGGCTCTCGTTCGTGGAGAAGGCGTCCGTGGACACATTGCCCACGTAGTCGTTCTGCTGCTGGCCACCCTTGGCCACACCTGGAGCGGTGATGACGTTGTCGCTGTTGGCGTGACCCTCCTGGGGCGTGCCACACCTGGAGACGAAGGTGCCGCTGGAAGCGGTCCTCTGCAGCTGCTGCACGGGGTCGACCGACTGGATGTCGACGAAGTCGTCGGCCGTCGGCCCGGACGCCGCCTTCGCGCTCGCGCTCGCGCTCGGCTTCGAGGTCGCTGCGCCGCCGTTGCCGAGCGTGCACTTGGCCAGGCCGTCCAGCCCGGTGGGGCGGTCGGCGACTCGTCCGATGGCTGTGGCGATGCGGTTGATGGTGGCTGTTCGCTTGTCGGCCAGGGGGCCGAGGATGGCGTTCTGTACGAAGTTGGGGCCGCCTTCCCCTGCTGAGGTGATGAGTCGGTTGTTGGCTTCGTTGATCTGTGTTTGCAGGAGTTTGAGGTTGCGGTCCACTTCGGCTTGGGCCTGGGCGGGAATGTCGGGAAGTTTGCCCGCTACGTCCGGGCAGGTGATCTTGTTCCCGCCGGTGGCGGGGGGTGTGGTCGCATTGTCGGACGGCGGTGTGGTCGCGTCGTCGGACGGCGGCGACGTGGGGGGCTCTGAGGCGTCAGGGTCCTGGGTGGCGGGGGCGGTCGCGCCGCCGCCGTTGCCGAGCTTGCAGGTGGCCAGGCCGTCCAGCCCGGTGGGGCGGTCGGCGACTCGTCCGATGGCTGTGGCGATGCGGTTGATGGTGGCTGTTCGTTTGTCGGCCAGGGGGCCGAGGATGGCGTTCTGTACGAAGTTGGGGCCGCCTTCCCCTGCTGAGGTGATGAGTCGGTTGTTGGCTTCGTTGATCTGTGTTTGCAGGAGTTTGAGGTTGCGGTCCACTTCGGCTTGGGCCTGGGCGGGAATGTCCGGCAGTTTGTCGGCGACGTTCGGGCAGGTGATCGTGTCCGCGCTGGCGGACAGGTTCACCATGTTCCGCGACTGCCCGGATAACGGGCCACCCGCCAGAACGAGGGCGACACCTCCGACTAGGGAAACGACTCCCAGCCATGGCCTGAATGGCTTGCTCCCCGAGGCATTCGCCATACGGG
This sequence comes from Nonomuraea sp. NPDC049129, assembly GCF_040648495.1. Lineage (NCBI taxonomy): Bacteria > Bacillati > Actinomycetota > Actinomycetes > Streptosporangiales > Streptosporangiaceae > Nonomuraea > Nonomuraea sp. NPDC049129. The sequence goes on along the minus strand of NZ_JBEZDU010000001.1, from coordinate 299,012 downwards.
AACTCCTCCCGGATTGATGACGTGGGCGGGAAAGCCCGCTTTTCATCAGATACGGGGGCATCGGCGGCATGGTTCACCCGGATGGAGAAGTCGCAGGTCAGAGCGGTGATTCGGGCTTGATGGCGAAGGCTGTGCCGTCGTCGGCGTTCACGTACAGGGCCGCGGCAGTTGGGGTCATAGGTGGCGTGAGCGGCACGAGAGTCGCGGCAAGAAATGGCGATGACCATCCACCTCGTCACACGTCGTCAAGGGAAAAGCGGTGGCAAATTCGCATTCTCCTTCGAGCTGACGCGGTGACGCGTTCTGCCTGGGTATGTGCCCTTTAAATCGTTCAGCGGGATATCTCTTCAGGGCAGTCGCTGAACAGCGCTCTGGCGCTATCCCACGTGTTATCGGTGGATCCCTCGCCGGTCCGGACCATGCGAATTCCGGCCGATGACAGCTTTATTTCTATGTAGGGGGTCCGGGCGGCGCCGGGCGCGGTCGGTGTCGCGATGGCTCTATGCACCTAACCAAGCGCTTGCTACGCTCCGCTCATGCTGTCCACGATCGTCTGGGGCACCGGCAATGTCGGCCGTGCGGCCATCCGTGCCGTCGAGGCTCATCCGGCACTGACACTCGCGGCCGTACTCGTCCACGATCCCGGCAAGGTCGGCCGCGACGCGGGCGCGCTCGCCCGGCTCGACCATGATCTGGGAGTCGCGGCGACCGACGACGTCGACGCGGTGCTGGCCGCCGGTCCCCACGCCGTCGTCTACGCGGCGTCCGGCGACATCCGCCCCGACGAGGCGCTGGCCGACATCATCAGGGCGATCCGGGCCGGTGCCGTGGTCGTCACCCCCTCGTTGTACGCGCTCTATGACCAGCGCAACGCCCCGCCGGAGCTGCGGGAGCCGGTGCTGGCGGCCATCGCGGACGGCGGTGGCTCGCTGTTCGTCTCCGGCATCGACCCGGGCTGGGGCAACGACGTGCTGCCCCTGTTGATCAGCGGACTCGGCGGCACCGTGGACGTGATCCGCTGCCAAGAGATCTTCGACTACTCCACCTACGACCAGCCCGACTCGGTCCGGTACTTGGTCGGCATGGGCCAGCCGATGGACTACGAGCCGCCGATGATCGCGCCGACGGTCCCGACCATGGTGTGGGGCGGCCAGGTACGGCTGATGGCCAGAGCCCTCGGCGTCGAACTCGACGAGATCCGCGAAAGCCGCGACCGGCGCCCGCTCGACGCCACGGTACGTACGGAGACGATGGGCGAGTTCGACGCCGGCACCCAGGGCGCGGTGCGCTTCGAGGTGCAGGGCATCGTCGAGGGCGAGCCCCGCATCGTCATCGAGCACGTCACCCGCATCCATCCGTCCTGCGCGCCGGACTGGCCGACGCCGCCCGACGGCCACGCGGCGCACCGGGTGATCATCGAGGGCCGCCCGCGCATCGAGGTCACGATCGAGGCCACCGACGAGGGCGGCAACCGGGCAGCGGGCGGGAACGCCACCGCGGTCGGCCGGCTGGTGAGCGCCATCGACTGGCTCGTGGCGGCCGAACCCGGGCTCTACGACGCGCTCGACGTCCCACTGCGCCCCGCGATCGGCAAACTCGGGAGGAAACAGCCATGAACCTCGACATCCCCGAGGGAAAGGACGCGATCGAGTACGTCTGGGGTGAGATGGTGCCCGGCATCGGGACCGCCGCCTCGCACTTCTCCCTGTCGGTGTACGCCCACACGACCCTCGGGCTCCGCGAGTTCGAGGCGGCACGGCTGCGGATCGCGCAGATCAACGGGTGCGCCTTCTGCCTGGACTGGCGTACCGAGCGGGACGGGCAGAAGGTCGAGGAGGAGTTCGCCGACGCGGTGACCCAGTGGCGCACCACCGACGCCTTCGACGACCGCACCCGGCTCGCCGCCGAATACGCCGAACGCTACGCCCTTGACCACCACGGCCTCGACGACGAGTTCTGGACCCGGATGACCGCGCACTACAGCCAGCTCGAGATCGTCGAGCTGAGCATGAGCATCGGGTCCTGGCTGGCCTTCGGGCGGCTCAACCACGTACTGGGCCTCGACACCGTGTGCCGGCTGCCCAGCGGCCGTTCACCCGCTTCCCGGCGGACACGCTAGATCTTCTCCAGGCTTTCTCCAGGCGCGAGCTGCAGCAAGAACCTGTTCTCATCCCACCGAGAGTAAGGACCATCGGATGAGTGACAACACCCCGGGCGAGGCCGGTTCCAGAGGTGTCTCGCGTCGTGGATTCATCGCCGGAAGCGTGGGCGCCCTGGCCCTCGCGGCCCACCCCACCGCGGCCCAGGCCGCGGCTCCGGCGGCGGCCGGTCCGATCGGCAACGGGGCCCATGTCCAGGCCCTGGTGATCGGCACCGGGTATGGCGGCTCCGTGGCGGCACTGCGTCTCGCCCAGGCGGGTGTCGACGTACACATGATCGAGATGGGTATGGCCTGGGACACCCCCGGCTCCGACGGCAAGATCTTCTGCAGCACGCTCGCTCCGGACAACCGCTCCTACTGGTTACGTACCAGGACCAAGGCGCCACTCAACTACTTCCTCGGCTTCCCGATCGACCGGGACATCTCCCGCTACACCGGGGTCCTGGACGCCGAGGACTTCAGCGGCATCACCGTCTACCAGGGTCGCGGCGTCGGCGGCGGCTCGCTGGTCAACGGCGGCATGGCGGTCACCCCCAAGCGGGAGAACTTCGCCGCCATCCTCCCGTCGGTCAACGCCGACGAGATGTACAACACCTACTACCCGCGGGCCAACGCCGGTCTCGGGGTGGGCACCATCCGTTCCGCCTGGTTCGACTCCACCGACTGGTACCAGTTCGCCCGCGTCGGCCGTAAGCACGCCCAGCGGTCCGGCTTCCCGTTCGTCTTCGTACCCGACGTGTACGACTGGAACTACATGGAGCAGGAAGCAGCCGGAACCGCCACCAAGTCCGCCCTGGCCGGCGAGATCCTCTATGGCAACAACTACGGCAAGAAGTCACTCCAGAAGACCTATCTCGCCCAGGCCAAGGCCACGGGCCGGGTCACCATCTCGCCGCTGCACAAGGTCGCCTCGGTCGCCCCGGCGGCCGGCGGCGGCTACACGGTCGTCATCCAGCAGATCAACACCACCGGTGACACCACGGCCACCAAGACCGTGACCGCGGACCGGGTGTTCTTCGCCGCCGGCAGCGTCGGCACCAGCAAGCTGCTGGTCAAGCTGAAGGCCACCGGCGCGCTGCCCAACCTCAACAGCGAGGTCGGCAACGGCTGGGGCGACAACGGCAACGTCATGTGCGGCCGCGCCAACCACCTGTGGGACCCGACCGGCGCCTCCCAGTCGACCATCCCCTGCGCCGGCATCGACAACTGGGCGGCCGGTGGCGCGTTCGCCGAGGTCGCGCCGCTGCCCACCGGAATCGAGACCTTCGCCTCGTTCTACCTGTCGATCACCAAGAACCCGAACCGCGCCCGCTTCTCCTGGAACGCCGCGACCGGCCAGGTCGATCTGAACTGGCAGACCGCCTGGAAGCAGCCGGCCATCGACATGGCCAAGTCGATCTTCGACAAGATCAACAACAAGGAGGGGACGATCTACCGGACCGACCTCTTCGGCGTCTACAAGGTGTGGGGCGACCACCTCACGTACCACCCGCTCGGGGGCGCGGTCCTGAACAAGGCCACCGACAACTACGGACGACTGGCCGGGTATCCGGGCCTGTACGTCATCGACGGCTCGCTGATCCCCGGCAACACCAGCGTCAACCCGTTCGTCACCATCACGGCGCTCGCGGAACGGAACATCGAGAAGATCATCGCCACTGACCTGTAGCGAGTGAGTGAGCGGGCGGTCGGTCGATCGGTCGCTCTGGAAGGGGCTGCGGTCTGCCCGCCGCGGCCCCTTCCCACGCTGGCCCTCGCGACCTCGACGACGCCGAGTCGTACACGGACCGGATCCTCTCCACGGCCGACGCCTACCTGGCCGTGACGAGGGACGGGCAGTGCCAGGCCCTGCTGTCCAGGGAGCGGGCCGTCAACAACCTGCTGCGGGCGGCACTACGGACAGATTGACGACGACGCGGCCCGCGCACGGGCCCGGACCGCATGCCGACCCCCCACCCCGCCGTCTGGTGATGTACAGGCGACGGCAGGGCTGGGGCGTCAGGTCGCGTTGGTGTTCTGCGCGGCCTGGTAGACGGCCATCGCCTCGTTCCCGAAGAAGGGGCCGAACATGAAGTCCGGGGCGAAGTTGTACTTGAAGCTGTTGACGGAGTTCAGCCAGCCGAGCCCGGTGGACTCGTTGAACCCCTGGAACCACGGGCCGCCGCTCGCCCCGCCGGTCATGTTGCAGCGCAGCCCCTGGTCCCGGGTCATGACGGTGTCGTTGAACGCGCGCCCACTGCAGTAGATGAGCCTGGAGCCGTCGAACGGCGGCGCCGCCGGGTAGCCGAAGGAGAACATCTGCCGCTGCCTCGGCTGGTTGAACGCCACCCCCTGCCCGCCCACGACGTCGGTCAACGTCCGTCCCTGCAGTGGCGCGACCACGACCGCCGCGATGTCGAAGTTGATGTCCTCGTTGGCGTTCCACTGCTGCGTGGTCAGCATCCTGGTGGCCACCCACGTGCCGAACGGCCGCCGCCCGTTGTCGAAGCCCGGGATGAACACCCAGTTGCGGTGGGCCGCACCGTCGATCTTCACGCAGTGCCCGGCGGTCATCACGACGCTCTCGTTGGCGCTGGTCACCGCCGTACCGGAGCAGGAGGCGTTGCCGCCTTCGGCGGTGGTGAAGAAGACGCGTCCGGTCGTACGTACGACGGCGCCGCCGTCCGTCCACCGGAGGCCGGGGCTGTTGGGCACCCGGGCTCCCTGCTGGGCGGTGGAGGCCGAGGCGGTCTGGACGCGCGTCGCGCCGCCGCTGGTCCACGGGCGCTGGGTGATGGTGGCCGAGGCGCCGCGGGTCGCCCACGGGGTTCCCTGGGTCGGCCCGCTCGACCGATTACCACGTCGCGGCGTGGGCGTATCCAGTGGCCGCGCCGCCAGTGTGCGCTGCTGCGTCCAGTACTGCAGGACGTTCCTGCGTTCCGCCGAGGAGTCCGTGGCGGACCACCTGACGGGCCTGGGGTCGAGGCCGGTCCCGCTCGTGGCCTGGGCGGCGCCCGCTGGGACCAGGGCGCCTGCCACGGTGAGCGCGACGGCGGAGAGCAGGGCGACTCTGCGGTGCATACATACCTCCCGAAACCGGAATCTGCCGTCAGGAGGTACGTATGGCAGCCGCCATCTTCCTCAAGTCATGCTCATTCGGGTATGGCAGCATTACGGGGCGATTGTGCGGCGATACTGCGGGTTATTTCGGGCAGGCCGCGAAGGAGCCGGATCAAGCCCTCCTGACGCCGTGCTTCACAATGTGATGCCATGAATCCCGCCGCCCCCGAGGCCGTATGGCTGGCGCCCACCGACGTCGAACGTGACCTGTACGCGGCCAAGACGCGCGGCGACTGGGCCGCGTACTTCGACGTCCTCGCCGGTACAGACCTGTATCACGCGATGTCGCGCGCTCAGGCCGACGCCAAGCCGGGCTGGCTTCACTACAACGCCGCATACTGGGGCCCTCAGCCGGGAAGCCCCCTGAGTCTCGCGTTCGTCACCGAGGGGATGCTTCCGGCGCCCGCGCCCGACCCGGTCTTCTTCGAGGTCGACCTGGGACAGCTGGTCCGGGACTGGCCCCAGGACGACGAGTGGCTGGCCATCAATCCGGGCACCCCGTGTGAGGCGTTCTTCCCCGCGACGGCCGCCCATCGGCAGACGTGGCGCTGGCATGCCGACCGGATATCCAGCACGCGCCGCAATCAACTGCGCACACTGTGGGTCGGGGGCCCGCTGCACGGCAACGTCGCTCACGGCCTGGCCTGCGGGGCGCTGCTCTGCGTGAACAACGCCTCGCTCTGGAACGCGATGGGCTGGCACGGCACCGGCTACGTCCGTGAGCGGAGGCGCCTGGAGGAGTGGTGGGAGATCACCAGCCGGGAAGGGTGGCAGCATGCCCAGGAGGAGCTGCTCAAGGGCCGGATGAGCAGCTCGGTCTGGGGATTCGTGCTGGGGATACGCGGCACCCTCGCCCGTGACTTCGGTGGCGCGGTCGAGGTGGATCACTGGCGTCAGGTGACGTCACGGGTCATCCGGCACCGCGCCGCGGAGAACGCGACCACCCCTGACTCCGAGACGGAGGCCGAGGTCGCCGGAGCGCAGCGGCTCATCGGACGGATCATCCGCTACGAGGCGCGATTCCGGGCGGACGGGCTGCTTCCCGAGGGCGGGTTCGTACGCACCGTGGAGGCGTGGGACTACGGGCGGGCGTCGAAGATGGCCCGCTGGGGGCTCGGCGCCCGCTACTGCGACCTGGCGGAGGCCGAAACGGCGGTCCTGCGCGCGGGCGCGGTCAGCCGGATCAACTACCGCTCCTGGGAAGAGTTCTCCGCCGCCTACATCCTGGGCCGCTGCCTCCACTTCGACGAGGAGGAGTTCGGCGACTGGTACGGGGAAATGCTCAACGCCCACCGAATCCTGACGACCGACCCGAACAGCCCCTGGCTCAACATCCCCTTCAGACGATGAAGGCGACCTGACACCCCCCCAAAAAAGCCGCTGGTCACCGAGCGCCGAGCGGACGGCCGCAGAGCCCGTCCGGTCGGCGCTCGGCGTTTTGACGCCTCCATGACATCACAGCAGGCCAAGCAAGGCACTTGCAATGACGCCATTGTGACGTCATAGTTGCGTCATGGACCTCGCGCCGTACGTAGATCACCTCCGCCGCGAACTCGCGGCCACCGCCCAAGCGGGCGACGACGACGCCCGCGCGACCGCCGAGCGTCTCGCCGCGGCGCTTGAGCCGGCCACTCGGCTCGCCCTGCTGGAGGCGCTCTCCGCCGCCGCGGACGAGATCACCCGCGATCTCGCGCCGGGCTCGGTGGAGGTCCGCCTGCGTGGCCGCGAGCCCGGCTTCATCGTGACGTCACCGCCCGTCGGCCAGTCGTTCGGGGAGGCGGGCGAGACCGGGCCGGTCAGGGCGGCCGATCCAGGTGTCCGAGCGGACGAGGGCGGGACCTCGCGGATCTCGCTCCGCGTCCCCGACCACCTCAAGCCGCGCATCGAGGAGGCGGCCGCCGGAGACGGCCTCTCGGTCAACACCTGGCTGGTCCGCGCGGTCTCCGCCGCGCTCGAACGCGACGGGAGCCGGCACCGGGGCGCCCAGACCGTTCGGAGCCACACCGGCTGGGTGCGCTAGCCGGGCCCACGACCACGCGTTCCGCTAGCGGAACACCGCTGAATCCATGAGGGAAACGCCATGCCAACGTTCGACACCCCCGAGCCCATCGTGGCCATCATCGATCTGGCGACCGCCAACGTCCGGATCAACGCGAGCGATCGCACCGACACCGTCGTCGACGTGCGCCCGAGGGACGCGTCCAACGACGCCGACCGGCAGGCCGCCGAGCAGGCCCAGATCGAGTACGCCGGCGGCAGGCTCCTGGTGAAAGTGGGTAAGCCCCGGGCCGCGTCGCTGTCCGGGTGGAGCGGCTCGATCGACATGCTGGTCGAGTCGCCCAAGAACTGGGCCCGTTCGCTGCTCGGATGGGACGGTTCCGTCGACGTGACGATCGACCTGCCGGCCGGCTCGCGCGTCGACGCGAACGGGACGGCGGACTTCCGCTGCAGAGGCCGACTCGGCGACGTGAAGTTCACCGCCTCCTACGGCGACATCAGGCTGGAGCGGGCGGGCCGGCTGCAGCTGAAGACCGGCTCCGGCGACATCTCGGTGACCCGGTCGGTCGGGCACGCCGACATCTCCAGCGCCAACGGCACCATCCGGGTCGGCGAGATCGACGGCACGGCGGTGGTCAAGACCTCCAACGGTGACCTCGTCCTCGGCGCGGTGACCGGCGAGCTGCGCCTGAACACCGCCTACGGCGACATCATCGTCGACCACGCCCTGGCCGGCGTCGCCGCCAAGACCGCCTACGGCAATGTCCGGATCGGCGAGGTGGTGTCCGGCGCGGTCGTCCTGGAGACCGCCGGCGGCCGGCTCGAACTCGGCATCCGGGAGGGCAGCGCCGCCTGGCTGGATGTGAGCTCCCAGTACGGCACCGTCGACGTCGACCTGGACGCCTGCGACGGTCCGGCACAGGCCGACAAGATCGTCGAGGTACGCGCCCACACCGCCTACGGCGACATCGCGATCCGTCGTTCATGACACAAAAAGTTCATGCCACAAAACACCGAAGGAGATCTCATGCCCCCCGCGATCGTGGCCGAGGGTCTGGTCAAGAAATACGGCACCGTCACCGCCCTGGACGGCATCGACCTGTCGGTTCCAGAAGGCACGGTCTTCGGATTACTCGGCCCCAACGGCGCCGGCAAGACGACGACCGTGCGGATCCTGACCACCCTGCTGCGGCCGGACGCCGGACACGCCACCGTAGCCGGTCTCGACGTCGTCGCCGACGCCCAGCGCCTGCGCTCCCGCATCGGGGCGTCCGGCCAGTACGCGGCGGTCGACGAGCACCTCACCGGCGCCGAGAACCTGGAGATGGTCGGCCGCCTCTACCACCTGGGCACCAAGCGCAGCAAGCAACGCGCCCGCGAACTGCTGGAGCGCTTCGACCTGACCGACGCCGGCGACCGCCCGGTGCAGGGCTACTCCGGCGGCATGCGGCGCCGGCTCGACCTGGCCGGCGCGCTGGTGGCCGATCCGCCGGTGCTGTTCCTGGACGAGCCCACGACCGGCCTGGACCCCCGCGCCAGAGTGGGCCTGTGGGAGGTCATCTCCGAGCTGGTCGCGGGCGGCACGACCGTACTGCTCACCACCCAATACCTGGAGGAGGCCGACCGGCTCGCCGACCGGATCGCGGTGGTCGACCACGGGCGGGTGATCGCGCTCGGCACCGCCGACCAGCTGAAGGACCAGGTCGGCGGCGACCGGATCGAGCTGACGGTGAGCCACGCCGCCGATTTGGAGACCGTGCGCCGGGTCCTGACGCCGCTGGCCGTCGCCGACGTCCGGACCGACCCCACCTCCCTGAGCATCACCATCCCCGTGGCGGGCGGCGCCGCCTCTCTCACCACCGCCCTGGGGCACCTGGCCGCCGAGCGCGTCACCGTACGCGACGCCGGGCTGCGGCGGCCGACCCTGGACGAGGTCTTCCTCAGCCTCACCGGCCACCAGGCCGCCATCGACGACACCAAGGAGACGGTCCGATGAGCCCCCTTCAGATGGCGGTCGCCGACGGCATGACGATCAGCAAGCGCAACGCGCTCAAGATCAGACGAGCTCCCGACCTGCTGGGCGGCGTGATCATCCTCCCGGTCGTGTTCGTGCTGCTGTTCGTGTACGTGTTCGGCAGCATGATCGACCTGCCCGGCATCTCGTACCCGGAGTATCTGCTCCCGGGGATCTTCGTCCAGACGATCGTCACCAGCGCGCAGATCACCGGCTACACGCTCACCCAGGACCTGCAGAAGGGCATCTTCGACCGGTTCCGCACGCTGCCGATGGCGCCGTCGGCGGTGCTGGTCGGGCAGACGCTCTGCGACATGCTCATGAACATCACGAGCATCGCCACGATGGCGCTGGTGGGACTTCTGGTCGGCTGGCGCGTGCACTCCTCGCCGCTCGAGGCTCTCGCGGGGTTCCTGCTGCTGCTGTTCTTCGCCTACGCCTTCTCGTGGGTGACGGCGACGATCGCGCTGGCCCTGCGTACGCCGGAGGTGTTCAACAACATCGCCACCCTCGTGTCGTTCCCGCTGGTCTTCCTGTCCAACGTCTTCGTCGACAGCTCCCGGCTGCCCGGCCCGCTCAAGCCCGTCGCCGAATGGAACCCGGTCTCCACGTTCGTCCAGGCGGCGCGCGAACTGTTCGGCAACACCACCGCCCTCAGGCCGGTGCCCGACGCGTGGCCGCTCCAGCACGCGGTGGCGGTGTCGGTGGGCTGGTGCGTGCTGATCCTGGCGGTGTTCGTCCCGCTGGCCACGCGCCTGTACAAGAGAGCGGTCTCCCAATGAACCTCCCCGCGGGACGGTACGACGACTTCGAGCGCGACCGGATCGTTCAGCGCGTCCAGCAGGCGTACGCCGACGGCCGCCTCGGCTTCGCCGAGATGGAGGAGCGGGTCGAACGGGCTCTCACCGCCGTGACCCAGGGCGATCTGGCGCGGGCTGTCGCGGACCTGCCCGACCCTCCCGAGGAGGAGGTGGTCCTGCTGAGGTCCACCGGCGGGCGCGTCAGACGGTCGGGCGACTGGCAGGTCCCGCGCGTGCTGCGGGTCGAGTCCGAGTACGGCGGTGTGCACCTCGATCTGTCGGGGGCCGTCATCGACCATCCCGAGATCGGGATCGAGCTCCGGCTCGCGTACGGCTCCGCGGTGATCATCCTGCCGGCCGGCGCGACGGCGAACGTCGACCAGGCGCGGACCGAGTGGGGGCGGGTTATCTGCAAGGCGCCCGGTCGTCCCCGTCCGGGACGGCTGCACGTCCAGATCGCCGGGGAGCTCGCCTACGGCCACCTGCGGGTCCGCCACCCGCGCGGCCTGGTCAGATAGGCGAGTCCGACGGACCTGGAAGAGCCGCCGGGCTCGGCTCAGACAGGCGAGTCCGACGGGTCGGCCGGGAACGCCGTGAGGCCCCGGAGCTCCTTGCGCGACAGCAGGCCGAGCTTGCGCAGCGAGCTGGAGATGTGGCTCTCCACGGTCCGCCTGGACAGGAACAGCTCGGTCGCGATCTCCTGGTTGGTCTTCCCCGCCGCCGCCAGCAGCGCCACCTCCCGCTCCCGCGACGACAGCGTCTGCCCATGAGAGGGCCGCCCGCCGCGCCACGGATAGGGGATGGGCACCCCGTTCTGCCGCATGATCCGGCAGATGCGGGCGATGTCCCGGTCCGCGCCCATCGCCGCGTACCGTCGCAGCGCGCTTTCGAGCAGGTCGCCACCGTCGGCCGCGCCACGTTCGCAGCGCCACCTGCCCAGGCGCTCGCCGGCCAGTGCCTCCTCGTAGCGGAGCCCGGCCTCCCGCAGCGTGGTGCGCGCCGCGTCGATCAGCCGCTCGGCCGTCAGCCGATCCGCCCGGGAGCGGGCGATGACGGCCCGGGCGCTCAGCGCGGCGGCCTGCGCGATCGGCGCGTCGGCGCCGTCGATCGCGGCGCTCAGCTCGTCGACCAGCGCGGCGGCCTCGCCGGCCTTCCCGAGGGTGTCCAGGGCGTCCACGAGGCACAGTACGGTCTCGGCGCCCCAGACCCAGTTCCCCTTGGCCCGCACCTGGTCGAGCCCGGCGGTGGCCTGCTCGACGGCGCCTACGGCGTCGTCGAGGGTCAGCAGGAGCCGGGACAGCGTCATGCGGGCGGAGATGAGCGGCCAGACGGCGCCGACCCGTTCGGCGATCGCGATCACCTCGCCCAGGCCCGTCACGGCCTCCTCGGCCGGGCCCCTCGCCGCCAGCAGCGCGCCCCGCATCAGCCGCGAGTCCAGGGACCCGGCGGCGAACGTGGCCGACGCGCCCTCCAGCGGACGCAGGCGGTGTTCCAGCCCCTCCCACCGTCCGGCGGCTCGGTCGACGGCGGCCGTCACCAGTTCGACGACGTCCGCCACCCGGAGATATTCGGCCTGGTCGGCGGCCTGACGGCCCTCGGCCAGCAGGCCCTGCGCGCGTTCGAGCCGGCCGATGTGCAGGGCGCCCTGCGCCCAGTTGAGGCAGGCGCGGGCGTGCTCTTTGGGCGCCGACCGCAGACCGTCGTCGCGCAGCAGGTCATCGATCAGCCGCCAGCTTCCCGGGTCGCCCTGTTCCAGAAGAAGCGACGCCCGCGCGATGCGTACCGCGATGTCGACGTCCCGGTCGCCGCTGCGACGCGAGGCCTCCTCGGCCTGCTCGCAGCGCGCGGTGTGCTCGCTGACGTGCCGGTTCACCACGGTCTCCGGTACGGCGAGCACGGCGAGCGCGCGGCCGAGGAGCGCGGGCCGCTCCGCGAGGTCGTCGATCGCGCCCTCGATCTGCAGGTAGCCCGCCCGCGCCTCACCCTGCTGACGCAGCAGGCGGCCGAGGGCGAAGCGCAGCTCGCCACGCAGCGGAGCGGGGAGCGGCTCGGTGGCCAGCAGGCGTTCGAGTATCGGTACGGCCTGGGTGTGCGCCAGCCCGTCGACCGCCACCCGGCCGAGCTTGACGGCCAACCGCACGCGCAGCTCACGGGGTAGCTCGCCGATCTCCAGCGCCTGGAGCAGGAACCGCGCCGCCGTGGCGTCGTTGCCGTGGGACAGGGCGGTGTCGGCGGCGGCCTCGGCGTTGCCGACGAACTCCGTCGTCCGGCCCGCGAGCCGGAAATGGTGGGCGAGCCTGGCCACCGGTCGGGGACCGGCCACCGACTCCAGGGCCCGCGCGGTCCTGAGATGCAGCCACCGCCGGCCGGACACGGCTACGGACTCGTACACGATCTGCCGCGCCAGGGCGTGCCGGAACCGGCAGCGGCCGTCCTCCTCGTGCAGGAGTCCGACCGCCTGCGCCTGCCCGAGAGCACGGGCGATCTGCGCCGGGCCGCGCTCCGTGACTTCCGCGAGCACCCGGTCATCGGGCGTCATGCCGATGACCGCGGCGGCGCCGAGGATCTCCTGCGCCGCGTCGTCGAGCGAGGACAGCCGTCGCAGCACCACGTCGCGCAACACCGTCGGAACGGCGAGCTCGGCCAGGACGTCCGACCGGCCGGGGATCTCGCTCGCGGGCAGGCGCTCCAGGAGTGTACGGAGCACCTCCTCCACCACGAACGGGATGCCGCCCGTCTTCTCGTACAAAAGGGCGGCGAAGGTGGGCGGCAGCTCGGCCATCAGGATGCTCCGCGCCAGCTCGGCCACCTCGGGCCTGCTCAGCGGGGTGAGGCTGACCGACCGCGCCGGCCCCGACGGCGCGCGGGCGAAGGCCTCCCGGATCGGGAGCAGCCCCGCCTCCGTACGGACCGTGAGGATCACCGACAGGTGCCTCGGCTGGTGGGCGGCGAGGAAGGCGAGGAAGTCGTGGGTGCCGCTGTCGGCCCAGTGCACGTCCTCCAGGATCAGCACCAGCGGGCTCAGATGGTCGAGCAGGGCCACGGCCGCCCGGAACACCCGGTGCCGCTCCGCCCGCTGGTCGGGCAGCGGCGGCAGGGGCGGTGGCAGGTGCTCGGCGATCTCGGGGAGCAGCGGCGCGAGCGCCCCGATGACGGGGTTGACCGGGCGGGACCGGGCGAGCTCGGCCCCGGCCAGGCGGAAGGCGTCGAGCAGGGGGGACAGCGGAAGGGGTTCCTGAAGCTGCTCGCACTGGCCCACGAGCCGGCGGATCCCGGCCAGGCCGGGTGTGGCCAGCAGCTCGCTCACCAGCCGGCTCTTGCCGATGCCCGCCTCGCCTTCGATCAGGGCGAGGGAGGGCGGAGCGGTGATGACCGTGCGCAGGATCGCGAGCTCCGCCTGACGGCCGACGAGCACGTCGGACAGGGAGCCCGAGGGGGCGATGCGGGCCGGTCCCAAGGGCATGTGGCGAACCCCCTACCTGCTGGTATCAGCATGAGCAGGCTACCGGATCTTAAACCCGCGGTAAGTGGCGGCCAAAAATCCGTATACGGTACGGATGCTCCTTCCGGCCGGCTCTCAATAGCCTCGGCGATCGTCCGCGTGATCCGCGGCGATGCACTGAGGGGCGACGATGGATCTGTCCACATCTCCTGGACGCACTACCAGCAGGCGCCGCCGGCTGGTGGCGGCCATGGCATTAGCCGGATTGACGCTGACCGGAGCGGCCTGGCCCGGTCCGGTGACCGCGGAAGCCGAACCGGAACAGCAGAAGACCTACATCGTGCAGATGGCCGCCGACCCCGTCGTGACGTACGAGGGCGACGTGGCCGGGCTGTCCGAGACCAAGCCGCAGCGGGGCGAGAAGATCGATCCCCGCTCCACCGAGGTGACCAGGTACGTCGACCACCTGCGCGGCCGGCACGACGCCGCGCTCAAGAAGGTCGGCGGTGAGAAGGTCTACGAGTACGCCTACTCCTACGGCGGTTTCGCCGCCCGCCTGACCGCGTCCCAGGCGTCGCAGCTGCGCGCGATGTCCGACGTCGTGACCGTGGTCGAGGACAAGAAGGTCTCGGTGCAGACGTCCTCGACGCCGTCCTTCCTCGGGCTGGACGCGCGCGGCGGACTCTGGGACCAGCTGGGCGGGCCCACCGGCAAGCGCCCGGGCAAGGGCGCCGGCGAGGGCCTGGTCATCGGCGTGATCGACAGCGGCATCTGGCCGGCCAGCAAGAGCTTCGACGGCCGCGACGCGGACGGGAAGCCGTACGGCCCGGTTCGCGGATTCCACGGCACGTGTACGACGGGGAGCCCGGACGACTCCTGGAACAGCGGGATGTGCAACGGCAAGCTGATCGCCGCCAAGCACTTCGACGCCGGGTGGGGCGGTGACGCGGGAATCAAGGAGCAGCTCCCGTGGGAGTTCCTGTCGCCGCGCGACTACAACGGGCACGGCACGCACACCTCCTCCACCTCGGGCGGCAACTACGGCGTGCCGGCGACCGGGGCGGCCGCGGCGTTCGGCAAGATCAGCGGCATCGCGCCGCGGGCCCGGATCGCCGCCTACAAGGCGCTCTGGTCGACGCAGGACGCCTCGACGGCCAACGGCTACTACTCGGACCTGGTCGCCGCCATCGACCAGGCGGTGGCGGACGGTGTCGACGTCATCAACTACTCGGTCTCGGGTACGCAGTCGGACTTCCTCGACCCGGCGGAGATGGCGTTCCTGTCCGCCGCGGAGGCGGGCGTCTTCGTCGCCGCCGCGGGCGGCAACAGCGGCCCGGCCGCCGCCACCGTGGCGCACCCGTCTCCCTGGGTGACCACGGTCGCGGCCGGTACGCACAACCGCGGCACGCAGGGGTCGGCGACGCTCGGCAACGGCACCACTTACAGCGGCGCCTCGCTGGCCGCCACCAAGGTCGGGCCCGCGCCGCTCGTGGACGCCACGGCGGCGGGGCTGCCCGGCGCCGATCCGACACGGCTGGCGCAGTGCTACGCCGCCAGGGACAACGACGGCAAGGCGGTGCTCGACCCGGCCAAGGTGAAAGGCAAGATCGTCGTCTGCGACCGCGGCGAGACGCCCCGCGTCAACAAGAGCGTGGCCGTCGCCGAGGCGGGCGGCGTCGGCATGATCCTCACCAACACCGACGAGAACTCGCTCAACGCCGACCTCCACTCCCTGCCCACGGTGCACCTCGCAGTCAAGGACAGGCAGGCCGTCAAGGACTACGCCGCCGCCGACGGCGCGACGGCGACGATCGACCAGGCCAAGATCAACAACAACACGCCGGCTCCGTACGTCGCGGAGTTCTCCTCGCGCGGCCCGCTGTACGCCGCGGGCGGCGACCTGCTGAAGCCGGATGTGATCGCTCCGGGGCAGGACATCCTCGCGGCGTTCGCGCCGCCGGGCGCCAACGGGGCCGAGTTCAACATCTCCAGCGGCACCTCGATGGCGGCCCCGCACGTCGCCGGGCTCGCCGCGCTGCTGAAGGACCTGCACCCGGACTGGTCGCCGATGGCGATCAAGTCGGCGCTGATGACGAGCGGCTCCGACATCCTCGACGGGCCCGGCACCGACCCGTCGGTGATCTTCAGCCAGGGTGCCGGCCACGTCACCCCGAACAGCGCCGCCGACCCCGGCCTGGTCTACGACAGCGGCATCAAGGACTGGATCGCGTTCCTGTGCGCCACGACCAAGGGCGTGTCGGACCAGGTCTGCGACGCGCTGGCCAAGAAGGGCTATTCGCTCCAGGCGCGTGAGCTGAACGTGCCCTCGATCTCGCTCGGGCGGATGGCCGGCACCCAGACGGTGACCCGCAAGGTCACCAACGTCGGCCGCTCGACCGCCACGTACACCGCCTCCACCGCCGGCCTGACCGGGATCACGGCCAAGGTCACACCGAGCCGGATCACGCTGCGGGCGGGGCAGACGAAGTCGTTCGCGGTCTCCTTCACCCGCACTACCGCCCCGATGAACAGCTACCAGGGCGGGCGGCTCATCTGGAAGGACGGCCGCCACACCGTACGCGTCCCCGTCATCCTGCGTCCGGTGCCCGAGACATGGGCGGCCACCCACGGAGTCACGGGCGGGCAGGACTCCGCCGAGTTCATCGCCCTGGACCCCAAGGGCAAGCGGGTCTACGTGACCGGCGCGAGCTTCGGGTCCTCGCCCGGCATGCTCAGCCCGCGGATCGAGACCGTCGCCTACGACGCGGCGACCGGCGCCGAGCTGTGGAGCAAGGGCTACACGGGCCCCGCGGGGAACTATGACGAACCGCACGCGCTCGAGGTGAGCCCCGACGGGAGCAAGCTCTTCGTCACCGGCACGAGCGCCGGGAAGGAGACCGGCAACGACGCGGTCACGATCGCGTACGACACCGCCACCGGCCAGGAGCGCTGGATCGCCCGGCACACCGGGCCGGCGGGTCTGTCGGACTTCGCCAACGCGCTGACGATCGGGCCCGACGGGAAGAGCGTCTACGTCACCGGGATGTCCACGCTGGCCGAGGGCGGCAAGGACGACTTCTTCACGGTCGCCTACAACGCCGACAGCGGTGAGCGTACATGGCTCGCGTACTACGACGGGCCCGGAGCGGCCACCGACGACGCCAGGGCGATCAAGGTGACGCCGGACGGGTCCAAGCTCGTCGTCACCGGCCAGAGCCAGGGCGAGCCCGGCACCGGCCTGTCCGACTGGGGCACGGTCGCCTACGACGCCCGCACCGGCGAGCAACTCTGGACGGCCCGGCACAACGGCCCGTCGAACAGCATCGACATCCCCGTCGGCATGTCGGTCGCCCAGGACGGTAAGTCGGTCTTCATCACCGGAGCCAGCCAAGCCCCCGGCACGCAGACGGACATGACCACGATCGCCTACGACACCACCTCAGGAAAGGAGATCTGGGCGGACCGCTACGACGGCGCCGCGCACGGCAGCGACAACCCGCACGACATCACCCTGGCGCCCGGCGGCGGCAAGCTGTACGTCACCGGCAACACCGAGGGCGAAGGGACGCGGTCGGACTACACCACGATCGCCTACGATCCCGCCACGGGTAAGCGGTCCTGGGTCCAGCGCTACGACGGCCAGGCGAAGGGCGACGACGTCGCCTGGGACCTCGCCGTGACGCCGGACGGCGGCAAGGTCGTCGTCACCGGTCAGAGCACGGACGACGAGGCCAGGGGCGGCGACTACGTGACGATCGCCTACGACGCCGCGACCGGCGGGCAGACCTGGACGGGCCACTACGACGGCCCGGCCGGCGCCTCGGACAACGCGCACGCGCTCGCCGTGGACGCGGCCGGCGGTGCCGGGGTCCGGATCTTCGTGACCGGATCGAGCGCGACAGGCGGGAGCCCGCCCGACGCGCTGGAGATCGACTTCGCGACGGTGGCCTACTTCGAGCCCTGGAAGAAGCCCTGATCCTGGAGTGAATCGCGCGCCTCCGGCTCCCGCCGGGGGCGCGCGAGGCGTGTCAGGGCTTCGGCGAGGGTACGGTCGAGCTCGCTCTCCTCGGCTCGGGCACGCTCGCGGGCGTACTCCCGCATCAGGTCGTGGAAGGTGTAACGGCCCGGCTCACTCTCCTCGATGAGGTGCGCGGCGGCGAGCCGGCACAGCAGGAGGTCGGTCTCGTCCGGGGGCGCACCGGAGAGCGCGGCGGCGGTCTCGGCGGTGAACGTCGGCCCGGGGATGAGGCCGAGCAGCCGGAACAGCCGCCGTGACGGCGGGTCCAGACGACGATAGGACAGGTCGAACGCCCCACGCACCGCCGCGTGCGGATCCCCGTTGACCGCCAGCGAGGACAGCCGGGTCCCGGCGAGGCGGCGCACCTGGCCGGCGATGCCCCCGGCGGGTCGGCCGAGGACGCCGGCCGCCGCGACGCGCAGCGCCAGTGGCAGGTAGCCGCAGGCACTGGCCAGCTCACGGGCGGCGTCCCGCTCGGCCGCCAGGCGCTCGTCGCCGAGGAGCCGGCCGACCAGGGTGCCCGCCTCGTCCGGGGCCAGCATGCCGAGCGGAACGGGGATCACGCCGTCCCGGGCGACGAGGCCGGTCAGCCGGTCCCGGCTGGTGATCACGGTGGCGCAGCGCCGGCCGCCGGGCAGGAGCGGACGGACCTGCTCCTCGCTGCCCGCGTCGTCCAGGATCACCAGGACCCTCCTGTCGGCGAGCAGGCTGCGATAGGCGGCGCTGGCCTCCTCCTCCGCGTGCGGCACCCGTTCGGCGGGCACGCCGAGCCCGCGCAGGAACTGCCCGAGCGCCTCGATCGGGCGCAGCGGACGCTCCGGCGAGTGGCCGCGCAGGTTGACGTAGAGCTGGCCGTCCGGGAACAGCGAGCGCATCCGGTGCCCCCAGTGGACGGCCAGCGCCGTCTTCCCCACCCCGCCCGTGCCCGTGACCATGGAGATCGCCGCCGTGTCGCCGCCGGTCGCGGCCGAGTCCAGGAGACGGAGCTCGGCCGCCCGCCCGGTGAACTGCCCCGGCTCCGGCGGCAGTTGCGCCGGCATCGCCGACGCGTCCCACGTCTCGCCCTCGTTGAGAGCGACCCCGTTGAGAGCCGAAAGGTCGGGTGACCTGATGGTGGAGACCTTCCCCCGGAGGATCCGCTGGCGCAGTTGCCGCAGCTCGGGACTGGGGTCCAGACCCAGCTCCTCGATGAGGCGGCGGCGGGTGCGTTCGTAGCGCTCCAGCGCGTCCACCCGCCGGCCCGCCCGGTACAGCGCCAGCATGAGCAAGCCGACCAGGCCCTCCCGGAACGGGTTCTCCGCGACGAGCGCGATCAGCTCGGGGACCAGCCCGGCGTGCCGGCCCGCCCGCGTCTCGGCGTTCAGGCATTCCTCGGTGACCGCGAGCCGTTCCTCGACGAGGGCGTCGCGCAGCAGGTCCAGCAGCCCTCCGCCGGAGACGCCGCTCAAGGGCTCGCCCCGCCACAGCGCCAGCGCGCGTCTGAGCCCGGCGGCCCGTGCCTCGGCGGACTCCATCGTCCGCGCGCGGGCGACCGCGTTCCTGAACTCGTGTACGTCCACCTGCTCAGCGGCGAGCCTGAGCAGGTAACCCTGCGAGTAGTACGCGATCGTGACGTTGGCTCTGGCCAGGGCGGGCCGCAGCCGCGAGACGTACCCCTGCACCATGCCCCGGGCGCCCGTGGGGGCCCGCTCTCCCCACAGCCCTTCGATCAATCGTTCGACCGACACGGTCCGGCCCGCCTCCAGCGCCAGCAAGGCCAGCACCGCCCGCTGCCGGGGTGGTCCGAGTAAGACCTCCTGATGTCCGTGCCACGCTCGCACCGCTCCCAGCAGTCCGATCTTCAGCGCTTGGCCGAGGCCCTGCAGTTCTAATCCGTCTGGCATATCGCTCCCCGTCTGGCACGTCGTGGTTACAGGCCGCCATACGAAAGACACGAGACGCAGTCCAGTAGAAATCCTTCCGGAATCAAGCCCCCCTGCAGCGCCGTGCGGCACTCTGAACGCGTTCTCCGGGGTGCATTCGACGTCGAATGACCGTGGGATGAAAATACGCGGTGCTCCCCGGGGTCAGCTCGGAAAGAGGCAACCTTGTTTTATCCGTACGACCTGATCAAGGACTTCGCCGGCGCGGCCGGCCGCCATCCCGACCGCCCGGCCATCGCGTACAACGGCCAGACCCTCACCTACGCCCAACTCCACGCGTGGATGTGCGCGACCGGCCGGCGGCTGGGCCCGCGTCCCGGGGTGGTCGGGGTGCTGGCGTCCCGGTCGCCGGAGACGGTGGCCGCCCTGCTCGGCATCCTGGTGGCGGGCGGAACGTACGTACCGATCGATCCGGGATTCCCGTTGCCGAGGCGGCGGGCGCTGATGTCGGCGAGCGGGTGCACGACGCTGATCCCCACCACCAATTCCACCAAGCCCACCAAGCCCACCAGCAGTCCCAATGATCCCGCCGACCCCAGTGAGCCCGGCGTGCGCCTGGTGGATCTTCCCGATCTCCCCTCCCGCGCCGAAGCGGGCCAGGCCGCCCGTACACCGGACACGGAGGTCGTCGTCGCCGGGGACGATCCGGCCTACATCCTGTTCACGTCCGGATCCACCGGCGCGCCCAAGCCCGTGGTGACCCCGAGGCGGGCCATCGCCGTCGTGACCGGCGCGCTGCGGGAGCTGTTCGGCCTCACCCCCGAAGACCGCGTCCTGCAGTTCGCGTCCCTGAACTGGGACACCTGCTTAGAGGAGATCCTGCCCACCCTCACCACCGGCGCGACGCTGGTCTTCCACGACCACGCACACTCGGGATCGTTCCATCGCATGCTGCGCATGATCGCCGCCGAGCGGATCACCGTGCTGGACCTCCCGTCGGCGTTCTGGCACGAGCTGGTGCGCCACCTGGTGGACGAGGGGGCCACGCTGCCCGCCTGCGTCCGGCTGGTCGTCATCGGCGGGGAGGCCGTGAGCGCGGCGCGGCTGGCCGACTGGCGCGCGCTCGACACCGACGGGATCCGCCTGGTCAACACCTACGGGTGTACGGAGACGACGCTCATCACCCACGCCATAGACCTGCACGGCCCGCTGGCAGCAGGGGGAGCGGGGGAGCGGGTGCCGATCGGGCGGCCGCTGCCGCACGTCGGGCAGCACGTCAGCGAGGATGGCGAGCTGCGGGTCGGCGGTCCGTCACTAGCGCTGGGCTACCGGGGCCTGCCGGAGGCGACGGCGGAGCGGTTCGTCGAGCTCGGCTCCGAGCGGTACTTCCGTACCGGCGATCGGGTCGGCGTGGCCGCCGACGGCACGCTCACGCACGAAGGCCGGCTCGACCACGAGCTCAAGATCCGCGGCATCCGGGTCGATCCGGGCGAGGTAGAGGCGCAGATCTCCGGTCATCCGCGAGTGCGCGCCGTGGCGGTGGCGGGCGTCACCGTCGCCGACCACACGACGCTCGCGGCCTACATCGTCCCCGGCCGACCCGCCGACGGCGGCACGACGCTGGCCGCCGATGTCCGGGATTACCTGCGCGACCGCGTCCCCTGTCATCTCGTGCCCAGCCGGATCACCGTCGTCCCCGAACTCGTCTACACGGCGAGCGGAAAAGTCGACCGGGCCGGTTCGCATCGGCGATACGCGTCCGCCACCGTTTGAGGAGACCATTCCGTGAATGTCAACGCCGTCTCGGCGGTATTTCAGCGTGTCCTGGAGAATCCGGAAGTCAGCGCGGACTCAGACTTTTTCGTCATGGGCGGGGATTCGCTGCTCGCCACCCGTGTACTGAGCGCGATCGCCCGTACCAGCGGCGTTGAACTGGATTTCGACGACTTCCTCGACGCGCCGACCCCGAGCGCCCTGGCCAAGAAGATCGCGAGCGCCGAGCAGAGCGCGAGCCCGGCATGAGCGTCGTCGTCGTGGGAGCCGGCCTGGCCGGGCTCACCGCCGCCACGGACCTGGTGGCGAGCGGCGTCGAGGTCACCGTCCTCGAGGCACGCGAGCGGGTCGGCGGCCGTACGCACGGCATCGAGGTCGCCCCGGGCGTCTGGGTGGACGCGGGCGCCGCGTACCTGGGAGACCGGCACACAGCCCTGACCGCCCTGCTGGCCGAGCTGGACCTGAAGACCACCCCGACCACCATGACCGGCGCGAGCCGGTTCGCGCTCGGCGGCGAGGGGCAGGGCCAGACCCGGGCCGGCCGGTTCCCGCCGCTGTCGGCGGTCGCGCTCGGCGAGCTGTTCGACGCGCTGGACGAGCTGGACCGCGGGCTGCGCGCGGACGCCCCCTGGCTGTCGGCGGGCGCCGCCCGGCTGGACGCGCTGACCGCGGCCGAGTGGGCGCGCGAGCACCTGCGTCACCCGGACGCGCGGCTGTTCTTCCCGCTGTTCCTCGGCGAGATGATGGCCGCCGACCCGGCGGCCGTGTCCGTTCTGCACATGGCCTTCTACCTGCGCTCGGGTGGCGGGATCCGCTACCTGAACGCCTTCGCGGGCGGCGCGCAGGAGGACCGGATCGACGGCGGCGCGCACCAGGTGTGCCGGCGGCTGGCCGCCGGACTGGGCGACCGGGTGCGGCTGGGCGAGCCGGTGCGCGCGATCCACCAGGACGGCGACGGCGTGACCGTCGTCGCCGCGACCGGATCGGTACGGGCCAAGGCCGTGGTCGTCGCGGTGCCGCCGTCGCTCGCCGACGCGATCGACCACCGGCCCGGCCTGCCCGAGACCCGCTCCGGCGAGCGTACGGCGCCCGGCTGCGCGGTGAAGGTCCACCTGGTGTACCCGACGCCGGCCTGGCGGGAGCAGGGGTTGTCCGGCTGGTCGGTCAACGCGCGCGGCCCCTTGCTGTCCACCGTGGACGACTCGCCGGTGGACGGCGGAGTGGGTGTGCTGACCGGGTTCGTGACCGGCGGGGAGGCGCACAGGTACGCCGCGCTGCCCGCCGCCGAGCAGCGCGAGCAGGCGGTCGCCCAGGCGGCGCGGCTGTTCCCCGGGCTGCCGGAGCCGATCGGCTGCCACATCACCGACTGGGTCCACGAGCGCTACAGCCGGGGCTGTTACGCGGCGCTGTTCGGGCCGGGCGACTGGCCGCGGCTCGGCCCGCGGCTGACGGCCCCCCACCGGCGGGTGCACTGGGCCGGCACCGAGACGAGCACGGAGTTCTTCGGACTGATGGAAGGAGCCATCCGATCGGGGCACCGGGTGGCCGCGGAGATAAGCGCGACGTACCGATGGAGGGACATCCATGACTGACAGCACGTCCATCGCTCCCCTGGCCGTCCGGCAGGGATTCATGACCGAGCCCGGCCTGGGCGCGGGCAACTTCCTCGACCACGCCCTGGCGGCCAACCCGAACCGGGCGGTGCCGTTCGTCTACAGCCACCACAACGACCACCGAGGCCGGGTGGTGCTGCGCGGCCACAGCCTGGTCGACCTCGCGGCGCTGCGCGACCGGTACGCCAAGTGGTACTGGGCCAACGGGGTGCGGCCCGGCGAGCCGGTGGGCATCGTGGTGGCCGAAGGGCTCGAACCGCTGCTCCACTTCCTGGCGCTCACGGCGCTCGGCGCCATCCCGACGATGATCAACGACGCGATGCGGGCCGACGTCATGGTCCGCTACCTCGACCACGTGGGCGTCGTCGGCATCGTCGCCGACGACACGACCAGGCTGCAGATGGCCTACCGCAATGCCCCGCAGACCAGGCCCAGGTTCATCGCCCTGGCCGCCGAGGTACGGGCCTACGACGCCGACTCCGGCCGCTTACCGGAGGAGTACCCCTACCAGCACGCTCCCGACGACATCGTGGCGTTGATCCACTCCTCCGGCACCACCGGCACCCCGAAGTCGACGACGCTCGGGCATCGCAGCTTCTGGGACGGCAAGCAGCCGCGGATGCTGCGCTTCCCCGCCGAGCCGTACGACAAGCTGATGTCGCTCATGCCGCACACCCACGCCGGCGGGCTCAGCTACTTCCTCACGGCGGTGCTGCTCGGACTGCCGACCGTGGTCATGGCGGACTGGCGGCGCACGGTCGTGGAGCCGGTGATGGAGGCGTTCCAGCCGACCATGGTGGCCTCCTTCCCCCGGACGTTCGTGGAGCTGGCCACCGGCGAGCTGCCGGTCAAGGGGGCGGCGAAGGTCCACTCCTGGTTCAACACCGGAGACAGCGCCCATTACGGGCACATCAGGCGGCTGGTCGAGCTCGGCGAGCGGCCCGCCGGCCTGATCAAGTCGTGGCTGCTTCCGCAGGGCGACGCCGGCGAGCCGCTGCCCGGCTCCCAGTTCGTCGACGGGCTCGGCTCCTCGGAGATGGGGATGGCGCTCTTCGGCCAGGTGACCGCGCCGGAGACCCCGCGCGACGACCGGTGCGTGGGCAAGGCGCAGGACGCGGTGATCAAGGCCGCGGTGCTGGACGAGAACGGCGAGGAGGTGCCCGACGGCACCGTCGGCCTGCTGGCCGTGATCACCCCCTCGCGTACGCCGGGCTACTGGAACGACCCGCGGCTGACCAGCAGCTTCGAGCTCAACGGCTACTGGCTGACCGGGGACGTGGCGCGCCGGGACAGCGAGGGCAATTTCTACCACCTCGACCGCACCGTGGATGTCATCGACACCGCGACGGGGCCGGTCTACAGCCTGCCCATCGAGGAGATCCTCATCGCCGACTGCGCCGACCTCGTCCAGGACTGCTCGGTCGTGGGCGTGCCCGGCAAGGCGGGGGAGGGGCAGCGCCCGATCGCCGTGGTGCGGTTGCAGGCCGGCGCCGCCGACGCCACCGCCGACGAGGTCATGGACAAGGCGAACAAGGCCCTCGCCGACGCCGGTCTGGCCACGCTCGCCACCGTGATCATCGCGCGGACCGACGAGGACTATCCGCTCGGCCCCACGGGCAAGGTGCTCAAGCGCGAGCTCCGTACCCGCCACGCGGTGCTGTTCACCGGATGAGCCATCAGATGAACGCCGACGCCGCCCGCGGCCCGTACACCTATGTGCGCCGTCCGCTCGTCGAGCCGGACTGGCGACGGCTGCCGGGCTGGCGCGGCGTCACCGACGCGCAGTGGCGCGATGCCCAGTGGCAGCGCGCCCACTGCGTGAAGAACGCCGGGCAGCTGCGCGCGGTGGTGGGCGACCTGCTCCAGGGGTCCTTCTACGCCGACCTGGCGGCCGACGTGGCCCGGTTCGCGACCATGTCCATGCTCATCACGCCGCAGTTGCTCAACGTGATGACGCCGGAGCCCGTGAGCGATCCGGCCGCGTTCACCCGGGCCTTCCTGGCGGACCCGGTCCGCCGCTACCTGCTGCCGGTCCGCTCCGACCGGCATCCGGTCTGGCCCAGCCATCCGCGCGCCCGCCGCGACTCGCTGCACGAGGCCGAGATGTGGGTGGTGGAGGGGCTGACCCACCGCTACCCGACGAAGGTGCTGGCCGAACTGCTGTCCACCTGCCCGCAGTACTGCGGGCACTGCACCCGGATGGACTTGGTCGGCACCTCGACGCCGCAGGTCGTCAAGGCCCGGCTCGCGCTCAAGCCCGTCGATCGGCAGGAGCTGATGCTGGACTACCTCAAGCGCACGCCCGGCGTACGCGACGTGGTGGTCTCCGGCGGCGACGTGGCCAACCTGCCGTGGCCGCGGCTGGAGGCGTTCCTGCTGCGGCTGCTCGAACTGGAGTCCGTCCGGGACGTCCGCCTGGCCAGCAAGGCGCTGATCGGCCTGCCCCAGCACTGGCTCCAGCCCCGCGTGGTCGAAGGGATGGGCCGGGTGGCCGCCATCGCCCGCGCCCGCGGCGTGAACCTGGCCATCCACACCCACGCCAACCACGCCCGGTCGGTGACGCCGCTGGTCGCCGAGGCGGCCCGGGTCATGTTCGAGGCGGGCGTACGGGACGTGCGCAACCAGGGCGTGCTCCTGCGCGGCGTGAACACGACCACGGAAGACCTGCTGGACCTCTGTTTCGCGCTCCACGGCGAGGCCGGAATCCTGCCCTACTACTTCTACCTCTGCGACCTGATCCCCAACGCGGAACACTGGCGGATCCCGGTCCACCAGGCCCAGCGGCTGCAGGAAGCCATCATGGGCTACCTCCCCGGCTACGCGACGCCGCGGCTCGTGTGCGACGTGCCCTACGTCGGCAAGCGCTGGGTGCATCAGGTGGTGGAGTACGACCGGGAACGCGGCATCTCGTACTGGAGCCAGAACCACGGAATCGGGCTCCAGCCGGTCGAGGACCGCATGTTCCCCTTCTACGACCCGATCGACACCTTGCCCGAGCCGGGCCGCCGCTGGTGGGCCGACGGAGAGGGACGACCATGACCCCGAGCACGCTGCGCCGCATGTGCTGGATCTTTCCCGACCGCGAGTCCACCCGGGGCACCGCGATGTGGCACCCCTTCTTCTGGGACCTCTACGCCGAGGTGGCCGCCGAGCTCGGCCTGAGCTGGTGCCGGCATGCCCCGGACGCGGTGACGGTCGACGGCCTGGAGACCGGCAAACCGCGTGTCTACGTGGACGACGAACTCGTCACCCCGGAGGACACGCTCTTCATCACCGCGTTGTACTCGCTGCCCTACCAGTCCATGGACGTCTTCAACCAGTACGCGCTGTACGCCGTGCTGGAACAGGCCGGCTTCTACCTGTCGTTCCCGCCCAGCCTGTCGCCCATCGCCAACGACAAGCTGGCCACGGTCCTCTACCTGCACGATTCGCCCATCCCGCCGGTGCCCACCCTCCGCATCGGAACCGGGCGGGACACCAGCAAGCACCTGTACGAGGTGGCGCTGGCGAACCTGACCTACCCGGCCATCGTCAAGCCGTCCGGCTGGTGCGGCGGCGGCGGGGTGAACCTGGCCCGCGACGCCGAAGAGATCCGCGGCCTGGCCAGCCTCGCGCAGGGCGGCGACACCACGCTCGTGATCCAGCCCTACCTGGGCGACGGCACGGTCGACTACCGGGTCTACGTCGTCGACGGCGAGCCGTACGCCGTGATGAAGCGGATCCCCGAGCCCGGCTCGCCGGTCGCCAACGCCAGCCGGGGCGGCGCGATGGAGTTCCCGCCGGTCCCGCCCGAGCTGGCCGAGGCGACGGCGTACTTCTACGACAAGCTGCCCATCCCCTTCTTCTGCGTCGACTTCCTGTTCGACGGCGAACGGTACTGGTTCTCCGAGCTCGAACCCGACGGTGTGATCGCCCCGGACTACGGCGACCCGCACCGCACGCTCCAGCGCGAGGTCACCCGGGCTCGCTGGACGGCCTACCGCGACGCCCACACCCGCTGGCTGACCGAAAGTCAGGTGAAGAAATGACCGAATCGTTCTCGCTGTCGCCCGAGGCGGCCGAGCCGCATCTGCGCGTCCCGCGCCGAGCCCTGGAGCGGCTCAAGACCGTGCCCGCGCTGGCGCCACGCTACGCCGGCTGCGACAAGCTGCTCACGCTGGAGGACGTCGCCGCGCTTCCCCCGCTGGCTAAGGACGACCTGAACGTGGCGCTGGCGCACCTGACGCCCAAGGCCGAGCAGGGTGCCACCTGGCTGTTCCAGAGCGGCGGCAGCACCGGCGCGCCCAAGGTCGGCTACGCCCCCACCGGGTTCTACATGGCCGGCGTGTACGAGCAGTGGCGGCCGCTGGACCCGGACGACGTCTTCGTCAACGGCTGGGGTGCCGGCCGCATGTGGGGCGCCCACTTCCTGGCCGGGGCCTTCGCCGACCTGTCCGGCTGCCGGGTCATCGCGCTGGGCTCGGTGACGAAGGAGGAGTACGGCGACTGGCTGTCGTTCTTCGCCGCCCAGGGCGTGACCGCGTTCGGCGGCACCCCCAGCGTGCTGCGGCTGTGGTTCGCGCACGCGCGGGCCACCGGCGTTCGCCTGCCCGCGCTGCGCAAGGTGCTCTGGCTGGGGGAGGCGTGGCACCCCCAGCTCGACGAGGACATGGCCGTGGTGGCGCCGGACGCGCGCCGCTGGGGCATGTTCGGCAGCACGGAAACCTGGGTGATCGGCACCAACACCCCGCAGTGCCCGGCCGACGTCTTCCACCCGCTGCCCGCGCAGCTCGTGCACACCGACGCCGACGAGCTGCTGGACTTCACCACGCTCGACCCGGACATGCTCAACCCGGTGCTGCGCTACCGCACCGGCGACGCCGGCCGCTTCGTCACCTGCGAGTGCGGCCGGGAGGACCGGGCGCTGCGGGTGCTGGGCCGCCGCGACTCGGTGGTCCAGGTACGCGGACTGGGGCTGCACGTGGACGACATCCTCGCCCAGGCGGAGCGCGAGCCGGGCGTCTCCCGGGCGCAGATCCTCATCACCGAGCAGCGCGGCCGGGTGTCCGCGGTGGACGTGCTGCTGCTGACCGACGCGGACGCGCCGCCGGACCTGCCCGAACGGCTGCGGGCGGAGCTCATGTCCGCGACGTTCACGATCAGCACGGCCTTCCAGCACGACCCGCACGCCTTCCGGGTCACGGCCGTCGACGCGCTGATCAGCAACGAGCGCACCGGCAAGACCGCCGGCTTCGTCGTACGGGAGGAGCCGTGAGGTTACCGGAGTCCCTGGGCAGGCAGTTCAACCTGTACTGGGGCGGTCAGACGGTGAGCCTCGTCGGCGACCGCGTCACGGTGTTCGTGGTCCCGACCCTGATGATCTTCGTGCTGCACGCCTCCGCATTCGAGGTGGGCGTCGTGGCCATGGCCCAGTACCTCGGCATCCCCGTGCTGGGGCCGGTCGCCGGGGTGCTGGTCGACCGGTGGGACAAGCGCCTGACCATGCTGCTGTGCGACATCGTACGGCTGGTGGCGGTGACGGCGATCCCCGTGGCCTACTGGTTCGGTGTGCTGTCGACGCCGTTGCTGTTCGTCTGCGTGGCGCTGATCAGCGGCGCGACGATCTTCTTCAACGTCGGCTACCTCGTCGCCGTGCCCACCACGGTGCCGGAGGACAAGCTGGTGCGGGCGTACTCGCGCCTTGAGGGCAGCAGCACGGTGTCTGAGGTGGCCGGGCCGTCGATCGCGGCGGGCCTGTACCACGTGCTCGGGGTGGCCGCGCTGCTCGTCGACGCGGCCAGCTACCTGGTCTCGGCGGCGTGCTTCCGCGCCATGCGGCCCTGGGGGGTCAAGGCCGTCCAGCAGGGTTCCGTGTGGTCGCGGCTGGTGCTGGGGTTCCGGCTGAACTGGGCCGATCCGGTGCTGCGCCGGGTGGTCATCGCGGCCGTGACCCTGAACTCGGGCGGCCCGATCTTCGTCACGGTCCTGCCGGTACTGGCCTACCAGGGCCTGGGCATCTCGGTGGGCGTGTTCGGGGCGGCGATGTCGGCCGGGGCGGGCGGCGCGGTCATCGGCGCCCTCGTCGCGCCCAAGATCAGCGACCGGCTGGGCCTCGGCCGGACCATGGCCTGGGGACTGCTGCTGCACTGCCTGGTCGGCCTGGGCATCCTCGCCGCGCCCGCGCTGCCCGCCGCGCCCGTGATCGCCGTGACGTTCGGCTGCTACGGCTTCTTCATGTCGTGCATCAACGTCTGCAGCGCCCCGATCCGCCAGTCACGGATGACGGCCGAGAACCAGGGCGTGATGCACGCGGCCTTCCGCACCGTGACCTGGGGAGTGATCCCGCTGGCCGCCCTCGTCGGCGGCACGGCGGTCACCCTGCTGACCGGCAGCCTGGGCGTGCTCGACGCGGCCAAGGTGGTCATGGTCGCCGGCACGCTGCTGGCCGCGTTCTCCTTCCTGCCCGCGGTGGGGATCCAGCCGCTGATGAACCGCGCCAAGAACCTTGAGGAGAGCCCGGCATGACCGTGCTGATCACCGGTACGTCCTCCGGCATCGGCCTGGCCACCGCGGTCACCGCCGCCAGGGCCGGGTTCACCGTGGTGGCGACGATGCGCGACCCGGGCAAGGACGGCGCGCTGCGCGAGGTGGCCGACCAGGCCGGGGTCACGCTGGACATCCGCCGCCTGGACGTCACCGACGCCGCGTCCATCGACTCGTGCCTGCAGGGCGTGCGGGAGGAGTACGGGCGGCTGGACGCGGTGGTCAACAACGCCGGCGTCTCCAACTTCGACCCGACGATGGAGATGTCCACCATGGAGGCCCTGCGGGCCAACCTGGAGGTGAACTTCTTCGGCGTCATCGCCGTGAGCCGGGTCGCGATGCCGCTGCTGCGTGCCGCCCGTGGCCGGCTGCTGACGATCGGCAGCGTGCACGGGGTCGTGGGCCAGCCGTTCAACGAGGCGTACGCGGCGGCGAAGTGCGCGGTCGAAGGGTTCATGGAGAGCCTGGCTCCGGTCGCGGCGGTGCACGGGGTGCGGGTCAGCGTGGTCGTGCCCGGCTTCGTACCAGACACCGAGTTCGGGATTTTTCCGGACATCAACCGGGGGACCATCCGGGCGGCCTCGGGGCCGTACGCGCGGACGTTCGACGGCTACCTCGACTGGGTGCGCGGCGCGGGCTGGGAGGGCGCCGGCCAGTCCAAGTGGGAGGTGGCCGAGGTGGTGGTGCGCGCGCTGAGCGAGGACGAGCCGCCGTTCCGGGTCCTCACCAGCGAGTGGGTGGCGGCGTACCTGGCGCGGAAGCTCGCCGATCCGGACGGGTCGGCTGTCCAGGCGCAGGCCAGGACCTGGATCGGAGCCCCCGTATGAACGGTATGAACGGTATGACCACCGAGGACCCGGCCTGCCGCTCGCTCGGCATCGCGCTGGAGGAGGTGGCCGCCGGCCGGGCGCGGCTGCGGATGCGGATCACCGACGAGATGGTGAACGGCCACGGCATCGCCCACGGTGGCTACCTGTTCCTGCTCGCCGACGCCGCGTTCGCGTACGCCTGCAATTCCTACGGCCGCGTCACGCTGGCGCACAGCGCGCAGGTGACGTTCCTGCGCCCGGTCGCGGCCGGTGACGAGCTGGTCGCCGAGGCCACGGAGCGCGTCAGGTACGGCAGGAACGGCGTCTACGACGTGACCGTACGCCGCCCGGCCGGCGAGATCGTCGCGGAGTTCCGCGGCCAGAGCGTGACGGTCTCCGGCCGGCCCGATGGGTCCACCAGCGAAGGGAAGCATTCATGAGCGAGCAGCGGACGGCGCCCCGGCGGACCGGGCGCTGGATCGATCACTGGGAACCGGAGGACCCGGGGTTCTGGGCGGCCACCGGGCGCCGCGTCGCCACCAGGAACCTGGTCTTCTCCATCTTCGTGGAGCATCTCGGCTTCGCGATATGGCTGCTGTGGAGCGCGATCGTCGTCCTCCTCCCCAAGGCGGGCTTTCCCTTCACCGTCGACCAGCTCTTCTGGCTGGTGGCGGTGCCGAACCTGGTCGGGGCCACGCTGCGGCTGCCCTACACCTTCGCGGTCTCGGCCTTCGGCGGCCGCAACTGGAACGTGGCCAGCGCGCTGCTGCTCCTGCTTCCGGTAGGGCTGCTCGCCTGGATGGTCACGGATGCGGCGACCCCGTACTGGATGTTCCTGATCGCCGCGGCGGTGGCCGGGTTCGGCGGCGGGAACTTCGCCTCCTCCATGGCCAACGTCTCCTACTTCTATCCCGAGCGGCACAAGGG
Source organism: Nonomuraea sp. NPDC049129 (assembly GCF_040648495.1). Lineage (NCBI taxonomy): Bacteria > Bacillati > Actinomycetota > Actinomycetes > Streptosporangiales > Streptosporangiaceae > Nonomuraea > Nonomuraea sp. NPDC049129. Next base: position 267,974 of record NZ_JBEZDU010000001.1, on the reverse strand, counting down.
GTTCGCGCTGGGCGTGAACGCCGCCGGCGGCAACCTGGGGGTGGCCGTCGTGCAGTTGCTGATCCCGCTCGTGGCGAGCGCGGGCCTGGTGTACGCCGGCCTGGTGTGGGTCGTGCCGATCGTGGCCGCCGCGATGTGCGCGTACTTCTTCATGGACAACCTGGCCGTGGCCAAGACCGACTTCGGCACCCAGGGGCGGGCGTTCCTGCGCAAGCACACCTGGGTGATGTCCTTCCTCTACATCGGCACCTTCGGCTCCTTCATCGGCTATTCGGCGGCGTTCCCGCTGGTCGTCAACGCGACGTTCGCCGAGTCCGCGTCGCCGTACTTCGCCTTCCTTGGCCCTCTGGTCGGCTCGTTGTCGCGGCCGGTCGGCGGGTGGCTGGCCGACAGGTACGGCGGGGCCAGGGTCACCGCGTGGTCCTTCATGGCCATGGCGGTGGGGGTCGTCGGCGCGCTCGCCGGGCTCGGGCAGCACGGGTTCCCGCTCTTCCTGAGCGCGTTCCTGCTGCTGTTCACCGCGTCGGGGATCGGCAACGGGTCCACGTACCGGATGATTCCGGCGATCTTTACCATCCAGGCGGCGCACGGCGAGCCGGACGCGCGGCTGCGCGCCAGGCGGGAGGCCGCGGCGGCCATCGGCATCGCCTCGTCGATCGGCGCGTTCGGCGGGTTCCTCATCCCGCGCGGTTTCGCCATCTCCATCGGCCAGACCGGATCCATCGACCTGGCGCTGTACGTGTTCGTCGCCGGTTACGCCGTGTTCCTGGCGACGAACTGGTGGTTCTACCGCCGCCGGGTGCTGCTGACCCGAATCCCCAGCCTGGCCCACAGCCGGATCTGACCCGCCGGATCTAGGAGAGGCACATGCCCGCCAAATCCCTGCGTGACCTGGTCGACTTCGCCCGCCGCCACTCGCCCTTCTACGCCGAGGCGTACCGCGACGTGCCCGAAGGCGCCTCAGACCTCAGCCAGCTGCCGATCATCGACCAGACGGCCTTCTGGGCCGCGAACGTCTACCCGGACAACCGGCTGCTGACCGGCCCGCTGACCGACGCCGGCGTGTACACCTCCGGCGGCACCACCGGCGCGCCGAAGTTCTCCCCCTGGACCCGCACGGAGCACGCCGACTCGGTGACCGCGTTCGGCGCGGGCATGGTCCGGGCGGGGCTGAAGCCGGGGCACCGGGTGGCGAACCTGTTCTCGGCCGGCGAGATGTACGGCGGCTTCCTCTACATCGAGCACTCGCTGCACAACGCCCCGGTGGAGAACGTCCGGCTGCCCATCGCCTGCCACGCCTCCGACGACTCCGTCGCCGACCTGATCGCGTACTTCGGCGTCGACGTGCTGGCGGGCCCGCCGATGAAGCTCGCCACCGTGGCCGACGCGGTGGCCGCCCGTGGGCAGGTGGCCGACACGGTGGAGTTGCTGCTGTTCGCCGGCGACTTCCTCTTCGACGACCTGCGTCCCCAGCTGGCCAAGGCGTTTCCCGGGGCCAGGATCGCCTCGCTCGGATACGCCTCCGTGGACGCCGGGCTGGTCGGCGGCCCGGTGCCGGGCGACGACGTGCGCGTGCACGAGGCCTTCGCCAACCGCACCCTGGTGGAGCTGATCGACGACTCGACCGGCGAGCCGATCACCGTGCCCGGCGTACCCGGCCGGGTGATCGTCACCAATCTGTTCAGGACGCTGATGCCGATCATCCGCTATCCGGCCGGCGACGTGGCGGAATGGACAGACCCGGACTGCCGCGCATTCCGGCTGCTCGGCAGGTCGGCCGAGGGCGCCAGGGTGGAGACGGTGTCGATGTCGACGGAGGCCATCCGCGCGGTCCTCATCGCGGCGGACCCGGACCGGGCCATGTCGGGGATGCAGATGGTGCAGCGCCGCTGGAACGGCAAGGACGGGCTGACGCTGCGGCTGGCCTGCACCGAGGAGCCGCCGCCCGAGCTGACGCAGCGGCTCATCGACGCCGTGTACGCGGCCAGGCCGCTGTACCCCCAGACGGTGGAGGAGGGGGGCGTCCACCCGCTGACGGTCGAATGGGTACGGCCTTCGGAGCTGGTGCTGCATCCCCGTACGGGGAAGGTCCTCCAGGTCGTGGACGAGCGCTCCTAGCATGGAGATTCATCCACCCTAGGGGTTGAATGCGGTAGCAATCTCCATGGTCAGGCGCCTCTCCCGGCTGCTTGGCTGTCGGCATGCGAGTCATCGTGCCCGCCGGCGAAGGGCGGGCGGTAAAGGTCAGTACCGGTCAGCGCGTGCGCGTCACCGATCTTGACGGAGGTCAGGTCGGTGACGTGTTCGCGTTCGCCGCTGACGACGTGAGCGAGCACCTCAGCGCGTCGCACACGCGGGCCGCCATCAGCCGCCTGTTCCCGGTGGTCGGCGAGCAGTTCGTCACCGACCGGCGCAGGCCCGTCCTCACACTGGTGGCGGACACCTCGCCGGGCCGGCATGACATGCTCATCGCGGCCTGCGACCCGGCGCGCTATCGCGCTCTGGGCGTGCCCGGGTTCCATGCCTCCTGCGCGGACAACCTGGGCGAGAGCCTGTCCCGGCTCGGCCTGGCCTGCCCGAGCACTCCGCAGCCTGTCAACGTGTTCATGCGGATTCCCGTGGCGGACGACGGCCGGCTGAGCTGGCTGAGCTCGGTCAGCCGCCCCGGTGACGCGATCACGTTCGAGGCGGCGATGGACTGCGTGTTCGTGCTCTCGGCGTGCCCGCAGGACCTGGTCGGGATCAACGGGCACCGGCCGACGCCGCTGGCGATCGACCTGATCACACAAGGAGAGAGCGAACAATGAACGATGTCCAGCACCCCGCCCTACGACCGGAACGCGTCGGCGGGCTCAGCCTCGCCAACCGGCTGGCGGTCTCGCCCATGACCAGGGTGTCCGCTGCCGCCGACGGCACGCCGACAGCCGAGATGGCCGACTACTACCGGGCGTACGCCCAGGGCGGCTTCTCCCTCGTCGTGACCGAGGGAACCTACACCGACACCTGGCACAGCCAGGGGTACGCCAACCAGCCGGGCATCGTCACCGACGGCCACGAGGCCGCCTGGCGGGAGATCGTCGGGCAGGTGCACGACGCCGGCGCGTCGATGATCCTCCAGCTCATGCACGCGGGCGCGCTGTCGCAGGGCAACCGCTACCGCGACGAGACGGTGGCGCCGTCGGCCGTCCCGCCACGCGGGGAGAAGATGCCCGAGTACGGCGGGCACGGCTCATGGCCGACACCTCGCGCGATGAGCCAGGAGGACATCGACCGCGCGGTGGCCGGTTTCGTGGCCTCGGCCGTCCGCGCCCGGCGGGCGGGTTTCGACGGGGTCGAGGTGCACGGCGCCAACGGCTACCTGGTGGACCAGTTCCTGACGGACTACACCAATGAGCGCGACGATCGCTACGGCGGCCCGGTCGCCCGTCGGGTACGGCTGGCGGCCGACATCGTCTCCGCCATCCGTGCGGAGCTCGGGCCGGACTTCTGCGTGGGGATCCGGCTGTCCCAGGGCAAGGTCAACGACTTCACGCACCGATGGGCAGGCGGCTCCAGGGACGCGGAGACCATCTTCGCCGCGCTCGCCGAGGCGGGCGCGACCTACCTGCACATCGCCAGCGAAGGACGGGACTGGGTGGAGACGGCGACCCTGGACGGAGGGATGACGATCACCGGCCTCGCCCGGAAGGTGACGGGACTGCCCGTGCTGGCCAACGGCGGCATGCACGACCTCGACCAGGCGGCCATGCTGCTGGAGGACGGCCACGCGGACGTGCTGACCCTCGGCCGGGGCGCGCTGGCCAACCCTGACTTCCCGCGGCGCCTGGCCCAGGGGCTGCCCATGGCGGCCTTCGATCACCAGATGCTCCAGCCGATGGCGACGCTGAGCAACGCCCGCCTGTGGCGGCAGACGGTCTGAGCTCGGTCCAGCACGTCGATGCTCAGTCCATCGCGTCGATGGTCAGCGCCAGGAACAGATCCACCCGATCCTCGGTGCGTCCCACGTCCCTGCCGGTGAGCTCGGTGATCTTGGCCAGCCGGTTGCGGAGGGTGTTGACATGGACGTGCAACGCTCCGGCCGTCGCCGCCCACTGCCCATCGTGATCGAGGTACGTCCGCAGCGTCAGCTCGAGCTCACCGCCGCGCCGCGCGTCATGGTCCTTCATCGGCCCGAGGAGCTCGCCGGAGAACTGGTGCAAGGTCTCCACATCGAGCGAGCCGAGGAGCAGCCGGTGCGTACCCAAGTCGGCGAAGGCCCGTACGGAAGGCCCCGTGCGGGTCCGCCGCAGCACGCGGCAGGTCTCCCTGGACTGCAGCAGCCCGGGTCGCAGCTCGGCCGAGTGGGCGGCGAGTCCGCCCAGGCCCGCGACCGGGCGGCGGCCGGGGAAGCGCCGTTCGACGTCGCGTACCAGGCGCTGGGCGAGCAGCGGCAGCTCACGCTCGGGATGGCGCCAGGGCAGTACGGCGACGACGTCCTGCGTGCCATCGGCCACGACGACCGGCACCCCCTCGGCCGCGAAGAACTCCCCGATCACCTCGGCGAGCCCGTGCATCGTCGCGGTCTCGCCGAGCGCGAACGCCACGGCGCAGACGGCCAGCGGACCGCCCGGATCGACGCCGAAGGCGCGCAGCCGGCCAGGGACCTCGGCGGAGCGCCGCCCCCCTGACAGGATCATCTCCAGGAGCTCACTGGCGAAGCGCATCTCGATCGCCTGGACCGCCTGCTGCTTCGCGACCTCCAGGCTGAGGAAGCGGGCCGTCTGCTCCAGTGCCGCCCGCTCGTCCGCCGCGAGCTCGCGCAAGGGGCGCAGACAGATGAGAGCCGCGTCGATGTCGCCGACGGCACCCACCGGGAACAGCGCCGCGCGTCCCGCGTCCCCCAGATCCACCTCCAGGGCCGGAGGTCTCTTGGCCAATCCCGTGGCCACGGCGTGCAGCTGGTCCGTGTCGAGATCGGCGCCGGCCATCGCGAGCGACCGCGCCATCCTGTCGACCACCGCGAGCGGCAGGTCGTGGTCGCGCCGCAGGACGTCGAGCACGCCGGAGGCGCCGGCTCCCCGGGAGATCGCCGTGGCCAGGGCGTCTCCCCGGCGCACCATGCCGACCAGCGACTGCTTGCGTTCGTCGGTCAGCATGTCGGCCACGGCCTGTGAAACCGCCGTGAACGGCACCGCGATGGAGATCTCCAGCAGCGGCAGCTCCCCTTCGCGGCAGGCGTCGACGAGCTCCGGGGGAGTGGCGGGCGTCTCGGCCCGCAGGCCGAACACGATGCCGCCGGCCTTGGCCTTCATGACGTTGCGTACGAACTGCTCCGGCGGCACTTGGTCGATCCACAGGCCGTTCGTCAGTACGAGCTCGCCTTCGCGTACGTAGTGCGAAGGGTCGGCCAGCTCGGTGTTGTGCACCCAGGCGACCGGCTCGTCCAGCGCGCCCGGCCGGCCCGGCACCAGCACCCGCAGTTCGAGTGAGGCGCGATCCACCAGGGCTTGAAGCGTGAACACGGTGTAACTATAGACAGCCAACAGCTGATTCTATGGAGCTTCCTCCGATGGGGGTCAGGCCCCTTCCACCGCGTACGTGACCAGCGTCGTGAGCACTTCCTTGACCGACTCGCGTTCGCGTACGTCGCACAGCACCACCGGAGTGGTCTCGGCCAGGCCGAGCGCCCGCCGTACCTTGGCCGGGTCGTAGCGCTTGGCCCCGTCGAAGCAGTTCACGGCGACCAGGAACGGGATGCCGCGCTGCTCGAAGTAGTCCACCGCCGGGAAGCAGTCCTGCAGGCGGCGGGTGTCGGTGAGCACGACGGCGCCGAGCGCGCCGACCGACAGCTCGTCCCACATGAACCAGAACCGGTCCTGCCCGGGGGTGCCGAACAGGTACAGCCACAAGCCGTCGCGGATGGTGATGCGGCCGAAGTCCAGCGCCACAGTGGTGGTGACCTTGGAGTCCACGCCGGAGGTGTCGTCCACCCCGATGCCCCGCTCGCTCAGGAGCTCCTCGGTGTGCAGCGGCCGGATCTCGCTGATGGTACCGACCATGGTGGTCTTGCCGACGCCGAAGCCGCCCGCGATGAGGATCTTGATGGCCAAGGCCGAGGCGACCGCGGTCGCCCCCGGCTCAGAGGCTGCGTAGCCCATGCAGCACTTCCCTGTAGATGCGTTCGTCGATCGTCTGCGCCGCGGGGCGCGGGCGCTCGATGGTGACAAGACCCTCGCGTCGCAGGTCGCCCAGGATCACCCGCGTGATGTTGAGCGGCAGCTTGAGGTGGGCCGCGACATCCGCCACCGGTGTGGGCCTGCGGCACACCGACAGCACGGTGCGATGCTCCGGGATCAGGTCCGCGATCTCGTGGGAACCGCCGACCGTGGTGACGATGGCCACCAGGTCGAACGTCTCGCCACGCGGTCGCGCCCTGCCTCCGGTCAGCCCGAAGAGCCGGATCAGCGGCCCGGGATCCTCCCCGGTCACGGTCTTGCGCCGTTCCAGGCGGGTGCCGGTGCCGCTCCCCTCGGCTGAGAGGAGAGGTGCTCCCCGACCCGCTTGACCATGAGCGCCATCTCGTAGGTGACCATGCCCAGCTCGGCGTCACCCGAGGCGAGCACGGCCAGCCGGGCGCCCTGGCCCGCCGCGGTGACGAACAGGAAGCCACCCTCCAACTCGATGATGGTCTGTCGTACGCCACCCAGGCCGAAGTGCCGTCCCGCGCCCATGGCGAGGCTGTGGCTGCCGGCGGAGATGGCGGACAGGTGCTCGGAGTCCTCCCGCGTCAGCTCCCGGGACCCGCCCATGGCCAGCCCGTCGGCGGACAGCACGATGGCGTGCCGGATGCCGGGGACCCGCTGGGTGAGGTCGTCGAGGAGCCAGCTCAGTTCACTTCTGGCGTCAGGCATCGGGTTGGTCGTCCTTTCGATTCCACACGTCGTGCTCCTGCTCCGTCTGGCCGCGACCCTGCTGCCAGCCACGTTGCATGGACGACATGATCTGTGCAAGCTCCTCCGGCGAGCGCACCGAGACCGCGCTGCGGTCCGTGCGCCGCGCGGCGCGCAGCTGAGGAGCCATGTTGGCTTGAGGTACGCGCATGGGCAACCCGTCGAGGTCCTCGTCGGCCTCCTGGGCGGGCACCGTGCGGCTCCACTCTACGGATGGGCCGGGGGATCCGGCTGAGCCGCCCCCTCGCCTGGAAATCGGTCCGGTACTCGGCTCGGCGACGGCCTCGCTCCCCGGCCAGGTCGCCGGTCCGTTCCCCAGCCCATTGTTCCCTAGCCCATCGCTAGCCGGGCCGGGTGCCGGCCTCGGCACGGGGCCGGCCTCGAACCAGGTCGCGCGCTCGGGCTCCGGAGCGGGGACGGGCGCGTCCGGCGAGCCGTCCGGGTCTGCCGAGACCCCGTGGCCGCCGGGGTCGCCGGGGACCTCTCGGCCGTTCACGGCCTCCGCCCCGCGAGCGGGGAAGGCATCCGAGGCGGAGAAGGCATCCGAGGCGACCGGGGAGAAGGGCTCCGGAGAGAACGGCTCCGGGGACAGGGAGACCACGCGGGGCCGGGCCTCGGCGGGCGCGGTGCCGATCGCGCGCATGGGCCTGGGCGCGCGACCGCCGTGGCCCACCGGGTGCGCCGCGGCGACGGCCAGGGCCTCGGCGTTGGCGAGCAGCGCCGTGGGGAGCAGTAGGATCGCGGTGGTCCCGTCGTACGGCGAGCGGCGCAGCATGATCTTGATGTTGTGCCGGGCCGCGAGCCTGGACACCACGAACAGGCCGAGCCGGTCGCTGTCGGCCAGGTCGAACTCCGGCGGGTTGACCAGCCGGGCGTTGAGCTCGTCGAGGGTGTCCTGGTTCATCCCCAGGCCCCGGTCCTCCACCTCCAGCGCGAAGCCGTTGGCCGCCGTCATGCTGCGGACGTGCACGGTCGTGTCGGGCGGGGAGAAGACGGCGGCGTTCTCCACCAGTTCGGCGATCAGGTGGATCACGTCGGTGACCGCGGCGCCGACCAGCAACGGGGAGTCCGGCATCGGCGCGACGGTGACGCGGGTGTAGTCCTCGACCTCCAGCACCGCCGCCCGTACGACGTCGAACAGCGGCACGGGGTCGCGCCAGCGGCGGGCGGGGGCGGAGTCGGACAGGATGATGAGGTTCTCCGCGTGCCGCCGCATGCGGGTGGTCAGGTGGTCGAGCTTGAAGAGGTCTTCCAGGACCTCCGGATCGTCGACCCGGCGCTCCATGGTGTCGAGCAGCGCGAGCTGGCGATGCAGCAGCGCCTGGTTGCGCCAGGCCAGGTTGAGGAAGACCTGGGCGACGCCCTTGCGCAGCGTCGCCTGGCCCACCGCGGCCTCGACCGCGGTGCGGCGTACGGCGGAGAACGCGTTCACCACGCGATCGACCTCGGCGGTGTGGGCCGGGTCGAGGCCGGGGGCCTCTGTGGCCGGGTCGACGTCGTCGCCGCGGCGCAGCCGCTCGACCAGCCGGGGCAGTCGTTGTTCGGCGAGTTCGACCGCGGACGCCTGAAGCCGTCTGAGCTCGCTGATCAGCGACTGGCCGAACCGGTACGACAGCGCCACCGACGCGACCACCGCGGCCAGGCCCAGGATCAGGACCAGCCAGATCCGCCAGTACGCCCCGGTCTTCTGATCCTCGGCCTCCACCGAGGTGCGGCCCAGCTCGGCGTGCGTGTCGAGGTTGATCGCGCTGAGGAGGGTCTCGGCGTCGGCCTTCCACTCGTCGGGGTCCACCGGCGGCGATCCGTTGGTGTCCCAGTTGAACAGCCGGTCTTCCACCGTCAGCAGCCGCTTGTACGGGGCGCTGGCGACCAGCTTGTCGTAGTTCTCCCGCAGTTCGGGGCCCGCGTCACGTTCGGCGTTGGCCCAGACGAGCCGGCGGCTGGTCATGGCGGCGACGAACGAGGCACGGTCCGTGGGGGACATCTTGCGGCGCACGATCGTGCTGGTGAGCACGGCGTGCTCCTGGCCCAGGTATTCCGCCGCGGAGCTGTAGGCCGCCATGCCGCGCACCGCGCGGTAGGACGAGAGGCTGCTCAACGCGTCGTAGTCGGTGAATTGCCGGTTGGCGATGCTGATCAGGTTGCTGTACGCGTCGATGATCTTCAGCGGCGGGGACAGCGCGCCCTCGTCCGCGCGCTCGCGCAGCGACTGGAGGCCGTCGAGGGCCCGTACCAGCTCCCGCACCTCGGCCGGGGTGTCGTCCTCCGACCCTTCGCCACCGGTGCCGATGGATCCGATGGCCTCGCGCAGCCGCGCGACCTTGCCGTCGGTGATCGGCCGCTGCTCGGCCAGCAGCGGGTAAGCACCGGTGCTGCGCGGCGCCGCCGCCGAAAGCTGCCGCTCCTGCTGCAGCTCGATGATCAGCTCCAGGACCGGCGACCCGATGGCGTCCCACCGGTCCTGCCTCTGGGAGACCGCGGCGATCTCATCCACACTGGAGTAGGCGATGAACCCCCATAAGGCGATCATCGAGACCAGCGGAAGCAGCAGGATCCTCAGCAGTTTGGTGCGGATCGGCGGAGGCGAGCTCATCCATCGTGTCCAATTCCGCGCGTAGTGGTGCGCCGCTAGGCAGTCGTGAACTGGTAGCGGCCCCCCAGGATGCCCGCCACGACTGATACGCCTGTGGTGCGTCCACTATGCCGATGGGGCAGATGTACTTCAAGCTCCAGATGTGAAGATTCGTGCACAATGGCGGGTTGACTCTTTGTCAGTGCACGGTTCGTGATCGTGACGGTTTGCGGCTGACGCACAGTGACGAGCGTGGATGCCGCCGCGGCCCGGATCGCCGACGGGCTCGGGGGTTTGGCGTAAAAGCCTTCCATCCACCGGGAGAGCGCTATCCGAGAGATCGGACCAGAGCTATGTTTCAGGCGCCTGATTCCCTCCGGCCCGTCCCGAAGGAGTTGCGTACATGCCTGAAACCCTCGTTCCTACGCCGAAAAGGAGAACGCGTCGTCGCGTCGTCGCGCTGCTGACCGCCGTCGCCGCCCTTCTCTTAGGACTCCCCGCGACCCCCGCTCTCGCCGGCGCGGCCCGCCCGGTGGTGCGGGTGGAGGCCGGTCTGCTCAAGGGCGCCGTGGCCGATCGCGTGGACCGGTTCCTGGCTGTACCGTACGCGCAGCCGCCGGTCGGCGACCTGCGCTGGAGCGCACCCCGCCCGGCCCGCGCGTGGACAGGCGTCCGCGACGCCGCCGAGTGGGGCAACCGCTGTCCCGCCGCGGCCAGCACCAACGGACCGCGCTCCGAGACCGAGGACTGCCTGTACCTCAACGTGTTCAGGCCCGCCGGCACCAAGGCCGGGCAGCGGCTGCCCGTGCTGTTCTGGATCCACGGCGGCGGCCTGGTCAACGGCTCAGGCAACCAGCACGACGGCAGCCTGATCGCCCGGCTCGAGAACGTCGTGGTGGTGAGCATCAACTACCGCCTGGGCGTGTTCGGCTTCCTGGCCCACCCGGCGCTCACCCGGGAGGCCGGTCAGTCCGGCAACTACGGCTTCCTCGACCAGCAGGCGGCGCTGCGCTGGGTGCGGCGCAACATCGGCGCCTTCGGCGGCGACCCCCGGCAGGTCACCATCGACGGCGAGTCGGCCGGCGGGTTCTCCGTCTGCGGCCACCTCACCGCCCCCGGATCGAGCGGGCTCTTCAACCGCGCGATCATCCAGAGCGGCGCCTGCGTCAGCCAGCCCGTCAGCCAGGGGGAGCAGTCCGGCACCTCCATCGCCGGCCAGCTCGGCTGCGCCGACGACGCGACCGCCGTCGCCTGCCTGCGCGCGCTGTCCCCGGCGCGGCTCGTCGACGGGCCGCAGTTCAGCTCGTTCGTGCACGGCGGCCCGGTGTTTCCTGAGGCTCCCGGTGACGCCGTCCGTGCGGGTCACTTCCAGCGCGTCCCCCTGATCGTGGGCTCCACCCGCGACGAGGGCCGTACGTTCGCGCAGGGCAACCTGGACTGGACCCAAACGCAGTACGAGAACTTCGTCCGATCCCTGTACGGCGGCAACGCCGACGCCATCCTGCGCCGGTATCCCTGGCCGGCGACGCCGGACCGGTTCACCGGCGCGTACCTGGCGGCGGCGATCTTCACCGACTCGGGGTTCATCGCCGGTCTGGGCGGCTGCCCGACGCTCAAGTTCATCAAGGACCTGTCCGCCTACACCCGCGTGTTCGCCTACCGGTTCGACCACCGTACGGGGCCCGGCCTCACCCCCGAGCCGGTCGGGTACGAGTGGGGCGCCGGGCACGCCGCCGAGCTGGCCTACCTGTGGCCGAGCTTCGACAACGGCACACCGATCGCGCCCACCTTCGACGCGGCCGAGCGCCGGCTGGCGGCGGACATGGTGCACTACTGGGGCTCGTTCACCCGGCTCGCCCGGCCGCAGGCGCCGTACGCGTCACCGTGGCCGGACTACAACCGCACCTCGCGCGTCATGTCACTGCGCGCGGGCGGACGCTCGGTGATGGTCCCGGCCACCGAGATGGCCACCGAGCACAACTGCGACCTGTGGGACGCGCTCTGACCGCTTCTATCGGTGCGACTCCTGTTGGTAGACCAGGGCCGGGGCGACCACCCCGGCCCTGGGCGGGGTGCATGCTGCCGTGACTAGCCGAGCAGGGAGCGGACATACTCGCCGATCGGCTGGGTCGGCCGGCCGATGAGCTCGCTCAGCGTGCCGGGAGTGTCGGCGAGCCAGCCACGGGAGATGTTGACGTCCACGTCGGCCATGAGCGCCGCGAACGGAGCCGGAAGACCGGCACCGGCCAGAACGCCCGCGAAGTCGTCCTTCGGCAGGTTCTGGTAGGCGACCTCCTTGCCGGTGACCTTGGAGATCTCGGCGGCCAGGTCGGCGAGCGTCCAGGCGGTGTCGCCGCCCAGCTCGTAGATCTTGCCGTCGTGGCCCTCTCCGGCCAGCACGGCGGCCGTGGCGGCGGCGTAGTCCGCGCGCGAGGCGGAGGCGATCCGGCCGTCGCCGGCGGCGCCGTAAACCGCGCCGAGCTGGGGAGCGCCCGCGATCGACTGCTCGTAGTTCTCGTGGTACCAGTTGTTGCGCAAGATCGTGTACGTCACGCCGGACGCCTTGATGTAGTTCTCGGTCGCCTTGTGGTCGGCGGCGAGGCCGGCCTCGGTGACGTCGGCCTTGGGCGCGCTGGTGTAGGTGAGCGTGGCGCCGGCCGCCTTGGCCGCGTCGACGACCGCCGAGTGCTGCTGGAGCCGGTTGCCCTCGGTGCCGGAGATGAGCAGCACCTTGCCGGCGCCCTCGAACGCGCTCTTGAGCGTCTCGGGCCGGTCATAGGACGCTTCGCGGACCTCGACGCCGAGATCCGCGGCCTTCTCCGGGGTACGCGCCGCCGCGACGATCTGCCCGGCGGGAACCCGCTTCTTGAGCTCCTCGACCACCAGCCGGCCGAGGTGTCCGCTGGCTCCGGTTACCACGATCATGATTACTCCCTCTCAGTACGAACTAGCGGTTAGTACTTTCTATCAGAAAGCACTGTAAGCTAGCACGCATGGAGGAGTTCGAGAACCTGGTGGCCGACGTCTTCTCGCGCAAGTGCACCTCTCGCTCGGTGCTGGAGACGATCACCGGCCGCTGGGCGATCCTGGCGCTGGTGGCCCTCTACGAGGGGCCCTACCGCTTCAACGCGCTGCGCCGCCGCGTCGACGGGGTGAGCGAGAAGATGCTGTCCCAGACCCTCCAGACCCTGGAACGCGATGGCATGGTGCTGCGGGTGGCCGAGCACACGATTCCGCCCCGGGTCGAATACAGCCTCACCTCGCTGGGTCGCGAGGCCGCCGAGCGGCTGATCCCCCTCATCACCTGGCTGGAGGACCGCATGCCCGACGTCGTGACCGCCCGCGAGGGCTACCAGGGCCGTTAGGGCGCGCGGGCACATCCGCTCGCCGTCCGCGCCGGGTGTCCGCGCGTCATCCGCGCCGGCAGGTCAGCTAGCCGTACGTGCCTCTGGCAGCAGGGCGAAGCCCGCCCCGAAGTCGCGGTTGATCGGCAACGTGACCACCACCAACTCCTTCCTGGCCACCTCGACGCCCTGGATCTTGCAGGCGATGGCGGCTGTGCAGTCGCCCCCGGTCAGGCCCATCAGCCGGCCGCCGCGGACCCTGGCCTGCACCATCGTGAGATGCAGGATGAGGTCCACGCCGAAGGTCAGCCGGCCAACCGGCCGGCCGTTGACCTGTACCTCGACATAGGGCTCGTGGTGGGAGACGACCTCGTGCTCGGCCAGCGGCACGACCTTTCCCATGCCCGGGTTGTCCAGGGTGCTGCGGGCAGCGGCGCGCAGGCTGCGGTACTTCGCCCAGCCACCCAGCAGCACCGACCCCACGTCGATGCCGCCGAGCAGGTCGGCGCCCGCCTCCGCGGCCCGGCGCGCCAGCTCGCCGGGCGGCGTCTGGACCTGCCGGTTGATCTCGTCGAGCACCCGGCGGGCGTCCACGGCCCGCGCGAGCTCCTGGGCCGCCTGTCTCGGGTCGGCGTAGAGCAGCAGGTCGGCGGTGCTGGGGTGGGTGATTAAGGTAACGGTCACCGTACGATCTCCCTGATCTCCTGCCGGCCCGGGTCGTGGTGGCAGACGAAGTCGAGGTTGAGCGAGGGCGCGAACTCACGGATCTGCAGGCTCGGCGAGAGGTCGGCGTACGGGACGCAGACCACGGAGGGCGTCGTGGAGGTCCGCCGGCCGCGGCGGGCGCGGCGCAGCGCCCAGACCACTACGCCCACCGCCACGAGCGCGCCCACCAGCAAGCCGGGCAGCGGCGTGCTCGATGAGTCGGTTTCCCGCGAGTCGATGTCGCTGACCCGCGGCGACTCGTCGGTGCCGGAGGGGGTGACGTCCGGGCTCGCGGGGTCGGTTGGCGTGGGCCCCGCTGTCAGGGTGACGGTGACGGAGCTGCCGCGGTCGACGATGGTGCCGGCGGCCGGATCCTGCTCGCTCACGCGGCCCGAGTCCCCGCTGCCGACGACGAGCGTGAGCCCCAGGCTCTGAAGCTGCCGCCGCGCCACGTTCGCGCTGAGCCCGTTCAGGTCGGGGACCTCGACGCGGTCGTCCGGCGTTGGGGACGTCGGTGTGGGGGGACGCAGGGTCAGTGTCACGGTGCTGCCGCTGGGCACCTGCGTGCCGGCGGCGGGATCCTGGGCGTCCACCACGCCCGTCCCGTCTCCCTCGGTCACCGACGGGACGAGCCCCTTGTCGCGGATCTTCTTCTCCGCCGTGTCCCGCTGGTCGCCCACGACGTCCGGGACCGCCACGGTCGGCGCCTGCAGGTCGATGGTGACGGTGGAGCCGCAGTTCGCGAGCTCCTCGCTGGTGGGGGTCTGGTCGGTGACCGTCCAGTCGGCCGCCGCGTCGGAAGGTGTGGACTCCGTGTCGAAGCCACCCTGGGCCAGCGCGGCGACCGCGCTGTCCCGGGTCATCCCCATGACGTTCGGCACCGGCCCGGGGCGGGTGCCGTCATGCGTCTCGCTGTTCCATTCGGACAGCGTCGGGCAGGACGGTTCGGCCGTCGGCCCCACCACCTCCGTTGCCCCGGCCGTCGGCTCCGCCGCCCCCGCTGCCCCGGCCGTTGCCGGGCTCAGCCCGATCACGCACGCGGCCATCAGCACCATCACGCTCGCGGCAAGTACGTAGGCCATCAGGCCGTACCGGCGCATCGCCACCTCCCCGGCTCAGGGCTTTGACGCTAGGCGCGCAGCTCGGCCGGGTCATGAGTAGGCCTCTACTCAACTTGCGGGGCGACCTTTCCGCAGGGCCAGGGCCAGGGCAGGGCCGCCGGAGGGAATCAGCGGGAAGGCTCCTTCGCGGGCGCGGGGACGGCGGTGTGCGTCGTCCCGGTGGCGGCGGCCGGCCGTCGGCCGGGGATGAACGACATGATCACCAGAGCGATGAGGGCCATGACGGCGCCGAGGGCCAGGACGACGCGGAAACCGTTCTGGGAGGGGACGATCACGGGGCCGAGGGACATGGTCAGCTGGGCCAGGATGGCGCCCGAGACGGCGCTGGAGATCGAGGTGCCGATCGAGCGCATCAGCGTGTTGAGGCTGTTGGCGGCGGCCGTCTCGGACAGGGGTACGGCGGCCATGATGAGCGCGGGCATGGCCCCGTACGCCAGCCCGATGCCGGCCCCGATGACCGCGGAGACGAGCACGAGCTGCCAGATCGCGGACATCAGCACGGTGCCCAGGCCGTAGCCGGCGGCGACCACGACGGCGCCGACCATCAGCGTCGTCTTGGGACCCCTGGCCCTGGAGATGCGCGCGGACAGCGGTGCCATGGCCATCATCACCAGGCCCGACGGACCCATCACCAGGCCCGCGACCAGCATCGACTGGCCCAGCCCGTAGCCGGTGGCCTCGGGCAGCTGCAGCAGTTGGGGGAGCACCAGGGACATCGCGAACATCGCGAACCCGAACACGGCGGAGGCGAGGTTCGTGAGCAGCACCTGACGGCGCGCGGTGGCGCGCAGGTCCACCAGCGGCTGCCTGGTACGCAGCTCCCACCAGCCCCACAGCAGCAGGACGACGACCGCGACCGCGAACAGCCCGATGGTCCGGCCGCTGGTCCAGCCCCAGCCGGCGCCCTGGGAGATGGCCAGCAGCAGGCAGACCAGCGCGGCCGACAGTCCGGCCGCGCCCACCAGGTCGAAGCGTCCCCCGCTGCGGACGCTGGACTCGGGTACGAGCGTGAGCACGAGCACGGCGGCCACGGCGCCGAATCCCGCCGCGGTCCAGAACAGCACGTGCCAGTCGGTTCGCTCGGCCAGGAAGGCCGCCGCGGGCAGGCCGAGCGCGCCGCCCACGCCGAGTGAGGCGCTCATCAGCGCGGTGGCCGAGCCGAGGCGTTCGGCCGGCAGTTCGTCGCGCATGATGCTGATGCCCAGGGGGATGACGCCGGCCGCCAGCCCCTGCAGGACCCGTCCGACGACCATCGGCGCCAGGGAGTCGCTGAGGGCGGCGACGGTGGAGCCGGCCACCAGCAGGGTCAGGCTGATGAGCAGCATGAGCCGCTTGCCGTACATGTCGCCCAGTCGTCCCATGACCGGGGTGGCGACGGCGCCGGCGAGCAGCGTCGCGGTGATCGCCCAGGTGGCGTCGGAGGGCGAGGCGCTCAGGAGCCGGGGGAGCTGGGGGATCAGCGGGATCACGAGGGTCTGCATCAGCGCGACCACGATCCCGGCGAAGGCCAGCACCACCACGACGGCATTGGTCCGCGGCGGGCCGGGCGGCTCGGCCTCGAAGGGCTGAGCTTGTGCATGGCGCATGGAAAGGTCTCCGTCCGAGCGGCCGGATATCAGCGATCCGGTCACAACTTAAATCAACTGTTTGACTTAAATTAGCAGGGCCGGTTGACTGGGCGCGTACCGAGGGCCGAATTCGAGGAGGACGTACGGTGAGCCAGAGCCAGGACCAGCAGGCGTTGAGCTACCCGCTTTCCAGAGAAGGGGCGCTGGAGCCGCCGGCGGAGTGGGCGCGGCTGCGGCAGGAGTGCCCGGTCGCGCGGGTGACGCTGCCCAGCGGGGACGAGGCGTCGCTGCTCACGCGCTACGCGGATGTCAAGCAGGTGCTGTCCGACCCGCGCTTCACCCGGCAGCTGAGCGCCGACGACGCGGCCCGGATCTCCGACAGCGAGTCGGGCGGCGTGTTCAACAGCGAGATGGCGACGGCGCTCCCGCAGAGCGGCGAGGGCCATCTGCTGTGGCGGCGGATGATCACCAAGTGGTTCACGGCCAAGCGGATGAACGCGCTGCGGCCGGGGATCGAGGCGATGGCCGAGCAGCTCATCGACGACATGGTGCGGCAGGGTCAACCGGCCGATCTCAAGGCGAGCCTGGGCTTCCCGCTGCCGGTCTGGGTGATCTGCGACATGCTCGGGGTCCCCGACTCGGACCGCGACAGGTTCTCCTACTGGTCCGACTCGCTGCTCAACCTGACCCGCTACACGCAGGCGGAGACCGAGGCGGCGCAGGCCGAGTTCGTGGCGTACATGGCCGGCCACATCGCCGCCAAGCGCGAGGAGCCGGGCGACGACCTGCTCAGCGAGCTCATCACGGGCACCGACGCCGAGGGCGGCAAGATGTCCGACGCGGCGCTGGTGGCCACCGGCATGGGCCTGCTGGTCGCCGGGCACGAGACCACCGCGAACATGATCGCGAAGATGATGGCCATGCTGCTGACCGACCGGAGCCGCTGGGAGCGGCTGCTGGCCGATCGGTCGCTGGTCCGCACCACGGTGGAGGAGGCCCTGCGCTTCGACGCCAACCTCGGGTTCGGGATGCCGCGCTACATCGGCGAGGAGGTCGAGGTCGGCGGCACCCTCCTGCCGCGCGGCACCACGGTGCTGTGCGACATGGCCGCGGCCAACCGGGACGAGAGCGCGTTCGACGGGGCCGGCGAGATGGACCTCAGCCGCAGCCCGAACCCACACCTGGCCTTCGGCGCCGGGGCTCATTCGTGCCTCGGCCAGCCGCTGGCCCGTACCGAGCTGCAGGCGGTGCTCGACGTGCTGCTGCGCAAGCTGCCCTCCCTGGAGCTCGCCGTCACGGCCGAGGAACTGCGCCGGGTCGAAGGGCTCGTCGTCGGCGGACTGAGCGAGCTTCCAGTACGGTGGTGACCTGATGGAGAGAACCGCCCGGGCCGAGCGCGTGAGCGCGACGCGAGAGCAGATCCTGACGGCGGCGGAGCGGCTGTTCGCCGAGCACGGGGTCTTCGCCGTGTCCAACCGCCAGGTCAGCGAGGCCGCCGGCCAGGGCAACACGGCGGCGGTCGGTTACCACTTCGGCACCAAGGCGGATCTCGTACGCGCCATCGTGCGCAAGCACACCGAGCCGATGGAGCGGCTGCGCCTGCGGATGCTGGCCGAGACGGCCGGCTCCACGGACGCGCGGGACTGGGTGGGCTGCCTGTTGCGCCCGATCACCGAGCACCTGGGCGCTTTGGGAAACCCCACCTGGTTCGCCCGGTTCAGCGCCCAGGTGATGACCGATCCCGCGCTGCGCGAGATCATGATCGAGGAGACGATCAGCTCGCCGTCCCTGCGCCAGGCGATCGACGGGCTCAACCGGTGCCTTCCCGACCTGCCGCTGGAGGTACGCCTCGAACGCGGTGACATGGCGCGTCAGCTGATGGTGCACATGATCGCCGAGCGCGAGCGCGCGCTCGCCGAAGGCACCCCCACACCCCGGTCCAGCTGGCACGACGCCGCGACCGGGCTGATCGACGCGATCGTCGGTCTCTGGCTGGCTCCGGTCACGCCCCGCTCGTAACCGCTGGACCGTTCAGGCAAGGCTCACCGCACCTGAACGGTCCAGTGACGTGCGGTACTTAGTCCGATCTGAGGCGAAAGCTGTTTGATCGTGCGTAATTAGGCCCTCCTCGATCGGCGTAAGCCGGGTTACATTCACGTTAATTTGCCCTCTCTTATCCCCCTGAGCAGAACGAAGGGAGAGGCATGAGAACGAGAACCGCGCTCGCCGCCCTGACCGCTGCGGCGATCCTCATGCCGGCCGCCGCCGCCAACGCCACCGAGACCGTCACTGTCACTGAGACCGTGGGCATCGCGGCTCCGCCGCCCGACAGCCAGTTCCAGAAGGTGACGCTGAACGACAATCCGGGTGAGCCCATGGACCTGGCGGTGTTACCAGATTCGAGGGTCCTGCACACCACCCGGCCCGGTGTGGTCTGGTTGCACGATCCGAAGACCGGTCTCAACACGGAGGCCGCCCGGCTAAACGTCTATCGGCACGACGAGGAGGGACTGCAGAGCATCGCCCTCAGCCCCGGCTTCGGCAAGGGCTCCAAAGCCGACGACTGGGTCTACCTCTACTACTCCCCGCCGCTCAACACTCCCATCGACGACCCGGCGACGCCGGACTTCAACGAGGGCGACGCCCCGGTCACCGGCACACCGGCGGACTTCGCGCCGTTCAACGGGCTGATCAGGCTGTCCCGCTTCCGCTTCACCGGCACCACGATCGACCTCCGTACCGAGCAGCGCATCCTCGACGTGCCGGTCAACCGCGGCATCTGCTGCCACGTCGGCGGGGACATCGTCTTCGACGCCGACGGCAACCTCTACCTGTCCACCGGCGACGACACGAACCCGTTCTCCTCCGACGGCTACAACCCCATCGACGAGCGGCCCGACCACAACCCCGCCTTCGACGCCCAGCGCAGCGCCGGCAACACCAACGACCTGCGCGGCAAGGTCCTTCGCATCAAGGTCCGCGCCGACGGGTCCTACACGATTCCGCGCGGCAACCTGTTCCCGCCCGGCATGGCGCGCACCCGGCCGGAGATCTACGCGATGGGCCTGCGCAATCCCTTCCGCATCGAGCTCAACCGGTCCACGGGCGAGCTCTACGTCGCCGACTACTCGCCCGACGCGCGGGAGGCCGATCCCCAGCGCGGCCCGTCGGGGACCGGCAAGTGGACGGTGATCCGCAAGGCCGGTAACTACGGCTGGCCGTACTGTGCGACGGCGCGGCTCCCGTACGTCGACTACGACTTCGCGACCGGTACGTCAGGCGCGGCGTTCAACTGCGCCGCGCCGGTCAACGAGTCGCCGCACAACACCGGCCTGCGCGCGCTGCCACCGGTGACGCAGCCGAACGTGTGGTACTCCTACGGGGCTTCAGCGGAGTTCCCGCAGCTGGGCACCGGCGGCATCGGGCCGATGGCCGGTCCGGCGTACCACTTCGACCCGCGCAACACGCGCGGCCGGACTGCCGTGGGGTGGCCGAAGTACTTCGACGGCGTTCCGCTCTTCTACGAGTGGACCCGCGACTACGTCAAGGCGTTCCACCGTGACGGGCGGATCGAGGACGTGCTGCCCTCGTTCGTCTTCGACAACCCGATGGACATGGAGTTCGGCCCTGATGGCGCGCTCTACGTGCTGGAGTACGGCGACGGCTACTTCCAGGAGAACCCGGACGCCCAGCTCGCGCGCTACGACTACATCGGCAACACCGGCAACCACACTCCCGTCCCGGCCGCCGCCGGCTCGCCGACCGACGGCCACGCGCCCCTGACCGTCCGCTTCACCAGCGCGGGTACGACCGACCCCGACGGCGACAGGCTCCGCTACGCCTGGGACTTCGACGCCGACGGCAAGGTCGACTCCCGCAGCCCCGAGGCGTCGTACACCTACCAGAAGAACGGCCTCTACAACGCCACGCTCAAGGTCACCGACACCGCCGGCATGTCCGCGGCGACATCGGTACGGATCGTGGTCGGCAACGCCGCGCCGGTCGTGGAGCTGATCCGGCCCGCCGAAGGGCAGGCGTTCCACTTCGGCGACGTCGTCGAGTTCGAGGTGCGGGTCACCGACGACCAGCCGGTGGACTGCGCCAAGGTGACCGTGGACTACATCCTCGGCCACGACGACCACGGCCACCCGCAGACCACGGCCCGCGGCTGCACGGGCTCCATCCAGACCACCTTGCCGAGCGGACACGATCCGGAGACCGACCATCTCACCGGCGTCTTCGTCGCCGGCTACACCGACCCCGGCGGCACCGACCTGCCCCCGCTGACCAGCAGCGACCAGGTCGTCCTCCAGCCCACACGTTAGGAGTTCTCCCATGTGCTACGGCTACGGTCCCAGCAGGCGCTCCCTGCTCGCCGCGGGCCTCGGATTGGGGGCGGCCGCGCTGGCCGCCGCTTCGCCCGCCGCCGCGGCGACGCCGCCGCACCACTCCGGCGGGGAGCGCATCCCGCCGAACCAGATCAGCATCCAGCTCTGGACGGTACGCGACGACCTCGCCCAGAACTACGATGCCACGCTCACCTATCTGGCCGAGACCGGCTACCCGAAGGTCGAGCTGGCGCTCGGCTACTTCGGTCGTACCGCCCAGCAGCTGCGCCAGTTCCTCGACGGGATCGGCATCCGGGCCAGCTCCAGCCACGACGGCCTCACCACCGACCAGGCCGGTCTGGACACGAAGATCTCCAACGCGCTGACCCTCGGCCAGTCCTTCATGGTCGTGCCCTACCTGAACTCCACCAGCGAGGACGAGTGGAAGGCGTGGGCCGAGCGCATGAACGTCGAGGCGCGGGCCGCCCGCTCGGCCGGGCTGCGCTACGGCTACCACAACCACGCCCACGAGTTCACCACCGACCTCGGCGGCGGTAAGACGCCCTGGGACGTGCTCACCGCCGAGCTCGATCCGCATCTGGTCCATCTGGAGATCGACCTCTATTGGGCGGTCACCGGCGGCGTCGGGCGCGGGGCCCCCGATCCGGTGCGCTTCGCGCTCGACGTCATCCGCAGGGCGCCGCAGCGGGTGCTGCAGTTCCACGTCAAGGATCGAGCGCCCGACGGCGACATGGCCGACCTCGGCACCGGGACCATCGACTTCCGGCGCATCTTCGACAAGCACCGCGTGTTGGAGTACATCGTGGAGAACGACACTCCCGATGTGACTCCCCGGCGTACCGCCGAGGTCGGATATCGCTACCTGCGGAAGGTGCGGTTCTAGAACCTGGTGGTGGTGGTGGCCCAGGTGGCCTGATGCGACGGGTTGTTCAGGTCGAACGTGGTGCCGGACAGGCGCCTGTCCGGGCCGAGCGAGCCCTCGTATCGGCCTCTGGGTCCGTTCGACCAGCCGATGGTGAAGAAGATGTGCGTGCCGTCCACCGCCCCCTCCTCGATCGTCCCGACGCCGCCAGGCCAGGAGGCGGTCCCGAACAGCCGCCCGTTCCCGTCCTGAGTGACGTTCATCGCCACCGCGAACCCGCTGCTCTGGATGAAGTTCCCGCAGTGGGCCGGCTCGCCCGAGGTGCCCCGAGCCTTCGATGCCGTGAATGCGGGAGGTAATCAGACGATCATCACGATTTATCGGCCTGCCGGCTCTGCCGAATAGCCGCCGTGGTGTCGGCCGAGGGTTGGCTCAGCCGCCGCGCCGCGACGACCAGCAGGACCATCGCGCCTACGGTGAAGAGGGCGTTGCTGGCCAGGTCCACCGGAAGGCCGGGCGGTGGGTTTCCAGGGAGCGGGATGACTCTCCACGGGAAGGAGTGCCAGGCGTAGGTCAGCATGGCCCCGCCGGCGAGTGCCAGCCGGTGGGCCTGCGACCAGCCCGCGCGGCGTGACCAGCGGACCAGCACGGTGACCGCGGTCACGAACAGCGCCAGATAGAGGAGCATGCTGAGCCACGCGGGGAGGGGGATCGCCTCTGCCAGCCAGGGCGACAGGCCGGTGGGGTCGACCGCGTACAGCAGGACGAAGACGGTTCCGGCGATCAGGGCGAAGGTGCCGGCGACCCACGGGCTGGGGGCGCGGCCGGGCAGGGGAGTGGCATCGGTGCTGTGCCTGGGGAGGCGCAGGCCGACGACGATGATCGCGGCGATGGCGACTCCGGCGCCGATGAGCTGGGGCGGGGAGGCGAAGTCGGTGAGGGCGATGGCGGCGATGGCGCCGCCCAGGACGACGACCCCGTATAGCACGCTCGTGACCGTGAGGCCGATCTTGCCCAGCCACGGTGTGGTGCGCCGCGAGCCGGCGAGGGTCTCCGCGACCGCGATCGGGACGCTGATGCTGAACACCGTGTGTACGCCCACCATGAACATCGTCCACGGCCCGGCCAGGCCGAGCGCGGGGATGAAGCCGTAGTCGAGGATGCGGAAGCCGGACCAGTTCGGGTTCCAGAGTGTCTGGGTGACGAAGGCCTCCTCGATCATGCCGTAGGCCAGCGCGAAGATCATCATGGTGGGCCAGCCGCGTCCGGTGCGGCGGGCGAACTCGCGGATGAGGAGGGCGCCGCAGCCGTACAGGGGGATCAGGGCGAGCAGGTTGCCCACGTCGGTGATCGACATGTTGCCCATCAGGTATTCGCCCGTCAGCGGTGCCAGGAAGAGCAGCCAGACGGCGGGTGCCAGGCGAGGTAGTAAGGCTCCTTGGGTCATGACTCCTGGATACCATCAATTGGTGCAAATTTACAACAGTGTAAAAATATTCTGATGTAAGATCACACCTTATGGAGGAGACACGGCGTGAACGCAAGAAGCGGCAGACCAGGCAACTGCTCATCCGCGCGGCCGTCCGGCTGTTCGCCGAGCAGGGCTACGAGGAGACCACCGGCGCGCAGATCGCCGCGGCGGCGGACGTGTCCACCAAGACGTTCTTCAACTACTTCCCCAGCAAGGAGGACGTGCTGTTCGCCGAGGTCGAGCAGTACTACGGGCTGGCGCTGGAGGTGATCGCCGACCGCGCGCCGGACGACACGGTGCCGCAGGTGCTGCGCAGGACCTATGACCAGGTCATCGCCAACTACCTCCGCCAAGGGCCGGGGATCGAGGACCCAGAGCTGGCGGAGGTTTACCAGAGGGTGCTCGCGACCGTTCCCGCCGTGCAGGCCAAGGCCTTGCTCATGACGTTCGACGCGCAGCGCCGGATCGCCGGCGCGTTGCTGGCGGCATTCCCCGACCGGCTGGACCCCATCAGCGCCGCGTCGGCGACCGGCGCGTTCATGGGCGCGGTGCAGGCGGCTGGGCTGGCCAGCCTGGAGACGTACGGCGAGTCGGAGCAGGACTATCTGGCGTCGACCCGGCGGGCCGTGGACATCGCCATACAGGGCCTGGAATCGCTGTGATGGACAAGGGGGGCGTCCAGGCGGAACCGGCGGTCGGCCACCGGAAGGGGCCATGTTGCCGATCGGGACGCGTAGCACGTTGCCGATTCGGACGTTTTCAGACCGAAAACTGGGTGGCATCCTCACGGTTGTAGGAAACCTGTTCGCAACAATCCTGGCGAGCGGCCATAAATCGCTGCTCGCGGGCCGGGATCCCTCCGCCGCGACAGGTCCTGTCCGCCGTACTCGCGCATCATTCACACCGTGGGGTGATTCACCATGCCCGCAGCCAGGGGCCTTCCCCTCGCCGGTCTTCGGGTCATCGACCTGGCCGATGGCAAGGCCGAGATGTGCGGCCGCTTCCTCGCCGACCTCGGCGCCGACGTCATCCGTGTCGAGCCGCCCGGCGGCGCGCCGACCCGTCACCGCGAACCGGTCCACGACGGCGTGAGCCTCTACTTCGCCACGCACAACGCCAACAAGCGCGGCGTCACCCTGAACCTGCGCGACTCCGCCGGCCGTGACCGGCTGCTCGACCTGGCCGCCGGGGCGGACTTCCTCATCGAGACCGAACGCCCAGGTACCCTCGACGGCCTCGGTCTCGGCGCGGACGCGCTGCTCGCCCGCAACCCGGCACTGGTCGTCGTCTCAATCACCGACTTCGGGCAGACCGGCCCATACCGGGACTGGGTCGGCACCGACTGGACGCACATGGCGCTCGGCGGGGTGCTGTCGCGCTCCGGCATCCCGGGCCGCGAGCCGGTCATGCCGCCCGGCCCGCTGGCGTACGAGTCGGCGGCCGTCCAGGCCGCGTGGGCGGGCCTGCTGGCGTACCTGAACCGGCTCGACACCGGTCGCGGCGACCACGTCGACTGCTCGGTGTACGAGATGACCGCCCAGGTCCTGGACCCGGGCTTCGGCATGGGCGGCTCGGCCACCGGCGGGGTCCCGGCCACCCGGCTGCCGCGCGGCCGTCCGCAGGCGGGCGACCTGTACCCGATCTTCCCGTGCGCCGATGGATACGTCCGGATCTGCGTGCTGGCCAAGCGTCAGTGGCGTGGGATGTTCGGCTGGCTGGGGGAGCCTGAGGAGTTCGCCGACCCCAAGTACGACAGCATGGGCGCCCGATTCGGAGCCGCTGAGCGGCTGCGCGTCCTCATGGGAGAGCTGTTCAGGGACCGGACCAGGGACGAGCTCGTGGCCCAGGGCCAGGAGCGCGGCGTGCCGATCGCGGCACTGCTCGACCCCGGCGAGGTGCTCGACAGCCCGCACTTCCGCTCGCGGGGCAGTCTGCTCGACGCCGAGGTCGCCCCGGGGCTGACCGGCCGCGTGCCGTCCGGGTACGTGGAGGTGAACGGGGTACGGGCCGGGTTCCGGCACCGGGCCCCCGAGCCGGGGGAGCACGACGACGAGGTCTTCGCCGCTGCGTCCGGCGGGCCGGTCACCTCCGACACGGCCCCCGACAAGCTGGTCACTTCCGGCACGGCCTCCGGCAGGCCGGTCACCACCGACGCGACCGAGGTTGCGCCACGTCGCCCCCTCGACGGGCTTCGGGTGCTGGACCTGGGTGTCATCGTGGTCGGTGCGGAGCTGGGCCGGCTGCTCGCCGACCAGGGTGCCGAGGTCATCAAGATCGAGAGCCGCGCCTACCCCGACGGCAGCCGCCAGTCCCTCGGCGACGAGGTCATCAGTGTCGGCTTCGCCTGGGGCCACCGCAACAAGCTCAGCGCCGGGATCAACCTCCGCTCGCCCGAGGGCCTGGACCTCTTCAAGCGGCTCGCCGCCGACTCCGACGTCATCCTGTCCAACTTCAAGCCGGGCACGCTGGAGTCGCTGGGTGTCGGCTACGACGTCATCAGCGAGCTGAACCCCAAGATCATCATGGCCGACAGCAGCGCTCTGGGCCCGACCGGGCCGTGGAGCAGGCGCATGGGCTACGGCCCGCTCGTCCGCGCCTCCGCCGGGCTGACCGGGCTCTGGCGGGACACCGAGGTCGAGGCCGGGTTCTGCGACGGCATCACCATCTATCCCGACCACATCGCCGCGCGGGTCGGCGCCGTCGCCGTGCTCGCCGCGCTCATCGAGCGGCGGCGTACCGGGAAGGGCGGCACGGTCAGCGTCGCCCAGGCCGAGACGATCCTCACTCAGCTGTCCACCGGCTTCCTGCGCGAATCACTGGAACCCGGCTCGTTCACCGCCCACGGCAACAGCGGCGAGTGGGACGCGCCCCAGGGGGTCTACCCGTGCGCGGGCGACGACGAGTGGTGCGTGGTGAGCGTGGACGGCGACGAGCAGTGGCGGCGCCTGTGCGAGGTGATCGGCCGCGCCGACCTGAGCACTGACGCGCGGCTGGCCACCGCCGCGGGTCGCCGCGCGCACCGCGACCTCGTGGACGCGGCCGTGACCGAGTGGACGGCCGCCACCCCGCCGGGAGTGGCCATGGAGCGGCTGCAGGAGGCCGGGGTGCCCGCCGGGATGATGCGGCGGGTCATCGAGTATCTGGACGACCCCCAGCTCACCGCCCGTGGGTTCCTGCGGGAGATGCGCCATCCGTACATCGAGCACGCCCTGCGTACCGAGAACGCCCCGGCCACCTTCCGTGGGGTCGCCGACCCCGAGCTGCGCCCCGCGCCGCTGGCGGGAGAGCACACGCGGCTGGTGGCCGCCAAGCTGCTCGGCCTGGCCGAGTCCGAGATCCAGGCGCTCATCGACGAGGGCGTGCTGGAAGAAGCAACCGTACAGAGTAAATGAAGGAGTCGACCATGGGTGAGCCCGCCGCGCTCGTCGAGCGCCGCGACCACATCGTGTTGATCACATTGAACCGGCCCGAGGTCCGCAACGCCGTGAACGCGGAGCTGACCCGCGCCGTCGGTGAGGCTCTCGACGAGGCCGACGCGGACGCGTCGGTCCGGGCCGTGGTGCTGACCGGGGCGGGGGACAAGGCGTTCTGCGCCGGTGCCGACCTGAAGGCGGTGGCCCGCGGGGAGTTCTCCACCGAAGGGCTCAAGCCGCACTGGGGCTTCGCCGGATGTGTCACGCATCCCATCGCCAAGCCGGTCATCGCCGCCGTCAACGGGTTCGCGCTCGGCGGCGGCACCGAGATCGCCCTGTGGGCCGACCTGGTGGTGGCCGCCGAGACCGCCGCGTTCGGGCTGCCGGAGGTCAAGCGCGGGATCCTCGCGGGCGCGGGCGGCGCGTTCCGGCTGGCCGCGCAGCTGCCCACGAAGGTCGCCATGGAGATCCTGCTGACCGGTGAGCCCGTCACCGCCGCCGAGGCCCTGCGGCTCGGCCTGATCAATCGGGTCGTACCGCGGGCCGAGCTGCTGACCGCCGCGTTCGCCCTGGCCGAGACGGTCAGCGCGAACGCCCCGCTGTCCGTGCAGGCCAGCAAGCGGATCGCGCGCGGCATCTCCGACGGCACCATCCCGTCCGAGCAGGCCGCCTGGGAGCGGACCGCCGCCGAGAGCGCCGCGCTCATGCGGTCGGCGGACGCCAAGGAGGGGCCACGCGCCTTCGCCGAGAAGCGCGCCCCGGTTTGGGAGGGACGATGAACCACACGTCGGTCATCGCCGGTCTCGGCATCACCGAGATGGGCAAGGTCTATGGCCGGAGCGCGCCGGAGTTCGCCGCCGACGCCGTACGGCTCGCCGCCGCCGATGCCGGTCTCGACCTGCGCCAGGTGGACGGCCTGCTGACCAACACCGGTCTCACCGCCGACGTCGGCCTGAGCCTCCAGCGGGACCTGGGGCTGCGCGAGCTGCGCCTGCTGTCGGAGGTGCAGGCGTACGGCTCGTCGGCCGGCGCCATGGTCCAGTACGCCGCCATGGCCGTCGCCTCCGGCATGGCCGACGTGGTGGCCTGCGTCTTCGCCGACGCACCGCTCAAGGACAAGGCGTCCGGGGGCGGCGCGGCCTACGCCGGCGCGGGCCGCAGACTGGCCGGCTGGCAGGGCCTGACTGCGGCCTCCGGGATCTACAGCGCCAACACCATGTACGCGCTGGCCGCACGCAGGCACATGCAGAAGTACGGCACGACCAGCGAGCAACTGGGGCACATAGCCGTCGCGCAGCGCGCCTGGGCGGCCAGGAACCCCCTGGCCCAGATGCGGGCTCCGATCACCATCGAGGACCACCAGAGCTCCCGGTGGATCGCCGAGCCGTTCCACCTCCTCGACTGCTGCCTGGTCAGCAACGGCGGCGTCGCGGTCATCGTCACCTCCGCCGACCGGGCCGCCGACCTCCCCCAGCCCGCCGTGCACATCCGCGGCTGGGGACAGGCGCATCCGGGGTACGTCATGGGCAGGGACAGCGAGTTCGGCCTGGTCAGCGGCGCCGCTCTGTCAGGGCCGACGGCGCTGAAGATGGCCGGGGTGTCGATCGACGACATCGACGTCGCCGAGCTGTACGACTGCTACACCTACACCGCGCTCATCTCCCTGGAGGACTACGGCTTCTGCGCCAAGGGCGAGGGTGGCCCCTTCGTCGCCAGCGGCGTACTGGGACCGGAGGGGACGCTGGCCGTCAATACCGGCGGCGGCCAGCTCTCCTCCTATTACATGTGGGGGATGACCCCGCTGTCGGAGGCCGTCATCCAGGCCCGCGGCCAGGGCGGCGACCGTCAGGCCCCGCGCAACGACATGGTGCTGGTCAGCGGCAACGGCGGCGTACTCGACCACCACTCCACCCTCATCCTCAGCCCGCACGCGCGATAGGAGCATGCCGATGCCCGTGGGAATCGTCCACCGCGACGCGGCCACCGCCGAGTTCTTCGACGGCACCGCGCGCGGCGAACTGTTGATCCGGCACTGCGATCAGTGCGGCGGCTTCTCCGCTCCGCAGGCGCGTACGTGCCCGAGGTGCGGCTCACCCGAGCTGTCCTGGACGGCCGCCTCCGGCACGGGGTCGGTGGTGAGCTGGTCGGTGCTGCACACCAAGGGCGCGCCGCCGACCGTGGTCGCGATCGTCGAGCTGGAGGAGGAGCCGTGGCTGCAGCTCCAGATCACCGGTGCCGCGCCCGAGGAGGTGTACGCCGGCCTGCCGGTCCGCGTCGCCTTCGAGCACCCCGAGGGCGGCGAAGCGGTCCCCGTCTTCCGCCCGGCCGCAGGGTCGGGCTGAGGAGTCACACCAATACCGCGCCACCGGCGATGTCGACGATGACGCCGGTGATCCAGCTCGAGTCGTCGGAGGCGAGGAAGAGCGCGGCCCGGGCGACGTCCTCGGACGTGCCGAGCCGCCGCAGCGGGTGCGACTCGGCAAGCGAGCGCTGGACGTCGGCCGGTAGCCAATGCTGATTCGTGTCGGTGAGGATCGTCTCCGGGGCGAGGCAGTTGGCCCGGATGCCGAACGGACCCACCTGGGCGGCCAGATCCTGGGTGAACAGCTGCACACCGGCCTTCGCCGCGGCGTACGCGACGATCGTCCGTTCGCTCGGCTTGCGCCCGGCCGCCGAGGACAGGGTGATGATGTTGCCGCTCCGGCGCTCCTTCATACCGGGCAGGAAGCACTTGACGGTCAGGAAGGTGCCGGTCAGGTTCCGGTCGATGTCGGCCCGCCAGCTCTCCTCCGTGATGTCCTCGATGGGTACGGGGCGGCTGTCCGAGCTACCGGCGTTGGCGACCAGCACGTCGACGCGGCCGTAGCGCTCGAGGATCTGCTCGCGGATCCGGTCGAGGTCGGCGGCGACGGTGACGTCTCCGGTCACGCTGATGGCCTCGCCGCCGAGGTCGTCGACGCGCGCCCGGACCGCGGCGAGCGCGGCCTCGTCGCGGCCGTGCAGCACGACTCGGGCGCCGGCCTGCGCGAACGCGGTCGCGATGGCCGCCCCGATCCCTCGGGAGCTGCCGGTGACCAGGGCGACCCGGTCCTTGAGATGGCTCATCATTCCTCCGGGGTCACGCCGTCGCCGTCAGGACGATGATCGCCACGGCCAGAGCGGTGTCGAGCACGAGACAGAACTCGGCGAGCGACCGGGTCACCACTCGGTTCGCCCGGTAGTGGTAGACGTCCCATGCGGCGTGGCCGAGCAGGCCCAGCGCCACCAGGTAGCTGCCGACCGTCGGGTTGACGAACAGCGCGATCGTGGCCGCGGCGCCGAAACCGAGCATGGCGACCAGCTGTAACGGCAGCCCTCCGGGCTCAGGGCGGATACCGCGCCGGGGACCGTAGCCGCGCAGCAGACCGTAGCCGCCCAGCAGGACGCCCAGGCCCAGCACCGCCCAGGTCGCCTCGAAGTCGTCATCGATGAGGTCCGCGGCCAGGATGACGACGAAGGTCAGGAAGAACACGGGCCAGGTCGAGGCGGGTTTCCCGAACGCGGCCGCACCCAGGTACACCACCGCCGAGGCGGCCAGCACCTTCGCCAGCTCGAGGCCCGTGGCCATGTCCAGGATCATGAGCACGGCGGTCCCGACCCCGACCAGAACCGGCCAGTGCCGCAGCACCCGGCCGAGCGGAGGGATCGTCTGTGTCGTCATCGTGCTTACCGCCTTGGGGGTCGCGCAGTGGTCTCCATCCTCTATCCCAGCGGATCATCGGGCCAGGACAGCAACCGGACATTTACCGGACATTGGGCCAGGACATTTACCGGACATCGGGCGGCATGTCCGAGGACGGGGACGAGGACGGGCTACGCGTCGTCGGCCATCGGGCTGAACTGGATGCCCGCCAGCCGCCACGAGCCCTCCTGCCTGACCCACGTCTGAGACACCCGCACCCGCAGCGCCACCGCCCGGCCGTGAGAGGTCGCCTGGTTGCTCTGCACATTGCGCACGATCGCGGCGTCGCCGTACATCCGGATGTCGATCTGGCTGGTGTCCAGGGCGTGGTACTGGAATTGGGCGTGGCGACCGATCCACTGCTCCTTGTCGAGCACGTACCCCTTGGGCCCGATCGACTGGAAGTCGTCGGCCAGTAACTCGCGCAGGCGTCCGGCGTCGGCGGCCAGCTCCGCCGCGTCGAACTGCCGCTGAAGGCCGAGAACCGTCTCTTTCTCCGTGGTCTCCATGTTCTCCATGGGAGCCGAGCATAAGCGGGAGAACCGGAATAATCACCGGACAAAATGCCCTCCCGAATTGTCCGGTAAATGCCCTGGACTGCCTTCCCGGCGATGGCCGAAAATTGGCCCGCGTCATGTCTTCTCGGGCCCGCCCCGGTGACATCGCGAGCCGCTGATCAGTCGTGCGCATGGAACCAAGTGCCCCGGACAACCCGTTTCTTGAAAGAGTGTGTTTGCCGTGCGTGCCGGGTTGTTCAGCGGAAAGGGTGGCATATGGAGCCGCTATGGGCCGATGATCCACGCCAAGTGGGGCCAATTCGGCTGAGGGGCCGGCTGGGCGGTGGCGGCATGGGGCAGGTGTACTTGGGCCGTACCCGGGGCGGCCGGCCGGTCGCGGTGAAGGTGGTGCGCTCGGACCTGGCCGGCGATGCGGAGTTCCGACGCCGGTTCGCGATCGAGGTGAGTATGGCCCGGAGGGTCGGCGGGTTCTACACCGCGCAGGTGGTGGACGCGGACACTGACGCCGATTCGCCGTGGATGGCCACCGCTTACATCCCCGGCCCGACCCTGCACCAGGCCGTCGCCACGCACGGACCGCTGCCGCCTGCGGCGATCGGTGTGCTGGGGGCGGGCCTGGCCGAGGGCCTGATCGCCATCCACGAAGAGATACTGGCGCACCGCGACCTCAAACCCGGCAACGTGATCCTCGCCGGCGACGGTCCCCGGGTCATCGACTTCGGCATCGCCCGCGCTTTGGAGGCCGCCTCCCACAGCGTCTCGGGGGCCGTGATCGGCACTCCGGCGTTCATGTCCCCCGAACAGAGCCGAGGCGGCGAGGTGGGCCCGGCCAGCGATGTGTTCTCGCTGGGGGCGGTGCTGGTGTTCGCCGCCACCGGCTGCGGCCCGTTCGGTACCGGTCAGGGCCACGCGGTCATGCACCGCATCCGCCATGACGACCCCGACCTGACCGGCCTGCCGAAGGACCTGGTCGACCTGGTGGACGCCTGCCTGGCCAAGACTCCTGAGCACCGGCCCAGCCCCGCCGATCTCCTCGACCGGCTCGCCGCATCGGCCGAAAGCACCACGCCATGGCTCCCGCCCACGGTCACCGCGCTGATCACCCAGCTCGAAGAGGACCTCTCCGAACCTTCTGGCGGCGCTACGATCCCTGGGCAGGCCGCCCCTATCCCTGGGCGGGCCGCCGATTCGACGGACCGACCGGCGATCGACCACGCCCTACGGATCGCCGGTTCCATCGCCGATCCCGACGAGCGAGAAGAGGCGCTGTACGGAGTCGCTTACGCGATCGTCGAGGCCGATCCCGACCACGCGGAGCAGTATCTGCGGCGCATCCCCTCGGAGGTATGCCGAGCAGTGGCTCTACTGGCCCTCGCCGACGAACTGCCCGACAGGAACCGCGCCCTGCGGCTGGTCGGCCACGCCGAACAGCTCTTCGCCCAGCACCTCGACGACGGTCCGAACGCCGTGGAACACAAGGTGTTCGTTTATCTGGTCGACCAGCTGATCGCGGTGGATCCTCAGCGGGCGCTCACGGTGCTCGACAGCGTTGAGCGGCGGGTCGTGGACTTCGACGATTGCGAGCTGCGAGCCAAGGCGCTGGCGGCCACGGCCGACAAGATGGCCGTCAACGCCCCTGACCACGCCACCGAGCTGATGGCCCGGGCAGTAGAAGTGGCCCGCATGCTCCCACCCCACTCCGACTACACGTTCCTCCAGCCCCAAACCCTGGCGGAAATCGCCAAGATCGGTTATGCCGCCGATCGGCGACACGCCGAGCAGCTGATCGACCTCGCCGAAGCCGCCGCGCTCGACGTCCCGGGCGAAGCCAGCCAGCGGAACTTCGCACTCAAGGAGACCGCTGTGGAGGTCGCGCGGGTCGACCTCGCCCGGGCGGAACAGATCATCAGCAAGATCAGAGAGTCCGTCGTTCGCTCATGTGCCTGGGGCGACATCCTCAAGGCAGCGGGCTCTACCCGGCAGGATCACCGGCCGCTGCTCGACGCGGCCGAACAGAGCGTCGCGGCACCTGCGGCCCAGAAACCGGTCTCGGTGAAGCCCGCTTCCTGGTGGGCCCGCTGGGGAGCCCAGCCCAAGGTCGGCGCCGGCCAGAGGAACGTCGGTCCGTGGCATCTGAAATACATCGCCACCGGCGCGGCATGGTGCGACCCGTCGCGGGCCGAAACCATCGCCTCGCGGATCAGTGATGTCGAATATCGGATCGAGGCCTTCGTCGACATGGCGGGCGCGCTCGCCGAGACCAACCCTCTGCAGGCACGGTGGTGGCTCAACACCGCGTACCAGACCGCCCTCGAAGCCGAGGGAACATGGGTTCTCCCCATGATGGGCAGGATCGCAGCGGCCGGGCGCGCCGTCGCCGCCGAAACCGCGCAGCAGGCTGCCCAGTACATCACGAGTCGCGCCGACGCCACGGACCTGAGCGCGCAGCAGCTGACAGTGGTCGCCCGAGATGTCGTCGCCGTCGATCCGGAGCTGGCCATGCGCCTCATCGACCTCGCTGAGACCCGAGCACAACAGCCCGGCAAGGCACGGCTCGACAAGAATGATCTGGAGCGCGTCGCCACGACCCTGATGGCCGTGGCGGCGACAGCATGGGCCGACTCCAGGCCCGAACGTACCGGTCCCATCCTGCGCCACCTGCTGGAGGTCGCCCTGGCCGCAGGATCGACCGCGTATCTGTCGATCATCGAGACCGCCGTACCGAACCCACATGTCGTCGAGCAGCTCCTGCGGGAGTACCGCGGTCCCGGCCGGGATCATCTGCGGTACATCGCGGTTGCGGCGTTCGCGGTAACCGACGCCCACCGCGCCGAGCAGCTCGCCCAGGAGATCACCGACGACTCCCTGCGGTACGCGGCACTCAACGCCCTCGCTGTATCGATCACCAGACAGGCCATGGGCTCGGCGAGCGGCCCAGAGACCAAGCGCGCCACATAGCACCACATCAACCGGTGCCTCCCCAGACACCGCATCCCCGGCTACGAGGGGCCGCACGTGTGCCGTAAAGTGCCACATCATGGTGGATTGGGGTATTCGGCGGGCTTTGGCGGCGGACATCGAGGCGATGGTCGAGCTACGCGCCGTGGTGATGCGGGCGGATCTGGAGCGGCTCGGCCGGTACGACGAGCACCGGGTACGGCAGCGAATGCGGGACGCCTACGACCCGTCGCACACCTGGGTGATCGAGGTCGGCGGCGAGTTCGCCGGCTGCGTGGCGCTACGGGAGGCCGAGGACGCCCGCTGGCTGGAGCACTTCTTCCTGGCCCCGCACCTGCAGGGCTCCGGCATCGGTTCGGGCGTCCTGCGCGAGCTGCTGGATCAGTGTGACCGTGACGGTGTCCCTGTCCGGCTGAACGTGCTGCAGGGAAGCCCTGCCCGGCGGCTGTACGAGCGGCACGGGTTCACGCTGGAGACCGAGGATCCGGTGGACGTGTTCATGGTCCGCACGGCGTCTTGAGATCGCCCGCCCTGGATGACCGCAAAATCGTTGGACAACGCGTACACCCATGACCATCGTCGGCGGCATGCAACAGGAGGAGATCTGGGATGCTATGACACGCCGGGCACCGGCATGTGCGCGCCCGAGGTCTTGGGCCCGACCGTGGACCGCCTCGCCGAGCCCCATGTGTCCGTCTACCGCGTCCCGCCGGACCACTAGCTTCACCTGTCCTGGTAGGCCCGTGGCCAACTGGGCTGGTAGCAGCAGCGCATGCCCGTCTGTACGGTGGCGCGCAGTTCATCCCCGATAACCGGATCGGCCTCCGCGATGCGGTTCACCGTACGTCTGATGGCCTTGCCCACCGCGACCCTGGCGCGCTCGGCGCTGCCGGTGAAGTGGCGGGTCCGCTCGCCGAGGCCGGTGGCCGCGGCCAGCTCGTCGAGCAGCCAGTCGCGCTCGGCGCGTACCCCGGCGACCCGTTCCGCGTCGTTCATCGACTCGAGCTCGTCGATCTCGGCCTGCAGGTGCGACAGCCGCTGCATGTAGCGGCGTTTGGCCAGGTCGTCGAGCACCGGCTGGGCGCTTTCGCCGTCCCGGCCTGTCGACTGGCCGGGGAGGGTGGAGCCGGCGGCCAGTTCGAGGGCGGAGATCTCCTGGTACGGGTTGGCCAGCAGGAGCGCCAGGTGGTTCATCCCCACGCTGTGCTCGACGTACACGGTCCGGCCGGCCAGCTCGATCCGCCATTGCCGTCCCCAGCGCCGGCAGGACACGGCCGATCGGCCGGCATCTTCGATCGGCCGGGCCAGCAGGGTGCCCAGTTCCAGCAGGCACTGCTCGGCGCGCGAGTCCGTGGGCTGGAACAGGTCGATGATGCGCCGCAGCAGCTCCATGAGCAGGTCGGCGCGACCGTCGCTGGTGATCGGCCGCATGTCCATGTCCATGTCCATGACAATCGGCCGCATGTCCATGACAGACGGGCTGGTACACCGCGCCATGCCGTCCCCCTTATCGCCGTAATGAGTCCCCGTGCCGTGGTGAGTGGCTCGACCGTACGGGGACAGGGCGGCGGTGGGGATCGGTGGCCGATCCCTATATTGCGGCGGGCGATGCCTAACTTTCCGCCCTGGGTTCCCGCTCGGCCAGGCCGAGCCTGATGGCCTGGTCGGCGGCGGCGTTGCGGCTCGGGGCGCCCAGTTTGGCGAGGATGGACGAGACGTGGTGACCGACGGTCTTGGTGGAGATGAATAACTTCGCGGCGATCTCGGCATTGGTGCATCGGGCGCAGAGCAGGGCGAGCACTTCGTGTTCGCGCCGGGTCAGCCCGAACGGATGCCCTCGGGTCGCCGCACGCGGACCGGCAGGGAGTGACCGGGCGCCGAGTTCGCGGAGCTTGCGCCTGACGATGCGAGTGGCGGGGAAGGCGCCGAGACCGGTGAGGATCTTCAGGGCCTGACGGAGCTCCGGCTCCCGTGGGGCGTGTGCCAGGGCCAGCGCGGCGTCGTACGGGCACCCCAGCTCAGTCCAGGCATGCGCGGCCTTCGTCGCATCACCGCCGAGCTCCAGCCGGTACGGCTCGGCGTGCGCGCCATGCGCCCGCCGGCGAGAGCCGGTCCGCCGCAGCCAGACGGCGACCGCGCCGAGATCCCAGGCGTCGCAACCCTCGGCGGTGTCCGCGGCCAGTTCGGCCTCGCGGCGGGCGTGGTCCGGCTTCCCCTCCAGCCAGTACGCCTCGGCGCGGGTGAGCCGGACGGGCACGATCTGCTGCGGCTCGCGGGTACGGTCGGCGATCTCGGCCGCCTCGTCGAGATACGCCCAGACGCCGGGCTCGCCACGGCGGGCGTGGATCGCGCCGAGCTTGCGTACGATGCACAACCGGCTGCACGAGGAGAGCGGCGTGACGGCGAGGATCTCGGCGCAGAGCGTCACCGCCTCGTCCCAGCGTCCCATCCGCTCCATCATGGCGGCCTGCTCGCTGCGCAGGTGCATCGCGTACGTGGTGAGGTCCCGCTCATCGCAATAGGCGAGGCCCTCGACCAGCAGCGGCTCGGCTTCGGCGAACTGCCGCTCGCTCACGTACGTGGCGCAGAAGTTCGCGAACGCCCGGCCCGCCTGATCTTGGTGGCGCCCGGACAGACCGAGATCCAACGCCCGGCGCATGCCCCCCACCCAGTCCTCGCCCTTGGCCGCGGACGACGCCGCCATGGTGTTGAGCACATCGCTGAGCACGTCGGTGGCGCCCAGACGCTCGGCGATCGTCTGCGCCCGCCGTGCCAGGTCGATCGCCGCGTCGTGCTGGGCCTGCAGCATGC
This sequence comes from Nonomuraea sp. NPDC049129, assembly GCF_040648495.1. Classification (NCBI taxonomy): domain Bacteria; kingdom Bacillati; phylum Actinomycetota; class Actinomycetes; order Streptosporangiales; family Streptosporangiaceae; genus Nonomuraea; species Nonomuraea sp. NPDC049129. The sequence continues at coordinate 231,632 of NZ_JBEZDU010000001.1, read as the reverse complement.
GCCGGTTGGCGAAGATGGCGTACGCCCAGGCCAGCTCGACGCTCGGCCCGAGCGGTTCCAGAACCGACACGGCGGCTTCGACGGCGGCGACCGCCTGATCCGCGCGGACAAGGTTCCACAGAGTGCGTGACAGCCGCCGCAGCGTGTCGCCCTCCCGCAGCCGATCGCCCGCCTCGCGCCACTGCGCCAGCGCGTGCTCGCAGGCATCGGCCGCGTCCTCCCACTGGTCGAGCAGCGCCGCCTCGTCGGCCAGCCCCTCGTACAGCCGGGCGATCGTCGAGGCGTCCGCCCCGTCCGCGAACCGCAGGGCCCGCCGGAACTGCGCCGCCGCCTCACGGTGCGAGGCCAGCCACGCTGCACGGCGGGCGGCGGCGGGCGCGTGCCGCAGAACCGCCTCGGCATCGCCGGCCGCCTCGGCGTGGAAGGCCATCCGGGCCTCGTCGTCGCACCCCAGGTCGGCCAGCGCGGTCAGTACGAGGCCGTGAATGGCCCGGCCGCGATGCGCCGAGACCGCCCCCGCCACCGCCAGCCGCGCGATCTCATGACGGAACCTCAGCCACGGGCCGTCCTCGATCACCAGCCCGCACCCGAGCAGCTCGTCCAGGGCGGACGGCGGGCAGCCGGTCACCGACGCCAGTAATCGCGACTCGACCCTGGTCCCGGTCAGCGCCGCCACGTCCAGCACCTGACGGGACCCGCCGTCCAGGCGCGTCGCGCGCGCCAGCACCGCGTCCCGCGCAGATGGGGGCACTTCTGTCACGCCGGCCTGTACGACCTCGGTCACGTAGAACGGGTTCCCGCCGGTCAGCCGGTGCAGCGCGGACGCCTCCCACCCGCTCCCACGGGCCAGCAGCCCCACCGCGTCGGCGGACAGCGGCGCCAGCGCGATCCGCCGCGTCGACCGCTGCGAAGCCAGATCGCCCAGGGCGACCCGGAACAGATCGTCCGCCGCCAGACCCTCGTCCCGGTAGGTGGCGATGACCAGCACCGGAGCGCTCCACAGCCGCCGGCTGAGGAACCGCAGCATGTCCAGGGTGGCCTCGTCGGCCCAGTGAACGTCCTCGACCGCGACCACGTTCAGCGTCCCGGGCTCACTGACCTCGTGCAGCAGCCCGCGGAACAACTCCTCCCGCCCGGCCCCCGCGCGACACAGCTCCAGCAGCGCGCCACGACGCTGATCCGCCACGTCGAAGAGCGGCCCGAGCGGGCGCGGAGTGAACAGCCCGTCGCACATCCCCCACGACCAACGGGCATCCGGCAGCTCTTCCTGGAAGCGCTCCACCAGCGCCGACTTCCCGACGCCCGCCTCACCCGAGACCAGAACCAGCCGCCCGGCACCCTGCCTGGCCTCGGCCGCGTACTCAGCCAGCGCCGCCAGCGACGGCTCCCGCTCCAGCAACCGCATGCCCGCAGTATCCGCTAAATCCACGGAAACCGTAAGACGAAGGATGGCCCGCCTCAGGGCGACGGGCGATGAGGGACATCAATGCTGTTCCACCCCGTTCACGAACACCTTGCGCAGGGTCAGGTCGTCGGTGAACGTGATCGTGTTCGCGCCGGTGATGTTCGTGAACGCGCACTTCTCCAAGCGCACTCCGGTCAGGTGGTCGGTCTCCAGGCCGACGAGGTTGAGTACGGCGTCGGCGCCGTCGAGCCTGGTCCGCTCCATCCGGATGTCGCGGACCGACACCGGCTCGGTGCCTCCTTCGTTGCTGTTGTAGGCCATGTTGACGAACATCACCTCGCGGTCCACGTTCTGGCCGGTGAAGCCGCGTACGTAGACGCCCTCGATGTAGGCGCCGCGCTTCTTGCTGGCCTTGATGTAGACGGGGTACTTCACCGGGTAGTTGCCGGGGAAGTCCGGCGAGTTGATCACGCACCGCTCGGCGAAGACGTTGCGGACGCCGCCGGACATCTCGCTGCCGACCGTGATGCCGCCCCAGCGGCCGGAGAAGGCGCAGTCCTGGACGACGATGTTCTCGCTGGGCACGCCCACCCGGCGGCCGTCGGCGTCGCGTCCCGACTTGACCGCCACGCAGTCGTCGTTGGTGTTGAAGCGGCAGTCGTGGATGTGCACGTACGACGACGCCTCGGGGTCGCAGCCGTCGGTGTTGTACAGCGTGCTGACGACGGTGATGCCGCGCACGGTGACGTTCGTGGACAGGACCGGGTTCACGGTCCACATGGCCGGCTCGAGGATCGTGAGGTCGCTGACCAGGATGTTCTGACATTTCACGAACTGGACCATGGCGGGGCGCAGATAGTGACCCGCCCCGAACATGCGCTGTTCGACCGGGACGCCGTCGTCGCCCATCTTGCGCAGCGCCCGCTGGTCGGCGCCCTGCGGGCCGCTGTTGGCGTACCAGCTCTCCCAGGGGCCCTGTCTGGCTTGGCCGTCGAGTGTGCCCTTGCCGGTGACCGCGATGTTCCGCTGGCCGTGGGCGTAGATGAAGGGACTGTAGTTGTAGCACTCCGTGCCCTCCCACCGGGTGAAGACGACCGGCAGGTAGGCGTTCGGATCGGTGCTGAAGGCGATCACGCCGCCCTCGGACACGTGCAGCTCAACGTTGCTGAGCAGGTGGACGGCGCCGGTGAGGAAGCGTCCCGGTGGGACCACGACCCGGCCGCCGCCTCTGCGATGGCACTCGGCGATCGCCGCCTTGAACGCGGCCGTGCAGTCGGTCGTGCCGTCACCCACGGCGCCGAACGCGGTGACATCCCACCTTCGGTTGGGGAAGCGAGGGGGCCGGATCCTACGCAGGATGTCCGGCACTTGGTGCCAGGGATCCGCTGATCGGGCCTCGGCCTGCGCCGACGCGGTTCCGGGGACGAGTGTGGCGGCGGCTAGAGCGCCGCCAGCCTTCAATAGAGATCGTCTGGATGGCATGGTCACCACCGGGGGATGCGGAGACATCGGATCTCTGGAGCGTAAGTGCGGCCCGGACGTAATTCAAATCTTGACGAAGTAAATGATGAGATTCGCTCGATCGAGCGTGCTCCCCTTGGGGTCCGGTGAGGAGGGAGTGGTGGAGTTTCTGGTGGACATGATCACGCCGTTGTCGCCGCATCCGAGCGACCCGGGCCGGTCGGCCCTGGGACGCGGAACGGGTCGCCGACGGGCAGCCAGGCCGCATCGGCGTCCAGACCGAGCCTGCCGACGTCACGGGTCAGGGCTTCGACGGCGGCCCGTACGGCGCCGCGCTTCTCGCCGTGGCGGCACACCAGGGCCCAGGTCCAGTACGGCGATGGATCGATCACCGGTCGCCGGACGAGATCAGGCGGCAGGGGAGTGGTCTGACCCTTCGGTGAATTGATGACGGGGCGGCGCAACCGGCGTACGTGGTCGAAGAACGCCGCGTCGGTGATGCCACCATCGTCGATGTGCACGGTCTGGGATCCGGTGTCGCGGGCGAACTCTTTGGCATAGCGGTTCCAGGAGTCCCAGGTGACGGTGTCGGTGTCCAGCAGCACCAGCGTGTCCCTGGCCCGGACCGCCGACGTTTCGGAGCCCGCGGAGATCGCGTGGAGCCGATCCGCGCCGATCAGCCGAGCCTCGAGATCGTAGGCGGCCAGGTCATCGGTCTGAACCCAGCAGATGGCCAGATCGATGCTGCCGTCGGCCACCCGGCCGGCCTGGGTGTGTGACGGCATGACCCACGCGTCGACGTGCAACTGCGCTATGCCGGACAGGCGGGCGGCCAGGTCGGGGGGCCGCCAGTTGACGTACCCGAGCCGGACCGGTTCGGGGGCGGACATACGGGCCGCGGACGCGCGCAACTCGTCGGCCTGTCCGAGCAGCGCCCGGGTCGGGGCCAGCAACGCCTCCCCGGCCTGAGTCAGCGCGACCGAGCGGCGGTCCCGGTCGAACAGCCGCACCCCCAGGTCCCGCTCCAGCGCCTTGATCTGCTGGGAGAGCGACGGGCCGGCGATGCGCAGCCGGGCCGCGGCGCGGCCGAAGTTCAGCTCCTCGGCCACAGCCACGAAATAGCGCAGCTGGCGTAGCTCCACCCGCCCATCGTAGAGCGGTAGGAGGCTGTGCCTACCAGCAGAGAGCAAGCCCGTCGTGGCGCGACGGCGACCGCTGGGTGCACGATGGAATGCATGGCCCCAGGGCAGGTCGGGACCCGGCCGCCCCCTGTCTGAGCCATTCCCCCCACGCCGGCACCGCCCGAGAGCGGTGCGGGTGCCACACGTCCACAGTCACTTACAAGGGGGAAGCAATGAGTACGCCAAAAGTCGCCGTGATCACCGGCGCGTCCCAGGGCATAGGCGCGGCGCTGGTGACCGCCTACCGCAAGCTCGGCTACGCGGTCGTCGCCAACTCCCGGTCGATCGCGGATTCCGACGACCCCATGGTGCGGGCCGTCGCCGGCGACATCGCCGCCCCGGCCGTCGGGGCGCACGTCATCGAGCAGGGGCTGAAGGCGTTCGGCCGCATCGACACGTTGGTCAACAACGCCGGTCTCTTCGTGTCCAAGCCGTTCACGGACTACACCGACGAGGACTACGACCTGGTCACGGGAGTGAATCTGCGCGGGTTCTTCGAGATCTCCCAGCGGGCCATCGAGGCGATGCTCAGCCAGGGCGGCGGCGGACACGTGGTCAACATCACGACCAGCCTCGTCGATCACGCCAACAGCAAGGTGCCGTCCGCGCTGGCGTCGCTGACCAAGGGCGGCCTCAACGCGGTCACCAAATCACTGGCCACCGAGTACGCCACCCGGGGCATCCGGGTCAACGCGGTCGCGCCCGGCGTCATCCGCACCCCGATGCACCCGGTCGAGACCCACGAAGCCCTGGCCGAGCTGCACCCTGTGGGCCGGATGGGCGACATCAGCGACATCGTCGACGCGATCATCTATCTCGAGCACGCTCCGTTCGTCACCGGCGAGATTCTGCACGTCGACGGCGGCCAGAGCGCCGGTCACTGAGCTGGTCATTCGGCCGGCGGCGGGGCGCGGGCGGTCGGTAACCCCAGGCGCCGCCCGCCCCCAACCTGCCGAAAGAGCCGCCGCCCGCCTCACCTGCCATCAGCCTCACCTGCCGAAAGAGCCGAGAGAAAGGCGCATGTTGACAGCCGTACCGGAGCAGACGATCGAGGCGACCTCGCTGGAGCGGCCCTGGCGGGTCGTCGGGCAGGGCGCGGCGGCGCTGGCGGCGGGCATGGGCATCGGCCGCTTCGCCTACACCGCGATCCTGCCCCTGATGCTCGCGCATGCCGGGCTCTCGCCGCAGCTCGGCGCGAGCCTGGCCACCGCGAACTACATCGGCTACCTCCTCGGCGCGGTCGCCGCGATCATCGCCCCCGCGATGGCCGCCTCCCGGACGACGCTGCGCCTGTCGCTGGTGATCCTGATAGCCACGCTGGCCCTGATGCCGCTCACGCACGTCGGCGCGCTCTGGTGGCTGCTCCGGCTGGTCGCCGGGATCGCGAGCTCGCTGATCTTCGTCGTCGCGGTCAACGCCATGCTCACCGGGCTACGCGGCCACGCCCACCACCTCACCGGCTGGGCCTTTGGCGGCATCGGCGCCGGGATCGCCCTGTCCGGCGTCGTCGTGCTGATCCTCCGCACCGCTGGTACATGGCAGCAGGCGTGGTGGACCACGGCCGCACTGACCGCCGTCTTCACGGTCATTGCCTGGCCGCTGCACGCCAGTCCGACGTCGCCCCACGCGGCGCCGGTCCCGCCCCGGCGCGGTGACGCGGTCGGGCTGCGCTGGTTCGGCGCGTTGCTGGTCGGCTACACCCTCGAAGGGACTGGGTACATCATCGCCGGCACCTTCCTGGTCGCCGCGATCGACCAGACCGCGCCCGGCTGGGTCGGCAGCTCCGCCTGGATCCTCGTCGGGCTGGGCGCTCTGCCGTCGTCGGCCCTGTGGGCCTGGCTCAGCCGTACGTGGTCGCGGCCGACGCTCCTCCTCGTCGCGCTCGTCGTGCAGGCCGTCGGCATCGCGCTACCGGTCCTGGTCAGCGGGGTCGCGGTGGCCCTGGTCTCGGCGGTGTTGTTCGGCGCCACGTTCCTCGGCATCGCCTCCCTCACCCTGGCCGTCGGCGCCCACCTGCGGATCCCTCGGGCGGTCGCGATCCTCACCACCGGCTACAGCGTCGGGCAGATCCTCGGCCCCTTGGTCGTCACCCCGCTCCTGCACCAGGGCTACAACCAGGCGCTGCTCGTCGGCGCCGCCCTCGTCGCGCTGGCCGCGGTCGCGACCGCCGCGCTGCGTCACCGCTTCCCGCATCACCTCGGCCCACTGCCCCGACGGGTCGACACCGCCCAACCGACGCACATCACGATCCATCCATCCGACCGCTGATATCCGATCACTGATATCCGATCACTGATATCCGACCGCTGACAGGAGAGCGCCATGACCAGTACCGCCGAGGCCGAGATCCTCCACACCGTCCTGGACCGATGGAAGAGCGCCGTCGACGCGCACGACCCCAAGCGCGTGGCGTCGTACTTCACCGACGACGCCATCTTCCAAGGTCTGCACCCGTACGGCATCGGTCCCGAGAGCGTCGCCGAGTACTACGACTCACAGCCGATCGGCATGACCGCCGCGTACGACATCCTGGAGACCCGGCGGATGGCCGACGACCTCGTCCTCGGCTACCTGCACGTCGACTTCACCTTCACCGACCGGCCGGTCGTGACGGTCAACCTGTGCGTGCTGGCGCGGCGGGCCGGCGACGACTGGCTCATCGACCACTATCAGGTCTCACGGCTGCCCTGATCCCCTGAAGCGCGGAAAGGGCGGCTATCGTCTCACTGCTGATGTCGTCGTGCTGAAGGGGGCGGCCCGGTGACGGACACCCGGCGCTCGCAGCCGTTGCGCGGCCTGCGGATCGTCGAGATCTCCAGCTATGTGGCGACCCCGCTGAGCGGGATGACGCTGGCCCAGCTGGGCGCCGACGTGATCCGGGTCGAGCCGATCGGCGGCGCGGTCGACCGTACGCGCTGGCCGCTGGCCGAGAGCGGGACGAGCCTGTACTGGTCGGGGCTGAACAAGGGCAAACGCGCCATCGAGGTGGACCTGTCCGCCGAGGAGGGCCGCGCACTCGTCGGCGAGCTGATCGTCAGCGGCGGGCCGCGCGGCGGGATCGTGATCAGCAACTCCGAGCGCTACCCGGAGCTGTCCTTCGAGGCGCTGCGCGCGCGCCGCCCCGACGTGATCCACGTGCTGCTCACCGGCCGCCGGGACGGCGGGGCCGCGGTGGACTACACGGTGCAGGCGGCGACCGGGTTCCCCCTGCTGACCGGCCCGGAGGACGTGGCGGAGCCGGTGAACAGCCTGGTGCCCGCCTGGGACGTGACCGCGGGGCTCTATCTGGCGGTCGGGCTGCTGGCCGCGGAGCGGCACCGCCTGCTGACGGGGGAGGGACAGCAGGTACGGGTCGCGCTGGAGGACGTTGCCCTGGCCACCGCCGGGAACCTCGGCTACCTCGCCGAGGCGCAGCTGAGCGGCACCCCGAGGGAACGCGGCGGCAACTACGTCTACGGCACCTTCGGCCGCGACTTCATCACGGCCGACGGCGGGCGGCTGATGGTCGTGGCGCTGACCGCCCGGCACTGGAGCGGGCTGCTGGCCGCGACCGGCCTGACCGACGTGGTCAGCGCGCTGGCCACCGCGCTCGGGGTGGACTTCGCCGACGAGCCGGCCCGCTACCGGCATCGCAAGGTGCTCGGCGAGCTGCTCGCGGGCTGGTTCGAGAGCCGTACGCTCGCCGAGGCCGAGTCGGCGCTGCGTACCGCCCGGGTGCTGTGGTCGAGATATCGCAGCTTCACCGAGCTGGCCGCGCTGCTGGGGGAGAACCCGCTGATGGGAGCGGTCGAGCAGCCAGGAGTCGGCGGGCATTGGGCGCCCGGCTCGCCCGTGGTGATGGACGGGGAGCAGTCGCCGCCCGCGGCGGCGCCGCAGGTGGGCCAGCACACCGGCGAGGTCCTGCGGGCCGAGCTCGGACTGTCGGCCCAGGACGTCGCGACGCTGCGCAAGCATGGTGTCCTGGATGAACCGGTAAACCCAGGGACAGCCGAATGAAGCGACCCACGATCGACGACATCGCCCGCCGGGCCGGCGTCTCGAAGGGCGCGGTGTCGTTCGCGTTGAACGGCCGTCCCGGTGTCTCCAGCGAGACCCGCCGCCGTATCCAGGCCATCGCCGCCGAGCTGGGCTGGCAGCCGAACAGCCTGGCGCGGGCCCTGTTCGACGGGCGGCCCGACGTGCTGGGCCTCGTCGTGGACCGGCCGGCGCGCACGCTCGGGCTGGAGCCGTTCTTCATGCAGTTGATCTCCGGCATCGAGGCCACGCTGTCGGCGGAGTCCGTGGGGCTGCTGCTGCAGATGACCGAGGACCCCGAAACCGAGATCGCGATTTATCGGAAATGGTGGGCGCAGCATCGGGTCGCCGGAGTGTTCGTCGTCGACCTGCGGGCCGAGGACTCCAGGATCGCCGTGCTGGAGGAGCTGAAGCTGCCCGCCGTGGTCATCGGCGGACCGGAGGGGACCGGGCGGCTGCCCGCTGTCTGGAGCGACGACGCCGGCGCGATCGGCGTCGTGATGGCGCACCTGGCCGGGCTGGGGCACCGCAGGATCGCCAGGGTCGCGGGGCAGGAGGAGCTCAGGCACACCCGCGTGAGAACCGCCGCGATGCGGGAGGCGGCGGCCAGGCTGGGCGTTACGGCCGTCACCGTGTACGCCGACTACAGCGGCGAGAGTGGCGAGCGGGCCACCCTCGACCTGCTGCGCGGCCCGGACCGGCCGACCGCCATCGTGTACGACAACGACGTGATGGCCGTGGCCGGCACCGCCGCCGCTCGCGAGGCGGGTTTCTCGGTGCCTGCCGATCTGTCCGTCGTGGCCTGGGACGACTCCGCTCTGTGTCTGCTGACCCGGCCGCATCTGACAGCGGTGAGCAGGGACATCGCCGCGTTCGGCGCCAAAGCCGCCCGGTCGCTGCTCAGCTTGGTTCAGGGCCGGGAGGTGGCCGACTCGCAGCAGGCCGAGCCGCGCCTGGTGAGCAGGGGGAGCACGGCCCCCCTGTCCTGAATCGGTTCAGTAATCGAGTGGAAATGTCCGCGACCAGACATTGAAACTAAACGGGTTTAGTGATGGCATGACGGCTAATCTCCGCTGCTCAACTCCGGAGGGTTGATGACCCCGCTCCGCCCCTTGACCGATTCCTGGACCGTCCGCTCGGCGAGCGGCGACGTGCGTGCTCCGGCCACCGTGCCCGGTTGCGTGCACACCGACCTGCTCGCCGCCGGTCTGATCCCGGATCCCTACCTCGACGACAATGAGACCCGCCTGGCCTGGGTGGGGCGTACGGAGTGGCGTTACGAGACGGAGTTCTCGTGGGACGGCACCGAGCACGAGCGCACCGATCTGGTCTGCGAAGGGCTCGACACCGTGGCCGAGATCGAGCTCAACGGCGTGCGCGTGGGCGAGACCGCGAACATGCATCGCTCCTACCGGTTCGACGTCCGCCCCGCGCTGCGCATCGGGAGCAACCGGCTGGCGGTGACCTTCCGGCCGGCGGGGGAGTACGCCGAGCGGCTGAAGGAAGAGCTCGGCGACCGGCCGGGCGCCTACACCGAGCCCTACAACTTCATCAGGAAGATGGCCTGCAACTTCGGCTGGGACTGGGGCCCGACCCTGGTCACGGCGGGCATCTGGCGGTCGATCGGGCTGCACGAGTGGAGCGGTGCCCGGCTGGCCGCCGTGCGGCCGGTGGTGACCGTCACCGACGGCGTCGCCCGGGTCGCCGTGCATGTCGAGGTCGAACGGGCCGTACAGGAGGAACTGCAGATCACCGCCACCGTCTGCGGCAGGTCTGTTGTGGGAGCGCTCCCATCGGACACGGCGGTACTTGAGGTCGACATTCCCCAGCCCGAGCTCTGGTGGCCACGCGGGTACGGCGAGCAGCCGCTGCACGAGCTGACCGTGACACTCGGCGACGACCTCGACAGCTGGCAGGGGAAGATCGGCTTCCGGACGGTCGAGCTGGACACGGCCGACGGCGCCTTCACGATCGTGGTCAATGGCCGCCCGATCTTCGCCAAGGGCGTCAACTGGATCCCCGACGACTGCTTCCCGGTCAGGATCGACCGCGCCCGTTACGCCGAGCGTCTCGCGCAGGCGTGTGAGGCAGGCGTCAACCTGATGCGCGTCTGGGGCGGCGGGCTGTACGAGAGCGACGACTTCTACGACCTGTGCGACGAGCTGGGCCTGCTGGTCTGGCAGGACTTCCCGTTCGCCTGCGCCGCCTATCCGGAGGAGGAGCCGCTGCGCTCGGAGGTCGAGGCCGAGGCCCGCCAGAACGTCACCCGCCTCATGCCGCACCCGAGCCTGGCCCTGTGGTGCGGCAACAACGAGAACATCTGGGGCTTTTTCGACTGGCACTGGCGCGAGCGGCTGGCCGGACGTACCTGGGGCGAGGGCTACTACCTCGACCTGCTGCCCGGCATCGTGGCCGAGCTCGATCCGGGCCGGGCGTACTGGCCGGGCAGCCCGCACTCGGGGTCGATGGACGTCCATCCCAATGACCCCGACCACCACAACATCCACATCTGGGACGTCTGGAACGAACGCGACTACACGGCCTACCGCGAATACCGGCCCCGGTTCGTCTCGGAGTTCGGCTTCCAGGGGCCCGCGACGTACGCGACCATCAAGCGGGCCATCGGCGACGACCCGCTCACGCCCGACTCGCCCGGCATGCGCCTCCACCAGAAGGCGATCGACGGTGACCTCAAGCTGGCCGCCGGGCTCAAGCCGCACTTCGCGCCGCCCACCGGCTTCGCCGACTGGCACTACCTGACGCAGGTCAACCAGGCCAGGGCGATCCAGCTCGGCGTCGAGCACTTCAGGTCCCTGTGGCCGCACTGCGCGGGCGCGATCGTGTGGCAGCTCAACGACTGCTGGCCCGTCACCTCGTGGTCCGCGATCGACGGTGACGGGCGCAGGAAGCCGCTGTTCCACGCGCTGCGCCGGGCGTACGCCGACCGGCTGCTGACCGTGCAGCCGCGCGACGGCGGCCTGGCGCTCGTGGCGGTCAATGACACCGACGAGCCGTGGGCGAGCGGCGCGGTGGCCGCGCGGCTCGGCGTGGACGGCAGGGAACTGCGGACCGAGAGCTTCGACCTCGAAGTGCCGCCACGTGGCGTGGTGACGGTGCCCCTTGGCGTGGGTGAGCCGGCCGACCCGGCCAGAGAGCTGATCGCGGTGCGCGCGGGGGAGCGCAGGGCGCTGTGGTTCTTCCTGCCGGACAAGGACCTCGACCTGCCCGAGGGGCGGTGCACGGTGACGGTCGAGGGGCGTGACGTGATCGTCAGCGCGCACACGCTGGTGCGGGATCTGGCGATCTTCCCTGATCAGGTGCACCCCGACGCCGAGGTGGACGACCAGCTCATCACCCTCCTGCCCGGCGAAAGCCATCGCTTCACGATAAATCGGGAAATCGGGGCTGATGTGCCCATGAGGTGGGTGAACGACCGCTCCGCCCTCCTACCCAACCCCCCTGGGAGAAATGCATGAGAAGAACCTCGATGATCGTGGCAGCGGCCACGCTTGCCCTCCTCACCGCCTGCTCGGGCGGCGGGGTGCCACTGACCGCCGGCAGCGCCGCTCCCTCCTCAGGCCCGGCCTCGGCCTCCGGAGGCGCCGCCAAAGACACCATCGTGAACGTCATCGCCGGCACCGGCCAGTTCAACGAGAACCTCAACCCCCTGGTCCAGGGCGCGCCCAACCTCATGGGCACCTGGGGGCTGATCTACGAGACGCTCATGTTCTTCAACCAGTCGAAGTCGGGTGACGTCCAGCCCCTGCTGGCCACCAAGTACGAGTTCGGCGACGAGGGCAAGTCGATCACCTTCACCCTCCGCGACGGCGTGAAGTGGAGCGACGGCAAGCCGTTCACCGCCGAGGACGTGGCGTTCAACTTCCTCTACCGCCGCGACAAGAAGGACCTGAACGCGGGCGGCAGCAACGTCAAGGACGCCCAGGTCCTCAGCCCCACCTCAGTGAAGATCAGCTTCACCGAGAAGATGTACACCAAATTGTGGGACGTGGCCGGTCACCAGTACATGGTGCCCAAGCACATCTGGGAGAAGATCGACAAGCCCACCAAAGAGACGAACACCAAGCCGGTCGGCACCGGGCCGTTCATGATGGGCGAGTTCACGCCGCAGAGCTACACGATGGTCAAGAACCCGAACCACTGGGACACCGGCAAGCCCAAGATCGCCGGAATGCGGTTCTGGTCGTACAACAACAACGACGCCTCCCTCCAGGCGATGGTCACCGGGCAGCTCGACTGGGGCGGCATGTTCATGGCCGACCCCGACAAGCAGTTCGTGGCCAAGGACCCCGAGCACAACGCCTACAAGAACGAGTCCCAGTTGTACGTCACCAACCTGGTGCCGAACCTGACCAAGGCCCCCATGAACGACCTGGCCGTGCGGCAGGCCATCAACCTCGGGCTCGACCGCGACAAGATCATCGAATTGGCGTTCGCCGGGCTCGGCAAGCCGGCCAGCCCGGCGGGCATAGTGCTGCCGCTCTTCCAGGACTACCTCTCGCCCAAGTACGCCACCGCGAAGCTGGAGTTCAACCAGGACAAGGCCCGCCAGACCCTGGAGGCGGCCGGATACGCCAAGGACGGCGACGGCTTCTACGCCAAGGGCGGCAAGCGCCTGTCGGTGACCTGCCATCTGGTGAGCGGCTGGACCGACTACGTCTCGGCCGCCCAGGTCATCAAGCAGCAGCTCAAGGAGGTCGGCATCGAGTTCAAATCGAAGGAGGTCTCCTTCAACGCCTTCGTCGACATGCAGCAGAAGGGCGACTTCGAGCTGATGATGTGGAACGCCTATGGCGGCCCGCACCCGTACTACATGTACGACAACATCCTCAACAGCAAGAGCATCCCTCCGGCCAACCAGAACATGGCCCGCTACAAGAACCCGGCCGTGGACGCCGCGCTGAAGGTCATCGCCGACACCCCGCCGGAGCAGACGGACACGATCAAGCAGGCGATCTACGCCATCCAGGACGCCGTCGTGGCCGACCTGCCCTACATCCCGCTGCAGCAGTCCAGCGCCCTGGCCGAGTTCCGGACCACCAACGTCACCGGGTGGCCCAGCGAGCAGAACCCGTACGCGCTCGGCCTGCCCTTCTCCCACCCCGACAACGGCATCGTGGCCAAGAACCTCCAGCCGGTGCAGTAGCAACGACGAGGACGCGACCGGGGCCGCGCGCCCCGGTCGCCCGGGGAGAATCACATGGCATACCTTTGGCGCAAGCTCGGCTTCTACGCGGTGGCGCTGTGGGCCGCGCTCACGATCAACTTCCTCATCCCGCGCCTGATCAGGGGCAACCCGGTCGACATCATCCTGTCGCGCTTCCAGAGCAGGCAGCCCCCGCCGCCGGAGTTCCGCAAGACCCTGGAGGTCATGTTCGGGGTGAGCGACGACCCGCTCTGGGTCCAGTACTTCGCCTACCTCCGCCAGCTGGCCACCGGGAACCTCGGCACCTCCGTCACCTACTACCCCGCCCCGGTGGGCACCGTGATCGGCCAGGCGATGCCGTGGACGCTCGGGCTGGTGTCGATAGCGCTGCTGATCACGGTCGGGCTAGGCGTCGGCCTGGGCATGGTGGCCGGGTGGCGGCGGGGGAGCTGGCTGGACGGGCTGATCCCGACCACGACGTTCCTGGCCGCGATTCCGTACTTCTGGCTGGCCCTGCTGCTGCTGTTCTTCCTCGGGGCCGGGCTCGGCTGGTTCCCGCTGAACGGCGCCTACGACTACGCCCACGTACGCATGGGCTTCACCGGCGATTTCATCGGCAGCGTGCTCTACCACGGTGCGTTGCCCGCGCTCACGCTGGTGATCTCCGGCATCGCTGGCTGGCTGCTCGGCATGCGCAACATGATGGTCTCGACCATGGCCGAGGACTACGTGGTCATGGCGCAGGCCAAGGGGTTACGGCCGCGCCGGGTGATGGTCGCGTACGCGGCCCGCAACGCCGTCCTGCCCAGCGTGACCGGGTTCGCGATCACGCTGGGCTTCTTCGTCGGCGGCCAGGTCGCCACCGAGGTCGTCTTCTCCTACCCGGGCGTGGGGTTCGCGCTGCTGCAGGCCGTCGGCAGCGCCGACTACCCGCTCATGCAGGGCCTCTTCCTGATCATCTCGGTGGCCGTGCTGGCCGCCAACCTCCTGGTCGATCTGCTGTACGGGCTGATCGACCCCCGAGTGCGGAAGGCGGGCTGAGGCAGTGACCGCTGTTGTGACCCTGGCCGCTCCCCGGGACCGGGTGCTCGGCCTGCCCCGATCGGGCAAGCTCGTCGCCGGACTGGTGATCGTCGGCTTCTTCGCCCTGCTCGCCATCGCCGGTCCCATCCTGGCCGGAGACCCCGAGGCCCTGGTGGCCGGGCGGCTCGAACCGCCGTCGGCGGAGCACTGGCTCGGCTCGACCGACACCGGGCAGAGTGTGCTGGCCCAGCTGATGCACGCCACGCGCGGGTCGATGCTGATCGGCGTGATCGCCGGGGTGCTGGGCACGGTGGGCTCGCTGCTCATCGGCGTCGTCGGCGGCTATTTCGGCGGCTGGGTGGACGAGGCGTTCTCCCTGCTCAGCAACGTCGCCCTGGTCATCCCCACGCTGCCGCTGCTGATCCTGGTCGCCGACTACGTCGAGGACAGCGGCCCGTTCACCTACGCCCTGATCATCTCGATGATCAGCTGGGCGGGCCCCGCGCGGGTCATCCGCTCCCAGGTCATGTCGCTGCGCAACCGCGACTACGTGGACGCGGCCAGGGTGAGCGGCGAGCCCGGCTGGCGGATCATGGTCTTCCAGATCCTGCCGAACCTCGTCCCCGTCATCGCCTCCGGCTTCGTCTGGGCGATCATCGGCGCCATCCTCACCGAGTCGGGACTGTCCGCGCTCGGCCTGGGCGGCGGCGCGGTCACCTCCTGGGGCGGGATGCTCTACTTCGCCCAGAACGGCTCCGCGCTCTCCATGGGCGCCTGGTGGTGGTTCGTCCCGCCGGGGGTGTTCATCGCCGCGCTCGGCACCGGGCTCTCGCTGATCAACTTCAGCATCGACGAGCTGATGAACCCGCGACTGCGAAAGGCGGCCGCATGAACGACACCGTCCCGTCGGTACGCGACATGAACGACCGCGACATGAACGACACCGTCCTGTCCGTACGTGACCTGAGCGTGGCTTATGGGCAGACCCGCGCGGTCCGCGGCGTGAGCTTCGAGCTGGGCCGCGGCCAGGTGCTCGGCATCGCGGGCGAGAGCGGCTGCGGCAAGTCGACCCTGGCGTACGCGATCAACCGGCTGCTGCAGCCACCCGGCCGGACCACCTCCGGCGAGGTCGTCTTCCACCCCAAGGACGGCGACCCCATCGACGTGCTGGCCCTGGAGGGCGAGGAGCTGCGGCGCTTCCGGTGGCGGCGGGTGGCCATGGTCTTCCAAAGCGCCATGAACGCGCTCAATCCCGTGCTCAGCGTCCGGCGCCAGCTCCACGACGTGTTCACCACCCACGAGCCGTCGATGTCCAGGCGCGAGCGGGAAGAGCGCTCCCGTGAGCTCCTGGAACTGGTCGGCATCGATCCGGGACGCATCGGCGCCTACCCGCATGAACTGTCGGGCGGCATGCGCCAGCGGGTGCTGATCGCGATGGCGATGGCGCTCAACCCCGACGTGGTCGTCCTGGACGAGCCCACGACGGCGCTGGACGTGGTGGTGCAGCGCGACATCCTGGAGGAGATCGACCGGCTGCGGGAGATGTTCGGCTTCGCCGTCGTCTTCATCACCCACGATCTGTCGCTGCTGCTGGAGATCAGCGATCATCTCGCGATCATGTACGGCGGCCGCATCGTCGAGTACGGCACCAGCAAGGACACCCTCATCCAGCCCCGCCACCCGTACACGGTCGGCCTGCTCAACTCCTTCCCCAGCCTGCGCGGCGAACGCCAGGCGCTGCACGGCATCCCCGGCAGCCCGCCTGACCTGTCGAAGGAGCTGGCGGGCTGCTCGTTCGCGCCCCGCTGCCCGTACGCGTTCGAGGGCTGCCACACCCACGAGCCCGAGCTGGACTCGATCCAGGACTCCCTGGTGGCCTGCCTCCAGTACGACCGCAGGCTGCACCCCGCCCGCCCCGACCGGCGCCTGCGGGAACGCCGCTTCGACCACGCCGACCATGAGGTGATCTCATGACCTCGATGACGGTCAGCCACCTGAGCAAGACCTTCAGGCTGTCCAGGAAGGAGCACCTCCGGGCGGTCGACGACGTCTCCTTCGAGCTGCGCTCCGGCGAGACCACCGCGCTGGTGGGGGAGAGCGGCAGCGGTAAGTCCACGATCGCCCGCATGCTGGCCAGGCTCGCCAAGCCCACCTCGGGCGAGATCCGGTTGGAGACCTCGAACTACCGCAAAGACGTACAGATGGTCTTCCAGGACCCGTTCGCCTCGCTCAACCCGGCCCACACGATCGGCTACCACCTCCGCCGCCCCCTGGAGATCCACAAGAGACCGGGCACGGCCGAAGAACTGCTGGAGCGGGTCAACCTGCCCGCCGCCTACGCCCGCAGGTATCCGCACGAGCTGTCCGGCGGCCAGCGGCAGCGGGTGGCCATCGCCCGCGCGCTGGCACCGCGCCCCAAGGTACTGCTGGCCGACGAGCCGGTCTCGATGCTGGACGTGTCGATCAGGCTGGAGATCCTCAACCTGATCGACCGGCTCAAGCGGGAGGAGGAGCTGGCCGTCCTCTATGTCACGCACGACCTGGCAACCGCGCGCTACTTCGCCCGCGACATCATGGTCATGTACCGGGGGCAGATCGTCGAGCGCGGCCCGGCCGACGACGTCATCCTCGCGCCGCGGCACCCGTACACCCGGCTGCTGGCCGAGGCCGCCCCCGACCCCTGGGCGGCGCACGAGGACGGGCGGCCCGCCCGGCAGGAGCGCAGGAGCGGCCCGCCCGTCGCCGATGGGTGCCTGTTCCGCAACCGCTGCCCGTACGCCGCCGACGCGTGCGCCGGCCAGATCCCCACCTACGGCGAGGAGCACCGCGTCCGATGCGTCCTGGGGGAGGGCGAGCCCGCGGCGTGAGCTGCCCTGGGCGACGGCGAGCCGCGGCGCGAGGCGTCAGCTCGAGACCACGTCGCTTTGGGCAGGTATCAGCTTGAGACCACGTCGCTCTGGGCCAGGATGCGCAGGTGTTCCAGCAGTTCGCCGCTGGTCTCGGCGAGCGGCTGGATGCAGACGTGGTCCGCGCCGGCGTCGAGGTGGGCCCGTACCCGCTCGATGATCGTCTCCGGGTCGCCCCAGGCCACGATGGCGTCGACCAGGGCGTCGCTGCCGCCGTCGGCGAAGTCCTTGTCGTCCCAGCCCAGCTCGCGCAGGTTGTTGGCGTAGTTGGGCAGCGCGAGGTAGTGCTTCGTGAAACCGCGGGCGGTCCGCCGGGCCCGCTCCGGGTCGGTGTCGAGCAGGACCGTCTGCTCCGGCGCCAGCACCGGATCGGGGCCGAGGACCGCGCGGGCGCGCGCGGTGTGCTCAGGGGTGACGAAATAGGGGTGCGCGCCCTGGGCGCGCTTCGCGGCCAGATCCAGCATCTTGGGTCGTAGCGCGGCCAGCAGCCGCGGCGCCGGCTCCGGCAGGGGGCCGCCGTACTCCGACGCGTCCATGGCATCGAGGTACGCGCGCATCGCGGACACCGGCTTGCTGTAGTCGTGGCCTCGCGCCGACACCAAGGGCGCGTGGCTCACGCCGAGACCGAGCACGAACCGGCCGTCGTACGCCTCCGCGAGGGCGTTGGCCCCGGTCGCAATGGCGGTGGCGTCCCGGGCCCAGATGTTGGCGATGCCGGTGGCGATCATCATCTGCCGCGTCCCGCTCAACAGGATCGCCGAATGGACCAGCGCCTCCTTGGCCTTCGGCCCCTCACCCACCCACAGGGTCCCGTAGCCCAGGCTCTCGATCTCGGCAGCCGCGTCGCGCTCGAATGAGGCCGATTCGCCGCCCAGTGTGCTGTTCCAGACCCCTACTCGGCCCATGCGCCGCTTCAGCGCCGCGACATCAATCGTCGTATCGGGCATCACAACTCCCCGCCTCGTCGTCAGAGTGGATCTCACGATACGTAACGGATCATCGGGGCAGGTTAATGCCCGATTCACGGGTTGCCGTATTTCGGCGGTCCGCGGCGTGCCTGAACCCGGGTGCCGTGGGAGCCGTACCTTCTGACGACTGTCTGGAGCGGAAAGCCCTGTTGCCTGCAGGCGTCAGCAGGACCTGGCGCCTTTCTGGACAGGACCTGGCGTCTTCTAGATGGGCAGGCGATGGCACACGGCACCAAGCGCGGCGACACGGTGGACGGGACGATCGGCGGTGATCCCCGGCTGGTCGGCGGCCATCGCATCATCCGCCGGCTCGGCGCGGGCGGGATGGGCGTGGTCTACCTCGCCGAGGGCGGGGCGCGGACACTGGTGGCGATCAAGGTCATTCACCGGCACCTCGCCGGCGACCCGGAGTTCCGCCGGCGCTTCCGCCGCGAGGTCGCCACCGCGCAGCGGGTCGCCCGCTTCTCCACGGCTCCCGTGCTCGAGGCCGATCTGGACGGCGACCTGGCCTATGTGGTGACCGAGTACGTGCCGGGGCCGACGCTGTACAGCGCGGTCAAGGAGTGGGGCCCGATGGTGGGCTCGGAGCTCGAAGGGCTCGCCATGAGCATGGCGGTCGCGCTGGGGGCGATCCACGCGGCGGGCGTCGTTCACCGGGACCTCAAACCGTCCAACGTGCTGCTGTCCCCTGCGGGCCCGAAGGTCATCGACTTCGGCCTCGCCTTCGCGGCCGACTCCACCACTCTCTCCGTCACCAGGATGGGCACGCCGGCGTACATGTCTCCGGAGCAAGTACGGGGGCTGCCGCTCGCCATGGCCTCCGACGTCTTCGCCTGGGGCGGGGTCGTGGTCTTCGCGGCCTGCGGGCAGCCGCCGTTCGGCTACGGGGCGGGGCACGAGGTGCTCTACCGGGTGGTCCACGACGATCCCGTACTGCCCAAGCTGGAGGGGGTTCTCGGGGAACTGGTGCCGAGGGCGCTGAGCAAGGACCCGGCGGCGCGGCCCACGGCGGCGGAGCTCGTGGACGCGTTCGCCGAAGGCCCGACGAGACGCCTCCCGCCCACCGCCGTCCCGCCCACCGCCGTCCCGCCCACCGCCGTCCCGGCTCCGACCCCGGCCGACACGCTCGCGACCGAGCCCCGCCTCGGCGCCGCACGACCACCTGCGCCCGTGCGTGAGGCCCCGATCGGCGCGCCCGACCCCGAGCCTCCGAGCACGCCATCCGGAGCAGAGGCCGAGCCGCCGGACGGCGATTCTAGGAGCCACCCGACCACCCCTGAGCCAGGCGGCGGCGTAGGTGCCAGGGCGGGCAAGGACCAGCGACGACGCCGCAGGGCCACATCGCGACGGCGGGTGTCGAGACGACGGTGGGTGTGGGGCGCCGCCGCCCTCGCCCTGGTGACGGCGGGAGCCGTCTTCACCTCCCTGGCGATCACCCCCCGAGACCCGTTGCCTCCCGGTCTGTCCGCGCGGCCCGCCGGAAACCCCGCCGTGGCGCAGGACGCGGGCACGCGGTGGCGGAAACTCCCCGGCCAGAACCCCCTGCGCGACGCCGGCGTCCGCTTCTACGTGCAGCCGGACACCGACGCGGCCCGACAGGCGCGGACCTGGTCGGCACAGGGCAGAACAGCCGACGCCGCGCTGATGCGGGCCCTGTCGGAGGTCCCCCAGGCCATCTGGCTCAGCGGCGGCTCGCCCGCCGACGTCTCCCGTACGGTCCGCGAAACGGTCACCCAGGCGGACCGGCAGGGGACGGTGCCGGTGTTCGTCACCAACAACATCCCGGGACGTGACTGCTGGAACGGCGGCGCCCCGAACACCGGCACCTACCGCACCTGGATCGACGCCGTCGCCGAGGGCATCGGAAACCGGCCCGCCGTCGTCGCCCTGGAGCCCAGCGCCCTGGCCCGGCTGCCCGGCAGCCCGGAGTGCCCGCAGGGCGGGGAGACCGCCGCCGTCCAGCGGTACGCCGACCTCTCGTACGCCGTGGAGACCCTCACCGGCCTGGCCGGCACCGCCGTCTACCTCGACGGCGGGCTGGCGGGGTGGCCGGCGTTCACGCAGATCGCCGACCGGCTGGTCAACGCGGGGGCGGTCCGCGCCGACGGCTTCTACGTCAACGCGGTCGGTTACCGCCCGACCGCCCGCTCGCTCGCGTACGCCGCGCAGCTGTCCAGATGTGTCTACCTGAGGGCGGCGTCGCGGACGGCCTCGTGCGCCGACGCGGCCCTGGCCGCCGTGCCAGACGACAGGCCCGGCCTGCCGCACTTCGTCATCGACACGAGCCGGAACGGTAGGGGCGAGTGGCAACCGCCGGCCGGCCGGTTCCCGGTGCCGGACGAATGGTGCAACCCTCCGGGCAGGGGCGCGGGAGCCCGGCCGACCGCCGACACCGGCACCCCACTGGCCGACGCGTCGCTGTGGCTGAACAGCCCGGGATTCTCCAACGGCCAGTGCACGCGGGGCACCTCGGGACCCGCGGATCCGGCGTACGGCATCGTCACCCCGGCCGCCGGCCAGTGGTGGCCCGACCAGGCCCTTGAGCGGGCACGGAACGCGGTCCCGCCGCTGCCGGCCGGTGCCCCATAGTGGCGGCCACCCTGCCGTACCCGCTGCGAGCGGCCGCTCGGCTGCCCCCACAGCGGGCGGCCGCTCGACCGTCCCCACAGCGGGTGGCCGCTCTGCCGCCCCCACAACGGGGAGTCATAGACTCGCTGCCGGACGGCGGCCTGAGCTGAGAAACAGCACGTCAGAGTGGTACGGGTGGCACCTGAATCCGCGATCCACGGATTACGAGGGCGCTCATCGGGCAGATGGGGCGGGGAAGAGTTACGGGCGGCACCCCGAATGCCTTACGGTCTGCTGGTCACTACTCTAAGTTTCGCAACGGTGCGTGCTCCGGGAGGTGGCCGCGATCGGGAAGGTGGCATGGGTGACGGTCGGTGCTGAAACGCAGATCACGGATCTGACCATCAACGATCATGCCTGCCTGACGTTCGGGGAGCATGAGGAGTTGCTCGACCTCACCACCGCCTTCGTACGGGACGGACTGGCCGAGGGGCAGCGCGTCGTCTGGCTGGCAGAGGAGCCGGAGCGCAGCCTGGCGGAGCTGGGCCGGCGGGGAGTGGTCGCGCGGGAGGCAACGACGGCTGGGCGAATGATGGTCATGACCTGCAAAGACGGGCTGCTGGACGGGCAGGCGTTCACCGCGGAGCACGCCACGCGGTGGCTGCGCGATCAGATGGTACGCACGGCGCGCGAGGGTTACCCCGGACTGCGTGTGGCGCTCGACATGAGCTGGGCCTTAACGCCGGTGAGCGGCATCGAGCAGTTGCCGGCCTTCGAGGAGGAGATCGCGGCGACGCTGGCGCGCGGCGGCGCGGCGGTCCTGTGCCAGTATGACCGCGAACGCTTCGACCCGATCACCCTCGCCTCGGTCTCGGGCTATCACACCCATACGGTCGCCGCGGCCACCTATCATCACGACGCGCTGCTGCGTATCTGCCGCCAGTACGCCCCGCCGGGCATACGGCTGGCCGGGCAGCTCGACCGGTCGGCCGAAGACGCGCTCAGGCTGGCCTTGAGCGAAACGATCCGGGTCGATGACGACATCACGGTTAATATGGCCGAGCTCTCCTTCATCGACCTGTCCAGCGCTCGTATGATCATTGACGCCGTCCGCAGCCTGCCCACGCCTCGCAAAGCGACACTGCGCTGCAGCCCTGCCATCCACCCGCGATTCGCCCTGCTCGGCGCTTCCGCGGTGCCCGGACTCAGCTTGGTGGCCACTCATGATGGGTAACCGGCCACCTGACCGTCGGGCGTCGCCCTCCGGCGAGGTGGAGGGCCGGCGTCGTCTGGAGAGTCAGCGAGATGGGGAGGGGCCGGTCGAGTCGGCCGTACTCCTGGACCAGCCCTTCGACCGCGATTCGCTCTATGCGCTGCGGGCGACATTGGAGGCGCACGCGAGCCAGGCGGGGCTGCCCGAGGGCCGAACCTCGGACGTGGTCCTCATCGGGCACGAGCTGGCCAGCAATGTCATCCTGCACGGCTCCGGGAGCGGATGGGTACGCTTGGAGGTCGCGGACGGCATGCTGCGCTGTGAGGTCGTCGACAGCGGCGCCGCTCACCCGGAGCAGGGGACTCCTGGATGGCCGTACCAGTTCGGGCACGGGCTGTGGATGGCCCGCTTCCTCAGCGACTTCCACACCGTGAGGCATGGCCCCGGCGGCACCGTCGTCACCGTGGGTTTCGCGCTGCCCAGTCCGCTCCGCCCGGCCTTCAAGCTGACCCGCCAATCCCAGAACGGCCGCACCACACTGAGCCTGGTGGGCGACCTCGACCAGCGGACGGCTCCGGACGTCATCGCCACCGTCGAGGACCTGATCTCGACGACCAAGCCCCTCCGGCTGGTCCTGGACCTGAGCGGCATGACGTTCTGGGATTCCACCGGCATCACCGCCCTCGTCACCTCACAGGAGCACGTCGCCGCCGCTCCGGGCGCGACCATGGCCCTGGCCGGGCTCTCGACGGAGCACCAGGGACGCCTTGACTCCCTCGGATTCGTCTCCTTCACCTATGACAACACCAGCCACTAGAGCGGTGACCGCAACGGTCCCTGGGTAGTTCGTCACGTGACAGTCTCTGTGGTTGCGTCCCTGCGATGCCCCTGCGGGGAGAGGAAGAACGGATACCCGGCGACTGCCTTGACGGGCACCGGTTCTTCCGGCGGCCGGATCCCGGGGGAGCGGGGCCCGGAAGGTGCGCCGGTCGCCGTATCAGGGTGTCTCGCGCTGAAGGTCTTCCCATGGCTGGTCGGCGATCGCGCCCACCAGCAGTGGTCCGTTCAGTAGGTTGGCGGTGAACGTCACGCCACCTGGCCTGTCCGGTACGAAACGTTCGTCGAGCTCTCGCCCTGTGCGTCGCGATATGCGGTGTTCCATGTGGCGGCTCGCTTTCTATCCGTCGCTGCCCTGTATTCCGCAACGCTGGACGCGTGTTCCTCTGAGTTGAGTATGGGACTGCTCATGCCCCGGCTGACCGGCGTGCCGTGTCTCCGATACTGAGGGTTAGGAGGTGACCATGCGGTTCGAGGTCGCGAAAGCGCTGGCCGTGAGCATGATTGCGCTGGCGGCGCCACCAGCGATGGCCAGACCGGCGGCAGCCGAGTCGCCGGCCCCGCCGACCCCGCAGACGGACACGCCTACCAACACGCCCACCAACACGCCCACCAACACGCCCACCAACACGCCCACAGACACCGACACGGACACACCCGCGCGGTCCTGCGCGCCTCTGGGCGATGCGGACAGCGCGTACGGGCCCAGTAGAGGGCCCGTGCCCAGGGTCGTGAATATGACCAAGAAAGATGCCGTGGCCGCGCTGGAGCAGGGCGGCTTCCACACGAAAGCGTCCTCCAAAGCGGCGGACGACTGGATCGTGCGCGGTCAGCGCCCGAGAGGAGACGCCTCCTGTGGCTCTACCGTGACCATCTACCTGGAAGCTCCGCCCGGCACGGACCCACGCACGCTGTCCTGCGCGCCTCTGGGCGATGCGGATAGCGCGTACGGGCCCAGTAGAGGGCCCGTGCCCGGGGTCGTGCATATGAGAAAGAAAAACGCCGTGCCCGCGCTGAAGCAGGGCGGCTTCCGCGCGAAAGCGAGACCCTCCAAAGCGGCGGACGACTGGATCGTGCGCCGTCAGGTCCCGAGAGGAGGAAGAGACGCCCCCTGCGCCTCCACCGTGACGCTGTACCTGCGCCCCGGGACACCAGATGAACAGGGCCAGAACCCCGGCGTGGTCGGCCCCACGCCGTCGGCCGGCCTCGACCCCACCAAGACGGACTCCTCGAGCAGCGTGGAGTCGCCCGGATGGCGGGTGGCCGTGGCCACCATGGCGGCGGGCGTGGCGGCCTGGGCGGTATACCGGGCCGTTCGCGGGCCTCGGCCCGCCCCGGCAGCCTCCGTCGTCTGCGTGCCGGGCGCGGATCCGTCCCCGGAAGTGGAGGTCCGCGACGTCGCGCCCACGGTCGGGGTCACCTTCGTGTGCCACCACGATCAGGGCCGCCAGGAGATCAGGGAGATTGTACGGTGACCGCAGCCTTCACTACCCATCCGAGCACCGCCGACCTGCTCCTCTACGTCGATCCGGACCGCGCGGCCGAGGAGTTGTCGCGGGCCGTTGACAACCGCCAGGTGCTCGACGAGATCAGGCAGCAGGTCCGGATACCGTCCGGCGAACTGGCGCACAAGGCCGGAGAGGCGGGTGCCGAACTGCTGCAGGGCATCGACCTGGGGTCGGTCCTGCTGAACGGCTGGGCGAAGTACCGCGATCTGCGGGCCGCCGCCCGCAAGACCCTGGATAATCCTGGCACGGGCCAAGTGGTGCCGCTGGCCGAGCACGAGGTCGTCTCCCATCACGAGCCGTACGTCGAAGTGCAGGTCAACGGGCAGCCGATGGGCCGGGTGACGTTCGGCGTAGACCTGATCCTGCATGTCACGATGATGCAGGCGGGCGTGCGCGCCGGTCGGCTCATGCTCCTGACAGGGGGTGACTGCACGGCTGCCATCGCCTGCACGATTCAGGGCGTGGAGGTGGCCAGGAAGGACTGCGCGCTGGTCACGCTGCCGATCAACTGCGACCTCGGAGAGGGTTACCCCCTGCTCGAGGAGACCAGGTCCGCGGACTGACGGAGGTTTCTACTCTTCGGTGGTGGTGGTGGCGGGCTGGTAGACCGCGTCATCGTCGCGCTCACACCAGAAACCGAACGCGTGCGCCCCGGGATGTGCCTCGAACAGGGTGGACCCCTCGTCGTCCACGCCGTCGCCTCTGAAGCCACGCCAGAGATCTTGGCAGTACAGCAGGTCGACCAGCCGCCGTACGCGGCCGTCCCAGCGGATCCACACGGCCAGTATGCCGCCCGGTCCGGCGGGCTCGCGCACCAGTGCCGCGTGAGCGTCGCGAATAGGCAGAAGGCCAAGACGATGACGTCCTGGCCTTCTGGATTTTCGGACTGGATCTTTTGCCAGACGGGGCTCTACCCGCTCTGGCGGCGTTCGTCGGGGACGGGCAGTTTCGGTAACGGGAGCGAGGACCTCGTCCGGGATGCGCTATGCCGCATGCGTAATTGCCGCCACGCCGGCACCCACAACGTCTGGACGTCGCGCTCGGGGTTCGAGCACGCCCAGATGAAGGCGCGTACCAGCTTCTCGGGCGGCAGCCGGGGCGAGTTGAGGGCTTCGCACAGACTGCTGGTGCCGAAGGCCTTGCTGGAGCGGCGGGTCAGTTCGCGGTAGCTGGCTCGCCGGCCCAGATCCGCTTCGACACATTGCCCACCGCCACCACCATCACTGTCCGTGGGGTGAGCGCCCGGTTACCGGCGACGCGCGGCCAGATCGCGGCCTTGTTGCCAGCGGGCCAGCGCCTCGGGGGACACGCGAGCGTAGCGGGACAGCGAGGCGACCGGGGTGTGGCCGGAGTAGGCGAGCAGGGTGGAGGTGTTGGCGCCGTCTTCGGCGGCGTGGGTGAGCGCGCTGTAGCGCAGCTGGTGCAGTGTGTACGGGCCGCTGGGCAGGTCGGCGGTGGCTTCCTCTCGGGCGGCGCTCTCGTACAGGAGCCGGAACAGGGTGCGGTCGCGCAGGGGCAGGGTCTGCCGGGTGAGCAGCGCCTCGACCTGGCCGCGGTCCAGGGCCTTGGTGCGGTCGGGGGTGCGGGCGCGGCGGCGCAGCGGGTCGCCGGGCAGCCAGTCCTGATCGCGCCACCAGGCGCAGGCGGAGCCGAGCGCGTCCGTGCGGGCGTTGAAGGTGGCCGCGGCCGCGCCACCCCAGCGGCCGGTGAACCACTCGGCGAGGCGGGTCGCGCCGGCCTCGCCCTCCAGCTCGGACAGTGACGCGTCGGCGCCGAGCTCGACGGCCGGTCCCCATCGCACCCCTCCGAACAGCTATCGCAGATAAGCACCCCGAGTCGCCCGGCCCGGCGTGGGAGCGCTCCTTGGAGCGTCCGATCCTTTGTCGAACCGCCCTCGCTTGCGAGTCCATGAGCATTGGCGGCAAGCTGGAGCGGTGGACTTAGGCATCATCAGTCTGGTCGTCTCGATCGCGATCGGCGTTCCACAGATCTACCTCGCCTGGCAGCAGGTACGCCTATCCCGGCATCAGGCGACACCCCGGCGGACGCGCCGGGCCGAGAACGCGCCCCGTCCCCCATCGCCTCCGGCTGCCACAGCCACCGAGCCGACGGCCTCTCCCGATCCCGCGCAGCCACCCCACGCCCCCACCGAGCCCACGCTCGCAGAGTCCCATCAGCGCCACGATCAAGAGGCCCATCGGCGCCTCGATCCGCAGCCCAACCCGCGTCTGGATCCGCAGGTGGCGGAATCTCGCCCCACCCCTCCGCCGCCGGACGCCCCGTCCGAGGATGCGGCGCGCGGTATCAACCCTGGCCTGCGGGACTACATCGCGCCGGCATCCCTGTGGATCGGGGGCTTCGTAAGCCTCTCCGCTCTCGGCTGGATCTTCGGATATGACGACCTGGCCAAGGAATACACGACCCCCACGGAGCGCGTGCAGCTGTCCGTCAGTCTCTGGTTCATGGCCGCGGCGCTCCTGATCACCAGCTCTTCGACCGGGTTCACCGCGTACGTGTGGCACCGCGAAAAGGCCGTCAACGACGACAATGAGGAACGCTTCAACCTGTACGTGGTGATGGCGGTGCTCGGCGCGCCACTCGCGCTGTGGCTCGTGATCGCCCGGCGCGCCGTGATGTTCTGACCTCCGGTTACCTGAGGAGGTCCGCCGAAACGATCACGATCGAAGACGACCCGGGCGTGCGTGCGGGGGGTCGGTGGTCAGCCTGCGGCGGAGTCGCGGGTGCGGCCGTGGGCATCGTGCGGGAGGTCGGCGTAGTGCCACTGGTGGTCGCGGGCGTGCCGGCACGCGGTCTCCAGGTCGCCGTCCTCGATCGTGGCCAGCAGGTCGGCGTGGTCGCGGACGATGTCGTGCAGGTCGACCTCGGTGGCGACCATCGTGACCGAGGTGCGTGCCTCGATCTGCAGGCCTTCCCATGAGAGTTTGAGCAGCTCGTTGTGCGCGGCCTCGACGATGCGCCGGTGGAAGGACACGCTGGCCCGCGCCGACGCCTCGCCGTCACCGCTCTCGGCGGCGGCCCGCATCGCCGCCACGTCCGTACGCAGCGCCTCCACCGGCATGGTCCCGGCCAGCAGGGCGAGCCGGGTGGCCGTCTCCTCCAGCGCCGCCCGTACGACGTAGCTCTCGCGTAGCGTCTCCTGGACGAAGGGCCGGACGAAGGTGCCGCGGCGCGGCTGGGTCTCCACCAGTCGCATCACCTCAAGCTCGCGCAGCGCCTCGCGTACGGGCGCCTGACTGGTGCCGTAGGTCGCCGCGAGCCGGGTCTCCACCAGCCGCTCGCCGGGCCTGAACTGGCCGGACACGATCCTGCCGACCAGCGAGTCACGGATCTGCCGGGCCAACGTGAGACGCGGCAGCTTGGAGGGCTCATCAGCCATGGAGTGATCCTACCGATTATCGATAGCCGTCTTGACTGAGGATACCTCGATAATCAATTATCGATAATTACACGCCGAGGGCTTGGAGGGCCGCGACATGGTGATCCAGGCGGTGCATATGCCGGAGTCCGCCGAGGCCGTGGTCGCCTGTTCGGCACGGGGTGGCTGGATCATGGGTGGCGGCACCGTCGTGATGCCGCTGGTGAGCAGCGGGGCCGCGCCCGTGACCGAGCTGGTCAGCCTGCGCCGGGCGGGGCTGGACGGCGTCGAGGTACGCGACGGGGTGGCCAGGATCGGGGCGGCGGCCACCCTCGCCGCCGTCGGCGAGCATCCCGGGCTCGCCTTCCTGCGCCCCGCGCTGCGGACGATCGCCTCTCCGACCATCCGCAACCAGGCCACCTTGGGTGGCAACCTGTTCGTCGCGCAGCCGTACGGCGACCTGGCCGTGTGCCTGCTCGCCCTCGACGCGACCTGCGAGATCGCCGGGCCGGACGGCCGGCGCGACGTGCCGGTGGCCGACGTGCTGGGCTCCGGGGTCGGCTCGGGTGAGGTCGTCGTGGCGGTACGGGCCACGGTGCCCGAACCGGGCACCTGGTACTACCACAAGGCCATGCGCCGCCGCCTCAACTCGGCGGCGATCGTGACCGTCGCCTCTGTGACCCGTACCGCCGACGGCGCGGTCACCGGCGATGGCGTGGGGACCTCCGACGGCCTGGTCACCTCCGATGGCGTGGTCACCTCCGTCGCGATCGCGCTTGGCGGTGTCGCCCCGCGTCCGGTGCGCGCGGTGTCGGCCGAGCGGCTGCTGCGGGGGCGTCCGCTGACCCACGAGGTCCTCACCGAGGCGGGTGAGGCGGCCGCCCGTGGTGACATCGACCCCTTCGATGACGCTTACGCCAGTGCGTGGTACCGGAGGCGGGTGCTGCCCGTGCATCTGCGGCGCGCGTTCATCCCTCCCGTGGTGCGGTGACCGCGATGGTTTCCCGGGTGGTTCGTGACACGACAGAAAGAGGTGGACCGTGCCGTCACAGATCGTCTCGCTCGTCGTCAACGGTGAGCAGCGGGAGTTCATCGCCGCGCCAGGGGCCACGCTGCTCGCGAGTCTGCGTGAGTCGCTGGGCCTCACCGCGGCCAAGCGCGGCTGTTCGCAGGGCGCCTGCGGTACCTGCACCGTCCTGGTCGACGGTCGGCCCGAGGTGGCCTGCCTTGTCGCGGTGGAGACCGTCGCCGGCCGCGAGGTCCGGACGCTGGAGGGGGTCGCCACCGGTGGTGAGCTGGACGAGGTGCAGAGCGCCTTCGTCGACTGCTTCGCCACTCAGTGCGGCTTCTGTACGGCCGGCATGATCATGGTCGCCGAGGCGCTGCTCGAACGGGATCCCGATCCGAGCGAGGAGGACGTCGTGGAGGCGATCTCGGGCAACGTCTGCCGGTGCACCGGATACCGGCCCATCGTGATCGCCATCCTGGAGGCGGCCAGGCGTCGGCGCGCCCAGCCCCAGCAAAAGGAGGAGGTGGTGGCGCGATGACCTATCGGCCCGCCCCTACCGAGACGAGCACGGAGGAGGCGGCGGCGCGATGACGGACCGGCTCGCCCCCACAGACCGGCTTGCCCCCGCGTACCGGCTCGCTCCCATTGACACCAGCACGTTCGCCGACGAGCGGGCCGCCGCGCGCACCGAGGTGGACGGCGGCGGCGATTTCACCGTGATCGGCTCGGTGGTCCAGCGGTCCGACGCGCGCGGCCACGTCACCGGCCGTACCGAGTTCTTCGAGGACGTGGCCCCGGCGAGGCTCGCCCACCTCAAGATGCACCGCTCCGACCGGCACCACGCCAGGATCCTGGACGTGGACCTGACCGAGGCCCTGGCCGTGCCCGGTGTCCTGCGGATCCTCACCCACGCCGACATCCCGAACAACCTCTACACCCCGCTCAAACTGATCGGCGTCGGACCCGATGACGAGCCCATCCTGGCCGTGGACAAGGTGCGCTACCTCGGCGAGCCCATCTGCGCCGTGGTCGCCGAGACCGAGGCGGCCGCGCTGGAGGGTGCGGCCAGGATCAGGGTCGCCTACGAGGACCTGCCGCCGGTCTTCGACGTCGAGGAGGCGTTGAAGGAGGGCGCGCCGCTGGTCAACGAGTACCACGGGCAGAACCACTTCATTTACGAGGGCCACCACTGCCGGCGGATCCGGTTCGGTGACGTGGAGGCGGCGTTCGCGCGGGCCGATCACGTCTTCGAGTGGCGCTACCAGTCCGCGCCGATCGAGCAGGCTCCCACCGAGACCACCGGGTGCGTCGTGGTCCCGCAGGCCGACGGGCGGCTGCGCATCCACTCCGACACCCAGGCGTGCTTCTTCACCCTGGACAACACCGCGCTGATCCTGGAGACGCCGTTCAACAAGTTACGCATCGTCGGCGGTACGGTCGGCGGCGGCTTCGGCGGCAAGGTGGACGTGGTGGTCGAGCCGGTCGCGTGCGTGGCCGCGATGGCGGCCGACCGGCCGGTCAAGTTCGTGTACGACCGGGCCGAGGAGATGCAGGTCTCCTCGCCGCGCGCGGCCGAGCGCATCTACATCAAGGACGCCGTCATGGCCAATGGCCGGATCATCGGCCGCAAGGTCACGCTGTACGTCGACGCCGGCGCGTACGCCCGCCACACCCCGTACGGCACCACCAAGGCCGCCGCGCACCTGCCCGGCCCCTACTCGATCCCGAACGTGTGGGCCGACTGCCACTGCGTCTTCACCAACCGCACGCCCTCCAGCGCCATGCGCGGGTTCGGCGTGACCATCGCCGACTTCGCGCTGGAGTCGCAGATGGACCGGATCGCCCGCGCGCTGGACCTGGACCCGCTGCGGCTGCGCCTGCTCAACGCCTACCGCGACGGGGACATCAAGGCCCACCGCAAGGTCGCCGAGGGTACGGCCCTGGTCGAGGTGATCCAGAAGGCGGCGGAGATGGCCGGGCACGAGCTGCCCGAGGCGTACCGCCGCATGTCCTCCACGACCCGAGACACGACCCGAGAGGGGCTGTAGCGATGGCGAAGCTGCGCGGGCGCGGGTACGCGTCGGTCAACTACCCGACCGGTATGAACCTGGGCGGTGACCCCTCGCAGGCGCTGATCCATGCCACGACCACGGGCACGTTCGTGATCTCGTTGTCCTCGGTGGACCTGGGCCAGGGCATCAAGACGATCGCCGCCCAGTGCGCCGCCGAGACGCTCGGCCTGCCGATCGAGAACGTCCTCGTCGACACCGCCGACACCGACACCGGCCCGCACTGCATGGGTACCTTCGCCAGCCGCGGCACCCACCGCGTCGGCAACGCCGTCATCATGGCCGCCGCCGAGGCGCGCGGCGTGATGCTGGAGGTCGCCGCCGAGGAACTGGAGGTCGACGCCGCCGACCTGGAGACCGACGGCACCGGCTTCATCCGGCTCAAGGGCGCGGAGGAGAAGCGCATCCACATCACCGACCTGGCGCTGGCCGCGCACTTCAAGCACGGGCGGACGATCTCCGGCCGCGGCATCTACCTCAAGGAACCGAGCACGCCGGTGCCCGAGACGGGGGAGATGGATCCCGACTCCTGCCAGGCGCACGCGTGTACGGCCGCCGTCGTCGAGGTCGACGACGAGACCGGGGTGGTCGAGGTGCTGGAGCTGTACAACGCGTACGAGATCGGCCGGGCGCTCAACCCGGCCATGGCGACGCAGCAGGTGGAGGGCGGGGCCTGGATGGGCGTGTCACACGCCCTGTTCGAGACCACCGAGCCCTATTACCCGTCGCGCGACCACGGGCCGCGCGACTTCGCCGGGTACCTGATGCCCGGCCCCGCCGACATTCCCGTACAGCACAGCCTGTTCCTCGAGCGCCCGGCCGGAAACGGCCCGTACGGCGCGAAGGGGATCGGCGAGATGACGGCGAACGCCCCGATCCCGGCCATCGCCAACGCGATCTTCGACGCCTGCGGCGTGCGCCTGGAGTCGATGCCGTTCACCCCCGAACGCGTCCTGCGCGGGCTGGACGCCCTGCGCCTGAAAGTGGAGGAATCATGCTGAAAGTAGTCTCCCTGCTCAAGCGGGCCGAGGGCCTGTCCCATGAGGAGTTCGCCAAGTGGGTGGTGGAGGACCACGTGGAGTTCGCCAAGAGGCTGCCCGGCCTGCGCAAGTACACGGTCAGCGTCACCACCGGAGACGGCGGGGCGTACGACTCGGTGAACGAGCTGTACTTCGACGACGAGGACGCCCGCGCCGCCGCGTTCGGCTCCGAGAACGGCAAGGCGGCCGCGGCCGACGCCGCCGCGCACACCTCCCAGCGCGTCCACCTGTTGACCACCGAGCACGCCCAGTTGTGACCGCCGCCGGGCTCTGGCGCGAGCCCGAGCTGGCCGCCGCGCTGGAGGGGGCGGGCTACTTCGCCGACGAGGGGCTGTGCACGGCCATCCACCTGGCGTTGCGGCTGGGCCGGCCGCTCCTGCTGGAGGGCGAGCCGGGCGTCGGCAAGACCGAGGTCGCCGCGGTGCTCTCTCGCGTCACCGGCCTGGACCTGATCCGCCTGCAGTGCTTCGAGGGGCTGGACTCCGGCCAGGCGCTGTACGAGTGGGACTACCCCAAGCAACTCCTCCAGGTCCGGGTGGCCGAGAGCCGTGGCCAGGACGTCGGCGACCTGTACAGAGAGGAGTTCCTGCTGCGCCGGCCACTGCTGCGCGCCGTACAGGCCGAGCGGGGCGCGGTGCTGCTGATTGACGAGATCGACCGGGCCGACAGCGAGTTCGAGGCGTTCCTGCTGGAGTTCCTGGGCGACTTCCAGATCACGATCCCGGAGCTGGGCACGGTACGGGCGCGTACGCCGCCGATCGTCGTGCTGACGTCCAACCGCACGCGCGAGCTGCACGACGCGCTCAAGCGGCGCTGCCTCTACCACTGGATCGCCTTCCCCGAGCCGGATCGCGAGCGGGCGATCCTGCGCGCGGCCGTCCCCGGGCTCGAGGAGCGGGCGGCGGAGGGGCTCGTACGGGCGGTGCAGCGCGTACGACGGCTGCCGCTGCTCAAGCGGCCCGGCATCGCCGAGTCGGTGGAGTGGGCACGAGGCGCCCTGGCGCTGGCCGACGGCGGCAGCCCGTGGCCCGTGGCGCTGCGCCGGGCACTCGGCCTGCTGATCAAGGACGAGGAGGACACCCGGCTGCTCCTCGCGCACGCGGAGGAGGTGTTCGACGATGCCTGACCTGACCCCCGCCGCGGACCATCTCTGGGGGTTTCTCACCGCGTTGCGCGGCGCGGGCGTGCCCGCCGCGCCGACCAAGCGCGCGGACCTGCTGCGGTCGATCGCCGAGTCCCCGCCGCCCGACCTGACCACGCTGTACTGGTACGCCCGGATCACCCTGCTCCAGGACGTGGGCGACCTGCCCGCCTTCGACCGGGTCTTCGACGCCTGGTTCCGGCAGGGCGGACCCGGCGAGCAAGGCCCGCCGCCCGAAGGCGACGACGGCGAGGCGCCGTCCCCCGGTGGACCCGGCGAGGACGACCCGCCACGTGAGGTACGGCCGGGCGACGGCATCGAGGCCAGCACCCTGAGCACCTACGGCACGCGCGAGTTCGGCCGGACCGGCGAACAGCGGTACGCGCTCATGCGCACGCTCGAAGCCGCCTGGCCCGCCGTACTGCCCGCCACGCCGTCACGGCGGCGCCGCCCGGCCCGGTCGGGGGACCGGCTGGACGTGCGGCACGCGTGGCGGCGCGCCCATCGCCACGACGGGGAGATCATCGAGCTGCGCCGCCTCGCCCGCCCACCGCGTCCGCGCCGCCTGCTGATCCTGGTGGACGTCTCCGGTTCACTGCGGCTGCACACCCCGGACCTGCTCCGCGTCGCGCACACCGCGCTGCGCGCGGCGCCGGCCCGTACGGAGGTGTTCACCTTCGGCACCCGGCTCACCCGGATCACCGCCGCGCTGTCGCACCCGCACGCCGATCAGGCGCTGCGGGCCGTGTCGGGGCTGGTCACGGACGCGGACGGCGGTACGGCGATCGGCGCGGCGCTGGCGCGTTTCCTGGGCAACCCGCGCTTCGCGGCGCTGGCCCGGGGCGCGCTCGTGATCGTGCTGTCCGACGGGCTCGAACGCGGCGACTGCGTCCCCATGGTGCGCGCCACGGCCCGTCTGTCGCGGCTCGGCCACCGGCTCGTCTGGTGGTCCCCGCTGGCCTGCTCGCCGACCTACCGCCCCGCCACGCGCGCCATGGCCGCCCAGCTCCCGAGTCTGGACCACCTCGGCGGCGTACGCGATCTGCCCACCGCATTGGAGGAGGTACGCCACCTCCCCGCCGTCCTGTCCGGCCCCCGCCACACTGCGGCGCGGCGCTGGTCCACCCCACGACCCATGGGAGCGTAAGTTTTGGACGGATTAGTTTTGGCCGGAATCGTGGACGCGCACCACCACATCTGGCGGGCCGCCGACCTGCCCTGGCTCCAGGGGGAGATGGTGCCGCGCATCTTCGGCCCGTACGAGCCGATTCGCCGCGACTACCCCGCTTCCGAGTACGTCGGGGAGGCCACCGCCTGCGGCATCACCTCGGCGGTCTACGTCCAGGCCAACTGGGCGCTCGGCCGTTCTGTGGACGAGGTGCGGTGGCTGCGTGACGTACACGCCGAGACCGGCTGGCCCACCGCCGTGGTGGGTTCGGCAGACCTGTTCGACGAGGGCGCGGCCGACGTGCTGCGCCGTCAGGCCGCCGTGACCTCGCTCGTGCGCGGCACTCGGCTGCAACTGCACTGGCACGAACGGCCGGAGTTCCGCTTCGCCGCCGCCCCCGACCGCATGAAGGATCCCGTCTTCCGGCGCAACATCGGCGTGCTCGCCGACCTGGGCTGGCTGTTCGAGCTGCAGGTGTTCCCCGCCCAGATGGCCGATGCCGCGGCCCTCGTGTCTGACTTCCCGGACGTGACGTTCGTGCTGGTCCACGCCGGTATGCCGGTGAGCGCCGAGCCGCCGGCCGTCGCGGAGTGGACCCGTGGCCTGAGGCTGCTGGCCGAGCGGCCCAATGTCGTGGTGAAGCTCACCGGCCAGGGCACCTTCGTGCACCGGGTGGACCGGTCGCTGATCGAGCGGGTGGCGGCCACGTGCCTGGAGCTGTTCGGCTCCGGGCGGTGCATGTGGGGCAGCAACTTCCCGATCGAGAAGCTCTGGACCGACCTGCCCACCCTGCTCTCTACCTGGCAGGACGTGCTCTCGGAGCGATCCGCCGAGGAGATCCGGGACGTGTTCGCCGCGACGGCCACCCGCGTCTACCGCCTTCATGAGCCGCTGGTGGAGATCGCGTAACGTGCCTGAAAATCGGGATCTATCCCGTTAAGGTGCATGGGGTCCGTTCCGGCCGTCACAGGAGTCACTCCACTCATGCCGAATGCCGAACCGCTGCACCCCGGCGACCCCGAGGTGATCGCGGCCTACCGGATCGTCGGGCGTCTCGGTGAGGGCGGCCAGGGCATCGTCTACCTGGGTCAGGCCCCGGACGGTCGGCCGGTGGCCGTCAAGGTGCTGCGGCAGTCCGTCGGCGGCGACGACCGCTTCGCCAAGGAGATCGCCGCGGCCCGGCGCGTGGAGCCGTTCTGCATCGCCCAGGTGCTCGACGCGTCGATGGGCGGCCGTCCGTACATCGTCAGCGAGTACGTCGAAGGTCCCTCCCTGCAGCAGGCGGGCCGCCATAGCGGCGGCGACCTGCAGCGCCTGGCGGTCAGCACGGCCACCGCGCTGGTCGCCATCCACCAGGCGGGCATCGTGCACCGCGACTTCAAGCCCGCCAACGTGCTGCTCGGCCGCGACGGGCCGCGCGTCGTCGACTTCGGCCTCGCCCGCGTCGCCGACTCCGCCGTCACCGTCACCAGCAGCGTCGTCGGGACGCCCGCGTACATGGCCCCCGAGCAGTTGGCGGGCGCGTACGTCGGCCCGGCGGCGGACGTCTTCGCCTGGGCTTCGGTCATGGTGTACGCGGCGACGGGCACGCCGCCGTTCGGCGAGGATTCGCTGCCCGCGGTCATCAACCGCATCCTGAGCCAGGAGCCCTTCCTGGGCGACCTGCCGGAGCCGCTGCGTTCGGTCGTGTACACCTGCCTGGCCAAGGATCCGGCCGCCCGCCCACAGATGCAGGACGTCCTGCTACGCCTGCTCGGCGGTGCCAACAGCGCGGGGAACCAGCACCTGCCGCCAGCGCCTCAGCACGCCCCGCCTGGCCCTGGGCACATTCCGCCCGGTCCGGGGTACGCCCCGCCAGGCCCTGGGTACGCCCCACCCGCTCCGGGGCACGTTCCGGCAGTTGGCGGTCAGCGTCCCGCGCGGCCGCGTCGTCGCTTTCCGCTGGTCGCGGGCGTCTCCGGAGTGGTAGCCGTGTGTCTGGCGGCCGGCGTCGTCGTCTGGAAAGGCCCGCTGAACGGGGGCGCCGCTCTATCGGCTCTGGCCGCGAACTCCAGCGAGCCGTCCCCCTCCGCCACCACGACCAAGCACAAAAAGACCGCCGCGCCCAAGAAGACGCAGACCTCGCCGATCACTCCCAAGCCCACGCACTCGCGCTCCACCCCCAAGCCCACGCACTCGCCCTCCACCCCCGAGCCGTCGCAGGAGCGCACCCCCGTCCGCTCTACCCCCAAGAACACGCCCAAGAACACGCCGAGGCCTACGAACACACCCACGAACACGGCGACGAAGAAACCGACGACAACCCGACCGTCGCCGACCGTGACCAAGAAGACCAAGGCCGCCTCCTTCAGCCTCGCCTACGTGCGGGTCGCCGGCTCGTCGAAGATCAACGACGAGGGGATCACCTGCTACAGGGGCTCGTTGGGCTTCGGCATCGGCATTGACTCCTCGCAGATGGGCGCCGCGTTCTCCTACCAGTGGCTCGTCGACGGTCAGGTGATCGAGAGCGGCTC
Organism: Nonomuraea sp. NPDC049129; assembly: GCF_040648495.1. Classification (NCBI taxonomy): domain Bacteria; kingdom Bacillati; phylum Actinomycetota; class Actinomycetes; order Streptosporangiales; family Streptosporangiaceae; genus Nonomuraea; species Nonomuraea sp. NPDC049129. Next base: position 195,068 of record NZ_JBEZDU010000001.1, on the reverse strand, counting down.
CAGGCGGATCCCGTCCTACGGCCGAAGCGACTATTTCGGGTCGAAGAAGCAGATCACCCCCGAGCTCGGTACCAAGCACACGGTCGTCTTCCGGCTCACCTCGCCGACACAGCGCACCAAGTCGACCTCGTGGACCATGTGCTGACCCACAGCCCTCAAAGGCGCAGCGACGTCACCGCTGGACAATTCAATTCTTGAGGAAGTTAATTACCAGTACAATCGGTTGCACACCCCAGCCCTCTCGGGAGGCACCAGTTGCACTGGGTCATCACCGGCACACTGCTGGCCGGATTGCTCACCGTTCCCAACACCCCCACCGACACCTGGACCGTCAAGGCCCCCACAGGCGGGCCCGTCGCCACCGTCCACCTCGACACGCAGGGCCGCCCGTCCGTAGCCGTGTCGCGAGACGGCGCGACCGTACTCGAACCCAGCCCGCTCGGCGTCACCACGGAACAGGCCGACCTCACCACCGGCCTGAGTCTGACCGGCCGTTCCGGCCGCGTGGTCGTCGAGAAGTACACCACCACGGCCGGCAAGCGCCTCAATCGCCTGTCCGTGATGAACGAGACCCGCTTCCGCTTCACCCGTGGAGATGCCAAGCTCGACCTGGTCGTCAGGGCCGCCCGCGACGGCGTCGCCTACCGCTACGAACTGCCCGGCGCGGGCGCCGTCCTCAGCGAGGCGTCGGCGTTCGCCGTCCCCGCCGGGTCCACCGCCTGGCTGGCCGGTCACCGCCGCGACTATGAGAACCCGTTCATCCAGTACGCCGACGTCCCCCCGGCCGAATACCAGATGCCCGCCCTGTTCGGAGTGGGCCAGAACTACCTCCTGCTGGCCGAGTCGGCGCTGAACGGCTCCTACACGGGTCCCCGCCTGGTAAGCGACCAGGGCACCTACAAGATCGCCCTCTGGGACGCGCGGGTCCCCTACGACCACGGCCTGACCACGCCCTGGCGGGTCATGGTCACGGGCGACCTCGCGACCGTCACTGAGTCCACCCTCGTCGACGACCTCGCGCCCGGATCCCAGGTCGCCGACACCTCGTGGATCAAGCCGGGCAAGGTGCTGTGGAGCTGGCTGGCCGGTGGCCGGAGCGTGCAGCAGAGCCTTGAGCAGCAGAAGGAGTTCGTCGACTACGCCGCGCAACACCGCTGGCCGTACGTGCTGGTGGACGCCGGCTGGTACGACGATCCGGTCACCGGCGAGCGGGCCTGGACGGATCGGACGGCCGAATTCACCTGGATACCCGAGCTCGTCGAGTACGGAAAGGCGCGCGGCGTCGGCATCATGACCTGGCTGCGATTCTCCGACTTCGACACCCACGACAAGCGCGTTCAGCGCTTCGGATTGCTGCGTCAATGGGGCGTCAAGGGTGTCAAGCTGGACTTCATCGACTCCGAGGCGCAGGAGCGGCTGCAGTGGTACGACGGGACGCTGCGCGATCTGGCCGACAACCAGCTCATGGTCAACTTCCACGGCTCGACCGTGCCCAAGGGGATCAACCGCACGTGGCCCCAGGTCATGAGCATGGAAGGCGTGCATGGCGCGGAGAAGTCGTCGAACCTGACCACCAGCCACCTGGCGGCCCTGCCGTACACGAGGAACGAGATCGGCTCGATGGACTACACGCCGATGGCCTTCCAGCGCCCCAGCCGGCCCACTTCCGACGCGCATGAGCTGGCGCTGTCGGTGGTGTTCGAGTCGGGGCTGGAGAATCTGGCCGGGTCGCTGGAGGCGTACCGGGCGCGGCCCGAGGCGGAGCGCTTCCTCGACCAGGTGCCCACGGTGTGGGACGAGACGCGGCTGCTGTCCGGCAAGCCGGCCGACCACACGGTGATGGCCCGGCGTAGCGGCGACCGCTGGTTCATCGGCGCCGGAGTCTCCGGGGCGGCCCGGATGCTGCAAGTGCCGACGGGCTTCCTGCGGGGCCGGTGGCTGGTCGAGGTGACCGGCGACGGTGCCGATGGGCTCGTCCGTGAGACGCACGTGGTGCAGGGCGGCACACTGCCGGTGGAGGTCAAGGCGGAGGGCGGGTTCGCCGCCATCGCCTGCCGCTGGCGCCCCGGCTTGACGACCTGCGCCCGCTGAGGCTGAGGAACAGCACGGGCACCCCGGCCGATGTGCCCGTTGGGGAAACAGCGGCCAGGGACGCGGGCGCCCAAGCTCGCGTCCCTGGCCGACCATGAACGCGCTTCAGTAGCCCGGCAAGCGGTTGCAGAAGCCAGAAACTCGGATCTTTACAGGGCCTTGACCGCTCTCCATGCCGGAAATACCGTCATTGGTGCCTAATACCTCCGATCTATTCACGATGAGGGGCACCCTATGGATCGGCGAGACCTGCTGAAGGCCGGGGGCGTCCTGGCCGGGAGCGCACTGCTGGCCGGCGGCTTACCCGGACCGGCGTCGGCGGCACGGGCGGTGACTTTCCGGGTCATGACGGCCGCGACCGGCGTGGCGGCGAGGACCGACCGGCGGCCCGTCGCGGGGGGAGTCCACGATCCGAAGGCGGGGACGACGTTCGTCTCCTGGGGCGGGACGAACGAGGACAGCTACGTCCAGGCGTTCCGCCACGGCCGCTGGTCGGCGCCGCTGAAGATCATCGACGGGCGGGGCGACTCCCACAACTACCCGACCATGGTGCAGGCCGACGATGGGCATCTCGTGGTGGTCGTCGGGATGCACAACGGCGAGACCGTGGTCGCCAGGTCCCCGCAGCCGCACACCATCGACGGCGAGTGGAGCTCCCGGGTCGTCGCGGAGGGCGCGGCGGCCAGCTATCCGATGCCGTTCAAGGCGGCCAACGGGCACCTGTTCGTGTTCTTCCGGGAGACCACCCGGACCGTGGATCCGAGCGCGCCGACGGACAACCGGCCGATGCTGTTCATGAGGTCCACCGACCACGGGGTCACCTGGCAGAGCTCCAAGCAGCTCACTGGCCTGCCGTACGTGCTCGGCTCGACCGACAGGGCGGACAACCTCAACGAGATCTACGTCGGGCAGCTGAGGTACCAGCGGTGGCCCGAGCGCGTGCACCTGGTGTGGACGCTGGCCGGTGGCGGTCCGGACCAGCACCGGCACGACTACTACCACAAGGACATCCACTACGCCTGGTTCGACCCCAACGCGCTGACCTTCCACGCCGCCGACGGCACCGACCTCGGGCCGCAGCTGACCAACGACGAGATGGAGGGGCCCTGCAAGGTGGCGGTGACGCCACTTGAGCGCCCGGCCGACGTCGTCTCGCCCGACTACATCCAGCTGGTCGGCTGGCTGCGGAACGGCCGGCCGTTCGTGGTCTGGTTCACCAGGGACGACGCCCTCGGATTCCACGACTTCGCCTCGGTGTGGACGCCACGCGGCTGGCAGACCAGCGAGGTGGCCACCGGGCTGCGTACGAGGGAGATGGAGCAGATCGGGCCGGACACGTGGCGGGTCTACACGACGGTAGACGGGCAGTCCGGCATCGCGACCCATCGGCTGGAGCACGGCCGGCGGTGGACGCCCGAGACCGTGATCCCCACTCCCAAGCCGGTCCAGCGGATCGAGCTCATCACCCGCTTCCGTGACCCGGCCAGGATCCTGGCCACCGGAGCGTCGAGCGCCCGCGAGGTCACCGTGGCCGACGGCGACGTCTACGTGGCGGGCCAGGACTGAGCCGGCCGTCCGGGCGGGGGCGGCTCGGCGCCATGTTTCCTCAGGTCAGCACCACTGCGATGCCATCTTTTCCGCATATCACCGAGAATGCGCATTTATCCGCAGTTGAACCCCACAAGGGAGGCAGCCGTACCAGGCCGAGAGAGAACGGAAAGGGTAATCATGAACATGCGCACCCTCATTGTCCCCGGCCTTGCTGCCTCCCTCGTACTGATCGCCACTTCGCTCAACCCGATTTCCGCACAAGCGACCACCCCCGTTTACCTGGCCGCGTCGCTCAAAGGCGCGAACGAAGTGCCCGCCCAGGGCATGAAGGTAGGTGACGCGGACGGAAGCGCGCTCGCCGTGTTCCGCATCCATGGCAACCGGGTCGACTACGCCGTCCGGTGGAGCAAAGTAGACGCGCCCAGCGGGTTCCACATCCACCGCGGCGAGGCGGGTGAGAACGGCGACGTCAGGGTCCCGTTCTTCGTCGAGGCGCTGCCCAACACGTTCCACGCCGTCAAGGGCACGGTCCAGGTGCAGGACGGCGCTCTGCTCAGCCGCATCGTCAGCCATCCCGGCAAGTGGTACGCCAACCTGCACAACGCCGAGTTCGGCGGCGGCGCCGTACGGGCCCAGCTGTACCGGATCCGCCCGGTGGAGCTGGAGTCGGTGCTGTCGCACGGGTTCGGCGCCACGCTCACCACACGGGCCGACGGGCGCCAGGAGATACCGGCACCCGGCATGAAGGTCGGCGACCGCGACGGGCGCGCCGGTTGGCTGGTCCAGCCGGAGGGCAACCGGGTGTGGTTCGCCGCCGCGTGGGCGGGGGTCGGGCCACCGGTCGGCGCGCACATCCACCGCGCCCCGAAGGGCAAGAACGGGCCGGTGGTCGTGCCCTTCTTCGCCGCCGAGAAGGGCCTGCCCGCCAGCGTCAACGGCATCGCCGGCAGCACGACCACCTCTACAGCGGTGGCCCGCCGCATCTGGAAGAAGCCCAAGAACTGGTACGCGAACCTGCACACCGCCGCGTTCCCGGGCGGCGCGGTACGCGGCCAGCTCTACAAGGGCGACTGGTAAGCCGCCCCGCCTCTACAAGGCAAGGCTCACGCGCCGTCCGAGCACGGCGCGTGAGCCTTGTAGAAGCGGGTGATCGACCAGGTCATGGCCGATGGCGGCGGCAGCGAGCACGCACAGTTCTTCTTCCCGTCAGCCTCTCTATGCACAACGTTCACACGGGCCCTCCAACGTGTCCGCTCGAGGGCAACCGGCTTGGCCGGTTGCCCGTGCGTGCATGCAAGTGAAGGGACTGCGCCTGATGCGGCCAGCAGCAAGACATTTATTCGACGGCGTACGGAGCCGGGGGCGCCTGGCCGCCGTCGGCACGGCCGTGGCGCTACTCGTGAGCAGCCTCGTGACGGCGGCGTACGCCGACCCGGGCCCGGCGGAAACGGACCGAGGACGGCCCACCCCGACGCCGACCACTTCCCAGAGCCCTCCGACGCTCACTCCCATCAGCGGGTCCTACCTCGAGGGCAAGGTGAAGGTCGCCGCGACCCCGGTCGCGGCCGGAGACAGCGTCACGAAACTCGCCATCGACGGCGCCGCGGTCAACGCCACCAAGACCGTGGGCGTCTCCAAACTCCGCTTCGACGTGGGCTCCAACTCCACGGAGGCGCAGTACCACAGCTACGTCCTCGTCAACGGCGCGCACCGCAGCGACATCGGCGACTACGTGAACGAACGAGCCACCATCGACATCCCCAACGAGCAGCTCGTCAAGGGCGAGAACACCGTTGAGATCGTCGTCGGCACCGTCCAGTCCTCCTGCGGCACCAACTACGACGACTTCGTGCTGTCCGACGTGGGCCTCGAACTGCTCGGCGAGGTCGCGGACGGCGAGGACAACCCGTACACCCTGTCCTTCGGCGACGGCAGTTGCGGCACGAACACCTCGCTGCTGAAGCGGGCCACGCTCAAGTTCTTCGTCCAGGCCGACCCGCAGGGCACCACCGGTCTCGCGGCGGAGCTGGACACGACGACGCTGGCCAACGGCGAGCACGCCATCACCGCCACGACCGCGGCCGGGGCGAGCGTCAAGAACACGGTGACCGTGAACAACGCCCCGGCCGGCGCGCCGCGGCTGATGCCCACGGACGGCACGCTCGTGGCGGGCACCAAGCCGGTCTTCGCGAACGTACCGGCCACCGGCGAGGGCGGCGTCAAGTCGCTCACCGTCGACGGCGCCGAGCCCGTCACGAAGGCCACGCTCGGCAACGGCGCCGCGAAGCTCGGTTTCGACGTGGGCGCGGACTCGATCGACGACAAGTACGACAACTTCCTGCTCGTCAACGGCAAGCGCGTCGACCTGGGCGGCTCCTGGGTGAACCAGCGGGTGACCGTCGCGGTCCCGGCCAGGTTCCTGGTCCCGGGCGACAACACGATCAAGCTCGTCACCGGGGACTACAAGGAGACCTGCGGCAACGGCCGCGACGACTTCACGATCACCAACCTGGACCTCGCCCTGGACGGCGCCACCGTGAAGGGCCAGGACATCAAGTCGTCGTACGAGATGGGCGACGGCACCTGCGGCAGCAACCAGAGCGCCCTGCGCGAGGCCGAGCTGCGCTACACGATCGACGCCCCGGCGGTGCACGTCATCGAGACGCTCGGCTCGGGCGACGCGACCCTCAGCTTCAACGTGGGCACCAACTCGATCGAGGCGCGCTACCAGAACTACCTGCTCGTCAACGGCCAGAAGGTCGTGCTCGACGGCGACTTCGTCAGCCGCCGCGTCGATTTCACGATCCCGAACGAGTTCCTGGTGCCCGGCTGGAACACCATCGACTTCGTGGCCGGCACCTTCCCGACCTCGTGCGGCAGCAACCGCGACGACTTCGCGATCTCGAACATCGCCCTCACCCCGGTGGGCGGCACGGCGACCGGCCAGATGGTCAAGACCTCGTACGGCATGGGCGACGGCAACTGCGGCGACAACGTGAACCCGCTGACCGAGATCGACCTGGAGTTCCTCGTGGACGCCCAGGCCCGCGGCCTGCGCGCCGACCTCGACACCAAGGCCATCAAGGACGGCAAGCACACGCTGGAGGCCACCTCGGCCGCGGGCAAGGCCGCCACGCGCCTGCTGGTCACGGACAACTCGGCGCCGAAGGTCGCCAAGAGCGTCCCGGCCGCGAACGAGAAGATCACCGCCTCGGTGATCCTGGACGTCAAGCTCGAGGACGCCTCGGCCGTCGTGTCCGGGCCGGACGTCAAGCTCGACGGCCGGCCGATCGAACTGGGCGCCAAGGTGGGGCCCGGTCTTCGAGCCGGCAAGCACACGCTGGCCGTGACCGGCGCCGACGGCCTCGGCAACACCGCGGTCCGCGAGGTCGTCTTCGAGTCCGCGGGCATCCCGGACGTCCCCGCCGAGCTGACCCCGGCGCTGGGAAGTGTCGACGTGTCGGATCCGGTCAAGCTCTCGGCGAAGGTCGCCGAGCCCGATGGCGGCCGGTTGACGGCTACGTTCTCGGAGGCCAAGATCCTGGCGCCGGACCAGGCGTACCAGGGCACGACCCAGACCCTTCCCACGACCCTGCAGGTTCCGGGTGAGAAGCGCGTCAGGACGGACGGGCTCGACCCGGCCGACGGCAAGACACTGGACGCGCCCACCGGCCAGGACGTCACGTATCAGCGGTTCGACGTCCAGGTCGAGGGGCACGTGGACTCGCCGGTCCTGCGGTGGGAGGGCGTCATCGACCCCGAGCGCCTGGTCGCGCTGCGGGTGTGGAACACCAAGGACAAGGCGTGGGACCTGCTGACGAGCGCCCGCGGCGCCGCCACGGGCAAGACCGCACTCACGGCCGTGGTCGACACCAAGTACATCGACAAGCGGCAGGTCCACGTCATGGTGACCGGTGAGGACCCGTTCGCCGACGACATCGAGCCCGGCGACCCCAACGGCTTCGCCGACCCCGCCACCTACGACTTCTCGATGGTCCACTTCACCGACACCCAGTACATCTCCGAGGGCGCGGTGGAACAGGAGACGCCCGAGGAGCGCGCGGTGTGGGAGCGCGCCTACTCCGGCATCGTCGACTGGATCAAGGCGAACAAGGACCAGCGCAAGATCTCGTACGTCGCGCACACCGGCGACATCATCGAGAACAACATCCGCAAGCCCGCCGACGAGGCCACGCAGAAGCAGGTCGTGGGCGAGTTCGAGGTGTCGTCGAAGCAGCAGCGCGTGCTGGACGAGGCGAACATCCCCAACGGCGTGATCGCCGGCAACCACGACAACCAGTCCGGCACCGAGGAGGGACCGGAGGCCATCTACAACAAGTACTACGGCCCCAACCGGTACCAGGACGCCTCCCAGGGCTGGCAGCACGCCAAGTACGGCGGGCCGTGGAAGGAGGGCGACAACCAGAACCACTACGACCTGTTCTCCGCCGGTGGGCTGGACTTCGTCGTGGTCGGCCTGTCGTACGGCGTGACGAGGGACGAGGCCGAATGGGCCGACTCCATCTTCAAGAAGTTCCCGGGCCGCAATGGCATCCTGCTCTCCCACGACTACCTCGTGCCGAGCACCAACCCCGACGGGCGCGGCGCCGGATTCTCCGCGCCCGACGGCTCGATGCTGTACAAGACCGTGGTCGAGAAGAACCCGAACGTCTTCCTGATCCTCGCCGGTCACGAGCACGGCGTGGGCACCAACGTGAAGCCGAAGGTGGGCCAGGTCGGCAACGGCGTCGTCGAACTGCTGGCGGACTACCAGTTCTACACGGTCTCGGCCGACCGTCTCGGGCTCACCGAGATCGGCGGGTACAAGCCGGACGACCAGCTCCAGTTCGGCGCGAGCTTCTTCCGGCTGCTGTCGTTCAACGTCAAGCGGGCGGAGCTGAGCGTGGACACCTACTCGCCGCTGCTCAACGACTTCGGCGCCACCGAGTTCGATCCGCTGCGCCGCTACAACGGCAAGGAGGACAACATGGTGCTGCCGGTCGATCTCACCTCCCGTACGACGAGCTTCCAGACCGACTCCCTGGCGCTCTACAAGCCCAGCCGGATCATCGGCAAGAGCACGGTGACGTCGGGCGAGGTGGCCTCGGTCACCTGGGACCGGCTCAAGGACGACACGGCCTACGCCTGGTTCGTCACGGCGCGTTCGGCAGGCGGCGGTGTGACCGCCTCCGAGCCGAGCGTCTTCGTCACGAAGGACAAGGACGGCCGTCCGGGCAAGTGGGGACCTGACTCGCCCATGTACCACTGGTTCAACCGCTGATCCAGCCGCCGCCCCGGACCTGGTCCGGGGCGGCATCCCCCTCTTGGAGACACGAGACATGCCCCATATGCGGCGGTTGGCCACGCTCGTCCTCGCCGTCGTCCTAGGTGGCGTGCTGGCCGGCCTGACGCGTCCCGCCCCGGCGGCGGCGCACGACGTCACGACGACCGCCCAGACCGAGGTGACCGGCACGGGGACGAACGTCAAAGTCGTGCTCGACCTCGAGTACGACCTGCTCATGAAGTCGGCCTGGCTCTACGCGGAGGCGTACGAGGCGAAGGAACGGGCCGAGCAGCTTCGCCAGCTCACGATCAACCGCGACGCCGTGACCACGTACGTCACGCGCCGCTTCGACGTGGCGTACGAGGACAAACCGTGCGCGCCCACGCAGGTGGGCGCGGCGGACATACGCCTGCGCGACAAGGTGGCCTTCGCCGTGCTGACCTACGCCTACGCCTGCCAGGGCGACGGCGGGGGAGCGCACGCGATCTCCAGCGCGCTGTTCCCCGACGCCGAGAGCTTCGTCCACAGTACGAAGACCATCGTCCGCTACGACGTCGACGGCGAGAAGGGCTCGGCCGTCCTGGCCGCCGCGAACCCGACGCTCAAGGTCGGCGAGCATCCGGCGCCGAACCAGATCGGCGAGTTCTTCCTGCTCGGCACCGAGCACCTGCTGTTCGGCCTGGACCACGTCCTCTTCCTGCTCGCGCTGCTCATCGGCGCGCGCCGCCTGCGGGACGTCGTCATCACGGCCTCCGCCTTCACCGCCGCCCACAGCATCACGTTCCTGCTGGCGGCGATGGGGGTCGTGGACGTTCCCGGCCAGATCGTCGAGCCGATCATCGCGGGCTCGATCATCGTCGTGGCCCTCGCCAACCTCCTGGGCCGGGGCGAGGACCGGCTGGGCAGATGGCGGCTGCCCATCGTGTTCGCCTTCGGGCTGGTGCACGGGCTCGGCTTCGCGGGCGCGCTGGACATCGACCAGAGCGGATCGTGGGAGCTGCTCCTGTCGCTGCTGAGCTTCAACCTCGGCATCGAGGCCGCGCAGCTCGCGATCATCGCCGTGCTCTTCCCGCTGCTGGTGCTGCTGCGCCGCACGCCCGCCGCCCGCTGGGGGGTGGTCGCGCTGTCGGTCCCCATCGTGGCGGTCAGCCTGTACTGGTTCGTCGATCGCATCCCGCTGCCGCTCTGACCGGGCACCGGCCCGGCCGAGGTCCGGTCAGAGGATGGTGAGCGGGTCGGCGGCGCGTTCGCGCAGGGCGGTGATGACGCTCGCGAGCGGGCCGCCGCGATCCGTCGCGCCCGCGGGCCAGACCACGCCGAGCCGGAAGTGCAGGTCCGGGTCGTCCAGCGGCACGAGGACGAGCCCGGACTCGGTCAGGACGCGGCCCGCGATCGTGTTGGGCGTTATCAGGGACAGAGCGCGCGAGTGGGTGATGTGCGCGGCGATCTGTACGACGTCACTGTGCGGCATCTCCCGGATCCGGGTGACCCCGCCCTCGCGCAGATGGTCGCGCAACCCCTTCATCACCAGCGGGTGCACCTTGAACGAGGTGAGCAGCATCTGCCGGTCGGCCAGGTCACCGAGCGTGAGCCGGGTACGGCCGGCCAGCGGGTCGTCGGCCCGCATGGCGATGGCGAAGCTGTATTCGGCGAGGGCCAGGCTGTCGAGGCCGGGGGCGTCCACAGGCAGGTGGACGACGGCGATGTCCAGCCGGTGCGCCGCCAGCAGGGCGAGCAGCCCCGCCGAGGGCTCCAGGCTCACCGGCAGCTCGATCCCGGGACTCACCCGCGCGAACGTCTCCAGCACCAGGTCCAGGACCTGGGTGGGGGCGAGCGGCGTGGCCCCCACCCGCACGGCCGGGGCGACGACGGCGGGCCCGGCCGCGAGGTCCGCCAGCGCGTCGAAGCGGGCCAGCACGTCGCGGGCCGGCTCCAGGAACGCCCGCCCGAAGGCGGTCAGCTCGACCTGGTGGTAGCCCCGGTCGAACAGATCCTTGCCGAGCTCCTTCTCCAGCTCCCGGATGCGGCGGCTGAGCGGGGACGACGTCACGTGGAGCCGTTCGGCGGCGCGCCCGAAGTGGAGCTCCCCGGCCACGGCCACGAAGTAACGGAGCTGCTGGATGTCCATCTCGCTCAGAGTAGCGACGGACCCCGGCGATCAATCACCCGCACTGATCACGACGGCGCCAGCAACGAGACGAGATCGTCCCATCGGGCGAACAGCAGCCCCAGAACAGCGCCGAAAACGCCGACCACCACGCTGAGCGCCGGGTCGAAGGACCCGCTCACCAGCGACCCCGCCAGCCCGAGCAGGGCGATCACGACGAGCACGACGTTGCGCACCACGTGTTCTACGCCCAAGGGCGTCTGGGTGGGGCCGAAGCAGCGGCAGGCCACCTTGTTGCCCCTCCGGACGACCAGCGCGACGGCGACGGCCAGACACCCGAGCAGCCCGGCCGCGAGGACGAACGACGCCGATCCGGCCCAGCGAAGGGGAACCGCGGCCAGCACGATGACCCCGCCCTCCGCCACCACCGTGGCGACCGCCGCCGGGACCTTCACGCCGCCGACCAGCCCCATCGCGCCGACCGACACGACGAACTCGTCCCAGGCCCGGCGGCTGGACACCTTGCCCACCAGCGCGAGCGTGAACATCGTGAGCAGCAGCAGTCTGCTCGCCACGTCGACGTACTGCATGATCACAAGGTAGCCACGGGCGAGCGGATCCAGCAAGAGGGGCCTCGTTACGCTCGAAGATCCACGAGCAGGGAGTAGACCGTCGTGCTGATTCGGTTGCTCGGACCCGTCGAGGTGGAGCGTTCGGGCCAGACCAACCCCGTACGGCCGCCGCAGGTCGCGCTCGCCTTGGCCGCGCTCGCGTGGGAGGTCGGCCGGGTCGTGTCCGTCGAGACGCTCCTCGCCCGGGTCTGGGGCGAGCAGGTTCCGCCCGGCGCGCGGCGCACCCTGTACACCATCATCACTCGCATCCGCCGCGACGTACTGGCCGGTGACGGCGCCGTCGTCCAGCGGACCGGCGGCTACCTGCTCGACGTGGACGAGTCCGCGGTGGACGTGTCGCGCTGCCGGAGCCTCGCCTATCAGGCGATGGCCGAGCCGGACCCGGCGCCGCTGCTGGGCGAGGCTCTTGCGCTGTGGCGCGGCGACCCGCTGACCGGGCTGCCCGGTGAATGGGCCGAGCGCGCCCGTCACCGGCTGCGCGACGAGCGCAAGGCGACCATGCTGCGGTGGGCGCGTACGGTGACCGGCCGCGACGCCGCGGCCGCCGTGGCGGCGCTGACGCCGCTGGCCGACGAACACCCGCTGGACGAACTCCTGGCGGCCGCGCTGATCGAGGCGCTGCACACGTGGGGGCGGACCGCCGAGGCGCTGGCGCACTTCGCCCGGGTACGCCGGACGCTCGCCGACGAGCTGGGCGTCGAGCCGGGTACGGCATTACGGCGCGTCCACCGGATGCTGCTGCGCTCCGGCGACGTGGCCGAGACCACGCACGTGGTCCCGGCCCAGCTGCCGGTCGACCTGAGGGGCTTCGTCGGGCGGGCGGCGGAGCTGGACCGGCTGGCCGAGGCAGCGACCGGCGACCGGCCGGCGAGCGCGGCGGTCTGCGCGATCTCGGGACCGCCCGGAGTGGGCAAGTCGTCGCTCGCGCTGCGCTGGGCGCACCTCAATCGCGACCGCTTCCCGGACGGGCAGCTGTACGCCGACCTCAGCACGGTCGACCCGGCCGACGCGGCCGTGGTGCTGCCCCGCTTCCTCGGCGCGCTCGCGATCCCGGAAGCCCAGATCCCGTCGGACGTCGAGGCCCGGATCGGGCTTTACCGCAGCCTGCTGGCCTCCCGGCGGGTCCTCGTCGTGCTCGACGACGCCCGCGGCGCCGAGCAGGTACGCCCGCTGCTGGCCGGCGCGCCGGGGTGCCTGACGCTGATCACCAGCCGGGCCGAGCTGACCGGCCTGGCGGTCACCTCGGGCGCCTCCCTGGTACGCCTGGACGTCCTGCCGGACGACGACGCCTACCGCCTGCTGGCGGCGCGGCTGGGCGAGCCCAGGCTGGCGGCGGAGCCCGAGGCCACCGCGCTGATCATTCGCCGGTGCGGCCGGCTGCCGCTGGCCCTGGCGATCGTCGCGGCGCAGCTGGCGCGGCACACCGACCTGCCGCTGGCCGAGGTCGCCGCGGACCTCGCGCGGCCCGGCGCCGACCTGGAGCCGTTCGCCCACAGCGACCCGGCGATCGACCTGCGCGGAGTGTTCGGGCGCTCGTACCGGGACCTGCCCGAGCCCGCGATCCGGCTGTTCCGGCGCCTCGGTCGCCACCCCGGGCCGCACGTGTCGCTCGCCGCGGCGGCGAGCCTGGCCGCCCTGCCGGTGGACCGCACCCGGGAGCTGGCCGCGCGGCTCGACCGCGCCAACCTGGTCGACCTCCGCGCGCCCGGCCGCCTGCACCTGCACGACCTGCTGCGCGTGTACGCGTCGGAGCAGGAGCGGGCCGCCGACAGCCGGACGGTACGGCGGGGGACGACGAGGCGGCTGCTGGACCACTACCTGCATTCGGCGTGCGCGGCCAGCGAGGTCTGCTACCCGCACCGCGAGAAACTCCAGCTGGAACCACGGGCGCGCGGTGTCGTGACGGAGCGGTTCGCCGATCAGGCGGAGGCCCTGCGCTGGTACGCCGACGAGTCCGTGGCACTGCCCGCGTTGCTGACGGAGGCGACCGAGGCCGGGCTGGACCGGCACGTGTGGCAGCTGGCGTGGGCGTTCTCGGAGTTCATGCAGCGCCGCGGCCCATGGGAGCAGGTGCTGGGCGTTCAGGCGGTGGCGTTAGAGGCGGCCGAGCGGCTCGGCGACCGGCTGGCCCAGGCCCGGTGCCACAACTGCGTCGCGCGCGCCCATGTCAGGCTCGGCCGCGACCTGGCGGCCATCGAGCACTTCCAGCGGGCGATCGAGCTGCATCGCGACCTCGACGAGCCGGTCCTGGAGGCGCACGTCCACCTGGGCCTGACGGTCTCGCTGAACCGGGTGCGACCCGCCGGACAACTGGGCCACACGCTGCGCGCGCGGGAGCTGTTCCGGCAGGCCGGCGATGCCATCGGCGAGGCGCGGGCGTTGAACAACGCAGGCTGGTTGCGGGCCCAGGTCGGCGAGTACGACCAGGCGCTGGCCGACTGCCGCCGGGCACAGCGCATCCTGGCCGAGTTCGGGTACGCCCAGGGCGAGGGCCACACCTGGGACAGCATCGCCGTCGTACTGGCGGCCAAGGGCGACTTCGCGCAGGCCGTGGCGTCCTACGAGCGGGCGGTGGAGTTGCTGCGCGGCTGCGACGACCTCCACCCGGCCGCCGAGACGCTGGTCCGGCTGGGCGAGACGCACCTGCGGGCCGACGACACCGCCGCCGCGCTCGACGCCTGGAAGCGGGCGGCGGAATGCTACGACGCCCTCGGCGACGCGCAGGCCGACAAGGTACGCGCCCGCATCGCGGCCCACGACCAGGAGGGGTGAGCCCGGTTCTCGGTGGGCCGTTAAGAATTCGTTGAGAAATCGCTCAGAGCCCGGGTGCAGGCTGCGAGGCGCGGCGGGACGGTCGGCGTGGGCCGGCCGTGCTCCGCCGTGCCGGCCGGGCGATGGCCCGCCGGGACCGCCGCCGATATGGAGGTTCGATGCGCGTCGTGACCAGAACGGCCGACCGGCTCCTTGAGCTGGTCGCGCCCCACACTGTGGCCCGGGCTGCCGACTGCGCCTATGAGTGCTGCAAGTTCCCCGCATTCACCGCGAAGTACTGCTGCTACTACCCGAACGGTCACGTGTCGTGCGGCGGTTGCAAGAGCGTCGTCTTCTGCTCGTAACCACTCGTTCCCGAGCCCGCTCAGGTAGCGCGCGGGCCTTCACGGTGACGAGTACGCCGCGATGACCGGTGCCCGGCGGTGGTCGGCCGCGGCCGGGCACACCCTCATGAGCTTTCGACACGGAGATGTCTAGTGCCTTACCTGATCGCCATCGTGGTCCTCGTCGGCGCCCTGTGTCTGCTGGACCTGCTGCTGACCCTCGGCGTCATCCGGCGGCTCCGGGAGCAGACGAAGCTGATCGACGCGCTGTACGAAGCCGTCGGCACGGGCGTCCTGGCCGGAGCGGGCGACGGTCTGTCCGTCGGAGAGGTCGTCGGTGACTTCGACGCGACGACCGTGGACGGCACCCGCGTCACGCGCAACCTGTTGCCCGAGGGGACGGTCGTCGCGTTCATGTCGCCGGACTGCCAAGGCTGCCACGAGCAGCTTCCCGAGGTGGTCTCCTGGGCGGCGGGGCAGGACCGGTCGCGGGTGCTCGCGGTGGTCGACGGACGCTCGGGTGATCCCGCGTCCTTGGTCACCAAGCTGTCGCCCGTCGCCCAGGTGGTCGTGGAGGAGGCGCCTTCGGGGGTCGCCAACGCGTTCCGGGTCCAGTCGTTCCCGACCTTCTTCCAGGTGGCCGAGGGCGGCAAGCTGCTTGCCAGGGCACCCCGGATCTCTCGGCTGCCGGCCGTTTCGCCGACCGTGTCCACCGCCGTTTCGCCGGCCGTGGATACCGTCGGTTCCTCGGCCGTGGACACCGTCGGTTCGTCGGAGCGGCAGGCCGAAGAGCAGCCGGCGTGAGCAGTCGCCGGCCGGGGACGGCGCCGGCGCCCCGGGTCCTGGCGGGATGCGGGCTGCGGGCCGCCGGGATGGTGTGGCGCTCGGCGCCGGCCCATGTCCTCGGATATCTGGCGGTCACGCTCGTGGGCGCGGTCGCCCCGATCGCCCTGGCCTGGCTGACGAAGGCCGTGCTGGACGGCCTGGCGGACCGCCGGACCACTGTGCTGCTCGGCCTGGCGGTGACGATCGCCGTCGTGACGACGGCCGCCGTGGCGGCGACGCACGCCGCGCACTATCTGCGAGCCGAGGTGGACCGCCGGGCGGCACAGCGCGCCAAGGACGAGCTGTTCGCGGCGGTGACCCGCTTCACGGGACTGGCCCCGTTCGAGAGCCCCGCCTTCCTCGACCGGCTGCGCCTGGCCCAGCAGAGCGCGAGCAACCCGGGCAGGCTGGTGGACACCGCGTGCTCCGCCGCGCGCAGCACGGTGACCGTGGTCGGGTTCGTCGGCTCCCTGGCGTTGATCAGTCCCGCGTTCACCGTCCTGGTCCTGCTGTCGGCCGTACCGGCGCTGCTCATCGAGCTACGGCTGTCGCGGCAGCGGGTCGCGATGATGTGGCGGATCGGGCCGGCCGAGCGGCGGGAGCTGTTCTACGCGCACCTGATGTCGACCGCGGACGCCGCAAAGGAGATCCGCCTGTTCGACCTCGGCGCGTTCCTGCGCCTGCGCATGCTGGCCGAGCTGCGGACCGCCAACGTGGCTCGCCGGCGGATGGATCGGCGGGAGTTCCTCGTACAGGCGAGCCTGTCGGGCACGTCGGCGGCCGTGGCCGGCGTGGGACTCGTCTGGACGATCCTCGCGGCGGGCCGTGGGCAGCTCAGCGTGGGCGACGTGTCGATGTTCGTGGCGGCCGTCGCCGGTGTGCAGGCCGCGCTGAACGTCATGGTGTCGGCCGGCGTGATGGCCTACGAACAGCTGTTGACGTTCCACCATCACGTCACGATCGTGACCGCGGGCCCCGACCTGCCGGCGCCGGGCGAGCCCAGGCCGCTCGCGCCGCTGCGCCGGGGCATCGAACTGCGGGACGTCTGGTTCAGGTACAGCGACGACCATCCGTGGGTGCTGCGCGGCGTCAACCTGTTCATCCCGCACGGCCGGACGGTCGCGCTGGTCGGCCGTAACGGCGGCGGCAAGAGCACGCTGGTGAAGTTGCTGTGCCGCTTCTACGACCCGACGCGCGGCGCGATCCTGTGGGACGGCGTGGACCTTCGCGACGTGGCGCCGGAGGCGCTGCGCGCCCGGATCGGCGCGGTCTTCCAGGACTTCGTGGCCTACGAGATGACGGCGACCGACAACATCGCGCTGGGCGACCCGGCCGCCACCGAGGACCGGACGCGCGTCGAACGCGCGGCATGCGACGCCGGCGTCCACGACACCGTCGCGGCGCTGCCGCACGGCTATGGCACGCTCCTGAGCCGCCAATTCACCCCGGAGGAGGAAGGCGAGGAGGGGGCGGGCGTGCTGCTGTCGGGCGGGCAGTGGCAGCGGGTGGCGCTGGCGCGGGCGTTCCTGCGCCGCGACCGCGATCTGATGATCCTCGACGAGCCCAGCGCCGGGCTGGATCCCGAGGCCGAGTACGAGGTGCACAGCCAGCTCGCCAGCCTGCGGGCCGGGCGCACCAGCGTGGTGATCTCCCATCGCCTCGGCGCGGTCCGCGACGCCGACCTGATCGTGGTGCTGGCCGACGGCGTGGTCACCGAGGAGGGCACGCACGCGGCCCTGCTGGCGGACGGGGGGACGTACGCGCGGCTGTTCACCCGGCAGGCCACCGGTTACCGGGACGAGGTCAGCCCGGTTTCCAGGGACGAGGTTCATCCGACGGGAGTGGGGCGTTGATCGGCGCGCTCGCCGGCGTCGCCGTGGTGATGCTCGTCATCATCCTGTGGCTGCGCAGGCGGTATGTGGTGGTGACCGTTCATGGGGAGAGCATGCTGCCGACGTATCGGCCGGGCGAGCGCCTGGTCGTCCGGCGGACATCACCCCGTTCACTGCGTACCGGGCAGGTCGTTGTGCTCGCGGGAGTGGTGAAAGGGTCGCGCGCTGGAGCGGCGAGAGGGCCGCGCGCCGGCGCGGTGGGAGGGTCGCTAGCGGACGAGGCGGGCACGGGCTGGATCGTCAAGCGCGTCGCGGCCGTCCCGGGTGACCCGATACCGAGGGACACGGTGCCCGCGCTGCGGACCGCGCCGGGTACTCACGTGCCAGCCGGGCACCTGGTCGTGCTGGGGGACAACGCGGACCGTTCGTACGACTCCCGCCGCTCCGGATATCTGACGACGGACCGCTTGCTCGGCGTGGTGCTCCGCAAGGTCGGTCGGCCGCTTAGCTGATTCGCGGGTGCTATTGAATACGCGAAGAATAGGCCGGATATTTCTGGCCGAAAATGGGCCGGTCTTTTCATCTTCCCCGGTCGTTTCACCATTATGGCAAAAAGCGGTCACGAGCCTTGTTGGGCCGGTCGCGCGGGCGCACAGTCGAGGCACCGTCTACCGGAATGGAGCGCTATTTATGGACGGAACGGTCGCACCACAACGCCGCGCGAAAAACCTCGTACGACGTCTCTTGGCCGCCGGCCTCGCCCTGTTCGTCGTGGCCTTCCTCGTCGCGCCGCCCGCGCAGGCCCTGGCCCTGCCGACGCCGAATGCATTCGTGACGAACCTCGACCTGGAATGCTTCAAAACCACCCCGTACCAACCGCCCGCCACCACCCTGAAGCTGCGGCACCTCAACCCCGTACTCGCCAATCAGCCGAACCTCCAGGTCACGCTCGGACAGCGCGAGCAACTGTGCGTCCCGGTGGCCAAGAACAACGTGATCCCGCCGCCGGGCGTCCTCGATTTCATCAGGTTCGTCGACCTGTCGTGCTACCGGGTCACCGGCCCCTCGCTCAACCTGAACCTGGCGCTGCGCCACCTCAACCCGGTGCTGCAGAACGTACCGGGCATCGGGGTCGTCCTGAACGTGCCCCAGCATCTGTGCGTCCCGATCTCCAAGAACGGCGTGGTGCCCGCCCCGGACGTCGTACGGCTCATCTCCCACATCGACCTGCTGTGCTACGCCCACACCCCGAACCCGGCCATGAACGTCGGCCTTGTCCTCACCCAGCTCAACCCTGTCCTGACCAACCAGATCCCGCCTTCGGACGCCCGGGTCACCGCCGCCCGCCAGCTCTGCGTGCCGGTGCAGAAGTCCGGTGACGACATTCCGGCGGACGTGATGAACATCGTGCGGTGGGTCGACCTGGAGAAGTTCGACATCACCGCCTCGACCATCACGCCGGTGTCGCTGACCCTGAAACACCTCAATCCGGTGCTGGCGAACCTGCCGGCCGAGAACGCCATGCTGACCGGCGCCGTGCAGCTGGCCGTACCGGTCTCCAAGAACGGAATGATCCCGCCGAACTGAGCCGGACGAACTGAGCCATAGGTGACGCCCGAGGAGAGCGACGACTGCGCGCCGTCACCCTCCTCGGGCTCCGCCGCCGCCGTATCATCACCGGGTGATCGAAGTGCGAGAGTACGGCGAGATCTCCCGCCCGGCCGCGGCCGTGTGGGCGGTCGTCGCCGACTACGGGCAGGACCCGCGCTGGCGCAAGGGCGTCGAGACGATGGCTCCGCGCCCCGGCGGGATCGTCCGGGTGG
Organism: Nonomuraea sp. NPDC049129; assembly: GCF_040648495.1. Lineage (NCBI taxonomy): Bacteria > Bacillati > Actinomycetota > Actinomycetes > Streptosporangiales > Streptosporangiaceae > Nonomuraea > Nonomuraea sp. NPDC049129. The sequence goes on along the minus strand of NZ_JBEZDU010000001.1, from coordinate 175,828 downwards.
GCACGACCACCGCGGAGGTGATGCGGTTCGCGGGCCGGACCTACCGCAACGGAGGGGAGGTCACCGGGGTCGAGCCAGGGCGCTCGTTCGACTGGCGCACCACCTCGGGGATCGACGCCGAAGGGGGCAGGAGCGTCGTGTCACTCGGCAAGGACCGGTGCCGCTTCGCCTTCCACGTACGCGTCGCCCCGCGCGCCGCCTCTGAGAGGCTGCTGGAGCCGGTGCTGGGGTGGCTGCTGAGGCGGGCGATCCGTGCCGACATCCGCCGCCTGGCCGACCTGCTCCACCACGACGCGCGGGCGAGCCGGCTCTGAGCTTTGTTCGTGCCGTTGACCAGGACTTGACGCCTTCCTTGCCTGACAGGTGCGTCCCCGGATCTAGCCTTGAGCTGGAAGGGGCACGCCATGATCATCAATATCGTGCTCGGGCTGATCGTCCTGTTGACGGTCTGGGTAGCCGTCAGCGCCATCAGGGTCGTCAACCAGGTGGAGCGCGGTGTGGTCTTCCGCCTCGGCAGGGCTCAGCGGGAGGTCCGCCCGCCTGGAATCACGTTCCTCATTCCGGCCGTGGATCGGATGAAGAAGGTGAACGTACAGATTGTCACGATGCCGGTGCCCACACAGGAGGGCATCACCCGTGACAACGTCTCCGTTCAGGTCGACGCCGTCGCCTATTTCCGCGTCGTGGAGCCGCTGCGGGCGGCCATCGCGGTACAGGACTATCTGTTCGCGATCGAGCAGGTGGCGCAGACCTCACTGCGCTCGATCATCGGCAAGAGCGATCTGGACGACCTGCTGTCCAACCGCGAGCAGCTGAACAAGGGCTTGGCGCTGATGATCGACAGCCCGGCGCTCGGCTGGGGCATCCACATCGACCGCGTGGAGATCAAGGATGTCCATCTGCCCGAGGGCATGAAGCGATCCATCGCCCGCCAGGCCGAGGCCGAGCGGGAACGCAGGGCCCGGGTGATCACCGCGGACGGGGAGTTCCAGGCCGCGCGGAAACTCTCCGACGCCGCGGCCATCATGACCGAGGCGCCTGGCGCGCTTCAGCTGCGGCTGCTGCAGACCGTGGTGGAGGTGGCGGCCGAGAAGACCTCCACGCTGGTCATGCCGCTACCCGTGGAGCTGCTGCGCTTCTTCGAGCGCTCCGCGAGAAGCGAGCCGACCGTGGACACCGCCAGCTCGCCGGCGCGGCAGGTCGAACAGCAGACAGCCGTGGACACCACCGGTTCGCCGGAGCGGCAGACCGAAGAGCAACCGGCCGTTACGGACTCCGCCACGCCCGAGCTGGCTCCGCCAGGGTCCTCCTTCGAACGCTCCGCCGCGAAGAACGCGGCCTCGCGCGCCCCATAGACACCTGACTCGTCAAGGTACAAAGCCGGTCGGAAAGCTCAAAGCCGGTCGGAAGGCTTAAGGCCGGTTCGGGCGGAATTCGGCGCGCAGGTCGGCCGGGAGGAACGCGGCGCGCAGGCCCGCCGGTGCGAGGCGCCCGCAGAACTCGGGTTCCGCGGCCTCCGCGTTCGGCGCGTGTACGTGAAAACGCTGGGCGATACGGGACGTGGCGAGGGTGAGCTGACGCATCGCCGCGGCCGAGCCGAGACAGTAGCGAGGCCCGGCGCCGAACGGTATGTAGGTCCCGGGCGCCGGGCGGGCGGTGTCCCATCGAGACGGATCGAACTCGTCCGGGTGAGACCACCAGCGAGGGTCGCGATGGATCAGGTACGGGGTGGTCAGCACCTCATCTCCCGGCCGCAACCGCCACTCGCCGAACGTGACGGCGGTGCGCGCGACCCGGGTCATCATCCAGGCAGGGGGAGTCAGCCGAAGAGTCTCTTTGACCACCGCCTCGGCCAGCGGAAGACGAGCACATGGGCATCCGGCCCCCACCGACGCGCCTGCCTCCTCCGCGAGGGCGGCGGCCAGACGTGGGCGGATCGCGAGCTCACGGACTATGGAGGTCAACGCCGCAGCGGGCACGCCGTGCCCACCGACCAGGATGCTCCACAGAGTGGTCACCACCGACTTGTCGCCCATTGCCGAGTTCTCGGTGGTAGCCGGGTCTTCGGTGGTTGCCGGATGGGAGCCGTGCGGGATTCCGAGCAGGACGTCGAGCAGGTCCCGATGCCGTCGCCGGGCGGGCTCGGCGCGTCTGGCGGAGACCAACCGGGTCAACGCCTCGACCGTGCGGCGGTGGACACGGAAGAACCGGCGGTTGCGCGGCGACGGTACCCACGCGGGAAGCTGGAACTCGGCGCTCTCGAACGGGAGCAACGCCGCGTGGTTGGCCGCGAGCAGCTCGGGGATGCCCGCGGCGTCCTCGCCGAGGCACAGATCGGCCACGACCTGCCCGGCGAAGTCGAGCATCACCGGCAGCACGTCGACCGTACGGCCCGCCGTCGCGTCGAGTACGGCGTCCAGGATCGCGACGATCCGGCCGTCCATGCCCGCCACCGCGTCATCGCCGAGAGCGGGGCGCACCGCGCGGCGCGCCCCCATCCACGGGTTGATCATCTCGGCGGCGCCGTGCAGCGCCGACGAGCCGGCGAACGGTGCCAACTCCGTGACGTAGTCGCGGTTGGTGGCCGTCAGAACCTGATGGGTGAGCCGGGGGTCGATGGTGAAGACGACCCGGTCGTCGAAGGAGAACACGTCGCCGTAGTCATGATGATGGCGGCGGAGAAAAGAGATGCGGTCCTTGTCGTAGTCGACCGCATTGCCCATCAGCCAGTGACCGCGAGGCCCTGGTGGGCGTGCCGTGTCCAACTGGCTGGGCTTACTTACTTACCGTGGTGGTAGGGCCAGTAGATGTATCTGCCGCTGACTCGGACCTTGCCGACGAGGCGGGCAGCCACATGACGTAACAGTCGCACGGCTCTGTCTCACCATCCTTCCTGATCGAGCGGGATAACGTGACTATGAATCATGTTTTCCGCCCGGTCAATCCCTGATCGGCGTCCACGAACGCGCGCCAGGTATCCGTTCTTCCGCTCCTCGGAGAGGGTCCCTTCCCTTCCGAGAGACCCCGCTGCTGCTCCGGGAGATCAACAGCGGAATGTCCTAGGGATGATCAAGAATGGCGCCATGAGATGGATCGGGATTGCGACGGGCCACGAGCTCACCGTCGAGGGGACGCGGCGGCCGGTGCTCGCCTGCCGGACGGCCGCGGGCCGCGTGCTGGCCAAGGTGCCCGCCAACGTCAGGAAGGATCCGATCGCGGTACGGCTCGCCGCCCTCTGCGACCGGCTCGGCGAGCACGCGCGGGCGGTGCACGACCGGGTCGAGTCCTGGATGGTACGGTCGCTGCCCGTCCCGGCCGCGGTGTTCGCGGCCGTGTGGGACGACCCGGTGTGGCGCGAGACGCTCACTGACCTGGTCATCGCCCCGATCGTCGACGGCACGCCCGACCTCGCCCGCTGTGCGCTCCTGCGCGAGGGCGCGTGGACGGGCGCGGACGCCTTCGCGATCCCGCACCCGCTGCTGCTCGGCGACGAGCTGCCCATCTGGCGGGGACGGGGCCTCACGCAGGTTGTCGAGCAGGTCCGCCGCGAGGTGTGGACGCGTCCCGCGAGCATGGATCGTACGTTCGGCGTGGTCAACACCTTCGGATACATGAATGCCTGGTACGAGAGCGGCGCCGTGTTCGAGCGCCGCGTGCACGAGCTGGGCGGGCGCATCAAGGGGGACGAGGCGCGGTTCACCGTGCACGCGCCCGAGCCGCTCGGCATCGAGATCGACCTGCACTGGAGCGGGCCGATGAGCCCGGCCTACATGGACGAGCTGAGCTTCACCGCGGGCGGCCGGGAGATCGGCGACATCGCCTGGTCCGAGGGCATCCGCATGCTCATGGCTCTGTACGCGGACCGCACCGTGGAGGAGACGGAGCCGATGGTGGAGGCAGCCGAGGCGTACTCCCGCTACTGCGACGCCCACCAAGGCGAGCCCGGCACCGTGGTGCCCTCCGGCATCGCCGCCCCGACCCGCGACGTGCTGCTGCGCGCCGGGGCGGTGCTGCCGAGCCCGCCCGCCGGCTCCGACGAGGACACGTGCGTCGCTATCCGCTACGAACACTCCGTCCTGGACGAGCCGGTCGTCGAACTCGTCCGGCGCGCGGCCGTCGACGGCGACAAGGCCGAGAAGTCGCTGTACGACCTGGACCCGGTGGCGGAGACCGGCGTCGGCACGGTGCACGCGGGCCCGCTCGGCTTCCTCGCGTCCGCCCTGCACCGGTACCCGGCGCACCGCGCCCGCATCCTGGCCGCGCACACCGACCTGCGGGCCGCCCGCGGCCTGGCCGCCCGCAAGCCCGGCCTCGCACGCACCGCGCTCACCCGTACCGGCGACGACCTGGAGACGCACGCGCCCGAGCTGCTGCCGCCGTTCTACGAGGAGTGCGCGCGGATCCTGGCCGCCGCGGGCAGCGCCCGCTTCGCCGCCGCCTTCTTCGAGAAGGCCCGCGCCGCCGAGGGCGCGCACGCACTGCCGGTCGACGAGGCCGCGCTCGTCGCGGCGCACCTCGATGCGGGACCGGACGCCGCCGGAACGGCCACACTCAAGAAGCACGGCAAGCGGCTCGCCGCCCGCCATCCCGCCCCCGGCGCGTACCGCTGGCACCGCAGCCTGCTCACCGAGTGGTGCGAGGAAGTCCCGGACGGTGCGGACGGCGCGCTGGCCCTGGCCGACGGCTGGGCGGCACTGGCGAAGGCCGCCGGGCACGCGCTCGGCGGGCCCGAGGACGAACGCGCCGTACGGGCCCTGCTGGACAGCGGCTGCATGGAGTCGGCACCGCAGGCCTTCTGGACGTTCGTCCTTCCGTTGCTCGGCCCGATGGCACGGGCGGACGCGGGCATCGGCCGCGCGCTCCTCGGCGTCCTGCCGCTGCCCGCCGAGGACACCCCCAAGGCGAAGAGCGCGGCAGTGTCGCTCCTGCTCGGCAACCTCGCTGGCGTGGGCCTGACCGCCCCGTTCACCACGTCCCCCGGGCTGACGGGGGCGGCGGCGAAGGTCTGGCTCGGCCGCTTCCTGAAGCTGTACGCGGGGCTCGCGCTCCCCGTCGCCGGTCTCGGCGACCTCCTGCACGACGCCGGTACGCGGCTGCGCGCGGAGGGCCTCACCTGCGACGGCCATGAGGCGGTACTGGGAGTGGACGAGGACGAGGTCAACCGCTGGGAGGGGACCGCCGCCGACCTCCCGCTCCTCGACCTCCTCCTGGACCGCGGCGTCCCGCTCGCGCGGCCCCGGTTGCTGCACACGTTCAAGCTGTACGACCGGCTCGCCTCCGGAGCGGGCACGGACCTGGCCGCCGTCGCCGCCGACCCGGACTGGGCTCCGCTGCTGCGCGACGCGATCGTGGGCAACGTGACCAACCAGCTCAACGTCACCGAGCCGGCCGTCCCGGAGCAGACCGCCCCCGAGACCGTACGGGCGCTGACCGCGACACCGGGAACGGCGCGGATCGTCGCCGCCATCCTGGCCGAGCATGCCGAGCGGGTCCCCGATCAAGGGCTTCCGGACGCGCACGCCGCACTGTGCGACGCCGAACGGTTCACCATCGCCGGAGTCCCCGGCCCCCTCCTGGACAGCGTCCGGACGATCGCGACCGGGACGGACCCGGCCCGGGCCCTGGCCGCCACGCTGAGCGGCGGCGTCCTCGACGAACTGGAGTTGCCCGCCTTCGTCCCCGGCCACGTCAACACCATCACCGACTACCTGGAGGAGAGCGGCACCGCTCTGCTCCTGATCGAGTCCGGCCGGCTCTGGGGGCACAAGTTCCGCGCCTCCGTCGTCACACCGGATGGAGTCGGCCCGTCCCACGGCTTCGGCGCGTACGAGGACATCTCCAGCCGGTCCCACGAACGGAACGAAGCGCGCGACCTCTACGACCGCTGCCTGATCGCCGTGAACGGCCTGGTGACCGTACTTGACCACGGCGGCCCGCACTGCCCGCACGGCAGCGCGCACCCCGCCGCCCGCCGCGTCGTACCGGCCGACGGCGAACGGGTCGCCTTCCCCGGTGGCGCCGAGGCCACCGTGTGGCGCGGCAAGGGGCGGATCATCGAGCTGCGGGACCCGGCCGGGCGGACCATCGGCCGCTACGTCCGCGGCTGGGGCAGGGTGCCCGAGCACGACGGCGCCGAGAACATCAGCGCGGTCGCGCACCGCCGCTACGCGTCCGGGACCCACCTGGTCGCGCCTCCCGGCCGGTGGTCGGCGATGCGGCCGCGCGACCCCGAAGGATCCAGGGCGCTGCGCGCCGTCGACGAGAAGAAGGCGCAGGCCCTGATCGACGTCGCGGACGCCGCGCTCGCCGCCGACCTCATGCGAGTGCTGGACCCCGAGGGTCGGTACCAGGAGAAGGAGGCCGCCCGCGAGGAACTGGCGGGACGGCTCCGCCCGCTCCTGCCGGAAATCACCGACGAGTCGCTCTGGAAGGGCGTCACGTTCCTGGTGTGGACGGCCGTCGAATGCCGCGAGCGCGCGTTCGCCCTGCTGGAGCGCCTGGCGCTGACCCCGCCACCCCACCTGCGCCCGGCGCCCGCCGCCGCGGCACCCGCCGTCCAGCCCGAGAATCCCCCCGAGCCGGACGATCCGGGGCCTGAGTCCGCGTACGAGAGGATCGTCCACTTCACCCGTACCGCCGTCGATGTGCCGTACGACAAGACGATCGCGACATTCGCCGCCTCCACCGTCAAGGGGATCGAGAACACGCTGGGCCGCCTCGGCGCCGCCGTCCTGGAGGCCGCGTGGGGCAACGGCGGCGGGCGCGCGCGACTTCTGGAACTGGCCGCCGTCCCCGAACTCCTCCGTACCGACGGCACCTGGCATGTCGCCCGGCTGCGCCCGGAGTACGAACTCGGGCGGATCCGCTCGGGCTACGGCCCCATCGCGGCCGCCGCCGTCGCCGACTACGAGAAGGTGGGGTGGGGGTACGTGGTCACGGCGCTCCTCTACACCCCGGACGGCCCCGACCCGCTCCTGTTCACCCGCAACCGCGCCGTCGAGCTGCGGACCTGCCGTGGCTGGGGCGACCCGGACCGGCTCCGGCGGGCGCTCGACCAGATCGCCGAGAACGGCCCGCCGCCCGTGGACCGGGAGGCGACCGTACGGGCGTTCGCCAAGGCCACCGGCCTGTCACCGGCCCAGTGCCTGATCTTGCTCTCCACCTCGGCCCGCACGCTCTCCTGGCCGGACGGCTGGGCACGGGGCCGCGTCGCCGCCTTCCGTGAGGGCGACACCGCCCGCGCCCGCGAACTCAACCTCACCGAGAATGCATTGCGCATCGCCGCGCTCTCCCTGGAGGCGCTCACCACCACCGACGAGGCCGTCGAAGTCGTCGAGCTGCTCATGCCCGACGACCCCGCCGAGCTCTGGCGTAAGGGCCCCGACCTCAACCGGGCGGTCGCGTACTGGACGGAACGCCACCCGAGGCTCACCCCGCTCACCACCGCGCAGTGGGCCATCCTCGCCTCCGGCGCCGAGGACGCCCTGGAGGCGCTGATCGCCCTGCTCGGCGAGCGTGCGTCCGTACCGCCGCTGGGTCACATCGCCCGCGCTGCGAGGCTCCTGGCCGACCGCCTGCCCAAGGACCATCCCGCCCGTACGACCGCCGCCGCCCGCCTGCGTGACCTGCACGAACACGTCACCGGCCCGGACACGACCCTGCCCATCGCCGCCGGGGTCACCTCGGTCACCGCCCTGGAACGAGCCGCCGGAGCGACCGCGGCCCACCTCCCGGAGAGCGGGCTCACCATCGGCGAAGCCCTCACCCTGGAGCCCGCCGGAGACGGCTACCGCGTCCACCTCCGCCCGTCCCGCTGGTCCGACCTGGACGCGCTGACCCCGGCCCTCCGCCGCGGCGGCGCCACCGATGCAGCCCTGGTCATGAAGGACCTGCGCTTCCTCCGTTCGTCCGAGCCACTGGAGGCCGCGGCCCGGCTGGAGTGACGTTCCCGGAGGTGTGTATCCCTCCCAGGGCCCCGGCTACGGCGGACCATTTCTTCGCTCCCCGGAGGGGGTACATCCCCAAAGCCCTCAGCCACGATGGGCCGTCACAGGGATCAAGGCGGTCATATGACGAAGGGAGGCCGGATGGCGAGCGATCACGCCATCCGGCCGGCCTTCTCAGATCAGAGTGTGCTGCGGGTCAGGTCTTGTCAGCACCGTTCTTGGGATTGCCGAGGCGAACCCCCTGGCGGTAGATGAAGGCCCATCTCCGGCAAGCAGGGCGGACGAGGACGAAGTAGGCGTTGCAGGTCCAGTTCTTGAGCGTGCTGTAGAAGACGTCGTCCACCTGGGACTTGCGGTACCTGTCGAGGTAGTACTTGTAGTGCTTGTAGGTGTTGCCGATCAGGCCGTACCCGTAGTCGTGCATGTCGCAGGCGGGCCGGAAGTCGAAGCCCGTCGGCCGGTCGGGGGCGTTGGTGCAGTGGTCGAAGGTGATGCCGACGACATAGCGCTTGCTGGGGAGCTTCTTCCACAGCGGCTTGTGCCAGCCATTGTGCGCGACCCAGGACGAACAGCCGGCCCGCTGGTAGTACAGCCACTTCCAGGCGTCGTTGCAGTACGACGGGTACGCCTGGGGGTTGGAGATGTCGCCGGGCAGGAAGTCGCCCGGGGACGGCTCGGTGGCGTTGGGGTCGTTGATGCCGGTCGCCCCTTGCATCGGGTCGCCGGGAGTCGGCTGGGCGGTGCCGGTGGCGGTCGCCGTGGGGGCGGCGGTGCCGTTGGCGAAGGCCAGTTGCCAGCTGCCGTCGGTGGGGGAGTCGATGGAGTTCAGGCGGCCGAGCTGGTCGTAGCCATAGGTGGCGGCGGGGGAACTGCTCAGGCCGGGGTCGGCCACGGTGCGCAGCAGGCCGTTGGCGTCGTATCCGTACTGGGCCACGGTCTGCGGGGTGGACGAGCCGGACTTGAGGGTGATGTCTTTGAGCCGGCCCGCGAAGTCGCCGAAGGAGGCGGCGGTGGCCGTGGTCGTGGCGGCGTAGTGGATGGTGAGGGTTTCCTCGGGGGTCTCGCCGCCGGCCGGTTCCTTGATGGTGCTGATGCGGCCCTGGGGGTCGTAGGTCACCGATGAGGTGCCGTACGCGGTGTTGCCGGTGCTGGTCGCGCGCCAGGTGTCGGTGCCCTGCAGGCCGTCGATCTTGCTCCAGGTGTAGGTGAGGCTGAGGTCGGCGTTGCTCTGGGTGAAGGTGTCGTCGCCGGCTTCTGTGGCGCCCTTGTCCATCGCGATGGTTTCGGTGATGGAGGTACGCATCGCTCCGGCGGCGGTGTCCCACCGGGTCGTTTCGGTGATCTTGGAGCCGTCGGTGGTCTCGTAGCGCTGGACGCCGCCACCGTCGGGGAAGGAGATGCTGCTCTTGAGGTCGTAGCGGGAGGTGGTGCCGCCGTCGAGTTCGGTGACGACGATGGCGCCGTTCTGGGTCTCCAGTTTCCGGTCGACCATTCCGCCGAGGAACTCCGCCGTCCAGCCGGGCCCGAACACCGCCATCTCGGGACGGGAGGCCAGGGCCGACTGCGGTCGGGCCAGGTCGCCGCCTCCGGTGGCCACGCCGTGCGAGCGGCCGATCGCCCCGGCCGGTACGTCGGTATCGCTGATCTTGAAGGTGTCGGTGTCGGTGAAGTACAGCCCCGGACCGACCTGCTGGACGTTGTCCGGGTCCGCCTCATTGGTGGCGCTGGTGGTGGCGGTGACGGCGGACGCCGTCGGGGAGAGCAGAGGGAGTAGCACTGCCGCGACGGCGACGGTGAATGTTAATCGACGCAACCGGTCCTCCTCATTTGGCGAGCGAATTGATCCCCTGGACAGTAAATGATGGAAACTCGCTCAACAAGGGTTTGGGCGGATGTTTAACTCGATGTTCAAATCGCGTACGAAGTCACGCTTGGAAGGCGATTCCTGAAAAGTTCCTGTGCGTCGACTGATATGTATAAGCGCTGGTGGGAGCGCCTGTGTGGCGGAAATGTAGTGATTATGTGGCACCTTCGCGGATAATTCTGTTCGGGTAATGTGAAGACGTTTCAGCGCGGCTGTTTAGGACTGTTTCAAAAACGCGCAGGCATGGTCCAGTGTGGTATTGAAGTCGCCCGCCAGGATCCGTGGGCGCGCCGGTGGCCGCAGGCGGGCGGCTGTGGTCGCCGCACCAAATCGCCTGATTTCCGCCATGGACGCAGTTCTTTCGACATGATCGGAACATGAACGCATCGCTGCGGGCCGCGCTCGTAGGGGCGGTGGTCGGACTGGCCCAGTTCGTCCTCCTCTGCTGGCGGGGAGACGACCTTGGGCCGCTCGACCTGATGATGACGGTCGTCCTGTCCTCCGGCCTGGGGTTCTTCCTGTCCTGGTGGGGCGGTCTGCCGCGCTGGTGGGGGGTGGGCCTGGTGGGTCCGGCCGCCATAGTGGCGTTCCTCCTCCTCGCCCTCCCCCTCGTACATGCCACCGAGACCATGGACTCGGGTGACTGGCAGATGGGCCTGTCCCTCGTGGCTCTGGGCGCGACCGCCTACCTGGCCGCGGGCGGTCTGGTCATGCCGGTGCACCGGGGGCTCCGCGTCCTGACGGTCGCGGGCGTCGCCGTGGCGTACCTGGCCGTGTGGTCGGCACAGGACGTGCTCGCCGACTCGGCGCGCGCCCACAGACTGACCCGCGCCGGGGTCCCGCTCGTCGCGCCCACGCTGCCGGATTACCAGCTCTGGTCCCTGGAGGGCTTGGAAGGGCGGCTGGAGCTCAGGTACGCCCGCGATGGCTTGGTCTCGCGGGTTGACGTCGCCGTCGAGTCAGGGAGCACGGATAGTCCCAAAGGCGCCTGCGACTCTGCCGCGCTGAACTACTACCTCCCGGAGGCGGACAAGTGCCGGCAGGTGTCACCGGGGGTATGGCTCGTTCCCAGTGTCACCCATAAGATCATCTTCGCCTGGTACGGCGACGACTTGGTGCGGATCGAGGGCCTGACGATGAGCGAGAAAGAGCTGCTCGCCGTGCTGCGCTCGTTGCACCCCGTGGAGGCCGGGGAGCTGGCCAGGCTCGACGAAGACTGAACCTCACCAGCGCCGGCCCCGCCGGTGACCGCTCCTCAGCGTTCGACTTCGACGTGGTAGCTGCCGTCGTCGCCGCGGTGCGCGCCGTGGATGTCGGTGGCCAGGTCCGGGAAGGAGCGGTCGAAGTCCTCCAGGGCGTGCAGGTACGCCATCAGTGGGCCGTCGGCGGGTCCGGTCGCCTCCCCGGGCATCAGCATGGGGATCCCCGGCGGCGTGACCACGACCGTGGCGGCCGAGATGCGGCCGGGCAGGTCGGCGAGCGGGACGCGTTCGGTGCGTGAGCGGATCAGGGCCTGGTAGCTGTCGGCCGGGGTGCGGACAGGCTGGGGAAGGGTGGTGAAGATCTGGTCGAGGAGCGCGCCGAGCTCGAGGGCGCGGAGCTTGTCGTGTACGTCGGAGCAGAAGCGGCGCAGCGTGGTGGCCGGCGGGCCGAAGCCCGGTAGCACCTCGGACAGGGGCAGGTCGTCGTCGTAGGCGCGTTTGAAGTCGGTGAGCGCGTCGATCAGCGTGCCCCACTTGCCCTTGGTGATGCCCATGGAGAACAGCACCAGCAGCGTGTGATCCCCCGTCTTCTCCACGGCGATGCCGCGCTCCCGCAGGTAGGTGGCGACGATCCGAGCGGGAATGCCCCAGTCGAGCGTGCCTTCGGCGGCGTCGGCGCCGGGGCAGGTGATCGTCACCTTGATGGGGTCGAGCAGGCAGTAGCCGTCGGTCAGGCCCTGGAAGCCGTGCCAGGCGGCGCCGGGCTCCAGCGTCCAGCACGCCGGATCGGTGCTCAGCAGGACAGGATCGGCTTCGGCGAAGGAGACGGGCCGGCCGGTGTGGGGGTCGGTGACGTGCGTGGGCTGCCAGACGCCGAAGTACCAGTCCGGCCGCCGGCCGTCCTCCCGGATGCGGGCTCCCAGCCGGACCATGGCCTGCCGGAACCGCACCGCCTCGGTGACGGCCTCGCCCGTCAGGTACGGCCCGGCCGGACCGTCCATCATCCCCGCCGCCACGTCCAGCGAGGCGATCATCGGGTAGAGCGGCGAGGTGGAGCAGTGCATCAGGTACGTCTCGTTGAGCCGCTCGTAGTCCACCGGGGCGCGATCGGCCGACCGGACGTGCAGCATCGCCGACTGCGACAGAGCGGCCAGGAGCTTGTGCGTGGACTGGGTGGCGAACACGGTGGGGCGCCGCGGCCCCGGCAGCGTCCGCTCGTCCACGGCCATGCCGTAGCGGCGGGCGTACAGGGGGTTGAAGCGGGCGTAGGCGAACCACGCCTCGTCGAAGTGCACGCGGGGGACGCTCTCGCTCAGCAGCTCGGCCACCCGTACGGCGTCGTAGCAGAGCCCGTCGTACGTGGAATTGGTGATCACGGCGTAGGCCGGATCGGTCCGCGCGAGCGGGTGGCCGGCCAGGCGGGCACGCAGGGCGTCGGCCTGCAGCGCGGCGGGCGGAATGGGGCCCGCCAGGCCGAGGCCGTTGCGTTCTGGCACCAGGTAGACGGGGCGGGCGCCGCTGATGGTCAGCGCGTGCTGGAGGGATTTGTGGCAGTTGCGGTCCACCAGGGCAGTCTCGTCGCGGGCGATGGCGTGGTGGCCGACGATGCGGTTGGCGGTGGCGTTGCCGTTCATCACGAAGAAGGTGCGGTCGGCGCCGAAGACACGGGCGGCGTTGCGTTCGGCCTCGCCGATCGGGCCGGTGTGGTCCAGCGGTGAGCCGAGTTCCGGGACGGAGATGGACAGGTCGGTGCGCAGCAGGCGCTCGCCGTAGAAGTCGAAGAACGCCCGCCCGACCGGCGACTTCAGGAACGCGACGCCGCCCGCGTGCGCCGGGGTGTGCCAGGAGTACTGGTGGTGGTCCTGCAGCTTGCGCAGCGCGCGGAAGAACGGTGGCAGGATCCGCTCGGCGTACTCCTCGGCGGCGTGCGCGATGCGGCCGGCGATGAAGTCGGGGGTGTCCTCAAGCGGGAACACATAGCCCTGGATGACCTCGTACACCCATAGGGGGAGCTCCTGTTCGGCGGTCATGAGGAAGACCGGCAGGCCGCGGAAGCGCTGGGTGACCGCGCCCAGCACCTGATCGGCGCCGGGTGCGTCCCAGTCGGCCAGCATCCCGGACAGCGAGGCGTCCGAGCCGATCACCGCCAGCGCGTCCTGCGTGCGATGCGTCCAGCGCACCTGGACGCCGAGGTCGTCCATCGCCGCGCCGACGCGGCGGATCTGCTCGGCGAGTGCCGTGTCGGCGTCGGGGCGCTCGGCGACTGCGGCGAGAACCGTACGTTCCATGCGAAACTCCATGGCCGGGGGGACTGTCGCTCCGCTCTTTACCCTGAGTCGTTGATCGTCACTCAGGGTACCCGGCCGGTCTGGCGAAGGTCAGTCGATCCGCTGGCAGATGGTCACCGGCAGCTTCGGAGACCAGGTCCTGGTGGCCTCGTCATAGGCGCGGGCGTAGCCGTTGTTGCCCGGCGCGCAGGGCGCCGCGATCGTCGTCTCCACATAAATGGCCCCGCCGGGAGTGATGGGGTGTGTCCGGGCGATCTCCCACTTGGAGAACGCCACCCGGCCGGTGTTGAACTTGACGACCAGGTAGACCCGGTGATCGACGGTGAAATTGCCGCCGGCGACCTTGAGATGGCCGTTGAAGGTGTAATTGAACAGGAAGGACTGACCCTGCCTGAGACCGGCGGACGAGGTGGCGGATGTGGTGGACGTGGTCGACGCGTTCGCGGCGCCGGTGAAGGCCGGGACGCCCAGGGCGACGATGCCTGCGGTGGCGGCGACTCCGAGCATGGTACGGACGGTGCGGTTCATCGGATCTCCTTGGTGACGGCGTGAACCGGATGCGTAACCATTGACAGGCACGCCGCCTGCAATGCGCTTTCAGTGCTCTGACGGGCCGCCGGCGATTGCGCTGAGTGCCATCCGGAAACCGCGATTCCGCGAATGACGGAAAGAAAAGCGATCACCAGGAGTCGCTTCTTTCGCGGAGGGTGCACATGGACGATCCGTCGGTGGGGGAATGCACGCAACAGATCGCCACCGGCCGTGCGGGCGAACTGCCGGCATGGCTGCTCGACGGTATGTTCCGGCTGCGTCACGAGGTGTTCCACGAACGCCTTCGCTGGGACGTCCACAGCCTCCACGGAAGGGAACGCGATTCCTTCGACGACTGCGATCCGGTCTATGTGATCAGTTATGCGGAACGCTGCCGGGAGATCACGGGGTGCTGCCGCCTGCTGCCCACCGATGGCCCTTACATGCTCCGCGATGTCTTCCCCGAGGCGTTATGTGGTGACCCGGCTCCGCACGATCCGGCCATCTGGGAGCTCAGCCGCCTGGCCACCGCTCGAGCCTGGTCCCGTGGCGTGGTGGCGGGTTTCGGCCCCCGCGCCCGCGCGCTGCTCTGGGAGGCGTTCCGCTGGGTCGACCGGCGTGGTGACACGATCGTCGCGGTCTCCAGCGTGGCGGTGGAACGCAGCGTGCATGCCATGGGCGTTCGTACCCGGCGTCTCGGCGACGGCAAGGCGACGCGCTTCGGCAAGCTTCCCTGCTCGGCCTACACCACGTCGACCAGGGATTTCCTGGAGAACGCGCTCCCCGCGCCGGAAGGGGAGCCGCACTGCCGGGACGGGCGGCGCTGAGGGCGCTCCAGCGGGTCCCATCTACGAAAAGCTGTACAAAACGGACGTAAAGGAATAATCTCGACATGCCTCAGTCGGGGGCCCTGAGGCACCAAAGCGCACAGGCTAAGACGCCCCGGTCTCGCTGGAGACCGGGGCGTCTTCGCGGGCGAATCCAGCGGCCACGCGGACGCCGCAGGTCGCAAGGGATCAACGCCGCGAACGCCCCCTTGTTACCGCATCGTGTTGGTGTGATCGCTGGTCGTGATCACAGGCGGGCATGCACACTTGAGTCGGGAATCGCCCGACGGGAGGTTCGGCGTGCACGATGAGGCCGTGGCAGTGCTGCGCGAGGCGCTCGGCTGGGAGTTGCCCGCGGCGAAGTGGGCGAACGTGGACGCGGCCGTGACCAGACTCGCGGCGTCGGCCGACCCGGACGCCGAGATCGGCTACCTGGAGCTGGCCGGGCCCATGCGGATCATCACCAAATACCCCGAGGAACCGGTGGCTCCGATGCCCGATCAGACCCGCGAGCGCGTCAACGAGCTGATCCACAGCCTGTCGGCCCCCGTCGCGGACCGGGCCGATGAGGCCGGGTGAGCCTGCCGCCCCAGGGCTGATCGTCCACGTGTTCGTGGCCGCCGCCGGGCCGGAGGCGGTCGCGGGCGAGCGGCGGCTGCGCCAGGTGTGGGACGCGCTCGGCGACCGGTTGCACATGCCGGCCACGACCGTGGGCACGGTCGAGGTCCGGACGGCGCGGGGCCTGCCGCTGCGTCAGGCGGTGCTGCGACTGGAACACGACATGCGCTGCCTGAGCGTGGCGTTGACGGGCGGTTCCTGGAAGGAGCTCGACGCCCTCTGGGCCGGATGCGCCGGTGAGGACATCGGTGAGTGGGCTCTCGGTGAGTGCCGGTTGTTCGTCGCCTACGGCCGTACGAGGCGGGCGGATCGGATCGTGGCCGCCCTGCCGCAGCCGTACACAACACCGCAGCCGTACAGCACGAGCCGGATGACCACCAGAGACGGCCTGGCTCTGTGGGAGGTCGGCCATGAGGAGGACGCGCGGAGCCGGCGCGTGTTCGCGGTCATCGCGCCGCGCAGGCTGGAGACCCGCCTGGACGCGTGGGCGTGGACGGCGGGTGATGACCGGATGGCGCCGTTCGCCCGTTACCTGATGCACGCCGCCAAGGTCCGCTACCACCTGCGCGTCTACGCGGACGGAGCGAGCATGCGGGCGGCGCGCAGCCGGGTCGACGAGCAGGTCGACGCGACGATGGCGCTGCTCGGGGGCGACGGTCTGACGTCTGCGCGGCGCGAGCTGACCGAGCGGCAGACGGCGGCGGCGGGGCTGATCTGGGCCGCGACCCGGCTGCGCGAAATGCGGCGGAGCGTGGAGATCGCGCTGCACAACATGCGGGCGCAGGGGCTCGAGGACGACCTGGCGTTGACCGAGTGGTTCCTGCGGCGCCTCGACGACGACCTCGCCTACGCCGAGGCGGCCCGGGAGCGGGCCCGTGAGATCACCGCGATCGCCGACATCGTGCTGGCCGAGCGGCTGCAGCTGCGGGCGGAGAAGACCGAGCGCCGCTGGGAACGCTTCGGCATCCTGAGCACCGCCGTCATCGGCAGCCTGATCATGATGCTGACCGCGGTGCAGTCCCTGAACTACCGCGTCCCCCTACCCGATTCCGTGAAGCCCTTCATCGTGGCCGCCCTGGCCCTGACGGCCTTCGGGGTGACCGCGTTCGGCGTCGTCAGATGGCGGAGGAGCCGATGAACCCGGCCGAGCTCATCAACCGATACCTGCTGACCGGCGACACCAAGGCCCTGGAGGACGGGCTGGCCGGATACCGCGAGGCGGTGGCGCGCGACTCGGACCCGATGCTGCTCAGCGAGTACGGCAACGCCCTGAGCATGCGCTACGACTGGCTTCGAGACGAGCAGGACCTGGTCCAGGCCATCGACCTGCACCGCCGCGCCGTGGCGGCCCTGGCCGGGCGGCCGGAGCTGGCCGAGGCCCAGGCGGCGCTGGCGGGCGTGCTCGGCAACCACGTGAAGGCGAGTGGTGGAGGGGAGCTCGGGGAAGCCCTGGAGCTGTACGAGGTGGCGCTCCGCGGTCAGCTCCAGGACCGGCCGCTGGTGCTGGCCAACCACGGCATGGCCTTCATGCTCAGCCACATGCGGACCGGCGACCGCGACCACCTGCGCCGCGGGATCGATCTGCTGCGCCAGTCGGTGCACGCCACCGACCGGTCGACCGACAGGTACCTGTGGCGGCTGGCCAAGCTCGCCAACGCCTTGGTGCTCGTCGCCCACGAGGACCCGGCCAGGGCCGAGGAGCTGAAGGCGGCCCTCGACGAGGTGCGCGCCCGCTACGCCGAGGCGTCCGAGCCGGTCAAGCAGGAGATCATGGTCCTGCTGGGCGCCATCATGGCGGCGGACGAGATCCCGGTCATCACCCCCGAGATGATGGAGCAGTTGCGGAACGAGGCCGTCGGCGATGCGTTCCTCGGCCCCGACGGCCGCTCGCGCTACCTCGCGGGCATGGGCGGCATGCTCATCGAGGACGTCCGCACCTCCGGCGCCCTGGACCGCGCCGACCAGGCGGTGGAGATGCTCCATCAGGCCGTGGCCCAGGCGCCACCGGGCCACCCCGAGCTGCCGCAACTGCTGATCTCGCTGGGCGCGGTGCTGGGCCTGCGCATGGAGTTCAGTGGCACCGTCGACGACCTCGACGAGATGATCGACGTCCTGAGCCGAGGGGTGGCGCTCGTCAGCCCCACCGACCCGCATGTCGGGATGTACCGCTCGGATCTGGGCAATGCGCTGATGTTGAAGTTCCGGTTCGGTGGCGGTCCGAAGGTGCTCGACAACTCCATCGACTGCTACCGGCGGGCGCTCAAGGACTCGCCGCAGCATCCGGAGCGCGCGATGGCGCTGACCGGCCTGGGATCGGCGCTCTTCTTCCGGTACGAGCTCACCGGCAAGCTGGCGGAGCTGGACGAAGCGGTGAAAAGCCACCGCGCGGCCAGCTCCATAACGGCCCCCGAGCACCGCAACTACGCCCTGATCCTGGCCAACCTGGGCGGCGCGCTGGCGCAGCGCTACGAGCGGACCCGCCGGAGCGAGGACGCGGAGGAGGCCGCCTCCGTCCTGCGTGACGCCGTGGCCGCCACGCCGCTGACCAGCCCCTACCGCCCCAGCTATCTCGGTAATCTCGCCGCCGTGCTGGCGGAGCGGTACAAGTACACCGGTCATACGCCGGCGTTGCTTGAGGCCGTCGAGCGGATGCGCGAAGCCGTCCGTACGGTGCAGCCCGGCAACATCCAGCGGCCCGGCGTCCTCAACACCTTCGGCATGGTGCTCCTGCAGACGGGCGACGGCCTCGACGAGTCGATCGACATGTTCCGCCAGGCCAAGGCCGCCTCCGTGCCCGGGACCGCGATGCGCACCCGCGCGACCGTCAACCTGGGCGGCGCCCTGCTGATCAGGGCTCTGTCGCCACGGATCAGCCGGGCCACACTGTCCGCGATGATCGCGGAGGCGCTGGGGGAGCCGGCCCCCAAGGGCGCCGTCGAGCAGATCCCCGACCTGGACGAGGCCATCGAGCAGCTCACCGAGGCCATCAGGGCCAAGCCGCCGGGTGGCCCGGTCGCGTACAGCCAGCTCGGGGGTGCCCTGCGCAAGCGCTACGCGATGACCGGACGGGGCGGGGACCTCAGGAGGGCACTGCGTACGATGCGGACCGCCGTGGCGACCTGCGCGCCCGACGCCCCGGCCGCCTCGATCGCGCTGTACCACCTGGCGGGGACGCTCACCGACCAGTGGGAGATGACCGGCGCGCCCGCGCCGCGTGACGAGGCGCTCGCCCGCTACCGCGAGGCCGCCTGGGTCGAGACGGCGTCGGCGGACTGGCGGGTCACCGTCGGGCAGCGGTGGGGCGAGTTCGCCATGGAGGCGGGGCTGGTCGAGGAGGCGGTCAAGGGGTTCGCCACGGCGGTCGCCGCGCTGGACGAGGCGGCCTGGCGCGGGCTCGGCCGCGACGACCAGGAGCGCGTACTGCGGGACTACGAGGGGCTGGCCCGCGACGCGGCGGCGGCCGCGATCCGGGCGGCCGACCCGGGCACCGCCCTGGAGTTGCTGGAGCAGGGCAGAGGCGTCATGCTCACCCAGGTCATCGACAACCGCAGCTCCCGCGACGTCCTGCACGCCGCCGCGCCCGAGCTGGCCGACCGGCTTGCCGAGGTACAGGACGCCATCGACGCCGCCGAGCGCATGGACCTGGTCGACGTGCCGGTGGCCGGGTCCGACGCGCCCGCCTTCGACCGGGAACGCCTCCTCGACCAGCGTCACACGTTGCGGCGGCGCCGCGAGGAGATCCTCGCCGAGATCAGGGCGCTGCCGGGCTTCGCCGGGTTCTTACGCCCGCCGCGCCACGAGAGCCTGCTACGGGCCGCCGACGCCGGGCCCGTCGCGGTCGTGAACATCAGCCGCTACGGCTGCGACGCGCTCCTCGTCACGCCCGAGGGCATTCGCGTCGTACCACTGGACATCACCGCCGCACAGGTCGAGGAACGGGCCGCGGCGTTCGCGGCGGCGGTGGACACGAGGGCCAACGAAGCGGTCGTGACGTGCCTCGACTGGCTCTGGGAGCACATCACCGGGCCGGTGCTGGACGCGCTCGGCGAACCGCCGTCCAGGATGTGGTGGTGCCCCACCGGCCCGCTGACCCTGCTGCCGCTGCACGCCGCCGGTCGGGCGCCCGACCTGGTCATCTCCAGCTACACCCCCACTCTGCGGGCCCTGCGGCACGCCCGCGAGCAGACCGGGCCGACCGCCGACCGGCAGGTGCTGCTCGTCGGCGTCCCCGCCATGGACGGGGCGGCCGTACTGAAGGGCGTGGAACAGGAGTTGCGGGCCGTACGCCGGCACCTACCGCGGCGGCTGGAGCTGACCGGCGCCGACGCCACCCGCGACCGGGTGCTCGCCGCGCTGGACGAGAGCGCCTGGGTCCACTTCGCCTGCCATGCCGTGCAGGAGCCCACCGACCCCTCCAGCGGCCGGCTGCTGTTGCCCGGCCCGCCGCTGACCGTACGGGATCTGGCGGCCCGCCGCCTCGACCGGGCCGAGCTGGCCTTCCTCAGCGGCTGCGAGACCTCGCGCGGCGGCGACGTCCTGACCGACGAGGCGGTCAGCATCGCGGCGTCGGTCCAGCTCGCCGGGTTCCCGCACGTGATCGGCTCGCTGTGGCCGATCAGCGACCTGCACGCGCCGGCCGTCGCGGAGGAGGTCTACACCGTGCTGACCGCAGGCGGCACCCGCGAGCCGCACCCCGACGCGGCGGCCACGGCGCTGCACCTGGCCGTACGCTCGCTGCGGCGCCGCCGTCCAGGGTTTCCGATCTTCTGGGCGGCATACGTGCACGTCGGCCCCTGACCTTGTCTACTCCTGTCCTTCTTCCGGCAGGCCGTTGTCGAACTGCTTCGGCTGTACCTGCTCGCGCGGCCTGCCCTGCTCCGCCTTCGCCAGGGCGGCGGCGTCGGGATAGTCGGTGACGAAGGCGTCCACGCCCAGGTCTATGTGCGCCCGGTACTCCGCCAGCGCGTCACCGTGGTCCGTCGGGGTCTGGCCGCGTCGCAACTGCAGGGGCAGGTACTGGTTCTCGCTGCGGAAGGTGTACACGCCGATCTTCAACCCGGCCTTGTGCGCGTCGGACACCAGCGTCGTCGGGGTGCCCGAGCTGCCGTCCGGGTTGAGCGGGAGCGCCGATGACTTGTCCGGCCCGATCCACTTCGCGTACTGCGCGATCTTCGCCAGCCCTTCGGGCTTCATCATGTCCGCGTAGGTCGTCGGGTCTCCGGCGGCGGTCAGGTCGTACGGCTGGCCGGTGGTGCCCAGGGCCTGCCACAGCGGCACGCGGAGCTCTTTCGCCACCCGCTTCAGGCTGGACGGCTCGAACGACTGGACCACGACCGGGCTGTTCGGCCGGTTGAGCCCGTTGCGCTTGACGGTCTCGATCAGCGGCTCCTCCAGCGGCAGCCCGATCGACCTGAAGTAGGTCGGGTGCTTGGTCTCGGGAAAGACTCCGACCTGCTTGCCGTACTGGCGCGAGAGCCGCTTGGCCAGGTCGAGCACCTCCTGGAAGGTGAGCACCTGGTAGTAACCGTTGTACACGGTGTTGCGCTGGCGGATCGCGGGCAGCCGCTCGACCGCGCGCAGCGTCTTCAGCTCGGCCAGGGTGAAGTCCTCGGTGAACCACCCGGTCACGTTGCGGCCGTCGACGACCTTGGTGGTCTTGCGCGCGGCGAACTCGGGGCGCAGCGACACGTCGGTGGTGCCGGAGATCTCGTTCTCGTGCCTGACGACCAGCTTGTGGTCCTTGGTCGGCACCAGGTCGGGCTCGATCCAGTCGGCACCCATGGCCACGGCCAGCTCATAACCGCCCTGCGTGTGCTCGGGGCGGTGGCCCGCCGCGCCGCGGTGGCCGATGATGACGACCTGGGACCGGTCGGGTGCGGATTCGGCTGCTGCTGCCGCTGGAGCTGTGCCGGCTCCAGCTCCAGCTCCGGTTCCGGCGAGGATGGCGAGGGTGGTGACTGCGATCTTCCGCACGTTGAAACTCCCTGCGGCATCTGTACCGGAGACTCTCACCGATGATCACCGCGGCAATTATGGTAATGACCGAAATCTAGCTATGGGCCAATAACGGCGGAATTTCCGGTGACGAGCCGTCCCTCTCAGGCTCCCGCCGGGTCGCTGTAGTCGGTGGCGGCATAGACCTTCAGAAGTCTCTCGACTCCGTGCAGGAACGTCTCGCAGATCAACTCCGGGTCGAACAGGCAGCCGGCGGCCATGGCGCCGTCGCGCATCATCACGAAGTGGCGGGCGGCGGGCTCGGCGCCGGTCTCCTGGATCTTGGTCAGCAGCTCCGTGACGGTTTCCAGGAACCATTGGCGGTGGGCGAGCACGGCCTTGTGCACCGGGGACTCCGGGTCGGGGTACTCGGCGGCGGCGTTGAGGAAGGCGCATCCCCGGAATCCGGCGGACCGGATGCCTTGGGCGATGGACTCGCTGAGGGCCTGGATGGTGCCGGCGGCCGGTAGTCCGGCGGCGACGGCCTCGTCCGCCTGCCCCCGCATGGCCCGGTCGACCTCGTTCAGGTAGGCGAGGACAAGGTCTTCCTTGCCGGGGAAGTGCCGGTAGAGGGTGGCCCGCGTCACCTGCGCTTCCGCGACGATGCGATCGATGCCGACGGAGTGGATGCCCTCCGCGTAGAAGAGCCGGGTGGCCGTGTTGAGCAGCCGGGACCGCGCTTCGGACGGCCGGCCTTCGGATGAGGTGGGCATGCCGCCAGCCTAGCGGATAGAACGTTCGGTCTTGACAGTCCGTGCCGCAGATTGCCATGCTGTGCCGCGATAGAACGTTCGGTCTAGCTGAAGGCGCTGAAGCGCTCTCCTCCTCACTCATCCACCGAGAGGATCATCATGAGCACCATCGCCGCGTCGCCCGGTATTTCCGGGACCGCGTCCGCGCTACGGCGGCTGTACTTCGTCCGGTTCGCGTTCGCCATCGTCTGGGCCCTCGCGATGTTCACGACCGCCTCGAACCTGGGCCCGCTCGCGGTCACCCTGCTCGTGCTCTACCCGCTGTTCGACGTGGCCGCCGCCGTCATCGACGCCCGCGCGTCGCGCGCCACCGGATCACCTGCCCTGCTGTACGTGAACGTCGCCGTCAGCCTGATCACCGCCATCGGTGTGGCCATCGCCTGCGCGTCCGGCATCCCGGCGGTGCTGCGCGTGTGGGGCGCCTGGGCGGTCGTTGCCGGGCTGGTCCAGTTGATCGTGGGTGTCACCCGACGCAAGATGGGCGGCCAGTGGCCGATGATCATCAGCGGCGGCGTCTCCGTACTCGCCGGTGCGTCGTTCGTCGTCGGCGCCGCCGCGGCCAACCCGACGCTGACCAACGCGGCCGGCTACGCCATCCCCGGCGGCGTCTTCTTCCTCATCTCGGCCCTCCGCCTCGGTCGCGCCGCGAAGGGGAACTGAGGTGGACGGCAAAACGTACGACGTCGTCGTCATCGGGGCCGGTCCGGTCGGGCAGAACGTCGCCGACCGGGTGGTGCGGGGCGGCCTGAGCGCCGCCATCGTCGAGCGCGAGCTCGTCGGCGGGGAATGCTCCTACTGGGCCTGCATGCCGACCAAGGCGTTGCTGCGCAGCGCGGCGGCGTTACGGGCGGCGCGTCAGGTGCCGGGTGCGCGCGAGGCGGTGACCGGTGGTCTCGACGCGGCCGCGGTGCTGGGCCGGCGGGATGGTTTCGCCTCGCACTGGAAGGACGACGGTCAGGTCGGCTGGCTCGATTCGGCCGGGATCGCCCTGCACCGTGGCCAGGGCCGGATCGTGTCCGCGGGCGTGGTCGAGGTGACCGGCGACGACGGCGTCCCCATCACGCTGACGGCCCGGCATGCGGTGGTCATCGCGACCGGAAGCGGCGCGCTACTGCCCGACATTCCCGGTTTGCGGGAGGCCACGCCGTGCACCAGCCGGGAGGCGGTCGAGCGCGGCGATCAGGTGGCGTGCGTGGGGTCGGATGATCCCCACGCGACGCCCTGGCCGCGGTCCATCGCGGTGATGGCCCGCATGTCCTCGTCGTCGATCGCGAACGAGAACAAGTCAGCGTTCTCCCGCATACGCGCGGGGTTGATGCTCTTGGGCAGGACCGGGTACCCGTTCTGGACGCCCCACCGCAGCAACAGCCGCGCCTCGGTAACCCCGTACTTGGCGGCAAGGGCCTTGAACGGCGAATCGCCACTGGCGCTGTCGGCCCGCATCTCATCCGTCTTGCCACTGTGATGGCCCGGGGCGGTCCGCCAGGTCGAGAGGGGCACCAAGCTGCTGTAGGCGATGGGAACGATGCCGTTCTCGTCGAGAAAGCGCACGAGTTCGGGCTTCTGAGACCACGGGTGCAGTTCGATCTGGTTCGCGTGTGGCAAGGGGAGACTCGCCGCCGTCAGTTCCTCGATGTGCGCGGCGCTGAAGTTGGACACGCCGATCGCCCGCGCCTTGTGCTTCTCGTACAGCTCGACCAGCGCACGCCACTGCTCCAGCCGCTGCGTCCGGTTGAACGGCGCGTGGATCAGGTACAGGTCGACGTGGCCGAGGCCTAGCCTCTGGAGACTCTCCTCGAAGGCGTCGACGGCCTGCTGCGTCGACTTGAAGGACTCGTCTCCGTCTCCCGGCCACAGCTTGGTCGTGATGAACAGGTCGTCGCGGGTGAGCCCCTCGGCGGCCATGCCGCGGCGAAGGCCCTCACCGACGCCGCGTTCGTTCTGGTAGACCTCCGCGGTGTCGATGTGGCGGTAGCCGGCGCGCAGCGCCGCCTCGACGGCGTCGGCGGCCTCCGCGTCGGGGATGAGGTAGGTGCCGAACCCGAGGAGCGGGATGTCGACCCCGGGTGCGAGTGTCCTGCTGTACGAGGTGGTCACGGGTCCTCCTGGATGTGTGCTCGGGTCGCGGCCATGACGCGACGCGGGTCGGCGGCCTGGCAGCTGTCGTCACCTTCGACGCGTCGCCCGGAAGGTATGGGCCGACTCTTCTGGCCTGCGGCTTTGCGCCCACGAGTGATCTGTTTCCGACTCTAACGCCGGATGGCGGGTCCTACCGCGAGGCAGGGGGGTACTGCCAGGGACCCCCTTCGCGGGCCCTCTGGGTTTACCTGGAGCTGTGTCTTGGGCGCTGGAGGTTTCTGCCAGTACCCCTCACAGCGGAGACTCCCAGGTCACAGCTGTTTTGCGTTGCATAGTCAGTGGTCGGCTCTGCCTGGCCATGGACGCGGGGACGCCGGTCGGCGCTCCACCACACGCCATTCGACTGGAGGGGAGAAGATCATGAAGATCGCGGTCCTGGGCACGAGAATGGTCGGCTTCGTCGCGGACCTGCTCGGCTGGCGGGCGATCTTCGTGAGCGCGGCCGCGGCGACGCTCGTCCTCGCCGTCGTGCTCCGTAAGGTCATCCCGCCCCTCGAACCACGCCAACCCGTTCCCTACCCGCGCCTTCTGGGGTCGGTCTTCACCACCGTGGTGCGCCACCGCGCAGCGCTCCCGACTCTGGTCATCTGCGCCGCGAGCTTCGCGGTGTTCTCGTTGTTCTGGACGTCACTGACCTACCTGCTGACAGCGGCGCCGTTCTCCTACTCGGCCGGCCAGATCGGCCTGCTGGGCCTGGCCGGAGTGGCCGGCGCTTTCGCCGCCCGGCGAGCCGGCGTCCTGCACGATCGGGGATGGTCGGTTCCCGCCACCGGTGCCGCCCTGGCCGTGCTGGCGCTGGTCGCCGGCTGGGCGGCGATCATGGCCGTCGCCCTTCTCGGCCTCGCCGGGTGGGCGCTTACCCGCGGCCGACTGAAGGAGGCAGGTTCCCCCGCAGGGGTTTCCATGCCGTACGCCGAGAAGTCGAACGCGTCCCTGTGATGCGCGTCCCATGCCGAGGGGACCTCTGTGGGGGGTACTGGCAGGGACTCTCACGCGCCCTCACCGGCCGCTGCATCCTTCCTATGCTGAGGTTATGGACAACCGGGCCGAGGTCAGCACTTTCCTGAGATCCCGCCGCGACAAGATCACGCCGGAGGAGGCGGGCCTGCCCGCGTACGGGCAGAGGCGCGTGCCCGGCCTGCGCCGAGGCGAGGTCGCGACGCTGGCCGGGGTCAGCGTCGAGTACTACACACGCCTGGAACGCGGCAACCTCGGCGGGGTCTCCGACAGCGTGCTCAACGCCCTCGTCCGGGCATTGCGCCTGGACGACACCGAACGGGACCACCTGTACGCCCTGGCGCACGCCGCCAACGCCCGGCCCCTCCACGAGCGGCCCCGCCCCAAACAGGCCACCGTGCGGCCCAGCGTGCTGCGCATCATCGAAGGCCTGCACGACCAGCCGGCCTACCTGCGCAACAACCGCATGGACATCCTGGCGGCCAACCCATTGGCCCGCGCCCTGCACTGTCAGTGCTTCGAACAGGAGCCGGCCAACTGCTGCCGGTTCGTCTTCCTCGACCCCCGGGCCAGAACGTTCTACCCCGAATGGGAACGCGTCGCCCGCGACGGCGTCGGCGTCCTGCGGGTCGAAGCCGCCAAGAACCCCTACGACCGAGAACTGTCGAACCTGATCGGCGAGCTGTCCACCCGCAGCGACGCCTTCCGCACCCTGTGGGGCGCCCACAACGTGCACGTCTACACCAGAGGAACCAAACGCTTCCACCACCCGGTGGTCGGCGCGATGGAGCTGAGGCACGAGTCCCTGGACCTGCCCGGCGACGAAGGGCTGTCCATCACCGTCTACAGCGCCGACCCCGGCACGCCGGCCGCGGACGCCCTGCAGCTCCTGGCCAGCTGGGCAGCCACCCAGGAGCAAGCCACCGCACACGCCGACACCAAACGCTGACATCCGGCCCATGCGGGGGTTTGACCAACGTGTGCGGCCCCCGATGGATTTGTCGAGGGCCGCATGGTTGATGGCGCTAGAAGTCGAAGATTCCGTTCTTCGCGCCCGCTACGAACTTGTCCCAGACGGCTCGACGGACCACCCAGGGCTCGGCGTTTGGTTGCTCAGTGTCGCGCAGGGCGACGCGGCCGTCGGACAGATGCTTGGCCTCCAGGCACTCGCCGCCCTGGCCGCTTGACGCGGTGATCCATCCTGTGGGGCTCGCGATCTCTCGCCCGATCTTCTCGCTCAACTCCATGCTGCCACTCTCCCCTTGATCCGCTGCATTGACAGGTACTCGGGAAGTGCCGCCTTGCGTATGCATTCGAGCCGATCCACCAGTCGCTTGATCTCGGCTGGTTTGTCGATGACGTGACCGTGGAGAGCGGATTCGACATACGCAGCGATCGTCACTCCATTCTCCTGGGCGAGAACGACCGGCCCTACCAGGGCTGCCGTGCACAGAGCTTCGTATGGGACGAGTTGGACGCTGAACCAGTTGTTCTCGGCCATGGCGATCAGATGTTCCAGCTGGCGGCGGGTCACAGAGCCGTCGCCAATTGGACGATACAGGATGCCTTCGTCCACGACAGCGAGGTATTGGGGAGGAATGGGCCGGTTGAAGATAGTTTGCCGTTCCAATCGGGCTTGGATGGCTTCCTCTACCTGCTCCGGTGTCGTTTGTGGCTCCCCGGTGAAGATCGCGCGAGCGTACTCCTCGGTCTGAGCCAGTCCCGGCACGATCAATGGGGCAACGCTGATGATTTGATCCGCTTTCCGCTCGATCGGTGGCCACTGTCGATACCACTGGGGTATCCGGTCGCCGCTGATGGCCGGCCAGTGCGTGAGCAGCGCGCCGTCCAGCCCCAGCGCCTTTTCGCAGAGCTCGATCAGTTCCCGCGTGGGCTTCTCGTCTCCCCGTTCTACGTTGCCGATACGACTCTTGCTGTAGCCGATACGCTCGGCGAGCTGCGCCTGAGTCCATTTAGCCGCGTATCGGTATTTCCGTAGATCGGCACCGAAACGTGCCATTGGGCCGGTGGTTGGGTCGAGCTCTTTGGGTGCTGGCATCAATACCCCTGTGACCGCGACTGTTCCAGCTCTTCTGGTTTGATGCCAGGAGAAGTCTGGGACCGCTCTGGGATTGTTTCCCAACACAATGTAGCCCGTTGCATGCACTGTTTGAAGTGGCAACCGGAAGCTGGGCACTGCCAATTCGCATAACAGAATCCTGGCGCGAGCGATGGTGGCATGCGCCGAACTGCGACGGGTGGGAAATGGGTGGTAAATATGACAGAAGTCGGCATGCGGCTCGTCGGCGACATGCGGTTTCCCGGACGCCCCGAGGTCGTCAGCGATGTGCGGATTTATGCCGCTAGCTGGCTGGTCAGGGAGCTGCCTGAAGCCGCCGACGATGCGAATCTTCTGGATAACGTACGGCTTCTGGTCACCGAAATCGTCACCAACGCAATAAGGCATACTATTTCCGGCCGCTGGAGAAATGGAGCTTTTCGCGTCCGCATGTGGCGCGGCAGCGGCGGCCGGATCCGTGTTGAGGTCAGGGACCAGGGCTGGTGGTCGGGGCCACGGCTCCGCAACGACGACGCGAACGAGACCGGCGGGCGTGGGCTGCAAATCTTGGCGGCCGTGGCGACGAAATGGGGTGTCAGAAGGCACTTGTTCGGCCGGACCGTATGGTTTGAGCTGGACCCTATTGCGGCGAGCATGGGGTACCTGGACGCGCCAGAGCAGATCGTCGATCAGGCAAGCGGGCGGGTGATCAGGAGCTACGGCTGAGAAGCCGGCCTATCCGGTCGGCGACGAGGTGCGGTTGCTCGGCCTGGATGAAGTGCGCCGAGTCGACGACTTCGTAACGCCCGTCGGGCAGAGTCTCGGCGTACCGCCGCTGGTGCTCGCGGATGGCGGCGTTCTGGCGCTCCCGCCCTTTGCCGGCGCGCGCCGCCGACAGCACGATCGTCGGGCATTTCGGGAGCTGGGGCGGGTGGGCGCGGAACCGCGGGATGGCGGCGGCCACCGCCTGCATCTCCCTGCGGGTCTGAGCGGTCCCGGCGGGGGTGAAGTTCTCGGCGAGCATGGCCTCATAGGTGTCGGCGGAGAACAAGGGCCGGACATTACCGCTGAACAGCCGCGCCAAGGGGCGGAAGCGGCTGAGCGCCTGCGTCACGGCCAGCATGCGGTCGATCTTCTTGGTGGTCTGGTCCCACGTGTCGTACACCGGTGAGGTCTCCGGTGTGGGGTCGACCAGCAGGAGCCCCCGCAGCCGGGGTCCCAGGCGCTCGGCGGCGCGGCGGGCGACCAGCCCGCCCATGCTGTGCGCGACGAGCACGAACTCGCCCGGGACGACGGCCTCGGTCATCGCGACCAGGTCGGCGGCCAGGTCGTCGATGCTGAGCTGCTGGGTGGTACGGCCGCTGAGCGCGCGCCCGGCGCGGTCGTAGGCCACCAGTCGCGCCTTGCCGGCCAGCGGCGGCAGCACCGGGTCCCAACAGGTCCGCCCGCATCCGCTGCCCGCCTCGAAGACCACCCAGTCCTGTCCCTGGCCGGACTCCTCGACATAGACGGTACGGCCGTTGACGGGCACCAGCTGTCCGGTGGCGTCTCGCATGGCTCCTCCTCCGAGCGCAACGTTTTCATTTTGGATAACGGTATCTCATATGAAATCGTTGAGCCATGGATCCTGTCGAGCAGCTGTTGCACCCGGTGCGGCTGCGCATCGTGCACGCCCTGTCCGCAGCGGGCGCGCTGACGATCGCGCAAATGTGCGCCCGCATGCCCGAGGTGCCGAAGATCACGATGTACCGGCAGGTCGCCCAGCTGACCGAGGGAGGGTTCCTGGAAGTGGACGGCGAGCAGCGGGTACGCGGCGCCGTCGAGCGCCGCTACCGGCTGCGTCAGGACCGGCCCACGATCGGCGCCGGCGAGGCCGCCACGATGTCGCTCGACGACCACCGCCGGGGATTCGCCGCGGCCATGGCCGTCCTGATCGCCGAGTTCAACGCCTACCTGGACCGCGACGGCGCCAGCCCGGAGGCCGACTCGGTCTCCTACCGGCAGGGCACCGTCTGGCTGAGTCCGGACGAGCTCGTTGAAATGCTGGCCGACCTGCTCGTGGTGCTGCGCGACCGGCTGGCCAACACACCCACTCCAGACCGCACGCCGTACCTCCTCAGCGCGATCTTGTTCCCTGCCGAGCAGCCGCCCGCGCCTGAAGTAGGTCGTTAGCCGCTGTCGGTCCCGACCCAAAGCACACGCGGCACCCCTCGATGGCGATCCGGCCGATATCGTGCGGCCATGACCGATCATGTCCAGCGCCCACTGCTGTTCCTGGACGTCGACGGGACGCTCCTGCCTTATGGCGGCGGCCGGCTCCCGTCAGCCCTCGATGAGTGGGCGGCATGGCAGGACGCGGCCAATCCGCAGCTGGCGAAGATCGATCCCGCGCACGGCCCGCGGCTGCTGGCGCTGTCCTGCGAGCTCATCTGGGCCACCGCGTGGATGCACGACGCCAACGAAGTGATCGCTCCGCTGCTCGGCCTGCCGGAGCTCCCGGTGGCCGACCTCCCGGACGCCCCGGAGGAAGACGACCCCGGTGTGCTGCACTGGAAGACACAAGCGCTCGTCGAGGCCGCCGCCGGTCGGCCGTTCGTCTGGGTCGACGACGAGATCACCGACCTCGATCGGACATGGGTCGACAGACACCATCGCGGACCGGCCCTTCTTCACCGCGTCGACTCCGCGAACGGTCTCACCCACGAGGACTTCGACGTACTTGACGCCTGGCTACGGAACCTCGTGATCTAAGGGAGCGGCTGCCCCGCGTCGAGCCCCTGGCGGGTTACTTGTAGTACTGCACCCAGTACTCGACGGTGTGCTTCTTGCTGAGGGAGAAGGCCGCCCAGTACTGCGAATGCCCGGCGTTGTTGATGCGGACGATGCCGTACTTGCCGTTGCAGGCCCACTTGCCGTACTTGGCGACCTTCTCGCCGCCGCCCCAGTTGCGCAGGAACCAGAGTCTGACCTCCAACTGCGAGTCGTTGCCCCAGCAGCGGGCCTTGACCTGCATCACCCGGACGCCCGAGGGCCGGTTCCAGGTCGCGCTCGAGAAGTACCCCTTGCTTGGGCCCAACGACTCGTGCCGTTGGGTGTGCCAGCTGGCCATTGCCGCTGCGCTCGTCGCGCGGGTCGAGACTTCACTGTGCGCGGCCGGGGCCGCGACGGCCGGTGCCGTCGCCAGGGCCAAACTGGAGGCGGTGGTGGCGAGGGCGAGGGAGATGCTTGCGAGACGCATGATTACCTGCCTTTTCGGGATGAGACGGGGGTCTGCTTCCGAATGGGAAGGTAAGGCGGCGCGTGTTGAGTATGTGTTGAGCACGCGTTGAGAGCTGCGCTCTTACGCCTGTTTACGTCCGTCGGGGGAGGAGAGCGGAGCCGCAGACCGACGGGACAGGCGGGTGCGGAGCCAGCCGAAGACCGAAGGCCCGCCCGCGAAGCACCAAAGCGCTATCACCGGGTCGCAGATGGCGCAGCCGAAGGAGGAGTCCGCGGCGAAGGGGAGCAGGGGGCTGCCCTGGAGATGGTGCAGTACGTCCCAGGCGGTGTGGAGCAGCCAGCCGATGCCGATGAACGTCCAGCTTTCCAGCCCCCGGTAGGCGACGTACGACATGACGACCGGCAGCACGAACTCCCAGTAACCGAGCCCGCCACCGCTGAGATAGGCGGCGCCCGCGCCGGCGACCGCCACGGCATTCGCGCGGCGCCGATGCGGCTCGGGGATCAGGGAGATGAGGGAGACGGCGATCAGACCGATCAGGATCGGCATGAGGATGGACATGAAGAGTGGTGATCCGTTCTGCGAACATGCGAGTCGAAGTCGAAGGCAGCGCCAGGCTAGATCGGCTCGCCCCCTAGGCCCCATGGGCTGAATCGACAATTTCCAACGGCTTCCCGCCATCCAGCGTGGCCTACCGTGTCCCTATGCACACGGTGGCGGTCCTGGCGCTGGACCATGTGGTGGCGGCCGACATGGCGACCCCGATCGAGGTGTTCGGGCGGGCCCGCCTGGCGGACGGGCGCCGCCCGTACCGGGTCCTGGTCTGCGCGGCGACGCCGCAGGTGGCCAGCGACACGTTCACGCTCCTCGCTCCGTACGGACTGGAGGCGCTGCGGGAGGCGGACACGATCGTCGTGCCCGGTTGCTCGGAACAGGCCGCCCCGCCGGACCGGGAAGTACTCGACGCCCTGCGCGCGGCGGCGGCCGCGGGAACCAGGATCGCCTCCATCTGCGCGGGGGCGTTCACCCTCGCCGCGGCCGGGCTGCTCGACGGGCTGCGCGCGACCACGCACTGGATCGCGGCCCACCGGCTGGCCGAGCTGTTTCCACGGGTGGATGTACGGCCGGACGTGCTGTACGTCGACAACGGCCAGATCCTGACCTCGGCCGGCGCCGCGGCCGGCCTGGACCTGTGCCTGCACCTCATCCGGCGGGACTTCGGCTCGGCGATCGCCGCCGACTCGGCCCGGCTGTCGGTGATGCCGCTGGAACGAGAGGGCGGACAGGCGCAGTTCATCACGCACGCTCAGCCGCCGGTGCCCCAGGGCTCGCTGCTGGAGCCCGTACTGTCGTGGATCGAGGACAACCTCGCCCAGGAGGTGACCCTGGCGGAGATGGCCAGGCGCGGCGGGCTCAGCGAGCGGACCTTCAGCCGCCGCTTCCGGGAGCAGACCGGCACCACTCCGCTGCAGTGGCTCCTACGAGCCCGCGTACGCCGGGCGCAGTTCCTACTGGAGACTACCGGCCACGGCGTCGAGCGCATCGCGACGCAGGCCGGGTTCGGTTCGCCCACCGCCTTCCGGGAGCGCTTCAAGCGCGTCGTCGGCGTGACCCCGCACGCCTATCGCGCCTCCTTCCGGAGCGCTTAAATCTCTAACCGCCACTCTCTCTGCTCGTCGAAGAACTCGAACCCCATGGCCTCGTTGATGGCCAGCATGTGGGCGTTGGAGACGGCGTTCCACGTGATGACGCGCTCGATGTGGGGCTCCCGCTCACGCAGCCAGAGCAGGTTGCCGATCTTGAGAAGCAGGCCCAGGCGGTGGCCCCGGTGCTCGCGCAGCACGGTCGTGTCCCCCTGATAGCCCCAGCTGTCGGAGCGGTCCTCGTCGACCAGGATGCGCGTGTAGCCGGCGGGGGCTTCGTCGGACGTGCGCCTGGCGATCATGGTGTACGGAATGCGGCCGATGACCGGAAGGGCCTGCTCGCGGCTGCGCACGCGGTCGACGGAGAAGTTCGCGGCCTCGATGTCCGCGTCGCGCGGGGCGTCGTTCATGCCGCCCATCAGCGTGGCCAGGTCCTGCAGCAACTCGGGGCCGGCCGGGCCGACCCAGCGCTCCAGATGGTAGCCGGCCACCTCGGGCCGCATCCGCTCCAGCGCTGCCCAGTCGGCCGTACGCAGGTCGAGCGTGCGTCGGGCCTCCGTGAGCGAGAGCGTCATCCCGCGCGCGGCGGCGAAGCGGGCGCCCGAGCCGGTGTCGGGCGTCGCGGTCAGGACCAGCGTCCGACCGTGGGCGCGCAGCCGCTCAAGGGCATGCTCGAACAGCACCGAGCCCAGGCCCCGGCCGCGCCGCTCCGGCCGCACCACGAGGGTGAACAGCCGACCCACGTGGGTGTTGTCGTCCTCGGGCAGTGCCAGCGCGTACCCGCCGACCACCCTGCCGCCCTCGGCCGCCACCCACGCCTCGGACCGCCCGCCCGCCCCGCCCGTAGTGACGACGTAGGAGAACCAGGGCAGGGAGGGTACGGGGCCGTGGTCGTCGCCGTTGCTGGCCACGAACGCGTCGTACAGGCCCGTGACCAGGTCGCCCGGCCGGTCGAAATCGATCGGCTGGATCATCCGCTGCCCATCTCGCACTGAGTCTCCCCGAAGGCCGGTCCATGTCGCCATCAACCTACAGAACCAGCCCCGCCCGCCGCCGCTGAGATTCCTGTTGGCCAGGCTGCCTGGCCTGCGGCCTCGAAGATCCTGGGCCGCCTGTCCTCGGCTCGGTGAACGTCGCCGGACTGATTCAACCGGCGGTCGGCAGGAGAGCGAGCGTCCGGGTGAGCGCGGCGCGACCCCTGCGTAGGGCAGCGGTCCGATCGGTTCCGGCTGGTCCCTGCCATCGGAGATAAACCATGGTGGTGCCATGCGCAGCCATGGCGCTCAAGGCCGATCTTGGGGAGGCGCCGGCCGGGGCAGGGCTGGCGGGGTCGCCGCCCACGGCGGCCAACACGGACACTGCCCCGGTTTCCGGGCCGAGCGGGAGCAGGAGCGGGTCCATCGTTCTCCAGGACACCTCGGCCAGCAGCCCCCCTCGGGCGGCCACGATCGTTGACATGATGTCCGGGTCATCATCCTTGGTGTACTCCTCTTCGTTGACCCTGGCCCGCACCCCGTGCCATCCCCAACGGTCGAAGTCCGCCAGATCACTGCCCGAATAATCGGATTGGGGCTGGCGGGCGCAGTCTTCCGCGCCGCGACGGGCCTCCCGGACCAGGCGACTCGCGGTGCCGGGCGAAGTGATCCAGAACCTGACGTCCAGCGCTGAGGACACCTCCGGAACGCGTAGCAGGCCGGTGTAGGCCGGAACCCCCTCGGGTGGCAGCGCGCCGAGGCCGTGCTCCGGCCAACAGGAAAACAGAAGGGGGAAGTCCAGGTTCATCGCGGCGGGAACGGCGACGGTGCGGCCCATGTCCTCGAGGCGGCGGTCGACGTCGTCATCCAAGCGGCTCCGCAGCCTGTCAGCGATCTCCTCCGCCGAAGTCGCCGCCTGTACGGGTATCGGCAACAGGGGCGCCATCGGCCGGTCGACGACGCCTGAGGTCAACAACAGCGCGACAGCTGTGGCCGCGACACGAAGCCCACGACGCCTGGCAAGATCCACGACGGGTACGACGCCGGGAGTCCGAGAAAGGTTCGCCAGGAGCGAGGGCCTCGAAGACCGGTCTGCCCATCCACGATCATCGGTTCGGGCCATGCACGCTCCCCGACGAGATCACCGCCGTCAGCGCGTCCCTGAGCCACCGTACAAGCGGCTGTTACTGGCGGGCCGGCGACCACTACTGGTTCGACTGCGGCGGTGGCGACGGCGGCCGGGAGTGGTACTTCTTCCGGCGCGAAGGACGCCGCCGTAGCCGCCGCCGAGCTCAGCGCCCAGACCGGGTAATGAGCCTTTCGATG
The DNA here is from genome assembly GCF_040648495.1 of Nonomuraea sp. NPDC049129. Classification (NCBI taxonomy): domain Bacteria; kingdom Bacillati; phylum Actinomycetota; class Actinomycetes; order Streptosporangiales; family Streptosporangiaceae; genus Nonomuraea; species Nonomuraea sp. NPDC049129. Next base: position 141,488 of record NZ_JBEZDU010000001.1, on the reverse strand, counting down.
GTCGATTTTCGCGAGAGCGGCGCAGCGGGACCCCGGTCCGCGATGAGCACGGTCAGGCGCGTGGCTCGGCGTATTGCCTCGGCAGTGTGAAGCCGCGCGTCTCCAGCACGGTGCGCAGGCGGTCGGGGTAGTCGGTGATGATGCCGTCGACCCCGTCGTCGATGAGCTTGTTGATGGTGGCCTCGTCGTCGATCGTCCATGGGATCACCTTGAGGCCGAGGCGGTGCGCCTGGTCGACCATCGCCCGGGTGACGTAGGCCTGGTAGCCGGGATCGGTCACCTTGCCGTTCTGCGGGCTGCCGTGCACGGGCGAGAACGCGCCGGCGCCGAACGACTTGACGGCCCTGAGCGGGTCGCCGCCGAAGTCGTCGATGTCGATCCCGCCCAGCCACGGGGAGGCGCCGGGCTTGCCGGTCTGCAGGAAGTCGATGTTCGTCAACGCCACCAGGGGAAGGCGTGGCTCGACCCGGCGCATCAGCATGAGCGAACCCCAGTCGAAGCTCTGGATCGTCACCTGCCGCAGCATGTGGGCGCGCCGGATCTCCTCGACCGCCACCCGTACGAACCGCTCGCGGGGCGCGGTCTCGCTCGGCGCGCCGGCCTCCACCTTGGTCTCCACGTTCAGCTTCACGTCGTTCGCACGGTAACGCTTGACCAGGTCGAACACCTGGCTCAGCAGCGGCATGCGAGCACCCGGCGACGGCCGTTGCCCGGGGAAATCCGGTAGCGTCCGGGACCCGCAGTCCAGGGTCTGCACCTGGGCGAAAGTGAGCGTGTTCAGGTACTTGCCGACGTACGGGTACTCCGGATCGCCGGGAGTGACCGGGCCGGTGTCCTGGCACTTGCGGGCGTCCACTCGCCGGTCGTGCGTGACGACTGCCTTGCCGTCCTCGGTGATTTGGATGTCCAGTTCGAGCGTGCTCACGCCGACCTGCAGCCCGTTGGCGAAGGACGCGAGCGTGCTCTCCACCACCAGGCCCAGCCCGCCCCGGTGGGCTTGGAGGTCGAACGTACGGCGGCCGTGCCGGTCGAGCCCGGGATCGGCGGCGGCCGGTCCGGGATAGGCCGCGGCGGCCAGGGTGAGAGCGACGGCCGCCGCGGCGGCACGCAATCCGATCATCGTCAGTCGTCCTGTTCCTGCGGTCGAACGCGAGAGGACGTCCGTCCCGTCCGAGACGGGCGCCTCTCCTGCCGCGCACCAGGCTGCCGATCATCTGTGACGGCAGGGGGAACGCCCGACGAAGCTTGGCCGACGACTCCCGCCGGCTCAGCGTGGACACGATCGTCAGCCGGCGCGAGCCCTACTGTGTCGGTGCGGCCTTCCAGGGTGCGGGAAACTGGAGGGATGACCACCGAGAACGGCCGTCCCGGTCCGCCCGTGACCAGTGTCTCCGTCGTGCTGCTGACTCTGGCGCGCCGGATCGAGGCCGAGCTCAACGCCGCTCTGGCCGCGCTCGACCTCACGGTCAGCAAGCTCGGGCTGCTGGGTCACATCGCCGGTGTGCCCGGGGTGTCGTTCAGCGATCTGGCGCGGATGTCGGGGACCACGGTGCAGAGCGCCCACAGCGCGGTGAAGGCGCTCGCCGCCGCTGGGCTCGTGAGTGACAGTGTCGCCCGCGCCGGCTCCGCCTCGACGATCGAGCTCACGCCTGACGGTGCGCGCCTCCTCGAGGCGGCCAAAGAGGCGGTGGCCGGAGTCGATGACCACCTGTTCGGTCCCGAGTCCGACCCGATCCAGCGGCAGATCGCCGACGCCGTCCGCGCCGCCTTCGAGGCTCGCTAACTGCTTCGGGGCCCGCTAACTCCTTCAAGCGCCACTGACCTGACTGTTCGCGCGGCTTTGTAGCACAGGCCGCCCAAACAACCTTCAGTCTGCCTGAAGCTTTCGTTGCTAGCCTTCAGGCTACCTGAAGGCTATGAGGGAGCGTCCATGGAAGGTCTGTTGCTGTCGATACACGTACTCGCCGGCATTGTGTTCGTCGGCGGATCGGCCATCGCGGCCAGCCTGTTTCCCCGCTACGCACCCGTTGCCGTGGATTCGGCGGTCGGTGACGCGCCGACGCGGGTCTCGACCGAGACCGAGCGGAATCGGGCCGTGGCCCTTGCGCTGCACCGGGTCACCCGGGGCTACGGCCTGTTCGGCATCGTCGTGCCGGTGGTCGGGATCGCCGCGGCCATGGTCCAGGGCCGGATCGGCGAGATCTGGATCTCCGTCTCCATGACCCTCCTGCGTACGTTGCGGCTCGCCGCGGCCGTGGAGCTGGTCTCCCTGGTGGTCCTGCTGGGCAACCTGCTCACCACGCACACGCCGGCGGTCGCGACGCTGGTCGGCCCGCTCCACGGCACGGCCTACCTCGTGATCGTCGTGACCGCTCTGCTGGCCCCGGCCGCCCTCCCGTCGGGCGTCCGCTGGCGCGCCGTCATTCCGGGCGTCGGTGGACTGCTCGTTGTACGGCGGATGCGAAACCATTCCCCTGAGACCCGGTAAGGAGCCGAGCCTCGAAAGGCGCGAGGGTGACCGCGTCGGTCGGCTGGTCTCGCTCGTGGACGGTCGCGTGCGAGGACCAAAGCGTGCTCGTGAATCCAGGAAACGCGATTCTCTGGTCACGGTCGGAAAGATTCACCGCTACGAGAACCGCGTCTTCGCCGTCACCCCGGCGATAGACGAGATGGTCCGGGTGGGCGGACAACACGGTGATACTGCCTTCGCGCAGTACGGCCAGCTCTTTCCGGAGCGACAGGAGTTCTTTGACGAGGGAGAGGACCGAGCCGGGGTCGAATTCCTGGCTCTCGACGCTGAACTCTCCCGCCCACGAAGGTATGGGCAGCCAAGTCTCGACGTCATCGGGACCGAATCCGGCGTGCGCCGGCTTTTCTTGCCACGGCATGGGCATCCGCTGCGGGTCACGGCCGAGGCCGAGACCGGGCGCGCGTAGTTCGGCGCAGTCGCGGGCGTGCTCGCTGTCGACGGGGGAGTCGGGGAGGCCGAGTTCGTCGCCGTAATAGAGCGTCGGCGTTCCCTTGAGGGTGAGGCGCCACATTTGTGAATGTGGGCCGAGGCACCGTGGTCGACGAATCGGCGCTCATCGCGGCGCTGGCGGACGGACGGATCGGCTTCGCCGCCCTCGATGTGTTCGAGGTCGAGCCGCTGCCCGCCGAGAGCCCGCTCTGGACCATGCCGTACGTCCTGATCAGCCCGCATACCGCGGCCCTCGCCGTGGACGAGGAGGCGGCCGTCGTCGAGCTGTTCGCCGACAATGCCACGCGGCTGCTCGACGGGCATCCGCTCGTGAACGTCGTCGACACGGTCGAGTTCTACTGACCTGCCGGGTTCCTGGAAGAAGTCGGTCACCCGGCCGCGCCGGGGCCGGGCAGCAGGTCGACGTCGCCCGCGTGCATCGGCTCGCCGCAGTGGGCGCAGCGCAGGTCGACGCTGCTGATCTCACCGCACGCGTGATGGCGGTAGAGCACCGGCGGGCCGGCCTCACCCGCGAGCCACCTGTCCCCCCAGCCGGCCATGACCATGAGCAGGTCGACGAGCTCGCTGCCCTTCGCCGTCAGGTGATACTCATAGCGCGGCCGCATGTCGTAGGCGTGGCGCTCCAGCACGCCCTGGGCGACGAGGTGGTTGAGCCGCTCGGTCAGCACCTTGCGGGAGATCCCGAGGTCGGCCTGGATCTGGTCGAACCTGCTCACCCCGGCCCACACGTCACGCAGGATCAACGGCGACCACGGCTCCCCGATCACGTCGAGGGTGCGTGCGATGGAGCAGGCCATCTCCCTGAAGTTCGTGCGTTGCATGAGCGGAGTCTAGCAATTGGGGTTCCCTTAGGGAACTTCGAGTGTTACGGTCATGGAGTCTCTTCAAGGAACCCAAAGGCCGCCGCTAGGAGATGGTCACCATGCTCAAGCCCGACGTACGCCACGTGCTCGACGGCACCTCGCTCGCCCACCTCGCCACCGTTCTCCCTGACGGTGCCCCTCACTCCGTTCCGGTCTGGGTCGGCACGTACGGCGAGCAAGTCGCGATCATGACAGGCCCGGACTCCCAGAAGGCCCGCAACCTGCGGCGCGATCCCCGGGTCGCGCTCTCCCTGACGCCGCCCGACAACCCGTTCCAGCCGGTCATCGTCCGCGGCAGGGTCGTCGAGTGGATCGAGGGCGACGCCGCCTGGGAGATCGTCGACCGGATCTCGACGAAGTACATCGGCGGCCCCTACGCGCGCGATGTGGAGCGAGTCGTCGCGCTCATCGAACCCGATCGGCAGACCATGGGCTGAGGCGCTCTGTCGCGCGGAGAAGTCGCTTGGGGCAGAGGCGCATCGATCTTCGCTTACTGTGCATCTCGGGGAAATCGCTGAGGCAGAATGTCCAAGCCAGGGCGTATGGATGCGCGGCGTGCCGGGGGGATCACGGAGGATGACGTCGGGAATGGGCACTCAAGCTCAGGAGCAGCTCGGCCCTTATCGGATGATCGAGAAGATCGGCGAGGGCGGCATGGGGGTCGTCCACCTCGGTCTCGACGGCGCGGGCCGCAAAGTCGCGATCAAAGTGCTGCACCAGCACGTGGCCGCCGACCTCAAGGCCCGTGACCGGCTGGTCCGCGAGGTGGAGACCATGCGGCGGGTGCGCAGCCCGTACGTCGCCGAGGTGATCGACGCCGAGCTGACGGGCGGCCGGCCGTATGTGGTGACCCGTTTCGCCGCGGGCCGCACGCTGGAGGACACCGTGCTGTCCCAGGGCCCGATGGAGGCGCGCGAGGTCATCAGGCTCGCCCAGGGGCTGTGCCAGGCGCTGGTGGACGTGCACGCGGCCGGTGTGATCCATCGGGACCTCAAACCGTCCAACGTCATGCTGGTCGGCGGCGAGCCGCTGGTCATCGACTTCGGCATCGCGCATCTGGTGAACGCGACCCGGCTCACGCTGACGGGCATGTTCGTGGGGACGCCGGGCTATCTGGCGCCGGAGATCATCCGCGACTCGCAGATCACCCAGGCGGCCGATGTGCACGCGCTCGCCTCGACGGTGTTCTTCGCCGCCACAGGGCTGCCGCCGTTCGGGACGGGGGCGTTCGAGGCGGTCTGCTTCAACACCATGGAAGGGCGGGTGCAGCTCGACAAGGCGCCGGTGTGGCTGCGGGACTGGCTCGGCCGGGCGCTGCAGGTCGATCCGGCGGCCCGGCCCAGCGCGCGGGAGCTGCTGCGGATGGCCAGGGCGCTCGATCCGGCGGGCCGCCCGGCTCAGGCCGAATGGCACCGAGATCGTCCGCCGGCGGCCCGCCTGGGTGAGGCCAAGGGGCGCGGAGACAGCACGCTCACCATGGACGCCGTCTCCGACCTGCTCCCGCCGGTCGACTACGCCGCGAGGCGCCAGGAGCAGCCGCCGTACGTACCCGCCCCGGCGCCGACCGTCCACACCGATCAGCCGGAGGAGCGCCGCCCGGCCCCGGCTCCCAAGGAGCCCTTCGACCTCCAGCGGTTCTTGGCCGGTAGCGGGTTCGTCGGGGTGCTCGCGGTCGTGACGCTGATGGCGTTGACCGTCGTCATGCCGGTCGCCATGGGGCTGCTGGCGGCGGCGCTCACGCTTGCGCTGCGCGTGGCCGAATACTTCTTGGGCGAGAACGAGCGGACGTTTTCCAGGGAGGCGCTCGTGGCGGGGGGTCACATGCTCCTGTCGCTGGCGTTCGGCATCGCCGCCGCGACTTTCCTGCACATGGCCGGCCGGTTGAGCGTGGGACACGCGGAGTCCTTGGCCGCCGGCGCGTTCACGCTGGGGCTGTTCGTGCTGCCCGGCTCGGGGACGGTGCGGTGGGCCGCCTCGGACATCCTCGCCCGCTTCCTGCCCGGCCGCAGCGCGACCGTGGTGACGGTGGCCGTGATGGGGCCGATCGCGCTGACCTCGGTGATCGTGGCCCTGGTCCAGGCGTTGTAGCCCGGCCCGGCCGGCGTTCGGCGCGGCGCACGTTCGCGCCGAACGTGTCTGCTGTCGGCGCGAACGGCATCCCCGGTGGCTTCCCTCAGGCGGGCTGGTCGGCCGTCGCGCGCGCCGCCATCCGCCGTTCGAACCACAGGGAGCAGAACGGCGGGACCGCGCACGCCAGGCCCAGCACCACCGCGCCCCGGCTCCAGCCCGCCTCGCGCGCCGAGAGCAGGACTCCGATCACGTACAGCACGAACAGCGCTCCGTGGATCGGCCCGAACACCTTCACACCGAGTTCGCCGGTCGCGGTCACGTACTTGAAGAACATCCCGACCAGCAGCCCTGCCCACGAGCATGCCTCGGCCACCGCCACGACCCGGAACCAACCCAGCATTTTCCACCCTTTCGCCCGAATATCGCGGATACTCTACAGGCTGTAGAGGATGGCGGGAGTGGGGTGCGCCTGTGCGCGCTCTCGGCCGGCGCGTTCCGGCGGGCCGCCGTGTGTGGTGCGGGTCGGGCGCGGATGGCGCCGTGTGTGGTGCGGGCCGTGGTCGGGGAGCGTGCGGCCGTCGGGGGGTCGTTCTGGGGTGCATGATCGTCTGGCACACTGAGTCCATGAGTGGACGAGGTCGCCCGCCGGACCCGGACCTCGAAGCGCGGGTCCATGCCGCGGCGCTCGACCTGTACGGCGAGGTGGGCTGGGCGGGGTTCAGCCTGGACGTGGTGGCGCGGCGGGCGCGAGTGGGGAAGGCGGCCCTCTACAGCAGGTGGGGCAGCAAGGAGAAGCTGATCGTCGACGCGTTGACGGCCATGCACCCCGACCCTGGCCCGAATGCCCCGAAGCGGTCGGGGCTGTTGCGGGAGGACCTGGTCGTCATGGCGGTGAACATCCTCAACGGCTACTTCGATCGACGGGGCCTGGTCATCCTGCGGGCGCAGATCGAGGCCAAGGTCTATCCGGAGCTGTTCGGTCATGCGCTGGAGCGGCTCCAGCGAGAGCGCATCAAGGAGGGCCGCGCCATCGTGGTGAGCGGCATCGACCGGGGCGAACTTCCGGCGGGGACGTCCCCGGCTCGGGTGCTGGACGCGGTCGCGGGCATTCTGACCAACCACGTTCTGTCGACACCGGCCAGCCAGATGCCCGCGCTGATCAAGCGCAAGGAGAAGTTCGCCGAGGAGACCGTCGACTTCGTGCTGTCGGCCGTCGGCTACCGGTCAGCAGTCCAAGACGTCTGACCGGCCATCCCAGAGCGTCTGACCGTCCTGGGGTGTCTGGCCTGTCCGTGATTGGTCACTTGTTGAGCGGCTATTTACAGACCAAGTTCGTCTGTATTAGCGTGCGGATCAGCGCGCCAACGGCTTGATCGGCTCACGGATACGGCCCTGACGCGGCCTCCCGGAAGGAGCACACACATGGCCCCCAGCCCGTGACTCTCACGAACGCGAGCAGCCCCGGCCGGATCGTCGCGGTGCTGGCCTTCGGCGGCATGGTCGTCTCCATGATGCTCACCCTCTCGATGCCCGCCTACCTGACGGAACCGATCCCCACTGAACAGTCCTAACGACCGCTGCGCACACAGGAAGGGCATTCCATGGGAGCTCTCGACGGCAGGATCGCCATCATCACCGGCGCGGGCCGCGGCATCGGCGCCTCCATCGGCCGGATGTTCGCCGCCCAGGGCGCGAAGCTCGTGCTCAACGACCTCGGCGCCGGCCCGGACGGCACGGGCGGCGACGCCGGTCCCGTACAGGACATCGCCAAGGAGATCAACGACTGCGGCGGCCAGGCCGTCGCCGACACCGGCGACATCGCCGAGACCGCGACCGGCCGGCGCCTGGTCGACCTGGCCGTGGAGAACTACGGCGGGCTCGACATCGTCGTCAACGTCGCCGGCATCCTCCGCGACAAGATGATCTTCAATCTGCCCGAGGAGGACTGGGACGCGGTCATCCGGGTACACCTGCGCGGCCACTACAGCACGATCAAGCCCGCGGCCGCGTACTGGCGCGGGCAGCGCAACCCGGACGGCCACTACCGCGTCATCAACTTCACCTCGGACTCGGCGCTCCAGGGCTCCCCGGGCCAGCCCAACTATGCCGCCGCGAAGATGGGCATCATCGGCCTGACCGCCTCACTCGCCAACGGCCTGGCCCGGTACGGCGTGACCGCGAACGCCATCGCCCCCGGCGCCGCCACCCGCCTGACCGCCACCGTCCCGGACGACAAGAAGCTCGGCGACGATTCCGGCCTCGCGGAGGTCATGTCGCCGGACAACATCGGGCCGATCGTCACCTACCTCGCCTCCACCGAGTCGGACTGGCTTTCGGGGCGTACGCTCGGCGCCGCCGGCTACGAGGTCAGGTTGTGGAACACCCCCGAGGTCATCGAGACCATCGCCTCGGACGGCCCGTGGGACCTCCAGGACCTCGCGGCCAAGGTCGCGACGTCGTTCCGCCCCAAGGCCGACGGCCTTCCGCCATCGCTCTTCATGGCACAAATCCCCAAGTGAGCCGAGCATCACCTTAGGCCCCTTCATGCCGACAGGAGAGGGAAGCGCTATGTCCCCTGATACTCAATCGAGTACCACCCCATCGCCCACGGCGCCCATCGGCTTCTACGAGATCGCCGCCGCCGACCCCGGCCGGGTGGCCATCATCGATCCGGACGGATCGGCTCTCACCTCCGGCGAACTGCTGGCGCGGGTCAACCGCGTCTCGCGCGCCCTGCGGTCGCACGGCCTCACGGCGGGTGACGCCGTGGCGGTGGCGGTGCACAACGGTCACGAGTATCTGGAGCTGTCGCTGGCCCTGGGGCAGGTCGGGATGTTCCTGGTCCCGGTGAACTGGCGGCTGGCCCCGGCCGAGATGCGGTACATCATCCACGACTCCGGGGCCAAGGTCGTGGTCATGGACGCCGAGCAGGCGGCGACGCTGCCGCCGGAGTCGCTGCCGGAGCACCGGTTCGTGGTCGGCGGCGCGGTGGACGGCTGGCGGCCCTACCCGGAGCTGGGTGCGGGCGAGCCGTCCGACGCGCCGCCGCAGCGCCGGCTCGGGTCCGTCATGGGCTATACCTCGGGCACCACGGGCAGCCCCAAGGGCGTACGGTTCGCGCTGCCGGACATCCTTCCGGAGGCGGCGCTCGCGTCGTACACGGCCTTTGTCTCCCGCTACGAGGTCACCGTGGCCGAGGGGGCGCACCTGGTGTGCTCGCCGATCTACCACGCCGCGCCCGGCGGCCACGCCTCCGGCTTCCTGCACCTCGGCCACACGGTGGTGATCCAGGACAGGTTCGATGCCGAGGGTGTGCTGCGGGCGGTGGAGCGATACCGCGTGACCAGCGTGCACATGGTTCCCACGCACTTCCACCGCCTGCTGCGCCTGCCTGAGGAGGTGCGGTCCGCGTACGACCTGTCCAGCCTGGAGGCGGTCATCCACGCGGGGGCGCCGTGCCCGGTGCCGATCAAGCAGCAGATGATGGAGTGGCTGGGCCCGCGGGTGTGGGAGTACCTGGGATCCACCGAGGGCAGCGTCTCCCTGGTGAGTCCCCAGGAGTGGCTGCGCAAGCCCGGCACCGTGGGACGGCCGGTGCCGAACACGGACGTGAAGATCCTCGACGAGGACGGCAAGGAGGTGCCTGTCGGGGAGGCGGGCACGATCTACTTCGGCACGCCGGGGCGGCGGCCGGCCTTCGAGTACAACAACGACTCGGACAAGACCGCGGCCGCGCGGCGGGGCGACCTGGCCACCGCCGGCGACTACGGCTACTTCGACGAGGACGGTTACCTGTTCCTGCTGGACCGGAGGACGGACCTGATCATCTCCGGCGGCGTGAACATCTATCCGGCCGAGATCGAGCAGGCCCTGATCACGCATCCCGCCGTCGCCGACGTCGCGGTCATCGGCGTGCCGGACCCGGACTGGGGTCAGAGCGTGCTCGCGGTCGTTCAACCGGCCGCCGGCGCGGTGCCCGGTGACGAGCTGGCCGCCGAACTCCGCGCGCACTGCGCCGAGCTCCTGGCCTCCTTCAAGATCCCGCGCCGGTACGAGTTCCGCGCCGACTTCCCGCGGACCGAGACGGGCAAGCTGCAACGCCGCAAGCTCCGCGATGCCTACATCAACAACCTAGCAACGTAAGGAGTACAGGTGAAGGTAGGTGTGCACGTCGGCGGCCCGCCGTCGTCAGAGGTAGCGCGGTTCGCCGGATGGGCCGAGGAGACCGGCTTCGACGTCGTCACCACCACCGAGGTCGATCACGATCCCTTTCTGCCACTGGCGCTGGCCGCCCAGGCGACCAGCCGGGTACGGCTCGCGACGGGCATCGCGGTCGCCTTCGCGCGCACGCCGATGGCAATGGCGTACGTCACCAACGATCTTCAGGCGCTCTCCGGCGGGCGCTTCGTCCTCGGCCTCGGCACCCAGACCAAGCCCCACATCACCCGCCGCTTCAGCATGGAGTGGGGCAAACCGGTGACCCGGATGCGGGAGTACATCACCGCCCTGCGCGCGATCTGGAACGACTGGAACAAGGGCGAGGAGGTGCGGCACGTGGGGGAGTACTACCGGCACACGCTCATGACGGCGACCTTCCGCCCGGCGCCGCACGGTCACGACAATCCGCCGATCCACCTCGCCGCGGTCGGCCCGGCCATGACGCGGCTGGCCGGTGAGGTGGCGGACGGGCTGATACCGCACGGCTTCAGCACCGAACGGTATTTCCGCGAGGTCACCCTGCCGGCTCTGGAGGAGGGCCTGGAGCGGGGCGGCCGTGACCGGTCAGAGGTGAGCGTCCACTGTCCCGGCTTCGCGCACGTGTACGCACCGGAAGGCTCCGTCGACGAGCAGCGGCGGATGCTGCGCGGGCGGGTCGCCTTCTACGGCTCCACCCCTGCCTACCGAGGGGTTCTCGCCCTTCACGGCTGGGAGGAGTTGCACGAGCGCCTCCACGCGCTGTCGGTCCGTCCGGAGGCCGACCGCTGGGACCGGATGGCCGACCTCGTCGATGATGAGGTGCTCGACACGTTCTGTACGAGCGGCACCCTGCCCGAGGTGGCGGCGGAGCTGCGCCGCCGGTTCGGCGGGCTGGTCGACCAGGTGCACCTTCATCCACCGGCGGGCACACCGGAGGCGGAGATTCGCGCGGCCGTGGCCACGCTCCACGACTCCGACCTGCCCGCAGAAGAGCCGGCCCTGCCCGCAGGTGAGCGATAGGTCGCCTCAGCGGGTCTCGAGGTGGGCTTGGATGGCGTCCATGACGGCCCGTGGCGAGGCCGAGCGGCTGAAGGTGGCCACCACCACCTGCTCGCCCTTCTCCTGGGGCTGCTCCAGGTGGCGGAACGTGGCGATGACGTAGCCGAGAGCGTGGTCCAGGAGCCCGAAGGGATCGTAGGCGCCGCCTGCCCGCAGCCAGCCGCGCAGGACCTGGTTGTGCGCCGCCACGACGGAGGCGGCCATGAGCTCGGCCCGCAGTCCGGCGTCGGGCGAGTCGCCGAGCCATTCGCCGACGAACTCCCGGAACAGCCGCTGGTAGCGGGCCACGCTGGCGATCTCCCGGTCGCGCAGCGCGGGCACCTCCCGGACCAGGCGGTAGCGGCGCAGCGACACCTCGGCGTCGTCGACGTAGTGGGCGAGCACCAGGCGTACGGCGTCGGTGATGGCCACGATCGCGGTGTCGGCGGCGGAGGCGCGCAGGCGGGTGTCGATCTTGGCCAGCAGCGCGTCGTGGTCGGGGAAGATCGCGTCTTCCTTGGAGTGGTAATGGCGGAAGAACGTGCTGCGGCTCACGCCCGCCCGGGCGGCGATGTCGTCCACGGTCGTGGCGTCGTAGCCGTTCTCGTCGAACAGGGCGACGGCGGCTTCGGCCAGGCGGTGGCTGATGCTCGGGTTCGGCACAGGGGCCATTCTTCCGGATTCAGGGGTGTCCAAAACGTACGAAACTCAGTACCGTACTTATGAAACTCAGTCCCATGGACGGTGATGGATGAGACCACCTGACACCGCGGGCAGCCTCGCCCGCCTGAAGGAGCGGCTCGACGAGGCCGTCCACGTCGCCGAGGCGCGGGCAGCGACCAAGCAGCACGCCAAGGGCAGGCTGACCGCCCGCGAGCGGATCGAGCGACTGCTGGACGACGGCTCGTTCGTCGAACTGGACGCCCTCATGAAGGGTTCGCTCGGTTACGGCGACGGCGTGGTGACCGGGTACGGGACGGTGGACGGCCGCCAGGTGTGCGTGTTCTCGCAGGACTTCACGGTCGCGGGCGGCAGTCTGGGTGAGGTGTACGGGCAGAAGATCTGCAAGGTCATGGACCTGGCGATGCGCAACGGGTGCCCGATCGTCGGCATCAACGAGGGCGCCGGGGCACGCATCCAGGAGGGTGTGGTCTCGCTCGGGCTGTACGGCGAGATCTTCCGCCGCAACATCCGCGCCTCCGGCGTGATCCCGCAGATCTCCCTCATCATGGGCGCCTGCGCGGGCGGTCACGTGTACTCGCCGGCGCTCACCGACTTCACGGTCATGGTGGACGAGTCCTCGCACATGTTCGTCACGGGCCCGGACGTGATCAAGACCGTGACCGGCGAGGACGTCACGTTCGAGGAACTCGGCGGCGGACGGGTGCACAACAGCCGCAGCGGCGTGGCGCACTATCTGGCGCACGACGAGGACGACGCGCTGGACTATGTCCGGGCGTTGCTGTCGTACCTGCCGGACAACAACCTTGACGAGCCGCCGCACCCGGTGTTCGAGGCGGACCTGGAGCCTTCGGCCGACGACCTGGCGCTGGACGCGCTGGTCCCTGACTCGCCGAACCAGCCGTACGACATGCACGAGGTGATCGGCGCGCTGCTGGACGACGGCGAGTTCCTGGAGGTGCAGGGGCTGTTCGCGCCCAACATCGTGGTCGGCTTCGGCCGGATCGAGGGGCGGCCGGTCGGCGTGGTGGCCAACCAGCCGATGCGGCTGGCCGGGACGCTCGACATCGACGCCTCCGAGAAGGCCGCCCGGTTCGTACGCACCTGCGATGCCTTCAGCGTCCCGGTGCTCACGCTGGTGGACGTGCCCGGCTTCCTGCCCGGCACCGACCAGGAGTGGAACGGCATCATCCGGCGCGGCGCCAAACTCCTGTACGCCTACGGCGAGGCCACCGTCCCGCTCGTCACCGTCATCACCCGCAAGGCCTACGGCGGCGCGTACGACGTGATGGGCTCCAAGCACCTGGGCGCCGACGTCAACCTGGCCTGGTCCACCGCCCAGATCGCGGTCATGGGCGCCCAGGGCGCGGTCAACATCCTGCACCGCAAACGCCTGGCCGCCGCCGACGACCCCGACGCGCTGCGCGCCGAGCTGGTCCACGAGTACGAGGACACCCTCGCGACTCCATACCTGGCGGCCGAACGCGGCTACGTGGACGCCGTCATCCGGCCGAGCGAGACCCGCCGCGAGGTCACCAGGGCGCTGCGGCTGCTGCGCGGCAAGCGCGACGCCCTGCCGCCCAAGAAGCACGGGAACATACCGCTGTGAGCAACATCGAGGACGTCGAGCGGGCAGCCGGGATCGAGGACGTCGAGCGGGCGCCCGAAGTCGAGTTGCGCGTGGTGAAGGGCGCTCCGACGCCGGAGGAGCTCGCCGCCCTGGTCGTGGCCCTGCGCCTGGTGCGGCCGGCGGCCGACGCTCCGCGACCGGCGGTCACCCGCCCACGGCGCGTGCTGCGCCGTCCCCTCGTGCCAGGCCCGCGCGGCTGGCGGGAGTCGAGCTGGAACCTGGGAGGACACCTGTGAGCCTGCGCAAAGTGCTGATCGCCAACCGCGGCGAGATCGCCGTCCGCATCGTCCGCGCCTGCCGGGACGCCGGCATCGGCTGCGTGGCCGTCTACGCCGATCCCGACCGCGACGCGCTGCACGCCCGCATGGCCGACGAGGCGTACGCGCTGGACGGCGCCACGCCGGGGGAGACGTACCTGTCGATCGACAAGATCATCGAGGTGGCGGCGCGGTCGGGCGCCGATGCCGTACATCCCGGTTATGGCTTTCTGGCGGAGAACGCCGCCTTCGCCCAGGCGGTCATCGACGCCGGGCTGGTCTGGATCGGCCCGCCCCCGGCGGCGATCACCGCCCTCGGCGACAAGGTGGAGGCCCGGCACATCGCCCAGAAGGTAGGGGCGCCGCTGGTGGCCGGAACGGCCGACCCGGTGTCCGGGGCGGACGAGGTGCTGGCGTTCGCGCGGGAGCATGGCCTGCCGATCGCCATCAAGGCGGCGTTCGGCGGTGGCGGGCGCGGCCTCAAGGTCGCCCGCACCCTGGAGGAGATCCCCGACCTGTACGACAGTGCGGTCCGCGAGGCGGTGGCGGCCTTCGGGCGGGGTGAGTGCTTCGTCGAGCGCTACCTCGACCGGCCCCGCCACGTCGAGACCCAGTGCCTGGCCGACGCCCACGGCGGCGTGGTCGTGGTCAGCACCCGCGACTGCTCGCTCCAGCGCCGCCACCAGAAACTGGTCGAAGAGGCGCCCGCGCCGTTCCTCACCGCGGAGCAGGAGGCCCTGCTGCGCGACAGCTCCAAGGCCATCCTGCGCGAGGCCGGCTACGTCGGCGCCGGGACCTGCGAGTTCCTCGTCGGCCAGGACGGCACGATCTCCTTCCTGGAGGTCAACACCCGCCTGCAGGTCGAGCACCCGGTCAGCGAGGAGGTCACCGGCATCGACCTCGTACGCGAGATGTTCCGCGTCGCCGACGGCGAGCCGCTGGGCTACGACGATCCGCCGGCTCGCGGCCACTCGATCGAGTTCCGGATCAACGCCGAGGACCCCGGCCGCGGCTTCCTGCCCGCCCCCGGCACGATCACCCGCTGGCACGCCCCCTCCGGCCCCGGCGTCCGTCTCGACGGCGGCTACGAGCAGGGCGAGACCGTGCCCGGCTCCTTCGACTCCCTGGTCGCCAAGCTGATCGTCACCGGCGCCACCCGCGAGCAGGCGCTCCAGCGCGCCCGCCGGGCGCTGGCCGAGTTCGAGGTCGACGGCATGCCCACCGCGCTGCCCTTCCACCGGGCGGTCGTGGACGATCCGGCGTTCACCGCCGAGCCGTTCACCGTCCACACCCGCTGGATCGAGACCGAGTTCGACAACCACCTCACCCCCTACGCCGGACCGGCCGCCACGGCGGAACCGGTGGAGCGGGACCGGATCACCGTCGAGGTGGCGGGCAAGCGCCTGGAAGTCGTCCTGCCCGCCGGGCTCGGCGGTTCGCGGAGCGCCGGCCCGCCCAGGGGCGCCGCCCCCCGGCGCCGAGGCGCGAGTGCCGTGCGGTCCGCGCCCAGCGGAGACGCCCTGGTCAGCCCGATGCAGGGCACCATCGTCAAGCTGGTGGCCGCCGACGGCGACACCGTGCGCGAGGGCGACACCATCGTGGTCCTGGAGGCCATGAAGATGGAGCAGCCGCTCACCGCCCACAAGGCAGGCACCGTGGTGGGGATGTCCGCCCAGGTAGGCGCCACGGTCGCGGCAGGCGCGGTGATCTGCGAGATCAAGGACCCGTCGTGACCCCGTCGACCCGGCAGCTGATCGCCGAGGCGTCCGCGCCACTACCGCTCCCCGCCTGAAAGCTTCACGCGTGACCTTGGGATTTCGACTCGCCTGCCCTTGTTGAGTTGACTTCCCGGTCAAGGTGCCTCTTCCTCGGCGACGACGAGAGGAAGGGGAACGCGACATGTTCGTACGCAAGCATGCAGGCGCCGCCTTGCTGGCGGCCACGGCGATGGTGTGCGGAGCCGTACCGCAGGCGGCGGCCGACACCGACACCTTCGATTCCCTGGCCAAGCCCACCGTGGCGGCGGACGGCTCCGGCACCTACCGGACCGTGCAGGCCGCCATCGACGCCGTGCCCGCGGGCAACGCCGGCCGGGTGACGATCACCATCGCGGCCGGGTCGTATCGCGAGATCGTCCGGGTCCCCTCGAACAAGCCGTACATCACGCTCCAAGGACTCGGTTCTTCGGCGGCCCAGACTGTGATCGTTAACAATCACTATGCGGGCCAGTACGGGACATTCAACAGCGCCACCGCGTTCGTCGACGGCCACGACTTCATCGCCACCAACCTGACGATCTCCAACGACTTCGACGAGAACCCGAACGTCACCGGCCACCAGGCGGTCGCGCTCAACCTGAACGCCGACCGCGCGGTCCTGCGCAACGTACGCCTGCTCGGCGACCAGGACACCTTCCTGGTCAACAACGCGGCCCGCGCCTACGTCGCCGGTTCCTACGTCGAGGGCACCGTCGACTTCGTCTTCGGCGGCGGCACCATCGTCTTCGACAACTGCGACGTCTACGAGAAACGCAGCACCGGCGGCCCGATCACGGCCGCGAGCACCGACGCGGCCAAGACCTACGGCTTCCTGTTCTACAAGTCGCGGATCTCCGGAGGGTCCTCGGCCGGGACCACCACGCTGGGCCGTCCCTGGCGGCCCAATGCCCAGGTGCTCTACCGGGAGTCCACGCTCAGCTCGGTGATCAAAACCGCCCAGCCGTGGACCGACATGTCCGGCAACTCATGGAAGAACGCCCGCTTCTTCGAGTACCGGAACACCGGCTCGGGCGCCGGCTCGAACGCCAACCGGCCGCAGTACAGCGACGCCCAGGCCGCGAACTACACGCCCCAGAAGTACCTGGCCGGCTCCGACGGCTGGAACCCCATCTCCTGAAGGACGATCATGAACTTCCGTGCAACACTCACCATGCTGACCGTCCTGGCCGCGCTCGGGGTGGCCGCCGCGCCCGCTCAAGCGACCTCCCCTGCCGCCGACGGAGGGGCCTTCGACCCAGTGAGCGCCGCCCGTACCTGGCCGAGCACCGCCGACGGTTTCGCCGCCACCAGCGGAAACGGGCTGAGCACCACCACCGGCTCGGCCTTCAACCCCGGGTCCTTCTACTCCTACACCCTCGACCCGGCCGCCGATGTCCCGTCCCTGCTCAGGACCTACGCGGGACCCCAGGCGAACATCGGCACCTGACGCTTTCGTCGCGGGCCGCGCGCGTCCATCACCTGTGACGCGGGCGGCCCGTCAGCGCGCATGGGTCAGCCGGACGTATCCGTACGGGTTGAAGAACAGATCGTCCTCGTCGTAACGGTCGCAGGTGCCGGTGCGCAGCAGCCGGCGGGGCGCGTCCTCGGCCATCCGGAACCCGGCGCCGTCCTCGATCTCCGCCGCGCGCGGATCGGTCAGCAGGTAGATCGCCAGCGTGTCCAGGTGCGCGACCAGCTCAGGCAGCTCGTCCTTCGCCGGCGGCACCGCACCGACCTCGATCTCCACCTCGGGCGCGCCGAGCAGGTGCATGCCGCAGCTGTAGAGCACCTGGCCGTCGTAGATCGGCCGCTTCACCCAGGCGGCGACGAGCGCGCCGGCCAGGCCTTCATCCGTGACGTCGGCCAGGCCCTCGTCCGTGATGTCGGCCAGGCCCTCGGGCGTGGCGATGGCCGCTCGATCGGCCAGGCTCTCCTCCCGGATGTCGGCCGCTTGGCCCGCCAGTGCGAGCCACCGGTCCCGGCCGTGCGTGATCCCGCTGCTCTCGTTCTTCACCGCCGTGGCGCCGGACCGCAGCAGCGCGGCCGTCACCGCCAGCAGCCGCCGGGACGTGTCGAACGCCAACTCCCGCATCATCGGCATGGACAGCAGGTAGCCGACCGTGTCGTGCGACTCGACCGCGGCCCAGTCCGCCTCGTCGAACGAGGCCGCCGCCATGCTGGCCTCGAACGCCTCCGGCATCCGGGAGTCGGGTTCGGCCTCGGAGTACTCACGGTCGAGGACAAACCCGCCGAAGCCGGACGCGATCCGTTCCATCTCGGAAAGGGCCAGCCCGGAGCCGAGTACGCACAGCACATGCCTGGGGAACGCTTCACTCATCTCGGTACATTAGCGATCAGACCTACTCGCCAGCCCGGTGAACGGCGATCTCGGTCAGCGTCGGGGTGTACACCTCCGTCGGCACCTTCCCGATGAGCGCCACCCGGAGCCGGGAGGCCGTGACGCTGCCGAAACCGGTCACGGCCAGGTCGTATCCGATGCCGTTGGCCCGGCTCGCGAACGTCACCCAGGCACCGGTCCCGGCGTCCCATCGCCGCACTTCGAAGGTCTGGACGCGCGGGTTGGTGCCTGAGTCGGTGTACTCGTCGAGGTCCACCTCGTCGAAGGTGGTGGCCGCGGCCGAAGTCGATGTCGAGCGTGATCGGGTAGGTCGCGTCGTCGGCCGCCGCCCAGCGGGTCGCCGGATACCGGCTCCTCCGCCGGCACCACCACGCCGGAGGGCACCTGGAAGGGAATCTCCAAGTACGTCGCCGAACGCTCCGTCATCGGCGGCACCACGTTCGCCACCTCCTTCAACACCGGCCACGGCCTGTCCACCTGGACCAAGGGCCGGCTGTCCAATCAGCAGGAGTGGGGCGAACTCCGGCTCGGCCTGGTCCTCGCCTCCGATCCGGCCAAGGTGATCCAGGTCCCGCTGGCCGGCTCGGGCCGGCGCACCACGGGCTGGACGACCCGGTCGGCTGACCTGTCGGCGTACGCCGGTCAGAAGGTGGCCGCGCTCGGCCTGATCGTCGCCGCCGGCGCCCGCCCCATCACGGGATACCAGGTCAACCTCGGCGCACTGGCCCTGCGCGACGGCACGAACCACACCCCCGCCGCGCCGCAGGACCTGCGCATCACCCAGCTGCTCCCCGCGACCGGCGAACTGTTCCTGTCCTGGAAGCGCTCCGCCTACGACAAGGTACGCCGCTACGACGTCTACCTGGACGACACCTATCTCGGCGGCGCCTACGACGACGTCTACTACGTCAAGCGCTTCACGGCCACGTCGGGCACGATCAAGCTGGTGGCGGTCGGCCCGGACGGGTCGGAGAGCCCGGCCGCGACCACGTCGTTCGACCTGTCCACGGCACCGGGCAAGGCGCAGGCGTCGGCGAAGCCGGACGGCACGCTGACGGCCACCTGGACGCCTCCGGCGAGCGGGCAGCCCATCACGCTGAAGGTCCAAAGCCTCGACACCGCCCACCCGTACACCAAGGAGGTCCAAGTCCCCGGAACGAGCTCGAGCACGACGCTGACCGGCGTACCCGTCAACGGCGACGGCTACCTCCTGACCCTGCGGGCGGGAACGGGCACGGTCACCGGGGTACGCGGGACGTTCGCCGACACCGAGATCAGCCCCTACCCGGCCTCGGCGGTGGCGATCAACGGGAACACCTTCACGTTCTCCCGGCCGACGCTTCCGGACTGGCACACCCTGACCATCCTTGAGGACGGCCAGGCGAAGTCGTTCACGACGACGTACGGCTCGGGTGCCAAGCCGTACATCATCCGTGGCCGCACCACGCGTGCCGCGGAGACGGTGACCATGTCCGGCGCCACCAGCAAGGTGGTCGCCATCCTGGAGGACTATGCCGGTAACAAGGCCACGACGGTGCTTCGCGGCAACTGATCACGAAGGCGAGGGCGCCCCGTGGGCGCCCACGTCGACGGCGGGTGATGCGCCGGCGCGCCACTCAGACGAGCGCGCTTTCCACGATCTTCTGAGTGGCCTGAGAATACCCCCGGCGTGGAGTTAGTTCTCGACTTGCCTGAGGACGTGGCTGTGCTGGTGGCCGAATACAGCCATGAAAGAGAGCTGGCCGAAGCCCACCCGGCCTGGTCTCAACGGTGCGCTGAAAGGCTTGAGGCGTCCCTGCCCGCGAATGGGGGTGCGGGCGGTCGATCCCCGGCGCCGCCCGCACGCTCTCGGGTCGCCAGACGACGACGAGGGATTCGGCCCTGTCGGGTCGTCAGGCGATGACGAGGGATTCGGCCCTGAACTCCCGCCCGGCGACGATCTCGGAGACGAAGCCGCTCGGCCCGACCGGGCGGTCACCGATCAGTGTGACCCGGTGCAGCGTCCGCTGGACGTCGAGGTGGTCGAGGTCCGACGGGGCCAGGTGGGCGGTGGCCCGGTTGTCCCAGAACGCGATGCTGCCCGGCTGCCAGCGGAAGCGGACCGTGTACTCAGGCCGGGTGATCTGCTCATAGAGCAGGCCCAGGACGCGTCGGCTCTCCGGCGCGGACAGGCCGACGATGTGATCGGTGAACCCCGGGTTGACGAACAGCGCGCGCTCGCCCGTCTCCGGGTGCACCCGCACCACCGGGTGTACCGACACCAGCAGGTTGTCGTTGATCCGCTTGACGAGCTTGCCGTCCTGTTCGGCCGGCTGGTACCCGGCCAGGAAGCGGTGCTCGGCGCGTAGTTCGTCCACGAAGGCCCGCAGCGGCTCGGACAAGCCTTCGTACGCGGCGACCAGGTTGGTCCACTGGGTGTCGCCGCCGAACTCCGGCACGGTCTCGGCCCGCAGGATCGAGGCGGCGGGCGGGTTGACGGCGGCGGTGACGTCGGTGTGCCAGCCGGCGTTGTAGGAGTAGCGACGCTTGCGGGAGAGCTGGCGGTATCCAGGGCCGTACCGCTCCTCGTAGCGGCGTGGATCGATGGTGAGGATCTGCGGGAAGTCCTCCGGTGGGGCGTCCTCGTGCGGGTGGGCGTGTGTCAGCTCCCCGAACTGGCGGGCGAAGGCGATCTGCCCGGCGTGGTCGAGGGTCTGGCCGCGGAAGAAGACGACCTTGTGGGCGAGCAGTGCCTGACGGATCTCCGCCACTGTGGAGGGGTCCAGGGGGTGGGCCAGGTCGATGCCGCTGATCTCGGCACCGATGTACCCGGCTACGCGCTTGATCGTGAGAATGGGCATGCTGAAGCGCTCCTCGGATCGTGGAGTGTGAAAAGGGGAGACGGGGGTGCGGGACCCTGAGGTCACCGCATGGCACAGAGCGCGCTCGCCTGCCGCCTGAGATCGACGTGGAGGCGAGCCACCAGAAGCTCACTGCTCTTCACAGCCCAGATCTTCCGCGACATTCCCCACACATGCAATAGGGAATGCGGAAATTCATGTATAACCTGTAGGGAATGTTGCTTTAGCCTGAGGGCGTGCTTATGGTGAGAGCAGGCTCTTGATCCCTCCGCATCTGAAGGGCATGTCGTATGCCTGTTTCCTCCCTCTTGAGACCCGCGCTCGCCGCGTTCCTGCTCGTCGCGCTGACCGGGTGTGCCCAGGGCGGCGAGCCGGAACGACCCGCGGCGGCGCTCGCGACGGACGCGCCGCTGCCGAACTCCGTCCCCAAGGGCACCAAGCTGATCGTCGGAGATCCGCAGACGAAGGTGGCGCTGCAGTTGTCCGGTGAGATCGACAAGTTCTCGTTCGACATCGAGTGGGCCAACATCAGCGGTGGCCCGCAGACGAGCGAGGCGTTCCGGGCCGGCGCGCTGGATGTGGGCGCGGTGGCGGAGATTCCGCCCATCCACGCCACCTGGACCGGCCTGCCGGTGAAGATCGTGGCTTCGAAGTTCCGCAAGGATCCGCTGAAGCATCCCACGTACGAGCTGGGCATCGCGCCGGGCGTGAGCGTGAAGACCCTCGCCGATCTGCGGGGCAAGAAGATCGCCTACAGTCCAGGCCAGGCGCAGGGCGCGCTGGTGCTCAAAGTGCTGAAGCAGGCAGGGCTCACCAAAGCGAACGTCACGCTGGTCGAGCTGCCGAGCACCGGCGACGTCTATCCCAACGCCCTGGCCGCCAAGCAGGTGGACGTGGCCCCGATCGGCGGCGTCAACATCAAGCGATACGCGGCCAAGTTCGGCAAGGACGGCGCGACGACTCTCCGCCACGGGCTGCGCGACGATCCGGCCCACCTGTACGTGCGGACGGTCACGCTGCGGGACCCGGCCAAGGCCGCCGCGATCCGCGAGTACGTCGCGGCGTGGGCCAGGGCCTCGATCTGGGTCTACCAGCATCCAAAGGAGTGGATCGAGGGCTACTACGTGAAGGACCAGGGTCTCACCGCCGCCGACGGCCAGTACCTGGTCGATCTGGCGGGCGAGCCCGACATCCCCGCCGACTGGTCGCAGGCCATCGCCCGGCACCAGGAGACGATCGACATCCTGGCCAAGGAGACCGGGAACCCACCGCTGAAGGCCCAGGACCTCTACGACCTGCGCTACCAGGCGGTCGGCGCGGACGCGATCAAGGGCGGTGCGTGATGACGCTCGTCACCTCCCGCCGCGCCACGGTCGCCCGCGCCAGGAACCGGCGCCGCCTGCGGCCCGGCCGCCCGATCAAGTTCGGGTTCCTGGTGGGGCCGGTGCTCCTGCTCGCGTTATGGGCGGCGTCCTCGGCATCGGGCCGGCTGGATCCCCGGTTCCTGTCCGCGCCGTGGATGGTGCTCACCACGGCGGCCGACCTGGTCGAGACCGGCCGTCTCCAGGACAACCTGCTGGCGTCGGTCCAGCGCGTCGGAGCCGGGCTGGCCATCGGCGTGCCGCTCGGGACGCTGCTCGCGCTGGTGTCCGGGCTGAACCGCTGGGGCGAGGCGGTGATCGACGGGCCCATCCAGATCAAGCGGGCCATCCCCGCGCTCGCACTGATGCCGCTGCTGGTCCTGTGGCTGGGCATCGGCGAGGGGATGAAGGTGACCCTCATCGCCGTCGGCGTGCTCGTACCCATCTACATCCACACCCACAACGGGCTGCGCGGCATCGACAGTCGTTACGTCGAGCTCGCCGAGACGGTCGATCTCGGGCGCGGCGCGTTCGTGCGGAAGGTGGTCCTGCCGGGCGCGCTGCCGGGATTCCTGCTCGGCCTGCGGTTCGCGGTCACGACGGCCTGGCTGTTCCTGGTCGTGGCCGAGCTCGTCAACTCCAGCAGCGGCATCGGCTACATGATGGACCTGGCGCGTACGTACGGGCAGACGGACGTCATCCTCGTCGGCATCGTCGTGTACGGCCTGCTCGGGCTCTTCTCCGACGCCGCGGTCCGGCTGGTGGAGAGGAGGGCACTGTCATGGCGACGGACGTTGGCGAGCTGATCCGCGTACAGGCCCTGACCCGTCGTTACGGCGCCCGCACCATCCTGGACGGCCTGGACCTGGAGATCGCGCTGGGGGAGTTCGTGGCCCTCCTGGGGCAGAGCGGATCCGGCAAGAGCACGCTGTTGCGCGCCCTGGCCGGGCTGGACGGCGACGTGGCCGGGGACGGGCTGGTCGAGGTGCCCGCGCAGGTGTCGGTCGTCTTCCAGGACGCCAGGCTGCTGCCCTGGCAGCGGGTGCTCGACAACGTCATCCTCGGCCTGAACGGCGCCGCGGAAAGGGGCAGGGAGAGCCTGCGGGAGGTGGGTCTGGCCGGGCGGGAACGCGCCTGGCCGAACGAGCTGTCCGGGGGCGAGCAGCAGCGCGTGGCACTGGCGCGATCCCTCGTACGGGAGCCCCGGCTGCTGCTCGCCGACGAACCGTTCGGCGCGCTCGACGCTCTGACCAGGCTCAAGATGCACGGCCTGCTGCGCCGCCTGGTCGAGCAGCACCGCCCCGCCGTCCTCCTCGTCACCCACGACGTGGATGAGGCGATCGCGCTGGCCGACCGCGTTCTCGTGCTGGACCAGGGCAGGATCGCGGCCGAACAGCGGCTCGACGCGGGCAGGAGCGCCACCGAACTCCGGACCGAGCTGCTGCGGACGCTCGGCGTTACCTTGTCGACCGTTCGCGGAGCAGCGGCAGGAGTTGCTCACCCTGCCGTTTGATCTCCGGCAGATAGGGGGTGTCGGACAGGACGAAGTGGGTGATGCCGAGCGCCTGGTATTTGCGCAGCGACTTGGCCACGTCCTCGGCCGAGCCGACCAGCCAGGTGGTGCCCGCGCCGCCGCCGCCGAACTTGCCGGGGGCGGTGTAGAGGTTGTCGTCGAGCACCTCTCCCCGCGCGGCCAGGTCGAGCAGGCGCTGCTGACCGACGGCGGCGTGCCGGTTGGGGTCACGGGAGATGCTCCCCTTCGCCATCTCCGCGACCTTGGCCTCGGCGTCGGCCCAGGCCTGTTCGGTGGTGTCGCGTACCAGGGTGGTGATCCGCAGCCCGAACTCCAGCGGAGGGTGTTCGCGGTCGAGTCGCTCGCTGAGCCGCTTGAGCCGCTCGATCCGCGCGGCGACGCCGTCGAGGGGCTCGCCCCAGAAGAGCTGGACGTCGGCCTCGGTGGCGGCCACGTTCTCCGCGGCTTCGGAGGCGCCGCCGAAGTAGAGCCGGGGGTGCGTGCGTTCGCCCCGGACGACCGGCCGCGGCACCGCCGTGGAATCGGTGACCCTGAAATGCTCGCCCTGGTAGGTGACGTTCTCCTCGGTCCACAGCCGGCGCACGATCTGGATGAACTCCTTCGTACGGGCGTAGCGGTGAGCCTGGTCGCCTTCGCTGTCACCGTAGGCCGCCAGGTTGTCCTTGCCCGACACGATGTTGACCAGCACGCGGCCCTCGGTGAGATGGTCCAGGGTCGCGGCGGCGGCGGCGAAGTTGGCCGGCCGCCAGTAACCGGGCCGGATCGCGATCAGCGGCTGGAACGTCGTCGTCTGCGCGGCCAGGGCGGCGGCGACCGTGAAAGTGTCGGGCCGACCCCAGCCGGTGCCGATGAGCGCCCCGCCCCACCCGTGCTTCTCCAGGGCTTTCGCCTGGCCGGTGAGGGTCTCCAGGCTGTTGTGGTTCGCGACGACGTCGTCGCCCCGGTGCCCGGGTCGGCCCTGGTTCGGGATGTACCAGAGGAAGTGGACGCTCATCGGGGACTCTCCTTCTGTGACCCAGATCACCTAAAAACCTACTGTTCATGTAGGTAAAGTGTAGATTGTGTTCAGGCCACTTCGGTACTCCAGGCGCGAGATCGACTTCGCTTTCTTCGCCGGCGCGCTGTGTCAGCGCTGACCGGCTTTCGCACCCTTTGCCCATCGAGCATCAAGTACGAGGAAAGCTCATGTCCGACCTTCGCAGTTCCATCGAACGCTCCGCGCCGGGACGCAAGAAGTGGCCCTGGATCGCCGCCGTCGTCGCCGTCCTCCTCATCGCCGGCACCGGCTTCGCCCTCACCCGGGGCGACGGCTCCGGCGGCGGCAACGCCACCGCCAACGCACCCGTCGGCGGCGGCACGCTGCAGTTCGCGCTGATCGACTACCAGCGCAGCCCGGACCCGCAATGGGGCACCAACTACGCTGAGTCGCTCATCGGCAACAACATCACTGACAAGCTGACCTGGCAGGACCCGAAGACCGGTGAGATCACGCCGTGGCTGGCGCGGTCGTGGGAGTACAACAAGGACCTGACCGAGTTCACCTTCCACCTGCGCGAGGACGTCACCTTCAGCGACGGCACCCCGTTCGACGCCGAAGTGGTCAAGGCCAACTTCGACCAGTACGTGCACGGCGACGAGAAGCTGGGCATCAACCCCAACGGCGCCGCCCTGCTGTCCGGGTACATCGAGACGAAGACTCCCGACCGCTACACCGCCGTCGTGCGGTTCAAGCAGCCGCTCGCGAGCTTCCTGCAGGCCTCCTCCTTCACCGCCAACGCGCAGCCCGGCTTCCTGTCGCTCTCGACGCTGCGGCTGAGCGCGAAGGAGCGGACCGACCCGAAGAAGGTGATCGGCACCGGCCCGTTCGTGTACGAGTCGTGGGAACCGCAGGTCAAGACCGTCCTGGTCAAGCGCAAGGGCTACAACTGGTCCCCGCCGTCGCTCGGGCACAAGAGTGAGGCGTACCTGGACAAGATCGTGTTCAACACGATTCCGGAGGCCAGCGTCCGGACCGGCTCGCTGGCCTCCGGCGCGATCGACGCCACCCTGGACGTGGGCACCACGGACGAGAAGTCACTGGCCGACCAGGGTTTCACGATCATCCATCGGGCCGTCTCAGGCACTGCCATCCTGTTCAACTTCAACTCCCAGCTGTTCCCGACCAGCGACATCGCGGTCCGCAAGGCGATCCAGCTCGGCTGGGACCGTGAGGCGATCAAGAAGACGGTGCTCACCGACTCCTACTCCGTCGCGACCTCGGTCCTGGAGCCGTCGGTCACCGGGTACGCCGACTACAGCGGCTCGGTCCTGAAGTACGACCCAGAGAAGGCGAAGCGCCTCCTGGAGGAGGCCGGCTGGAAGGAGGGCCCGGACGGGATCCGGGTCAAGGACGGCAAGCCGCTCGTGGTCAAGCTGCTCGGCATCAGCAACCTGGTGGTGAACAAGCCGGCATACGAGTCGATCCAGCAGGACCTGAAGAAGATCGGGGTCGACCTGCGGCTCACGGTCGTCCCGATCCCTGACTACACGGCCGGCCTGGCCAAGGCGAAGACCGACTGGAACGTCACCGCGTCCAACCGCTCGCGTAACGACCCGGCGGTCCTCAACCTTCAGTACAGCCCGCTGCTCGGCAACGTCACCTACCTCACGAAGGACTCCTCGGGGATCGACGTGGACGAGGTCACGCGGACCGTGGGCAAGCTCGACCTCACGCTCGACCCGGCCACGCGCAAGCAGTACGCCAAGGCGGCGCAGGACCTCTTGCTCGACAAGTACGCGCTGGTCAACCCGGTCTACAACCCGGCGCAGGTGATCGCCCACGCCGCCTACGTCCACGGGATCGTCTTCGACGCCCAGTCACGCAACCACTTCGTGGACGCGTGGAAGAGCAACGGGAAGTGACGATGGCCCGCTACCTGGTACTGAAGGCCGGTCGCGCCCTGTTCGTGGTGTGGGCCGCGTTCACCCTGACCTTCGTCCTGCTGTTCGTGCTGCCGGCCGACCCGGCGGACCTGCTCTTCGACCCCGCCGAGATCAACAGCATCCCACCGGAGGTCCGCGAGCAGGTGGCGGCGAGCTACGGCTTCGACCGGCCGGTGCTCCTGCAGTACCTCGCCCGGCTGGGTCACGCGTTGACCGGCGACTTCGGCGACTCGGTGCAGTCGGGGCGATCGGTCACCGCCACGATCCTCGACGCGCTCCCGAGCACCCTCGTCCTGGCGTCCGGCGCCCTCGCGCTGGCGGTGCTGATCGGCTTCGTGATCGCGCTCGCCGCGACCGCGACCCGCCGTGAATGGTTGCGCAACCTGGTCGAGGCACTGCCGTCGGGCGCGGTCTCGGTGCCGGTCTTCCTGTCCGGAATCCTGGTGCTGCAGATCTTCTCGTTCCGGCTGGGCTGGTTCCCGGCCTTCGGCGACAGCGGTGCGAAGAGTGTCGTCCTGCCGCTGATCACGCTGGCCGTCCCGGTCTCCGGTCCGATCGCGCAGCTCCTCGTCCGCAGCTTCGCGACCGAACTCCACGCCGGGTATGTCACGACGAGCCGAGCGAAGGGCGCCACACGCGGCGGCATCATCATCCGCGACGTCTTCCGCAACGCCAGTCTGCCGGCGCTCACCATCGCCGGCATCACGTTCGGCAACCTGATCGCCGGGTCGGTCATCACCGAGACCGTCTTCGCCCGCAAGGGCATCGGCCGGATGACGCAGGCCGCGATCAACACGCTGGACGTCCCGCTGGTGCAGGGGATCGTCGTGCTCGTGGCGGCGGGCTTCGCGTTGATCAACCTGACCGTCGATCTGATCTACCCCCTGCTGGACCCGCGGCTGCGGGCCACCCTGGCTGCCACGTGAGGAGGATCTCATGACCGTCGCACTCGCCACGAACGGCCGGCCCGGCGCCATCCAGCGTTTCGGTGAGCTCGCGCGGCAGCCGGCCCTCGTGGCCTCGTGGATCATCGTGCTGGTCGTGATCGGCTGGGCTGTCGTCCCTGGCCTGTTCACCTCGTACAGTCCCTATGACGGCGACCCCGCCGCGAGCTTCGCACCGCCGAGCGCGGAGCACTGGTTCGGCACCGACCGGCTGGGCCGGGACCTGTTCGCCCGCAGTGTGTACGGGGCGCATACGACCCTGACCGCGACCCTGCTGGCCGTCCTCATCGCCTTCGGCGTCGGCACGGCGGTCGGGCTGGTCGCGGGCTTCGCCAGAGGGGGTGTCGACACCGCCATCATGCGGGTGATCGACGTGTTCCTGGCGATCCCCAGCCTGCTGCTCGCGATGGTGGTGGTCTCGGTCCTGGGCTACTCCACTCAGAATATCGCCCTGGCGGTCGGCATCTCGTCCATCGCGTCGTTCGCGCGGGTGATGAGGGCGCAGGTGCTCGCGGTCGTGTCCCAGGACTACGTCAAGGCGGCGTACGGCCTCGGGGTCGGCCGGCTGGGCGTGATGCTCCGGCACGTCGTACCCAATGCGCTCAGCTCGGTGATCGCACTGGCGGCGCTCGAGGTCGGAACGGCCGTGCTCGCCGTCGCCTCGCTCGGCTTCCTCGGCTACGGCGCACCTCCGCCGCAGCCGGAATGGGGCCTGCTGGTGGCCGAGGGCCGCGACTACGTCGCGGTGCACCCATGGGCGTCGATCCTGCCCGGCGTGGCGCTCGCGATCGTCGTCATCGCCACCCACCGCATCAGCACCTCGTACCGGAAGGAACACCGCCGATGACCGATCCGTCCAAGGACCCGCTGCTGCGGATCACCGGCCTCGCGATCGACTATCGGACGGGGCACCGTCAGTGGACGCCCGCTGTCCGCGGCGCCGGCCTCCATGTGGAGCCGGGGGAGTTCGTCTCACTCGTGGGAGAGTCCGGCTCGGGCAAGACCACGCTGGTCCAGGGCGCGCTCGGCCTGCTGCCGGCCGCCGCGCGGATCCGCGCCGGCTCGATCGCCTACTCGGGCGTCGAGGTCACCGGCTGGAACGACCAGCGAATGGCGCGGGTGCGGGGCAACTATGTGGGCTTCATCCCCCAAGACCCCAACACCTCGCTCAACCCGGTCAAGAAGATCGGCAAGCAGGTGACCGAGGCGGTCCGGTTCAACCAGCGCGCGGCCGGGGACGCGGCTCAGCACGCGCTGGAAAGTCTGCGCACCGCGGGCCTCAAGGACGCCGAGCGGGTGTTCCACCAGTACCCTCACGAACTCAGCGGCGGCATGAAGCAGCGGGCGCTCATCGCGATCG
This sequence comes from Nonomuraea sp. NPDC049129, assembly GCF_040648495.1. Taxonomy (NCBI): domain Bacteria; kingdom Bacillati; phylum Actinomycetota; class Actinomycetes; order Streptosporangiales; family Streptosporangiaceae; genus Nonomuraea; species Nonomuraea sp. NPDC049129. The sequence continues at coordinate 112,695 of NZ_JBEZDU010000001.1, read as the reverse complement.
CGCTGGCGGGCCAGCCGAAGATCATCGTGGCCGACGAGCCCACCAGCGCGCTCGACGTCACCGTCCAGAAGGTCATCCTTGACCACCTGGTACGGCTGCGCGAGGAGCTCGGCATCGGCATTCTCCTGGTCACCCATGATCTCGGCGTCGCGCTGGACCGCTCCGACCGGATCCTGGTCATGCGCGACGGCGAGATCGTGGAGGAGGGCCCGGTACACCAGGTGCTGGAGCACGCCACCGACGACTACACCCGCCGGCTGCTCGACGCGGCTCCCGCGCGGCACGCCGGTCGGCTGGAGCCGAGGTCAGGCCCGCGGCCGGTCCTCGACGCCGCGCCGGTGGCGCTGCGGGCACACGCGCTCACCAAGACCTACCACCTGCGCGGCCGGGGCGGGCGGCGTGAGCTGCGCGCACTGGACGGCGCCGACCTGGTCGTACGCAAGGGCACCACGCACGCCATCGTCGGCGAGTCGGGAGCGGGCAAGTCCACGCTGGCGAGCATCCTGGTCCGCTTCACCTCCGCCGACAGCGGCACAGTGCACGTCGGCGACCGGGAGCTGACCGGCCTGCGCCACAGGGAGCTGCGGGAGCTCCGCCGGGACCTGCAGTTCGTGTTCCAGAACCCGTTCACCTCGCTCGACCCGCGGTTCACGGTGGGCAAGATCATCGCAGAGCCGTTGCGCGCCTTCGGGCAGGAGCGGACGGCCCGGGTGGTGGAGCTGCTGAACGCGGTGGCACTGGACGAGAGCTATCTGGATCGGCTCCCGAGCCAGCTGTCCGGCGGTCAGCGGCAGCGGGTGGCGATCGCGCGGGCGCTCGCGCTCAACCCCGAGATCCTCGTACTCGACGAGGCGGTGAGCGCGCTCGACGTGTCGGTCCAGGCCCAGATCCTGCGGTTACTGGTCGATCTGCAGGCGGAGTTCGGGCTCAGCTACGTGTTCGTCACCCACGACCTCGGCGTCGTACGCCTCATCGCCGACGACGTCACGGTGATGAAGGACGGCGCCGTGGTCGAGACCGGTCCCGTCGAGCAGGTGTTCCACGCACCGCGGCACCCGTACACCCGGGAGCTGCTGGAGGCGATCCCGGGAGCCCGGCTCGCCCTCGCACATCAAGGCGCGCATCAAGTGGCGCATCAAGTCGCAGGTCAAGTCGCACGGTAGGTCGCACGTCAGGGAGAGATCGTGCTGCACATCAACGTCAACATCCTCAACGCGGGCGTCTTCGGCGGCTCGTGGCGGTTCCCGGGCACCGACGGCACCGCCAGCTACACGATCGAGCACTACACCTCGATCGCGCGGAAAGCCGAGGAGGCCAAGCTCGACGCGGTCTTCCTGGCGGACGGCCCGTCGCTCGACCCGAACATCAGACACCGCACTGCCAACAACCTGGAGCCTACGACGGTACTGGCGCGGATCGCCGCCCAGACCGAGCGAATCGGGCTGATCGGGACGTTGTCGTCGTCCTACAACGACCCGGTGGAGCTCGCGCGCCGGCTCGGCGACCTCGACCACATCAGCGGGGGCCGCTTCGGCTGGAACGTGGTGACCACCGCCGGGCCCGTGGCGGCGCGCAACTTCGGCCGGACCGGCGAGCCCGAGCAGGCGCTACGCTACCGCCGCGCCGCCGAGTTCACCGAGCAGGTCGTCACCGGCTGGGCGGGCCGGACCGAGCTCGTCTCCCCGCAGGGCAGACCGGTCGTGGTCCAGGCCGGTGGCTCCAGCGACGGCCGCCGGCTGGCCTCGCGGATCGGTGAGGTGATCTTCTCCGCCGACCAGGATCTCGACCACGCCCGCGCGTTCCGCACCGAGATCCGCGCCGGCGCGGCCGAGTTCGGGCGACGCCCTGACGAGATCGTCGTCCTGCCCGGACTGTCCACCGTCGTAGGCGGCACCGAGGCCGAGGCCAAGGCCCGGCGCGAACTGCTGGACGAGATCCTGCCCGACGCCTATGCCCGCGGCCGGCTGGCCGCCCAGCTCGGGATCTCCCTCGACGGGCTGCCCGATGACGAGCCGATCCCGGCCGAGCTCCTCGTCGATCCCGACGAGGCCGGTGGTTCACAGACCTTCTACCGGGTCGTCAAGGCGATCATCGACACGGAGCGGCCGACACTCGGTCAGTTGCTCAAGAAGCTGTCCGGCGGCGGTGGCCACCGGATCGTCGTGGGCACGCCGGAGCAGATCGCCGACGACATGGAGCGGTGGTACCGCGAGGGGGCCGCGGACGGCTTCAACGTGATGCCCGACGTGCTGCCGTCGGGGTTCGCCGACTTCGCCGAGCAGGTGCTTCCCGAGCTGCGGCGTCGTGGCCTGTTCCGGACCGAGTACGACGGGACGACCCTCCGCGACCACCTCGGGCTCGGCCTGCCCACGGCGCCGGCCGGGGCCTACCAGGGCCGTCCCCTTGAAGCGGCTCGCTGACCTGTTCCACAACCGAAGGTGATCTTTTCATGAGCACAACCATCCAACTCGCCCTCGCGGTCGGGGCACCGACCGGCCCGGCGCTGGTGTCACTCGCCGACGCCGTGGTCATCGCGGCGGTGGCCGAAGAGCTCGGGGTCGCGGCGATCCGGCTCGCCGACGGTTCAGCTGATGATGGGGCCACGGGTCGCACGCTCGACCCGACCGTGGTGGGCGCCTACCTCGCCGGCCTCCACAGTGGCATCGGTTATGTCGCCGATGTACCGACCAGCCACAACGCGCCGTACAACGCCGCGCGCAGGGTGCTCTCCCTCGACCGGGCCACCGGCGGCCGGGCCGGCGTCGCGCTGCGGGCGGGCGGGGGCGATGAGGTGAGTGAGGCGACCGCTCCTGACCCCGGCGCGTCCGACCCCGTCCGGCGCTGGAGGGAGTACGCCCACGTGCTGACCCGGTTGTGGGAGTCCTTCCCGCGTACAGCGCTGATCGGCGATCAGGAGGCCGGGATCGTGGTGCGGGATTCGCAGATCAAGCCGATCGGCCACGAGGGCGCCTTCTACCGGGTCGCCGGGCCGCTGGACGGGCCGTCGTCGGTGCAAGGACGCCCGGTCGTCGTCGCCGACCTGGGAGTTCTCGACGCGACGGCGGTCGCTGAGTCGGCAGACGTCGTCGTGGTGGATCGGGAGCGTGCCGCCGGTGCGGACGCCGCGCTGGCGAAGGCGTTGCGGGGAGCCGGCCGGTCCCGGGAGGACGTCGCACTGCTCGGCCGGGTCGAGGCAGCCCTGGACGACCCGGCCGACCTTCTCGCCTGGGCCGCGGAGCACCGGCTGGACGGATTCGAGCTGGTGCTCACAGGCGGCGCCGCGGCGGCGCTCACCACACTGCGGGCGCTGGTGCCGAGGCTGACGGCCGTCGGCTCCGCGCATCCCACATCCGCGCACTCCACCCTGCGGTCCGCACTGGGCCTGCCCGAGCTCGCGGCGGTGGCGGCATGACCGCCGAGCGCGCCGGCCTCGAAGGCGCCATCGTTCCGGGGCCGACCGTGCCGAACTCCATCGTGCCGAACTCCATCGTGCCGAACTCCATCGTGCCGGAGACTCCAGCAGGAGTCGGGTACACCGTCGAAGGCATTCGCGCGGCCGTCGCACCCATCCTGGGGCGCCTGCGCGCCGGAGCCCGTGCGCGGGAGCTCGCCCGCGACTACGCGTTCGACGACGTCCGGGCGCTCGCCGAGCACCGCATCACGCTGGTCGGCATCACCAGGGAGGACGGCGGCGCCGGCGGCTCGGTGCGAGACGTGATCGACCTGGTCATCGCCATCGCCCGGGCCGACTCCAACGTGGCGCAGGCGCTGCGCAGCAGCTTCCTCACCGCCAACCAGGTGGCGAGCCGGCGCGACCTGCCCCACCGGGCGCTGACCCTGCGGCGGCTGCGCGACGGCGACCTGTTCGCCGGCACCGCCAACGAGCGCACCGGCGGCGCCAACGGGTCCGTCAACACCACCATCCGGCGTGACGGTGATGGGTACGTCATCGACGGCGAGAAGTACTACTCGACGGGCGCTCTGTACGCCTCGTGGTTCTCGGGCCTGGCCCAGAAGGAGGACGGCACCGTGCTCGGCTTCACGGTGCCGGTGGATCGTCAGGGCGTACAGCGGCTCGACGACTTCGACGCGATCGGCCAGCGGCTGACCGCGAGCGGCACCACGCGGCTGGTCAACGTGCGCGTCCGCGAGAGTGAGGTCGTAGCCCGCGACAACTCCCTGCTGGACAACCCGTGGCTGGGCTCGTTCGCCCAGCTCTACCTGGCGGCGGTCGAGGCGGGCATCGCCGCCGCGGCGCTCGACGACGCGATCTGGTTCGCCCGTGAGAAGGCCCGGCCGATCAAGCACAGTACGGCGGACAGGAGCGTCGAGGACCCGTATGTGCGCGAGACCGTGGGAGAGATCGCCGCACGGGCCCAGGCCGCCCGGTCGGTGGTGCTGCTCGCCGCCGAAGCGCTGGAGAGCGTACGTGGCCTGACCGGCGCGCAAGCGCGTAGCGCCGGTGCGGAGGCCGCGGTCACCGTGGGGCAGACCGGTGTGATCGCCATCGAGTCCGCGCTGCGAGCCGCCGAACTGCTCTTCGACGTCGCGGGAGGCTCCATCACCAACCGCGAGCTCGGCTTCGATCGGCACTGGCGCAACGCTCGCACGGTCGCCAACCACAACCCCAGGCAGTGGAAGGCCGCGGTGGCGGGCGCTTATCACCTGACCGGCGAGGCTCCGCCCACGACCGGCCTCTTCTAGGACGCCCGGCCGAAGACCGGCAGCCTCTTCCAGAACCCCGACCGAAAGACCGGCCGCTCCTGGAGCAGCCGACTGAAAGGAATCCGATGACCGTCAAGGTCGACCGCATACTGGGCCGCACCGGTGTCCTGCTCAGTCCCCTCACCCTCGGCACCATGAACTTCGGCCGGTGGCAGGAGGAAGGCGAGAGCGTCAGGATCATCCACGCCGCCCTCGACGCCGGCATCACGGCCGTCGACACCGCCGACGTCTACGCCCAGGGCGTGTCGGAGGAGATCGTCGCCAAGGCGATCAAGGGCCGCCGTGACGACCTCTTCCTGGCCACCAAGTTCCACGGGCAGATCGGTGACAACCCCCAGCACGCCGGCAACTCCCGGCGCTGGATCATCCGCGCCGTGGAGGACAGCCTGCGCCGGCTCGGCACCGACCACCTCGACCTCTACCAGGCGCATCGTCCGGACCCGCACACTGATCTGCTGGAGACGCTGCGGACGCTCGACGATCTGATCCGCCAGGGCAAGATCCGCTACTACGGCACCTCGGTCTTCCCGGCCCACCAGCTCGTCGAGGCGCACTGGCTGGCCGAGAAGCACGGGTTGATCGCCCCGCACACCGAGCAACTGCCGTACTCCCTCCTGGTCCGCAGTGCCGAACGGGAGGTCTTTCCCGTCACACGGAAGTACGGCATCGGCGTGCTGAGCTACGGCCCGCTGGCCGCCGGTTGGCTGTCCGGAAAGTACCGCGTCGGCGGCGAGCAGCCGGAGTCGGCGCGCGCCGGGCTCATCCCCGGCCGGTTCGACATCGACCTCGACAGCAACGGGCGCAAGCTGGCCGCCGCCGACGCGCTGGCCCGGCTCGCGGAGGACAGCGGGCTGACGCTGGTCGACCTGGCCCTGGCGTTCGCGCTCAACCACCCCGCCGTCAGCAGCGTGATCATCGGCCCGCGCACGTTCGAGCACCTGGAGGGCTATCTCAAGGCGGCGACCGTCGAGCTCGGCGCGGACATCCTCGACCGCATCGACGAGATCGTCGACCCGGGCACCCATTTCGTCGAGCGCGACACCGGCCGTGACACTCCGTCACTCCAGCCGGCCGCGCTCCGCCGCGACCTCACGAAGAGCGTTCAGTCATGACCTACGGAACTTTTGAGCAGACCTACGCGGCGGCCGAAGATCGCTACAAGAACCTGGAGTATCGGCGGGCTGGAAACTCCGGTCTCGACCTGCCAGCCGTCTCCTTCGGCCTGTGGCAGAAGTTCGGCACCGACCACCCGTACGAGACCCAGCGCGAGATCGTGCTGCACGCCTTCGACCTGGGCATCACCCACTTCGACAACGCCGACCGGTACGGCCCTCCGCACCGCGCCGCGCAGCAGCTCTTCGGGAAGGTGCTCAAGCGCGACCTGGCCCCGTACCGGGACGAAATCCTTCTTTCCACCAAGGCCGGCAACCCCATCGGCCCCAGCCCGTACCACAAGGGCGGCTCGCGCAAGTCGCTGCTCACCTCGCTGGAGCACAGCCTGCGCGACCTCGGTACCGACTACGTCGACATCTTCTACAGCCACAGCCCCGACCTGACCACGCCGCTGGAGGAGACCGTCGGCGCTCTCGTCAGCGCGGTGCGGCAGGGCAAGGCGCTCTACGTGGGTCTGTCCAACTACGCACCCGAGCGGGCACACGAGGCGGCCGAGCTGCTGCGTCGGGAGGGGGTGCCGCTGCTGGCGCACCAGCCGCGGTATTCGATCTTCGACCGTCGGCCCGAGCTCAACGGCCTGCTCAAACTGGCCGCCGAGGACGGGTTCGGCCTGATCGTCTACTCGCCGCTGGCGCAGGGCCTGCTCACGAACAAGTACCTCGACGGCATCCCGGCCGGTGCTCGCGCCCAGAGCAGCACGTTCCTGTCGCCCGACGTCATCGACGACGTCTACCGGCAGCGGGTCACCGCGCTCAACCGGATCGCCGAACAACGCGGCCAGTCGCTGGCGCAACTCGCGCTGCAGTGGGTGCTGCGGCAGCCGCAGGTGACCTCGGCGCTCATCGGGGCCAGCTCGACGTGGCAGCTGGACCACAACGTCAAAGGGCTCGATTTCCCGCCCCTGACGGAGGAGGAGCTGACGCTGATCGACGAGCACGGCGTGCACGGAACCGGACTGAGGCTCTGAGATGACGAACTTTGAGATCAGCGACTTTGGGATCAGCGACTTTGGGATCAGCGACTTTGGGATCAGGGACTTTGGGATCAGGGACTTTGGGATCAGGGACTTTGGGGTCAAGGACTCCGAGACGACAGGGTCGATAGGGGCCGGCGTCGAGGACGGCCGACCGTTCCGCCTGGGCTTCCTGCTGCACCTCGACAGTGACCTGCCGCCGGCGCGGGCCTACCGGGAGGCGATCGACCTGTTCGTGGCCGCCGAAGAACTGGGCTACGACTCCGGCTGGGTCATCCACCGGCACTTCCGGCAGGGCAATGAGCACGTCTCCGCGCCGCTGGTCATGCTCGCCGCGATCGCCGAGCGCACCACCCGGATCCGGCTGGGGACCGGCGTGCTGGTGCTCCCGCTGGAGGATCCCCTCAAGGTCGCCGAGGACGCGGCCACGCTCGACGAGCTCAGCGGCGGCCGGCTCGAGCTCGGGGTGGGCTCGGGTCCCTTCCCGGGAGCGTGGGAGGCGTTCGGCAAGGACCTGGCCGACAGGCACCGGCTCTTCGACGCCTCGGTCGCGCGGCTCCACGAGGTGCTGGAGGGTGTCGCTCTCAACAGCCTCGGCGAGGCGCTCCACCCGCCCGGGGCCGGTGTGCGGCGACGGCTGTGGCAGGCGACCACCGGCGACCCGGAGCTGGCTCATGCGGCAGCGGCCGCCGCCGGTCGCGTCGGTGACGGGCTGCAGCTCTCCCGCGCCACCGGCTGGCGGGGCAGCACTGTACGCGAGGCACAGCGGCAGCAGGCCGAGTGGATCGCGGCCTACCGCGCGGCGGCCCGTCAGCCCCGGGTGCAGGTCTCCCGGGCCATCTATCCCCACCCCGACCGAGCGGAGGCCATCCGGCTGGTCACGCCCGGGGCTCGCCGCTGGCAGAGCTGGCTGTCCTCTCGGCGCGACGTCGCGGGCCTCAGCGTCGAGGAGTACCTGGAGGCCGACCGCGCCCTGCTCGGCCCATCGCAGGAGCTGGCCGCCGAGCTGGCGGACGATCCCGCACTGCGGCAGATCACCGACCTGCTGGTGAGCTTCGCCCCCGGCGTGCCTGACTTCGACGAGCATGTCCGGCTGCTCGCCGCCGGCGCTCAGGAGCTGGCACCCCTGCTCGGCTGGCGGCCCGCGCCATCTCGAAGGACCTCATCGGGCCCGCTGAACGGTGTGGCTTAGCGGCAATGTTGGTAGGAATTTAATGAAATGCCGGCCTGTTGACGCAGCGGCGCGATCGACCCTGGAGGCTTATCCATGAGCGGCCCCACACAGCACACTCCGGCCTACGCCACCCCTGCGGACGTCCAGGTCCATGGCCCCTACGGTCCCGGCCGCCTCGACGCCGCCCCCAAGGGCGTTCGCGCGCTCTACCCCTTCCACGGGCGCATCACCGCCGACGGATCCAGCGGCTACCCGGCAGCGCCCGGCCGCTACCACATCTACAACGCGTGGCACTGCCCCTGGGCGCACCGCTCCGCCATCGTCCGCAAGCTCGCGGGGCTTGAGGACGTAGTGTCGCTGTCGTACGTCGACGACGAGCGCGACGCCCGCGGCTGGGCCTTTCGGGAGCGCCGCGGCCCCGACCCCGTCAATGGCTTCACGCTGCTCGCCCAGGCGTATGAGGCGAGCGAGCCCGGCTTCGCCGGCCACATCTCGGTCCCTACTCTCTGGGACCGCGTGACCGGCCGAATCGTCAGCAACCACTACCCCGACATCACCCTCGACCTGGCCACGGAGTTCGAGGAATGGGCCGATCCATCTGTCCGGCTCTACCCCGCCGAGTCCCGCGCCGAGATCGACGAGCTCAACGAGCAGATCCTGCGCGACGTCAACACCGCGGCCCCCAAGATCGCGGGGGCGGCCACGCAGGAGACCTACGAGCAGCTACGCGGTGAGACCGTCGCCGCCCTCGAACGCCTCGACGAGCGCCTGGCCGACCGCCGCTTCCTTCTCGGTGACGCCATCACCGAGGCCGATGTACGGCTGTGGGTCACCCTGGCCCGATTCGACCTCGCCGACAACCCCGCCGCCCGCATCAGCGAGCGCGGGCTGACCGACTTCACCCACCTGTGGGCCTACGCCCGCGACCTCTACCAGCACCCCGCCTTCCGCGACACCACCGACTTCGCCACCTACCGCCATAGCGCCTTCGCTCGCGCGGAGGGCGTCAAGCGCATAGACGTGGAGCCGTTCCAGGGCGCCTGGGACTCACCCCACGGCAGGGAGAGCCTCGATGTCCAGCGCCGTTTGACGGGCATGGGCCTTGGCCGAAAGGAGCCCGAGAGCCCGGTTACAGCGCTGGGTCATTGACCGTGCGGAAGGTTACTGACACGCGTCGCGTGCGTGGCATGCGGCCTGCCGCAGTGGGGTCGCTCTTGCGTGCGGCAATGCTGTGACGCCAGGTGTATCGGGCAGGTCCTGACATGACGCACAGGCTGCCGGGGGCGAGAGATATCGCCGCCTTCGTGCCGTCCGCAGGATGGGTGAAGTCCATGACACAAGCGGAGCCCAGAGAGATCGCGGCGACGACCGGGCCAAAGCAGGGCACGCAGTCGACGTGTGGGCTGATGCCCTGTCCCGGCTGATACTCGTTGATGATCACTTGGTTCGCTTCGCTTTCCATGATTCCTTCGCGGACCAGGCGCATGGCCTGCTGTTGTGCCCATGCCGGAATCGGTGGAGCGGCGGGAACAAGGGGATTCCTCGCCACACTTCGACGGCCGTAGTCGTAGCGATGGCCGTAGTGTTGCACTCGTCGTCGCAGTTGTGCCGACCACTCGGCGGCGTCGATGAATGAAAGCAACGACGCGCAGGCGTCGGGAGTAAGCCAGTCGGCGATGTAGCGCAATCCCGGCACCATCTCATCGCGAGATGCCGGCGGGAGGCCGTCACCAGCGTCAAAGGACAGTTGTTCTAAAGACTCCGGCATGCCGAAAACAGTAGCCAGCACGACTGTCAGACTGTGCTGTTTTGCGGCGTTCGTATCAGGCCAAGCCTCACTGCGGGCCGCGGTCCATGGCGGGCCGCCAGCCGAGTTCGGGGCCCAGCTTCGTGGCCATGTCGGTGAGGATCTGCACGTAATCGTCGTGCTCGAAGGTGAACGGCAGCGCGAACGCCACCTCGTCGATCTCCCGGAAGGCGGCGTGCGCGTACAGCCGCTCGGCGATCTCGGCGGAACTGCCCACGAGGTCGGGTGCGAACATCATGCGGGCCGGTCCCTGCGGCGTGGTGGTGCGGGGCGTGCGCTTGTCGGCGTACGCCTGATACCTGGCTCGCTGCTCCGGCGTGGCCGTGTCCGTGGGGATGACGACCAGGCCCTGGGAGACGCGGGCCCGCTCGCCCTCGGGGTGCCGCGCGCGGAACGCCCGTACGTGGGAGAGCTGGATCTCGGCGAAGTCCGCCGACTCCTCCGCCTTGACGACGCTGCTGGTCAGGAAGTTCATGGCGTGCTCGCCCGCCCAGGCGGCCGAGCGGAGGCTGGCGCCGCCGTACCACATGCGGGCGCCCAGGCCGGGCGCGTGGGGCTGGACCCGATCGGAGAAGACCTCGAAGCCCTCGACGCCGCTGAAGTCGGTGGCCGGCTCGCCGCGGACGAAGGACAGCAGCCGCCGCACCCGTTCGTAACTGAAGTCCTCCTGGTCGGCGGTGCCGGGATGGAGCGCGTCCTTGACCTGGTCGTAGTGGAGCGGCGGGCCGACGCTGACGCCCGGGTTGAGCCGGCCGCCGGACAGGATGTCCACCGTGGCCAGGTCTTCGGCGAGCCGCAGCGGGTTCTCCCAGCCGAGGGGGATGACCGCGGTGCCCAGCTCGATGCGGGTGGTGCGCTGGGAGGCCGCCGCCAGGACGGCGACGGGGGAGGAGATGCCGTACTGGAGGTGACGGTGGCGCACCCACGCGCTGTCGAAGCCCAGCCGCTCGCCCAGCTCGATGATCCGCAGCGTCGACTCGTGGCCGGGGCGCGGGTCGTCACCGTCGAACAGCCCGATCGTCAGGAAACCCAGCTTGCGCAGCGGTTGCGTGGGTAGCGGCACGGTGGTTCCTCCTCCTCGTCATTCCTGGCAGCGGAGAATAGTCGCGGGCTCAGCGCGTCCGCGTCACCGGGTCGCCGATCGCGGGCCGCTCCGGGCGAGGTCAGAGGCCCGCGTCCACCTTGACCGTGGCGTCATTCGGCACCTTGACCAGGGGCTTGGGCACGTTCCTGACCAGGTTTCCGGTGGAGGCGACGGTCAGTGACGCGCCGCTCTTCTTCTCGTAGGCGCTGCCTCGCGCCGGCCTGCCCGCCGCCTCGGGCCGGCCGAGATCGTAGGCTGGGCCGTTGTGGGAGATGGTCGGCCGGGGTGGCGAGATGTGCTGCTGCCGGGGATCCTGGCCGTCGCGCTGATAGCGCTGACGGTGTCGCATCGCTTACCGGCGGCGCTCACGTGGGTGGCTGAGCCGGGGTCGCCGCTCGCGGCGGACAGTCCTCTCGCGACCACGTACGCGATGCTGGGCTCGGGAGCCGCCTGCGTCGCCCTCGTCTTTCGCCGGATCACGCCGGTGTGGGCCTTCGGGGGCACGCTCGCGGCAGCGGTATTGAGCATCAGCGCAGGTGGCGGTGGCGTCCTGTCAGGGATGGTCACCGTGATGGTGGCGCTCTACGCGCTGTCCCTGCATCGCACGGCTGGTGTCGCCGCGGTCGGAGCCTGCGCCGTAACGCTGGTCGGTGCCGCGCTGACGCTCGCTGCCGGCGCAGGGGCGAAGATCGTTGCCGGGGTCGCGTTCCAGGCGGCCGCCATGGCGGCGGTGGTCTGGGTCATGGGGAGGTCTCGACGGCGGAGGGGAGCCGGCCGATCGGCTGTCTCGGCCTACCACGCGGGCTCGGCGTCGGTGCCTCGCCTCGCCGCCGATGCGGAACGGCGGCGGCTGATCGCGGAATTGCATGACGTGGCCGCGCATCGGCTCACCGGCATCGTGGTGTCGGCCGCCACCGCCACGCGGCTCACCGATCCCGAACTCGCCGCCGCCGCCACCCGGCACGCCGCCGAGGCCGGGCGCCAGGCTGTGATGGAGCTGGACCGTCTCGCCGGGACCGGGCATCGGGCCGCGACGGAGCTCGATCGCCTTGGCGAGGCCGTCGAACCCATGGCTGCCGTCGAACCCATGACCATGGAGGACATCGACGTACTCGTCGCCGAGCACATCGGCCTCGACTATCGGCGCACCGCCGTTGGCGCGCCTCCGGAAGTCATCTCCATCGCCTACCGGGTGGTCCGCGAGGCGCTGACGAACGCGACCCGATATGCCGCGGGTGCTTCCCGGGTTCGGCTCGACATCCTGGCCGGACACCTGGTCGTCACGGTCACCGACGAGGGTGGTGACGCGGCGGCCTCGGACCTCGGGACGGGCAACGGGCTGGCCGGACTGCGCTCCGCCGTGCATTCCGTCGGCGGCACGTTCTCGGCAGGGCTCAAGGACAGCGGCTGGGAGGTGCGGGCCGATGTACCCCTGGACCCGTCTGTTCCTACGCGACGAGTGAGCTATGTGCGACCACGGCTGAGACGTCGCATGAAGGCGGCGGCAGATGCGGCGACAGATGAGCCGGTCATGGCCAGGGCGAGGCGGATGGCCGATTGGCGGGGGCCCAGGGCGCTCGACGGAGCGCTGGTCGTCCTGGCGATCGCGCTGACGCTGGGCGCGAACCTGCTGCCCGGCGATGACCTCGACCCCTTCGCCACGCCCCTCCCCGGCCTGCTGCTGGCGCTGCTGTTCGCCCTGCACGCGCTGCCCCTGGGGTGGAGGACGAACGCGTCCCGCCGCGGCCTGGCGGTCACGCTGGCCTCCGTCCTGGTCTGGCTGTGTCTCGACCTGGCAGGGTGGGCGGGGCCGCCGGTCAGCGACATGTTCCTGTGGTGCTGCTGGATGGAGCTGGCGCTGCTGTACGCGATCGGCGCCCGTACACAGTCCCGGGACTGGCCCGCGCCGATCGTGATGGCCGGGGTCGGCGGCTTGGCACTCGTCAGCGGGGACGGCATCACGGGCGATCGGCCGGCCGCGTGGCTGGTGCTGACTGCCATGCTGGCCGTACCGGCTGTGGCGGCCTGGGGCTTGGGGAGGTTCGTCGCGGCGCGCCGCAGACGGCGCGGGACGGCGGTCACGCGGGAGCGGGACCTGCTCGAACGCGTGGCGGCCGTGGCGGCGGCGGCCGAGCGGCGGCGAATCGTCGGTGGGTTGCGTAGTACGGCACGTCGGCACGCGCAGCGGGTGGTCGACGGAGCCGAGGCGGGGCGGTTGGACGTCGTGCTCGCCGAAGCCCGAGCCGGATTGACCGCTCTGCGGGAGCTCATGGAGCAGGAGCGGGACGATGGCGGCGAGCCGCCGCACACGGTGAGCGGCATCGCCGTCCTGACCGCGCGACGCGGTGGCGCGGCCCGCTACGTCGGGCTCCGCAGGCCGCTGCATCCGGCCGTCGAGGTCACCGCCTATCAGGTCGCGAGGGAACTGCTCGCCGAGGGCGCGGCCGTCGCCGTGACCTTCCTCGACGGGGGCGTCACGGTGTCCGGTCAGTCACCGACGAGCGGGGGGCGACTGCGCGCGCTGGTCGACGCCGCGGACGGTACGCTCATCGTCGCCGACGACGGCTCGGCACGAGTGTGGCTGCCGGAGGTGTCCCCCACATGATCAGAGTGGTGGTCGCCGACGACCAGGCCGTGGTCCGGGCGGGGATCAGCGCCTTCCTGGACGCCGAGCCAGACCTGACCGTGGTCGGCCAGGCGGCCGACGGGGAAGCGGCCGTGGCCCTCGTGACCTCGCTCCGACCCGACGTCGCTCTCATGGACATCCGGATGCCGGGCATGAACGGACTGGCCGCCACCACCAGGATCACCGCCGAGGTCCCGGCGACGCGGGTCGTCGTCCTGACCACGTTCAATCTCGACGACTATGTGTTCGCGGCCTTGCGCGCCGGTGCCGCCGGATTCCTGCTGAAGGACACCGACCCCGAGCGGGTGATCGACGCGGTACGCGTGGCCGCGGGAGGCGACGCGCTGCTGGATCCGGTCGTGACCCGGCGGCTGATCGACCATTTCGCCACCAGCCCGGGTCCGGCCGACGCCGGGCGGCTGTCCGTTCTCACCCCCCGCGAGACGGAGGTGCTCCTGCGGGTGGCGCGCGGCCTGACCAACGCCGAAGTCGCGCTCGCGCTCGGCCTCAGCCCCGCGACCGTGAAGGACCACGTCGCCGCCGTACTCGGCAAGCTCGGCGTGCGCGACCGGGTTCAGGCCACGATCGTGGCCTACGAGACGGGCCTGGTACGGCCGGGGGTCGTCTGACCCGGGAGGCGGGTCCCACTACGGCCGGGAGCCGTCTGAACCACCTGCTCGGAAGCCTGGGCGGCATCCGCCGGGAAGCGGGGTCGGCATCCGCCGGGAAGCGGGGTTCCGGCAGGTGAAAAACGGTTCTGAAGGGCCAGGGAGCGGCCTCTTCCCGCTCCTAGCGTGATCTCCATGGCACGAACCTTTCCGCGCCGCCTCCTCGGAGGCGCTCTCCTCTTGGCCGCTCTTGTGGTGGCGCCGCCCGCCGGGGCCGCCAGCTTCCTCGCCACCGCCGCCATAAGCGCACATATCCCGATACTTGCGGCCGCTGGGCTGGTGACGATGGCCGGCACCGGTTTCCTGCTCGCCGCTCCGGCGTTCAAGCTGCTCGGCGTGCGCCGGAGCCGGATGGTCGCGCTGCCGGCCGCCATCGGCTTGACGGCCGTCATCGCCGGGCTCGCGGCGGCCACCGTCTTCCGGCCAGGCCCGGTCCCGAGCACCGCCCCGGCTCCCGGAGGCGTCCGTTTCTGGGATCTGCCGACCGGGTCCAGGATCGCGTACGTCCACGCCGCCGCGGCCGGCAAGCCCCGCCCGACACCAGTGATCTTCCTCCACGGCGGCCCAGGTACGCCAGGAGAGGGGATACCGGTGGGCGGCGAGGCCCTGGCCGCGGCGGGTTTCGACGTGTACGCCTACGACCAGGTCGGCGCGGGACGCTCCACCAGGCTGGACGACGTCACGGGCTACACCGTCGCCCGGCACGTCGCCGATCTCGAAGCGATCCGCCGCGTCATCGGCGCGGACAAGGTCATCATCGTCGGCCAGTCGTGGGGCGGGTCGCTCGCGGCCCAATACCTGGCCGCTCATCCCGGTAACGTCGCCAAGGTGGTCTTCACCTCGCCGGGCACGCTCTGGCCGGGCGCGAACCCCGACCGCGATCTCTCGCAGCTGCTCACTCCGGCGCAGCGGGAACGCCACGACGAACTGACCGAATCACCCCGGATGCTCACCACGTTCCTCCTGCTGGGCATCAACCCCGAGGCCGCGCACGCCCTGCTCGGCGATCGGGAGGCGGACGAGCGCTTCCACGAGCTCGCTCTGGTGAGCAAGGACACCGGCTCGTGCCCCGGCACTCCCTCACGCGAGCCCCATCACAACCGCCAGGGCTTCTACGTCAACCAGGTCACCAGCGACGACTTCCGCCAGGTCCCCGACCCCCGGCCCAAGCTTCGGCGGATCGGGACGAAGGCGCTGATCATGCGTGGTAGCTGCGACTTCATTCCCTGGGAGAGCACGTACGAGTATCGGCGTACGCTGCCTGGCTCGACGCTCGTGCCCATCGCGGGGGCGGGACACGCCATCGCGGGCGACCAGCCCGCCGCCTACACCAGGCTTCTCCAGGCCTTCCTCACCGACCGGCCCCTGCCCCTGCCCGCCCACGACTCGGCCGACCCACCCCGCTGACCGGGCGCGGCGGCGTTACCGGCCTTCGTGGCGAGCCTGCCTGCGGTGTCTCAGCCAGAAGACGAGCAGCAGCAGGGCGACCGCCGACGGGCCGGCGAGTGCGAGATGGCCGGTGATGCGGTGGATGACCTCCGGAGCCAGGAAGCGGCTCAGGCTCACGAGCGTCGCCGCCCACGCTGCGGCGGCCGGCAGACTCGCGCATGCGAAGGCCCGGTACGACATGCCGGACCATCCCGCGAGACGGGGAACCAGCGTGCGGGCGCTGCCCAGCCATTGACCGGCCAGGACGGCCCAGACCCCACGCCGCACCAGCAGGCGGCGGCCGTGCTCCCAGAATCCCGCCAGAGCGTCAAGCCGCCTTGGGGCCAGGCCGTTGCGCCGCCTTCCCAAGATGCGCCGCCCTCCTAGGGCGCGCTCCCGTCCTAAGGCGCGGCGCCGTCCCATGAGGAAGGACAGTTGCGTACCGGTGATCGCCGCGAACGCCGCCACCGCGACCGTCGTGCCCAGCGGCACCACACCCAGATGAGAGAGATAGCCGAGGGCCACGAGCACGCTCGTCCCCGGAAGGAAGACCCCGATCAGCAGGCCGGCCTCAGCCACGATGAGCAGCCAGCCGACGATGAGCACCAGCGGCGGTGAAAGCTGCCCCAGCAGCTCAGACATCGAGGACCGGCCGCCGGCACACGTACGTCAATCCGGGCGGGAGGTTGCGCCAGACCGGCCCGGTGGTCAAGACCTCCTCGAAGGCGGACCGGAGCCGCCGCCGGAACGCCCTGGACCTCGGGAGCGGCATGGCGTACAGGTAGGTCACCGTGGTGAAGGCGGCGCCCGGAGCCAGCACGCGACCGATCTCGTGCAGGATGCGCGCCTGGCGGTGACCCGGGAACAGTGACCACGGGAGCGTGCTGACCACCGCGTCGACCCGCGTCACGCCGGCCGCCGCCAGAAGGGCGCCCAGCTCCACCGCGTCGCCGTGGATCACCTCCAGCCATGGCTTGGCGCGGCGCAGGTGGGCGACCATTGAGGGCTCGACGTCGATCGCGAGCTGGCGTGCGCCGGGCGGCAGCCTGCGCCGGATGGCCTCGCTGATCGACCCCGTACCCGGGCCGAGCTCCACCACGACCGGGGTCCCCGAGGCCGGCACCACCGCCGTGAGCGCCCGCGCGAGCGACGGCGAACTCGGCGCCACGGCGCCCACCACACCCTGGTTGCGCACGGCCACCGACATGAAGGCCCGCAGGTCGGCGGCCCCGTTGGTAGCTCTTGCCGGCCGCAAGGCAGCTGTCTCGTTCATGGAGCAATGACAGCGGTGGCGACGCCGAGTGCGCAGGGAGAGAGGGCCTAGTCTTCGAGGTAGGGCTGGGTATACCTCCGAAGTGGTGCGGGGCCCATCGGAAGCGTCCCGCCACCCCCTTATCTTTTGGGAGTGCGACCACGACAGGCCTGGCAGGCGCTCGCCCGGAGAGATCTGATCCTCTCCTCCTTGCCATGGCGCGCGATGGCCTACCTCGTCACGGGGGTGGGCGTCGGCGTGATCGTGCTCGCGCTGTGCCTGGGCTTGCTGGTCACCGGTTCCGTGCTGAACCTGGTGCTGATCGGCATCCCCGTGGTGCTGGCGCTCGGGTTCGGTGGCGTACCGGTGGCCGCGCTGGAGCGCAGGCGCCTGCGGATCATCGACGGGGAGCCGGTCACCACTCCCCATCGCGTGCCCGCCCGGCCCGGCCCGCGCGCGTGGCTGGAGTTGCGTTTCAGGGAGCAGGCCACCTGGAGGGAGCTGGCCTACACCGGGCTCCTGGCCGTGGTGCTGTGGCCGGTCGAGTTCGCCATCGTGCTCTACGGGCTGGTGGTGCCCGTCGTGATGATCTGCACGCCGCTCGCCGTCGGTGAAACGGGTGCGATCAACGTGCTCAAGCTGTGGCACGTCGAGGGCTATCCCCAGGCGTTCCTCGTGGCGGTGCTGGGCGTCGTCGTGCTGGTCCTGACCATCTATCCCCTGACGGCGCTGGCGCTGGCCCACGCCATGCTGGCCCGTTTTCTCCTCACTCCTCGAGACGACGAGCAACTGGCCGAGCTCACCCGTTCCCGTACCCGCCTGGTGGAGGCATTCGAGGCCGAGCGGCGGCGCATCGAGCGGGATCTGCACGACGGGGCTCAGCAGCGGCTCGTGTCGTTGACGATGACGCTCGGCCTGGCGAAGATGTCGGACGGCGAGGAGGCCGCCGAGCTCGTCGACGAGGCGCACAAGCAGGCGAAGCTGGCACTGGCCGAGATCCGCGACCTGATCAGGGGCATCCACCCGCGCATCCTCACCGACCGAGGTCTGCCCGCCGCGCTGGCGGACGTGGCCGACCGCTCTCCGGTGCCCGTGGAGGTCTCCGTCGCGTTCTCCGAGCGCCTGCCGGGGCCCGTGGAGTCGATCGCCTACTTCGTCGTCTGCGAGGCGCTGGCCAACGTCGCCAAGCACAGCGAGGCCCGGCGGGCCACGGTCGACGGGCGGTTCGAGGGCGGGCGGCTCACGGTGGAGATCCGGGACGACGGCGTGGGCGGCGCCGACGCCTCGGCCGGTACGGGGCTGGCGGGCCTGGCCGACCGCGTCTCCGTGGTCGACGGCAGACTGATGCTGTCCAGCCCCACCGGGGGCCCGACCCTGTTACGGGTGGAGATCCCTTGCGCGTCGCACGTTCCCTCAAGATAGTCGTCGCCGAAGACGCCGTGCTGCTGCGCGAGGGGCTGTCCGGGCTGCTGGCCCGGTTCGGCCACAAGGTGGCCGCCTCCGTCGGAGACGCCGACGCCTTGATCACGGCCGTCGCCGAGCACCGGCCTGACATCGTCGTGACGGATGTACGGATGCCTCCAGGTTTCTCCGAGGAGGGGTTACGCGCCGCCGTCGCGCTGCGCACCGCCGACCCGAGCCTCGCCATCCTGGTGCTCAGCCAGTACGTCGAGCAGACCTACGCCTCCGAGCTGCTCGACTCCGGAGACGGCACCGGGGTCGGCTACCTGCTCAAGGACCGCATCGGCGACATCGAGGAGTTCTTCGACGCCCTGCACGCCGTCGCGGCGGGCGGCACCGTCGTGGACCCGGAGGTGGTCAGGCAACTGCTGCGGCGGCGTCGCGGCCCGCTTGAGCGCCTCAGCCCGAGAGAACGAGAGGTGCTCGCCCTGATGGCCGAAGGGCGGTCCAACACCGCGATCGCCCGGGAGCTGGTCATCTCGGAGGCCGCCGTGGGCAAGCACATCGGCAATATCCTCACCAAGCTCGACCTGCCCCCGGCCGAAGATGACCATCGCCGCGTACTCGCGGTCGTCACCTACCTACGAGGCTGATGCCGCCACTCGACGTGGCGGCCACCGACCCGGCGGCCCGCCGGCGGCGCTGACCCTGTGCGAGGGCCGAACGCCGCCAGCGCGCCCGCGTCAGCGGAAGTCGGAGACGCGGAACACGGCCATCATGTCCTTGGTCCTGACCCCGGAGTAGAAGGACGCCTCGGCGCCCACCCAGCCGCGGAAGGCGCCGCTGTCGTCGATGATCTGCTCAAGCGGTTTGATGTGGGAGTTGCCCGAGTAGCAGAACTGCTTGGCTTCCATGGCCAGGCAAGTGCACCAGTGCCACAGGGTGTCGCGGCGATCGCGGTTGGAGACTTTGACGAGGTAGTACTGGATGGAGCTGACGTTCGCCTTGGTGCCGCCGCCGACGTTGGGGCAGCCGCCGGACTTCTGGCAGGCGCCCGGCGACGACGGCTGCAGGTATGTCAGGCACCAGGTCGTCGTGGCGCAGTTGCGGAAGGAGGACTGCTTGAAGACCTGGCCGTCCGACTTCACGATGCGGTTGCCCGCCCAGGAGACCAGGTCCTGCTTGAGTGTTCCGGAGAAGGCTCGCACGGAGCTCATCGCGCGGCGGGTGGTGAGCGAGGCGTTGCTCCCGTAGCCGTACCCGTTGGTGGCCAGGCTGCCGCCGGCGAACTGCAGCTGGGCGAGCTTGCCGTCAGGCGACAGCTTCACGCGCCACTTCTCGGTCCAGGTCTGGGCGATCTTCCACCTGATGCTCAGCACGTCGCCGGTCAAGGTGTACGTTCCCGTGCGGGATTCGTCCGGGGCGCCGGTGAAGCCGGCGGCGGTCAGCACGTCGCAGGCGCGTACGCGGGTGCTGGAGCCGCCCGCCTTGGTCGCGCAGCTCGAATCCGGGACGACACCGGTTTTCTGCCTGCCCTCGGGGTTGCGCTGCCACCAGAGGTAGGTGTTCGCGCTGACGGTGCCGCCGGACTTGAACTGGTACGTTCCCAGACGCACCCAGTTCTGGGTGGACCCGGCGCGCAGGAAGCCCTGCGAGACCACAAAGTTGGCCTTCCCGCCGGGCAAGGATGACTGGGATGGTGCGGCGCTGGCCGAACTGGCCACGGTGGCCAACATGGTGAGCGTCGCGAGCACGGCGGTGAGAACTGCGCGCACGGAGAACCTCCTCTAATACGGTCTTTGCCGATTCTTGCCTATGCGGCCCTCCGGTACCTCACTGTTTGACTTATGTTCATAGCCGAAAGTCACGATTGTTGGAACTCCCGGTCTGCGGCTTCAGGCCGGCAGACCGGCGAGCCAGCCGGTCAGGATCTCGTTGACCTCCGCAGGGCGTTCCTGCTGAACCCAGTGGCCGCAGCCGTCGAGGATGTGTGAGGAGAGCAGGCCCGGCAGGGTCGCCGGGAACGCCTTGATGGCGCCGGCCAGCCAGGTGGCGGTGGAGGCGTCCAGCGCGCCGCCGATGAACAGGGACGGCTGGGTGATGGGGGCGCCGTCGAAGCCGGCGAGGTCTTCCCAGTCCCGGTCCATGTTCCGGTAGCGGTTGAGCGCCCCGCTCATGCCGGTCCGTTCGAACTCCGCGGCGTAGACGTCGAGGTCGTCCTCACTGAGCCAGGCGGGCAGCCGATCGGTGGGGAAGCGCTCGCGCAGCGTCCCGCCCCGGGAGACGAGAAGCGGATGGGGGGCGTCAGCGGGCGGCATGGTGTCGGCGGACAGGGCGGCGTAGAGGCCGGCGAGCCAGCCGCGGACGTCGGGCTCGATCTCCGCCTCGGCCCGGCCGGGCGCCTGGAAGTAGCTGACATAGAACTCCTCTTCCCCGCCCATGCGCGCGAACATCTCGCTGGGCCGCGGCCCGCCGCGCGGGGTGTACGGCACGCTGAGCAGCCCGACCGCGCGGAAGACGTCCGGCCTGACCAGGGCGGAGTTGGCGGCGATGGGCGCGCCCCAGTCGTGGCCCACGATCACCGCCGTCCGCTCGCCCAGGGCGTGCACCACGTCGACGTTGTCCTCGGCCAGGTCGAGCATCCGGTACGCGGCTATGTCCGCAGGCTTGGAGGAGCGGCCATAGCCTCGAACATCGATCGCGACAGCCCGGTAGCCGGCCGCGGCCAGCGCCGACAGCTGGTGGCGCCA
The DNA here is from genome assembly GCF_040648495.1 of Nonomuraea sp. NPDC049129. NCBI lineage: Bacteria > Bacillati > Actinomycetota > Actinomycetes > Streptosporangiales > Streptosporangiaceae > Nonomuraea > Nonomuraea sp. NPDC049129. The sequence continues at coordinate 91,634 of NZ_JBEZDU010000001.1, read as the reverse complement.
TGAATACCAGGACTCAGGGAAGCCGTGCACCAAGAGCACCAGCGGCCCGGAGCCCTGCTCCACCAGATGGATGCGGCCGGCGCGCGTCATGACCAGCCGATGTGTAAGCTCCGTCATCGATCCTCCAAGGCTTGTGAGCTCCGTGTCCGAAGCGGGTCGCACCATCGATCTTCCAAGACTTTCGGTCCTCCCCGGCCGGCGGCTTTCACGGGAATCATCCGGGAGACCGTGAGGCCACCGCGAATCGTGTTGCCGCTTCGGCAAAGCCGCTCGGGATACCGTGCCCGTGTCGATTCGGGATCAATGCGCTCGGCGCCAGAGAGACGGGCTGACGCCGCGGGCGCGCTTGAAGGCCACGCTGAAGGCGAACGGGTCCTCGTACCCGACCGCACGAGCCACTGCGGCGATGCTCATGTCGGTGTCGCGGAGCAGGTCCGACCCCAAGGTCATCCGCCAGCCGGTGAGATAGGTGAGCGGAGGTTCGCCGACCAGGTCGGTGAAGCGGGCGGCGAAGGCGGCGCGGGACATGCCGACCTTGGCGGCCAGCCCGGCGACCGTCCACCGGTGCGCGGGATCCTCGTGGAGCAGGCGCAGCGCGTCGCCGATGGCGGGCACGGTCAGCGCCCGATACCAGGCGGGGGATGCCGCCTGTGGTGTGGCGCACCAGGCCCGCAGCGCCAGTACGAGCACCAGATCCAGCAGCCGGCCCAGGACGGCGTCCTGGCCGGGTTCCTCGCGGGCGATCTCGGCGGCGAGCAGATCCAGCGCCGCCCGGGTACGGGGACCGGCGGGGATGACCGCGAGCGGCGGGAGCATGGTCAGCAGGCGGTCGCCCACGTCGCCATAGAGGTCGTAACCGCCCCGGATCATGGTCGTGGCCCCGGGCAGACCGTCGCCGTAGGTGCGGGGAGCCAGCCTCCGCTGGGCCCCAGGCGGCACTTCGCTCCCGTCGAGAAGGTGTTTCCTGCCCTGGTACAGCATGACCTGGGGCGGGGTGGACGGGTCGTCGGCGATCGTGTGACGACCGGTGCCGCTGATGAGGGCGAGGTCGCCCGCGGACAGGAGCGCCGGTGCGGCATCGGCCTCGTCGAGGCGGACCGACGCGTGACCGCCGAGCGTGGCCACGATCGTGAGCGGAGGAGCGTCGGCGAAGGTCAGCGACCACGGTGGCCGCTGGATCAGCTGCCTGATCGTCGCGTTGCCGGCGCGGGCCCGATGCAGCAGATCGCTCAGGACGTCCATGGGGCCCACCGTAGACGATCACAAAGGTATCGCGGACTTTCTCCCATGGACCGTCTTGGCCTCCCTGGAGTTCGCTAGGCACATGACGAACATCCTCATCTTGGGCGGCGGCAACGGGAAGACCGGCCGCCGCATCGCCCAGCGCCTCCGGGCCGCCGGCCAGCCGGTACGCACAGCGTCACGCGCCACCGGTGACATGCGCCTCGACCTGGGCGACCCGGCGACCTGGGCACCCGCGCTCGACGGCGTCACCGCGGCCTACGTCATGGAGCCCAGCCTGCAGACCGGCGCCGAGGGCCGGGAGCGCATCCCCAGGTTCGTGTCCGAAGCGGTCGCCGCCGGTGTACGGCGGCTGGTGCTGCTGACCGCCTCCGGCGTCGACCAGATCGACGATCATCCCCTCAAAGCGGCCGAGCAGGCGGTGCGCGGCTCCGGTGTGAACTGGACCATCCTGCGGCCGGACTGGTTCGCGCAGAACTTCAGCGAAGGTCCCTGGCTGCCAGGGGTCATGGCGGGCACCCTGGCCCTGCCCACCGGCGACGGGCGCGTTCCGTTCATCGACGCCGAGGACATCGCCGCGGTCGCCGCGGCGGCGCTGACGGAAGACCGCCACAATGGCCGCATCTACCAGCTGACCGGCCCGCGGGCGATCGGCTTCGGTGAGGCGGCGGACCTGATCGGCAAGGCAGCCGGGCGCACGGTCCGGTACGTCGACGTCGCGCCCGAAGTCTTCGTCGAGCGTCAGGTCTCCGTCGGCGTTCCGCCCGAGGTCGCGCGGCTGCTCGCCGGCGTCCTGGTCGCCATCCGCGACGGCCGGGGCGCTGAGGTCTCCGACGATGTGGAACGAGCTCTCGGTCGTCGGCCCAGGCCCTTCGAGGACTACGTCACCGAAACCGCCGCGGCCGGCCACTGGAACTGATCGAGCGCCTGACCGGACCCTCGGACGGCGCACAGCGCCATGTGCCGCGCTTCGACCCGGATGATCTCCATCTTCCACACCTTCGAGGAAAGCGGAAGCGTCGACTATATTGCAAATGCAGCATAGTCATTGCAGATAATGCAACATGGAGGGTCGATGCGGGTAGTCACATGGGCGGGGGTGGATCGGCTCGCCCAGGAAGAGGTTCCGGCTCCGGAGATCGCGAGCGGTCAGGTGCTCGTCAGGGTGTCGAGAGTGGGCATCTGCGGGTCTGATCTGGCGATCCTGCGCGGCCAGGAGCTGGCGCGCATGCTGAGCCCCGACGCCTGCGAGGGATGAGCGGCCGATGAGACCCGCAGACGTGCTCGCGATCGGCGAGACCATGGTGATGGTCACCCCGACCGCCGGCGGCCGCCTCGACGCGGACAGCAGCTTCATCCTGCGCCCCGGCGGCGCGGAGTCCAACGTCGCCGCGCTGCTCGCCCAGCTCGGCCACACCACGGCCTGGGCCGGCGCGGTCGGCCGCGATCCGCTCGGCGACCTCGTGGTCGACTCGCTCCGCGCCCGCGGCGTGGACGTCGGCCTCGTCCACCGCGACGACGAGCGGCCCACCGCCGTGTACTTCAAGGACCCGACCGCCTCGGGCACCGCCGTCTACTACTACCGGCGTGGCTCGGCCGCCTCGGTCATGACCGCCGCCGACGTCGCGGGCTGGGCCGCGTGGCCGGCGAGGGTGACGCACATCTCCGGCATCACCGCGGCGATCTCCCCGCAGTGCCTGGAGCTGACCCGGCACATCGTGTTCGATCGGCCGCTGCGGCCGTCCGTGGTGAGCTTCGATGTCAACCACCGGCCGCGCCTGTGGGACGGCGCCGACGCCGCGTCGGTGCTGCTGGAGCTGGCGCAGCGGGCCGACATCGTCTTCGTCGGCCGCGACGAGGCGGCGGCCCTGTGGGGCACCACGGACGCCGAAAGCGTGCGTGCGCTGCTCGACGGGCCCACGTACCTGATCGTCAAGGACGCCGCGATCGAGGCGGTCGGCTTCACCCCGACAGGGGTGCACCGGGCGCCGTCCCTGCCGGTCGAGGTCATCGACGCGGTCGGCGCGGGTGACGCGTTCGCGGCCGGGTGGCTGAGCGGCTTCCTGGACGGCCGCGACGAGGTCACGCGGCTGCGCCTGGGGCACTACGCGGCCTCCCGGGTGCTGATGTCCCCGGCCGACCTGGCCGATCTTCCCCCCGCTGACGAGGTCGTCTCGCTGCTCGCAGAAGCAGGAGGAGGGCACCACCATGTCGCAGACCGTCGCTCGTGCCATTGACATCATCGGGTTCGTCTCCGTACGACATCGCACGCTCGGTGAGATCGCCGAGCATCTCGGCGTGCACAAGTCGACCGCGCTGCGGCTGCTGCAGACGCTGGAGGAGGGCGGTTTCGTGCGGCGCGTCCCCGGCGGCATGTACGGCATGGGCTTCCAGCTCATCGCGCTCGGCCAGCTGGCCCTCGACCAGGTCGAGGCCCGCTCGCTCGCGCACCCGATCCTGAATGAGCTGAGCGAGCGCTACGGCCACACGGTCCACCTCGGAGAGCTGGCCGGAGACCAGGTCGTGTACGTCGACAAGATCGACGGCCGGGGCAGCGTGGCCATGGGCTCGCGCATCGGGCTGCCCGCCCAGGCGCACACCGCGGCCGTCGCCAAGGTCATCCTCGCCTACCAGGACGACAGGACCCGCGCCCGCGTCCTGGAACACGCCGCCTTCACCCGCTTCACCCCCACGACCATCACCGACGCCGCCGCCTTCGAAGCCGACCTCGCGCTCACCAGGGAGCGGGGCTGGGCCGAGGACGACGGCGAGCACGAGGACTACATCAACTGCGTGGCCCTGCCGCTGTTCGACGCCCGCGGCAAAGTCATCCACGGCATCTCCATCACCGCCCTGCGCGCGGTCGCGCCGCTGGGGCAGCTACGTGCGCACATCGACGACTTCCGCCAAGCGGCCCACGAGATCTCCAAGACTCTGGGCTGGACAGGAGATGACCATGGACGCCGCTGAGTTCTTCGGCAGCCACCTCGACCGCAACCCGGTCCTCGGCATCTTCCGCAACCTCGACCCCGAGGCCACCGTGCGGATGTGCGAGCGCGCCTGGGAGACCGGCATCGAGCTCATCGAGGTGCCTGTGCAGACGGCCGACGCCTACCCGTCGCTGCGCGCGGCGCTGGACGCGGCCAGGGCCAACGGAAAGAGCGTCGGCGCGGGCACGGTGACCACGGCCGAGCAGTTGGCGGCCGTCAGCGAGCTGGGCGTCGCCTTCACGGTCGCGCCAGGGCTGCATCCCGAGGTCGCGACGGAATCGCTGCGGCTCGGACTGCCGCACCTGCCGGGTGTGGCCACCTCCACGGAGATCGCCGCCGCGCTGGCCCGCGGCTTCACGTGGCTGAAGGCGTTCCCCGCGGCGCAGCTCGGCGCCGATTGGATCAAGGCGCAGCTCGCGCCGTTCCCCGGAGTCAGCTTCGTCGCGACGGGGGGCATCGACGCGTCCAATGCCGCCGCTTTCCTGGCGGCCGGATGCCGGGGTGTCGCCCTGGGCTCGGCGCTGAACGACCCGGACGCCCTGGAACGGCTGCGCAAGGTGACGGATGGTTGACCGCCGTACTTCTCCCAGCCTCTAGGGGCTTGACCCATGACCGGATGCGGATGCCGAGTCCTGGGCCGGGCCGCCGGGAGGCGCGGTGGAGCGGCGGACGACCAAGGTCGGCGTGACGGAGAAGTGCACCGCCGCCGTGCGGCCTTCGATGCGTTCCAGCAGCAGTCGTCCCGCCGTCCGGCCCATGACCGCTCCGTCCTGATCGACCGTGGTCAGCGCGATGTTGGGGTGGGCGGCCAGCCGGGTGTTGTCGTAGCCGGCGACGGAGACGTCGCCGGGGACAGAGAGAGCGACCTCATGGAGGGCGGCCAGGACGCCGAGAGCCGCCTCGTCGGAGCCCGCGAAGATCGCGGTGGGGCGTGGCGACCGGCTCAGCAACTCGTAGGCGCCGCGATGGCCGCCCTCCTCGGAATATGAGGTCGCGACCACGGCGATCTCCTCGGCCAGGCCGTGATCGCGCATCACGCGCTCGTAGCTCTCGGCCCTGATGTGCGGCACCTGGTCGGCGGGCTGCCGCTGGTCCTGCTGGAAGGTGATGTGCCCGATGCGCCGGTGGCCGAGTGCGATCAGGTGCTCCATGACGAGCTCGGAGCCGGTCCGGTCGTCATCGACGATCGAGTCGTACGCCGGCGACCGGTCGTGCCTGCCGAGCACCACGGTGGGGATGTCGCGGGCGACCTGCTCCAGCCGGGTGCGCCTGGCGAGCGGGGCGATCATGAGGATGCCGTCCACCTGCCGATCTATCAGGGCGTCGATCGCTCGTTCCTCGGTCTTGTCCTCGGTGCCGCCCTGGATCATGATCGCCTGATAGCCGGACTCCGCGAGGTGCTCCACCAGGCCGGTCATGATCTCGGCGTAGAACGGGATCCCGATGTGCCGCAGGAGCACGCCGATGGTGTACGCCCGTCCGCGCAGCGCTCGCGCGGCGGCCTGGGGCCGGTAGCCCAGCTCCTCGATGGCCCGCTGGACGCGGTCGCGCATGGCCTCGCTGACCCCGTAGTCGTTGCGGATGACCTTCGAGACCGCCGCCTTGGAGACCCCGGCGTGTTTCGCCACGTCGGAAATGGTCACTCGTCGTCGTCGCTCGGGCGCGACCATGGGGTATCCCTTCTCGCCAAGTCCTGCGGACGTCAGGATGGCCTGGTGCGCGGGGCCAGTGCCGCCTGGATGCGGTCATGGATCCCGGCCGCCTCGGCCGAGAGCGGTGGCCTGCGCATCGTGGGAAGACGGCCGGCGTGTCGCAGCACCAGCATCGCGAACCGCTCGGCCTCGTGTTCCTGCGGCTCGGAGTATGTCGTCCGGCCGAGCACCGAGCGGACCATGGCCGGGTCCAGCGTCGGCAGCAGGATGCGCAGCAGGTCGTCGGGGGCGATCGGCGCCGAAGCGTGCTCGCACAGCATGTGGCCCAGTTCGTGCAGGATGATGTGCTCCTGATGGGAGCGGCTGGTCCGCTGCTCATAGCAGATGTAGTCGACCGTGTCGGTGGCCAGCCACATGCCGCTGGGGCCGTCCGCGGCGGTGTCGACGGGCCTGAGCTCGATGCGGCGCTCCCGGGCCCGGGCCACCTGGTGGGTGAACTCCACGATGTCGAACGGGTGCGTGATCTCGAACCGCTCGACGATCTCTTCCAGGCGTTCGCCGCTCACGAACCTCCTCATGGGCGCACCGGCCACAACACCCACATCATAAGCGCTCGCGATGCTTCAACAGATGTTTAAGCGCATCTGCGCCCTTCGTAGCTTAGATTGATAGGGCGGCGGCTTCGCGGCCTCGTGGCGCACAACTGCCGTTTATCCACCATCCATGCCTCGGCAAACGTAGCTCGTCCCCGTGGGAGGTCAGGCATTGGCAGGCGCGTCATCCGGAACGGCTGTGGAAGCACATGGCGGCGATGTCAGCTTCGGCGTCCTGGGGCCTTGGGAGGTGCGGGTCGGTCAGGGCGCGGTGGCGGTGCCCGTCGGGCAGCTGCGGACGGTCCTCGCGTCGCTGCTGCTGTCGGTCGGCCAGTCGGTCTCGACGTCTACACTCGCCGAGCGGCTCTGGCCGGGCGAGGGGCCGGGCTGGCCGCGCGGCGCGGTGCACACCTATGTCACCAGGCTGCGGCGGCTGATCGGGGCGGACCTCATCCAGACCGAGCCGGACGGCTACCAGCTCCAGGTCGAGCCCGACGCGGTGGACCTGCACCGATTCCGCGGCCTCGTGCGCCGCGCCGACGACGCCGGCTCCGCGCAGGAGGAGATGGCCCTGTTACGCGAGTCGCTGCGGTTGTGGCGCGGTCAGCCCTTCGGCAACGCCAGCGGGCCCTGGCTGGAACACGAGGTGATACCACTCCTGACCGAGGAGTGGTTCGGCGCCACCGAACGCCGGATCGACCTGGAGCTGGCCAGCGAGCCGCCGGGGCGCCTCATCGCCGAGCTGACGGAGCTGACCAAGCGTTACCCGACCCGCGAGCCGCTGTGGACGCGCCTGATCACCGTGCTGCACCGCAGCGGCAGGCGGGCGGAGGCGTTGAGCGCCTACCAGCGCGTACGCACGGTGCTGCGCGAGGAGCTCGGCCTGGACCCGAGCGAAGAACTGGTCCAGCTGCACCAGACGGTGCTCCTGGGCGACACCGACGACCACCCGGTCGGCACGGCCGTCCGGCGAAGGACGCCGAGCCCTCGGCAGCTGCCCCACGGCATCGCCCGCTTCACCGGCCGGGAGGAGGAACTGGCGGCACTGGACCGGCTGCCCTCAGGCGTGGCGGCATCGGGCCGGAGCGGGGGAGGCGCGAACGCCCCGATCATCGTGACCATCGACGGCGCTCCGGGGACCGGCAAGACGACGCTGGCCGCGCACTGGGCCCACCGGGTCGCCCATGACTACCCCGACGCCCAGCTCTACCTCAACCTGCGCGGCTACGGGCCGAGCGAGCCGATGACCCCGGCCGCCGCGGCGGAGAGCCTGCTGCGCGGTCTCGGCGTGGAGAGCGACGCCATCCCCGTCGACGTGGACGAGCGGTGCGCGTTACTGCGTACCATCCTCGCCGACCGGCACGCGCTCATCCTGCTGGACAACGCCCGCAACGCCGACCAGGTGCGCCCGCTCCTGCCGGGCGCCAGCGGCCTGGTCATCGTGACCAGCCGCGACCAGCTACGGTCTTTGTCGATCCGGGACGGCGCGCACCGCGTCACGCTGGGCGCGATGCCGGAATCCCAGGCCGTCGAGCTGCTGGCGGCGGCCGTCGGCCCCTCGCGGGTCGCCCGGGAGCCCGCGGCGGCCTCCCGGCTGGTCGAGCTGTGTGACCATCTGCCCCTCGCGCTGGCCATCATCGCCGAACGCGCGCAGCGCGCCGCCACGCTCGCCGAGGTCGTCGACGGGCTGGCGGACGAGAAGGCCCGCCTCGACAACCTGGGAACCGGCGAGAACGATCCGAACATCGACCTGCGCGCCGTTCTGTCCTGGTCCTACGGAGCGCTCAGCCCGGCGGCGGCCGCCACGTTTCAGGCGCTGGGCCTGCACCCCGCCAGCGACATCGCGCTGGAGACGGTCGAGGCGCTGGTCGACCTTCCGCCCGCCGAGGTCAAGCGGGGCCTGGACCAGCTCGTGGCGGCCCATCTGGTCGAACAGCGCCGCCCCTGCCGCTACCAGCTGCATGACCTGATCCGGCTGTACGCCGTCGATCAGGCGCGGTTGCACATGCCGCCCGGCGAGCGGCAGGCCGCCGTACGGCGATTCCTCGATCACTACCTCTTCGCCGCCGTGAGCGCCGACCGGCACCTGGTGCCGTACCGCCGCCGCGACTTCCTCGCGCCGCTGCGGCCGCGCCGGCGCCCGCTCGCGTTCGCCGACGCCGACGAGGCGATGGCCTGGCTGGAGCTGGAGTACGACTCCCTCCGGGCGGTGATGTCGTGGGCGGCCACGAACGGGTGGGCGCACTACTCATGGCGTACGACCATGGCCATGACCAGCTTCTACGACGCGCGCATCCCGTGGTCCGACGGCCTGGACAGCCTGAAGTCGGCGGTACGCGCGGCTCGGGCCGCGAGCGAGCCCATCGGCGAGGCCTACACCCTCAACTCCGTGGGCTGCATCTACTCCGACAGAGGTGACGTCGATCTGGCGGAGCGGCATTTCCGCGAGGCGCTCATTCATTTCAAGCGGAGCAAGAGCCCGTACGGCGAGGCCATGGCGCTGTGCAATCTCGGCATGACATATGGCGAGGCCGGAGAATACGAAAAAGCCCAGCGGCATTTGATGCGCGCGCTGGATCTGCACGTGCGCAACGAATATCCCCGTGGCATCGCCCTGGCCCTGGATAACATCGGAATCGCGCAGACCGTGGCGGGCCATTACCGATGCGCGGTCAAGGCGTTCAAGCAGGCACACCGGATCAACCTGCGGCTCAGGGAGTACACCTCCGACGCGATGTGCCTGCGCCACCTGGGCCGCGCCTACGTCATGACGGGCGACACCCGCGAGGCCGTCCACGCCTTCCGTCAGTCCATCGACCTGTTCCGCCGTACGAGGAACCAGCGCTGGGAGGCGATCACCCTCGCCGATCTCGGCCACGCGCTCAACGGGGCAGGCCACGACGTGCTGGCCCGCGGCATCCTGCGGACGGCGCTCGACCTGATGACCGGGCTGGCCGACCCGCGAGCCCACGACATCGAGGCCGTTCTCGCGTCCACCGGGTGAGAGCGGCCCTTTCCAAGGAGCGTTTCAGCGCGCCGACAGGTCGGTGACAGGTCGGCGAAAGGCGGTTCTCCGTGCGTCGGGATTAGCCTTCTGTCGGAAGCCATTAGCCGCATGTTTTCCTGGCGGATTATTCGCGGCTATGGGTACTGCGATTTTCTCCCGAGAAAGGCTGAAAAGAGAATGAGCGTTTCCCAGAAGCTCGACTTCGACCTCAAGAACCTGCCGATGGACGTTTTCGACCTCGCCGACAGCGGCCTCGCCATCGAGTCGCTGACCGCGGGCCACGGGATGGCGGAGAACGGCGCGTCCGTCCTCTGCCCGAGCGTCTGCAGCACCTCGACGTCGTCGACGAGCTCGAGCAGCAGCTGACTCCCGGCCGGGCCGTCGGCGTGGCGCGGGCGGCCCGGCTCTGGCGCTTCCGGAGGAAATGGTGATCTTAACGAGCGGCGCCCACGTGGAGTCGTCTGTCGTGGTGCGGGTCGCGGGTGTGCCTGTGGCGGCGTTGTCGCGACTGCGCCTGGACAGCGCGTACGGCCGGGCGGAAGAGCTGGCCCGGCAGGCGGCCACGTTACGGCGCGACGGCGAGGCGTTGGCGGAGGCACTGTATCCCCTGATCGGAGCGCTGGATCCCGGCACGGCCAAGCCGGCTCTGGTCGGCCTGCGCCGGGCGCTGCACCAGCGACGACTGCCCCGCGACACCGAATGGAACGCGCGTGTCGCCGCGCTCGTCCCCGCCGACATCGGCGACGCGATCGAATCCTGGATCGTCACCAGGCACCGCCTGGATGAGGGGCGACGCGCGCTCGACGACGTGTTCGCCGCCGAACTGCGGGAGAAGGAGCTCGTCCTGCGTGACGTGGCCGGTCATCCGGGCTTCCGCCGGGCACTGTCCCAGGCCAGCCCGGCCCTGTTCGGCGAGCTGGCCAAGTGGCTGGCGGACCCGCGGCGGCGACCGCGCAGGCAGTCCATGGCCCGCCTGGCGAAGTACCTGGCGAGAGCGGCCGCCAAGACGAGCCCGTACGGCACCTTCATGGCCAGTGGCACGGGGACGTGGGCGGACGGTGAGTCACCCGTACGGTTCACCCCCGCCGAGGTCCATGGAGTGCTCGAGATCCACACCTTCCTCCTCCAGCGGATCGGCGAGACGCTCACCCGCGATCCCCGCCTGGCCCGGCACCTGGCCCTGCGGGTCAACCCGAGCGCGACCTTCCGGGACGGAACCGTCAGCTTCATCGGGCGCTCCGCCGAGGAACCCATCGTGACCCTGCCGGCCACCGCCGCGGTCGAGGCATGCCTGAACCTGGCGGCGCGCCGACCGGGATCCACGCTGGCCGAGCTCCGCTCCCGCCTGGCGGGCGGCGCCACCGACGAGTCCCCGGTCGAGGCGTTCCTCCAGGCGTTGGTGCGGGCCGGGCTCCTGGAGGAGCAGCACCCCGTCGCCGACCAGTCGGCCGATCCGCTGGGCGACCTGGCCGAATGGGTCGCCGACCATGGGGGAGCCGAGTTCGCGGACGTCGTCCAGGCGTTGCGGCGGGTACGCCGGCAGGCGCGGCTGCCCGTGGTCGTGGACGATGTCGAGGGGCATTGGAAGCGGCAGCACGAACTGGAAGCCGCGCTCACCGACCTGGCGGAACCGCTCGGCTTCGAGCCGGCCGCGCTCGACGGGCAGGGCCGGCACACCTTCCGCGAGAACGCCGTCTTCACGGGTTCGGTGGCGGAGGCCGGGTCGGCGGCATGGCGTCCGGCTCTGGAGGATCTGGACGTGGTACGGCGCTGGCTGGGCGCCTTCGACCTGACGCTGCCGTTCCGGATCGCCCTCGGCGCCTACTTTTCCGAGCGCTTCGGCCCGGATGCCCACGTGCCCCTCCTCGTCCTGCACCGAGCGCTCCAGGAGGTGCTCGCCCAGGACGGCGAGTCCGCCGAGCCGAGCGACGCGGCGCGCGAGGTCGCCCGGCTGATGGGCCCGTCCATGGGGGCGGGCGGCGCGCTGTCCGAGAGCCCGCTCCCGCGGCTGCGGGAGCTGGCCGCGATCCAGCGGGAGGCCCGTCAGGCGGTGCTCGCCCAGCCGGAGCGGGACGGTGTCGTGAGCGTCCCCGCGGAGCTGATCAGGAAACTGGCGGACGACTGGCCGTCATGGGTGGTCCCGCCGCGCTCCCTCGCCTGCTATGTGCAGGTCGTCCCCGGCCACGGCGGGATCGGCTTGGTGCTCAACGCCGCGCACACCGGTTACGGCCGTGGACGGAGCCGGGTGCTGGCCCTGATGGCGGAGGCCACGGGCGAGAGCCGGGCCACGGAGCACCGGCCGAGTGGCCGGGTGCTCGCCGAACTGGGCGGAGTGGCCGCCTCGGCGTTGAACAGACGCGTGCCGCACGTGGCGTACGAGATCGACTATCCGTTCGCGGTCAGCAGCCGTCCCACGGAGGAGCGCATCCCGCTGGGAGACCTCGGGATGGTCCTCGATCCGCGCAATGGCCTGCTCAAGGTGGTCTCGGAGCGGCTGGGCGCCGATCTGTCCGCACTGCATCTGGGCATGATGTCCGACCTGCTGCTCCCACCGGCGGCTCGCCTGCTGATCCAGGTCTCGGGAGAGACGCACTACGTACATCCCAGCATTCCGCTGCTGGCGGATCCGGCCGATCTGGACCTTCCCTCGTCGTTGGTGGCCTATCCCCGCGTGGAGATCGGCGGCGTGGTGATCCAGCGCGCCCGCTGGATCGTGCCGAAGGAGACGCTTCCGGAACGGGCCAAGGGCGAGACCGACGCCGCCTATCTGCTGCGCCTGGCGTCCTGGCTGCACGAGCACGACATCCCGGTGCGATCCTTCGTCCGCTTCGCCCGCCCGGACGGGGGCGCGGGCGAGGGGACGGGGGACTGGACGCAGTGGATTTTCGACAAGTCCCGCAAGCCCGTCTACGTCGACTTCGCCAACTGGTTCCTGGTCACGGCCTTCGAGAAGATGCTGGCGAGTTCGGGGCCGATGGTGATCTTCGACGAGGTGCTGCCCGACTTCGAGGACGCGCTGGGGCCGGACCCCGATGACCCCAGCGTCACCGAATTTCTCATCGAGATCTCTGACCAGGACGGCCGGCATGCATGAATCGGACTGGGTGAGCGCCCACGTCTTCTATCACGAGAACCTGGACCCGCTGCTGACGAACGCGGCCGGTCCGCTGATCGCCGAGCTGGCCGGGAGCGGGCTCGCGGAGGCCACGTTCTTCCTGAGGTACTGGGACGGGGGACCGCATCTGCGCTTCCGTGCGCTGCCTGCCGACCCCGCGCACCGGGCCGAGGTGGAACGGGTCATCGCGGAGCGGTTCGAGAAGTATCTCGCCGAGAATCCGGCGGGTCGCTCCATGAGCCAGCGGGACTATGCCGGCATAGGCGAAGCCCTGGCGCAGTGGGAGGGACTTCCCGGCCATACCGAGCGGCTCTTCCCGAACAATTCCGTGGCGTTCATCCCGTACCGGCGTGAGCACGACCGCTACGGCACCGGGGCCTCGATGGAGGCGGTGGAGCGGCACTTCGCGGAGTCCAGCCGCATCGCCCTCGGCCTGCTGCGCGACGGCCTGCGGCCGGCGGACCGCACCACGGCGGGAGCCGCGATGATTCTGCTCACCTGGTTCTGCGGTGAGCGGGATGTGGTCCGGCTGGCGCCGTGGGTCAGCGTCGACCAGGACCGGCGCGGCGACATGACCGCCGATCTCGTGCAACCGACCGCGCAACCGACGGGGCGTCAGCGTGATCGCGTCATCGGCCTCGCTCGCCGGATGAGAGGGCTCGCCACGCACCTGGAGCACGTCTCCGGGCCGGGTTCCCTGGCGGAGTGGGCCCGATCGGTGTCCACGCTCCGTGACGCGCTGGCCGCCGAGGCCGCCGCCGGCCGGTTCGAGCCGCCGCCCCGAGGCTGGGAGGGGGCGGGCGCGGTCAAGACGCGGCAGGTCCTCACCGTTCTCGACATCTGCGCCCACCTGGTCTGCAACCGGCTGGGTGTGACCGTACAGGAAGAGGGGGCCGTCCGGCTGCTGTGCGCGGACGCGGTGGCCGTGCTCGCGGGGGAGGGGAGATAGTCCGTGCGCTGGAACAGCATTCACGTCCGCTACTACGACCACGACAAGGATCCATTGATCCTGCACGGAGTACGCCCGCTCTTCCGTGAGCTGGCCGGGCAGGTGGCGGGGCTCTCCTACACCCGGCACTGGCGCCAGGGACCGCACCTGCGGCTCAATTTCCGCACCGACCACGACACCTTCACGCACGTGGTGCGGCCGGCCGCGGAAAAGATCATCGGCGACTGCCTGGCCGAGCACCCTTCATCGCTGCCGCTCGACCCCCAGCAGGAGCTCTCCTCACATCAGCGGCTGGCCGAGCTGGAACGGGACTCCGGCCCCCTGACGCCGTGGTTTCCCGACAACACCCTCCGCGTCGCCGAATACGACGACCGGACAGAGGTGCTGGGCGGGCCGCACATGGCCGACCTCGTGGCGGACTTCTACGCCGACACCACCGACCTCGCCTTCGCGATGACCGAGGCCGGGGGCGGCGCGCGACGGCGGCAGCTGGCGTTCAAGCTGATGGTGGCGACGGCGCACCGCCTGTCGGGCACCGACATCTCCCAGGGATACTTCACCTTCAGGTCCCACGCCGAGGCGTTCCTGTCGACCTTTCCCGAAGCGCGCGGGATGAGGCCGATGTGGGACGGCTACTACGGCGAACACCGCCTGACCCTCCTCGCCCAGCTGCGGGCGGTGCTCGGCGGCGACGACGTGGACGCCGCGCTGCTGGCGGACTGGGAGGCCGCGCTCGTCCCGTATCAACGGCGGGGGGCGCGGCTCCTCGAACAGGGCGCGTTCGTCGTGCCGACCGTCAGCGCCGAGCAGGAGTCGAAGCTGGCCGAGTCGAGTCCCTTTCATCGGGCGGGTTACGCCGACCCGGTGTGGGCGGAGATCCGGGACGCACCCGAGTTCCTTTTGTACAGGCTGATGCTCAACCTCACGTATCTGCACATGACCCGGCTCGGCCTCGTGCCGGTCGAGCGCTTTCTCCTGTGTCATCTGCTCGCCAACACCGTGGAGGCGTACCTGGAAGGAAATGGATCATGAGCGGCGAGGCTCCGGCGTACGAGGAACATCTGCGGCTGCGGCCGGGGGTCTACAGCGCGACGGGCGCGAACGGCGAGCTGCACCTGTTCCGTCATGATCTGTGGCGGAGGGTGGCGTCGTTCGGGCCGGTGGGCGCGGGCGGTCGGGCCGTACTGCGTCGCCTGGCCGAGGGGCCGTGCCCGCCGTCGGAGCTGACGGAGATCGGCGCGTCCGACCCGGAATTCCTCGGGGCCCTGCGGAGCGGGGGATGGGTGACGACCACGCTGAGCCATCTCGGCAGGCAGCTGTACACGGTGCAGCCCGTCCGAGCGCCCGACCCCGACGTGGAGCAGGACATCGACCACGAGGTGAGGCTGTCCGGTTTCGCGGTGTTCCGGCGTGAGGGGGAGGACATCCTCGCCGAGGCGCCGACCTCGTGGGCGCAGGTGCTGATCCATGACCCGGAAGTCGCGGCCATGCTCACGGAGATGGCGCGGCCACTCTCGGCCGCCACGTTGAAGGGCCCGCTGCCCGAAGAGCTGATCGCCAGGCTGCTGCGGGACCTGCGCTGGACCGGCATCGCGATCCCCGCCGGGAGCGACGCGGAGTCCGAGTGGCGACTGCGCCAGTGGCGACCGCACGACCTGTGGTTCCACTCGCGCAGCCGCAACGGGAACGGCGGCTACTTCGACGCCGGATTCGGCCGGACGAAATGGGGACAAGGACAGTTCCCGCCGCTCCCCGCGCGCCGGGAACCCTATCCGGGTGCCGCGATCGACCTGCGGGTACCGGACCTGGACGAGATCCGCGTACGCGACCTCGGGCTGACCGACGCCATCGAGGAGCGCCGCTCGATCCGCGAGCACGACGACGAGCACCCGATCACGGTCGATCAGCTCGCGGAGCTGCTCTACCGATGTGCCCGGGTACGCCAGGTCAACGTGTGGGAGGGCGTGGAGTACGTCGACACGCCCCGTCCCGCCGGCGGCGGGGTCGACGAGCTGGAGTTGTACCCGGTCGTCCGGAATGTCGCGGGCCTGGCGCCGGGCATGTACCACTACGACGCGCACGAGCACCGGCTGCGCCTCGTCAGCGACCCCGGCCCGGCGGTCGGGCGGCTGCTCTCGACCGCGAGCCGGGCGGCGGCCACCACCACGTGGCCCCAGGTCCTGATCGTGGTGTCAGCCAGGTTCGGGCGGGTGATGTGGACGTACGAGGAGATGCCGTACGCCCTGATTCTCAAGCATGTCGGGGTGCTCTTCCAGACCATGTACCTGGTCGCGACCGCTATGGGGCTGGCCGCCTCCGGGCTTGGCGGAGGTGACGCGCCGGCCTTCAACGAGGCCACGGGAGCCGATCCGGCGGTCGAGGCCAGCGTGGGCGAGTTCATGCTCGGGAGCCGGCCGAGCCCGGCCGCCGACGAGGAACAGGAGTAAACGAACGTGGGCCTACTGCTACGCCCGGATGCGTTCCATGCCCCGGATTCGGCGGGGATGTACCTGCTCACGTATCGGGGATCCAGCCATCTGAAAGGCCGATCCGTCGGTCCGCTGCTCGACCTGCTGAAGCCCTACCTCGATGGGCGACACACGCTGGCCGAGCTGACGGAGGAGCTGCCGCCCGAGCGCCGGGCCGCCGTGGAGAGCCTGCTCACTGCGTTGGTAGAGCGGGATGTCGTGAGAGAGGTCGGCGCGCTGCCGGAGCGGGACGTGGTGAGAGACGTCGGCGCTGTGGGTCCGGAGGCCGCCCTGGAATATCCGGAATATCGCCATGAGGTGGCTTTCATCGGGCATTTCCGAGACTCGCCTATAAGTATATTTCGGGCATATCGGGATAAAGTGGTGCTCGTTCTGGGGGCGGGGGACATGGTGCCGTGGGTGGCGCGTGCCGCCGTACGGACGGGATCGCGCCTGGTGAAAATGGCGAGCCTGGAGCACTTGGCCGTCGAATGGGTCGAGCGCGGGCGGCGTACCCCTGACCAGACGGTCGAGCGGCACTTCCTCGCCGACTTCAGCGAGGAGGGGTTGCTGCCCCTGCTCGACAGCGCGGACCTCGTTCTGCACGTCTCCGGCGACGCGGCGCATGAACGGCTGCTCGACCGGCTCTGCGCGGAGCGGGGAATCCCCCTGGCGCAGGCGGTCGTGCTGGATGCTGAGGTCTGGCTCGGCCCCGAGGACCTTGGCACGCGGTCGGCGGCGAACTGGACGGCGGGCCGCCGCCGGGTGGCCGCCCGGCCCGCGCCACGCCCGCCCATCGCCGCCACCGAGCCGGGGGCCGCCGCCGGGGTTGTCGACGAGACGCGGGCCGCCGCCATCGCCGCCGCCTTGGTCCAAATGGCCTTTCGGACCGCCACCGGGTTGCTGGACGACCGCCGTGCCCGGCTGACCAGGATCGACCTTTCCACGCTGCGCCGGACGTCACATGCCTTCGTCCCGCACCCCTACGCCCGGTCGGCCGAACCCGCGCTTCCCGGGTCCGCGCTCTCCGGATCTGCGCTCTCCGAACCCGCGCTCTCCGAACCCGCGCTCTCCGGATCTGCTGACCCGGCCCGCGACGGTGCGGTTCTCGGTCGGGAGGCGTTCTCCCGGCGGGCGGTGGTGTGTACCGACGATCTCCTGGGTGTGTTCGGGGAGCCGACCGAACGCGATTACGCGCAGATTCCCCTGCACGTCAGCGAGGTGGAGGTGCCCGACCCGGTCGGGCTGCTCGGTGGCGCTGTCTCAAGGGTCGTCGGCACGGGTCTCGACTTCGAGTCCGCGCGCCACCAGGCCGCCCTGAAGGCGTTCGCCGTCTACGCCTCGCTGATGGTGGATCCGCGCCGGCTGCTCTCGGCGGACGGCCGCACTCCGCTGGCCGCGCCGGAGTCCGACCCCGATGTCCTGCTCGCGGACCTGCGGGCCGGCAGGATCAGCGGGTTCGTCCTCGGCCACCGGCTCGCCGACGGCGGGACGCTAGTCGTCGCCGCCGACGTCGCCTTCCCCGTGCTGTCCGGCACGAGCCTGGCCGACGGCCGGGCGCCGAGCCGGACTGTGGGAGTCACTGGGGGCATAGCCGGGGGAGTCCCTGTGGGAGTCACTGGGGGGATTGCCGCGGGAACCACTGCGGGAGCCGCTGCGGGCATTGCCGCGGGAACCACTGTGGGAGTCACTGCGGGCATTGCCGCAGGAATCACTGCTGGAACCACTGCGGGCATCGCCGCCGGATACAGCTGGCAGGAGGCCGTCGACGTCGCGCTGGCCGAGCAGGCGGGACGGCTGGCGCTCGCCGATCTGGAGCACCGGACGACGCCGTTGCCCCGGTTCGACCTGGACAGCGGGTGGCTTCCACCGCGCGGCGAACGGTACAGGTCCATGATCCAGGCCACGGGCGAGGCGGTCACCTGCTACGACCTCACCGGGCCGGCGGAGATTCCGGCCGCCATGAGTTACCTGGGTGACATACCTGTCGGATACGCCGGTGGCTTGTCGGCGGCCGAAGCCGTGACCGGCGCGCTCGAACAGGCCCTCCTCCATTACCAGGCGCGGCAGAACGCCCAGCCCGCCTACGCACCACCCGCGCCGCCGGGCATACCGCCCGAGCTGCGCGGTTCGGCGATCCGACGCCTGCCCGACGCCTCCCGTACCGACTCGGCGAGTCTGGTGTCCGCGCTGGTCAGACGCGGCCTCTCGCCGGTGGCGGTGCCCCTCGACCACGATCGTGAGGTTCATTCGATCATGCCGTACACCGTCCACGTGGTGCTGACCCATGCATGAGATCGCCGTCCTCGGTGAAGGGCTGCTCGCGGAGAGCATCGTCGCGGCGCTGTCCGGCGGTGGATTCTCCGTCTCGCCCCTCGTGACCTCCGGTGCGGTCGCGGCCGTCGTGGCCCATGACCGCTGGGACCTGTCCGGCTATGCCGAGGTCAGAGCCGCCGCCGCAGAGGCGGGCGTGCCCTGGTTGCCGGTACGGGCTGAATTGGGGCGGGTCGTCCTCGGTCCCCTGGAGGAGGCCGGGCTGCCGGGCTGCGTGGACTGCGGCGAGTTCCGGCGGCGACTGGCCCATCTCCAGCCAGACGGGCACGAGACGGTGTGGCGAGAGCAGGGGGCCACCCTGTCCGCGCTGCCGTCGGCCTGGCTCACTGGACTCGCGGCCGACCTCGCCGCCACCTTGGTCACCGAGGAGATCGCCCGGCTGGTCAACCGGGAAGCCGTGGTCACCGCGCGCACGAGAAACCGGGAGACCGCGCGCACGAGGTCCGCCTTCGTCTACCTGGATCTGGAGACGCTGGCCGTCGAGCCGCACCCGTTCCTGCCCGACCCGCTCTGCGGCACCTGCGGGACGCTGCCGCCCGACGACCGGTCGCGGGCGAACATCTCCCTCCAATCCCGCCCCAAACCGGCCCCGGACGTCTACCGGCTCCGCTCGATGACCGGCGAGGTGGACACGCTCAAAGCCAGGTACGTCGACGGCGAGAGCGGTCTCATCCGATCCGTGCTCAAGAGCACCGAAGGCGGCATCGTGGTCGCCGCGGCGCCCATGGGCCTGCGCCAGGGCTCCACCGAGTACGGCTTCGGACGTACCCGTAACTACCAGGGCAGTCAGGTCACCGCCATGCTGGAGACGCTGGAACGGCACGGCGGCATGGAGCCCGGGGGAAAGCGCACCACGGTGTCGGCCGGTTACGCCGAAGTCCGCCACGACGCGATCGACCCCCGGACGCTCGGCCTCTATCCGGCGGAGCGGCATCGGCTCCCCGGTTTCCCGTACCGTCCGTTCGACGAGGAGCAGGTATGCCGCTGGGTCTGGGGGTACTCCTTCGCCCGCAGCGCTCCCGTGCTGGTCCCCGAGACCTACGCCTACTACCGGGCCCGCCACCATGACGCCGAACGCCCGCCGTTCGTCCAGGAGGTCTCCAACGGCTGCGCCCTGGGCGGCAGCCTGGAGGAGGCCGTCTTCCACGGGATCCTCGAAGTGGCCGAGCGCGACGCCTTCATGATGACGTGGTACGCGCGCATGCCGGTCCCGCGGATCGACGTGACCTCCGCCCGCGACTCGATGATCCCGCTGATCATCGAAGCCATCGAAACCGAGAGCGGCTACCAGGTGATGCTCTTCGACACCACCCTCGAACAGGGCATCCCCTGCGTCTGGGCGATGGCCGTCGACCCCGGCGACGACGAGAAACGCCCGAAGGCGGCCTGCTCGGCGGGCGCTCACCCGGTCCCGGAACGCGCGATCGAGAACGCGCTCAACGAGCTCGGCCCGCTCCTCGCCGACCTCATCAAGCGCTATCCCGACCACATGGACGAGGCCGGCCGGATGGTGGACGACTCGTCGCTGGTGAAGGAGATGGAGGACCATCGCCTGTTGTACGGCGACCACCGGACGTACGACCGGCTGCGCTTCCTGACCGAGACGCCACGGCGGCGGCACATCGACGACCTTCCGTCGCCGGCGCGACTCCGCAACGCCGATCTCCGGGACGACCTGATCGAGCTGGTCGACCGCTACCTGGTCACCGGTGCGGACGTCATCGTGGTGGATCAGACGACCCCCGAGCACGAGGTGTCCGACCTGGCCTGCGTGAAGGTCGTCATCCCCGGCACCCTGCCGGTCACCTTCGGCCACGACTACCGGCGGGTCGACGGTCTGCCGAGGTTGTACGAGGTGCCGTACCGGCTCGGCTACCGGGATCGGCCTCTGGAGCCGCAGGACGTCAATCCGTATCCGCACGCGTTCCCGTAGAAGGGCCGGCCATGTTCGTATCGATCGTCGCCTGGGATCTCAGCAGGTCAACGGAGACCGTGGAGAGCCTGCGCGACTACCTGCGGGACTACGCCGTCGACGCCTACGCCACGCTCGAGGGGATGCGGCTGAAGGCGTGGTTCTCCAATCCCGCCCGCCAGACCTGGGGGGCGGTCTACCTCTGGGACTCCGCCGAGGCCATGGACGGGCCCGCCCGGGTGAGCCGCGTCATCGAGCTCATCGGCTATCCGCCCACGTCGGTGAGCGTCTTCCAGCTCGAAGCCATCGCGGAGGGCATCAGTGTGTACGAGAGCCTCGCAGGGCTCGGCGCCGCGCTGGAAGGAGACCACTTGACCGCAGGCTGAGCGGGTTCGCCTGCCGTTCGTCGGCCCTGACTGCCGCTGCCAACCGGATCAGCCAGTCGAGTTCGGCGTCAGGGTCGGCCGGGCTGTTGCCGGGGATCGCCGGTCCGGGCGGGTCCGGCCGCTCGCCGAGCCTGCTGCGGCGCAGGGCGGAGGTGATCAGCGCGGCCTCGACGGCGATCGCGCGCGCGTCATCGGACAGGCCGGTGGCCCGCGCCCCTCGCGTTTCGGCGACGCGTGGGTCGAAATAGGGGAGGAGCAGCAGGCGGCCGTCCCAGATTTCCACGATCCGCCGGTACAGGGCCTGCTCCGGTTCCCGGAAATCGACGTGCCGGGTCCCCGGCGGATCGAGGGCGATGGCCGGGAATTCGTCGTACAGCACTTTCCAGAGCGGGAAGAGCTTGCGATAGGAGCGGTCGAGCGACCACCACCGCGCGAGATGGTCCATGCCCAGTCGCGGGCCCGTGACGGGCAGCAGGATGCCGGCCACGACGAACAGGATCGCGAGGCGGAACACATCCCCGATCAGGTTGCCGTACAGCCACGGCACGGCCCATCCGAGAAGGTGGGCGGACATGGCGGCGAACCGCAGCCCGGCGTAGGCGATGGTGCAGGCGAGACCGAGCAACAGCAGCCGCAGGCCGTTGCGGAGGGAGAAGCCTCTCGCGGCGCTCGCGCGGTAGTGCGTGGCGCGCGCGATCTCGGTGACGGTCAACGCCAGATAGGCGACATAGACGTAGGCGGCGGCCGAGATCACCGGGACCTGCACGGCCAACACCTGACTGGCCAGAGCCTCCGCGTAGTTCGACGGGGTCGTCGCGTGCAGAACGCCGATCAGTGCCAGGACGCCGGTCAGCTGCCGCAGACGTAGCCGGGCGCTCCGCATGGCCTGCTCCGCCGGATAGACCATGTGGAGGAACGCGCATTGCCCGGATGTCGCGGCGATCAAGGTCAGGCAGTTGGAAAGGGTGCCCGCGGTGTTGAGCGCCGTGTGGCCGTCGATGACCTCGTGGACGGTCTGGTCCTGCAAGCAGATCGACACCGAGAGCGCCAGCAGCGCGGCACACAGCCAACGCGTCGACCGGCAGCCGGGTTTGGCGCGGAGGTGGAACAGCTTGATGCCCACCGCGATCCAGCCGGCGACGGCCAGGCCGATCAAGATAGGCGCGCCATGGCCGGCGGCGGATATCGAAGATCGGCCGCCAAGAGATCATTCATCGGAGGGATTCTCCAGCTTCCAGAGCTGATTGACCATTTCGGTGATGGCGGCGCGGCTGCCCTGGGTCAGCTCGGCGCTGCGCAGGGCGATGTGCGTGACACCCGCCTTCCGCATGCCGGCCAGCAGCTCCAGATCCTTGTCGATCTTGGCGGTCTCCGCGTCGTCCAGGAAGTAGGCGACCGGCACCCCGAAGAACGTGGCCAGCGCCGTCAGGTGCATGATCGTGGGATTGACCCGCCGGCCCGTGCGCAACTGCCAGATGTAGGTGTGCGAGATCTGTACGTCCTGGCCCTTGCTGATGGCCTCCGCGACCGCGACGTTGCTGTATTCGGCCTCACCTTGGCGCCGGACCGTCTGGAACAACCGGTTCAGCTTGTCGGCCAGCGTCCGGGGAGTCTCATCAACGCTCATCGGAGTGCCGATCCTTAACAGCCAGAATTTAGCGACTTTGTCGTCATCCTACACAGAGGTTGACGGGCGGGTCCTGGCAAGATAGCGGCATGGAACGTGTGCTTGGAATCGGCGGATATTTCCTGCGGGCCGCCGATCCGATGGCCTTGGGCGCGTGGTATCGCGATTGTCTGGGCTTGGAGGCCGATGAGAACGGCCTGTGGCGCCAGCAGACCGGGGAAACGGTGTTCGCGACTTTCGAGTCCGAGACCGAATACTTCGGCTCCCGCGCCCAGCAGACGATGCTCAATTTCCGGGTTCGCGACCTGGACGCGATGCTCGCGCAATTGCGCGACAAGGGCGCGGACGTGGCCAAGGAGACTCAGGACATGGAGGGTGTCGGCCGGTTCGGCTGGGTCACCGATCCTGAGGGCAATCGGATCGAGCTGTGGCAGCCCAGCTGACGGCGTCTCACGCAGGGGGAATGAGCTCGTAGTTCGGGATCGTGGGTCTCACCCGCTGATACTCCTGCTCCCCCGAAGCCGCCGCGGCGGCTTCGGGGATCTCCACGCGGTCGAGGTACGGCCCCTGCAGGCAGTGGTCGCACCAGAAGTGGGCGTCACCGATGAGCAGGTGGGGGATCCGGAGCCGATACACCAGGCGCAGGCAGGCCCGTCCACAGTTCGGGCAACGCCTGGTGATCGGTCCGGGCAGCTCGTCCCGCGCCTGCTCATAAGCGCGCAGCCAGCTCTCCCATCGGAGCGCCTCGTCATGAGTGTTCGACACTGGGGCCACCTCGGTGCTCGAGCCGTTTCGCCTATGGTCCCTTACTGGTTACGTGGATGGTTGTCCCACCAGTCGTCCTCGAAGGCATAGGCCCGGTCCTCCCATGGTCGCGCCTCTTCCAGCGTCTTCGGGAAGTCGCCGCCCCCGCGTATGTCCTCCACGTGGAACCGCTCGTGGGCGAGGGTACGGGCCAGCAGTTCCTCGCTGCGGAAGGCGGCTCGCCGCAGCAGGACCGTCTGGTTGGGGAAGGTCACGCCGGCCAGCCCGTCCTTCACCTTGTCGATCTTGATATCCAGGTCGTCGATCCGGATGTCCCAGTCCTGGGCCACCCGCCGGACCGTGTCCATGTTCATCGGGAGCCTCTCGCTCCACTTCGGCCGATCGCCGGGGCGGCGGGCCAGCGTCAGGAAGTCGTCGCCGAAGCCGGCGCCTTCGCTCCCCAGGGCCGCCGCCGTCTCCTCGGAGGAGGAGCAGGCGGCGCCGGCGCCCGTCACGCCACGGCAGGGGGCCAGTTGCACCGTCGGGTCCGGCGGGACGCCGGGGCCCGGGTCGACGCGGCAGTCCTGCATCGCGTCCGCGCCGAACACCCCCGAGCACTGGCCGACGACGTGCGGGGCTGGGTCGAGGCCGCCGTTGGGCTGCCCGTCGCCGGCCCTGGCCTCGATCGGCGTGAAGGCCACGCCGACCTTGTCCAGGATCTTGTCGATGGCGTTGTCGACCCGGTGGTTGAGCCCCTTGTCGAGCGCGTCGGCGAGCGAGGTGCCCGCCGGGCCGGGCAGCCGGTCGTGGTCGATGGGGCCGGGCCTGGTCGCGCGCGTCTTCGCCGCGATGTCGGCCAGCTCCTGGGGCGTGGGCGGCGGAGGCGGCGGCGGATCCGCCTTGGGCGGGCCGTTCGTGCCCTTGCCGGGCGAGGCACCGGGATCGCCGTCGTCGCCGGGCGTGCCGTCGGACTTGCCCTTGCCGGGCGAGCCGCCGCCGTCCGGATACTGGATGTACGGCCCGCTGCCGTCCGGCCAGCCCTTCCACCAGTTGTTCTTCCACCACTTCGCCGCGTAGTAGGCCACGCCGGCGGTGACGCCGGCCGCCGCGAGGCAGTAGAGCCAGGCCGGACCGCAGAACCGTGAGCCGCGCGCGGCCGCGCCGAACTCCCCGCCACCGGTGAGGACGTAGTCGGCCGCGCTCCAGGCCGGCCTGGCGATGTCCCGATAGACGACCTTGATCGCCTGCTTGGCGGTGCCGCACACGAAGGCGGGGCAGCCGAAGTGACCGGTCGGGTCCACCTGGTTGAGCGGGTCACCGTCCGCGTAGGTGAAGCGGTTGCCCTTCATCGACGGCATCGGGTTCACGTCGAGCGTGTCCCTGCTGGGGAACGCGCCGGTTCCGGGGTCGTACCAGCGGGCGGCCATGTTGACCTTGCCGGTGGCCGGGTCGGTCCAGCCGCCCTGGTAGCCGACGTCCCGCTTGGTGCCCGAGTTCGCGACGACCTTTCCGTACGGGTCGTAGGCCGCCGAATCGGTCAGCGCACCCGCGCCGGTGAAGGTGGCGGTGAGGTCGCCGTGCCGGTCGGTGTAGGCGTACAGGCCCGCGACGGAGACGATGTCACCCGCCGGGTCCCTGCCGTAGAGCTCGGCACCCGCCGCGGCCGGGGTGTTGCCCAGGCCGGAGTAGCTGAACGTGCGGCCCGCGGCGGACGCGAGCCGGTCCAGCCCGTCATAGGCGTAGGTCGAGGCGCCGTCGGTGATCATCCGGTCGAACGCGTCGTAGCTCGTCGCGCTCGCGCTCCCGCCGTTCGGCGTCCTGGACTTCAGGGTGCCGCGCGCCGAGTAGGCGTAGCCGGCCGATCCGTCGGAGACCAGCTGGTTGCGCGCGTCGTAGACGGAGGCGGCCGCGTCGGCCTTGGTCCGGTTGCCCGCGTCGTCGTACTCGTAGGCGGCCGAGTTCCACGATGTCAGCCGGCCCGCCAGGTCGTAGCCGTAGGTGTTGGCGGCGGCGCCCGCCGTACCGGTCGTGGTCTTGGTGGTGAGCCGGTCGGCGTCGTCGTAGCCGTAGGTGATGCCGGCCAGCGCCGTGCCCGTGGTGGTCTTGAGCGTGTCGGAGGTGGGCCGGTGCAGCGCGTCGTAGTCGAAGGAGCGCTTGGCGCCGCCGTAGTCCACGCCCTTGAGCTGGTCCATCGTGTCGTAGGAGTAGATCGAGGTGCCGCCGGTGAGCGGGTCGCGGACCGTGGTGAGGCGGCTGCCCGCGTCGTAGTCGTAGGCGGCCGTGCCCGCCTTGTCGGTACGGGTCTTCATGCGGCCGTCGGCGTCATAGGTGAAGGACGCCGTGCCGGACGGCCCCGCCGTGCTGACGAGATGATCGCGATCGTCGTAGCCGAAGGTGTTACCTCCGGCCGAGGTCAGCCGGCCCACGGTGTCGTAGCCGAAACTGTGGGCGGTCGTGGCGGTCTCGGCGCCCGCGCCGGTCTCCGCGGTGAGCCGGTTCAGCGGGTCGAAGGTGCGGGCGATGGTGACCCCACCCGGCTTGGTGACCTGGACGGGGCGGGCGGCCGCGTCGTAGTCGGTGATCGTCTGGCGGTCGGCGAGCGTGGTGTAGGCCGTGGTCGGCGGCACGAACATCGCCACCTGGAGATTCCACGGGTTGAAGGCGTAGGAGGTCGCGTTGCCGTTGCCGTCGGTGAAGCGGGTGCGGTTGCCGACCGCGTCGTAGCCGAAGGTCGTGTTGATGGTGTGCGTCGCCGTGGTCTTCTCGTGCTGGCCGGTCAGCCGGTTCAGCGCGTCGTAGTCGTAGGTGGTGACTCCGCCGCCGGGTCTGCTGACGGTGACCGGGTTGCTCGCGTCGTCGTAGCCGATCGTCGTGGACCGCAGCTGCTTGCCCGCCGCGTCGAAATCGGCCGTCGCGGTCGCCCGGCCGGCGCCGTCGAAGGTGAGCGTGCTGCTGGTGCCGTCCGGGTTGGCGATCTTGGTCGCCCGGCCGGCGTGGTCGCGGGTGTACCAGTGGGCCTGGGCCAGCGGGTTGACGTCGACCACGACCTCGCCCGCCGCGTTGTAGCCGTACTGGCTGCGCGCGCCCGACGGTGTGGTGACGTAGGTCAGGTTCCCCGCGTCGTCGTACTCATAGGCGGTGGTGTATCCCGCCGCGGCCGGTGTGCGGTCGACGGCGGTGCCGGAGATCCGGCGGCCGAGGTCGTCGTACGTCGCCCCGGTCACCCGGCCCGCCTGGTCCCGTGTCCAGAGCCATTCCCCGGCCACGTCGAAGCCCGAGCGCGACTGGTTGCCCGCCGCGTCGGTGGTGGCCACCAGGTTGCCCAGCTGGTCGTAGGTGTGGGTGTCGCCGTGGCCGAGCGCGTCCTCGACGTGCGTCACGCGGCCCAGCGCGTCGTACGTCGTGGTGGAGCCCGCCGTCACCGTGGCACCGGCGCCGAGCTGCCGGTACGAGGGCAGGGTGACGACGTGCGGCCGGCTCATGCCGTCGTAGGTGATCGTGGTCCGGTAGCCCTCGGCGTCCTCGCTCGTCACGACGTCGCCGAAGCTGTTGTAGCCGGACCGCGTCGTCGGCCTGACGTTGTACGGCGTGCCGCCCGAGTGCTCGATGGCCACCGTCGGCGCCTTGGTCGTGGTGAGCCGGCCCGCCTCGTCGTAGGTGTAGTCGGTCACCGCGCCACGGGGGTCGGTCATCGTCTTCGGCAGGCCCCGCTGGTCCCTGGTCCACGACGTCGTGAGCCATTCGTCGCCGTCCCAGACCTTCTGCGACAGGGGCCGGCCCAGCGCGTCGAGGTCGAACGCGGTCCACGTGTAGCCGCTGTCCTGCGCCTGGACCAGGGAGACCACACCGCCGTCGGCGTCGTAGCCGTATGTGGTCTTGCGCTTGATGCCGGCTGGGTCCAGCAGCGCCTCGGTGACCCGGTTGGCGGCGTCCACGGTGTAGGCGGTCGTGCTCTTGCCGTTACCGGTGACCCGCTTGATGAGGTTGCCCGCGCTGTCGTAGGTGTTCTGCTGGAGCGGGATGTCCCGGGTGGTTCCGTCGGCGTTGTGGAAGCCCTCGGCCCAGACCGATTCGAGCAGGTTGTCGTCGTAGTAGCGGTAGCGGGTGGTCCGGCCCATGGCGTCGGTGACCGTGGCCAGGCGCCCGGCCGGGTCGTAGGCGCGGGATTCGAGGACCAGTTCCTTGGGGGCGTCGGTGTCCAGCGGGTCGCCCACCCAGTTGGCCAGGCTCGTGGTCAGCGGCAGGCCGGTCGGTCCGTAAGTGTGCCGGAAGTCGGCGCCGGTGGCGTCCACGGTGCTGGTGAGGTTGCCGTAGACGTCATAGCCGTAGGTGGTGGTCTTGCCCTCGGGGTCCTTGACGGACGAGACGCGGGCGGCGGCGTCGTAGGTGTAGTCCGTGGTGCGGGTGACGTCCTTGCCGGTGGGGTCCGTCCGCTCGGCCTTGGTGACGTTGCCGTCCACGTCGTAGGTGTAGAGGACCCACGGGAGGTGCTTGACGCCGTTGATCACGTCCGTGGTCGCCGGGCCGACGGTGGCGGTGAGGTGGTTGAGGGCGTCGTAGCCCATGGAGGTGCTGACGCCGTTCGGGAACGTGTCGGAGATCTTCGTCTCGGAGATGGGGCGGCCGGCGCTGTCGTAGTCGTACTTCGTGGTGAGCCCCGCGGCGTCCACCACTTGGGCGAGGTCGCCGTTCTGGCGGTAGCTGTAGCGGGTGGTCCTGCCGCCAGGGGTGGTCGTGGAGGCGAGCAGCCCGTCCGGGACGGTGCCGCCGTCGGTGGCGGTCTCGTCGCCATCGGTGTAGGCGTACTTGGTGGTGCCGCCGTTGGCGGCTCCGGCCACGGGAGGTGTGGTGACGCTGAGCAGGTCGCCCGAGATGTCGTAGGTGTAGCTGGTGCGGTGCGCCGCGTCGTTCCCTGCGGTGGCGCGGGCGTCGTACGCGCCGGTGAGCTTGTCGTTGCGGGGGTTCAGCGGGTCGCCGGCGTCCAGGTAGTAGGTGAAATAGGAGGTCTGGCAGGAGCGCGGTCCGCGGCAGGTCACCTTCATGACCGGGTTGCCGCGGTCGTCGTTGTACAGCTGCGTGGTGTGCCCGTCCGGGTCGCTCACCGTGGCCAGGTTGCCGTTGAGGTCGTAGCCGTAGCGCGTGGTGCCGCCCGAGGCGTCGTACAGCGAGGTCGGCCGGCCGCCGTGCTGCGGGTCGTAGCTGTAGACCATCGCCTTGCCGCGCGGGTCGGCGGCGAGCACGGTGGTGGCGGGGATGCCGAACGTGGCGACGTCCTTGTAGTGCGCCTGGATCGCGTCGGTGTGCAGACTGTTCCAGTAGATCGCCACCTCGTCGATGGTGCCGTTGAAGTGGCCCAGCGTGTCCGAGGGCTTGGCGGGCCAGTTGCCCGCGATGAAACCGGCGCCGACGTAGACATGGTTCTGCGCGATCGTGGACACCGGGCCCTTGGACCTGGTCCCGACCACGGCACCGTCCAGCCAGAGCCACTGGGTGTCACCGGAGGCCGTCAGGACGGCGTGGTGCCAGCTCGCGTCGGTCACGGCCGCGCTCGTGGTGATCGGCGCGACCGCGGCGCCGTCCCAGAACTGGCCGCGCAGCTTGCCGTCCGTCCCGACGTACAGCGCGGGCGTGTAGTTCGCCTGCGGCCCGGCCGGGTCGGTGATGGCCTGGGCCTGGTAGGCGAGCAGGACGCCGGGCTTGGCGGTCTTGAACCACAGCTCCGCCGACAGGTCGCCGCCGCCCTTGATCTCGCCGTCGGGCAGCTCCAGATAGGAGCTGGAGCCGTTGAACCCGGCGGCCGAGTCGCCGCCGGTGGCCAGGACGATGGGTGCGCTCTGGCCCAGGGTGACGTTGTGGTAGGTCGCGCCGGTGTCGCGCCCGTCGCCGTAGGCCGCGCTGGCCGCCCGGGTGCCGGAGAACTCGGCGAGGCGGTAGTACTCGCGCGGCCGGGCGCTCAGGACCGCGTTCGGGTAGTACTCCGTGCTGGCCTGCGTCTGGGCGGGGTAGACCCGCCACTGCCCGCCGTTGGCGTCGGTCATCGAGGCGACGCGGTCGCTCTGGGTGTCGTAGGCGAGCGCGGCCTGCAACTTGCCCGACGGCAGCTTGACCGTCTCCAGCGCGCCCGTGTACTGCCCGGCCGCGTACTGGGCGGCGACGGACGTGGGGCCGAGCGGGTGGGTGTAGAAGGCGGGGTCGTCGATCTGGCCGGTGAAGTGGCCGCGCGTGTCCGTGGGCGCGGCGGGGCACCAGCCCGAGGTGTTCACGTAGCCCGCCCCGATGCTGGCGTTCGGCAGACGGGTCGCCTTGACCTGGTTGAAGCGGCTGCCCACGATCGCGCCGTCCAGGTACATGCCCTGCCAGGTTCCGCTCGCGGTCAGCACCACATGGTGCCAGGCCCCGTCGCTCACCGCCGCGGTCGACGTCATCGAGCCGCAGCTGCCGTCGTCGGCCATCTGGCCGTGCAGCTTCCCGTCGGTCCCGACGTAGAGCATCGGCAGGAAGCCCCAGGGGAGCGGGCCCCGGGAGTCCTCCAGCGTGTTCATCTGCGCGCCGTACAGCACGCCGGCCTTGGTGGTCTTGAACCACATCCCGACCGCCGCGTAGGTGGTGTCGTCGGTGATGTTGTACGGCATGCGCACGTAGGAGCTCGTGCCGTTGAACGTCGCCGAGCCGTCCGTGGTCCCGGCCGGGGCGCCCGCCGCGCCGTAGGTCAGGTTGACCGCCTGCGCGTCGTCCTGACCGACGAACATCTGGGTCTCGTTGGTCGTGCTCTGGTGGAGCCGGTAGTACATCGCGGGGGCGGCGTCCACGACGGCCGTCCGATGGTGGGACAGCATTTTGTAGGTGTACTTCGTACAGGCCGTCGTCGTGCCCGGCGGGCAGACCTGGGCGAGCAGGCCGTAGCCGTAGCCGTACCTCCACGCGGGCGCGCCCTGGGCGGGATCGGTGGCGACCGAGGTCACCACACCGCTGGTCCAGGTGAAGTAGAGGCCGCGGCCGCTGACCTTGTTCACGACCTTGGCCAGGGTGCCGTCGCCGTTGTAGGTGAGGAACTCACCGTGCTGGTCGTCGTCGTAGATCGCGGTCAACCGGCCGTTCGTGTCGAACACGTACGCGCCGCCGGACTTGTCACGCAGGAACCACGCCGTATCGGCCTTCACCAGGCTCACCGACCGGCCCTCGGGCGGCGCGTACGTGCCGTCGGAGTTGCGGCCGAAGCGCGCCTGCCGCCCGTCCGGGTAGGTGACCACGACGTTGCCCGTCAGGTCGCTGTCAGTGACGATCTTCATGTCGTAGGCGGTGGTCCAGCCCACGCCGAACAGCCCCGAGCGGGAGTTCAGGCTGCTGTACGAGCGGGTGATCGCCAGCGCGGGACCGGCGGTGGTCAGGCTCGCGTCCGTGGTGGTGGCCGCGTACTGGCCGGTCAGCGGGTCGATGCCCTTGACGGCGGCCGTGCCCGCGCTGTCGGAGACGTGCGAGGAGACCAGGGGCTGCGGCACGACCGTGCGGAAGGTGCTCCATCCGGTCGCCGGGCTTGAGGTCTTGCCGTCGGTGACCAGGGCCTGCCACATGTACTGCTCGCCCCATTTGAGCTTGCCCTGCGGCACCGTCCAGTTCGCGGTCTGCTCACCGGTGTTGGAGTCGCCCTTGATCAGGCCGGTCGCCGGGCACGTGCTGGGGGCGGAGACCAGGCAGATGTTGAAGATGAAGTTCAGCTCTCCGCCGGGCCACTCGTCCTGGTCATGGCCGGTGACCGTGAACTCCGGCATCAGCGTGGACTCCACGTACCCGCTGCCCGGCCACATCGAGTCGATCTGGGGTGGCACGTTGATCACGCTCAGGCTCACGCACCAGACGGGTACGCCCCAGTCGGAGAAGAACTGCCCGTTCGCCACCATGTCCCAGCAGACCTGGTACGAGCCCGGGTTGAGCGGGTCGATCGTGGCGCTCACCTTCGCCGAGCCGTTGTTGCCGATCGTGGCGGGCAGCGTGGCGGCGGCGGTGGAGCTGCCCACGAAGCTGCCGCCGAGGGTGTACACCTTGTAGCCCAGCTTCACCGAGCCGGGAGACCAGGAGTTCATCCCGTTGTTGATCACCGTGACGGGCAGCCTGCCGAAGCTGTTGGCCGTCACCGGCGGGTCGATCGTGGCACCGGAGTCGATCGCGTACAGCGCCCGCCAGGGGCTGTAGTCCACCTGCAGGTACGGCGGGTTGGCCGAGTTGGCGCTGGCGAACTCCTTGAAGCTGTCGGCGGTCAGCGCCAGGCCGTTGTTGCCCGCGCCGTTGGACCAGTCCGACAGGGCCGACAGGCCCGCGCTGTTGATCCCGATCCACGCCCAGCCGGCGCCGCCGCAGGTCACGCCGCCGCTGAAGCTGGCCGACCCCCAGGTGTCGCCGAGACTCACGCCGGGATAGGAGGAGATCGTGCCGACGTTCCAGCCGCTGGTGATCTGCTTCACCGTGACGGGGTTGGCCGCGCAGGAGTTCGACAGGGTGTTGTAGAGGAAGAGCGCGGCGCCGGTCACATAGGCGTGGGGGATCTGGGAGGCGAGGTTGAAGTTGATGTAGGCGTTGTTGCGCTTGGTGCCGTCCTGGGAGCCAACCAGGAGCTGGTCGCTGCCGGAGTGATTGGCGCCGGAGTGGTTGTCGACGTAGGTGTCGGAGGAGGCGCCGCTGGTGGTGCGTACATAGGAGGAGGGGTCGATGACCACCGGGAACGCGCGGTCCTTGGCGTGCAGCCACTTCTGGTCGGCGCTGACCCGCAGGACGTCGCCGGCGAGGGTGTAGTGGACCGCGTCGGAGCGGGCGCCCTTGGCGTCGCTCATGAATCCGGCGGGGACGGTGATGCGCACCGCGCCCTGCTCGTCGACGAACTCCACGCCCTGCGGCGTGCTTCGCGGCGTCAGCCCCTTGGCCTGGAAGGGGAAGTCCCAGGGGCCCGTCGCGGCTTGGCGCGAGGTCAGGACGAGCGACTCCTTGATCCCGTTCCAGGCGGCCTCGACCTGGAGGTCCGTCCCCGGCAGCACCTCACCGTACTTCGCGATATTTCCCGAAATATCGGCTTTTGTGCTTTTTGCCCCTTGGAGGGCGAAGGACAGGCTGTGCTCGTTGTCCAAGGTGAGCGACTGGAGCCTGGGGTCGGCGGCGTCGTCGGCCAGCTCGGCCGCGACGTCGTTGGCCGCCGGCCGCCAGCGTCCGTCGGCGCCGGTCAGGTTGAGGTCGATGTCGGCCCACTCACCGGTGGCCGTCCGGTACCTGACTGGCCTGGAGTACGTGCGCACGGTGTAGGTCTGATCGGGGTTCTGGAACACCTTGGACGTCGCGTCGCCCAGCTTGGGGGCCACCCGGCTCTGCTTGGCGTCGAACCCGTGCACTTCCCCGTTGCCCGGCTTGCCGGTCGCCTTGCCCACCCGCTGCGTCTTGTTCGACAGATGGGAGACCAGCTTGGGCGGCTGCTGGGCCTCCCGGGGCACGACCCCCTTGGGTAGCTTGGCGGCCTTCTTCTCCGGCAGCTCGGTCTGCGCCCGGGTCGCCTCCGCCGCCACCTGGTGCGTGCGGTTCGCCGCCGAGCCCAGGCGCTGCTCGGGGAGCGTCGGCTCCTTGGCAGCCGCGTGGGCTCCCTGACCTGCCATGCTGATGACAAGGGTGGTCACTGTCAGTGCCGAGCAAAGACGAGTGGCCCAACGATTCCTCATGCCGACCTCCGGCGGCGACCGTAGTCCCCGCCTATCCGCACCACATCTGTACGGATGACCTGGTTCGAGGGTGTCGGAATGCTCCGGGTTAGGTATGAGATCAACTCCGAGTCCGGTACTCTCGCCTGGTGCTGCACGGGCGCATCGCGGAGCAGGCCAGGATCACGCGACTTCTCGCTGGTGAGAGCGGCGCCCTGATGGTGCGCGGGGAAGCCGGGGCGGGCAAGAGCGTGTTGCTCGCCTTCGCGGCGGAGCTCGCGAGTGATCAAATCGTGCTGCGCGCCTCCGGCAGCCCCGAGGAGTCGCACCTCCCGTACGGCGGCCTGCACATGCTGCTGGCGACCACCCGTCCGCGCTGGAAACACCTGCCCGCCCAGCAGCGCGACGTCCTCGGCCAGCTGGGCGAGCCGCAACCGCGGAGCCTTGTGCCCGATGTCGTCGACCGCCAGGGCGGCCCGGAACCGTGGAGCCTTGCGCCCGGCATCCGCGCGGTAGGCGAACCCGCCTGGCCGCGCTCGCCGTACCTGCCTGTCTGGAACCTCCTGCGCCACCTGGCGGGCAAGCGGCCCGTCCTCTGCCTGATCGACGACGCGCACTGGCTGGACCGGGAGAGCCTGGCGGTCCTGTCCTTCTGCGTCCGGCGCCTCGCCGCCGCGCGCGTGGTGATCCTGGTGGCCGCCGAGGGCGAGGTGCCCGCGCTCCTGGGGATCGACGAGCTGGATCTGCCCGGTGTCGACAGGCAGGCGGCGCTGGACATCGTCGCCGAGTGCCGGCCGGGCATCGTCCCGCAGGTGCGTGAGCGGATCGTCGAGGACGCCCGCGGCAATCCGCTGGCCCTGCGCGAGCTTGCCGCGGGGATCAGCCCGGCCCAGGTCGAGGGCAGGCTGTCGCCGCTGGGCCTGCACACCGGCTGGGCCGGGCGTTCGCGACGGGCCGATCAGTTGTACGGCGCGTGCTTACGGGCCCTGCCTGACCGGACTCGCTTCCTCCTCCTGCTGGCCGCCGCCGACCCCGCGGCCTCCCTGCCCGAACTGCTCGCCGCCACCGGAGCGACACCGGCTGATCTGGAGCCCGCCGAGACGGCTGGGCTGGTGGAGGTGCGGCCGGGCAAGCTCACCTCTCGCCACCTGCTGATCCTGGTCGCCGCCTATCAGTCCGCGCCGGTCTCGGCCCGCATCGCCGCGCACCGGGCCCTGGCTGAGACGGCGTCCGAGCGGCGGGTCTGGCATCTCGCCGCCGCCGTGCTGGGGCCGGACGAGGAGATCGCGCGTGAGCTGGAGGCCGTCGGGACGTCGTCGGCGCTGGAGCGCGCGGCCGAGCTGACCACCGACCCCGAGCCCCGCGCCCGGCGCTATGCCGCCGCCGCGGTCGCCGCGTGCGACGCCGGTCAGTTGCGCCGCGCGGCGGATCTGGCGACGTGCGCGACCAAGCTGAGCGCCGAACCCTCGACGCTGGCCTCGGCCGCCCGCGTGCTGGCCACCGTGGAGTCCGAGATCGGTTCCCCGACCAAGGCCGCGCGGATGCTGCTGGACGCGGCGGCCAGGATCGGCGACGACGACCACGCCATGGCCATCGTCATGATCGCCGACGCGATCCGCCTGTTCGGCTACAGCGGCGACGAGGGGCTCGCGGCCGAGATCGCCGCCGCCGTCTGGTCGGCACCGGCGACTTCACGAGGTTCCGCGCGAGCCTCGTCACCAGCTTCTTCGCAGGTCGTGCGATCAGGCGCCCAGCCCACCTGGTCCGCTCCGCTGGCCCGGTCGCTGCCCACGCTGGCGAAGATCATGGCCGGTGACCCGTTCAGCGGCTTCGCCGCCATCGGTGAGCTGGTCGAGCACACGCCCGCCCTGGCGACCCAGCAAGCCATAACCGCCACCTCGTTGGGCCTGATGGCCGCCGACGCCGGCTCGGCGTTGCGCCTGACCTCCACGCTGGTGGCCGACTGCCGCCACCAGGACCTGATGGGCCTTTTGCCGTACGCCCTGCAACTCCAGGCCCAGGCCCTCATGCTGAGCGGCCGCATTGCCGAAGCGCTCAGACTGGCCACCGAGGGGCTGAAGCTCGCCGGTGACCTCGGCCAGACTCACCGAGTCGGGCATCTGAGCGGCCTGGTCGCGCTGATCGCCGCGTTGAGCGGCGATGAGAAGCGCTGCCGGGCCTACGCCGAATCGAGCCTGGACTACTGCGCCGACCACGACGCGCCGGCCAGCGCGGCGCTGGCCACCTGGGCGCTCGGCCTGCTGGAGCTGGGGCTGGGCCGGGCGGGCATCGCTGTGGCGCACCTTGAGCGCGTGGTCGCGGGCCCCGCGCACCACCCGGTGATCGCGGTCCACTGCGCGGCCGATCTGGTGGACGCGGCCGTACAGGCCGACCTGCCCGGCGCCACCGTCGAGCCGCTCGCCGTGCTGGAGCGGTGGGCGGGGGACACGCGCCAGCGCTGGGTGGGCGCGGTGGCGCTGCGCTGCCGGGCGCTGACCGCGCCGGACGGCGAGGCGGAGCCGCTCTTCCTCGGCGCGCTCGACCTGCACGGCCCGTCCCTGACCGCCTTCCAGCGGGCCAGGACCGAGCTCGCCTACGGGCAGTGGCTCCGCCGGATCCGGCGCAGGTCCGAAGCCCGCTCTCATCTGCGGGCCGCGCGCGCCGCGTTCGAGCAGCTGGGCGCGACCCCCTGGGCGGAGCGCGCCGCGGCCGAGCTGAGCGCCTCGGGGGAGTCGAGCCCCGCGGAGCCGCTGCCGGAAGCGCTGCGCGGGCTGACGCCGCAGGAGCGGCACGTGGTGTTCCTCGCCGCGCAGGGGTCGTCCAACCGGGAGATCGCCGCCCAGCTCTTCCTCAGCCCGCGGACCGTCGGCTTCCACCTCTATCGCGCCTTTCCCAAGCTGGGCATCACCTCCAGGACCGAGCTGGCGGATCTGGTACGGCAAGCCGCCACCGGCATCGGGACGATCACGCCGGTCGCCGAGTGACGCCCCAGGGTGGACAGGCTCGTACCGAACCCTTGACTGCGCTGGTCAGATCGATTAGACCTCAGGAAACCCAGCGATCATCACGCAGTGGAGGACAGATGTCCGGCAGAGCATTGGTACGACTCGCGGCCCGCGCCGCGTTATCCGCGGTCACGACAGGCTCGCTGATCGCGATCGGTGCGCTGCCGGCCTCGGCGGCGGCCTTGGACAAGCCGCCCCGAACGACCAAGGGGCCGTGCCAGTACACCGAGACCCCCGACGACCCGGCCGTGCGTGACGTGCCGCTGCCGCCGGACCCGCGCCGCACGCCCACGCGTCCGGTCTCCGCGGTGCTCCGGACCAACCACGGCGACATCGGGCTCGCGCTCGATCCGGCCAAGGCGCCGTGCACGGTGCAGAGCTTCGTGCATCTGATCCAGCACCGGTTCTATGACGCCACGTCGTGCCACCGGCTCACCGCGTATGACCGGCTGAAGGTGTTGCAGTGCGGCGACCCCAGTTTCACCGGTGAGGGCGGGCCGGGCTACAAGTACAAGGACGAGCTGCCCACGGACCTGCCGCCGTGGCCGGGCGATTCGACCGGGGTGCGCAAGACGTACGCGCGCGGGGTGCTGGCCATGGCCAACGCCGGCCCGAACACGAACGGCAGCCAGTTCTTCCTGGTCTACGGTGATTCCGGGCTGGCGCCCAACTACACGATCTTCGGTACGGTGGACGCCGCCGGGCTCGCCGTCCTCGACCGCATCGCCGCCGGCGGCATCCAGCCGGAGCCGGACGGTCCCACACCTCCGGTGGACGGCAAGCCCGTACTCCCGGCCGACATCCGAGACGCCCGGGTGTGCCGCCGGTAGGCGGTCGCGAATTCCGGGCACCTGACCCGTCCTGATCACATATCCGCATTTTCCCCCTAAGATGCCGTCATAGATGACGAAGGGTGAAGCGTGACCGAGCCTGAGCGGCCTCCGGGGAAGATGGATCCGACCGTCCCCACGGTCGCCCGAATGTACGACTATTTCCTCGGCGGGAAGGACAACTTCCCGGCCGACCGCGAGGCGGCCGAGCGGGTCCTCGAACTGAGCCGCGCGGGCGGCGCGGACGTGCGGGAGATGGCCAGGGCGAACCGCGGTTTCCTGATCCGCGCCGTGGAGACGGTCGCCAGGGCCGGTGTTCGGCAGTTCCTCGACATCGGCACCGGCCTGCCCACGCAGGACAACGTGCACCAGGTCGCGCACCGGATCATCCCCGACGCCAAGGTCGTCTACTCGGACAACGACCCGATCGTGCTGGTCCACGCCCGCGCGCTGCTGGCCGACAACCCCGACACGGTGATCATCGACGGCGACGCGCACGACCCCAAGGGGCTGCTGGCCGCCGCCGCCCAGCACCTCGACTTCAGCCAGCCAGTGGCGGTCCTGGCCGTCGCGCTGTTCCACTTCTTCAGCGGTGACGACGAGGTGGCCGGCATCGTCCAGACCCTGCGCGAGCCGCTGGTGCCGGGGAGCCATCTGATCATCTCCCACGCGTACGTGGAGCAGGGCCAGAGCACCCTCGACCGGCGGATCGAGACCGAGGACGTCTACCGGCGGACGACCTCCGGCGCGCTGCACTGGCGCGACCGCGACATGGTGCGCGCCTATTTCGACGGGCTGGAGCTGCTCGAACCCGGCGTCGTGCCGGTACAGGACTGGCGCAACGACGACCCGTTCATCGTCCCCGGGCTGGAGAAGGGCGGCATCCTGGGCGGCGTCGGCCGGGTCCCCTGACCTAGCGGAGGGCCTTCAGCGCCGCGGCGACGTGCTTGGCCGCCTGGTCAGCGGTCCCGTAGCCGGGCCGTGGACCCAGGTAGTTGACGTACGCCAGCACGTTGGCCAGGCAGAACGACACCTGCGTGTTGTGGAAGCCCGCGGCCACATCGGGGTCGCGGCGGGTGTAGGCGGCCGTCCTGTCGCCGACGACCCGCGCCGAGCGCAGCTTGGTGCCGGGGTGGCGCGCACGTTCGTCCTTCCCCACGGTGACCATGCCATCGAGGTTGAGCCCGCAGCTCTTGACGGTCGGGTTACGGTACGTCGTCACCATCACACTGGTGTAGCCGGTGCCGTGCCACTGGCACCGTGTGGTGCCCAGGACGTCGCGTCGCGCCGTGCCTCCGAGCAGCGTGCGCGCCTGCGCGTTGGTCAGGAGCTTGCAGGCGTCGGGCAACTGGCGGAACAGCTTCACGGCGCTCTTCGTCGGAGACGGCTTCGCGGA
Source organism: Nonomuraea sp. NPDC049129 (assembly GCF_040648495.1). Classification (NCBI taxonomy): domain Bacteria; kingdom Bacillati; phylum Actinomycetota; class Actinomycetes; order Streptosporangiales; family Streptosporangiaceae; genus Nonomuraea; species Nonomuraea sp. NPDC049129. The sequence goes on along the minus strand of NZ_JBEZDU010000001.1, from coordinate 53,710 downwards.
CACAGGGGACTTCGATGACGGCTCGGCGAGCGCGTCCGGAGTCGCGGGCGGCAGATTGAGCCAGATCGCCGTGGCGGCCGTGCCGCACACCGCCAGCGCCAGCGCGCCCGCCATGACAAGGGTACGGCGGCGCTTCACAGGGGCTTCGCGGGGTGCGGGGACCGTGGACGGGGTGTCGCCTTGGGCGATGTCGTGGAGCCAGTGGGCCGTCTGCTCGGCCGTACACCGGCGCTGGGGATCCTTCTCCAGCAAGGCCGCGAGCAGGGGCGCGAGCGGACCCGCCAACCTGGCGGGGGCGGGATCGCGCATCAGCACGGCGGCCATGACCGCGGCCGCGTTGGGGCCGGAGAACCCAGGGCTGCCCTCCACCGCCGTGTAGAGCGTGGCGCCGAGTGACCATAAGTCGGCGGCGGGCCCATCGTCCTCGCCACGTAACCGCTCTGGGGCGATGTAGCCGGGCGAGCCGTTGAGCAGGCCGGTCTGGGTCAGCGCGGCGTCCCCGGCGACCGTGGCGATGCCGAAGTCGGTCAGCAGTACGCGGCCGTCGTCGGTCAGCAGCACGTTGCCGGGCTTGACGTCGCGGTGCAGCACGCCCATCGCGTGCGCGGCACCGAGCGCGTCGAGCACATGCCGGCCCACCCAGGCGGCCTGGCGCGGCGACAGCGGGCCGTCCGTACGCACGATCTGATCGAGGGAACGGCCGTGGATCAGCTCCATCACGATCCATGGCCGCCCTCCATCCATGACCACGTCGTGCACGGTGACGATCGAGGGGTGTGCGCGCAGTCGCGCCGCCGCCCTGGCCTCGCGCAGCGTGCGCTCGGTGAGCTCGGCTCGGGCCGTGTGGTCGAGCTCCGGCGGCAGGCGCACCTCCTTGACCGCGACCTCCTGCCGGAGCAGCTCGTCCACGGCCCGCCAGACCGTGCCCATGCCACCCTGACCGAGCGGTGCCAGGAGTCGGTAGCGGCTCGCGACGATGGTCATCACGCGATTATACGGACGTATATTCTACAATGTTCGCCTCTTGTGCCGCAGGGGCCCCTGGGGTCCCGGCCGTCCGTACGGCCCGGTCAGCCGAGGGCCTTCTCCAGCTGTGCCTTGCTCATCTTCGAGCGGCCCTTGATGTTGCGGCTCTTGGCTTCGGCGTACAGCTGATCCCTGGTACGACCGCCCGCGCCGGAATGGGAGCGCAGCCCGCCCCGGCGGCTCGACGAGATGTCATCGGTGGATGTACGGCTCGCGGTCCGGGACTCACCGGCCCTGGCCCGCTCCTTGTTCACGGTACGGGCGGCGATTTCGGTCGCTCGCTTGTTGCTTTCCCCCCGCTTCTTGGCGCTGTCCTTGATGTGCTCGTATTGCCGTTCCCGCTTCGGGCTCGATCCGCGAGGCATTTCTCCTCCTCATGAGAACCGTCAGACCTTACGGCCCCTACCCAGACGGGAACCACGAAACAGCCGGGTCACATCGCCGGCTCTTCGTAAGGGATGCGGCTCAGGTGCAGGATCGAGCCCAGCGTCCCCCACTCGTCGCCGCCGAGCTTGGTCAGCGGGCGCAGCCGCTCGGCGTCGGGCCGGCCGTCGACGATGTAGTCCTCGTGCACCGCCGCGAGGAACACCCGTCCGAAGACCAGGGTGGAGTTGCCCATGTGCAGGGTCGTGTGCGAACGGCACTCCATGACCACGGGCGAGACCGCCACCCTGGGCGGCCGCACATGACGGCTGGGTTCGCGTTCGATTCCCGCGTAGTCGAATTCGCTGAAGGTCCGCGGGAAGTCGGTCGCGGTGGCGTTGATCAGCTGTAGCAGCGGTTCGGCGGAGAAGTTGATGACGAACTCGCCGGTGTCCTCCACGTTGCGCAGGGAATCCTTGCGGCCGATCGAGGTGAACTGCACGATCGGCGGATCGGTGCTGGCGATGCTGAAGAACGAGTGCGGGGCGAGGTTCTCGACGGTTCCGTCCGGCGTGACGGTGGAGACCCACGCGATGGGGCGCGGGACGACGACCGAGGTCAGGAACCTGTAGAAAGCCGGCCCGCCCATCTCCGCAGGATCGAAGTCGACGCGCATGACGATCAATATTCGTCGTATGCGCCCTGTTCGCCAATCGCCACGCGGGCGGCGGACTTGAAGTTACCCCGCCAAAACCCGTTCCCAGTCCACCGTTTTGGCCCAGTCGGCGTAACTGTGCCAGCGCACGGCCGGGAACCTGACGCGTAGCGCCTCGATGTCGATGAAGTCGGTGTTGTTCTCGAAGCTCTCGAACATGGTGGCCACCTCGTCCCCGGCCCATTGGCGCACCATGTCCAGAGGCAGCTGCTGGTAGGGGATGTCCCGGCCGAGGACCTCGCTCAAGATCCGGGCGGCCTCCTCCCCGGTCACGCGGTCGGACGCGAGGTCGACGCGCTCGCCGACGAGTTCGGCGGGGTGCTCGATGGCGTACACGGCCATGCCCGCGATGTCGAGGACGGTCACCTGGGCCACTTCCGCGTCCATGCCGCCCTCGCCGAACGGCACCGACAGGCCGAAGACGGCGTCCGTCCCCGCGCAGGCCCGCTCGAGCGCGCCGGGGTCGCCGAGGTCTCCGGGGGCGTTGATCGCAGGACACGGGGGCGCGGCTGAAGCTCGCGTGAAAGCCGCGCCCCTAGAGGTCCTACGGCGTGACGACCACCTTGCCGCGCACGTGTCCCGACTCGACCGCCTCGCAGGCCGCCGCCGTCCGCTCCAGCGGGTACGTCGCCTGCACCGACACCCTGATACCCAGCTCAAGCAACTCGGCCAGGCGCTCGGCCGAACGGGAGGTGCCCAACCGGCGGACGCCGCGCTCGTTGGCGAGCGGGGAGAAGGCGATCGTGCCCACCCGGTCGGGGTCCTTGACCAGCTCGGCGGAGGCGTCCAGCGAGTCGGGCGTGGCCACGCAGTCCAGCGCGGCGTCCACCCGGCCGCCCAGCTCGCGCACCCGCTCGGCCAGCCCCGGCCCGTAGGTCACCGGCTCGGCCCCGAGCGTGCGCAGGAAGTCGTGGTTGCCGGCGCCGGCCGTACCGATGACCCTGGCGCCCCACGCGATGGCGATCTGCGCCGCCAGGTGGCCGACGCCCCCGGCGGCGGCGTGGATGAGGACCGTGTCACCCGCGCCCACGCCCAGCTCGCGCAGCGCGGTGTGGGCGGTCTGCCCGGAGGCCGACAGAGCGCCCGCCTCCTCCCACGGCAGCCACTCGGGCCTGCGGACGAGCTGCTCGGTGTCGGCCACGGCGTGTTCGGCGAACGCCGCGAGCGTGACGGGCCCGAGCAGTTCGTCGCCCACGGCGAAGTCCGTGACGCCGGGTCCGACCGCGTCCACGATCCCGGCCGCCTCGTTGCCCAGGCGCTGGGGGAAGGTGGCGGGCGCGTACCGCGCCGCGGAGCCGTCGCGGAAGAGATTGTCGAACGGCTGGACGCCGGCCGCCCGTACGCGCAGCCGCACCTGGCCCGGTCCCGGGACGGGCGGTTCGGTGTTCACGAGTTCCAGGACGTCGGTGCCGCCGTAGGTGTTGAAGACGATGGCCTTGCTCATCGGGTGATCCCTTCGGTCGCGCGGGCCCGCGGGCCCGTCGTGGTGTGCAAGGGCAGCTCCTTGATCAGGAGCGCCATCAGGAAGCCCGCCGCCGCGAGGATCGCGACCAGCAGGAAGACAGGGCGTACAGCTGCCGCGAAGGAGCCGGCGAAGGAGGCGGTCATGGCGGAGGAGTCGCCGATCTCGCCGGTACGGCCGAACACCACCGCGACGCAGCCCGCGATCCCGGCGGTGCCGCCGAGCTGGCGGGTGAAGGTGGCCGCGGAGGTGGCCACGCCCATGTCCCGCACCGGGGCCGCGGCCTGTACGGCGAGCGTCAGCGGCTGCATGGACGAGCCGAGTCCGAGACCGAGCACGGCGGCCAGGCCCATCACCGTGATCAGCGGCACGTCGGTGTCGAGCAGCGGTGACAGAGCCAGGGCCGCCACGGCGACCAGCGCCAGACCGGTCACGAAGAAGGCCTTGTAGCGACCGCTGCGCGCGATCACCCGGCCGGACAGCGCCGAGGCCAGCACCAGCCCGGCCATCAGCGGCAGCATCATCAGGCCCGAGCGCGTCGGGGAGGCGCCGCGGACGATCTGGTAGTACAGCGGCAGGGTCATCATGGTGCCCAGCATCGCGGCGCCGAGCGCCGCACCGGCCAGAGCGGAGAGGCTGAACGGGGCGGCTCGGAACAGCCGCAGCGGGATCAGGGCTTCCTCTCCCATCCGCCGCTCGATCAGCAGCCAGGCCCCCAATCCCGTCAGGCCCAGCGCGTAACAGGTCAGCGCGGCCGGCGAGCCGTACCCCCAGGTCCTGCCCTGCTCGGCCGCCAGCAACAGCGGGCCGCAAGCACGCTCGACAGGCCGAAGACGGCGACGAACCAGCCCTGGTAGCGGGCCCGTTCGCGGGGCGGCAGCAGGTCGGCCAAGATCGCGAAGGCCAGTGACATCAGCCCGCCCGCGCCCAGCCCCTGCACCGCGCGGAAGGCGGCGAGCGCGCCCATCGACGTGGCCGTCGCGCACAGGAGCGAACCGGCGACGAAGACGGCCACGGCGGTGAGGTAGAGGGGCTTGCGTCCGTACAGGTCGGACAGCTTCCCGTACAGCGGCATCGTGACCGTGGAGGCGATCAGGTACGCGGTCGTGACCCACGCCTGATGGCTGAGGCCGTGCAGGTCGTCGGCGATCGTCCGCATGGACGTCGAGACGATCGTCTGGTCGAGCGCGGACAGGAACATACCCGCCATGAGCCCGCCGATGACCGCCGAGATCGGGCGTCGTGTCATGAGCCAAAGACTCACTCATTCAGATGAATTTTGTCAACTGAATGATTGAATCGCTAGGATGGCGGCCATGACAACGCGGCGACGTGCGGTGACCGAGGACGAGCGGGGGACCGCCGCGGAGCGGACCCGGGAGCGGATCCTGCGGGCGGCGCTGGAGGAGTTCGGGGCCAAGGGCTACTCCGGAGCCCGCACGGCGGCCATCGCGGCCAGGGCCGGGGTCAATCAGCAGCTCATCAGCTACCACTTCGGCGGCAAGCAGGGCCTGCTGACGGAGCTGCGCAGACGGTGGACCGAGACCGGGGCCGGGCTGCCGCCGCCGGAGTCCTCCTTCGCCGACTCCTTCGCCGCCGTCCTCGACGCCACGCTCGAACGGCCCCAATGGGCGCGCATGGTGCTCTGGCAGGCACTCGGCGACGATCCCGGCGAGGGCGGCGGCATGTCCAATGCCCAGCGCGAGCAGCTGCGCGACGGCATCGAGCGGCTGCGCCGACGGCAGCGCGACGGGGAGATCAGCGACGCGCCGTCACCGGAGTTCGTGATGCTGCTCGCTTACGCGCTGACCTTCGCGCCCCTCGCGCTGCCCGACCACGTCAAGGCGATCCTCGGCGTGGACCCGCTGTCGGAGGACTACCGCCGCATCGCGCACGACCAGCTCATGACCCTGTTGCGCGGTCCCGCGCCGGATGATCCCTGCCGGTAGCCGAGCTGGATTTCACTGTGGGTCGGCTGGGGCGAGCCGAGGGCCGCGGCTACGGGCCTCGGCGACCCGTTTGATACCGGCGGCCCACCCGTCCAGCGCGGCCTGGAGCTTGCGGCCGTTCATGAACAGCCCCAGCAGCGGTCCGGCCATGGATTCGGCGACCATCAGTTCGGTGGAGCCGTCCTCGAGCGGGGTCAACACGTGCCGGTGCACGGCCTTGGCGCCGAAGGACAGCCCGGTCCAGGTCAGCTGCCGGCCGGGGACGACCACGGCGAACCTGGAGGCGATGGCCGCCTTGCCGTTGCGCCAGGTGAAGGCCCCGTCCACGGCGACCCCGGCCGTCAGGCGTACGTCGCCGATGGCCGGATCGATCCGCGACCAGCCCTCCGGGTCGGCCAGCACGCTCCACACGACCTCTGGGCCCGTGTCGACGATGACCCGGGTGACCGCCCGGACGGGGGCGGTGGCATCGATGCGGTCATTCTTGGCGTACTGCTCATGCAGGACCTCCAGCGGAGGACCGGAATAGAACAAAGATCTCAGCACTGGGACTCCCGGAAGGAACGGTTATTGGGCAGGTGCTCTGTGCCGCAGGTGCGGCCGCGCCTCGGCCCAGATCGCCGCGGGCTCGAAGCCGGCGGCGTTCCAGGTGGTGGACGTCAGCCGCCCCCGCCCGCGGTAGCGCCGCACGATCGTGACGTGCTCCGGCCACCCCACGAACCGTCGTAGGGCCTGCTCGTCCTGCCAGATCGACACCGAGCCGCACCTGAGCTCCAGCGGTCGCGTCCACAGCCACATCCCGACCGCACCCTCCAGCTGGGGCCAAACTCGGCGCAGCGCGATCCCGGCCCGGTAGATACCGGGCAGGTCGCGTGCACTGTCGGCCTGGTACGCGGTCACCGCGACCAGCACGGGCCCGGCGAAGTCCACGGCCGGCCCCGAGGTCCAACGGCTTCTCAGCATGCTGATGACACCTCCTTTTTCAGCACGAACGTTCGTGCTTGGATGGGACGGTATCACGGTGCGGCATAATTGATCGAACGTTCGTGCGCGAAAGGAGCGGCAATGGCGGGCCGGCCACGAGACGAGGGGATACGGAACGCGATCCTGCGCCGAGCGGCGGACATCGCCTCCAAGGACGGGCTGGAGGGCCTGTCGATCGGGCGGCTGGCCGCCGACCTCGGCGTGAGCAAGAGCGGGCTCTTCGGCTACTTCGGCTCCAAGGAAGAGCTCCAGCTCGCCACGATCCGGGCCGCGACGGGTGTCTACCTCGGCGAGGTCGTCCACCCCGCCCTGACGGTGCCGCCGGGCCTGGGGCGGGTGTGGCAGTTGTGCGAGCGCTGGCTGAGCTACTCGGAGCGGCGGGTCTTCCCCGGAGGGTGCTTCTTCTTCACGGTCACCGCCGAGTTCGACGCCCGCCCTGGTCGTGTACGGGACACCGTCGCCGCCGCGGGTCGCGAGTGGAACCTCCTGGTCGCGAGCGCCGTCGGCGACGCGCGCGGGCTCGGAGAGCTCACCGAGGACACCGAACCCGATCAGCTCGCCTTCGAACTGATCGCGTTCATGGAGACCGCCAACGCCGTCTCACTGCTGCACGACGATCCCGTCGCCTACCGGCGGGCCAGGAACGCCATCCAGAGACGCCTGCACGCGTCCGCCACCGATGCGGCGTCGCCGCCCTGGCTCTCGGCCCAGGGCTGAAGGCGTCTCGTACGAGGCCTCGCCGGCGCTCAGGCGTCTTCGACCGGAACGGGAATCCGGGCCTCGACCTTGAACGACGCCCGGTCCGCGCGGTACACGTCGCGGGCGAACTCGATGCAGCGCCCATCGGCAGTGTAGGTGCGCCGGGTCAGCAGGATCCCGTTGGAGGCGCTGCGGATCTTCAGCCGGGCGCAGGAGGCGTCGTCGATGACGATGGACTCGATGACGGCGGAGGCGTCTGCCGGTACGACGCGGTAGTGGGTGCGCAGGATGTGCCAGAGCGACCCGGTGAGGGGCTGCTCCAGCAGTCCGGGCGTGAGGGCGCGGGGGAAGTAGGTGGTCTCCAGCGCGATCGGCTCGTCGTCGGCGAACCGCAGCCGGTGCAGAGCGTGCACGGTCTCGTCGCCGGCCAGGTCGAGCGCCTCGCGGGCTGAGGGGGTGGGCGGGCGTTCCTCGGCCCAGATGAGCTGGGCCGATGGGCGCCGTCCGGCAAGGATGATCTCGTCGGAGAAGCTGCCGATGTGGAAGGGCACCCGCGCTTCGGCCACGAACGTCCCGCGCGGCGGACGCCGGTAGACGTACCCCTCCTTCTCCAGCAGCGCCAGGGCCTGCCGGGCCGTCATCCGGCTGACGCCGTAAGTCTCGCTGAGCTCCCGCTCTGACGGCATGAGCGTGTGCGGGCCGAGCTTCTCCCCGGTGATGCGGTCGCGGAGCTCCGCGGCGATCGTCACGTAACGCGGCGAGGCTGCGGCCTTGTGAACTTTCGTCCCCATGGGTGACACCCTAGCCCGTTTGGTCAATACCTTGTGGGCTAAGCCACATGGTATATACCAAAGAGGGACTTTCGTGCAGAAGGAGCAGATCTGACGATGTACATCCTCGCGATCGACCAGGGGACGTCCGGGACCAAGGCCATCGTCGTGGACGGGGGCGGGGCCGTCCTGGCGATCGCCGAGGAGGCCCTGCGCCCGCGCTATCTGGAAGGCGGCGGCGTCGAACAGGACCCGCACGCCCTGCTCGACTCCGTCCTGACCGCCGGACGGCGGGCCGGCGCGGCGGCGGGCGTGCCGCTGGACGCCGTCGCCCTGGCCAACCAGGGCGAGACCGTCCTGGCCTGGGACCCGGCCACCGGCGAGCCGCTCACTCCGGCCATCGTCTGGCAGGACCGCCGGGCCGAGCGGCTGTGCGCGGCCCGGGCTCCGTACGCCGACCGGGTCGCCGCACTCACCGGCCTCGTGCTCGACCCCTACTTCTCCGCGCCGAAGATGCGCTGGATCCGTGAAGAGCTCACCACCGAAGGCGTCGTGACGACCACCGACACCTGGCTGGTGCACCGGCTGTGCGGGGCGTTCGTCACCGACGCCGCCACCGCCAGCCGGTCGCTGCTGCTCGGCCTGGCGGACGGGCAGTGGAGCGGTGAGCTGCTCGACGTCTTCGGGCTCGGCGCCGAACGGCTCCCCGAGATCGTCGCCAGCGACGCCGTCGTCGGTACGACCACCGCCTTCGGGCCGGAGATCCCGGTGACCGGCCTGATCGTCGACCAGCAGGCCGCGCTCCTGGCCGAGGCGTGCCTGGAGACGGGCACCGCCAAGTGCACCTACGGCACCGGGGCCTTCCTGCTCGCCCAGCTCGGCACGTCCCCCTCTCGATCGACGTCGGGCCTGGCGACGTCGATCGCCTGGCGGCTGCGCGGGGAGACCCGCTACTGCGTGGACGGCCAGGTCTACACCGCGGCCTCGGCCGTACGCTGGCTCGCCGACCTCGGCCTCATCTCCGGCGCCGAACAACTCGACGCCGTCGCGGCACCCTCCAGCGACGGCGTGCTGTGCGTGCCCGCGCTCGCCGGCCTGGCCGCGCCGTGGTGGGACGCCGCCGCCACCGCCTCGTTCACCGGCATGACGCTCAGCACCGGCCGCGGGCATCTCGTACGGGCGCTCCTGGAGGGCGTCGCCGCCCAGGTCGCCGCGCTGACCACGCTGGTCGGCGCGGACCTCGGCGCGCCGTTGTCCCGGCTGCGCGTCGACGGCGGACTGACCCGCTCGCGCGTCCTCATGCAGGCGCAGGCCGACCTCGCCCAGCTCCCCGTGGAGGTCTACCCGTCACCGCACGCGACGCCGCTCGGCGCCGCCGCCTGCGCCCTGATGGCCCTCGACCCCGCGCTGGACGCGGCCACGGTGGTCGGCGGCTGGCGGCCGTCGGCCGTCTACGAGCCCGCCTGGCCCGCCGCTCGCGCCGCCTCGTACCTGGAGAGATGGCAGGCCGCCATATTGCTGTCGAAGGAGATTTCGTGAACGCTCCCCGTACCTACGATGTGGCCGTGATCGGCGGCGGCATCGTCGGCTCGGCCATAGCGCGGCTGCTGGGCGGCACCGCCCTGTCAGTGGCGCTCCTGGAGGCGCGCGACGACGTGGGCGACGGCACCAGCAAGGCCAACACCGCCATCCTGCACACCGGCTTCGACGCCAAACCCGGCACCCTGGAATCCCGCCTGGTCGCCCGCGGCTACGACCTGCTCGGCGACTACGCGGAGGCCACCGGGATCCCGGTCGAACGTACCGGAGCGCTGCTCGTCGCCTGGACCCCCGAACAGCTCGACGCCCTGCCCGAGCTGCGCGCCAAGGCCGAGCGCAACGGCTACACCGCCTGCGAGACCGTCGACGCGGCCGAGGTCTACCGCCGGGTCCCCGCCCTCGGCCCCGGCGCGCTCGGCGGCCTGACCGTCCCCGGCGAGTCCATCATCTGCACCTGGACCACCAACCTCGCCCTGGCCACCGACGCCGTCGACCGCGGCGTGACGCTGCTGCGCGGCCACCGCGTCACCGAGGTCCACGTCGGCGCGGACACCACCCGGCTGGCGACCACCGCGGGCGAGATCACCGCCCGCTGGGTGGTCAACGCCGCCGGACTCGGCGCCGACACGCTCGACACCCTCTTCGGCCACGACCGCTTCACGGTCACGCCGCGCCGCGGCGAACTGCTGGTCCTCGACAAGCTCGCCCGGCCGCTGGCGCCCTGCATCGTGCTGCCGGTGCCCTCGTCGGCGGGCAAGGGCGTGCTCGTCAGCCCCACGATCTACGGCAACGTCATGGTCGGCCCGACCGCCGAGGACCTGACCGACCGCGGCGCCACCGGCACCTCCGAAGCGGGGCTGGCGTTCCTGCGCGAGAAGGGCGCGGCGCTCATGCCCCGGCTGATGAAGGAGGAGGTCACCGCGACGTACGCGGGCCTGCGGGCCTCGATCGGGCGCGACGACTACCTCATCGACCTCGACGCCTCACAGCGCTACCTCCTGATCGGCGGCATCCGCTCCACCGGCCTGACCGCCGGCATGGCGATCGCCGAACACGCCGGGGACCTGCTCGCCGGCCATCTCGACCTCACCGCGCGCGCCGGTCTGCCCGCGCCGCCGCATATGCCCAATCTGGGCGAGGCGTTCGCGCGCCCGTATCAGGACGCCGCCGCGATCGCCGCCGACCCCGAGTACGGCCGCATCGTCTGTTTCTGCGAGCGGGTGACGCGGGGGGAGATCCGCGACGCGCTGGCGTCGGTGATTCCGCCCGCCGGGCTGGACGGCCTGCGCCGCCGCACCAGAGCCATGAACGGACGCTGCCAGGGCTTCTTCTGCGGAGCCCGGGTACGCGAGATCTTCGAGGGGGAGACGGAATGACCGAGCGGGTACGCGTGGCCGTCATCGGCGGTGGACCGGCGGGACTGACGGCCGCCGCCGCGCTCGCCCCGGCGGTGGACGGCGAGGTCCTGGTCCTGGAGCGCGAGCCGGAGACCGGCGGCATCCCCCGGCACAGCGACCATCCCGGCTACGGCATCCGTGACCTGCGCCGATTCGTCTCCGGCCCCGAGTACGCGCGCCGAATGACCCGCGCCGCCCGCGAGGCCGGGGCCCGTCTGGAGACGGAGGCCATGGTCACCGGATGGGCCGGAGCGCGGACCCCGGAGGTGACCTCGCCGCGCGGCCGCCGCCTCGTCCAGGCCGACGCGGTGGTCCTGGCGACCGGGGCGCGGGAGCGGCCTCGTTCGGCCCGGCTCATCGCCGGCGACCGGCCCGACGGCGTCTACACCACCGGGCAACTGCAGAACCTCGTACACCTGCACCATCGCGAGGTCGGGCGGCACGCCGTGGTCGTCGGCGCGGAGCTGGTCAGCTGGTCAGCGGTGCTCACCCTGCACGAGGCGGGCTGCCGTACCGTGCTGATGACCAGCGAGTACGCCAAACCCGAGGCCTACACCGCCTTCCACGTCCCGGGCCGGCTGGCCTTCGGCGTGCTCGTCCGGACCCGCACCCGGCTGGTCGCCGTCAACGGCAAGGGCCGGGTGACCTCGGTCGACATCGAGAACCTCGACACCGGTGCACGCCACCGCGTCCCCTGCGACACCGTGATCACCACCGGCGACTGGATCCCCGACCACGAGCTGGCCCGTACGGGCGGCCTGGACATGGACGAGTCCACACTAGGGCCGCGCGTGGACACCTCCCTGGCGACGAGCCTGCCCGGCGTGTTCGCGGCGGGGAACCTCCTGCACCCGGTCGACACCGCCGACATCGCCGCGCTCGACGGCCGCCATGTCGCCGCCGCCGTCCTGCGGCATCTGGCCGGCCACCCCGCCCCGGCCGGCGGGGTGCCGCTGGTGGCCGAGGCGCCGCTGCGCTGGGTCGCGCCGCAGATCGTACGTCCCGGCGGGCCGCCGCCCTCGCGGGGCAGGCTCCTGCTGTGGTCGGACGCCTTCCGGAGGTTCCCGCGGATCGCCGCGACCCAGGACGGGCGCCTCCTCGGCCGTACCCGCCTCCCCTGGCCCGCCGCCCCTGGCCGGGTCTTCCGCGTACCTTTCACCCTCGTGACGGGCGCCGACCCGGCGGGCGGGCCCGTACGACTCGCACTGGAATGACTGCCTAGCACCTGATCACGGAGTAGCTGTCAGGGCGGTGCGCGCGGTGGCGAGGATCTCCTCGGACAAGGGGGAGTCCTTGGTGGCGCGGGCCAGGACGAGTGCGCCGAGCATGGTGCACAGCCGGGTGATGCCGTCCTGGTCGGGGGTGGCGAGCGCGTCGGCGAAGTCGCTGACTCCCTGGGTGTAAACACGGTGGGCCTCGTGGTTACCGGGTTCGCGCGCCATGTCGCCGGCCAGCGCGGCGACGGGGCAACCGTCCGAGGGGTTGTCACGGTGCTCGACGGAGAGATAGGCGTCGATCAGCGCCTGCTGGGCGACGGTGTCGGATTGTCCGGTGTGCTGGTCGAGCGCGGCGATGTGGTGTTGGGCGAGTTCGGCGAAAGCATGGCTGGTGGCCTCGTCGATGAGCGCCTCTTTGGAGGCGAACTGCTTGTAGAAGCCGCCGTGGGTCAGTCCGGCCGCCTTCATGAGGTCGGCGACGCTGACGTGTGTGCCCTGCTCGCGGAACAGCCGGGAGGCGGTTTCCACGATCCGCCTGCGGTTCTCCTGCGCTTGCGCCTGTGACACGCGGCCCATCGGCCACCCCCTCATTTGGATGTCGGCTGTCATCTATCCTATGCTCCAACTTAGATTACAAACGTAATCTAAATGGATCTGCAACGCTGGGAGCAGACATGGAACTGAAGAACGCGGTCGCCGTGGTCACGGGCGCCAACCGAGGACTGGGCCGCCACCTGGCCGTCCAGCTTCTGGAGCACGGAGCGAAGGTGTACGCGGCGGCGCGCCGCCCGGAGAGCGTGGACGTGGCCGGCGCCATCCCGCTGCGCCTGGACGTGACCGACGAGGAGTCCATCCGGGCCGCGGCCCGCCTCGCCTCAGACGCGACCCTGCTGGTGAACAACGCCGGGATCTCCACCGGCACCCCGCTGATCGCCAGCGACATGGAGGCGGTGCGGCTGGAGATGGAGACGAACTACTTCGGCCCGCTAGCCGTGACGCGCACCTTCGCCCCGGTCATCGAGGGCAACGGCGGCGGCGCCGTGGTCAACGTCCTGTCCGTGCTGTCCTGGTGGCACCCGGCCGTCACCGGGGCCTACGCCGCGGCCAAGGCCGCCGCCTGGGCGCAGACCAACGCGGTCCGCGAGGAACTGGCGCCGCGCGGCATCACCGTCTCGGCGCTGCACGTCGGGTACATGGCCACCGACATGGCGGCCAGTATCCCCGCCGACCAGAAGGCCGACCCCGCCGACGTCGCCGCCCAGGTCCTGCGCGGCATCGAGAACGGCCGGCCCGAAATCCTCGCCGACGAGGTCACCCGGAACATCAAGCAGAGCCTGTCCACCACGCTGAACCCGGCCTGAACCCAGCCGGAATCCCGCCTGAAGCGGCGGTCAAGGACGGCGACGGAGCGGTCAAGGACGGCGACGGAGACTGAGGGCGGCGCCCTCACTCCCTCGTCCCTTACTCCGGCACGACGCCGATGACCATGCGGTGATCGAGGTGGTCCGGCAGATCAGGGGCTTTGGTGAGCGCTCCGGTCCGTACGTCGATGATGAGGAAGCCGCGGGTGGAGTCCACGATGACGCGCCGGTCGTCGAGCCACTGGGCGACCTCATCGCCGCACGGGGCGGGGAAATCCCTGATCCGGGCGCCGGTCGTGGCGTCCCAGAAGGTGATCAAGCCGTGGCAGCCCATCAGAAGCTTCCCGTCAGGGGAGAGGCTCTTCACATCGTCGGCGTCGATGTACTCGGCAACCGTCCTGGCCTTGCCCTGGTTGTCGACGGAGATGATCGCACCGTCGTAGTGGCACTCCCGGGAGCCGACGACCTTGTCTCTGGTCACTCCGAACACCACGCACAGCTTCGGGATGGTCCGGGCGCCGCCCGTCTCGAAGTCCGTGATGATCATGCGTTTCTCCGCCACGACGGCGGCCGCGAACAGCCTGCCGTCCGCGGAGACCGCCAGGGGAGTGGGGCCAGGACTCTGCCTGTCCAACTCCCAGGCGGTGAGCCGGCGGGTGAGGGGACGCGACCGGCCATCGCGCAGGTCCAGGGCGACGTACTGGTTCGTGGCGGAGTCCAGGTAGGCGAGGCGATGCCCGTCGAGGCTGACCACGATCTCCTGGTCGGCATTCTTGATCAGCATGTCCTCGCCCGTCGCGAGGTGGACGCTCCGACCGCCCTCCGCGAAGTCGGTCCAGCGGATGGGCGCCGCCGTCGGATGGAAGGCGACGACACCCTTCTCCGGAGGCGCGCTCGGTTGGGGCGTGCAGGCTGCCACGGCGAGCACTAGGAGGATCACCGCGCGCTTCATACCGCTCCGATGGTCAGGTCTTTTGATGACATGTCCGGCACGTACGGCACACCGCGGGCCGCGCCGGTGGCCAGATTCACCACGTAGACGGCCACCGAGTGGTATCCCGGCGCGAAGACCACCACCTCGTTCGCTCCCGCCCACCGGTAGAGGTGACTCAGTACGGCGGTCGGTGGCAGCTGCGGGCGGATCTCGCGGATCGTCTTGCCGGTGGCCGGATCGAACAGGCGGATCTGGTTCTTCGCCTGGGAGAAGGCCACCATGGACCTCCCGTCGGGAGAGGCCGTCACATCGCCTCCTCCGTCGAAGGGGTCGCGGATGGCGTGTTCGCCGATCCGGAAGGTGGCGCCGTCGTAGAGGACGAGTTGGTGGCCCGCCCAGCCCTGCAGGTATTGCTCCGGGCCGGTCACGCGCCGGAGCTCTCCCGTCGAGGTGTCGGCGATCACGACGGTCAGCGCTGGGGATCCCTGGGCCGCCAGGTAGCGGCCTTCGGCGGAGAAACGGAGCGTGTTCGCGGTGAAGCCGGTGGGGACTGGTACGACCGAGCCGGTGGTGAGATCGCGGACGATCACCTGATGGCGGGAGAGGCTGTAGTAGGCGAGCTTGTGCCCGTCCGGGCTCACCTCGACACCGGACAGCCCGTCGGCGTCGGGGATCCGCCACCGGGCTCCGGTCACGTCGATCACCGCGCAGCCGCTCCTGTCCGGGAAAGCGTTCCACGGGGCGGGCGCCTCGGGGAAGGAGTCCTCGACCCGCAGGCCGTACCGGATGGGCGTCTTGGTGGTCGCGGCCAGGACGGGCGAGAGCGGCGGAGTGGCCCGTTCCGGTTCGAGCAGGTCGTACTTCGGCCACAGCACCGTGAACACCACCGCTCCGGCGACGAGGAGGCAGGCGCTCGCCACAAGCTTGCGGTGCAGGCGGATCAGCCGTTTGCGTCGCGGCAGGCCCGACGGGTCGACTTCGGGGGCGGCTTCCAGCGGGGCCTCCCCTGCCAGCGCCCGGACCTTCGCGATGCTCAGCCCGGTCAGGTCGGCGGTGTCTTCCTCGCTCCACCCGTCATAGTGCAGCGCCACCTGGACCGCCCGCTCGGCCCGCGCCTTCCGATAGAGCGTGAAATATGCGCCCTTGTTGTCTCCGTGCTTGAGCAGCGCGATCGCCGTGAGCTTCTCCGCCTTGGCCGGGTCGCCCACCAGCAGCGTCGCCGTGCGCAGCAACGGCGTCTCCCATTCGCTCACCACTCCACCCTCCCGAGTACGAAACCGGTGCCCCAGCTGGCGGGCGCCCCCGTGACGGTCCGGCTGGTCGCCCGCGCGATGTCGATCGCCTGGTAGCCATTCGATCGCTCGCACAGCACCTCGCGGTCGTTGAGCCATCTCTCGACCCGCTCGCAACCGGACCTCTTCACCCGGGCCAGCCTCTTTCCGGTGACGGCGTCGACGGCCTCGTAGTAGCCGATGTCGACCAACAGCAGCCGCCGGCCGTCGGGAGAGGGGAAGGCTTCCTCGTCATCCAACCCCGGCACGAGGAAGCCGCTGCCGTCGGCGCGGATCGCGACAACCCGGCGGTTCTCCCCGCTGCCGGGCCTGCACCGTGGGACTCCCCAGATGAGGTCCTTGCTGAGCCCGAACACCTGGCAGATCCCGGCGATCGTCCGGACCTTCCCGGTCCCGAAGTCCATGATCCGGCTGTCGGGCTGAGCCGAGTAGGCGACGAGGCCGCCGTCGTGGGAGAAGACGAAACCGCCGATGTTCACGGCCTGATCCGCGGTGAGCTCGGGCGAGAGGGGGCGGACCGTGCCGTCTCGCAGGTCGCGGGCCATCACCCGGCGATCGGCCAGATCCAGGTAGACCACCCGGTGCCCGTCGTCGCTGATCGCGATCCCGGGCTCCTGAGCGGCGTACGGAAGCGGGTAGACCTCGCCGGAGGCGAGATGCAGGCTCCATCCGTGACACGTCGCGTCGCCGCAGTGGGACGCGTCGCCGTACACGATGGGCTGGCCAGTACTGCGCGGCCAGAGGAACAACAGAAGGAGGACGCCTCCGGCTGTCGCGAGAAGAACGGCGGCCACCCGAATGCGATAGCGCACCCGGGACCGCCTGGCTAATTGAGACCAGGTGCCCGACACGAGATCGAATACTAGGAACGACCGATTGCGATCAGATTGCGGTCGTCCTCTTGCTGCCCTGGCGCGCGCCCAATGACTTACGGGATGATGTCCGCCACGATCCTGGCGGCGGCCTTCTGGCACGAGGAGAGCCGCCCGCTCATGCTCGCCTGCGCGGCCGAGTTGCTGGCGCACCGCCAGCCACCGACGGTCGCCACCCCGGCACTGCCCTGCTTGGGGGTGTCCGGCCGGTAGTAGGTCCGGAAGACCTTCAGTGCCGTACGGCAATCGGCCCGCCCCGCGGACACCGCGACCGCGGCCATGGGCCCGCCGCCGGGCGGCTGAAGCTCACCGCACACGGTCCCGGGCCCGGCGAGCTTCCGCGAGGGCGAGGGCGAGGGCCGAGCTGTCGGCGGCGCCGTCTCCGGTGCTTTCGTCTCGGGGGATTCCGGTGCCGATGTGGTGGGCGTCGCCAGGGCGGAGGACGGTGCCGGGGTAGAGGACAGTGCCAGGGTGGTGGACGGTGCCGCCTCCGGCTCGGATTTCTCCCCGCAGGCGCTCAGGAAGACCAACAGCACCGGAACACAGGCAATGACTCGCGACCGCACGAAACAGAACTCCACAACTCGACGTCAAGGTCGGCGTAGTCTCTCACGCCCAGCGCGTCGCTCCACCCTGCCGACGATCTGTCGTCGTCGCTGAAACTTTCACCGCCGCACCGCATGAGGATGAGGCTCTCCCCATGCTGTCCACCGCCCGTGACCTCGGCTGATGTGCCGCCTCCGGGTTGAGGCCGCCGGGTCGTCCGCGTACGTGAGACCTTTCCAGGCTCAGCGGTGCGTGCTTAGCTTCGCTCATCCATCGGAAAGCGCTTACCGAGCTCACGGAGACGAAGGATGCGCCTAAAAGCCGTCATGGCGTGCGCCGGCCTGCTGGCCGGCGTGCTCGTCGCACTGTCACCATCCATCGCGAATGCCGCGACCACCCGGTACGAGGCCGAAACCTCGCCGGCGGTCTGCACCGGGACGATCGACTCCAACTGGGCGGGCTACTCCGGCAGCGGCTTCTGCAACGGCACCAACGCCGCGGGCGCCTACGTCCAGTACACGGTGACCGCCTCGGCGGCCGGTACGGCGACGCTCGGGGTGCGGTTCGCCAACGGCACCACCAGCGCCCGTCCCACCAGCCTGCTGGTCAACGGTACGACCGTGCAGTCGGTGTCGTTCGAAGGCACGGGTACATGGGACGCCTGGACCACCAAGACGTTGACCGTCAACCTGGCCTCGGGCAGCAACACCATCCGGCTCGACCCCACAGGCAGCACCGGCCTGGCGAACATCGACTACCTCGAGGTCACGACGGGAAGCACGCCGCCACCCACCGGCACGCTGTACGCCTCGCCGAACGGCAGTGCGAGCGCGCCCGGAACGGAGTCGGCCCCGACGACACTCGCCTCGGCGATCACCCGCGTCACCGCGGGCGGGGTGATCTACGCGCGCGGCGGGACGTACAACCTCTCGCAGACGCTGACCATCGCGGCGGGCAACAACGGCACCTCGAGCGCCCGCAAGAAACTGTCCGCCTACCCGGGGGAGACTCCGGTGCTGAACTTCTCGGCCATGAGCGAGGACTCGGCCAACCGCGGTCTTGCCCTGAACGGGTCGTACTGGCACCTCTACGGCATCGTCGTCGAGCGGGCCGGTGACAACGGGATCTTCGTCGGCGGCAGCAACAACATCATCGAGCGTACGGTGACGCGCTTCAACCGTGACTCGGGGCTGCAGATCTCGCGGATCGCCTCTGACACTCCCCATGATCAGTGGCCGGCCAACAATCTCGTCCTGAGCTCGGAGTCGCACGACAACGCCGACTCCGACGGTGAGGACGCGGACGGCTTCGCCGCGAAGCTCACCTCCGGCCCCGGCAACGTCTTCCGCTACGCGGTGTCTCACAACAACATCGACGACGGCTGGGACCTCTACACCAAGACGGACACCGGAGCCATCGGCCCGGTCACCATCGAGGACTCCCTCTCCTACAACAACGGCACTCTTAGCAACGGCACCCAGAACGGCAACGGTGACCGCAACGGCTACAAGCTCGGTGGCGAGGACATCGCGGTCAATCACGTGATCCGGCGCAGCATCGCCTACCGCAACGGCAAGCACGGGTTCACCTACAACCGCAACCCCGGCTCGATGTCGATCTCGGACAACGTCAGCATCGACAACACGGAGCGCAACTACTCCTTCGACGCCGGCACCTCGGTGTTCCGCAACAACGTCTCGTGCCGCAGCGGCAGCGGGACCAACGACAGGATCGTGGGTAACGCAGACAGCTCCAATCAGTTCTGGTCCGGTTCGAACGGGTCCCGATGCTCCTCGTACTCGGGTGCCCTGCACTGGTCCTTCGCCGCGGACGGCCGCCTCGTGGTCACCTTCGGCTAGCCGGCGACGCCATGCCCCGCCTGGTCGCAGCCCATGATTCATGGGCTGCGACCCACGCGACGTCAGCGGATCGTGCGGCGGGTGACCGCTCAGGGCAGGGCTTCCCAGGCCCCGAACGGACTGTCGGCTCCCGGAGCCGATTGCCTGCGGGCATGGACAACGCCATCGGTCCCCACGGCGAACATGACGGCGGCCCCGTTCGCATCAAGGGTGGCCGCCGGGTAATCGACAATGGTCCCGCTGAGGTCGGCCCACGCGTCATAACCGCTGCCGTTCGCGATCAACTGCTTGGTCATGCTGACCCCGGTCGCGGCGTTGCGCTCGAACATCAGGATCCGCGAGTCCAGACCAGCCGGCGTGGCGACGAGTGCGGGCTCACCGACCCCCGCGTGTCCCCCGATCACGGCAGGCGTGGTGCTCCAGGCGAGGCCGGCCACGAGCTGGTAGCTGACGACCATCGCGGCGGTGCCGGCGCGGCGGTAGGCCACGTGGAGGCGCCCGTCCTGGGACAGAGCGACCGAGGGCGGGCTGGCCGGGGTCATCGACGGGACGGTGGTGTCGCGGGTGAAACCGCCGTTGGGGGTGGACTGATACCAGCGCAGCAGCCGAGTCCTGGAACTGGCGAACAGCTCGATGCGGCCCAGTGGCGTGGTGATGGCGCTGAGGCCGTCCTGCACGTCAGTGCCGCCCTGGTTCTGCCATGCGCCCCAGCCGCCGTTGGCCGCGGTCTGGACGCGGCTGCTGACCCCGCCATTGCCGTTCTTGACGAACATCTGCATGCGGCCGTTGGCGTTGGAGGCGACAACGGGCAGACCGATCTGTTCCTGGACTTCCCAGTTCGTGTGGGGATTGCCAAGGTCGGTCCAGCTGCCGGTCCAGGCGCCATTGGCCGCGGTCTGGGACATGGTGACGATGTGGTGGTCGGTCATTCGCCTGGCGAAGATCGCCAAGCGGCCGTCGGCCTGTTTGCCCACGCTGATCGCGGGTGCCAAGGCGCCGCCCGCGCCGGCCAGCGTGTACGGGCCGTCCCACGCGCCGGCCGGGGTCTGCCCGTAGGTGGTCACCACACCGTTTCGGACCACGAAGATCTGGGGTCTGCCGTCAGCGTTCCGGCCTGCCCAACGGGTTCCCCTGGCCCAGCGGTAGTACATCCGCGTCGGCCACACGTTCGGGTCGAACGCGTGGTCGTACTGGATGTAGTGATCGATGATCGCGCTCTTGCGGGCGCTGATCGCGGTCGTCAGGTTCATGGGCGCGTCGGCGATGTTGTAGTCGCGGTAGTTCACCAGCAGAATCGGTAAGCCCGACGCCGTGGCGGCGTCCCCGGCCAGCCGTCCCGCGGCCACGTGGTCGCCGTGGCCCGGGTCGTAGCGGCTGTCGACGATGGGGTCCTGGGCGCGGAGCACGTTGGGCTGGTAGTGGTTCATCAATCCCGCGAGTACGGCGATCACGTCGGCGCGCTCGTACGTGTACGACTCGCTCACCAGGCCGTTCTCAGGGATGATCGTGTGATCGACGAAGTCGTCCACGACGTTGAACCAGCCGATCTCGTTGTCCCGCATGTTCATGAACACCAGCTGGATCTGCGGATGACTCGTGAGCGTGTATCGCTCGACCTGTCGATCCGCGATCGTCCAGGCCACCCCGGTCCACTCCTCCTGGGCGGCCGGATCCACATCCGGCGCTCCCGCCATCCGGGCGTAGGCGTCCAGCATGCCGCGCTGCCGATTACGGGCCCGCTGCTCGTCGGTATCACCGTCTCCGGTGACCTGCCCCGCGGTGATGAAGACCGTCACGTTCGCCGCCCCCGACTGGATCGAGTCGTCGATGTCGGGGTTCATGAACAGGATGTCGTCGTCCTCATGCGCCACGATCTGCATGAACGCGCCGGGTGCGATGGTGGGCGTGGCGACGGCCACCCCGCCCATCGGCACCAACACGACGAGCGTCGCGAGCACGGCTAACAGCCGCACCCAGAACGAGGTAGTTCTGCCTCCGCGCATGTTGTTCCCCCCACGCAGGCCGTACCGGACAAAAGGTTCTAGGGTCCAGGGTCGAATAGTGAATAGTTCTTGGGCCGAGAGCAAGGGGAAACTTGATAACAACTGCGTAACGCGCCCAGAATTTCTCGAGAAGGTGGCTCTGGCCTGGGAAGACGCACTGGGGTGGTTGCGGATCCAGTGCTCCGACCGCCTTCTATGTGAACGAATGGGCGCGCTTTTGCGATCGACTTGGTCGCCAATATAAATTCGTTATAAAATCTACGGGGAAAGGAATTGGGCGAAGGATTCGAAGCCTTGCCGCTGTTCGTTTAAATTTGACGGCCGGTCAGAATTCGATGAAATGCCCGGCCGGGCCCGATGGGGGAGCCGGACCGGTGCCGCGGTGTCGTGCGAGGTCGTGCCGGTCCTCAGGTCGAGTTCCCGGATTCCGCCTTCGGCGCCGATCTCAGTCAGCTTGCAGTATTACCCGGTGCGACTACGGTCGCAGGCGGAGATCATCATGAGTGTGGACGAGGGCGACCAGAGTGGAGATCGTTCCCACGACCTCCGCCAAAGGAAAGGCATATGTCGCCAAGGAACGGTAAGCGCATCGCGTAGCGGGACCGCCGATCTGGGCGCCCGGAAGCCGGTGCCGCGCGAGGCGCGCTTCCGGGTCGCCAGCGTGACCAAGAGCATGGTCGCCGCCACCGTCTTGCAGCTGGTCCAGGAGGGCAGAGGCCGAGCGACTGCCCCAGCCCGAGCGGGGCCGCTTCGCCTACTCCAACACCGGCTACTACCTGCTGGCCGCCGTTGACGCGCTCAACCGCTACTTCTGCGACGAGCCGTACAAACTGCCTGGTGGGGCCGCGAAGTCGCGATGACCGATCCCGCACGTGCGCCCGCCGCGCCGATCACTCCAGGTTCGCGAGTTCGCTCTCAAAACGCCTGCGCAGCGCGTCCTTCTCCGGCTCCGGCAGCCAGCACGCCTCCACCCCGGCCAGCGCCATCGCCCGCAACCGCTCATCCGGTACGGCGAGCTGATCGGACAGGATCCGATACTCCTGAGCCAGCGACGTCGGGAACATCCCAGGGTCGTCGGAAGCCGGAATGACGTTGAGCCCGGCCTCCAGCATCGCCGCGATCGACGCCCGCCGCCACGGCCGCCACGAGCGCCGCGAGGTGGTCGAGATGACCGTGAACGGGACCTGCTCGTCCCTGACCCTGGCGACGACTTCGTCGTCCTCGAGGACGAAATAGCCGTGGTCGATCCGGTCGCACCCGAGCACGTCGAGGCAGGTGACCGTGTTGACGGCGACCGGCGCGTGCTCGGAGGAGTGAGCGGTACGGCGGAGCCCGGCCTCACCGGCGAGCCGGAAGGCGGCCTCGAACCGCTCGGGCGGCCCGGCGGTCTCCAGGTTGTCCAGCCCGATCCCGGCCACGTAGTCGTGGGGGTTGTCCACCACCGTACGGATCCAGGAGAGCGCCTCCTCGCCCGATGTGCTCCGGTCGACGGCCGCGATGAGCCGGCCCGACATGCCGAAGTCGCGTTCGGCCATCCTGATGCCCTCGGCGTACGCCTCGACCACCGTGGCGTAGCCGAGCTTCTCCTGATGTTCGGTCAGCGCGTCGAAGGAGACCTCGAGATGCCTGGTCGCGCTGGTCCGATGGGCGTCCTCGAACGCCTCATAGGTGATCCTGGTGAGATCGTCGGCGTCGCGCAGGACCTGGAGAACCCACGAGGACACCTGGAACAGCGAGTAGGGGACCGCGGGCTCGTCCGCGCTCCTGCCCTGCGGAACCGGGATCCGGGTGTTCAGGTAGAGCGCCGGGTCCGGGGGGAGCGAGTTCACGTCCGCGTAGATCCGCTCGGGCGTGTCGGGCAGGTCGAGCCCCTCCCGCCTGGCCAGTTCGGCGAAGGTCGAGGCGCGCACGGTGCCGATGAGGTGGCAGTGCAGATCGACCTTGGGCATCAGGTCGAGGTTCACTTGCCGGCCACCTCGCGGGTGAAGCGGTCGACCCAGGTGGTGCGGGTGTCGACGAGCTGGGCGGGGTCGAGGGTCTTGAAGCCGGCGGCCACGGGGTCCTTCGCCGCCTCGCCCGTCACCTTGGCGACGTCGGCCGGGATCTCGGCCTTCGGGTTCGTGGGCAGGTCACCGGCGGCCTTCGCCATGGCGCTCTGCGCCTCGGCCGACAGCATGTAGTCGATGAACTTCGCCGCGCCCTGCTGGTTCTGCGCGCCCTTGGGGATCATCGCCCGGTTAGTGGCCATGTAGCGGCCCTTGGCGGGAGCGGTCCAGGCGATCGGCTCGCCCGAGGTGACCAGCTTGGTGGCGAAGCCGCTCAGCGCGTCGGCGGCGACGATCTCGCCTTGGGTCAGCAGGTTCGTGACCTCGGTCGAGGAGGTGTAGAACTGCAGGACGTTCGGCGCCCAGCCGGCCAGGGTCTTCAACGAGGTGTCGATGTCGTAGGGGCCCTTGCCGTACGACTCACCCACCCCCGAAATCATGAGTTGTCCGGCGGTCACCGAAATATCGGGAAGAGCGACCTTGCCCTTGTTGGCCGCGTCCGCGAACAGCGCCCAGTCGGCGGCCTGCTTCTGGCTCAGCTTGCCGGTGTTGTAGATGATCCCGTTGAGCTGGTGCGTGTAGGCCGGTCCCTCGAAGGCGCCCTCGGTCGCGAACGGCGCGAGCTCCTTGATGTTGGGCACGTCCACCTTCTGGAAGAGGCCGTCCTTCTGCCCGAGCGCGGCGAAGTAGTCGGAGATCAGCACCACGTCCGCCTCCGGCTTGCCCTTGGCGAGCCGCAGCTTCGACAGCCGGTCGGAGTTGGACCCGGTGTCCAGCTCGACCTTGATCCCCGTCTGCTTGGTGAACGGAGCGACGACCGCCTGCTCGAACTCCTTCACCCCGAAGGGGAAGGTGCTGACGACGATGGTGTTCTGCTTCTCGGCGGAGCTGGAGCCGGAGCCGGAGCATCCGGCCGCGGCGAGCAGCGTCAGGGCAGCGGCCAGTACGGCACGGCGCGTTGGCATGGAGTTCCTTCTTTCAGCAGGGGAGGGAGACCAGATGGTCGTCCGGCGCGATGACCGAGACGCTCGATCCGGGAGTCAGGGGCGTGCCGCTGCGTACGTCGGCGAGCAGCCTGACGGTCGCGCCCGACGGGTCGACCACGTCGAGCGAGACGAGCAGGTCGACGCCGCGGAAGGCCACGTCGACCACCTTCGCGTCAAGGCCCTGACCCTGCTCGGCGAGGCGCAGATGCTCGGGCCGGATGGTCAGCGGAGTGCCGTCGGCGGCGGTGAGGAAGTTCTCGTAGCCGAGGAACTCGGCCACGAAGCGGTCGGCCGGACGGGGGAAGATCTGCTGCGGAGAGCCCTGCTGCACGATCCGGCCCTCGTTCATGATGACCATCTCGTCGGACATCTCCAGCGCCTCGTCCTGGTCATGGGTGACGAGGATGACGGTCAGCTTGGTCTCCGCCTGGATGCGCCGGATCTCGGCCCGCATCTGGACGCGCAGGCGGGCGTCGAGATTGGACAGCGGCTCGTCGAGCAGCAGGAGCTTGGGCCTGATCGCGATGGCCCTGGCCAGTGCCACGCGCTGTTGCTGACCGCCGGAGAGCTTCTTCGGCTTGCGGTCGGCCAGGTGCGCGAGCCCGACGAGCTCGAGCGTCTCCATGACCCGCGACCGTCTTTCGGCGGAGGGCACCTTGCGCAGCTTGAGCCCGTAACCGACGTTGTCGGCCACCGTCATGTGCGGGAACAGCGCGTACGACTGGAAGACCATCCCCAGATTCCGCTTCTCCGGCGGCGTCCGCGTGCTGTCGACCCCGTCGATGCGGATCGTCCCCGACGTCGGCGCCGAGTAGCCTGCGATCATCCTCAGCGTGGTGGTCTTGCCGCAGCCGCTCGGGCCCAGCAGCGTCGTCAGCTGCCCTGGCGGCACGGTGAGGTCGATCTCATCGACGGCGGTGAAGGAGCCGAACCTCTGGGTGACTCCGATCAACTCGGCGGCGGCGGTCATTGGTTGATTCCTCCGAAGATCTTGGCGAATCCGACCGTGCGCTCGGCGATCACCGCGATGACCACGGTGGCGGCCAGGACGAGGGTGGAAGCGGCGGCGACCATCGGGTCGTAGGACTGCTGGACGTAGTCGAGCATCGTCACCGGCAACGTACGGAAGTCGCGTCCCTGCAGCAGGAGCGACAGCGGCACGTTGTTGAAGGACGTGACCACGCTGAGCAACCCGGCGGAGAAGATGCCCGGCCGCAGGATGGGCAGCGTCACGTTGAAGAACGCGCGCAGCGGCGAGGCGCCGAGCCCGCGGGCGGCCTCCTCCAGCCCGGGGTCGGCCAGCGCGAGTGAGGCGCCGGTCACGCGCACCGCGTAGGGCAGCATCAGTGCCGTGTGCCCGACCAGCAGGGTGCTGAAGTTGTCCAGGTCCAGGCCGACCATCAGCTGCTGGAACAGCGCGAGCCCGACGACCAGCTCGGGGACGATGAGCGGCGACAGGAACAACCCCTCGACCAGCCCCTTGCCAGGGAGCTTCCCCCGGTGGACGGCGAGCGTGACAGGCACGCCGACCAGCAGCGCTAGCGCGGTGGCGAGTACAGCGAGCTCCAGGCTGGAGAGCGCGGCCCTGATGAACGGCTCGTAGCCGAGCGCCTCGTCGAACCAGCGCAGCGAGATCCCGTCGGGCGGGAACCTCAGGGTGCTGCCCGCCGTGAAGGCGGTGGCGACCACGAAGATGATCGGCACGATCATGATGACGTAGCCGATGACCGCGAGCGCCGCGGTGATGGGCCGCTTCATGAGGTGGCCCCCTTCCGCCCGATCAGCGAGGACAGCCCGGAGACCAGGAAGACCAGCACCGTCATGATGAGCGCCGTCGCCGAGGCGGAGGCCCAGTCGACCGTGGTGCTCGCGTAGTTGAACAGCTGCGTCGAGAGCATCCGCTGGCTGGACCCGCCGAGCAGATAGGGCGTGGTGTAGGCGGTGACGGACCCCGCGAACACCAGGGTGGCGGCCACCACGATGCCCGGCATGGTCAGCGGGATGACGACGCTCCACATCGTACGGATCCTGCTCCCGCCGAGCCCGCGCGAGGCGTCGTCCAGGCCGGGATCGACCTGGGCGACGGCCGAGTAGCAGGAGATGATCGCCAGCGGCAGGAACAGCTGGGTGAGACCGAGGATGATCGCCAGCTTGGTGTAGAGCAGCTGCGGCGCCACCTCGACGATGCCGAGCTGGACGAGCAGCTGGCCGAGCGCCCCCTTGGAGCCGAGGATCACCAGCCAGCCGAAGGTTCGCACCACGTTGCTCAGCATCAGTGGGAAGATCGCCACAGCCAGGAAGACTCCGCTCCACCGGGACGGCGAGCGGGCGAGCCAGTAAGCGATGGGGAAGCCGAGGACGACGCAGATGATCGTGACAGCCAGTGCCAACCCGACCGTGCGCCCGATCACCTCAAGGTCGTAGGGGTCCGTGAGCATCTCGCCCAGGCGCGCGAAGATCTCGCTGGTCGCCACGTCCGGCGGCGCGAAGAGCATCGCGGCGGAGGGGATGAGGAAGCCTGCGACGAGAAGGACGAGACCAGGCACCAGTAGAAAGGCCGATGTGCGGGAGATGTCGGCGTCCTTTCTCAGTGGCGTACGCTTACCTGGAACCGGTTGCGGAACCGGTTCCACGAGCCCTGACCATAAGTTATGAGCGGCCTCGCGCACAAACCCCAGTGTGAAATTCAGGTAACGACTCAAGGAGGATGAGTGCCGACACTCGCGGACGTCGCCGCGCTGGCCGGGGTTTCGAAGGCGACGGCCTCCCGCGCGCTGGGCCGGCCGGACCAGGCCGCCCCGGAGACGGTGGCCCGCGTCCGTGCGGCCGCTGAGCAGCTCGGCTTCGTCCCCAACCGGGCGGCCACCCAGCTGGCCCGCGGGCGGACCGGGGTGGTCGCCGTCGTGGTGCCCACGCTCGACAATACCTTCTTCACCCCGATCATCGGCGGGGCCCAGGCGCGCGCGGCCGACTCGGGGATGCAGCTGACCATCTCGGTGCACTCTCTGGAGCACAAAGCCCAGATCGCCGCGATCGAGCAGCTCGCGCACCAGGTGGACGGCTTCCTGCTCACCGCGCCCCGAGGTTCGGACGAGATCGTCCGCGCCGCCGCGTCGTTCAAGCCGACCGTGCTCATCGACCGTGAGATCGAGGGCATGACCTCGGCGGTCGCCGACACGGCCAGCGCCTTCGGCGCGCTCGTCTCCTGGTTCGTCGAGAAGGGTCACGAGCGCATCGTCTACATCGGCGGCCCGGCGGGCTCGTGGCAGGATCGCCAGCGCCAGGCCGCCGTCCGCGCCGCGACCGAGTCGAGCGGCGCGACGCTGACCATGCTCGGCCCGTACCCCTCGACGTTCGCCGCCGGAGTGGGGACGGCGGAGGCCGTGGTGGCCGCCCGCGCCACCGCCGTGGTCCCCTACGCGACCTCGATCGGCCTCGGCCTCATGTTCGCCCTGCTCAGCCGGGGAATCCGTGATGTCGTGGTCAGCTCGGAGCGCATGATCGTCGAGAGCCTCGGCCTGGACGACGTCCCCGCGATCGACGTGGACGGCGAGAAGCTCGGTGAGGTGGCCATGGACCAGCTCATGACCCTCCTCGGCGAGCGCAAGGAGCCACCGCCCACCAGACGCCGCCTCACGGTCCCGATCAGCTAGGGCGTTGCCCGATATCCAGTCCGCCGCAAGGGACACCGCAGGATCGCGATCCGGCAGAGCACCGCTCCGCCCGCAGGCGGCTGACCGGGTCTCAGTCGAGCCGCCTGGGGAGGACCGCGTCAGACGCCGACGGCCATGACCTCGAGTTGAATGTTGTCGATGTCCCGGAAGATGACTACCGAGTAGACGAAGGGTTCCTTCACGCTCTGGATGCCGGAGTGCGCGACGCCGAGCCTGTCGAGCCAGTCCGACCAGGCGAGCAGTCCCTCGCGGCCGTCCACCTTCAGGGAGATGTGGTCGAGGCCGGTCCGCACCTCGTCGAACTCCTCGCCCTGGTTGGCCGCGTTGTGGTGCAGGCCGATGGCCAGGCCGGTGCGGGGCTCGATGACGAGCTCCGCGTATCCGGTCCACTCGCGGCCGTAGTGCGGCAGCTTGCCGTTCACGAGTTCGGCCTGGAAGACCTTCTGGTACCACGCCACGCTGGCCTCGAGGTCCCTGACGGTGAAGGCGAAATGGGCCAGGCCGGCGAAGGAGGGTGCGGTGGCATCGCTCATCTGTGGTTCCTCATCCGTGAGTCGAGTTGAAGGGAGGGCTAGGCCGCGCTCTTGCCGACCAGTGCGATCAGCTCGAGTGCGGCGGGTCCGGAGGAAGCGGGGTTCTGTCCGGTGATGAGCAGTCCGTCGGTCACCACGTACGACTCGAAGTCGCCGACCTTGGAGAAGTCGGCGCCCTTGGCGATGAGCTCGTCCTCCACCAGGAAGGGCACGACCTTGGTCAGGCCCATGGCCTCTTCCTCGCTGTCGGTGAAGCCGGTCAGCCTGCGGCCGGCCACCAGCGGGGTGCCGTCCGGCTTCTTGGCGTGACGCAGCGCGCCCGGCGCGTGGCACACCATCGCGAGAGGCTTGCCCGTGTCGACGATCCGTTCGATCAGCCCGATCGACGCCTCGTCCTCGGCCAGGTCCCATAGCGGACCGTGACCGCCCGGGTAGAAGACCGTGTCGAAGTCGTCGGCCGACATCGAATCCAGCCGCACCGTCTGGGCCAGCTGAGCCTCGGCGGCGGCGTCGGCCTCGAACCGGCGGGTCTGGTCGGTCTTGGACTGTTCCTCGTTGCTCTTCGGGTCCAAAGGCGCCCGCCCGCCCTTCGGTGAGGCCAGCGTGATCTCCCACCCGGCGTCCTTGAAGTGGTAGTACGGCGCGGCAAGCTCCTCCAGCCAGAACCCGGTCTTACGCCCGGTGTCACCCAGCTGGTCATGCGAGGTCAGCACGATCAAAACCTTCACGGTTCCCGCTCCTCGTGTCGTTCGTCGTCTACGCCCGAAACATACGAGGTACGTGCTTGACAGCTACTGGACGGCAAGTGAAACCCGCGCGCGCACCCTTGTTGATGAGATGTGAAGACGCACTGGACTCATCACTGGGCGCGATCAGCGCCGAGTTCCGCCAGGAACTCTTCGGCGCGGCGGGTGAACAGGTGGGCCGCACGTTCGGCGGACAACGCCCGGGCCTTCTCGGCGGCGGCCCGGACGACCGCGACGGGCTCGCCGAGAGCCTGCAGCAGCCGCGCTCGCAGCAGCAGGATCAGCCCTTCCGAGTAGCGCTGGCCGTAGGCGTCGAGGTAGTAGTCGGCCCGGTCCAGCGCCGCGGCGGCCTCGGCCGGCATTCCGGCGGCGAGCCGCATCTCGCCGAGCAGCCCGTACCAAGTGGCGACGCACGAGAGCGGCGGGTCGACGAGGTGCGCGACGATGATCCGCTCGGCCTCCGCCGCGGCGCCGGCCGGGTCCTCGCCGGTCATGGCCTGCGCCCAGCACCGGGCCAGCCGCTGGTAGGTGCCGAGGAAGACGAAGGAGAACTCGGGGTCCACGGCGATCCCCCGCTCCGCCGCGCGCGACGCCTCGGCCGGGTCACCGATGATCGCCGCCATCCGCACGGCGATGGCGGACCAGATCGTGACCGCGTAAGGGGCGTCGCCCGTCTCGGTCTCCAGCGTGTCGAGCAGTGCCCGCCCTGTTTCGACGTCGCCGTGGAGCGTGGTTATCTCCGCGAGCATTCCGGCCATGAGGAGCTGCAGGTCGTGCCGGACCGGGTTCTCCTCGCGCCTGGCGAGGCCGTTCAGCATGATCTGATGGGATTTGTTGAGGAAGTGGAAAGCCTCCCCGATGTTGCCCACATCCCACTGATGAAGGCCCCAGGCTTCCAGGCCGTACGCGTACACGATCGGGTCGCTGGACGCCTGGCCGTGATCGAGCAACTGGCGCGCCAGCGTGCCACTGCGGTCGAGCTGAATGCCCTGAGCGTGCACGACCCAGCGGGAGAAGAGGAAGTCGGTGGCCTCCAGCTCACGGCCGAGGTCACGGGCCAGGTGCTCGGCGCGTTCCAGCAGCTCGAGTGCCGCGGCCCCGTACATCGAACGCATCCCGACGACCGCGGTGAGCTGCGACAGCGCCGACAACTCCAGTTCGGCCAGGCCCGCCGTCCGCGCTACCTGCGCGGCCATCCGCAGCTGCCGCTCGGCGGCCTCGAACGCGGACTTGGCCGCCGCGCGGCGGCCCGCGCGCACCAGGGCCCCCGCGGTCCGGGCCGGGTCCGCCAGCGGGCCGGCCGCCCAAAGGTGGTAGGCCAGGCGCTCGGCGACGGAC
Source organism: Nonomuraea sp. NPDC049129 (assembly GCF_040648495.1). Lineage (NCBI taxonomy): Bacteria > Bacillati > Actinomycetota > Actinomycetes > Streptosporangiales > Streptosporangiaceae > Nonomuraea > Nonomuraea sp. NPDC049129. Next base: position 23,400 of record NZ_JBEZDU010000001.1, on the reverse strand, counting down.
TCGCCCTCGGAGCCGATGCCCTCCAGCGCGTCCGCGACGCTCAGGTGCAGCCGCGGCGTACGCCGCCGCGGGGTGGTCCCGGCGACCGACTCGCGGACCAGGTCGTGCGCGAAACGCAACGAGTACGGGTCATCGAGGGCCGGCCCGAGCAGGCCGAGCGCCTCCAACGGTTCGAGGCGGTCCAGGCAGGTCGGGACGTCGAGGCCGGCGGTGCGGGTGAGCAGGCGGAGATCGACGTCCCGGCCGATGAGCGCGGCGACCTGGAGCAGGCCCCGGGCGCCGTCGTCGAGACCGGCCATCCGGTCGCGTACGACGTCACGCACGGTGGACGGCACTCCTGCCCGGGCCACGGCGTCCGCGGTCAGTACGCCGCCGTCGGCGAGCAGCCGGGACAGTTCCCGGACGAAGAACGGGTTGCCGGCGGTACGGGCGTGGATGCCACTGGCGGCGTCCGGGCCGGGAACCTGGCCGATCTCGCCACGGACGATCTCGGTCACCTCGGCCAGGTTGAGCGGGCCGAGGTGGACGCGGCGCTGGCCGGACACCCGGCTCGCCGCGGCGAGCATCCGCGACAGCTCCGTGCCGGGCACGGGCGCGCGGTCGCGGAGGGCCCCGATGATCACGGCGCCACCCGGCAGCCGGGCGGCCAGATGGCTGAACAGATGCAGCGAGGCGACGTCGGCCCACTGCAGGTCGTCGATGACGAGCAGCACCGGCCGCCGCGCCGAGAGCTCGCCGATGGCGGCCACGACCCGTTCGAACAGGCGGAACTGGGCGCCGCCTTCCGACAACGTCGGCGCGTCGACGCCGTGCTCGCGCGGGTCGACGAGCCGGCCGAGCGCGCCGGAGAGCCACTTCGCCCGCGCCGCCGTGGGCAGCGCCTCCAGGACCGTGCCGACCACCTGCACCCACGGCCACATCGACGGCGTTCCCTCGCCCTCCAGGCACCGGCCCCAGACGACGAGCGCACCACGCCGATCCGCCTCGGCGGCGATCTCCTCAAGCAGGCGGGTCTTGCCCACCCCCGGCTCGCCATCGACGACGACGAGCCCCCTGCCTCCGGCCATCGCCGACTCCGCCGCCTGCCGGAGCACCGCGAGTTCCTCGGCCCGGCCGACCAGGCCACCGGCAGGCTGCGTCTCGGCTGCCGCGGCCGTCTGCCCCGTCGCCAACGGCTGCCCATCGGCCATCGTCGAAGTCTCGCTCAGCACCCGCTTGTGCGCGGCCCGCAACGCCGGGCCGGGATCGATGCCGAGCTCCTCGACCAGGCGCGTACGGACCGTCCGGTATACCGCCAGCGCCTGCGCCTGTTGTCCGGCGGCGCCCAGGATGGAGATGAGGCTCGCCTGCACGGGCTCGTGGAGCGGCGCCATCGAGGCGGCCAGTTGCACGTGGGGCAGCACGCGCTCCGGGCGGCCCAGCGACATCGCGAGTTCGGCGGCCGCCGCGCAGGCGGCGAAGAACTCGTCATCCAGCCCCGCGAAGATCGACATCGCGGCCGGTCCGTAGGCCAGCCCCTCGCCCGCGGAGCCCTGCCAGAGCTCCAACGCCGCCACGTATGAGTCCAGCGCCGCCTCGCGCCGCTGCTCCGCGAGTGCCGCGCCGGCGGCCTGGACACGCTGCCGGAAGACGACCAGATCCAGCATGCCGGTCCCAGCGGCGAACAGATACCCGTTACCCTTCCGCCGCAGGTACGAGCCGGTCCCGCGGATCGGGAGCGCGGGCTCGAGTAATCGCCGCAGCGCGCCGACATACTTGTGGATGACGTTGACGGCACTGGCGGGATCGCCGCCGTCCCAGATCAGCTCGACCAGCTCGCTCGTGCTGACCAGCCGGCCCTCACGGGCCAGGAGCAGTGCGAGCAGGTACGCCTGCTGCCGGGGGCCGGTATCCAGCTCGACACCATCACGCCAAAGTCGCAACGGACCGAGAATCTGCAGACGTACGCCGGAGGCCGGCCCGGCCTCGCCGCCCCCCGGACGAACTGGCACAGCCACGCCTGCCAACCCCCTGGATTGATATGACGGATCGCCGACTGTGCGGGCCACGGTCGCACGTACCCACTCCTGCGCGGGATGAGTTTACGACGCTGAACCCGTATAGGAAATCCATGACTATTGGCGGTCAGTGCGGCCGGTTCGCGCTGCCGCGGGCGGGATCCGGCCCTACTCAACGTCTGAGCGCATCCTGCGCAGCTCTGCCTCCAGGTTGTGCGCGTCGACGTAGGCCGCCGGTGTATCGCCGAAGCGGTTGCGGAATTCCTTGATGAAATGCGAAACGCTTGCGTAGCCCACGTGACGGGATACTTCGGAGACCGTCATCCGGCGGTCGACAAGCAGTTCGCGCGCCCGGTCGAGCCGGTAGTCCTTGAGAAACTGATACGGCGTGCGGCCGGTGGTCTCGCGGAACAAGGCCGAGAACGCGGACGGGCTCAAGGCCACCTGTCTGGCCAGGTCATTGACCGTCAACGGCTCCGCGTAATGCGCTCGGGCGAACGTGAGCGCGGCGGAGATCGGGGCCCGCGAGGCCTGCCTTGCCGCGAGGTGCAGCATCCGGGAGAACTGCTCGCGGCGTAACACGCGATAGACCATCTCCTCCACGCACATCGGCGCCAGCACCCGTCGATCGGCGCCGCTGTCGAGCGAGCGCAGAAATCGCAGGACCGCCGCCATGAGTTCCGGATCGAGGGGGGAGACGACGCACCGGTCGGCCTCGCCCGGCTCCGAAACCACGTCGAACGCGCTGGAGCGCCGCCCGAGCATGTCGGTGGAGACCTTTCGCACCAGCGCCGGATCGATCTCCAGGACAAAGGACAGGAACGGCTCGCGGGGGCTGGCCTGCAGGATCTCGGCCTGGAAATGCAGGTTGCCGCCGAGCACAAGGTAATGGAACGGGTCATAGACATAGCGGCTGCCATCCACGATCACTGCCTTGCTGCCCTGCGAAACGATCCCGAGCGACAGTGACTGAATCTCCTCCCATGCGGGAGCCACCGGCTCGGTGAAGCGGTAAAGAGTCAGACCGGGCCAGCCGCCGTCGTTGCCGCCGGTCTTGGGCGTGCGCGCGTCCAGCACCGAGATGAGGTCCGCCGAACTCTCGCGGTGCTCGATCTCCGAGGTCGTCATGGTGAGCCTTCCTGCGGCCACGAATATGTCAAGCGCATCTTGCGTCCCGATCCCGACTCCAGCACGTGCTGTCAGATCAGCGCAACGCCTGGCGAAAGCGGGAGACGCGGCCCTGGCGAGTGAGCTTCAGGCAAGTGAGATCGTGTCCCCGTCGACCCTGATCTGTACCTCCGGCAGCGGTTTGGTGGCCGGACCGCCCATGATGACGGCACGCCGACAGGCGTCCGCGTCGCCTCCTGTGGGCTGCTCTTCCCGCTGGTCATCCACCACGACACCCCGTGCCTGGCAGCCCTTGGCAAGACTCGTGCACCTACGTTCGCCTTTCGGGTTTTTCCCCTTCCGTCGGGCTCGGCGGGTGCTGGAGCAGCGTGCCGTAACAGCCCAGGGGGAATCTCGGATAGTCATTTCGGGCCCTCGTTCGAGGACGTCGCCCAGATCGCGGCGCCTGCGCGGAGCCCGCGAGGAGCTTGCCGTAGCCCCTGCGGGGATGACGCCTTCCGACAAGCCGGCGGAAGCCGGGATGCCGGTGCCCAGCTGAGCGACCCGGCCCGCGATTTCGTGGCCGGGAATGTAGGGGAACGTGAGCTCCACCGGGAAGTAGCCGTCGAGGAGTTGGTAGTCGCTGCGGCACATTCCCGTGGCCTGGACCCTGATGAGAACCTCGTCCGGGTTCGGTTCGGGAATCGGAGCCTCTTCGACTCGCAACGGCTGCTTGTAGCCGTACATTCGCGCTGCGCGCATCTTCAAGACGTCTCCTTACTCCTTGTCCGCTCTTTTTCTCCCATCATCAGCAACGGTAATTTCGGCCAGTGGATGACATATTTACGATGAGTGAATCGCCTTGTCTGGATGCTCGGTGCCAGAGGGCATTCGGGTGGTGGGTGCGGGCGCTTTGCTTCGAGGTTCTTACAGGTTGCGAACGTCAGTCCCCGCCTCCTTCGGCCGACCGGTTCCGATCATTACTGTCGGTGAGGTGAGGGTAATGGTCACCGGCTCGGCCGGTTTCATTGGAAGTCATGTCGTCGAGTCGTTCGAGGCGGCCGGGCATGAGGTGTCGGGACTCGATCTGCGCGACGGGGCCGATCTTCGCGATCGGGACACCCTGGATCGGCTGCTGCCCGAGGTGGATCTGGTGGTGCATCAGGCGGCGAAGGTCGGGCTCGGCGTGAACGTGGCCGACCTGCCGGACTACGCCTCGGTCAACGTGTACGGCACCGCCGTGCTGCTGGCCGCGATGGCCACACATCACGTCGGGCGGCTGGTGCTGGCCTCCTCGATGGTGGTCTACGGCGAGGGCGCCTACGACTGCGCCGAACACGGCCGGGTCCGGCCCGGCCCACGCTCGGCGGCCGACCTGGAGCGGGGGCGGTTCGACCCGTCCTGCCCTGTCTGCGGCGAGGCGGTGCGCTCGGCCGTGATCGGGGAGGACGCGCCGATGGACCCGCGCAACGCCTACGCCACGACCAAGCTGGCCCAGGAACACCTGGCCGCGAACTGGGCGAGAGAGACCGGCGGGAGCGCGGTGGCGCTGAGATACCACAACGTCTACGGGCCGCGGATGCCGCGCGACACTCCCTACGCGGGTGTCGCCGCCATCTTCAGGTCGGCTCTGGAAGCCGGGCGGGCGCCCCGGGTGTTCGAGGACGGCTGTCAGATGCGCGACTTCGTGCACGTACGCGACGTGGCGCGGGCGAACCTGGCGTCCGCCGAGGCCGAGCCGGTCGCGGGCGGCCTGGTCGCGTACAACATCGCCAGCGGCGTCCCGCACTCCGTCGGGCAGATGGCCGCCGCCCTGGCGGCGGAGCGCGGTGGGCCCGAGCCCGTCGTCACCGGCGAATACCGGCTGGGCGACGTCCGGCACATCGTCGCCGCGCCCGGCCGGGCCCGCGCCGAGCTCGGGTTCGAGGCCGAGATCGGCTTCGAGACCGGCATGAAGGAGTTCGCCACCGCCGCTCTGGGGACGCCATGACCCGCTCTGGGGACGCCATGACAACGACCATCGATGTAGTGCTGCCCTGCCTGAACGAGGAAGCCGCCCTCGCCTGGGTGCTCGAGCGGATGCCGCCGGGCTACCGCCCGATCGTGGCCGACAACGGCTCCACCGACTCCTCGGCGAAGATCGCCGCGGAGCTGGGCGCGCTGGTGGTGAGCGAGCCGCGGCGCGGGTTCGGGGCGGCCTGCCACGCGGGGCTGCTGGCCGCCACGTCCGAGCTGGTGTGCTTCATGGACGCCGACGCTTCCCTCGATCCGCGGCAACTGCCCGAGGTCGTCGCCCCGGTCCTGGGCGGGGAGAGCGATCTGGTGCTCGGCAGGAGGGTGCGCCGGCCTGGCGCGTCGTGGCCCTTGCACGCCAGGCTGGGCAACGCGGTGCTGGCTGCGAAGCTGCGCCGCCGTACCGGTGCGGCCCTGCACGACCTGGGGCCGATGCGGGCCTGCCGCCGGGCCGAACTCCTGGCGCTCGGGCTGCGGGACCGCAGATTCGGCTACCCGCTGGAGATGGTGCTGCGGGCGGCGGGCGCCGGGTGGCGGATCGCCGAGGTCGACATCGGCTACCTGGCCCGTCGCGGGCGGTCGAAGGTCACTGGGACCGTTCGCGGGACCGTTCGGGCGATCTCCGATATGCGAGCCGTCCTGCGAGACGGATGACGGCGGCGACGAGCCCGGTCCCGGCCAGGACGATCAGCAGGTTGAGCGCGTAGTCGTGCGGCAGGATCGACGGGTTGTCCGCCCGCCTGCCCAGCGCCAAGACCGTCGGCAGAGTCGCGAGCGTCACCATCCCCGCCACGATCAACCATGCCCTCAGCGCCGCGCCTGCCCTGGCCACGAGTACGCCGGCGAGCAGCACCGCGGGCGCCAGCACGGCGTCGTGCGCGATCAGGACGCCGCCGAACCACAACGCCCAGCCGGGCGGGTCGCTGTCCATGAGCAGCCCGGCGAAGCCGAGCGCCACCAGGGCGCCGCCGAAAGCGTATCCGAGCCACCTCATGACACCCTCACCCTCGTGACCCATTTGGTCTGCATGACCCCGGGCCGGTTCGGTGCGATCAGCCGGACCGGGTAGCCGTGGTCGGCGTCCAGGGTCCGGCCGTTGATCTTCAGTGCGAGCAGGGTCAGCGGATCGTTCCAGTGCGGTGGCCGGACCTCGCTGCTGCGGTAGTAGCCGCTCTGTTCGAGTGACTCGACCGTCAGGAACGCCTCCGGGGAGCCGCCTGCCTGGGCGATCAGGTCGCGCAGCCGGATTCCGGTCCATTCGCACTCCACGCTCCAGCCCTCCACGCACGAGATGGGCAGGCTGACCGTGTGCTGCGGCAGTCGTACCAGATCGGCGTAGGTGAGGGAGAGCGGCGTGCGGACGGCGCCCATCACGACCAGTCTGTAGCTGCCCGGATCGCTGATCGCCTCGGTGATGCCGGCGGCGAGCGCGGACCTGTTCACGGGCACACCCTGGGAGCCGATGCGCGGGTTGCGCGGCGCCAGTACGGCCAGCCGGTCCAGCGGGGCGACGGTCTCGCCCACGGTGACCAGGGCGGCCACGCCGCAGGCGGCGGCGATCGCGTACAGGAAGCGACGGCGGTCAGGGTCCTGAACCCTGGTCCACAAGTGTCGCCGGAGCTTGGCCCACTCGTTGACGACGTGGACGACGAGCGCGCCGTAGACGATGAAAGCCGTCCAGTAGTGCGCCTGGATGAATCCGAACGGCCAGGCGTAGTCGTAGGCGATGTTCATCAGACCGGTGACGAGCTGGAACAGCGCCCCCGCCACGAGGAGCAGGACGAACAGCCGCTCGGCCGCGTGGCCCGCCGAGCGCAGCGGCGGCCACTGCCACAACTTCGGGTAGACGGCCCACAGTTTCGCCAGGAGCAGCGGCACCGTGGCGATGCCGCCGATGACGTGCAGGCCCTGCGTGACGCGGTACAGGTTGACCGGCCGCGACGGCCACAGCAGCCAGGTGGGCGGATGCTGGGTGAAGTGGCTGAACAGCCCCGTCGCGAAGGCGAGCGTGAAGCTGATCCCCAGCCACATGCCCAGCCGGGCCGACACCTGCTCCGACCTCAGGCGGCTGGTGAACCTGGCCGAGAGCGTCTGGATGAATATCATCGTGCTCCTGCCTCCTCGAGGCTGCCGGCCGCACGCCTCTGTCGTACGGCCCAGCCCGCGACGACCCCCACCGTGGCCAGGGCATAGGCCAGGGTGGACGGGCCGAACAGGTAGGCGGCCGCACCGGCCAGCGCCACCCCCAGCCACTCCCATCGCCCGTCCATGGCGGCCAGCGCGACGACCAGGAGCGCGTACCAGGAGTAGGCCGGGGTGAGCAGGAGCAGGAGCGATCCGCTGACCAGCAGCGCTCCCTCCCATGGGCGGTCCGGGTCACCGTGGCGTAGCACGAGCCAGATCACCAGACCCAGGACGGCGACGGCGGCGAACGGCGTCCAAGAATCCGGCATGACCAGCCGCAACACCCCGTACCGCGCTCTCGCCGACGGCGCCTCGTAGCCCTCCTCCTGGAGGTAGCCGAACAGGTAGCCCAGCACGGAAGCCCGCGAGGCGAGCACATACGGCAGATAGGCCAGCACGACGACGGCCCCGGCGGGCAGCACGACGGCCAGGACACGCCGCCAGGCGACCCCGTCGCGCAGCACCCCGGACAGCGCGCCGGGAAGCGTGACGGCCGGCAGCAGCTTGGCCGCGATCCCGGCGCCGAGCAGCGCTCCTCTGCCCCGGACCACGCAGAAGGCGAGCACCACCAGCAGTACGCCCAGCATGTCGACGTGCGCGTTGTTGACCGCTTCCGCGGGCACGGCCGGGCACCACGCCCAGCACGCCGCCTGTCTGACACCGATCCATCGCAGCAGTGCCAGCAGCACCGCGATCGCCATCAGCGCGCCACCCACCTGGTACGGCTTGTGCCGCGCCCCATCCGGCGACAACCAGTGCACCAGCCGGAAATAGCCCTCGGCCAGCGGCGGGTAGATGGTGTGCACGAGCGGTCTGTTGATGCGCGTGCAGACTCCCTCCGCCAAGTGGGCGAGGCCGGGCGCGGCGCAGTCATCGGGGAAGAGCCAGCCATCGCGCAGCGGGCCGAGCGCCGGATCGGCGGGCGCGTAGTCGTACGGCGAGTGCCCGGCTGCCTGTACCCGGCCGTCCCACGCGTACCGGAAGGAGTCGGTGCTCGTGCTCGGCGGCGCGACCAGGCCGGTGGCGGTCACCACGATCCCGCCCGCCACGACCAGCAGGGTCAGCTCCCGCTTCGGCACCTTGCGCGCCCACCAGAAGGCGGCCGCGAACAACCCCCATGCCAGCAGGTACCAGTCGAGCAGGCCGGGCCCGCCCAACGCCATCCTGATCAGGACGAGCACCAGGGCGACCAGCGTCGCGCCGGCGAACACCGTGTGTCTGCTCACGAACCGAGCGTGTCACCCTCTGCCCGCTTGGGGCCGTCGCCACGGCGACCCGTAACAACCCCGTAAGAGACAGCGTAAGAGACGGCCACCCGTAACAATCCCGTAAGGGTCGCCCCAGGTCACCGGCCCTACTGTCGGACCATGAAGATCACTCCAGGGGCGGCGCAGCTCGTGGTCATCGCCAAGGAACCGGTCGCGGGCCGCGTCAAGACCCGCCTGACGCCACCGTTCACGCCGAGCCAGGCGGCCCGCCTGGCAGAGGCGTCGCTGGAAGACAGCCTGACCACCGTGGCACGGGCGCCCGCCACCCAACGCGTCCTGGCCCTGGACGGACTGCCCGGCACCTGGCTGCCCGACGGCTTCGTGGTCATCCCGCAGCGCGGGAACGGCCTGGACGAGCGCTTGGCCGCCGCCTTCGCCGACACCTACCGGCTGCGCCCCGAGCCGGTCGTGCTCATCGGCATGGACACCCCGCAGGTCAGCCCCGCCCTGCTGGACGCGGCCACCAGCGCCCTGGTCGAGCACGACGCGGTCTACGGTCCGTCGGCCGACGGCGGCTTCTGGCTGCTCGGCCTGCGGCGGCCCGATCCGCGCCTGCTCCTCGGGGTGCCCATGTCCCAGCCGTACACCGGCCGCGCCCAGCTCGACCGGCTCGCGGAGGCCGGCCTGAGCGTTCGGCACCTGCCCGAGCTGACCGACATCGACACGGCCGCCGACGCCTTCCACGTCGCCGCCGAAGCTCCCGGCTCCCGCTTCGCGGCGACACTGGCCGAGATGGCGCCGCCTTCGGCGCAGGTGACACCGCTGGCTGAGGTGGCGCCATTGGCCCAGCTGACACAGCCGGCCGAGACGGGCGCGCGCCGATGATAGGTGAGATCTACGCCGAGGCCCTGTCCGGCGCCACCGTCGAGATCGAGCACGCCGACGGGACCCGTCGGCCGCTGAACGTGGCCGGCTGGTTCGAGCCGATAGACGGCGACGAGGCGATGCTGAGCCGGTGCGCGGGCCCCACACTCGACATCGGATCGGGTCCCGGCCGGCTGACCGTCGCGTTGAACCATCGGGGCGTGCACGCTCTCGGCATCGACATCGCGCCGCGCGCCGTACACCTGACCCGGCGAGCGGGCGGCTACGCGCTGCTCCGGAGCGTCTTCGACGTGATCCCCCGGACGGGAAGCTGGCAGACCGCGTTGCTCGCCGACGGCAACATCGGCATCGGCGGACATCCACGTGTCCTGCTGCGCCGGGTACGCGAGCTCGTACGGCCAGGCGGCGAGGTCGTCGCCGAGGTCGAACCCCCGGGCGTGACCAGCCGGGTCGACCGCGTCCGCCTGCGCCGTGCCGACATCGCGGGCGACTGGTTCGCCTGGGCCGTGGTGTCGGCCGACGACATCGGACGGCTCGCCGAATCCAGCGGCTTCGACCTCGCCGAGAGCTGGCAGGAGCAGGGCCGCTGGTTCGCCGCCCTGCGCCCAGCACGCCCGCTGGGGTGACCAGCTGAACCGATCCACGCCGGGGTCGTGGAGGGCGGTCAGGTTCGGCGAGCATGGGACGCGAGCCGGTCGGCGAGCGCGACGACGAGGTCGCGTAGTTCGCCGGGACGCTCGATGACGAACGGCCGGTCGAGCGCGGCGAGCAACGCGGGCAACCAGTCGAGCCGTTCGGCCCGTAGCTCGACGCGCAGCCACCGCTCGGCCGCCGGATCCTGGCCCGCGGTGGGGAAGGTTTCCGCCACCACGGCCTGGCCTGTGGTGGCGGCGATCTCCGCCACGCTCGCGAGGCTCGCGGGAAGGCGAGCGCGGATCTGCTCGACCGTCCCGTGTATCCGCAAGGTCACCTCGTACCGGTAGGAGGCGGTGGCGAACCCCGACAGGACACGCTGCGCCGGGTCCGGTCCGGCGGGTACCTCGAAGGAGCCGGGCAGCGTTCTGGCGTCCGTGACGCGGTCGAGGCGGAAGGTCCGGTTCTCGCCGATCGAGGGATCCGCGCCGGTGACGTACCAGCGGCCCGAGTGGTTGACGATCCCGTACGGGTGCAGCGTGCGGTCGCTGCGCCGGCCGTCCCGATCGGTGTACCTGATCGAGACGGGACGGTGGTGGCGTACCGCGTCGGCGATGGTGAGCAGGATCTCGGCGTCCGGCGTGACCGGCTCGCCGGACGGCTTGGTGAAGGCGAGGGATTCCAGGACTGTGTCGAGCCCGCGGGTGAGACGTTCGGGAAGCACCCGCCGGATCTTGGCCGCCGCCGTCTCGCTCGCGGTCCCGGCGGCCGTCGCCAACCCCGTACGCCGACCGGCGATCAGGCCGAGCAGCACGGCCAGCGCCTCGTCGTCGTTGAGCATGAGCGGCGGCAGACGGTAGCCGCGGCCGAGACGGTACCCGCCGTAACGGCCACGCACCGCCTCGATGGGTATGCCGAGGTCGACGAGCTGGTCGACGTACCGCCGCACGGTGCGGCCGTCGACGCCGAGCCGGTCGGCGAGCTCGGCCATCGTCCGGGTGCCGCCCGACTGCAGTAGTTCCAGGAGGGTGAGCACGCGGCCGGTAGGACGGGACATATCTGCGAGCCTACGGCCGATAGTGGACCGATTCTGTCCAGTATTGCCCTTAGCGTGCGAAGCGCCAAGGCTCAAGGACTTCAGGAGGAACGCCATGGACTTCGTTTCGATCCGCATCATCACCGGTGATGTCGCTCGCCTCGTCTCGTTCTACGAGAAGGTCACCGGGGTGGGGGCGGTCTGGTCCACCGAGGACTTCGCGGAGCTCAAGACCTCCAGGGCCACGCTGGCGATCGCCGGCACCCGCACGGTGCCGCTGTTCGCTCCCGGGTCCGCCCGCCCGGCCGACAACCACAGCGTGATCATCGAGTTCCTCGTCGACGACGTGGACCGCGTGCACCAGAACCTGACCGGGTTCGTCACCGACGTCGTCACCGAGCCCACCACGATGCCCTGGGGCAATCGGTCGCTGCTGTTCCGCGACCCGGACGGCAACCTCGTCAACTTCTTCACCCCGGTCACCGCCGCCGCCATCGCCAGGTCGGGTCGTCACATGGTGTAGGCCTTGATGACGGAGATCCTGGTGTCGCCGAGGAACAGCCAGTCCGGTGGGGCGATGAAGCCGGGAAGCGCGGACATCTCACTGGGATTCCGGCTCGTATCGGTGACCCGCAGCCGCATCTTGTCGCCGGGAGTCTTGATGGTCAGCGACGCCTCGACCCCCGCCGGCCCCGGGGCGTGGAAGACGAAGCCCGCCGGATCGGGCGTGATGGAGCGGCCCTCGACGGTCAGCGAACCTACCGTCGCGGTGTCCCCGTACACCCGCAAGCCGACCGTGTCCGCTCCGCGCTCGGAGCGGATCCGGACGCGCAGGGTTCGCACGCCCTGCTGGGTCGTGTCCGCGAGCACCCGCAGCGAGGGCGCCGGTAGCGCGGCGGCCTTCGCCGGGCTGAGGAGCTTGGACCCGCCGCCCCACAGCTCCGCGAGCTGGCCGGTCGCGTTGGCGCCGCCATAGCGGCGGGCCCACTGGTCGGGCGCCTTCGAGGTCAGCCAGACGGCCTTGCCGGTGTCCGTGTCGAGGCCGTACGCCAGGCTGGTTCGCCGTGGGTGCTCCTTGTCGATCGGCTCGACCAGCAGGCCCGCCGCCACCAGGGCGAGGGAGACGACCAGCGCCGTCAGCGGGATCAGCGGGGTACGCCTGCGCGGCCAGATCACCTCGATCAGCGGTAGCAGGAGGCCGCCGAACAGGATCATCAGCGGCATGGGGGCGTAGCCCGCGTACTGCAGGCCGGTCGGCAGGGTGTTCCACGCGCTGGGCAGCAGGATCAGGGCGCCCGGTACGAGAGCGGCGGCGAGGATGAGGACGCGCCACCGCGGCGGGCAGCGGAGTGCGGCCAGCCCGCCCAGCGCCGCCCCCAAGGCGGGCCACGCGGCGAGGTGCGAGGCGCCGGGCGACACGATGCCGAGTCCGAGACCGATCAGGGCCGCCCAGGTCAGCATGCCCAGCGCCAGCTCGGCGGGGCCGACGCGACGGCGCAGCAGCGCGTACCAGGCGATGAGGATCGTGCTCGCGAGCATCAGTACGGCGAGCCACAACAGCTCCGGGCGATACGGCGTCGTGGTGGCGGTTCCGCTGAGTTCGGGGCGGATCGCCTTGAGCAGGTCCCAGAAGTAGACACCGGCGCCCACCCCGAGCGCGATCGGGATCAGGGCGAGCGCGGTGCCGAGGAGCGTGCGCCGCAACGTGACCACGCCCCGGCGGCGGGCCAGGAAGATCAGTGCCAGCGCCGCCACCAGGGCGACGCCGCCCAGCACGGAGGCCGCCCAGGTCGGATAGCGAACCAGCAGGCCGGGCGGGACGTTGAAGTAGACCAGGTCGTTCCCGGTGGTCAGCCGCGCCAGGTCGGTGCCGCCGAACGCGCGCACGAGGGCCAGCGTGTTGTCGCCCATCTGCTGCAGTGCCGCCAGATCGACGTGCGCGGGGTCGTCGAGAACGCTGTGGTACAGGGTCCCCGCGTTGGCGTAGGCGGAGTCCAGCACGGCCATCCCGCCGGGTTTGAAGGCGGTGAAGTCGGTGTCGTTGTTGAGCAGTTTCATGAGCTCGGCGTACACGGAGTCGGCCACGGGCATGGGCGCCGCCGATCCGAACATGGAGATCAGGCCGGAGTTCGACTCCGTGCTCCGGAACATCAGCACCGGCCCCTTGGCCCCGCGCGCCTCGTTGTTGAGCACCACGCTCCGCCCCCGTGCGAGCGGGTGTGCTTTGACGAACGCCTCCGAACCCAGGAGCCCGGCCTCCTCGGCGTCGGTGATGAGGAACACGACGTCGTTGCGCAGCCGTTTACCGTCCGCGACCAGCGCTCTGGCCGTCTCGATCGCGCTCGCCGTACCGGCCCCGTCGTCGTTGGCACCCGGACCCTCGGGGACCGAGTCGTAGTGAGCGGTGACGAAGACCCGGCCCGTGGGAGCCGTCCCGGGTATCACGGTGACGATGTTGAAGACGCGCCCGGCGGTGATGGGGTCGCCCCGCTCGTCGATGGGTGAGACGCCCACCGCCTCCTGCACTTCGGGCCGCAGGCCCAATCGCCGCAACTCGCCGACCAGGTAGTCGCGGACCCGGGTGTGTTCGGCCGTGCCGACGGGGTGGGGTTTGACGGCGAAGCGCTCGACCTGGGTGAAGGCCCGCTGCGCGCTGAATTCCCGGTCGGGCGCGGTGGCCGGGCTCACGGCGGTGGGGGTGGTGTCCCAGATCGCGCCGACGGCGATCAGCAGGAGCACGCCCAGGGCCAGAAGTCCGGCAGCGAGTGAACGCCGTCTCGATACGTGCTCGTCCGCCTGCTCGTCCGCGGCCACTGATGTCATCGGTCACTCCTTGTCGCGTCGGTCATGGCAACGGGGGTCACCGCGACGGAGTATTGCAGAAGAAATGCTGCAGCGAAAATTCTGCAATGTGAAGGCGAGGGGCGGTAGGCTCACAGCGTGGCGAACAGACCGTCGATCCGGCAGCTCAGTGATCCAGGTGCGCACAAGGCGCTCGGCCATCCGCTACGACAGCGGATCCTGCGGCATCTCGGCATCCACGGCCCGGCCACGTCCACCACGCTCGGCCGGGCGCTCGGTGAGAACACCGGGACGCTCAGCTATCACCTGCGCCAGCTTGAGCGCAACGGGTTCATCGAGGAGATCCCCGAGCGGTCGAACGGAAAGGAGCGCTGGTGGCGCCAGATCAGCGCCGACCTGAGGTGGCCCCCGCCGGGTGAGATGGACGAGGAGTCGCAGAAGCTCCTCGACGAGATCACCGAGTTCAAGGTCGAGCAGGAGCTGGAACTCGCCCGGCGCTTCTTCCGAGACCACCAGCGGTACGGGGAGTGGGCGAGGGCGTCCCGCGGGCTCACTCACCTGACCCGGGAAGAACTCGACGAGTTCTTCGAGGCGTACATGGAACTGCTGTCCAGATTCGGCCGCGCGCAGGAGGACGCCTCGCCGGGAGCGCGGCCGGTGTTCCTGAGATTCTTCACGATGCCCGCCTCCGAGGACCCGCCGTCCTGACGACCGGCCTCGTACGGTCAGCGCGGGGTTGCGGGACCGACCGAGCCTCGGACCACGATGTGGGTGCCCAGGACGACGTGCTGGGGTTGCCGGCGGTCGAGCGCGAGCCTGACCGCGGTCCTGCCCAGCTCTTCGGTGGGGATGCGTACGGTGGTGAGGCCGGGGGAGAGGTCGGCGGCGAACGGAATGTCGTCGTAACCGGCCAGCGACACGTCTTCGGGCACGCGTAGTCCGGCCTCGCGCAGTGCGGCGAGCACGCCGATGGCGACCATGTCGGTGGCGGCGAAGACGGCGGTGAACCGGGCGCCGAGGGTGATCAGCCGGCGGGCGGCGGCCTGTCCGTCGGCGCGGTCGAAGCCTGCCGGGACGATCAGGTCCGGGTCGTAGGGCACCCCGAACGACTCGTGGGCCCGGACGAAACCGCGCACCCGGTCGAGCTTGGTCGTGCTCGCCTGGCCGGGGTGGTCGGCGCCGATCAGGGCGATGTGCCGGTGTCCCTGGGAGAGCAGGTGGCTGGTCATGGCGTAGGCGCCGCCCTCGTTGTCGTACTCGACCACGGTGGTGGGCACGTCGTCGCCCAGCGGCGGCCGCCCGCACAGCACGAGCCGGGAGCCGGCCTTGTCCAGGGCGTGGGCGAAGTGGGACATGCGTTCGCGGTAGGCGTCGTCCAGCGCGCCGCCGCCGACCAGGATGACCGCGTCGGCGCGCTGCTCGCGCATGGCCTCGACCACGGCCAGCTCCCGGGCGGGGTCACCGTTCGTGGCGCACACCATGCACAGGCGTCCCTCAGCGGTGGCCTGCTGCTCCACGCCCTTGGCGACGTAGGCGAAGGACGGGCCGGTGACGTCGTCCAGCACGAACGCCACCGTCTTGGTGCTGGCCCCGGACAGGGCGCGGGCGTGCACGTTGAGCACGTAGTCCAGCTCTCGCATGGCCCGCAGCACCCGTGTCTTGGTGGACTGGGCGACCGGGTAGTCCCCCTTGATCACCCGGGACACCGTGGAGGGGGAGACTCCGGCCCGGGCGGCCACGTCGCGGACGGTGGCACGATCGACATTCATCAAGCCACCCGGTCCAGGTCGTCACCGGTCACTCGGTGCGCCAGAGGCTGCCCCGCGGTCAGGCGTTCCAACTCGTCCAGGACCAGAGCCCCCATCCGGGCCACCTCGTTGCCGTGCGAGCCGGCGATGTGTGGAGTGAGAAAGGCGTTGGGCAGGTCGAACAGCGGCGAGCTGGGCGGCAGCGGCTCGGGCTCGGTGACGTCGAGGATCGCCGACAGCCGCCCGGACTTCAGCTCGGCGACCAGCGCGTCGGTGTCGACCAGCGATCCACGGGCGGTGTTGATCAGCACCGCGCCGTCCGGCATCAGCGCCAGCCGGGTGCGATCCAGCATGTGCCGGGTCTCCGGGATGGCGGGCGCGTGCAGGCTGACGATGTCGCTGCTGCGCAGCAGCTCCTCGAGGGAGGCTCGCCGCACTCCGGGAACCCGCGTGTACGGGTCGTACAGGCACATGTCTAGATCGTACGGCGCCAGCAGCTCGATCACCCGGCGTCCGATTTGCGAGGCGCCCACGATGCCGACCCTGCGGCCGTTGTTGCCGACCAGGGGCTCGATCTTGGCCAGGGTGAAGCCGCGTTCGCGCCGGTAGCGCTCGCTCAGGGCGAAGACCCCCTTGCCGGCCAGCAGGATGGTGCCGACGGTGTACTCCGCCACCGGGACGGCGTTGGCCGCGGCCGCCGAGGAGACCAGCAGGCCGCGTTCCCAGCACGCGGGGGTGACCAGGCCCTTCACCGAGCCGGCGGCGTGCAGCACGGCCCGCAGGTGGGGGGCGGCGGCCAGCACCGCCTCGTCCACCGGCGGGCAGCCCCAGCCGGTGATGAGGATCTCGGTGTCGGCCAGGTCCAGCCGCGGATCGTCGAAACGCTCGGCGACCATTGTCACGTCGATGTCGGCCAGCGTGTCCAGCCGCCGCAGCAAGGGCGCGGGGAAGAGCAGTGCGAGGTGTTCCTCGCGCATGGCGAACAGCGCCTTCGGGCGTGGGGACACGGGGGAAGCCCTCCATTCGATAGACATCGGTTTCTACGCTAGAGGCGCGGCCACTTCCGGTCAACGGATGGCGTCGCAGCAGTACATACACTCGTATGTAACGTATTCGTAACGCGACCTTGTAGGCAGACGTCCCTCAGTCGTAGCGTTCGCAGCGACCGGTTTCTATCGAACTTTGAGAGTCAGCTGCTGCCCCTCAGACGGGACCTAGGTGATGAGCACGCTACAGACGAGGCACGAGTCTCAGACGAGTCCGCCTTCCGGGCCGGCCGCCCGCAAACGCCGTACACGTGGCAAGGTGACGGGACGGACGGGTTGGTCGGTCGGGCTGCTCGCGCTACCGGCGGTCGTCTTCTTCCTGGTCTTCAACTACCTGCCGATGGCCGGGCTGGTGGTGGCGTTCAAGGAGTTCGACGTCAACCTGGGGATCTTCGGCAGCCCGTGGAACGGGCTGGCGAACTTCGCCTACTTCCTGGAATCCGGGGACGCGGCACGGATCCTGTTCAACACGCTCTTCCTCAACGTGCTGTTCCTGGGCGCGACGCTCGCCGCCGGGATCCTCCTGGCGATCATGCTGAACGAGATCCGCGGCACCTTCTTCAAGCGGGCCTCCCAGTCCGTGGTCTTCTTCCCCTACTTCGTCTCCCCGGTCGTGATCAGCATCATCCTGCAGGTCCTGCTCGCTGGAGCCTCCGGCGGGGGAGGAGCGGTCAACGACGCCATGACCGGCCTCGGACTGCCCACGGTGGACTGGTACAACGAGCCGGGACCGTGGCCGTGGATCCTCACCCTGGTGAAGGTCTGGCAGCTCGGCGGCTACCTCAGCGTCATCTTCCTGGCCGCGATCACCGGCATCCCCGAGGAGGTCTACGAGGCCGGGATGATCGATGGAGCCTCGCGGGCCCAGATGGCCTGGCGCATCACCCTGCCGCTGCTCAAGCCCACCGCCGCGGTGCTGCTGGTCCTGGGAGTCGGCCGGATCTTCTACGGCGACTTCGGCACCATCTACGCGATCATCGGCGACAACGGCACCCTGTTCGAGAACACCGACGTCATCGACACCTATGTCTTCCGTGCCCTGCGTCAGCTCGGCGACTTCGGCACCACCGGCGCGATCGGCCTGTTCCAGTCGGTCGTCGGCTTCATCCTCGTGGTGATCGCGGTGCTGATCCAGCGCAAGTACTCCAAGGAGACCAGCATCCTATGAGCGGCAGAAAGCTGGAACCGTTCACCGTCTTCAGCATCGTCGGCGTCGGCCTGGCCGTGCTGGCCTGCGCCATCCCCTTCTGGATGATCATCTCGGGCTCGTTCACCAGCGAGTCCGTGCTGGCCACGACCGGATACAGCCTTTTCCCGGATTTCGATCTCACCGCCTACAAAATGATCTTCACAGGTCCCGCGGTGCTGGACGCCTACCTCGCCAGTGTCTTCATCACCGTGGTGGGCACGGCGTTGTCCCTGGCGGTGACCTCGGGCCTGAGCTGGGTGATCGCCCGCCGGGTGCCCGGCATCAGCCGGCCGCTGACCGTCTTCTCCTACCTGCCGATGCTGTTCTCCGGCGGCCTCGTCCCCTTGTACCTGCTGGTCACGCAGTATCTGCACCTGCAGAACAGCTACTTCTCGGTCATCCTGCCGCTGCTGGTCATGCCCTTCCTGGTCTTCGTCCAGGTCAGCGCCTTCCGCCAGCTGCCGGAGTCGATCTTCGAATCGGCCAAGATCGACGGCGCGGGCGAGCTGCGCATGTTCTTCACGATCGCGTTGCCGCTGTCCAAGCCGATCCTGGCCGTCGTGGGCCTGTTCTACGCCGTGCACTACTGGAACGACTGGTTCATGGCGCTGCTGTTCATCGACGACGTGCACAAGTTCCCGCTCCCGCTGGTGCTGCAGAACCTCATCTCCAACATCTCCTTCACGCAGATGCTGCCGCAGCTGGCCGAGACGGCCACTCCCGTCTACCAGCTCCGGCTGGCCCTGACCACCGTCGCCATCGGGCCGATCCTGCTCGCCTACCCCTTCGCCCAGCGCTACTTCGTCAAGGGCATCACCCTCGGCGCCACCAAAGGCTGATCCCCCCACCTTCTGGAGTCACCGTGTCCAACCCCACCATGTCCCGGCGCGGCCTGCTGGCCGCCGGCGGCGGCCTGTCCGTAGCCGCCTTCCTCGCCGCCTGCTCCTCCCAGCCGAAGGCCGCCGACAATCAGGCCGCCGGCGCGCTCGCGTTGAGCCTCCTGCTGCCCGGCGACGTGCCGGCCGGCTGGGACGCCGTACTGGCCGAGGTCAACAAGAAGCTCCAGGCCGACCTGGGCTTCACCATCAAACCGCAGTTCATCCCGTGGACCAGCTACGGCCAGCAGGCGCTGCTGAAGTTCACCGCGGGGGAGAAGTTCGACACCGCGCTGCAGGCGCGCTGGCTCAACATGACCCAGCTGGCGGCGAGCGGCTCGATCGTCGAGCTGAGCAGCCTGCTGTCCAGCGGCAAGTACCCCCACCTGACCGCCACGATCGACCCGAAGATCATCGAGTTGAACCGGTGGAGCGGCAAACTCTACGGCCTGCCCCAGATCAACTCGGTCGCGCGTTTCCACCACTTCAGCATCCGCCAGGACCTGGCCGACAAGTACGGCATGAGCGACATCACGGATTTCGCGGGGCTGGAGAAGTTCTGGTACGACGTCAAGCAGAAGAACAAGGACATCACCCCGATCGGGCTGAACTCCCGGCTGCCCAAGCTGCTGGTGGCGTGGAACCCGGTCGGCTGGCTCAACCCGTACATGTGGGAGAACCCCAACATGAGCCTCGCCTCCTTCACCGGCGAGTCGCTCAACTTCGTGCTGGCCGCCGACGGCAAGCAGACCGGCTCGTCCCACCCGATCCCGTTCTGGGAGGCTCCGGGGATGATGGACGCGCTGCGCCTGGTCCGGAAGTACTACCAGGACGGGCTGTTCAACAAGAACGCGCTCACCCTCGACTCGAAGGCGCTGGACTCCCAGTTCAAGGCCGGCCGCGTCGCCACCGCCTGGGCCATGACCGACGGCCTGTCCTCCGCGGCCCTGCCCGAGCTGACCAAGAACGTCCCCGGCGCGATGATCGCGAACGTGATGCCGCTGAAGGGCGGTGCGAACGCCAAGCCGTACCAGACCTTCCAGAGTGACAACTTCGTCGTGCTCAACGCCAAGGGCCAGAGCAATGAGAAGGCCATGCAGCTGCAGGACTGGGCGTCGATCAAGGAGAACCACGACCTGCTCAACTACGGCATCCCCGGCAAGGACTGGAAGCCCGTCGGCGACGACAAGTACGAGAAGGTGTCCACCTACACCTTCCCCGGCTTCGCCCTCGCCTGGCGGGCCAAGTTGGAGCGCCGGATCAAGGAGATGACCGAGTCCGAGGCGAAGTGGTTCGATTGGGCGCAGGACATCGACAATTTCACCATCGACCCGTACGCCAGCTTCGTCCCCGACCCTGAGCCGGTGAAGCGGGAGAACGCCCAGGTCACCGCCGCCATGACGCAGTTCGCCAACCCGCTGTTCATCGGCGCGGTGGACGTCGACCAGGGCCTGGACAAGCTGAAGAAGGCGCTGGACCGGGCGGGCCTGGCCAAACTCCAGGCGGAGATGGCCAAGCAGGCCGACGCGTATCTCAAGGGTCAGTGAACAGCGAGGTAGCACTCATGCTTTTCTCGGAGGAATGAGCTTGATTCGCAATCCCGTCCTACCCGGCTTCCACCCCGACCCGTCGATCGTGCGGGTGGGGGAGGACTACTACCTGGCCACCTCGACCTTCGAGTGGTATCCCGGTGTACGCGTCCACCACTCCCGCGACCTGGTGAACTGGCGCCCGCTCGGCGGCATCCTGACCGAGCGCGGGCGGCTCGACCTGTCCGGCGTGCCGGACTCCGGCGGCGTCTGGGCGCCCGACCTGACCTACCACGACGGGCTGTTCCACCTGGTCTACGGCGTGATGGACAACTACGCGCTCGGCTACAAGGACATCGCCAACTACCTGGTCACCGCGCCCTCGATCGAGGGGCCGTGGTCCGGCCCGGTCCGGCTGCCCGGCCGCGGCTTCGACGCCGCCCTCTACCACGAGGACGGCCGGAGCTGGCTGCTCAACATGGTCTTCGACTCCCGCCCCGGACGCGGGTTCGCCGGGATCGAGCTGCAGTCCCTCGACGGCGGCAAACCCGAGCTGATCCTGCCCAACCGCAACATCACCGAAGGTCCGCACCTGTACAAGATCGACGGCTGGTACTACCTGATGGTGGCCGAGGGCGGCACGGGGTACGAGCACGGGGTCACGGTGCTGCGTTCCCGTTCGATGGCGGGGCCGTACGAGGAGGACCCGGCCGGGCCGATGCTCACCTCGCGCCACGACCCGAGCCTGGAGCTGCAGAAGGCGGGCCACGGCTGCCTCGTCGAGACGCCGGCGGGGGAGTGGTACGTCGCCCACCTCGTGGCCCGGCCCTACCACAACCGCACCTGCGTGCTCGGCCGCGAGAGCGCGCTGCAACGCGTGGAGTGGGTGGACGGCTGGCCGCGCGTGGCGGGCGGCGTGCCCGCCGTGGAGGTGGCCGCGCCCGCGCTGCCCGCCCACCCGTGGCCGGCGGCCGACGGCTGGAACGGGCTGGAGCAGGACTGGAGCACGCTGCGGCGACCCCCCTCGCCGGACTGGCTGACCGCCGACCACGACGGCCTCACCGTGCACGGTGGTCAGTCGCCGTACGGACTGCGCAGCCCGAGCCTGGTCGCCCACCGGGTCACCGCTCAGAAGTGCTCGCTGGAGGCGGTCATGCGATTCGAGCCCGGCACCGTCCATCAGTCCGCCGGCATCACCGCGTACTACAACTCGCGTAACTGGTTCTATCTCGCGGTGACCACCGAGGGGCTCGTGCTGACCAGCAGTGACCGGGGCGCTCGCACCGAGCACCTGCTGGGCCCCGCGGCGGGCGAGGTCAGGCTGCGCGTGGAGTTCGACGGGCCGGTCGTGCGCTTCAACCACGGCCCCGAGCTGGACGCGACGATCCTGTCGGATGAGCATGCGGACGAGCGCGTTGACGGCCAGATGCGCGCTTTCGGCTTCACCGGCGCGTTCGCCGGGTTCTGGGTGCAGGACCTGGCGGGCGAGGGCTGCACGGCGCGCTTCGAGCGGATTCGGTATGAAGCTGTACGTTGAGACCCGGGGCCACGACGGGCCTGCGCTGCTTCTGGTGCACGGCTGGGGCGGAGACCACCGGACGTGGCGCGCCCTGGACTTCGGCGAGCGCCGGGTGATCGCCCCCGACCTGCGCGGCCACGGCAGGTCCCCGGCTCCCGCCAGCGGATACCGGCCCGTCGACCTGGCTGGCGACCTCGTGCCGCTGCTGGACGGGCCGGTGGTGGCCATCGGGCACTCCATGGGCGCCCAGGTGGTCACCGCGCTGGCGGTCGAGCATCCGGAGTTGGTCAGCGCGCTCGTGGTCATCGCTCCCGCCTATGGCGCGGACGAGGCGGAGGAGCCTCTCATCCCGCAGCGGTTGGCGGCGTTGCGCGCCGAGGGCGCGGACGCGGCGTCGCGTTCGTCGACGTCGTGCTGTCCGCGTGGGGCCGCTGACAGGATCGATATCCGGTCGGCGGGTGAGGCGTTCGGGCGGCCGTCACACCCGCAGAAGGGTGATCTGGCGGCCGGACGGTGTGGCCGCCTGCTCGAATCCGCCGCGTTCTTTCCAGGGTGGGGCTTCGGGGCGCCGGTCGAAGATCACCAGCACGCCGGTGGTGAGGGTGAGGCGGTCCAGGTATCGGTCGAGCTGCGCGAGTCCGTCAGGCTTAGGGTCGTTTTCGCTGGCTCGCCAGACCTTCAGCTCCATGGCTTCCCGTTGCACCTGTCGTTCGCCTTCGGGGCCGGTGTAGGGCCAGCGGACGAGCACGTCCAGGCGCTTGGTGCCGGCGGCGTACTCCCGGTCGAGGTGGCCTCCGCCGTTGACCAGGCGGTGCAGGAAGGCCATGAGGATGATCTGGCAGGCGGCCTCGTGGTAGCCCTCCTGCCGGATGAGGACTTCGCCGTGTTCGCGCCAGAACACGACGAACTCCTGCAGCAGGCGCGGCAGGTCGAAACGGCCGTCCGGCAGCACGAAGCTGCGCGGATCGGCCCTCACGAACCGCTCCGTGCGAGCGCCCAGAACCCGTAGCAGGACTTCTCGGTAAATTGGGTTGGCGATCTCCACTCCCCCTGTCCGATGGCCCTCTGGCCGTGCGTTGTGGCCGTCGCGGAGCTGGCTGAGAATGCTGACCAGGCTGTTGCAGGGCGTCGATCTCGTCGAGGAACAGCACCACCCGGCGCGGGCACGGCGACACCACTCGCTCAGCGCCGAACCGAACCGGCTGCCCGGCGTGACCTGCGGCCACGGATCCGGCGGCAGCAGCTCCTCCGGCCACCCCGAGCGCGCGGCGGCTTCGCGGAGGGAATCCAGCAGAAGTGACTCCGCCCAGCCTACGTCGTCGCCGGCTGGCGGCTTCATGCGGATCAGGTGGTCCGGAAGGCGTCGGCGTTGCGTGCGCACCAGTCGGCGAAGGTGCGGGGCTTGCGCCCGAGCAGGCGTTCCACGGTGTCGGTGCGGAATCCGGCGGTGTCGGCGCGCATGAGGTGGAACCCCTCGATGATGGCCTCGGCCAGCGCCGGAGGTGCCCCGTTGGGGAATCGGGAGGCTACGACCTCTTCCGCGGTGGTCACCGGCCGGATCGCGATGTCCCGGCCGGCCGCCTCGGCCAGGATCTTGACCTGTTCGGTGATGGTGAACAGCTCCTCGCC